>CBDBLS010000072.1:0-320945 GCA_965207105.1 Roseovarius sp. | reverse complement strand
TCGTTGTCCGCCGTCACCGTGATCCGAACCACCGCCTCGGAGGCATTGCCGCTGGCATCGCTCACCCTGAGAGTGAAGACCAGCACCCTGTCATCCACCAGCTGCTCCGGCGCGGTGAAGCCCTGCACCGCAGGGTCCGGACCCTCCAGCACCACGCCCCCCGGCGCGCTCCAGACAAAGCTGAGGTCCTCGCCCTCCGGGTCGGAACTGCCCGAGCCGTCCAGCACCACCGCAGCCCCTTCCGCAACGGTGCGGTCGTCCCCCGCAACCACGACCGGCGCCTCGTTGTCCGCCGTCACCGTGATCCGAACCACCGCCTCGGAGGCATTGCCGCTGGCATCGCTCACCCTGAGAGTGAAGACCAGCACCCTGTCATCCACCAGCTGCTCCGGCGCGGTGAAGCCCTGCACCGCAGGGTCCGGACCCTCCAGCACCACGCCCCCCGGCGCGCTCCAGACAAAGCTGAGGTCCTCGCCCTCCGGGTCGGAACTGCCCGAGCCGTCCAGCACCACCGCAGCCCCTTCCGCAACGGTGCGGTCGTCCCCCGCAACCACGACCGGCGCCTCGTTGTCCGCCGTCACCGTGATCCGAACCACCGCCTCGGAGGCATTGCCGCTGGCATCGCTCACCCTGAGAGTGAAGACCAGCACCCTGTCATCCACCAGCTGCTCCGGCGCGGTGAAGCCCTGCACCGCAGGGTCCGGACCCTCCAGCACCACGCCCCCCGGCGCGCTCCAGACAAAGCTGAGGTCCTCGCCCTCCGGGTCGGAACTGCCCGAGCCGTCCAGCACCACCGCAGCCCCTTCCGCAACGGTGCGGTCGTCCCCCGCAACCACGACCGGCGCCTCGTTGTCCGCCGTCACCGTGATCCGAACCACCGCCTCGGAGGCATTGCCGCTGGCATCGCTCACCCTGAGAGTGAAGACCAGCACCCTGTCATCCACCAGCTGCTCCGGCGCGGTGAAGCCCTGCACCGCAGGGTCCGGACCCTCCAGCACCACGCCCCCCGGCGCGCTCCAGACAAAGCTGAGGTCCTCGCCCTCCGGGTCGGAACTGCCCGAGCCGTCCAGCACCACCGCAGCCCCTTCCGCAACGGTGCGGTCGTCCCCCGCAACCACGACCGGCGCCTCGTTGTCCGCCGTCACCGTGATCCGAACCACCGCCTCGGAGGCATTGCCGCTGGCATCGCTCACCCTGAGAGTGAAGACCAGCACCCTGTCATCCACCAGCTGCTCCGGCGCGGTGAAGCCCTGCACCGCAGGGTCCGGACCCTCCAGCACCACGCCCCCCGGCGCGCTCCAGACAAAGCTGAGGTCCTCGCCCTCCGGGTCGGAACTGCCCGAGCCGTCCAGCACCACCGCAGCCCCTTCCGCAACGGTGCGGTCGTCCCCCGCAACCACGACCGGCGCCTCGTTGTCCGCCGTCACCGTGATCCGAACCACCGCCTCGGAGGCATTGCCGCTGGCATCGCTCACCCTGAGAGTGAAGACCAGCACCCTGTCATCCACCAGCTGCTCCGGCGCGGTGAAGCCCTGCACCGCAGGGTCCGGACCCTCCAGCACCACGCCCCCCGGCGCGCTCCAGACAAAGCTGAGGTCCTCGCCCTCCGGGTCGGAACTGCCCGAGCCGTCCAGCACCACCGCAGCCCCTTCCGCAACGGTGCGGTCGTCCCCCGCAACCACGACCGGCGCCTCGTTGTCCGCCGTCACCGTGATCCGAACCACCGCCTCGGAGGCATTGCCGCTGGCATCGCTCACCCTGAGAGTGAAGACCAGCACCCTGTCATCCACCAGCTGCTCCGGCGCGGTGAAGCCCTGCACCGCAGGGTCCGGACCCTCCAGCACCACGCCCCCCGGCGCGCTCCAGACAAAGCTGAGGTCCTCGCCCTCCGGGTCGGAACTGCCCGAGCCGTCCAGCACCACCGCAGCCCCTTCCGCAACGGTGCGGTCGTCCCCCGCAACCACGACCGGCGCCTCGTTGTCCGCCGTCACCGTGATCCGAACCACCGCCTCGGAGGCATTGCCGCTGGCATCGCTCACCCTGAGAGTGAAGACCAGCACCCTGTCATCCACCAGCTGCTCCGGCGCGGTGAAGCCCTGCACCGCAGGGTCCGGACCCTCCAGCACCACGCCCCCCGGCGCGCTCCAGACAAAGCTGAGGTCCTCGCCCTCCGGGTCGGAACTGCCCGAGCCGTCCAGCACCACCGCAGCCCCTTCCGCAACGGTGCGGTCGTCCCCCGCAACCACGACCGGCGCCTCGTTGTCCGCCGTCACCGTGATCCGAACCACCGCCTCGGAGGCATTGCCGCTGGCATCGCTCACCCTGAGAGTGAAGACCAGCACCCTGTCATCCACCAGCTGCTCCGGCGCGGTGAAGCCCTGCACCGCAGGGTCCGGACCCTCCAGCACCACGCCCCCCGGCGCGCTCCAGACAAAGCTGAGGTCCTCGCCCTCCGGGTCGGAACTGCCCGAGCCGTCCAGCACCACCGCAGCCCCTTCCGCAACGGTGCGGTCGTCCCCCGCAACCACGACCGGCGCCTCGTTGTCCGCCGTCACCGTGATCCGAACCACCGCCTCGGAGGCATTGCCGCTGGCATCGCTCACCCTGAGAGTGAAGACCAGCACCCTGTCATCCACCAGCTGCTCCGGCGCGGTGAAGCCCTGCACCGCAGGGTCCGGACCCTCCAGCACCACGCCCCCCGGCGCGCTCCAGACAAAGCTGAGGTCCTCGCCCTCCGGGTCGGAACTGCCCGAGCCGTCCAGCACCACCGCAGCCCCTTCCGCAACGGTGCGGTCGTCCCCCGCAACCACGACCGGCGCCTCGTTGTCCGCCGTCACCGTGATCCGAACCACCGCCTCGGAGGCATTGCCGCTGGCATCGCTCACCCTGAGAGTGAAGACCAGCACCCTGTCATCCACCAGCTGCTCCGGCGCGGTGAAGCCCTGCACCGCAGGGTCCGGACCCTCCAGCACCACGCCCCCCGGCGCGCTCCAGACAAAGCTGAGGTCCTCGCCCTCCGGGTCGGAACTGCCCGAGCCGTCCAGCACCACCGCAGCCCCTTCCGCAACGGTGCGGTCGTCCCCCGCAACCACGACCGGCGCCTCGTTGTCCGCCGTCACCGTGATCCGAACCACCGCCTCGGAGGCATTGCCGCTGGCATCGCTCACCCTGAGAGTGAAGACCAGCACCCTGTCATCCACCAGCTGCTCCGGCGCGGTGAAGCCCTGCACCGCAGGGTCCGGACCCTCCAGCACCACGCCCCCCGGCGCGCTCCAGACAAAGCTGAGGTCCTCGCCCTCCGGGTCGGAACTGCCCGAGCCGTCCAGCACCACCGCAGCCCCTTCCGCAACGGTGCGGTCGTCCCCCGCAACCACGACCGGCGCCTCGTTGTCCGCCGTCACCGTGATCCGAACCACCGCCTCGGAGGCATTGCCGCTGGCATCGCTCACCCTGAGAGTGAAGACCAGCACCCTGTCATCCACCAGCTGCTCCGGCGCGGTGAAGCCCTGCACCGCAGGGTCCGGACCCTCCAGCACCACGCCCCCCGGCGCGCTCCAGACAAAGCTGAGGTCCTCGCCCTCCGGGTCGGAACTGCCCGAGCCGTCCAGCACCACCGCAGCCCCTTCCGCAACGGTGCGGTCGTCCCCCGCAACCACGACCGGCGCCTCGTTGTCCGCCGTCACCGTGATCCGAACCACCGCCTCGGAGGCATTGCCGCTGGCATCGCTCACCCTGAGAGTGAAGACCAGCACCCTGTCATCCACCAGCTGCTCCGGCGCGGTGAAGCCCTGCACCGCAGGGTCCGGACCCTCCAGCACCACGCCCCCCGGCGCGCTCCAGACAAAGCTGAGGTCCTCGCCCTCCGGGTCGGAACTGCCCGAGCCGTCCAGCACCACCGCAGCCCCTTCCGCAACGGTGCGGTCGTCCCCCGCAACCACGACCGGCGCCTCGTTGTCCGCCGTCACCGTGATCCGAACCACCGCCTCGGAGGCATTGCCGCTGGCATCGCTCACCCTGAGAGTGAAGACCAGCACCCTGTCATCCACCAGCTGCTCCGGCGCGGTGAAGCCCTGCACCGCAGGGTCCGGACCCTCCAGCACCACGCCCCCCGGCGCGCTCCAGACAAAGCTGAGGTCCTCGCCCTCCGGGTCGGAACTGCCCGAGCCGTCCAGCACCACCGCAGCCCCTTCCGCAACGGTGCGGTCGTCCCCCGCAACCACGACCGGCGCCTCGTTGTCCGCCGTCACCGTGATCCGAACCACCGCCTCGGAGGCATTGCCGCTGGCATCGCTCACCCTGAGAGTGAAGACCAGCACCCTGTCATCCACCAGCTGCTCCGGCGCGGTGAAGCCCTGCACCGCAGGGTCCGGACCCTCCAGCACCACGCCCCCCGGCGCGCTCCAGACAAAGCTGAGGTCCTCGCCCTCCGGGTCGGAACTGCCCGAGCCGTCCAGCACCACCGCAGCCCCTTCCGCAACGGTGCGGTCGTCCCCCGCAACCACGACCGGCGCCTCGTTGTCCGCCGTCACCGTGATCCGAACCACCGCCTCGGAGGCATTGCCGCTGGCATCGCTCACCCTGAGAGTGAAGACCAGCACCCTGTCATCCACCAGCTGCTCCGGCGCGGTGAAGCCCTGCACCGCAGGGTCCGGACCCTCCAGCACCACGCCCCCCGGCGCGCTCCAGACAAAGCTGAGGTCCTCGCCCTCCGGGTCGGAACTGCCCGAGCCGTCCAGCACCACCGCAGCCCCTTCCGCAACGGTGCGGTCGTCCCCCGCAACCACGACCGGCGCCTCGTTGTCCGCCGTCACCGTGATCCGAACCACCGCCTCGGAGGCATTGCCGCTGGCATCGCTCACCCTGAGAGTGAAGACCAGCACCCTGTCATCCACCAGCTGCTCCGGCGCGGTGAAGCCCTGCACCGCAGGGTCCGGACCCTCCAGCACCACGCCCCCCGGCGCGCTCCAGACAAAGCTGAGGTCCTCGCCCTCCGGGTCGGAACTGCCCGAGCCGTCCAGCACCACCGCAGCCCCTTCCGCAACGGTGCGGTCGTCCCCCGCAACCACGACCGGCGCCTCGTTGTCCGCCGTCACCGTGATCCGAACCACCGCCTCGGAGGCATTGCCGCTGGCATCGCTCACCCTGAGAGTGAAGACCAGCACCCTGTCATCCACCAGCTGCTCCGGCGCGGTGAAGCCCTGCACCGCAGGGTCCGGACCCTCCAGCACCACGCCCCCCGGCGCGCTCCAGACAAAGCTGAGGTCCTCGCCCTCCGGGTCGGAACTGCCCGAGCCGTCCAGCACCACCGCAGCCCCTTCCGCAACGGTGCGGTCGTCCCCCGCAACCACGACCGGCGCCTCGTTGTCCGCCGTCACCGTGATCCGAACCACCGCCTCGGAGGCATTGCCGCTGGCATCGCTCACCCTGAGAGTGAAGACCAGCACCCTGTCATCCACCAGCTGCTCCGGCGCGGTGAAGCCCTGCACCGCAGGGTCCGGACCCTCCAGCACCACGCCCCCCGGCGCGCTCCAGACAAAGCTGAGGTCCTCGCCCTCCGGGTCGGAACTGCCCGAGCCGTCCAGCACCACCGCAGCCCCTTCCGCAACGGTGCGGTCGTCCCCCGCAACCACGACCGGCGCCTCGTTGTCCGCCGTCACCGTGATCCGAACCACCGCCTCGGAGGCATTGCCGCTGGCATCGCTCACCCTGAGAGTGAAGACCAGCACCCTGTCATCCACCAGCTGCTCCGGCGCGGTGAAGCCCTGCACCGCAGGGTCCGGACCCTCCAGCACCACGCCCCCCGGCGCGCTCCAGACAAAGCTGAGGTCCTCGCCCTCCGGGTCGGAACTGCCCGAGCCGTCCAGCACCACCGCAGCCCCTTCCGCAACGGTGCGGTCGTCCCCCGCAACCACGACCGGCGCCTCGTTGTCCGCCGTCACCGTGATCCGAACCACCGCCTCGGAGGCATTGCCGCTGGCATCGCTCACCCTGAGAGTGAAGACCAGCACCCTGTCATCCACCAGCTGCTCCGGCGCGGTGAAGCCCTGCACCGCAGGGTCCGGACCCTCCAGCACCACGCCCCCCGGCGCGCTCCAGACAAAGCTGAGGTCCTCGCCCTCCGGGTCGGAACTGCCCGAGCCGTCCAGCACCACCGCAGCCCCTTCCGCAACGGTGCGGTCGTCCCCCGCAACCACGACCGGCGCCTCGTTGTCCGCCGTCACCGTGATCCGAACCACCGCCTCGGAGGCATTGCCGCTGGCATCGCTCACCCTGAGAGTGAAGACCAGCACCCTGTCATCCACCAGCTGCTCCGGCGCGGTGAAGCCCTGCACCGCAGGGTCCGGACCCTCCAGCACCACGCCCCCCGGCGCGCTCCAGACAAAGCTGAGGTCCTCGCCCTCCGGGTCGGAACTGCCCGAGCCGTCCAGCACCACCGCAGCCCCTTCCGCAACGGTGCGGTCGTCCCCCGCAACCACGACCGGCGCCTCGTTGTCCGCCGTCACCGTGATCCGAACCACCGCCTCGGAGGCATTGCCGCTGGCATCGCTCACCCTGAGAGTGAAGACCAGCACCCTGTCATCCACCAGCTGCTCCGGCGCGGTGAAGCCCTGCACCGCAGGGTCCGGACCCTCCAGCACCACGCCCCCCGGCGCGCTCCAGACAAAGCTGAGGTCCTCGCCCTCCGGGTCGGAACTGCCCGAGCCGTCCAGCACCACCGCAGCCCCTTCCGCAACGGTGCGGTCGTCCCCCGCAACCACGACCGGCGCCTCGTTGTCCGCCGTCACCGTGATCCGAACCACCGCCTCGGAGGCATTGCCGCTGGCATCGCTCACCCTGAGAGTGAAGACCAGCACCCTGTCATCCACCAGCTGCTCCGGCGCGGTGAAGCCCTGCACCGCAGGGTCCGGACCCTCCAGCACCACGCCCCCCGGCGCGCTCCAGACAAAGCTGAGGTCCTCGCCCTCCGGGTCGGAACTGCCCGAGCCGTCCAGCACCACCGCAGCCCCTTCCGCAACGGTGCGGTCGTCCCCCGCAACCACGACCGGCGCCTCGTTGTCCGCCGTCACCGTGATCCGAACCACCGCCTCGGAGGCATTGCCGCTGGCATCGCTCACCCTGAGAGTGAAGACCAGCACCCTGTCATCCACCAGCTGCTCCGGCGCGGTGAAGCCCTGCACCGCAGGGTCCGGACCCTCCAGCACCACGCCCCCCGGCGCGCTCCAGACAAAGCTGAGGTCCTCGCCCTCCGGGTCGGAACTGCCCGAGCCGTCCAGCACCACCGCAGCCCCTTCCGCAACGGTGCGGTCGTCCCCCGCAACCACGACCGGCGCCTCGTTGTCCGCCGTCACCGTGATCCGAACCACCGCCTCGGAGGCATTGCCGCTGGCATCGCTCACCCTGAGAGTGAAGACCAGCACCCTGTCATCCACCAGCTGCTCCGGCGCGGTGAAGCCCTGCACCGCAGGGTCCGGACCCTCCAGCACCACGCCCCCCGGCGCGCTCCAGACAAAGCTGAGGTCCTCGCCCTCCGGGTCGGAACTGCCCGAGCCGTCCAGCACCACCGCAGCCCCTTCCGCAACGGTGCGGTCGTCCCCCGCAACCACGACCGGCGCCTCGTTGTCCGCCGTCACCGTGATCCGAACCACCGCCTCGGAGGCATTGCCGCTGGCATCGCTCACCCTGAGAGTGAAGACCAGCACCCTGTCATCCACCAGCTGCTCCGGCGCGGTGAAGCCCTGCACCGCAGGGTCCGGACCCTCCAGCACCACGCCCCCCGGCGCGCTCCAGACAAAGCTGAGGTCCTCGCCCTCCGGGTCGGAACTGCCCGAGCCGTCCAGCACCACCGCAGCCCCTTCCGCAACGGTGCGGTCGTCCCCCGCAACCACGACCGGCGCCTCGTTGTCCGCCGTCACCGTGATCCGAACCACCGCCTCGGAGGCATTGCCGCTGGCATCGCTCACCCTGAGAGTGAAGACCAGCACCCTGTCATCCACCAGCTGCTCCGGCGCGGTGAAGCCCTGCACCGCAGGGTCCGGACCCTCCAGCACCACGCCCCCCGGCGCGCTCCAGACAAAGCTGAGGTCCTCGCCCTCCGGGTCGGAACTGCCCGAGCCGTCCAGCACCACCGCAGCCCCTTCCGCAACGGTGCGGTCGTCCCCCGCAACCACGACCGGCGCCTCGTTGTCCGCCGTCACCGTGATCCGAACCACCGCCTCGGAGGCATTGCCGCTGGCATCGCTCACCCTGAGAGTGAAGACCAGCACCCTGTCATCCACCAGCTGCTCCGGCGCGGTGAAGCCCTGCACCGCAGGGTCCGGACCCTCCAGCACCACGCCCCCCGGCGCGCTCCAGACAAAGCTGAGGTCCTCGCCCTCCGGGTCGGAACTGCCCGAGCCGTCCAGCACCACCGCAGCCCCTTCCGCAACGGTGCGGTCGTCCCCCGCAACCACGACCGGCGCCTCGTTGTCCGCCGTCACCGTGATCCGAACCACCGCCTCGGAGGCATTGCCGCTGGCATCGCTCACCCTGAGAGTGAAGACCAGCACCCTGTCATCCACCAGCTGCTCCGGCGCGGTGAAGCCCTGCACCGCAGGGTCCGGACCCTCCAGCACCACGCCCCCCGGCGCGCTCCAGACAAAGCTGAGGTCCTCGCCCTCCGGGTCGGAACTGCCCGAGCCGTCCAGCACCACCGCAGCCCCTTCCGCAACGGTGCGGTCGTCCCCCGCAACCACGACCGGCGCCTCGTTGTCCGCCGTCACCGTGATCCGAACCACCGCCTCGGAGGCATTGCCGCTGGCATCGCTCACCCTGAGAGTGAAGACCAGCACCCTGTCATCCACCAGCTGCTCCGGCGCGGTGAAGCCCTGCACCGCAGGGTCCGGACCCTCCAGCACCACGCCCCCCGGCGCGCTCCAGACAAAGCTGAGGTCCTCGCCCTCCGGGTCGGAACTGCCCGAGCCGTCCAGCACCACCGCAGCCCCTTCCGCAACGGTGCGGTCGTCCCCCGCAACCACGACCGGCGCCTCGTTGTCCGCCGTCACCGTGATCCGAACCACCGCCTCGGAGGCATTGCCGCTGGCATCGCTCACCCTGAGAGTGAAGACCAGCACCCTGTCATCCACCAGCTGCTCCGGCGCGGTGAAGCCCTGCACCGCAGGGTCCGGACCCTCCAGCACCACGCCCCCCGGCGCGCTCCAGACAAAGCTGAGGTCCTCGCCCTCCGGGTCGGAACTGCCCGAGCCGTCCAGCACCACCGCAGCCCCTTCCGCAACGGTGCGGTCGTCCCCCGCAACCACGACCGGCGCCTCGTTGTCCGCCGTCACCGTGATCCGAACCACCGCCTCGGAGGCATTGCCGCTGGCATCGCTCACCCTGAGAGTGAAGACCAGCACCCTGTCATCCACCAGCTGCTCCGGCGCGGTGAAGCCCTGCACCGCAGGGTCCGGACCCTCCAGCACCACGCCCCCCGGCGCGCTCCAGACAAAGCTGAGGTCCTCGCCCTCCGGGTCGGAACTGCCCGAGCCGTCCAGCACCACCGCAGCCCCTTCCGCAACGGTGCGGTCGTCCCCCGCAACCACGACCGGCGCCTCGTTGTCCGCCGTCACCGTGATCCGAACCACCGCCTCGGAGGCATTGCCGCTGGCATCGCTCACCCTGAGAGTGAAGACCAGCACCCTGTCATCCACCAGCTGCTCCGGCGCGGTGAAGCCCTGCACCGCAGGGTCCGGACCCTCCAGCACCACGCCCCCCGGCGCGCTCCAGACAAAGCTGAGGTCCTCGCCCTCCGGGTCGGAACTGCCCGAGCCGTCCAGCACCACCGCAGCCCCTTCCGCAACGGTGCGGTCGTCCCCCGCAACCACGACCGGCGCCTCGTTGTCCGCCGTCACCGTGATCCGAACCACCGCCTCGGAGGCATTGCCGCTGGCATCGCTCACCCTGAGAGTGAAGACCAGCACCCTGTCATCCACCAGCTGCTCCGGCGCGGTGAAGCCCTGCACCGCAGGGTCCGGACCCTCCAGCACCACGCCCCCCGGCGCGCTCCAGACAAAGCTGAGGTCCTCGCCCTCCGGGTCGGAACTGCCCGAGCCGTCCAGCACCACCGCAGCCCCTTCCGCAACGGTGCGGTCGTCCCCCGCAACCACGACCGGCGCCTCGTTGTCCGCCGTCACCGTGATCCGAACCACCGCCTCGGAGGCATTGCCGCTGGCATCGCTCACCCTGAGAGTGAAGACCAGCACCCTGTCATCCACCAGCTGCTCCGGCGCGGTGAAGCCCTGCACCGCAGGGTCCGGACCCTCCAGCACCACGCCCCCCGGCGCGCTCCAGACAAAGCTGAGGTCCTCGCCCTCCGGGTCGGAACTGCCCGAGCCGTCCAGCACCACCGCAGCCCCTTCCGCAACGGTGCGGTCGTCCCCCGCAACCACGACCGGCGCCTCGTTGTCCGCCGTCACCGTGATCCGAACCACCGCCTCGGAGGCATTGCCGCTGGCATCGCTCACCCTGAGAGTGAAGACCAGCACCCTGTCATCCACCAGCTGCTCCGGCGCGGTGAAGCCCTGCACCGCAGGGTCCGGACCCTCCAGCACCACGCCCCCCGGCGCGCTCCAGACAAAGCTGAGGTCCTCGCCCTCCGGGTCGGAACTGCCCGAGCCGTCCAGCACCACCGCAGCCCCTTCCGCAACGGTGCGGTCGTCCCCCGCAACCACGACCGGCGCCTCGTTGTCCGCCGTCACCGTGATCCGAACCACCGCCTCGGAGGCATTGCCGCTGGCATCGCTCACCCTGAGAGTGAAGACCAGCACCCTGTCATCCACCAGCTGCTCCGGCGCGGTGAAGCCCTGCACCGCAGGGTCCGGACCCTCCAGCACCACGCCCCCCGGCGCGCTCCAGACAAAGCTGAGGTCCTCGCCCTCCGGGTCGGAACTGCCCGAGCCGTCCAGCACCACCGCAGCCCCTTCCGCAACGGTGCGGTCGTCCCCCGCAACCACGACCGGCGCCTCGTTGTCCGCCGTCACCGTGATCCGAACCACCGCCTCGGAGGCATTGCCGCTGGCATCGCTCACCCTGAGAGTGAAGACCAGCACCCTGTCATCCACCAGCTGCTCCGGCGCGGTGAAGCCCTGCACCGCAGGGTCCGGACCCTCCAGCACCACGCCCCCCGCGCTCCAGACAAAGCTGAGGTCCTCGCCCTCCGGGTCGGAACTGCCCGAGCCGTCCAGCACCACCGCAGCCCCTTCCGCAACGGTGCGGTCGTCCCCCGCAACCACGACCGGCGCCTCGTTGTCCGCCGTCACCGTGATCCGAACCACCGCCTCGGAGGCATTGCCGCTGGCATCGCTCACCCTGAGAGTGAAGACCAGCACCCTGTCATCCACCAGCTGCTCCGGCGCGGTGAAGCCCTGCACCGCAGGGTCCGGACCTCCAGCACCACGCCCCCCGGCGCGCTCCAGACAAAGCTGAGGTCCTCGCCCTCCGGGTCGGAACTGCCCGAGCCGTCCAGCACCACCGCAGCCCCTTCCGCAACGGTGCGGTCCCCCGCAACCACGACCGGCGCCTCGTTGTCCGCCGTCACCGTGATCCGAACCACCGCCTCGGAGGCATTGCCGCTGGCATCGCTCACCCTGAGAGTGAAGACCAGCACCCTGTCATCCACCAGCTGCTCCGGCGCGGTGAAGCCCTGCACCGCAGGGTCCGGACCCTCCAGCACCACGCCCCCCGGCGCGCTCCAGACAAAGCTGAGGTCCTCGCCCTCCGGGTCGGAACTGCCCGAGCCGTCCAGCACCACCGCAGCCCCTTCCGCAACGGTGCGGTCGTCCCCCGCAACCACGACCGGCGCCTCGTTGTCCGGCGCAGGATTGCGCCGCACCAGGATCTCCACCGAATCCCTGACGGCATTGCCGCTGGGATCCCGCACCACCAGCACAAAATACAACCTCCCCTCCGGTGGCCGAAACGGCGCGATGAAGCTTGGGGTCGCGGATCTCTTATTGACCAGCATCACGTCAGCCGGCGTGGCCCAGTCATAGGTAAGGTCCTCGCCCTCCGGGTCGGAACTGCCCGTCGCGTCCAGCATCACATTATCCCCTTCATCAACCGTTTGGTTGGGACCCGCATGCGCGAACGGCGCACCAGGGGTCGCCTCCGTCACCGTGATCAACACCGTCGCGGGCGAAGAGGCATTGCCGCTGGCATCCCGCACCACCAGTCGAAAAACCAACGACAACGGCGGGGAATCCGTGAACGGCGCGATGAAGCTTGGCTCCGCGGATGCCGGATCGTCCAGCACCACGCCCCCCGGCGCGCTCCAGTCATAGGTAAGGTCCTCGCCCTCCGGGTCGGAACTGCCCGAGCCGTCCAGCACCACCACCGCCCCTTCCGTCACGCTCCGGTTGGATCCCAGTATCGCCATCGGCGCTTCGTTATTCGCTGTCACCGTGATCACCACCGCAGCGGGCGCAGAGACATTGCCCTGGGCATCGGCCACCGTGAGGCTGAACTCCAGCTCAAGATCGTCCACCAGCTGCTCCGGCGCGGTGAAGGTTGGCTGCGCGGTGGCCGGACCCGTCAGCGCCACGCCATCCGGCGCGCTCCAGACAAAGCTGAGGTCCTCGCCCTCCGGGTCGGAACTGCCCGAGCCGTCCAGCGTCACCAGCGCCCCTTCCGCAACGGTTTCGTCGGACCCCGCATGCGCGATCGGCCTACGGTTTTCCTGGCTGAAGGCAGCAGTTGTATAGAAGCATACCGCCAGTCCAATCAAAATCAAACGCATCATACTCAATAGCCTTCATGCCTTTTGATTTCGAAAGCTAAGGTTGAAGCAGGTATCGAAACCCACATTCCCCAGGTGGCGCGAACGTAGCCGATCCGGACGCGTCGGCCAACCGTTTTCGCCCCCGAACGCAGGGGAATCGCATGAGTTTCACGGCGCGAGGATTTGAAGCGGGAAGCGGTTGTTCCAGCCTGCCTTTTTCCGCATTCCTCCGAGGGAGTTCTCGCTTTTTGCTTTGTTGAGCAAATTCATTGCGATGTGCCTGATGACGGCGAAGTTGGCGGGTGCGTGATCTTTTCGTATCCGGCTGTCGTCATCGCGGAAGGTGACATCAAGCACCCGGTGGAGGCGGTTTTCAATTCCCCGGTGAGAGCGTACGGCATGGGCAAGGCGCGCGGCGTCTTTCGGCAGGGACGGGATGAAGTACCGCGTTTGCCGTGTCGTCTTCCCGCCACTTTCCCGAAGCGGGACGACGCGGCCAATGCTGAGCAACCCCTCCCGATGGGGATGGCGTTTTTTCAACCGGCCGATGGCGTCGCATTGGGTGTATGTTCGCGTTTCAATCCTGCCCCTGTCGCCGTCAACCGTCTGTAGTGATTCTGTGTTTTCCCGATCCTGTTCTTCGAACCACAGTTTCACGTCTTCATGGAGAAGCCCCTGATTGCCCTTCAGGGCCAGCACATAGTCAGCACCCTTGTCACGGATTTTGCAGGCGATCTCACGTTGGCACCCCATCGCATCCAGCGTCACGACCGCGCCCTCCAGGAAGAGCAAATCCAGGAGAACGGGGATGTCCCTGATCCCGTTCCTTTTGTGCGCGCCGGCTTGCTGGCCGGGCACGAGGCGTAGATCGTTACACCGGGCCGGGATCAGATGCAGAGGCGTTTCACCACCGGCCCTTGAGCCTCGCGCTGTCTTGCCGTCAATGGCAACGACCGTTCCTCCAACGCGCCCGGCCAACCCGGACGCCCACGCGGCAAAGGCTGCGTTGAACTCTTCAGGATCAAGCGCCCGAAACACCGTCGAAAGCGTGTCACGGGAGGGTATGCCATGCTCAAACGTAGCCAACTTGCGCAGGAAACCCGACTTTTCCTCGCCATAAAGGGCAACATCGACAAAACTCCCACACCCCGACACCACTCCGCACAGGCTCAAAAGCGGAATCCCATCAAGTGGATACACCACCTTCGTCTTCTGGCGGGGATCGGAAATCGACGAGGCAAAAGATTGAAACAACACGGTATTTTCCAAAACAGCGCCCTCCAGACATAAACTTTGGAAAACTGAATCAGAGATAGAAGATCAAGGCAAGTCAAAGGATGCTATTCATGCGATACCCCTGCCCCCGAACGATGCCCGGGTGCACCGGAACGCCTCGTTCCGGGACAATCCGGCGGGCATGATACGTCGCGCTGCCTTGCGGGGTCCGTTTTTCAGCGCGACGGACAAACCTGCCGAGCCGGTTTCGTTCGTTGCGGGACAGTTTCAGCGTCATGCATATGTCGGCGGAGATCGAAGGCGGCGAATCGCAGCGAGAATGGCACGGATCATGGGGCCAGTGACGGCGACCCCGGCCAGCCGGAAGGTGATGGTGCGGTCGTGGCGCACGACGCGGTCGTGGCGCACGGCGCGGGCACCGATCCTGATGAGCCTGGGCTGAAGGCCGGTCAGCGACCGGTTTGCCATGGCCCCGGGCAGATCGATGCAGCGCAGGAATGTCGCAGGGTTGCAGGCCAGTGCGCACAGGTGCAGCCGCACCCCGTTATGGTGGAACCGCCTGCAGGGCAGCCGCATCCGGCGCAAGGCGTGTTTTCCCTCCCTGGTGTGCTGCCCGGAATACCTGAAACGTGTTTTTTCCAAAAGTGCTATAGTAGCCCCCCGAAAGAGTCCGCAGCGAACCGCCGGGACCGAATGGACCGGCTTGCCAACGGCAGGTTGGCTGCCACCGGGTGCCGCTCCCGGTGTTCGGAAACCACGGGTCCTTCCCGGCGGGGACGGCTTGTGGGTGTTATGTGCCGCACCTTCCTACTTCTGCGTGCCGATTTTTTTGCATTTCGTTTCGTTTCAGATTTCCGTCGCCGACAACCGATTGCAACCATTGAGCAAATTTTTTCCGACGGGTCATCTGAAACGAAATGGCCCTCCCCGCCGAAACGAAATGCCCTCCCGAAACGCGCGGGGAAACCGCCGGAGGGGTCGCGCCGGAATTTGCGCGATACCGGCGAAAAAAAATGTCAGGAATCCCGGCATGGCCAGCGGCAAAAAAACCTTCGCGCGACGGGACGCGCTCCGGTCCTGCACGCGGAATTCCCGCACCCGTTCTGCGCATGTAAAACGCGGAGCAATATTGGGCCACAGAAGCGGCTGCATATCGCAGTTGTAGCGGAGTAAAAGTCCGCCAGTTTGTGCCCTTCGTTTATTCGGAGGGCGGGAGATGTATTCTGTGGATATTTATAGTCGTGTGCGCCGTGCTTGTTTGAAGGACGGTATGTCTGGCCGAGAAGCGGCGCGGTTTTTCAACATGGCGTAATCAGGATCAGCACTCAGTTACCCCTGTTATTCTGGATGCACATGCAATTGAAAAGGAGACTGACCAATGGAATATTTTGCTGGTTTGGATGTGTCCATGGAAGAGACGCATATCTGCATTCTGGATCGTGAAGGGGCCCTTATTCGTGAAGGAAAAGCGAGCTCAACACCAAAAGCGATCGCTGACTTCCTCGCTTCTGGACCACCATGTGCCAAAGTTGTATTTGAAACGGGACGGATGGCACCAATGCTTTACCATGGGCTGACGGAGCTTGGTGTCCCGGTTGTTTGCATCGAGAGCAGGCAAGCATATCAGGCCCTTAAATCTCTGGCCGGCCACAAGACGGACCGCAATGATGCCCGCGGTTTGGCACACCTGGCGCGGACGGGATTCTACAAGCCGACCCATGTCAAATCACTGTCAGCGCACGCAATCCGGTCGCTGATCGCAGCCCGCAAGAAGCTGGTCGGACAGCGTGTGACGCTCGACAATCAGATCCGCGGTCTGGTCGTCGTCTTCGGCGTGCGGCTGCCACGAGCTTTGTCTCCGGCATTCAAAAACGCGGCGCTAAAAGTTAGCGATGGAGTGCCTGGCCTCCATGCCGCAATTTGCGGACTGTTCGCAGCACGCGAAGCAATCCTCGCGGCGGTTGCAGCCATTGATGGCGACATCAAAAAGATGACCCGCAAATCCGAAGTCTGCCAGCGCCTTATGACGGTACCAGGGGTCGGTCCGATCACAGCATTGGCCTTTGCCGCAGCAATTGATGATCCGTCGCGTTTCAGGAAATCGCGTGATGTGGGGGCGTATCTTGGACTGGTGCCGCGACGGCATCAATCTGGTGAAATCGACTACACGGGCAGCATCTCAAAGCGGGGCGACGTGCGCGTCAGAACGCTTCTCTATGAGGCCGCCAATGTGATGCTGACGCGGTATGCCGCTCCGCTCAAATTGAAGACATGGGCCCTCGCAATCGGTGCGCGCTCAACGATGAGAAAGGCCCGAGTGGCTCTGGCGCGTCGTCTGGCAATCATACTTCATGCCATTATGCGAGACAAAACTGACTTCCAGTCCGCGTAAGGCTTACGAGGCGACAACGAGGATTCCTAAATCAAAGTTCCCATCTGGGACGATGCCCGAGGGAGGGCGTGAGACACGGCGCCGATTCTGTAGCAACAGCCAAGACCAACGGTATGATTGCGGTTTCAACATTGCCGACCCACACCCAGCCAACCCCATCATGAACCTCAGAGTTCGAAGAGAACAAAGGCAACCTCTGACATCAAAAGCAGGAAACTCAGGAAACACGCATTGACAGATTAGAGAACAAAGATCGTAAGACGATCGCGAAGATGCTGCGCCATGAACTTCCGCCTGGGTATCGTCGGTCGGAAGCGCCTCGGCGGCCAACGCTTGATGGTTATGTTGGTGTGGTCGATGAGATACTGCGCACAGACAAAGCCCTGATCAAAAAGCAGCGACACACGGCCAAGCGCATCTTTGAACGGCTGCGCGATGAGCATGGATATGCCGGCAGCCTGACCACGGTGACCTATTACGTGCGCGAGCAAAAACGGCGCACCAAAGAGGTGTTTGTGCCGTTGTCGCATCGGCCGGGCCATGCGCAGGTTGATTTTGGTGAGACGCTGGGCGTGATCGGTGGCGTGGAATGCAAGATCCACTTCTTCGTGATGAGCTTGCCACATTCTGATGCGGTGTTTGTGAAGGGATATCCAGCTGAGACAACCGAGGCGTTTTGCGATGGCCATGTGTCCGCCTTTGCATTCTTTGGCGGCATTCCGCAATCCATTCTCTACGACAATACCAAGATCGCCGTGGCTCGGATACTCGGGGATAAGACGCGCATCCGCACACGTCGGTTTACGGAACTGCAGTCGCATTACTTGTTTGATGACAAGTTTGGCAGACCCGCGCGAGGGAACGATAAAGGCAACGTTGAGGGCATGGTTGGATACACCCGCCGCAACTTCATGGTTCCCGCACCTCGCTATGACAGCTTTGATGATCTGAACGCACATTTGGAAGAGAAGTGTTTAGCACGTCAGGCCGATACGTTGCGGGGTCACACCCAAACCATAGGCGCACGCCTGATGTCGGATTTGGATGCTCTGATGGGATTGCCCGTCGCAGAATATGAAGCCTGCGATCACGTCAGCACGCGTGCAACGTCGATCTCAATGGTGCGCTATCGCAGCAATGATTACTCGGTGCCAGTAGCCTATGCGCACCACGATGTTCATGTGCGTGGGTTTGTGCATGAGGTTATCATCGGCTGCGGCAATGAGATTATTGCGCGGCACAAACGATCCTACACATCAGCGGATATGGTCTTTGACCCATTGCACTTTTTGCCCCTGCTTGAACAAAAGGTGGGTGCCCTGGATCAGGCCGCGCCTTTGCAGGGTTGGCATTTGCCAGATGTATTTGCCACGCTGCACCGACTGCTTGAAGCCAGAATGGGTAAGCCGGGCAAGCGAGAATACGTTCAAGTCTTGCGCCTTTTGGAGACCTTCGAAATGGATGTTGTGCAAGGCGCAATCCAGCAGGCAATAGATATGGGTGCAATTGGCTATGACGCCGTAAAACACCTTGTACTGTGTCGGGTTGAGAAGCGGCCACCACGATTGGATTTGGACTTCTATCCATACTTGCCCAAGGCCAATGTCGGCACAACACGCCCATCCAGTTACATGAGCTTGATGGGAAGGACCGCGGCATGACCGAAGCCCCTCGGATTCTTCTACGGCATCATCTTAAACAACTGCGACTGCCAACGTTCCAAGGCGAGTATGCCAAACAGGCGCAGCTCTGTGCTGCAGAGAACAAAGATCACATCCACTATCTGGCGCGGCTGTGTGAGATGGAATTGATCGACCGCGAACGCCGGATGATTGAACGGCGCATCAAAGCGGCGAAGTTCCCCAGCACCAAGAGCTTGGATAGCTTTGACTTCAAGATCATGCCAAGCTTGAACAAGCCCCTGACGATGGATCTGGCACGATGCGATTACGTTAATCGCAGGGAGAACATCATCGCGCTCGGCCCGTCAGGCACGGGCAAGACACACATCGCCCTGGGACTTGGGCTGGCTGCATGTCAAAGAGGACTGAAGGTGCGCTTCACAACGGCTGCGGCATTAGTCCATGATCTGATCGAGGCTCAAGATGAGCGGAGATTGCAGCGCCTTCAAAAGCAACTGACCAGCCAGAACCTGTTGATCATTGATGAACTGGGCTTCGTACCGCTCAGCAAATCTGGCGCAGAGCTGCTCTTCGAGGTCATATCCCAATGCTATGAACGCGGCTCCATCATCATAACCTCGAACCTGCCCTTCGATGAATGGACTGAAGTCTTTGGCTCTGAGCGGCTGACCGGTGCGCTACTCGATCGTTTAACCCATCACGTCCACATCCTCGAGATGAATGGCGAAAGCTATCGGCTCAAACACAGTCGCAACAACCGAAAATAACCAGCCCGCAATCACAGTCAGAATAATGCTGGCCTTATGGCCAGCATGCGCTTTGGCACGCTTCAGCTTTGTGACGAGCACGCGTGCAAAAGCGCCACAAAACATCAACCGAAGTGGCCCATTTTTACGCCGCGACATGGACCCATTTTACTCTGCGATTGACATGCGCATCAGGTCCGGCAGATCGCGGCGTCGATCAGGCGGTCCGGTTTTACCGGTCCCGTCCTGTTCGCCGGGAGGCAAGCGGGGCGAGGTGTGAACCGACGACCGGGGATGTCCGGTCTGCACAGGCGCAGCTGACAGCCGGTCGGGCCGGTTGCCAACACCCTGGCAATATCCGTTCCCTGCCCGCCGACCGCAGGCCGGTTCCACACAGGAACAGGAGTCCGGCAGGAAATTGCGGGCCTGCACACTGCCACAGACAGGTCCCTGCACCCCGGCAATTTTTCCCCTGTTTTTTCCCCTGAATTTCCGGAGAAATCCGGGGGAGACTGGTTAGCAGCACACCGACTGCACAGCCAGCCATACTGGCATTTTTCTCCCCTGCAGATTTGGAGCGGGTTTATGCCGTGTTATCAGCGGGTTGAAAATCGGTGTTTCTGACAGAGACGCTTTACCCAGGCGGATATACCCCCCGGATACCCGAAAGTCTCTGTCGGCGTATTTCATCATCCATTTCGGGTATTCAGGCCGGAGTGATCCTTACCCACACTCCCCGGGTAAACCGCCGGTTTTGCTGTCCTGACAGTGGCATTTTCGATATCAATCAGGGTGGTGACGACGATGCGGGGCGGGGCGGGTTTCATGGATCATCCAGCGGGCGCGGTGGCCGGGTGCGGCTGGAGTTCCGGGGGCACGCAGTTCGGTTCGGATGGCGGTCTCCCGGCAGGGCAATCGCATTTGGAAATCCAAGCCCTTCGCTGACGAACATAGCATGAACTTTTTGGCTCTCTCGTTGCGTTTGTGGTCAGGTTTTGATGTTTTTCAACCTCAATGTGGCAGGACAAATCCAAATGCGATTGCCCTGGGTCTCCCGGTGATGCGCGAACCCGACGACGCACCCGGACTGTCCGGTCCGGCGTCGACGTCGCTGCGCGACAGCCGTCAGGGCAGGAACACCGTCCGTCGGCTCGACGGGCTGTTCCGGAAAGCGGTGGCCTACCCGCCGTGCCGTCCGCCGGGTAGGGCCAGGTGGCAGCGCTGCCAGTTCCATTTCGCGAGAACGCTGTGCACCACACCCCGAACAGGAATATCAAAAACCGCATCGGGAAACATCTGCGCGCTGTCTGGAATGCGCCTTCGCTGCAACCCAGGGCAATCGCATTTGGAAATCCAAACCCTTCGTTGACGAACATATACTACTGCGCCTGAATTGACCTGAAGAATTTGTAGAGAGGCTGATTCAATTTGCCGCATGGCCATACGTATCACAGCATGCACTTTGAGAGCATGAACAAGCCCCCCAAAACGGTTTCGCTATCTGCCGATCAGCGCCTGGCCCTTGAGGCCATTTGCCGCCGCCGCAAGGTTGAAGCGCTTGTCTGGAGGCGCGCCCGTGCGTTTCCGCTGTTGGATGCAGAAGAAGACGCCGGAACGGTTTGCCGGATTCTGGATATCGGCCCGACGGTTCTGACGGAGTGGCGGTTTGCCTTTTCCGGGGCGGGGCTGTCGTTTTTCGGCTTGAAGGATTACAGCCAGCGACAAGGGCATTTGTCGGGGGAGCGCGAACGGGCTTTGAAAGCCCGTTTTGCCGAAAACCCGGCACGGAACGTAGACGGGGTCTGTGCGTATGTTCCGGCGGAATACGGGCAGAGCTACAGTCCCTCGGGGGCCGCCAGGCTGATGCGCCGTCCGGGGTTTGAGTATAAAAAGCCACGATTGCTGCCTGCACAGGCCGATGAACTGAACCTCCTCTGACTTTAGTCGGAGGAGGTTCAGTTTTGTGGAAGGCGGGAAGATCAATGCCCGAACAACACGGGCCATGCTCGAAAAGCCGGAGCGCAACAACCCGGCCATGGCGACAATCCATGTCTTTCCCGACAACGCCCGCTATCACCACGCCAAAATACTCCAGCCCTGGCTCGAGAGTTCTGAACGCCGTGTGAAGCTGCACTTTTTGCCGCCATATGCACCCCACCTCAATCCGATTGAACGTCTCCGGGGCGTCATGCACAAATGGGTCACCCACAATCGTCACTACGCCACATTCGATCAGTTCACAGAGGCCATTCCTGACTTCTTCCGAAAAACCTTACCGGCAAAATGGACCGGGTTCCGGGACACCGTCACAGACAACTTCCGCGTTGTCCCGTTCAAGGACTACAGACTGATCCCGGCTTGAAAATCCGGCCCAATTCGCCCCGTATCGTTTTGCATCGGGACGTGCATCATCCTGGCCTGGCCTCATAAAACACTGCCGCCTCACATGCGGGGACCGCGCGGCGCCTGAAGCGATTTGCCGTCGCCGTAAAGTGGACCCACCCGTGAGAAAGCCTGCGCGCACATTTTTGCTTCCGGATGCAGGCTATGATGCCCTGCTGGATATTTGATATTGGTCCGACAGTTTTGGCGGTTTGGCGGTTTGCCTTTTCCGGTGCGGGGCTCTCGTTCCCCGGCCTGAAAGATTACAAACTGATCTGATCCCGGCTCAAAATCTCAGGTCAATTCAGGCGGAGGAGTATAACATGAACTTTTTGGCTTTCTCGTTGCGTTTGTGGTCAGGTTTTGATGTTTTTCACCTTGAAGTAGACAGGACAAATCCAAATGCGATTGCCCTGCGCTGCAACCACTTCATACTGTTATTCTGCGTCGGAACCATGCTAGATACGCCGCTCCAGACAACCGATCACGTAACCTGCTCATGAACCTGGAATCACTCAAAACAGCCCTCACAAATCTAAAGCCAACAGGGGAGAACGGCTTTGAAGGTCTTATGGCTTTGGCTTTGGCCGGGATTACAGGCAACCCGATGCGGCTTGCAGGGAGCGGGACTCAGTTTGGTGTGGATGGTCAGGGGGAAGACCCTCATAACCCGGTATGCTTCGAGGCCAAGCTATACACCTCGAAGCTTCCAGCGACGGGTCTTACCGGCAAGATCGCTGATCTTGCCCGCAGGAAAGACGAGGCAGAAATCCTCTGGGTTTTAGGAGCCACGGTAGAGGTTAACAGCAAACTCGTTCGGAAGTTGCGTGAGGATGGCGCGAAGGAAGGCATTGCGATACTTGTGCTTGACTGGAACAACCGCTCACGTCCGTCTCTCGCCCTTACGCTCGCGCATGCCGGAAACGACATTGCGGGCTGGATTGCTGAACGCATCGGAGAACCCGAAAAACCTTCGCGCGAAGATGAACTCGAAAGCATTCTGGAGCAACTTCGGACTGATCAGGATGCACAGGAAGAATGGGAAAAGCTTCTTGCAGAGTTCTCAGCCTCGGAAATTTCTCGCAAGCAGGCAATTGAAGCAAATAAGTCCTGGCTGGAAGCGACCTTATCTTCGCAAAACAAGGCGCGATCACGGTTGGGGCAACCAATTGCCCCACGACAACCAGACCCAGACATCCCGGTTCTCCCTCGCCAAGCTTATAAGGACCGCATTCACAACAGTCTAGACGACAGTCACAACAGTCTAGATGCCGCGACTTCCTGTATCGTTACTGGCACCGAAGGTGTCGGCAAGAGTTGGATCGCCGCAGAAGTCGCGCTCGAATTCCGAGGGCTTTCGCTAATTCTCGCCGCAGAAAAATTTGATGGCGTCGACGCGACAAAGCTTGAGGAGTTGCTCACCCGTGAGTTCTCCACCCAAACCGGGAATGCTCATACCAACATTGAGCGTTGGAAGCGAAGACTGATCGCGTGGGAGGCCAAACCGCCTTCAGAAAGCTTCCTGCTTCTCGTGGATGGGATCGACCAAAGGCCTGCTGTCCCCTGGGATCGCATCCTCACAATCCTGAAGGGCTTCGTCGAAGATCGCGGCGGCAAGCTTCTTGTGACCTCGCGATGCAAATTCTTTCAGCGTCACGTGCAACTCGGATTCAACCAACCTCAGATAGTACCCGTCAGGGAGTGGAGTGCAGACGAGCGGGACAAGATTTTGCGTAAACGCAAGGTCGACCCGTCATATCTTGATACAACAACGCTCAACAGCCTTCTAAATCCAAGACTACTTGGCATCGCACTCTCAATTCTGCCGCGAGACGATCCGCAAGCCTGGAAAGGGCTGACCGTCGAAAGCCTGCTCTTCGAACACATCCGGAGGACGCGAGTATACGGCTTCGAGACCCAATCTCCCGAAGAGATCTGCTCTGCGCTGAGCGAGCATGCAGCTCGCCTGTTAGACAGTCTTTCCAGTGGGCCGAGCGACAAACAGGATATCGTTTTCGAAAGCGAGTTGCGTTCCGTTAAGGAAACGCGCTTCTTCCAATCGGTGAAAGGGCCGCGTGGTGGTTACACGCTCAACGAAGAAGGACTGTCGCTCGCACTCGGCTTCGCGCTCATTTATCGGATTTGGTCAGCATCGCCAGACTCCGAAAAGCTCGTCTCACATGTCGCTTCGCTGATCGAGCCCATCGCCGCGCTTGATCGAACAAGCCGCATCGTTTTGGCTGCACTGCATATTTGCGCAAGCGATCCTGAGAGATACGACCGGAATGTTTTTGAGTGTCTTGTGAATGCGTTTTGTGATCTGCAAAATCTTGATGGAATCACGCATCCGCAATTCTATAACGTGGTTCGAAAGAAGCCGGAAGCTACGCTCGCCGCAGCCAGGGACCAGATTCTCGAATGGTCAAATTCCATCAACGGGCGGTGGCTGGTTGAGGCAGTCAGGCAGATGTTTGGATCGGCTTGCACAAGGCCTCCGGTCGAGAAAGCGATTTCTGAATGGTTGCGCCATGTCAACACCGACGCGCGAGACCAACTGACCAGGTATAGGCGCGCAGATGCTAACGATGAGGCACGCGCGGAAGCACGGCGGCAAGAGATCGAAGAGGCGATTGAGTTGTTCTCGGATTATGAGCGCGAAGTCTTTGAGACGTGCCACATAGTGAAAGGCGATACCGACAGCCTTCTTACACAATCGCTGGAGTTCCTCGCCGGAGAGGCGTTGGCCCCGTGGGCCGAAAGCCTGGCGACTCTGGGCTTTGGTTTTCATCTCGATCACAGGATTCGTCAGGCCCGAAAAGCCTTTGATCAGCTTACAACCTTCAATCCCATTGATCCGGTCGAAGCCGGAGAAGCTTTTCTTGAGGCCGTGGAGCCGTTCAGGGCCGATGATACATCACCAGCCGGGAAGTGGTCCGTCGTTCGCATGCTGTATGCGACAGGCCGTGAAGATCACGCAAGAGAAGCCTCCGCAATCGGTGATGAGCTACACACGGACCGGAACCATCGCTTCCAGCTCAAGCTGCCCGCTGTCGACTTCGCAGCGCTACGCAGGGTCCTGACCCCCCTTGGTATACGCAGGGACCTGAACCTCCCTGGTAATAGCCTCAATCCCCTCGAAATAATTTGCGCAACCGATCCTTGCGATCCAGGCTCCGAACGACCGGAAAATGTAGATCCGACGATCCAAAGGTTTTCCGAAATCGAGACAGGTCGGCTCCTGACCACCATGAGCAAAAACCAAGAAGACATGGATTTCGAAAAAGCCTTATGCGCGGTCAGCCGTTTCGGGCCGGAGACTGCAGTCGCAAAGGGCAGAGAGTTTTGCAGATCGATCCTCCGGCGGGTCGGCATGCCGCTGCGCCAACTCGCATTGAACGGGACGTCCTTCGCGCCTCTCCTGGAGCGGGATGACGCACTTGAGTTATCACGGCGCCTTCAGGAAGGGTATGGGTTCGACACATTGCCGAAGAACGACGTCAAGATCATCAAGGACTACATGACGATGTTCTCAATGCATCAGCTCAACGGGGACGAGCAACTCGAGCTTTTGACGTCCGAAAGCCTGAAGGGACGTTACCTGATCGATTGCATCCCCGGCTTGAAGAGACCTTCGGAGCAGGCTGTTCTTGAAAAGCTGAGAGCAGTGCAACAGCGTGGCGATGCGAATTCTGCGGGCAGCGAATTGTCTTTGGTGGCGCATACCTATGATTGCCTGACCCCTGGGTTCGAGGAAATGATCTCAGGATTTTTGGAAAGTCGAGACCAGTTCGTTCGGACTGCAGTCTTTCAAATAGCACTTCGTACCGACAACGACCACTTGCGAAAGCGTCACCTCAATAGCCGCTGGAGCGCGCCTAAGTCCACAAGATCAAATAGCTACGAGAGCGCATATGGCTCAGCGCTTTTGATCGACGCCGTGATGCATGGAGATGCAGAATTCGATGATATCCTTCCGCGTATCGCACCCGAGTCATGGTATCTGGCAGAACGCCGGATCGGCAACGATATAACCCATACCATCATCACGCTTTTTGATGAGCGTCTTCGCAAATCGGCAGAAACATCTGGTGAGCTTGTCTCACCACGGCTCGAAGTCAAGATAGCGCCCGACGATCACACCATTCACAGCTCCCGTTCCATTGAAGAGCGTCTGCCTGCCGGGGCCAGCAAAGACAGGTCTTCAAATTTTTTGACTGCTCCTGAGCTTTTTGAGGACTATCAAAAGCGAGAAAAGCGCAATCACAAGCTCTTCGAAGAGATGGAGAGCGTGCTTGCAGAGAAAGATATTCTGTTGCTGATTGAACAGGTCGACTTTGACAGCTTTCGCGCGATGCTTGCCGACCGAAATGACCTCAGCTTGCAATGGGCGCACCTCCTGGAAAGTATGCCGGATCAACAATTCCCCTGGTTCAGGGACTTCGCGCTCATGATCGCTGCTGCGATCATGTCATGGGATAAAGAAAAAGCCGTTCGATTGCTCGAAAAAGCGGTCGATTCCCATGCATTTGTTCGTCGGGTTTATCCAGATGGATTGTCGCTGGAGCACAAGGCTGTGTGGTCCTGCGCTGCCAGCCCGGCAATTGAGTTATTCTGGAAGGAGCGTCTTATACGCTGTGTTTCCGATGATCTGTTAGCCCTTGAAGTTCTTGCAGCCGAGCGTTTCGGTGCCGAAGACTTCATCCGCGATCTCGCCGGTAAGTTAATTCGCTCAGAGCGTTCCGTTGACATTGCGCTTGGGATCACAATAGCAGGGTTTTCGAAGCAGATTCCGCACTTCAAACCCATACTGGACGCCTTCGATCCTTCCCCCGGGTTCATCGATGAAGCCATAAAAGCTGCAGGAAAGGCACAAGACAAGGCACTTTGGGCCGACCATTGGGTCAACGAGATGTGGATCGCCGAGAACCCGGAGGGCTTTTGGCTGAATCTGAACTTGGCAGCCAAAATACTTGATGCGCGTTGCGAGTATGACAAAAGCATCTACCGGACAGAAAACAAATGGCATTCCTTTGCGAGCCTCTTCACACGTGGGCGCAAGGATCGCATCAAGAAATTGCAGAAGGAGCGTGCAAAGACACTTTACGGAAGTGAGAAGCCAAACGACATATTTTTGTCCGGCAATCCGATTTGATCCGCAAAAGAGCAATAATACCAGCGGCTTTGTAAGGTGGTTCTCTTTTTGGGATCCCGAATCGGCCGGCCTCTGAAACACTGTTTCCATTCAGGGGAGGATTGATCATGGAAGCAGCGGTGAAGATTTCACGCGAAGATATGAGTGCTCGGGAATTGCGCGCTCTTGCGGGTCGTGTGAAGGAAGGCCGGGTCTCTCGACGCCCGCCGACGATTGCTTTGGTGCTTGAGGGTGCATCCCGCAAGGTTACTGCCGGGAGTTGCGGAATGGATCGACAGACGTTGCGCGACCGGGTGCATCGCTGCAACGTCGAAGGCGTTGAGGGGCTCTTCAATCGCGGTGCGGTGGGCCTCGGCGCGCCGCCGGGAACGAATGGCCCGGCTTGCCAACGGCACGTTGGCTGCCACCAGGTGCCGCTCCCGGTGTTCGGAAACCACGGGTCCTTCCCGGCGGGGACGGCTTGTGGGTGTTATGCGCCGCACTTATACACTTCTGCGTGCCGATTTTTTTGCATTTCGTTTCGTTTCAGATTTGCGCGCCCGGCAACACATTGACTCCATTGATCAATTTTTTCCCGACTGAAATCTGAAACGAAATGGCCCCTGGGCTCGAAACGAAATGCCCTCCCGAAACGCGCGGGAAAACCGCCGAAGGGGTCGCGCCGGAATTTGCGCGATACCGGCGGTTAAAAAAAACCGCAGGAATCCCGGCATGGCCAGCGGCAAAAAACCCTGCGCGCGACGGGACGTGCTCCGGTCCTGCCCGCAGTCCGGAGATCGGGCGGCTGCCGCCGGATGTCCCCGTGCCCTGAAACCCCGGGTCCGCTCTGCAGATCAGGTTCGGCAGATCGCGGCGTCGATCAGGGTGTCCGGTTTTACCGGTCCCGTCCTGTTCGCCGGGGGCAACACCATTATTGCCGGGGCACGACCGTGTGCCGACGGCGCGGGAGACGGGCATGGATGTTGTGCCGTGCCTTTCGGCCTTCCTGTTCGCGTGCCAGGGCAACCGGAGCGGAATTGGACCCGGGCCCGGCAGCCCGCTCAATAGTCCAGTGTTACACAAACTGTAAGCTGTTACGCAAACTGCAAACATTGTATCGAACCGTTGACACCCGGGGGGAAATCCTTTGGCAAAAAAGACGTACACCCGAAGGCCGCGCACCCGATTGCATCCCGAACATCGCGCGGCACAACGTCGCGGGGACGGCCCGTTCTGTTGGAGTTGGGCAAAGGCGGAAAAAGGACCGCCCGGTCTTCATCTGTTGTGTCACCGGAGTAGCGCTCGTTTTTTTCGCTCATAGTTGCAACGGGTGGTTTCGGTCCACGGCATCGTCGGAAAAGCCCGCTCCGGAGAGCGGGCTTTCCCTGTTTGTCCTGTCCCGGAGAAGCCTCAGAAGATGTCGATATTTTCCGACAGGCCGGTGAGGGATGCCAGGTTCGAGATCGTGATGATGTCGTCCCCGCCGAAGTCGAACACCACAGCGCCGTTCGAGAGTGTCGCGTAGGTCGAGATGATATCCTCGACATCTGTCATCCCGCCGGTCAGCGCGCCGGAGAGGCGCAGTGTATCGATGCCGATCCCGAAATCATTGATCACGTCGGTGTCATGGCCGCTGTTGAACACGAAGGTGTCGGCCCCGGCACCGCCGAAGAGCGCGTCATGGCCGGTGCCGCCGTCGATCCAGTCATTGTCATCACCGGCATGGATCGTGTCATCGCCCGCGCCGCCATCGATCGAGTCCCCGCCGGCACCGGAATTGATCAGGTCGTTGTCATTGCCGGCATCGATCGTGTCATTGCCGGAACCGGACCAGATCCGGTCATTGTCAGCGCCGGACGTGATCGAGTTGTCGCCCTCCCAGGCCCAGATCAGGTCATCGCCACCGCCGGACGTGATGGTGTCGTCGCCCGCGCCGCCATTGATCCTGTCCGCCCCTTCGGTGCCGGTCAGACTGTCATTGCCCGCGCCGCCGACCAGCAGCGGGTCACCGGCGTGCAGTTCGGCCAGTGCATCCATATCCGCCGCGTCCAGGGTCGTGGCCCCGAAGACGAACTCCTCGACCTGCGTGACCGTATCGACGCCCTCCGCCGAAACGACGGTATAGACATCCCCGTCCTTCGTGACGGCGAAATCGCCGTCGGCGACGCCGAACCGCGCCTGATCGATGCCGGCCCCGCCGTCGAGACTGTCATTGCCGGCACCGGAGGTGATCGTGTCATTGCCCCGACCGGAAAAGACCGTGTCGTTGCCGGTGCCGGAGGTGATCGAGTCAGCGCCCGCACGGGAGTGGATCAGGTTGTTGCCGCCCCCGGCATCGATCGTGTCATTGCCGGAACCGGAAAAGAGCGTGTCGCTGTCATCGGTGCCGGTCAGCAACCGGGCGGTGGTCCCCGCAATGGCATCCATATCCGCCGCGGTCAGGGTCGTGTCCCCGAAGACGAACTCCTCGACCTGCGTGACCACATCGGTGCCCTCCGGCGAAGTGATGAAATAGAAGGCTCCGGCCTTCGTGACGGTGGCATCGCCGATGGCCACGCCGAAACGCACCTGATCGATATCGGTACCGCTGCCCCGCACCTTGCCGTCGTCGTTACCACCATCGATCGAGTCATTGCCGGCGCCGGGAATGATCGTGTCATTGCCACGACCGGAAAGGATCAGGTCATTGTCATCGCCGGCGTTGATCCAGTCATCGTGATCGCCGGCTTTGATCGTGTCATTGCCGGCGCCGGAATTGATCGAGTCGTTGTCAAAGCCGGAATCGATCGAGTCATCGCCGGCACCGGAATTGATCGTGTCATCGCCCTGGTAGGACTCGATAACGTCATTGCCCTCACGGGAGTCGATCCGGTTATTGCCGGTGCCGCCAAGGATCGTGTCATGGCCATGGCCACCAAAGAGCGTGTTATCGCCACGATCACCGAAACTGTCCAGCCTCCGGTTGGCGGTTTCGGCAACAGCATCCATCTGCGCGGCACTCAGGGTCGTGTCCCCGAAGACGAACTCCTCGACATTGGTGAGCGTATCAACGCCCTCTGCCGAAACGATGGTATAGACATCGCCCTCTTTCGTGACGGTGACATCGCCGATGGCCGCGCCGAACCGCGCGCGATCGAAGCCGGCACCCCCGTCGATACTGTCATTGCCACCGCCGGACGCAATGTCGTCCTTTGTCTAAGGTTTGTGGCTGTTGTCATCGTGAGATGCAGCGGCGACAAATCTGACAAGGAGGAAAGCGTGGGCGGATTTCGGTGCTATGGGGATTGTGTACTATGGCTGCGGTGATTGATGTGCAGAACTATCGGCTGCGTGATGACAAGCAGCGCTGATAAGTCGATTTTCCCAGCCCGATTTGGCTGATTGATATCCCGTTTTGCCGCCATTGGCCTGTTGTAGCGCAGGTTTTGGCGGGATGGTCGCACCGATGGGTCCGGCGTCCGCGTAATGAAGGACCCGATTTGATAGTCGTATCATGCGGCGTCCTCCCATGGCGGTGCGCGGGACTTGGGTGTTTGGCCCCGCATGAAGGTCTCGATGATGATCATTGCGCCACCGCATTTGGGGCACGGCTGGGACTGGTCTCGTTCGTCGGTATCGACACCTTGATCCTCATGGGCTTTCGGAATGGCGTCTGCTTCAACCTCCAATAAAGACCTGATCTTTGCGATCCTGTCGCGACGGATGCCGTTCGCGAGGAAGCCTGTGTGGCGGATGCGGTGGAAGCCGGAGGGCAGGACATGGATCAGGAAGCGACGGATGAACTCGGACGTCGGCAGACGCATGACCTTCATCCTGTCCCCACGTTTGATGCGATAATCTTTCCACCGGAAGGCCACAGTGTTGGCATCAGCGCTGATCAGGCGGTGGTTTGAGATCGCCACGCGGTGCGTGTAACGGCTCAAGTACGCCAGCACGGCCTCAGGCCCGCCGAAGGGTGGTTTGGCATAAACCACCCAGTTGGTTTTGCGCAGCGGCGCGAGATGGGCGGCGAAGGTATCGGGGTCGGCCAGCTTTGCCAGTTTGCCGAAGAAGCGCAGCTTGCCTGCTTTGTGCAATCCGCTCAGCCCTTCGAGGAACAGGCGGCGGAACAAACGCGCGAGCACCTTTACCGGCAGGAAGAAGCCTGAGCGGCAGTTCTTCCAGCGCTTGCCATCGGACGACAATCCACCGCCCGGCACGATGATATGCACATGCGGGTGGTGCGTCATCGCGGATCCCCATGTATGCAGCACGCTCGTCATGCCAATCTTTGCACCAAGATGTTTTGGATCGGCTGCGATTGTCAGCAGAGTTTGCGCCGCCGCCTTGAACAGGAGGCCGTAGACCACCGCTTTGTTCTGGAAGGCAATGTCGGCGATTTGCGATGGCAGCGTGAAGACCACGTGGAAATACTCAATGGGCAACAAGTCTTCCATGCGCGCCTGCATCCAGTCCTGCGCCGCTGCACCTTGGCACTTCGGGCAATGCCGATTGCGGCACGAGTTGTAGGCGATGTGCTGGTGACTGCATTTGGTGCAAGCGGCAACATGCCCGCCAAGCACAGCGGTCCGGCAGCTCTCTATCGCCGACATCACTTTTAACTGCTGTAGGTTCAAGTGTCCGGCGTGGGCCAGGCGATAGGTAGCACCATGGGCGCGGAAGATGTCTGCGACCTCCAGCTTGAGGCGAGACATGGAAGCCTAGTTTAACCGGGTCCGGCCTCCCGCCGCACCAGCAGATCAAACGGGCTGGTGACACTCTGGATCGTCTTGGTTGCCACCTTGGTATAGATCGTCGTCGTTTCCAGCTTGGCATGGCCCAGAAGCACTTGGATCACCCGGATGTCGGTCCCACCCTCCAGCAGATGCGTGGCAAAGCTGTGCCGCAGAGTGTGGGGCGACACCTGCTTCTTGATCTCTGCAAAATCGCATGCGACCCCAAAGGCCCGATTGAACTGCCGCGTCGAGATTGGATCGATCCGGTTACGACCCGGGAACATCCAACCTCTCGGCCGCACTTCTCGGTAATAGTCGCGCAACAGGCTCAGAAGGTTCGGCGACAACATGACCTGCCGGTCCTTACGACCCTTACCTTGCTCAATCCGGATCAGCATCCGGTCGCTATCTATGTCGCCAACTTTGAGATGGGTGACCTCGCTGGCGCGCAGCCCGCCACCATAGGCCACGCTGAAGGCCGCGCGGTATCGTAACCCAGGCCCAGGTGCCGCTTCGATAATACGCGCGACTTCCTCGGCGCTGAGCACAACGGGGATCTTCTTAGCCGCCCGTTGATAGCGCATATGCCGCTTCATCTCGGGACGCGGGCACGTCGTCGCAAAGAAGAAACTCAACACTGTCAGCCGGTTGTTGAAGGTCGGTGCGCCAATGCCGCGCTCCTTCATATCGAGCTGGAACGCCCGCAGCTCTTCCGGTGTCGCGCTATCCGGCGCGTGACCCAGAAACCGCGTAAAATCCCGCATCCCTCGCAAATACATTGTCTGCGTTTTCGACTGCAGCCCTTTGATCCGCATATCTTCGAGAAATCGCTGGCGCAGTGCAGGTACATATTGGTCTGACATTGAAACCTCCTATCGTCAGATTGAGAAGGTCCCAATCGTCCAACAGAATCGTCAGTTCACAAAATCACGGCGCTTCGATCAGCGCGAAACCCTCGACACAAGCGCCAATACCGCGAGAGCGGTTTCGTCCTTGTCAGCGCCGGAAGAGATCGAGTCATGACCATCGCCGGAAGAGATCGTGTCATTGCCGTCACCGGAAACGATCGTGTCATTGTCATCGCCGGACGTGATGTCGTCATTGCCCCGACCGGAAAAGATCCGGTTGTCGCCGTCGCCGGCATCGATGGTGTTGTCGCCGGCGCCGCCGTGGATTGTATCCGCCCCGTCGGTGCCGGTCAGATCGTCGTCGCCCGCGCCGCCGAGCTGCAGAAGCTCCCTGGCGGTGGTCGCGGCAAGGTTATCCATCTGCGCCGCACTCAGGGTCGTGCCCCCGAAGACAAACTCCTCGACATTCGTGACCGTATCGATGCCCTCCGCCGAAACAACGGTATAGACAGCGCCGTCCTTCGTGACGGTGACATCGTCGATGGCCACGCCGAAACGCGCCTGATCGCTGCCGGCGCCGCCGTCGATCGAGTCATCGCCGGCGCCGGAGCTGACCGTGTCATTGTCATCGCCGGAAAGGATCGTGTCGCGGTCGTCGCCGGAGGTGATCGAGTCATCGCCCGCACCCGAAAGGATCAGGTTGTTGCCATTGCCGGCCCGGATCGTGTCATCGCCGGAGCCGGACCAGATCGTGTCATCGCCGGCGGTGCCGTCCACGCTCCGGGCGTCGGTCCCGGCCAGGGCATCCATATCCGCCGCACTCAGGGTCGTGTCGCCGAAGACGAACTCCTCGACATTCGTGACCCTGTCGGTGCCCTCCGCCGAAACAACGGTATAGACAGCGCCCTCTTTGGTGACGGTGAAATCGCCGATGGCCACGCCGAACCGCGCCTGATCGAAGCCTGCGCCGCCGTCGAGAGTGTCGTTGTCGGCGCCGCCGTCGAGAGTGTCGTTGTCGGCACCGCCGTCGAGACTGTCATTGCCCGCGCCGGACGCGATGGTGTCATCGCCCGCGCCGGAGCCGACCGTGTCATTGCCGGTGCCGGAGGTGATCGAGTCATCGCCCGCACGGGTGTCGATCAGGTTGTCGCCATCGCCGGCCCGGATCGTGTCATTGCCACCCCCGGAAACGATCGTGTCATCGCCGTCGTCACCGGTCAGCACCCGGTCGGTATTCCCGGCAATGATGTCCATCTGCGCCGCAGTCAGGGCCGTGCCCCCGAAGACGAACTCCTCGACATTCGTGACCGTATCGATGCCCTCCGCCGAAACAACGGTATAGACAGCCCCGTCCTTCGTGACGGTGAAATCGCCGATGGCCACGCCGAACCGCGCCTGATCGAAGCCTGCACCGCCGTCGAGACTGTCGTTGCCCGCGCCGCCGGTGATCGTGTCATTGCCCGCGCCGGAAAAGATCGTGTCGGCGCCGGCACCGGACCGGATCAGGTCATTGTCAGCGGTATCGCCATTGCCGCCGCCGGAAAAGATCAGGTCATCGCCGTCACCGGAAAGGATCGTGTCATTGCCGCCGCCGGAAGAAATGAAGTCATTGCCACGACCGGAAGAGATCAGGTCATGGCCGGTGCCGGCATTGATCGTGTCGGCGCCGGAGCCGGAAAAGACCGTGTCGTTGTCGGCGCCGGACGTGATGTCGTTGTCGCCCCCGTAAGCCCAGATCAGGTTATCGCCGTCACCGGACCTGATGGTGTCATCGCCCGCGCCGCCGTTGATCCTGTCCGCCCCGTCGGTGCCGGTCAGATCGTCATTGCCCGCGCCGCCGGCCAGCAGCGGGTCATTGGCGTGCAGTTCCGCAAGGGCATCCATGTCAGCCGCACTCAGGGTCGTGTCGCCGAAGACAAATTCCTCGACATTGGTGACCGTATCGACGCCCTGCGCCGAAACGATGGTATAGACATCGCCCTCTTTGGTGACGGCGAAATCGCCGCGGGCCGCGCCGAACCGCGCCTGATCGAAGCCCGCGCCGCCGTCGAGACTGCCATTGCCATCGCCGGAGGTGATGTCGTCATTGCCATCGCCGGAAAAGATCGTGTCGTCACCATCGCCGGACCCGATCGTGTCATGGCCACGACCGGAAAAGATCGAGTCATTGCCATCGCCGGACGTGATGTCGTCATTGCCGCGGCCGACAAAAATCCGGTTGTCGCCGTCGCCGGCATCGATCGTGTTGTCGCCGTCGCCGCCGTGGATCGTATCCGCCCCGTCGGTGCCGGTCAGAGCGTCGTCGCCCGCGCCGCCGAGCTGCAGCAGGTCATCGTCGGTGGTCGCGGCGCGTACATCCATGTCAGCCGCACTCAGGGTCGTGTCGCCGAAGACGAACTCCTCGACATCGGTGACCGTATCGATGCCCTCCGCCGAAACAACGGTATAGACAGCGCCGTCCTTCGTGACGGTGACATCGTCGATGGCCACGCCGAAACGCACGCGGTCCAAGCCGGCACCGCCGTCGATCGTGTCATTGCCGACACCGGACGTGATCGTGTCATCGCCGGTGCCGGAGGTGATCGAGTCATCGCCCGCACGGGTGTCGATCAGGTTGTTGCCGTTGCCGGCATCGATCGTATCGTCGCCGGCACCGGCCCGGATGGTGTCATCGCCGGTGCCGGAGGTGATCGAGTCATCGCCCGCACGGGTGTCGATCAGGTTGTTGCCGTTGCCGGCATCGATCGTGTCATCGCCGGTGCCGGAAAAGATCGTGTCATCGCCGTCGGTGCCGTCCAGGTCCCGGGCGGCGGTCCCGGCAATGTCATCCATCTGCGCCGCACTCAGGGTCGTGTCCCCGAAGAAAAACTGCTCGACATTCGTGACCCTGTCGGTGCCCTCCGCCGAAACGATGGTATAGACATCGCCCTCTTTGGTGACGGTGACATCGCCGATGGCCGCGCCGAAGCGCGCCTGATCGAAGCCCGCGCCGCCGTCGAGACTGTCATTGCCACCGCCGGACGTGATCGTGTCATTGTCATCGCCGGACCTGATCGTGTCGTGGCCACCCCCGGAAGAGACCGTGTCATTGCCCGCGCCGGACGTGATCAAGTCATTGTCATCACCGGAGGCGATGTCGTCATTGCCGCGGCCGGAAAAGATCCGGTTGTCGCCGTCGCCGGCATCGATGGTGTTGTCGCCGCCGCCGCCGTGGATCGTATCCGCCCCGTCGGTGCCGGTCAGATCGTCGTCGCCCGCGCCGCCGAGCTGCAGCAGGTCATCGTCGGTGGTCGCGGCGCGTACATCCATGTCAGCCGCACTCAGGGTCGTGCCCCCGAAGACGAACTCCTCGACATTCGTGACCGTATCGATGCCCTCCGCCGAAACAACGGTATAGACATCCCCGTCCTTCGTGACGGTGACATCGTCGATGGCCACGCCGAACCGCGCCTGATCCTCCATGCCTGCGCCGCCGTCGAGACTGTCATTGCCGACACCGCCGTCGAGAGTGTCATTGTCGGCGCCGCCGTCGAGAGTGTCATCGCCATCGCCGCCGGTGAGCGTGTCGTTGTCGGCGCCGCCGTCGAGACTGTCATTGTCATCGCCACCGTCGAGACTGTCATCGCCGGAGCCGCCGGTGAGCGTGTCATCACCGGCGCCGGACGTGATCGAGTCGTTGTCGGCGCCGGAAGAGATCAGGTCATCGCCATCCCCGGAAGAGACCGTGTCGTCGCCGGTGCCGGACGTGATCGTGTCATCGCCGGTGCCGGACGTGATCGTGTCATCGCCCTCACGGGTGTCGATCCGGTTGTTGCCGTTGCCGGCATCGATCGTGTCATTGTCGGCGCCGGAAAAGATCGTGTCATTGTCATCGCCGGAGGTGATCGAGTCATCGCCCGCACCCGAAAGGATCAGGTTGTTGCCATCGCCGGCCCGGATCGTGTCATCGCCGGAGCCGGACCGGATCGTGTCATCGCCGTCGGTGCCGTCCAGCTCCCGGGCGACGGTCCCGGCCAGGGCATCCATATCCGCCACACTCAGGGTCGTGTCCCCGAAGACGAACTCCTCGACATTCGTGACCGTATCGACGCCCTCCGCAGAAACAACGGTATAGACATCGCCCTCTTTCGTGACGGTGAAATCGCCGATGGCCACGCCGAAACGCGCCTGATCAAGGCCTGTGCCGCCGTCGAGCGTGTCATTGCCGGCACCGCCGTCGAGCGTGTCACTGTCGGCACCGCCGTCGAGACTGTCATTGTCATCGCCGCCGTCGAGACTGTCATCGCCGGAGCCGCCGATGAGCGTGTCGTCGCCGACACCGGAATAGATCAGGTCATTGTCAGCGCCGGAAAAGATCGAGTCATTGCCGACACCGGAAGAGATCGTGTCATCGCCCTGGTCGGAATTGACCGTGTCATTGTCGGCGCCGGAATAGATCAGGTCGTCGCCACGACCGGCATAGATCAGATCATGGCCACGGCCGGAAATGATCGTGTCATGACCCGCGAGGGAACTGATGTAGTCATTGCCGGAGCCGGAATAGATCGCGTCATTGCCATCGGTGAAGGTCTCGAACAGGTTGGCGGTCGCGGCAAGGGCATCCATATCCGCCGCGGTCAGGGTCGTGTCCCCGAAGACGAACTCCTCGACATTCGTGACCCTGTCGGTGCCCTCCGCCGAAACGACGGTATAGACATCGCCCTCTTTCGTGACGGTGACATCGCCGATGGCCACGCCGAAACGCGCCTGATCGAGGCCTGTGCCGCCGTCGAGACTGTCATTGCCGACACCGGAGGTGATGTCGTCATTGCCGGCACCGGAAGAGATCAGGTCATCGCCGTCACCGGACCTGATCGTGTCATTGCCCGCGCCGGAAAAGATCGAGTCATTGTCATCGCCGGATGTGATCGAGTTGTCGCCCCCGTAAGCCCAGATCAGGTCATCGCCGTCACCGGAATCGATGGTGTCATCGCCCGCGCCGCCGTTGATCCTGTCCGCCCCGTCGGTGCCGGTCAGATCGTCATTGCCCGCGCTGCCGACCAGCAGCGGGTTATTGGTGTGCTTCCCGACAAGGTTATCCATGTCAGCCGCGCCCAGCGTCGTGTCCCCGAAGACAAACTCCTCGACATTCGTGACCCTGTCGACGCCCTCCGCCGAAGTGATGATATAGACATCCCCGTCCCTGGTGACGGCGAAATCGCCGCCGGCCACGCCGAAACGCACCTGATCGATGCCGACGCCGCCATCGATCGAATCATCGCCGACGCCGGAAGAGACCGTGTCATCGCCACGGCCGGAAATGATCAAGTCATTACCATCGCCGGAGGTGATCGCGTCATTGCCGCGACCGGAAAAGATCCGGTTGTCGCCGTCGCCGGCATCGATGGTGTTGTCGCCGTCGCCGCCGTGGATCGTATCCGCCCCGTCGCCGCCGGTCAGGTCGTCGTTGCCCGCGTCGCCGGTCAGCAGTTGGTCCCCGGCGGTGATCCTCCCGGCACGGGCCTCCATGTCAGCCGCGTTCAGGGTCGTGTCACCGAAGACGAACTCCTCGACATTCATGACCGTATCGACGCCCTCCGCCGAAACGACGGTATAGACATCATCGTCCCTGATGACGGTGAAATCGCCGATGGCCACGCCGAAACGCGCCTGATCGCTGCCGGCACCGCCGTCGAGACTGTCATTGCCGGCACCGCCGTCGAGCGTGTCGTTGTCCGCGCCGCCGTCGAGACTGTCATTGTCATCGCCGCCGTCGAGACTGTCATCGCCGGAGCCGCCGGTGAGCGTGTCATCGCCGGAGCCGGAAGAGACCGTGTCGTTGTCGGCACCGGAAGAGACCGTGTCATCGCCATCGCCGGAAATGATCGAGTCGTTGCCATCGCCGGACGTGATCGTGTCGTTGTCGGCGCCGGAAAGGATTGTGTCATCGCCGGTGCCGGACGTGATCGAGTCATCGCCCGCACGGGTGTCGATCAGGTTGTTGCCGTTGTCGGCCCGGATCGTGTCATCGCCGTTGCCGGAATAGATCGTATCATCGCCGTCGGTGCCGTCCAGGTCCCGGCCGACGGTCGCGGCAAGGGCATCCATATCCGCCGCACTCAGGGTCGTGTCGCCGAAGACAAACTCCTCGACATTCGTGACCGTATCAATGCCCTCCGCCGAAACGACGGTATAGACATCGCCCTCTTTCGTGACGGTGACGTCGCCGATGGCCGCGCCGAACCGCGCCTGATCGAAGCCCGCGCCGCCGTCGAGACTGTCATTGCCACCGCCGGACGTGATCGTATCATTGTCATCGCCGGACCTGATCGTGTCGTCGCCATCCCCGGCATCGATCGTGTCATCGCCGGCGCCGGACCAGATCGTATCATCGCCGTCGGTGCCGGTCAGGTCCCGGCCGGCGGTTTCGGCAACGGCATCCATATCCGCCGCACTCAGGGTCGTGTCCCCGAAGACAAACTCCTCGACATTCGTGACCCTGTCGGTGCCCTCCGCCGAGACAATCGTATAGACATCCCCGTCCTTCGTGACGGTGACATCGTCGATGGCCGCGCCGAACCGCGCCTGATCCATGCCGGCTCCGCCGTCGAGAGTGTCATCGCCGGCACCGCCGTCGAGCGTGTCGTTGTCGGCACCGCCGTCGAGACTGTCGTCGTCATCGCCGCCGTCGAGACTGTCATCGCCCGCGCCGGAAGAGATCAGGTCATCGCCGGCGCCGGAAGAGACCGTGTCATGGCCGGAACCGGAAAAGACCGTGTCGTTGTCGGCACCGGACGTGATCGAATTGTCGCCCCCCCAGGCCCAGATCAGGTCATCGCCGTCACCGGACCTGATGGTGTCATCGCCCGCGCCGCCGTTGATCCTGTCCGCCCCGTCGGTGCCGGTCAGATCGTCATTGTCCGCGCCGCCGACCAGCAGCGGGTCATTGGCGTGCAGTTCCGCCAGGGCATCCATGTCAGCCGCGCCCAGCGTCGTGTCCCCGAAGACAAACTCCTCGACATTCGTGACCCTGTCGACGCCCTCCGCCGAAACGACGGTATAGACATCGCCCTCTTTGGTGACGGCGAAATCGCCGCCGGCCGCGCCAAAACGCGCCTGATCGACGCCGGCGCCGCCGTCGAGACTGTCATCGCCATCGCCGGACGTGATGTCGTCATTGCCGCGACCGGAAAAGATCCGGTTGTCGCCGTCGCCGGCATCGATGGTGTTGTCGCCGTCGCCGCCGTGGATCGTATCCGCCCCGTCGGTGCCGGTCAGATCGTCGTCGCCCGCGCCGCCGAGCTGCAGAAGCTCCCTGGCGGTGGTCGCGGCAAGTTCATCCATCTGCGCCGCACTCAGGGTCGTGTCGCCGAAGACAAACTCCTCGACATTCGTGACCGTATCGATGCCCTCCGCCGAAACAACGGTATAGACAGCGCCGTCCTTCGTGACGGTGACATCGCCGATGGCCACGCCGAAACGCGCGCGGTCCATGCCGACACCGCCGTCGAGACTGTCATTGTCGGCACCGCCGTCGAGACTGTCATTGTCCGCACCGCCGTCGAGACTGTCATCGCCATCCCCGGAGGTGATCGAGTCATTGCCATCGCCGGAGATGATCGTGTCATCGCCGGTGCCCGACCTGATCGTGTCAGCGCCGGTGCCGGAGGTGATCGTGTCATTACCCGCACGGGAGTGGATCAGGTTGTTGCCGCCCCCGGCATCGATCGTGTCGTCGCCGGAGCCGGACCAGACCGTGTCATCGCCGTCGTCGCCGGTCAGGTCCTGCCCGGCGGTTTCGGCAATGGCATCCATCTGCGCCGCAGTCAGGGTCGTGTCGCCGAAGACAAACTCCTCGACATTCGTGACCCTGTCGGTGCCCTCCGCCGAAACAACGGTATAGACAGCGCCGTCCTTCGTGACGGTGACATCGGCGATGGCCGCGCCGAACCGCGCGCGGTCCATGCCGGCACCGCCGTCGAGAGTGTCATCGCCGGCACCGCCGTCGAGCGTGTCGTTGTCGGCACCGCCGTCGAGACTGTCATTGTCGGCACCGCCGTCGAGACTGTCATCGCCGTCCCCGGCCCGGATCGTGTCATCGCCACCCCCGGACCTGAGCGTGTCAGCGCCGGCACCGGAAAAGATCGAGTCATTGCCATCACCGGACGTGATGTCGTCATTGCCGCGACCGGAAAAGATCCGGTTGTTGCCGTCGCCGGCATCGATGGTGTTGTCGCCGCCGCCGCCGTGGATCGTATCCGCCCCGTCGCCGCCGGTCAGATCGTCATTGTCCGCGCCGCCGGTCAGCAGCCGGTCATCCCCGGTGACCCGCCCGGCAACGGCATCCATATCCGCAGCACTCAGGGTCGTGTCCCCGAAGACAAACTCCTCGACATGCGTGACCGTATCGACGCCCTCCGCCGAAACGACGGTATAGACAGCGCCGTCCCCGGTGACAGTTTTGCTGACGGTGAATTCGTCGATGGCCACGCCGAAACGCGCCTGGTCGATGCCGGTGCCGCCGTCGAGACTGTCATTGCCGTCGTCGCCGGTGAGCGTGTCATTGCCGGCACCGCCGGTGATCGTGTCATCGCCGTCCCCGGCATCGATCCAGTCGTTGTCGGCACCGGCATTGATCGAGTCGTTGTCGGCACCGGACGTGATCGAGTCATCGCCGCCCCCGGAATCGATCGTGTCATCGCCGGCGCCGGACGTGATCGTGTCATTGCCGCGACCGGAAAAGATCGAGTCATCGCCGTCGGTGCCGGTCAGGTCCCGGTCGCCGGTCCCGGCAACGGCATCCAGATCCGCAGCACTCAGGGTCGTGTCGCCGAAGACGAACTCCTCGACATTCGTGACCCTGTCGGTGCCCTCCGCCGAAACAACGGTATAGACAGCGCCGTCCTTCGTGACGGTGACATCGTCGATGGCCACGCCGAAACGCGCCTGATCGAAGCCGGCACCGCCGTCGAGACTGTCGTTGCCGACACCGCCGTCGAGCGTGTCGTTGTCCGCACCGCCGTCGAGACTGTCATTGTCCGCACCGCCGTCGAGACTGTCATCGCCATCCCCGGACGTGATCGTGTCGTTGCCGGTGCCGGAAAAGACCGTGTCGTTGCCGGTGCCGGACGTGATCGTGTCATCGCCCGCACGGGACCGGATCAGGTTGTCGCCACCCCCGGCATCGATCGTGTCATTGCCGGAGCCGGACCAGATCGTATCATCGCCGTCGGTGCCGGTCAGATCCCGACCGGCGGTTTCGGCAATGGCATCCATATCCGCCGCAGTCAGGGTCGTGTCGCCGAAGACAAACTCCTCGACATTCGTGACCCTGTCGGTGCCCTCCGCCGAGACAATCGTATAGACAGCGCCGTCCTTCGTGACGGTGACATCGCCGATGGCCGCGCCGAACCGCGCGCGGTCCATGCCGGCACCGCCGTCGAGAGTGTCATCGCCGGCACCGCCGTCGAGCGTGTCGTTGTCGGCACCGCCCTCGAGACTGTCGTCGTCATCGCCGCCGTCGAGACTGTCATCGCCCGCGCCGGAAGAGATCAGGTCATCGCCGGCGCCGGAAGAGACCGTGTCATGGCCCGCGCCGGAAAAGACCGTGTCGTTGTCGGCGCCGGACGTGATCGAATTGTCGCCCCCCCAGGCCCAGATCAGGTCATCGCCGTCACCGGACCTGATGGTGTCATCGCCCGCGCCGCCGTTGATCCTGTCCGCCCCGTCGGTGCCGGTCAGATCGTCATTGCCCGTGCCGCCGACCAGCAGCGGGTCACCGGCGTGCAGTTCCGCCAAGGCATCCATGTCAGCCGCGCCCAGCGTCGTGTCCCCGAAGACAAACTCCTCGACATTCGTGACCGTATCGATGCCCTCCGCCGAAACAACGGTATAGACAGCGCCCTCTTTGGTGACGGCGAAATCGCCGCGGGCCACGCCGAAGCGCGCCTGATCGACGCCGGCGCCGCCGTCGAGACTGTCATCGCCATCGCCGGACGTGATGTCGTCATTGCCGTCCCCGGCCCGGATCGTGTCATCGTCGGCACCGGACCCGATCGTGTCATCGCCACGACCGGAAAAGATCGAGTCATTGCCATCGCCGGACGTGATGTCGTCATTGCCGCGACCGGAAAAGATCCGGTTGTCGCCGTCGCCGGCATCGATGGTGTTGTCGCCGTCGCCGCCGTGGATCGTATCCGCCCCGTCGGTGCCGGTCAGATCGTCGTCGCCCGCGCCGCCGAGCTGCAGAAGCTCCCTGGCGGTGGTCGCGGCAAGTTCATCCATCTGCGCCGCACTCAGGGTCGTGTCGCCGAAGACAAACTCCTCGACATTCGTGACCGTATCGATGCCCTCCGCCGAAACAACGGTATAGACAGCGCCGTCCTTCGTGACGGTGACATCGTCGATGGCCACGCCGAAACGCGCGCGGTCCATGCCGGCACCGCCGTCGAGACTGTCATTGCCGACACCACCGTCGAGCGTGTCGTTGTCGGCACCGCCGTCGAGACTGTCGTTGTCGGCACCGCCGTCGAGACTGTCATTGTCCGCACCGCCGTCGAGACTGTCATCGCCATCCCCGGACGTGATCGTGTCATTGCCCCGACCGGAAAAGACCGTGTCGTTGCCGGTGCCGGACGTGATCGTGTCATCGCCCTCACGGGACCGGATCAGGTTGTCGCCATCCCCGGCATCGATCGTGTCATCGCCCGCGCCGGACCAGATCCTATCATCGCCGTCGGTGCCGGTCAGATCCCGGCCGGCGGTTTCGGCAACGGCATCCATATCCGCCGCACTCAGGGTCGTGTCCCCGAAGACAAACTCCTCGACATTCGTGACCGTATCGGTGCCCTCCGCCGAGACGATGGTATAGACAGCCCCGTCCTTCGTGACGGTGACATCGCCGATGGCCACGCCGAACCGCGCCTGATCCATGCCGGCACCGCCGTCGAGAGTGTCATCGCCGGCACCGCCGTCGAGAGTGTCGTTGTCGGCACCGCCGTCGAGACTGTCGTCGTCATCGCCGCCGTCGAGACTGTCATCGCCATCGCCGGAAGAGATCAGGTCATCGCCATCGCCGGACCTGATCGTGTCATCGCCATCGCCGGAAAAGACCGTGTCGTTGTCGGCACCGGACGTGATCGAATTGTCGCCCCCGTAAGCCCAGATCAGGTCATCGCCGTCACCGGACCTGATGGTGTCATCGCCCGCGCCGCCGTTGATCCTGTCCGCCCCGTCGGTGCCGGTCAGATCGTCATTGTCCGCGCCGCCGACCAGCAGCGGGTCATTGGCGTGCAGTTCCGCCAGGGCATCCATGTCAGCCGCGCCCAGCGTCGTGTCCCCGAAGACAAACTCCTCGACATTCGTGACCCTGTCGACGCCCTCCGCCGAAACGACGGTATAGACATCGCCCTCTTTGGTGACGGCGAAATCGCCGCCGGCCGCGCCGAAACGCGCCTGATCGACGCCGGCACCGCCGTCGAGACTGTCATTGCCATCGCCGGAGGTGATGTCGTCATTGCCGCCACCGCCGGTGATCGTGTCGTCACCATCACCGGACCTGATCGTGTCATGGCCGGAGCCGGAAAAGATCGAGTCATCGCCATCGCCGGACGTGAGGTCGTCATTGCCGCGACCGGAAAAAATCCGGTTGTTCCCGTCGCCGGAATCGATGGTGTTGTCGCCGCCGCCACCGTGGACTGTGTCATCGCCGTCGCCGCCGGTCAGGTCGTCGTTGCCCGCGTCGCCGATCTGCAGCAGGTCATCGTCGGTGAGCAAGGCACGGGCATCCATCTGCGCCGCGTTCAGGGTTGTGCCCCCGAAGACGAACGCCTCGACATTCGTGACCGTATCAATGCCCTCCGCCGAAACGATGGTATAGACAGCGCCGTCCTTACTGACGGTGACATCGCCGATGGTCACGCCGAAACGCGCCTGATCGACGCCGGCACCGCCGTCGAGACTGTCATTGCCGACACCGCCGTCGAGACTGTCATTGTCGGCGCCGCCGTCGAGACTGTCATCGCCATCGCCGCCGGTGAGCGTGTCATCGCCGGCACCGCCGGTGAGCGTGTCATCGCCACCCCCGGACCTGATCGAGTCGTTGTCGGCACCTGAATCGATCATGTCATCGCCACGACCGGAAGTGATCGTGTCATCGCCCGCACGGGAGTGGATCAGGTTGTTGCCATGGCCGGCCAGGATCGTGTCATTGCCGGAGCCGGACCAGATCGTGTCATCGCCATCGGTGCCGACCAGCAACTCGTCAGCGGTCCCGGCAATGGCATCCATCTGCGTCGCACTCAGGGTCGTGTCGCCAAAGACGAACTCCTCGACATTCGTGACCGTATCGGTGCCCTCCGCCGAGACGATGGTATAGACATCTCCGTCCCCGGTGACGGTGACATCGCCGATGGCCGCGCCGAAACGCGCCTGATCGAAGCCCGCAGCGCCGTCGAGACTGTCATCGCCGGCACCGCCGTCGAGAGTGTCGCTGTCCGCGCCGCCGTCAAGACTGTCATTGTCAGCGCCGCCGGTGATCGTGTCATCGCCATCGCCGCCAACAACCGTGTCATCGCCATCCCCGGCATCGATCGAATCATGGCCGGTGCCGCCATCGATCGAGTCGTCGTCAGCGCCGGATGTGATCGTGTCATTGCCTTCGCCGGAAGAGATTGAGTCATCGCCATCCCCGGAAGAGATCAAGTCGTTGTTATCGCCGGAATTGATCGTGTCATGGCCGGAACCGCCGGTGATCGTGTCATCGCCACCCCCGGAAGTGATCGAGTCGTTGTCAGCGCCGGAAGTGATCGAATCATGGCCTTCGCCGGAATGGATCGTGTCGTGGCCATCGCCGGAAATGATCGTGTCATCGCCACGCCCGGAATCGATCGAATCATCGCCTCCACGGGACTCGATCCGGTTGTTGCCAGCGCCGGCATCGATCGTGTCATGGCCTTCGCCGGAATAGATCACGTCATCGCCATCGTCGCCGACCAGGTCCTGGCCGGTGGTCCCGGCAAGGGCATCCATGTCAGCCGCAGTCAGGGTCGTGTCCGCAAAGACGAACCTTTCGACATTCGTGACCCTGTCGACGCCCTCCGCCGAAACGATCGTATAGACAGCCCCGTCCCCGGTGACAGTTTTGCTGACGGTGACATCGCCGCTGGCCACGCCGAAACGCGCCTGATCGAAGCCGACACCGCCGTCGAGACTGTCATTGCCGACACCGCCGTCGAGACTGTCGTTGTCAGCGCCCCCGACGATCGTGTCATGGCCTTCGCCGGAATAGATCACGTCATCGCCATCGCCGGAAGAAATCGAATCATTGTCAGCGCCGGACCGGATCGTGTCATCGCCGGTGCCGGACGTGATCGAGTCATCGCCAGCGCCGGATCTGATGAAGTCACGGCCACCGCCGGACGTGATGTCGTCATGGTCGGCACCGGAAAAGATCCGGTCATGGCCATCGCCGGACGTGATTGTGTCATCGCCATCGCCGGATCTGATGAAGTCATGGCCGTCGCCGGAAAAGATCGAGTCAGCGCCGCCGCCGGACCAGATCCGGTTGTCGCCATCGCCGGACCGGATCGTGTCAGCGCCGGCGCCGGTGCCGGAAGAGATCGTGTCAGCGCCGTCGCCGGAAAAGATCGAGTCAGCGTCGGCACCGGAAAAGATCCGGTTGTCGCCATCACCGGACCAGATCGTGTCGTTGTCATCGCCGGCATTGATCGTGTCATTGCCATCGCCGGAATCAATCGAGTCGCTGCCACCATCGGACCAGATCCGGTTGTGGCCATCGCCGGAATCGATCGTGTCATTGTCATCGCCGGAATCGATCGTGTCATTGCCATCGCCGGAAAAGATCGTGTCAGCGCCGGCACCGGACCAGATCGTGTCATGGCCATCGCCGGACGTGATCGAGTCATCGCCATGGCCGGATCTGATGAAATCATCGCCATCCCCGGAAGTGATCGTGTCACCGCCGACGCCGGAAGAGATCCGGTTGTCGCCATCGCCGCCAACGATCGAGTCATCGCCATCACCGGAAAAGATCCGGTTGTCGCCATCGCCGGAGCGGATCGTGTCATTGCCGGCGCCGGAAAAGATCCGGTTGTGGCCATCGCCGGAGCGGATCGTGTCAGCGCCCGCGCCGGACCTGATCCAGTTGTTGCCATCGCCGGACCGGATCGTGTCGGCGCCATCACCGGAATAGATCGAGTCATGGCCATCGCCGGACCTGATCCGGTTGTCGCCCCCCCAGGCCCAGATCAGGTTATTGCCATCGCCGGAAGAGATCGTGTCAGCGCCCGCGCCGCCGTTGATCGTATCCGCCCCGTCGGCACCATCAAGGCTGTCGTTGCCCGCGCTGCCGACCAGCAGCGGATTACCGGCGTGCATCTGCGCAAGGGCATCCATCTGCGCCGCAGTCAGGGTCGTGCCCCCGAAGACAAACTCCTCGACATCGGTGACCCTGTCGATGCCAAATGCCGAAACAACGGTATAGACAGCTCCCTCCTTCGTGACCGCGAATTTGCTGTCGCCCACGCGGAAACGCGCCTGATCGAAGCCGGCACCGCCGTCGAGGCTGTCGTTGCCAAAGCCGCCCTTGATCGTGTCAGCGCCCGCGCCGCCGTTGATCGTATCCGCCCCGTCGGCACCATCAAGGCTGTCGTTGCCCGCGCTGCCGACCAGCAGCGGATTACCGGCGTGCATCTGCGCAAGGGCATCCATCTGCGCCGCAGTCAGGGTCGTGCCCCCGAAGACAAACTCCTCGACATCGGTGACCCTGTCGATGCCAAATGCCGAAACAACGGTATAGACAGCTCCCTCCTTCGTGACCGCGAATTTGCTGTCGCCCACGCGGAAACGCGCCTGATCGAAGCCGGCACCGCCGTCGAGGCTGTCGTTGCCAAAGCCGCCCTTGATCGTGTCATTGCCACGACCGCCGGTGATCGTATCATCGCCATCGCCGCCATCGATCGAGTCACTCTCATCACCGCCATCGATCGAGTCATCGCCATCGCCGCCATAGATCGTGTCAGCGCCGGCCCCGGCAATGATCGTGTCAGCCCCATCGCCGCCAATGACCCTGTCATTATCATCGCCGGAAATGATCGAGTCAGCGCCGGCACCGGACCGGATCGTGTCATCACCATCGCCACCGTGGATCGTGTCATCGCCATCGCCGCCGGTCAGATCGTCATTGCCCGCGTCGCCGGTCAGCAGCAGATCCCCGGGGTCCCGGGTGGCGGTAATCGCGGCACGGGCATCCATATCCGCAGCATTCAGGGTCGTGTCTGTAAAGACGAACGCCTCGACATTGGTGACCGTATCAATGCCCTCTGCCGAAACAATGGTATAGACAGCCCCGTCCCCGGTGACAATTTTGCTGACGGTGACATCGCCGCTGGCCACGCCGAAGCGCGCCTGATCCATGCCCGTGCCGCCGTCGAGACTGTCATTGCCGACACCGCCGTCGAGACTGTCATTGTCATCGCCGCCCTTGATCGTGTCATCGCCACGACCGCCGGTGATCGTATCATCGCCATCGCCGCCGGTGATCGTGTCATTGTCAGCGCCGGAAATGATCGAGTCAGCGCCGGCACCGCCAACAATCGTGTCATCGCCATCGCCGCCGAAAATCGTGTCATCGCCGGTGCCGCCCGTCAGCCGGTCATTGTCATCACCACCGACCAGCAGCCGGTTGTTGCCGGTGGGCCTCACGGCACGGATATCCATATCCTCCACGCTCAGGGTCGTGTCGGTAAAGACGAACGCCTCGACATTGGTGATCCTGTCGGAACCCTCCGCCGAAACAACGGTATAGACATCTCCGTCCCTGAAAACAGTGACATCGCCGCTGGCGACGCCGAAACGCGCCTGATCGACGCCGGCACCGCCGTCGAGACTGTCATTGCCGGCACCGCCGTCGAGACTGTCATTGTCTGCGCCGCCCTTGATCGTGTCATCGCCGGCCCCGCCGGTGAGCGTGTCATCGCCGACACCGCCTTCGATCGAGTCAGCGCCGACGCCGGAATCAATCGAGTCATGGCCAGTGCCGGCATCGATCGAGTCAGCGCCACGACCGGAAAGGACCGTGTCATTGTCAGCGCCGGAATTGATCGAATTGTCACCCCCCCAGGCCCAGATCAGGTCATCGCCGACGCCGGACGTGATGGTGTCGTTGCCCGCGCCGCCATTGATCCTGTCCGCCCCTTCGGTGCCGGTCAGACTGTCATTGCCCGCGTCACCGACCAGCAGCGGGTCACCGGCGTGCAGCTGCGCAAGGGCATCCATCTGCGCCGCATCCAGGGTCGTGTCCCCGAAGACAAACGCCTCGACATTGGCGATCCTGTCAACGCCCTCCGCTGAAGTGATGATATAGACATCTCCGTCCTTCGTGACGGCGAAATCGCCGCTGGCCACGCCGAAACGCGCCTGATCGATGCCGGCACCGCCGTCGAGACTGTCATTGCCGGCACCCCGGTGATCGTGTCATTGTCAGCGCCGGAAAAGATCGTGTCATCGCCGGTGCCGGAGGTGATCGAGTCATCGCCCGCACGGGAGTGGATCAGGTTGTTGCCACCCCCGGCATCGATCGTGTCATCGCCATAGCCGGACCAGATCGTGTCATCGCCGTCATCGCCGAGCAGCATCCGGTCGGCGGTCACGGCAATGGCCTCCATATGCGCCGCACTCAGGGTCGTGTCGCCAAAGACAAACTCCTCGACATTCCTGACCGTATCGGTGCCCTCCGCCGAAACAACGGTATAGACAGCGCCGTCCCCGGTGACGGTGACATCGCCGATGGCCGCGCCGAAACGCGCCTGATCAATGTCGGCACCGCCGTCGAGACTGTCGTTGTCAGCGCCGCCGGTGAGCGTGTCATTGCCGGAGCCGCCAAGGATCGTGTCGTCGCCGGCGCCGCCGGTGATCAGGTCATTGTCAGCGCCGGCATCGATCGTGTCATCACCGGCACCGCCAAGGATCGTGTCGTCGCCGGCGCCGGACGTGATCGTATCCGCCCCGCCCCGGCCGGCCAGCCGGTCACCGCCGGCGCCACCGGTGAGTGTCGTCCCGGCAATGGCATCCAGCTGCGCCAGACTCAGGGTCCTGTCACTGAAGACAAACCGTTCGACATTGGTGACCCTGTCGGTGCCCTCCGCCGAAACGATGGTGTAGACATCTCCGTCCCCGGTGACGGATTTGGTAACGGTGATATCGCTGCCGACGACGCCGAAACGCGCCTCATCATTGCCGACACCGCCGTCGAGACTGTCGTTGTCAGCGCCGCCGGTGAGCGTGTCATGGCCGGAGCCGCCAAGGATCGTGTCATGGCCGGAGCCGGACTCGATCGTGTCATTGCCGACACCGCCATAGATCGTGTCATGGCCAGTGCCGGACAGGATCGAATCACCGCCACCATAGACTCTCTTGTCGCCAACGACAAGAGAGATCCGGTCATTGCCGGCACCGCCATAGATCGTGTCATGGCCAGTGCCGGACTCGATGATGAAACGGTTATTATCCGTGCCGACCAGCAGCCGTCTAGCGTCAAGGTTTCCCTCGACATCATCAGTGTGGAAATAGCGCGCTCCACCGTTAACGCCCGGTGAAGCGCGGGTGACGCTCACGGCAATGGCATCCATTTCCGCCGCGCTCAGGGTGGTGTCACTGAAGACAAACCGTTCGACATTCCTGACCCTGTCGACGCCCCCTTCCGACACGATGAGCCAGGCATCCCCGTGTTTGAGGATCGAGACATCGCCGAGGGCCACGCCGAAACGCACCTGATCACTGCCGGCACCGCCGTCGATCGTGTCATGGCCAGCGCCGCCCGTGATCGTGTCATTGCCAGCGCCGGCAGTGATGGTGTCATGGCCACCGCCGGAAAAGATCAGGTCATTGTCATCGCCCGCATTGACGGTGTCACGGCCATCGCCGGACCGGATCGTGTCATTGTCATCGCCGGAGGTGATCCGGTTGTTGCCCCCGAAGGACCAGATCAGGTCATCGCCCGCGCCGGCATCGATCGTGTCATTGCCCGCGCCGCCATTGATCCTGTCCGCCCCTTCGGTGCCGGTCAGACTGTCATTGCCCGCGCTGCCGACCAGCAGCGGGTCATTGGCGTGCATCTCCGCCAGGGCATCCAGATCGGCCGCGCTTAAGGTCGTGCCCCCAAAGACAAACTCCTCGACATTCGTGACCGTATCGACGCCCTCCGCCGAGGTGATGGTATAGACATCCCCGTCCCTGCTGACCGCAAAATCACCGATGGCCGCGCCGAACCGCGCCTGATCGGCGTCGGCACCGCCGTCTGTAAAACGCGGAGCAATATTGGGCCACAGAAGCGGCTGCATATCGCAGTTGTAGCGGAGTAAAAGTCCGCCAGTTTGTGCCCTTCGTTTATTCGGAGGGCGGGAGATGTATTCTGTGGATATTTATAGTCGTGTGCGCCGTGCTTGTTTGAAGGACGGTATGTCTGGCCGAGAAGCGGCGCGGTTTTTCAACATGGCGTAATCAGGATCAGCACTCAGTTACCCCTGTTATTCTGGATGCACATGCAATTGAAAAGGAGACTGACCAATGGAATATTTTGCTGGTTTGGATGTGTCCATGGAAGAGACGCATATCTGCATTCTGGATCGTGAAGGGGCCCTTATTCGTGAAGGAAAAGCGAGCTCAACACCAAAAGCGATCGCTGACTTCCTCGCTTCTGGACCACCATGTGCCAAAGTTGTATTTGAAACGGGACGGATGGCACCAATGCTTTACCATGGGCTGACGGAGCTTGGTGTCCCGGTTGTTTGCATCGAGAGCAGGCAAGCATATCAGGCCCTTAAATCTCTGGCCGGCCACAAGACGGACCGCAATGATGCCCGCGGTTTGGCACACCTGGCGCGGACGGGATTCTACAAGCCGACCCATGTCAAATCACTGTCAGCGCACGCAATCCGGTCGCTGATCGCAGCCCGCAAGAAGCTGGTCGGACAGCGTGTGACGCTCGACAATCAGATCCGCGGTCTGGTCGTCGTCTTCGGCGTGCGGCTGCCACGAGCTTTGTCTCCGGCATTCAAAAACGCGGCGCTAAAAGTTAGCGATGGAGTGCCTGGCCTCCATGCCGCAATTTGCGGACTGTTCGCAGCACGCGAAGCAATCCTCGCGGCGGTTGCAGCCATTGATGGCGACATCAAAAAGATGACCCGCAAATCCGAAGTCTGCCAGCGCCTTATGACGGTACCAGGGGTCGGTCCGATCACAGCATTGGCCTTTGCCGCAGCAATTGATGATCCGTCGCGTTTCAGGAAATCGCGTGATGTGGGGGCGTATCTTGGACTGGTGCCGCGACGGCATCAATCTGGTGAAATCGACTACACGGGCAGCATCTCAAAGCGGGGCGACGTGCGCGTCAGAACGCTTCTCTATGAGGCCGCCAATGTGATGCTGACGCGGTATGCCGCTCCGCTCAAATTGAAGACATGGGCCCTCGCAATCGGTGCGCGCTCAACGATGAGAAAGGCCCGAGTGGCTCTGGCGCGTCGTCTGGCAATCATACTTCATGCCATTATGCGAGACAAAACTGACTTCCAGTCCGCGTAAGGCTTACGAGGCGACAACGAGGATTCCTAAATCAAAGTTCCCATCTGGGACGATGCCCGAGGGAGGGCGTGAGACACGGCGCCGATTCTGTAGCAACAGCCAAGACCAACGGTATGATTGCGGTTTCAACATTGCCGACCCACACCCAGCCAACCCCATCATGAACCTCAGAGTTCGAAGAGAACAAAGGCAACCTCTGACATCAAAAGCAGGAAACTCAGGAAACACGCATTGACAGATTAGAGAACAAAGATCGTAAGACGATCGCGAAGATGCTGCGCCATGAACTTCCGCCTGGGTATCGTCGGTCGGAAGCGCCTCGGCGGCCAACGCTTGATGGTTATGTTGGTGTGGTCGATGAGATACTGCGCACAGACAAAGCCCTGATCAAAAAGCAGCGACACACGGCCAAGCGCATCTTTGAACGGCTGCGCGATGAGCATGGATATGCCGGCAGCCTGACCACGGTGACCTATTACGTGCGCGAGCAAAAACGGCGCACCAAAGAGGTGTTTGTGCCGTTGTCGCATCGGCCGGGCCATGCGCAGGTTGATTTTGGTGAGACGCTGGGCGTGATCGGTGGCGTGGAATGCAAGATCCACTTCTTCGTGATGAGCTTGCCACATTCTGATGCGGTGTTTGTGAAGGGATATCCAGCTGAGACAACCGAGGCGTTTTGCGATGGCCATGTGTCCGCCTTTGCATTCTTTGGCGGCATTCCGCAATCCATTCTCTACGACAATACCAAGATCGCCGTGGCTCGGATACTCGGGGATAAGACGCGCATCCGCACACGTCGGTTTACGGAACTGCAGTCGCATTACTTGTTTGATGACAAGTTTGGCAGACCCGCGCGAGGGAACGATAAAGGCAACGTTGAGGGCATGGTTGGATACACCCGCCGCAACTTCATGGTTCCCGCACCTCGCTATGACAGCTTTGATGATCTGAACGCACATTTGGAAGAGAAGTGTTTAGCACGTCAGGACGATACGTTGCGGGGTCACACCCAAACCATAGGCGCACGCCTGATGTCGGATTTGGATGCTCTGATGGGATTGCCTGTCGCAGAATATGAAGCCTGCGATCACGTCAGCACGCGTGCAACGTCGATCTCAATGGTGCGCTATCGCAGCAATGATTACTCGGTGCCAGTAGCCTATGCGCACCACGATGTTCATGTGCGTGGGTTTGTGCATGAGGTTATCATCGGCTGCGGCAATGAGATTATTGCGCGGCACAAACGATCCTACACATCAGCGGATATGGTCTTTGACCCATTGCACTTTTTGCCCCTGCTTGAACAAAAGGTGGGTGCCCTGGATCAGGCCGCGCCTTTGCAGGGTTGGCATTTGCCAGATGTATTTGCCACGCTGCACCGACTGCTTGAAGCCAGAATGGGTAAGCCGGGCAAGCGAGAATACGTTCAAGTCTTGCGCCTTTTGGAGACCTTCGAAATGGATGTTGTGCAAGGCGCAATCCAGCAGGCAATAGATATGGGTGCAATTGGCTATGACGCCGTAAAACACCTTGTACTGTGTCGGGTTGAGAAGCGGCCACCACGATTGGATTTGGACTTCTATCCATACTTGCCCAAGGCCAATGTCGGCACAACACGCCCATCCAGTTACATGAGCTTGATGGGAAGGACCGCGGCATGACCGAAGCCCCTCGGATTCTTCTACGGCATCATCTTAAACAACTGCGACTGCCAACGTTCCAAGGCGAGTATGCCAAACAGGCGCAGCTCTGTGCTGCAGAGAACAAAGATCACATCCACTATCTGGCGCGGCTGTGTGAGATGGAATTGATCGACCGCGAACGCCGGATGATTGAACGGCGCATCAAAGCGGCGAAGTTCCCCAGCACCAAGAGCTTGGATAGCTTTGACTTCAAGATCATGCCAAGCTTGAACAAGCCCCTGACGATGGATCTGGCACGATGCGATTACGTTAATCGCAGGGAGAACATCATCGCGCTCGGCCCGTCAGGCACGGGCAAGACACACATCGCCCTGGGACTTGGGCTGGCTGCATGTCAAAGAGGACTGAAGGTGCGCTTCACAACGGCTGCGGCATTAGTCCATGATCTGATCGAGGCTCAAGATGAGCGGAGATTGCAGCGCCTTCAAAAGCAACTGACCAGCCAGAACCTGTTGATCATTGATGAACTGGGCTTCGTACCGCTCAGCAAATCTGGCGCAGAGCTGCTCTTCGAGGTCATATCCCGGATTATTTATGACGGTGCTGTTTTTTGTTGGCAGCGCTGGCGTAAGTGTCTGATTTGGCGTATAGAACATGTGTACAATCAATCCCGGACGCCGGACAATGACTGCCAACGCCGCCATGAGTGATATAGCCCGGACTTCCTTCTCTTTTCCAGCCATTCGTTCCAAGAAAGTTACGGGCTGTTTTGATGGTGGTGCGATCACCTCTGACGCCGGTGTTTTGCTTCTTGCTCAGGCGGAGCGTCGTCTGGGGATCGTGGATCGTTTGGTTGGGGTAATCCCCGATGGTCGCGATCCTTCGCGGGTGACGCATCGCATGTGTGACATTCTTCGCGCGCGGGCCATGGCCATCGCGTGCGGTTATGAAGACGGTGATGACCTGGACGAATTGCGACACGACCCTGCCTTCATGATGGCGCTCGGCAAAGCGCCCGGCGAAGACGTAGGGTTGGTGAGCCAGCCGACGATGTCGCGATTTGAGAATGGTGTGGGCCAGCGTTCCCTGATCCGGGTTGGACGCGAGATGGTGGATATCTTTTGTAGCAGCTACGACGCGCCACCTGAATCGGTGACCCTTGATATTGATGACACGTTTGATGCCGCTCACGGCCAGCAGCAACTGACCCTCTTCAACGGCTACCATGGTGAGCGTGGCTATGCCCCGATCCATGTGTACGAAGCCCAGAGCGAAAAACCAGTCGCATTCATCCTGCGCCCTGCGCGCACGCCATCCGGCGTGGAAGCGCGCGGCCATGTTCGTCGCCTCATCAGGCGCATTCGATCTCATTGGCCGCAGACCCGTATCACCTTGCGCGGAGACGGGCATTATGGCCGCCCGGAGGTCATGGCCTGGTGCGAAGCCCAGGCAGGGGTGGACTTCATCTTTGGCTTGCCAGCCAATTCTGCTTTGCGTCGTGATCCTGTCGTTACACGCGCTCAGGATGCCTGTGCGGTTCAGCGCGCGAAAGAAGGCTTGCTTGTGTTGCGCTGCTTTTGTGAGACCCAATACGCTGCCGCGAGTTGGGGTGAGACCAGGCGCCGGGTCATCGCGCGGTTTGAGGCACGCCAGGCGCATGGCATGGCTGTCAGATACATTGTGACCTCACTCGCCGACGGCACCCCGGAGCAGCTCTATGAGCGTGTCTATTGCGCCCGCGGTCAGATGGAGAATTTGATCAAGCTCCACAAAACCCAGTTGAAGAGCGATCGTACATCCTGTTCCTCGGCAACGGCCAACCAGATGCGGCTGATCCTCCACACCATTGCCTACTGGATGATCTGGGCGGTGCGCTCAGCCATGCCGAAGGCCGCCGGGTTGAAGCGATCCGACTTCGAGACAATCCAACGCCGTCTCCTGAAAATCGGAGCGCGGGTTATTGAAACCCAATCCCGGATCCGGGTTGCCTTCGCTTCAGCCTGTCCAGACAAAGCCTTGTTCATCACCATCCTGGACACTCTGCTGGGAAGACAGGCCAGCCACGCGCAGGCGCCGTAGACCGCGACTGCTCCTCCCGATGAACCCTGAAACCATAACCCGACAAATCAGCCGCAAGCGCCAAAGCCCGCGCAAACGATGCCCCATGCCCAAACCGTGAAAAACACCAGAAAGCCAACGCATAAGCGCCCAAATCAAAGCCGTCATGAATAATCCGGGATATCCCAATGCTATGAACGCGGCTCCATCATCATAACCTCGAACCTGCCCTTCGATGAATGGACTGAAGTCTTTGGCTCTGAGCGGCTGACCGGTGCGCTACTCGATCGTTTAACCCATCACGTCCACATCCTCGAGATGAATGGCGAAAGCTATCGGCTCAAACACAGTCGCAACAACCGAAAATAACCAGCCCGCAATCACAGTCAGAATAATGCTGGCCTTATGGCCAGCATGCGCTTTGGCACGCTTCAGCTTTGTGACGAGCACGCGTGCAAAAGCGCCACAAAACATCAACCGAAGTGGCCCATTTTTACGCCGCGACATGGACCCATTTTACTCTGCGATTGACACTGAAAGGGGCACCAAACGGGACACCATCGACAGAACTATACGGACGAGTATAAGGCAGCGGCGGTTGAGCGGCTTTATGAACCGGGCGCGACACAGGGCAGCGTTGCCAGGGAGCCTGGTATCACCGGCACGCAGTTGAAGACCTGGCGGCTTGAGATCGAAGCGTTCGGCTCAGCTGAAGCCAGGCGGCGGCAGAAGGCGGATGCAGCGGAACCGGCCCGTCTTCGCAAAGAAAACAAGGTGCCTCCAGGCCTGAACAAGCGCCGCAAGCCCGTGACAACGGACAGCAATCACAACATGAGCCCCTCTGCGAACCTTCTCGAGCAGGATTTTCACTGCCTAACTCCGAATGCCGTTTGGCTGATCGATATCACCTATATCGACACGGATGAAGGCTGGCAATGTGATCCGCCCAACCGTACAGTTCTGATCCGCCCGCTGATTTCAGGGTATCCGCCCACCCCTTCCCCCGAAAGCGCCCTCTCCTAAACACCGGGAACGAATGGACCGGCTTGCCAACGGCATATTGGCTGCCACCGGGTGCCGCTCCCGGTGTCCGGAAATCACGGGTCCTTCCCGGCGGGGGACGGCTTGTGGGTGTTATGTGCCGCACTTGCCTACTTCTGCTTCTGCGTGCCGATTTTTTTGCATTTCGTTTCGTTTCGGATTTGCGCCGCCGACAACCGGTTGCAACCATTCGGGAAATTTTTTCCGACGGGTCATCTGAAACGAAATGGCCCTCCCCGCCGAAACGAAATGCCCTCCCGAAACGCGCGGGGAAACCGCCGGAGGGGTCGCGCCGGAATTTGCGCGATACCGGCGGTGAAAAAAATGTCGGGAGGTCCGGCATGGCCAGCGGCAAAAAAAACCTTCGCGCGACGGGACGCGCTCCGGTCCTGCCCGCAGTCCGGAGATCGGGCGCCTGCCGCCCGATGTCCCCGTGCCCTGAAACCCCGGGTCCGTTCTGCGGATCAGGTCCGGCAGATCGCGGTGTCGATCAGGGGACCCGGTTTTACCGGTCCCGTCCTGTTCGCCGGGGGCAACACCGTTATTGCCGGGGCGGGACCGTGTGCGATGGCGCGGGAGACGGGCATGGATGTTGTGCCCTGCATCCGGCTGCCCGGTCTCCCGGATGAGCGGTGCCCCGCGTATATTGTTGCTGACAACAGGCCGGCCGGACATGCGGGCCGGGACGGGGACCTGCTCCGGCCCGGGCCGGGGAAATTGCGCGGCCCCGGGTTTCATCCGGACAGATGTCGGGATGCCGGTGGCTGATGACCGGATTGACATGTGCCGGACCGGTCCGCCCTGTAACGCCACCGCAGGCAAGGCCGGGAACGACACCATGGACAGCCCTGCCCTGCCCGCCGACCGCAGGCCGGTTCCACACAGGAACAGGAGTCCGGCAGGAAATTGCGGGCCTGTACACTGCCACAGACAGGTTCCTGTACCCGGGCAATTTTTCCCCTGCTTTTTTCCCTGAATTTCCGGAGAAATCCGGGGGAGACTGGTTAGCAGCACACCGACCGCACAGCCAGCCATACTGCCGGTTTTGTCCCCTGCAGATCTGGAGCGGTTTTATGCCGTGTTATCAGCAGGTTGAAAATCGGTGTTTCTGACAGAGACGCTTTACCCGGGCGGATATACCCCCGGATACACGAGAAGTCTCTGCAGGCGTATTTCATCATCCGTTTCGGGTATTCAGGCTGGAGGGATCGTTACTCGCAGTCCCCGGGCAAGTCGCCAATTTCGCTGTCCTGATCGCCGCATTGGCGATATAAATCGCGGTGTCGATGACGGTGCGGGGCGGGGCGGGTTTCATGGATCATCCAGAGGGCGCGGGTTCCGGGCGAGGTGACCGGGGGGGCTTTGACAGCCGGGTACGACTGGAGTTCCGGGGGCACGCTGGATTGAAAAACAAGTGACAAGGCATCTTCGCATTCAAACCCGCAGTCAGCGACGCTCATCCATGAGACATAACTTCGCGTGCGCCGCAACCGGGCTCCTGGCTGCTGCAATCGCCTGGCTCACCCTGTCCCACCCCACTCAAGGTCCACCGGGTCCTGTCTCTGACAAGGTCTACCACTTCATCGCCTTCGCCGCTTTGGTATTTCCGACCGCACTTCTTTACCTACGTAGCCTTTTTTGGGTGCTGCCAGGGGCTTTACTGTTTGGCGGTGCCATTGATCTCGTTCAGCCTACGGTCGGACGTTCCGGTGAAACCGCTGATTTCGTGGCGGACCTGTTTGGCATAACCTTCGGTCTCACCGGTGGCCTGACCATCCGCTCAATTCGATCAAAACGGGTCAATCCCGGGAGCCTGATCGAAAATGAGGTGAGTGATTTCAGACGGTTGTGATTCTGTTTGTTTAGAGCAAACGGAGACCATGATGCCCTGGACTGAAACCACCCGCCGCCCCTGTCAGGGCAATAGCCCCGTTTCACAAGAGGTAGATTTCTGCTATTCCAGCTTCACCGAAGCAGTGGAGTTTGCCGGAATGGCCGTACTGAAAGTTCTACGGGCATGTCCGGAGTTGTTTTTCCCCTCTCCGGAATACGTCCTGCGGATTTTGATGCTCCGGTTTGTCAGCTTCACCCGATTTGGTTTGCCATGGGTCATCCTTTTCATGAATTGCGTTTTGCCCTGGTCAGGATATAGGTGGAGGCAACAGGATCGACCAGTGCGAGGCATACATTCATGACCGACATTGCCGCCATCGACGCCGGACAGGCCGGGGCCGCGCATGACGCAAATCTGCGCAGCCCTGGTCATGAAGATGCGATCACACTGATCGGCGAAGAACCTGTGCCGCCGTATCAGCCGCCCGCCATCGAAGGTAACCGGCTCGCCGAATCCGCGCTGATCGTGCGGGAAGAAAACGCCGCGCAGATCCCGCCGGAAGGTTTCGTGCTGAAAGACGCCCGTCGCTACGGTGACACGCCTGTAGCTATCCCTCAAAGGGCCGACCAATGGCCCGACCGGACCCTGAGATTTTCGACGGCGACGGCGTTCCGGTCGACAGTGAAACCATCACCGGCATGATCCTGCGCGATGACCTTGCCGTGCGCGGGCTGGACTGGCCGTTGAAACAGATGATGGACACGTTTGTCGGGGGCACGATGGCCAACGTCGCGATCAGAACAGCCGATCCGGGTGCCGTTATTCCTGACGGCTGGGGCGATACGTTCTACAGGAAAATGTCTGCAGGCCTCGCCAAGGACACGCCCTTGATTGCAGGGGGCGAGGCCGTGTTTGTCAAATACGCAGCTGCCATGCAGCACGGAACGGTGGACCCCGGGGCCATCCTGCGCCGGTTTGCCCGTTGCGGTGTGATGCACCCCACCTGCAAGGCGCCGGCAGAGCCGGGCCGGGCCATCAAGACGATCTTCCGGTGTCGCTATTTACACCCGGAGGCGTTCCGCCGGGAAATCCACGAAGGGCTGAACGTCGTGGAGAACCGGAACAGCGCCGTCCATGCCCTGCATCTGCCGCAATCTTCACTGGTCTACGTGAACACGCAAATGGTGCACTCTGTCCTGCAGACCCCCGGCGTGGTCGCGCGCCTGTCCCCTCGGGGAGTATCGCGGCCTCTCCCCGCGCAACTATCTACACATCAACCCCTATGGCCGTTTCGGGGTCGAGCCGGACAAACGGATCGATTCCGGGCCCATGGCCTCATGACTGGAGCATATATGTCTTCCCAACTGCTTGCCGAATGTATGGAACAATATGAAACCCATGGTTTTGATCCCGAATTTCAATCGTATTTCATGCGGCTGAAATCCCGCTTGCTTGCCAGCAGCGAAGTCGCGTGCGGTCTGGTGGTGCTCACCGCGCAGGAAGATGACCACTCGGGCGCCGGGCATCAGGTACTGAGCCTGCTGCTGGATGAAGCACGCATGGGGCTGGAAAATGACAGTGAATATGCGGAAGACTTCCTGGAGACGGTGGAAATGGCCGTTCAGGCGGGGCTGGCCGCCGGAGCGATACAGCAAACGAACCTGATCGAATTTGCGGGCCTCTTTCGGAGGGTTGGCCTGACGGTGCCGCAATCATTCATGATCGATCCCGACAACATGGCTCCACCACCGGATATGGAGGACTTCGATCTCTCGGAAAATCTGGAAAGCCTTGCGCGTGATGTTATGGCGGAAGACGGTTCAGCCCATGACCTGTTCGATGCAATCGACACCATGCTGGCGGCGGTGCCGGTGGAAATCCAGGCGAGTCTTGCCAATCACATTGCTGCAATGGAGGGCCCTTTCCTTGAGCGTTGTGCCTTGTTCCTGCTCCTGTCCGGTTCGGGGCCTGTTCAGGACGCAACCATCGCAGGCCTGTTCGAACGTCTCGACGGGACCGCCCCAAGCGCCGAAACAATGACGCTGCTTCCGATGATCCGGGGCTGGTTTGCCAGCGGTCGGGTCCAGGCAGCATTGGATCAGCTGATCAAAAAAGCGCGCCGCAAAGCCATTCCTGTACAAACCAGTGTGTCGGGTTCGCAAATTCAGGAGATCGTCGCGAGCACTACAGATGGGGTCGGGGCCCAAAGCGTTGCGGTTGTTTTGAAACAGGGGGCGAAGACCGTGCTGGCAGTGGTACTGATCAAGGCCGGGTATGGGATAAAAGACGGTTTCCTCCTTTCCCCGGAAAACAATGATGACGCTGAACGCATGATCGGGCAACAGCGCGCGGAAACCGGCGCGGATGACATTTCCGCCGACACCTTGCGGGTGTTGCTTGAGGGTGCCCTGGCTGATGGTTTGGAAAATGGCTGTTTGCCTGCCCCCGGGTTTCTTGACGTGGTTGAGGCCTGCAACCTGTTCGATCTGCGCCCGCAGGAACTCGACCTCCAGGCTCTTCTGGATCTGGTCGATCCCCAACGGAAAATCCAGGGCGCATCGGCACAGGCTCTCGGACGTTGGGTAAACGATGATCTTGCGCTGGACCTCCTTGATCCGCTTGCAGACAGCTGGTTCGAGGACACGGAAGAGACCCGCCGGATCGTCGCGACGGCGCGTACCGCGCGCAGCATTGAAACAAAGCTCTGGAAATTCCTTGAAACACGCCGCGACATTTGGGCACGGCGGTTCCTGCAGACAGCCGTAATCCTACGCGATGGAGACCGGCTCCGGGAGTGGAAAACCCTGACCGCTTCAGCGCATGGCCTGATGAATGGACGCGCCTTGAAACGTATCCCCCTGATGGAGGACATCATGTACACGACAATAGAAGCGGAAGATGCAAAACTGCGGTGAACCCCACCTTGTGGGTATATGATCGGGGCGTTTCGGGAGCGGTTTATCTCCGGAATGCCGTCCCGCGACTATGAAGCGGAGTTATTACGCCTGTGCTTGCAATGTGATCCGCCCAATTGTAAAGCTTTGGTTCGCTCGGGGAAATCAGGGTATCCGCCCCCCCTTCCCCCGGAAGCGGCCGCGAAGAAACCCCGGGAGCGAATGGAACGGCTTGCCAAGGGCATGTTGATTGCCACCGGGTGCCGCTCATGTTGTTCAGAAATCACGGGTCCTTCCCGGCGGGGAGGACTCGTGGGTGTTATGTGCCGCACTTGCCTACTTCTGCGTGCCGATTTTTTTGCATTTCGTTTCGTTTCGGATTTGCGCCGCCGACAACCGGTTGCAACCATTCGGGAAATTTTTTCCGACGGGTCATCCGAAACGAAATGGCCCCTGGGCTCGAAACGAAATGCCCTCCCGAAACGCGCGGGGAAACCGCCGGAGGGGTTGCGCCGGAATTTGCGCGATACCGGCGGTGAAAAAAATGTCAGGAATCCCGGCATGGCCAGCGGCAAAAAAAACCTTCGCGCGACGGGACGTGCTCCGGTCCTGTCCGCAGTCCGGAGATCGGGCGGGGGCTGCCGACGGATGTCCCCGTGCCCTGGTCCCCGTGGCCTGCGCGCGGAATTCCCGCACCCGTTCTGCGGATCAGGTCCGGCGGTATTGCCATGTGTGGACGGTTCCTGTTTTGCAAGGTTTTTTTGACGCCGTGATCATAGCGGGTTGCGGTCATGTGTCCGGCCTGTTTTTGCGGCAATAAGGCCGCTGGCCCTGATGAAGTCCGCGTGCCAGTTCCCTATCAAGTTGCCGGACTACTTGTATCCTGGCAATACCTCGGGGTGTTCTGACTGCGGCTTGCTTTGATCATCATCACGTCTATTGCCCTTGCATCCTGAAGCGCAGTTTTGCTGCTCGGTCTTCCGAGCGCGCTTATGTGGCTTGGTACGTTCCTCCTCTTGCCAGGAGCGCCCATACGATCCGCGCAGTTTTGTTGGCCATTGCGACACTAACCAATCGCGGTGCCTTGCGTTCCAGCAGGCTGCGGATCCAGGCAGCGGTGCGGGTTTGTGTATCAGCAACATGCCTGAGAATGGCCGTTGCCCCAACCACCAGGAGTTTGCGCAAATAACCATCACCCATCTTGGTAATCCGCCCCAACCGCTCTTTTCCGCCCGAAGAGTTTTGCCGGGGGACCAGCCCGAGAAAGGCTGCGAACTGGCGTCCGGACCGGAATTGCGAAGGGTCCGTGACAGAAGCTGCCAGGGCTGTCGCTGTCAGCACGCCAACTCCTGGAATGGTTGCCAGGCGCTGACTGGTATCGTTCTGGCGGTGCCACACAAGGATCTCACTATCAAGTGCGCGGATCTGCTGGTTCAGGTTTGCGCGCTGATCGGCCAGGCTCAGCAAAGCGGTTCTCGCTATTTGTGGGATGTCTTCATTGGCACCCTCTTCAAGCTGTAGCAGCAATCGGGAAATATTTTCTGGCCTTTGAGGCGCAATGATCCCCAGCTCAGCCATGTGGGCGCGCAGCGCATTTATCAGCATCGTGCGTTGCCGTACCAGAAGATCGCGCGCCCGATGCAGCATCATAACTGCCTGCTGATCCACGCTCTTTATGGCCACAAAATGCATGTTCGGGCGCGTAACAGCCTCACAGATCGCCTCAGCATCCGCCGCATCATTCTTTTGTCGCTTCACGTATGGTTTTACATAGGCGGGAGGGATGAGCTTCACCTCGTGGCCGAGTGCTGTGATCTCACGCGACCAATGGTGGGACGTCGCACAGGCTTCAATGCCGATCAGGCAAGGTGGCAATTTAGCCAGAGTATCCAGGACTGCGTTCCGGCGAAGCTTCTTCTGTAGAACGGTTTGTCCTGTCGCATCGATCCCGTGAAACTGGAAAACTGACTTTGCAATGTCGATCCCTATCGTTGTAATTTCCATCTGGGCGGTTCCTTTCAAAGCTGGTTCATACCCCAGCACTTTGGCACATTGCGATGCCGGTGGGTGGAACCGTCCAACTCATCAAGTTGTTGGCGGCCGCTTGTGAGGCATTGGAAAAGGCAGGGTTATGCCGCCATTTCGGCGGTGTAATCGGCCCAGAGGCTGAACGCATCGCTGCGGGCGTGGCGGTATGAGGTTGCGGTGAGTTGATAGCGGCGGGGACGGAAAATCAGGTTGATCCATTGTCCGGCAGTTGCTGCTTGCAGCAATGAGAGGATGGTCATGCGCAGACAGAAACCTCTGAGCTTGTCGGTGGGATTTGAACCGCCCGAATATCTTCTCCCGTTTGCGGGTCGGCCGGTGCGATACTTCGACCGCGTTGTCGAGGCCTTTGTGGGCGCGATGGTCAGCGTCCGGGGCCAGTGTTTTGATCGGCTTGATGCAGCTGCGCAATTTGTCGGTGATGACGACCCCCGGTTCGCCGAACCGGGCAACCAACCGTTGAAAAAACCGCTTCGCCGCTTTGGAATTCCGACGCGTTTGTACAAGAATATCAAGAACATCTCCATTTGCGTCGATTGCGCGCCACAGCCAGTGCCTCTTGCCACGGATCGTGATTACGACTTCATCCATGTGCCACTTGTCGTTCGGTCGCGGTCGATCCCGGCGGATGCAATCTGCAAAGTGTTGACCAAAGCGATTGACCCACAGTCGGACCGTTTCCCGGCTGACAATACTACCCCGCGCAGCCAACAAGTCCTCAACATCAGCCGTGCTCAGCGCGAACCGGTGGTACGCCCAAACAGCGTACGCAATGATCTCACGCGGATAGCGGAAGCCTTTTAGGCGCGGCATAATGGTTGGGATGCTCATAGGATCAGTCTAACCTGATCATAACCACCGAACAACTTGATGAGTTGGACGGTTCCACCCACCGGCATCGCAATGTGCCAAAGTGCTGGGGTATGAACCAGCTTTGAAAGGAACCGCCCAGATGGAAATTACAACGATAGGGATCGACATTGCAAAGTCAGTTTTCCAGTTTCACGGGATCGATGCGACAGGACAAACCGTTCTACAGAAGAAGCTTCGCCGGAACGCAGTCCTGGATACTCTGGCTAAATTGCCACCTTGCCTGATCGGCATTGAAGCCTGTGCGACGTCCCACCATTGGTCGCGTGAGATCACAGCACTCGGCCACGAGGTGAAGCTCATCCCTCCCGCCTATGTAAAACCATACGTGAAGCGACAAAAGAATGATGCGGCGGATGCTGAGGCGATCTGTGAGGCTGTTACGCGCCCGAACATGCATTTTGTGGCCATAAAGAGCGTGGATCAGCAGGCAGTTATGATGCTGCATCGGGCGCGCGATCTTCTGGTACGGCAACGCACGATGCTGATAAATGCGCTGCGCGCCCACATGGCTGAGCTGGGGATCATTGCGCCTCAAAGGCCAGAAAATATTTCCCGATTGCTGCTACAGCTTGAAGAGGGTGCCAATGAAGACATCCCACAAATAGCGAGAACCGCTTTGCTGAGCCTGGCCGATCAGCGCGCAAACCTGAACCAGCAGATCCGCGCACTTGATAGTGAGATCCTTGTGTGGCACCGCCAGAACGATACCAGTCAGCGCCTGGCAACCATTCCAGGAGTTGGCGTGCTGACAGCGACAGCCCTGGCAGCTTCTGTCACGGACCCTTCGCAATTCCGGTCCGGACGCCAGTTCGCAGCCTTTCTCGGGCTGGTCCCCCGGCAAAACTCTTCGGGCGGAAAAGAGCGGTTGGGGCGGATTACCAAGATGGGTGATGGTTATTTGCGCAAACTCCTGGTGGTTGGGGCAACGGCCATTCTCAGGCATGTTGCTGATACACAAACCCGCACCGCTGCCTGGATCCGCAGCCTGCTGGAACGCAAGGCACCGCGATTGGTTAGTGTCGCAATGGCCAACAAAACTGCGCGGATCGTATGGGCGCTCCTGGCAAGAGGAGGAACGTACCAAGCCACATAAGCGCGCTCGGAAGACCGAGCACCAAAACTGCGCTTCAGGATGCAAGGGCAATAGACGTGATGATGATCAAAGCAAGCCGCAGTCAGAACACCCCGAGGTATTGCCAGGATACAAGTAGTCCGGCAACTTGATAGGGAACTGGCACGCGGACTTCATCAGGGCCAGCGGCCTTATTGCCGCAAAAACAGGCCGGACACATGACCGCAACCCGCTATGATCACGGCGTCAAAAAAACCTTGCAAAACAGGAACCGTCCACACATGGCAATACCCGAAACAGGTCTAATGAATTTTGATGTTGGAACGGAGGATTTTATGGGTCGTAATCAGGTTGAGATGTTTACATCACTGGATGGGCCGGTTTCAGGGGATCACCCCTATCGTCGTTTTGAGGCGGTGGTGGACCTGGCGGTTTTGTCCGGCCCTTTGGTCGCGCTTTATTCGGATCGCGGGCGGCCTGAACCGGGGGCTGAACGCGCGTTCCGGATGCTTGTTTTGCAGTTTACAGAAGACCTCCCGGACCGCGGGATGGAACGGTTCATGCGAGAGAATTTGGCGGGCAAGTGGTTTTGCGCATTTGCCTTGAGTGAGCGCCCGCCCGACCATTCATTCTTCGGCGATTTCCGCCAACGCCCGGGGACGAAGCGATTGATGGACCTGTTCAACCGTTTGCGCGACGGCCTGAAAGAGGCAGGCCTGATCCGCGAGGTGTTTGCCTTTGTCGATGTCGGCAAGTCGGTCTCGAAGCTATCTACCCGGGATGACCGCGACAAAGCCATCGCCAGGGGCCTGGAAAAGTTCAACAATGAGACGGCGGACCAAGTGGCTGCGGACCCACAGGCGCGCTTTGGGGCCAAGGGCAGGGACAAATTCCGGTATGGCTGCAAAGAGCACACCGGTGTTGATATGCAGTCTGCTCTGATCAACAGGGTTGCCGCCACGCCGGCGAATGTGACGGATGCCCGGGGCGTGCGCCATGTCTGTCCGGATCAGGGTGCGGTTTTTGGCGACAAAGGGTATTGCACCCAACCGGCACAGGCAGCGCCAAAGCGCAAGGGTTGCCATAATGCGACGATCAAAAAGCGCAATATGAAAGGCAAGGATGCCGATAGGGATCGCCGGTATGCCCATTTGCGCATGCCTTGCGAGCGGGTGTTTTCCAAACGTTCAAATCGTGTGCGATATAAAGGGCAGGCCAGGGTGCGGTTTCAGGTGGCGATGCGGGCGATCGGCCACAACCTCAAACGCCTGACCCGCCCCGGAGTCGAAAAGGTCCCGATCCTGTCCGCCTGACAAACGGGAGGAGTCCGTCAAAAATCCGAATATTCCCAAAAAATCAGCGGAAAATCAGTCAAAACGATGACAAATCAATCATTGTCATACCTAGCCCGAATTATTCTTGAGGGGTTGGTGATGGTAGCGTAACCTTTTGGAAAGCTGTATTTTTGCTGTCGATGCGAAAAAGCGCAGTTTTCAGGAGCCACACCTCACCATGAAGCGGTTTACCCCGGCCGCGCCGGTTTTGTCACCCGTGAATGGCAAGCCTGTGCCGCTCAATTTCGACGGCGCGGAGATGAGTTCCGATGCCGGCCTGGCGCTTTTGCGGGAGGTGGAACGTCGGCACGACATGGCGGGTCTTCTGTCGTCCTGCCTCACGGACCTGCGCGATCCCGGGAAGGTCAGGCATAGCCTGGAGGACATCATCCGTTTCCGGATCATGATGATTGCGGCGGGGTATGGGGATGGCAATGACGCCGCTGATCCGCGCCATGACCCGTCCTTCAGGATCGCGCCCGAGCGCAACCCGGAGACGGGTGCGGCGCTGTGCCCGCAGCCCACAATCCCGCGGATGGAAAACCTGCCCGACGTGCGTGATCCGATCCGGATGGCACGCAGCATGGTTCGTTTCCATTGCCAATCCTTTGCGCGTGTGCCCGGGCAGATCGTGCTGGACATCGACGACACTTTTGACGCGGTCCACGGGCACCGGCAGTTGCGCCTGTTCAACTCATACCATGATGAATATGGCTTCCAAGCCATCGTCGTCTTCGATGGTGATGGACGGTTGGCCGGGGCCTTGCCGCGCCCGGCGCGCCGCCCCGGGGGGGCGGAAAGCGCCGCACATCTGCGCCGCTTGATCCGGGAGATCCGCAAGCACTGGCCCAGGACCGGGATCCTGCCGCGCGCGGACAGCCATTATTGCGGGCCAGAGGTTCTGGACCTGTGTGACCGGCCGGGCCTGCGCCATGTCTTTGGCCTGAGCCGCAATGCGCGCCTTCAGGAGGAGGTTCAGGCGTTGGAGGCATCGACGGCAACCCGATATGCGCGCAATGCCGGCCAGAAGGTCAGACGGTTCAAAACATTCGCCTGTGCGGCTGGGTCCCGGTCAAAAGCCCGCCGCGTGGCAGCCCGTGTCGAGGTCAGTTCCCGGGGGCGGGACACTCGTTACATCGTGACCAATCCCGACGGCGGGCGTGGCAGGCATCTCTACGGGAAAATCTATTCTGCCCGTGGTCAGGCCGAGAACCACATCAAGGGATGGAAGACCCATCTCGCCTCGGACCGTACCTCCTGCACCAGGGCGTCAGCCAATCAGATGCGGCTTGTGCTGCATGGCTGTGCCTGTTGGATCTGGTGGACACTCCGGGCCGCTTGTCCAAAACGGTCCCGATGGCGGCATGCCCGGTTCGATACCCTGCGCCTGCATCCGGTCAAACCCGCGGCAACCATCGTCGGGAAAAAAACCGGGATCGTGATGACATTGCCGGCTTCATGCCCGCGCAAGTCGCTGATCGGCCTGTTGCCTGGGGCACTGCCGCCGCCTCACCCTGTCTGACGCTGATCAACACGCCCCGCCCACACAAAAAACCAACCGCCAAATTACCAAACCGCCAGACAGGAGCGCCCGATGCAAAATCAGGGCGAAGATCAACCATGCCGCATCAAATTGGAATGGTTGCCAACAAAGCATCAGGTGCCAAAACAGGGCGCTCGTGAATTTTTGCGGCTAAATCTATACGTTTCGAAGTGACTATGTTGCTAACAATCATCAAAAGCTTGAATGTTGGATAATCCCACATTATGTTGTGAGAAAGATAGTTATTCGGACATCCGGCATGAACACCATCACCAAGACAAAGACAGGCGTGTTTCCAAAGCTGGCCCTCGAAATGTTACTTCGGGACGAGTTGATCATGGCAGCAGAAGTTGAAGCTATTACCCAAGGTAACACGTTGCCGGTATTACCAGCGGCAGCGGCAGTCGCACCGGTCCCGATGGACTCGCTTGTTGTTGTAGAGCTGCTCTGCGCTGTTGAACCTATTTTGGGTTTTGCACCATCTGACGCAACTGTGCGCAGTGGCGGCTACAACTCGGTTCAGGATGCGATTGATCATTTGATGCCACGTCTAGAGAAGCAGTGGCACAAAAAACAAGGAGTTTCGAAATGAGTGTCGCGAAGCGGACTGGCGATGACGATCAAGAAGCACGGCGCGAGCTAGGTGAGCGTCTGCGCGAGGCGCGGCGGTATCTCGGGCTGAAGCAGGAAGAAGTTGCGCAGTATCTTAAGATACAACGAACTGCACTGTCTGAGATTGAAGCCGGAAACCGTCGTGTTGAAGCATTGGAGCTTAATCGGCTTGCAAAGCTCTACCGACAGCCCGTCGCATATTTCATTGACGATGATGATGCTTCTGCGAGCCTGCCTGTGGACGTTGCGCACTTGGCCCGTAGGGCCGCCGATTTATCCAGGAAAGATCGGGACGAGCTAGGCAAGTTTGCCGACTATTTGCGTTCTCGCTCAACCGCTGCACAGGAATAAGTTATGGTCAATGAGTACGCGAAAGCGGTTCGGCATGGAGTGGCGGAAGCCAGTCGTCTCCATCGAAAATTAGGCGTCCGTGAACGGTTAGAAACTGCGGGCGGGGCAGTAAACGTATTTGCGATGATCCATGAGCTAGGTGTGCCCCTGCTGCTTCGGCCACTTGAGGGGCTGTTAGGAGTCTATCTAGACTTTCCTTCACCGGGCATCCTAGTCACCACGCAGCGCCCCCTTAGTATCCAGCGTTTCACGGCTGCGCATGAACTTGGTCATTGCATGCTGGATCATCAGCCAAGTTTAGATGATGAGGATAGCATCCTTCGTCGTATGCCCATTAACTTTCCACCTATTGGAGATAAGCCACCGGCTTCCAGCCGGTCCGCTTCAGCGTGAATTCTGATGATCTCTCCCTCTCATTTTGAAGCCCCCGAAGGGGTAAGGCTTCAAAATGAGAGGGAGAGATCATGGTCTATTCTACTGGATCACATACCAGATTTTATCACCGCTGTCACGTCGTCTGGTCGACAAAATACCGTTACAAGGTTTTGCAAGGTGCCATGCGCGAGCGTATTCGCGAGATCATTCGCCAGGCCTGCGCCGAGATGGGCGTTCATATCGTAAAAGGCGTTCTGGCCCGCGATCACGTCCATATGTTCATATCCGTGCCGCCACATGTCGCGTTGTCCAGGGTTATGCAACGGATCAAAGGGCGCTCATCGCGCCGGGTGCAGATGGAATTTCCCGAACTCCGCAAGCGCTACCGGGGCAGGCGGTTTTGGGCGCGTGGATATTTCTCAACCACATCAGGCAACGTGACTGACGATACCATACTTCAGTATCTGGAATTGCATTCCTCGAAATGATGCTACCGGTGTAATCGGCGGAGCAATACTCGGCCACGGTAGCGGCGTCGTTGTGTTGTCGCGGGCGGCGTAAAAGTCGTCCACTTTTGCCCTTTCGTTTGATGGGAGGGCCGGGGGATTTTCACCGTGGAATTGTATTTGAAGGTGCGTCGGGCTCATTTTCAGGATGGGTTGAGCGGGCGTCGGATTGCCCGGGATTTTGGGATTGGCCGAGACAGTGTTGCGAAGATGTTGGCCTATTCGGAGCCACCGGGGTATCGGCGGACAGCGCCGATTAGGCGCCCGAAGCTGGATGCGTTCACCTGCCAGATCGAGCAATGGCTTACTGAGGACAAAGCGCGTCCGCGCAAGCAGCGCCACACCGCAAAGCGTATCTTTGAGAGGCTGCGCGACGAGTGCGGCTTTGATGGCGGATACACAATCGTCAAAGACTGCGTCCGGGCCAGGAAGCGCTCTGGCAAAGAGATGTTCGTGCCGCTCAGCCATCCGCCCGGGCATGCGCAGGCGGATTTTGGTGAAGCGCCTGTCGTGATTGGCGGCGTTGAGCGGAAGGCGCACTTCTTCGCCTTTGATCTGCCGCAGAGCGATGCGTGTTTTATCCGGGCCTATCCTGCGGCAACCACCGAGGCCTGGCTGGATGGGCATGTGCATGCCTTTGCTTTCTTTGGGGCGGTTCCCCTGTCGATCCTCTATGACAATGACCGCTGCCTGGTGGCGCGGATCCTGCCGGACGGCACCCGGCAAAGAACCCAACGGTTCAGCGCAATGCTGTCGCATTATGTGGTCCGGGATCGCTACGGCCGTCCCGGCAAGGGGAACGACAAGGGAGCGGTCGAGGGGTTGGTCGGCTACGGGCGGCGCGACTTCATGGTGCCGATCCCGTCCTTTCCGGACCGGGATGCGTTCAACGCTCACCTGGAAGAGCAATGCCGCAAACGGCAGGACGATGTCCTGCGCGGACACAAGGCCAGCATCGGCGAACGGCTGCAAGCCGATCCGGCGGCAATGCAGGATTTGCCCGGCGCACCCTTCGAGGCCTGTGAGTTGCAAAGTGGCCAGGTCACATCGACATCGGTGCTGCGGTATCGCGGTAACGACTACTCGGTACCGGTCGCATATGGCCACCGCGCGGTCTGGATCAAGGGCTTCGTGATCCGCGTCGTTATCGGTTGCGCCACTGAGGTGATCGCCGATCATCCCCGCTCTTATGACAGCGGTGACATGGTGTTCGACCCGCTGCATTACCTGCCGCTGATTGAGCGCAGGATCATGTCCTTCGATCAGGCTGCGCCCTTGCAGGGTTGGGAACTGCCTGACGCCTTCGCCACGCTCCGGCGCTTGCTGGAAGCCCGGCAGGGCAAGGCGGGCAAAAGGGAGTATGTCCAGGTCCTGCGCCTGTCGGAACGGTTCGAGCTGGAGGTGCTGCATCTTGCCGTCAAAGACGCCCTGCGAATGGGGGCGGTCAGCTTCGATGCGATCAAGCACCTCGTCCTGTGCCGCGTCGAGCGAAGGCCCCCGAGGTTGGATTTGGATGTCTATCCGTTCCTGCCCGGAACCAACATCGCCACCACCTCGGCTTCTTCCTGTATGAGCCTTCTGTCAGGAGGTGACGCATGACGGATGCACCCGAACTGCTGCTGACACACCACCTCAAGACTCTGCGCCTGCCCACCTTCCTGCGCGAGCATGACAAGCAAGCGCGCATTTGTGCGGCGGAAGGCCTGGATCATGTGCGCTATCCAGCCCGGCTGACCGAGCTGGAACCAATCGATCGGGAGAGGCGCATGGTCGAGCGCCGGATCAAGGCGGCAAAGCTTCCAATCGTCAAAAGCCTCGCCAGCTTCGACTTTACGGCCATCCCCGGTCTGAACAAGATGATCGTGCTGGAACTGGCGCGCTGTGAATGGATCGAGCGCAGGGAGAACGTCATCGCGCTCGGCCCGTCGGGAACCGGCAAAACCCATGTCGCTCTCGGGTTGGGGCTGACCGCCTGCCAGAAAGGGTTGCCTGTCGCCTTCGTAACCGCCGCAGCTCTCGTGCACGGGATGATGGAGGCCCGCGACGAGAAACGCCTCCGGCAGCTTCAGCGCAAACGGGCCAAGGTCAAACTGCTGATCATCGACGAGCCGGGCTTCGTCCCCTTGAGCAAAACCGGCGCCGAGCTTCTGTTCGAGCTGATCTCTCAGCGCTGCGAGCGTGGCTCAACCCTGATCACATCGAACCTGCCCTTCGAGGAATGGACCGAGACATTCGGCACCGAACGCTTGACCGGCGCGCTCCCGGACCGGCTGACACATCACGTCAACATCCTCGAGATGAACGGCGAAAGCTACCGCCTCAATCAGAGCCGCGCACGTATTGCCAACTGTCAATCGCAGAGTAAAATGGGTCCATGTCGCGGCGTAAAAATGGGCCACTTCGGTTGATGTTTTTGTGGCGCTTTTGCACGCGTGCTCGTCACAAAGCTGAAGCGTGCCAAAGCGCATGCTGGCCATAAGGCCAGCATTATTCTGACTGTGATTGCGGGCTGGTTATTTTCGGTTGTTGCGACTGTGTTTGAGCCGATAGCTTTCGCCATTCATCTCGAGGATGTGGACGTGATGGGTTAAACGATCGAGTAGCGCACCGGTCAGCCGCTCAGAGCCAAAGACTTCAGTCCATTCATCGAAGGGCAGGTTCGAGGTTATGATGATGGAGCCGCGTTCATAGCATTGGGATATGACCTCGAAGAGCAGCTCTGCGCCAGATTTGCTGAGCGGTACGAAGCCCAGTTCATCAATGATCAACAGGTTCTGGCTGGTCAGTTGCTTTTGAAGGCGCTGCAATCTCCGCTCATCTTGAGCCTCGATCAGATCATGGACTAATGCCGCAGCCGTTGTGAAGCGCACCTTCAGTCCTCTTTGACATGCAGCCAGCCCAAGTCCCAGGGCGATGTGTGTCTTGCCCGTGCCTGACGGGCCGAGCGCGATGATGTTCTCCCTGCGATTAACGTAATCGCATCGTGCCAGATCCATCGTCAGGGGCTTGTTCAAGCTTGGCATGATCTTGAAGTCAAAGCTATCCAAGCTCTTGGTGCTGGGGAACTTCGCCGCTTTGATGCGCCGTTCAATCATCCGGCGTTCGCGGTCGATCAATTCCATCTCACACAGCCGCGCCAGATAGTGGATGTGATCTTTGTTCTCTGCAGCACAGAGCTGCGCCTGTTTGGCATACTCGCCTTGGAACGTTGGCAGTCGCAGTTGTTTAAGATGATGCCGTAGAAGAATCCGAGGGGCTTCGGTCATGCCGCGGTCCTTCCCATCAAGCTCATGTAACTGGATGGGCGTGTTGTGCCGACATTGGCCTTGGGCAAGTATGGATAGAAGTCCAAATCCAATCGTGGTGGCCGCTTCTCAACCCGACACAGTACAAGGTGTTTTACGGCGTCATAGCCAATTGCACCCATATCTATTGCCTGCTGGATTGCGCCTTGCACAACATCCATTTCGAAGGTCTCCAAAAGGCGCAAGACTTGAACGTATTCTCGCTTGCCCGGCTTACCCATTCTGGCTTCAAGCAGTCGGTGCAGCGTGGCAAATACATCTGGCAAATGCCAACCCTGCAAAGGCGCGGCCTGATCCAGGGCACCCACCTTTTGTTCAAGCAGGGGCAAAAAGTGCAATGGGTCAAAGACCATATCCGCTGATGTGTAGGATCGTTTGTGCCGCGCAATAATCTCATTGCCGCAGCCGATGATAACCTCATGCACAAACCCACGCACATGAACATCGTGGTGCGCATAGGCTACTGGCACCGAGTAATCATTGCTGCGATAGCGCACCATTGAGATCGACGTTGCACGCGTGCTGACGTGATCGCAGGCTTCATATTCTGCGACGGGCAATCCCATCAGAGCATCCAAATCCGACATCAGGCGTGCGCCTATGGTTTGGGTGTGACCCCGCAACGTATCGTCCTGACGTGCTAAACACTTCTCTTCCAAATGTGCGTTCAGATCATCAAAGCTGTCATAGCGAGGTGCGGGAACCATGAAGTTGCGGCGGGTGTATCCAACCATGCCCTCAACGTTGCCTTTATCGTTCCCTCGCGCGGGTCTGCCAAACTTGTCATCAAACAAGTAATGCGACTGCAGTTCCGTAAACCGACGTGTGCGGATGCGCGTCTTATCCCCGAGTATCCGAGCCACGGCGATCTTGGTATTGTCGTAGAGAATGGATTGCGGAATGCCGCCAAAGAATGCAAAGGCGGACACATGGCCATCGCAAAACGCCTCGGGTGTCTCAGCTGGATATCCCTTCACAAACACCGCATCAGAATGTGGCAAGCTCATCACGAAGAAGTGGATCTTGCATTCCACGCCACCGATCACGCCCAGCGTCTCACCAAAATCAACCTGCGCATGGCCCGGCCGATGCGACAACGGCACAAACACCTCTTTGGTGCGCCGTTTTTGCTCGCGCACGTAATAGGTCACCGTGGTCAGGCTGCCGGCATATCCATGCTCATCGCGCAGCCGTTCAAAGATGCGCTTGGCCGTGTGTCGCTGCTTTTTGATCAGGGCTTTGTCTGTGCGCAGTATCTCATCGACCACACCAACATAACCATCAAGCGTTGGCCGCCGAGGCGCTTCCGACCGACGATACCCAGGCGGAAGTTCATGGCGCAGCATCTTCGCGATCGTCTTACGATCTTTGTTCTCTAATCTGTCAATGCGTGTTTCCTGAGTTTCCTGCTTTTGATGTCAGAGGTTGCCTTTGTTCTCTTCGAACTCTGAGGTTCATGATGGGGTTGGCTGGGTGTGGGTCGGCAATGTTGAAACCGCAATCATACCGTTGGTCTTGGCTGTTGCTACAGAATCGGCGCCGTGTCTCACGCCCTCCCTCGGGCATCGTCCCAGATGGGAACTTTGATTTAGGAATCCTCGTTGTCGCCTCGTAAGCCTTACGCGGACTGGAAGTCAGTTTTGTCTCGCATAATGGCATGAAGTATGATTGCCAGACGACGCGCCAGAGCCACTCGGGCCTTTCTCATCGTTGAGCGCGCACCGATTGCGAGGGCCCATGTCTTCAATTTGAGCGGAGCGGCATACCGCGTCAGCATCACATTGGCGGCCTCATAGAGAAGCGTTCTGACGCGCACGTCGCCCCGCTTTGAGATGCTGCCCGTGTAGTCGATTTCACCAGATTGATGCCGTCGCGGCACCAGTCCAAGATACGCCCCCACATCACGCGATTTCCTGAAACGCGACGGATCATCAATTGCTGCGGCAAAGGCCAATGCTGTGATCGGACCGACCCCTGGTACCGTCATAAGGCGCTGGCAGACTTCGGATTTGCGGGTCATCTTTTTGATGTCGCCATCAATGGCTGCAACCGCCGCGAGGATTGCTTCGCGTGCTGCGAACAGTCCGCAAATTGCGGCATGGAGGCCAGGCACTCCATCGCTAACTTTTAGCGCCGCGTTTTTGAATGCCGGAGACAAAGCTCGTGGCAGCCGCACGCCGAAGACGACGACCAGACCGCGGATCTGATTGTCGAGCGTCACACGCTGTCCGACCAGCTTCTTGCGGGCTGCGATCAGCGACCGGATTGCGTGCGCTGACAGTGATTTGACATGGGTCGGCTTGTAGAATCCCGTCCGCGCCAGGTGTGCCAAACCGCGGGCATCATTGCGGTCCGTCTTGTGGCCGGCCAGAGATTTAAGGGCCTGATATGCTTGCCTGCTCTCGATGCAAACAACCGGGACACCAAGCTCCGTCAGCCCATGGTAAAGCATTGGTGCCATCCGTCCCGTTTCAAATACAACTTTGGCACATGGTGGTCCAGAAGCGAGGAAGTCAGCGATCGCTTTTGGTGTTGAGCTCGCTTTTCCTTCACGAATAAGGGCCCCTTCACGATCCAGAATGCAGATATGCGTCTCTTCCATGGACACATCCAAACCAGCAAAATATTCCATTGGTCAGTCTCCTTTTCAATTGCATGTGCATCCAGAATAACAGGGGTAACTGAGTGCTGATCCTGATTACGCCATGTTGAAAAACCGCGCCGCTTCTCGGCCAGACATACCGTCCTTCAAACAAGCACGGCGCACACGACTATAAATATCCACAGAATACATCTCCCGCCCTCCGAATAAACGAAGGGCACAAACTGGCGGACTTTTACTCCGCTACAACTGCGATATGCAGCCGCTTCTGTGGCCCAATATTGCTCCGCGTTTTACAGTCTTTAACCGCTCATGCCGACTGTTCACGGTTTGAATGTGCAATTCACCACGGACACGTTCTCCGGCGGTCCGGTCGAGACTTTCATGGCTGACGCCCGTTTCTGCGGCGCAGGGCGGGTACCCGGTGCAGCCATCGGTCACCGGGAGAGCGTCCCCATCAAGACGTGGCTGCAGAACCGTTTTGAGATGTTCGGCTGTCACCGCAGGCAAGACAGCACTGATGGCGGTGCCTGATCGGTCGACCGCAACGAGGACCGGAACCTGCTCCTTCGACAATCCGCGTTTTGAGGCCTTTCCCCCGCGTTTGCGGGCTTTTCGAGAGAGATTACGCTCCCCTTTCCGGCTGCGCGGAAAGAACGTCCCGTCGGCTTCGACGATTCCGCACAGCCTGACCGCACCGACCGTTACGGCCTCGGGAAAGCGATGACGCCAACGAAAAGCTGTGGTGTCGGCCACCATACAACGCCCGTCGGACGCCTTTACCGTTTCGCCGTCGCGCAGGGAAGCTGCGAACCCTGCCCATCTGTCCCTGTGGCGCAAGCGGGCAAGCGGCGTCCCGGTCAGCGCGTTGAAGGTTTTGCGACAGCCTTTGCAAAAGAACCTCGTCAGGCCACTTGCATGGCCCCTGATGATCGCACCGCCCGAAGCACAGTGCGGACAGATACGCCCCTCGCGAACATTCGCCTCAGGGAGATCGATCACGCTTTCCAGCGACGAAACCCCGGCAACGAGCCGTCCGGTTTCAGCCCGTTGTTTCGATGAAAGGTCGTCGATCTCGTTGAGCCACACCAGAAAAGCCTGATGATCCATGTGCCGCACCCCATAATTTTGTTCATGGTGTGTTCTATTACAGGTTGGCACGCATAATCAATGCTAATTGAGCCAAGAAGAAACTCAACACTGTCAGCCGGTTGTTGAAGGTCGGTGCGCCAATGCCGCGCTCCTTCATATCGAGCTGGAACGCCCGCAGCTCTTCCGGTGTCGCGCTATCCGGCGCGTGACCCAGAAACCGCGTAAAATCCCGCATCCCTCGCAAATACATTGTCTGCGTTTTCGACTGCAGCCCTTTGATCCGCATATCTTCGAGAAATCGCTGGCGCAGTGCAGGTACATATTGGTCTGACATTGAAACCTCCTATCGTCAGATTGAGAAGGTCCCAATCGTCCAACAGAATCGTCAGTTCACAAAATCACGGCGCTTCGATCAGCGCGAAACCCTCGACACAAGCGCCAATACCGCGAGAGCGGTTTCGTCCTTGTCCCGCATAGCCGCCGTAAACGCAGGGTTTTGTCCAGATAAGATAATTTAAAAGAATCGCCGTGAGCGATATTGTATCTCAAATAGAGCCTTCCTATAGCTCTCTTGTTGGAACACCGGGGCTTCGGTCTCGGCTCGGAACAACGCCTTCATATTTTGGGCCAGCTTGCTGGTGTAATCGGCGGAGCAATACTCGGCCAGGGTAGCGGCGTCGTTGTGTTGTCGCGGGCGGCGTAAAAGTCGTCCACTTTTGCCCTTTCGTTTGATGGGAGGGCCGGGGGATTTTCACCGTGGAATTGTATTTGAAGGTGCGTCGGGCTCATTTTCAGGATGGGTTGAGCGGGCGTCGGATTGCCCGGGATTTTGGGATTGGCCGAGACAGTGTTGCGAAGATGTTGGCCTATTCGGAGCCACCGGGGTATCGGCGGACAGCGCCGATTAGGCGCCCGAAGCTGGATGCGTTCACCTGCCAGATCGACCAATGGCTTACTGAGGACAAAGCGCGTCCGCGCAAGCAGCGCCACACCGCAAAGCGTATCTTTGAGAGGCTGCGCGACGAGTGCGGCTTTGATGGCGGATACACAATCGTCAAAGACTGCGTCCGGGCCAGGAAGCGCTCTGGCAAAGAGATGTTCGTGCCGCTCAGCCATCCGCCCGGGCATGCGCAGGCGGATTTTGGTGAAGCGCCTGTCGTGATTGGCGGCGTTGAGCGGAAGGCGCACTTCTTCGCCTTTGATCTGCCGCAGAGCGATGCGTGTTTTATCCGGGCCTATCCTGCGGCAACCACCGAGGCCTGGCTGGATGGGCATGTGCATGCCTTTGCTTTCTTTGGGGCGGTTCCCCTGTCGATCCTCCATGACAATGACCGCTGCCTGGTGGCGCGGATCCTGCCGGACGGCACCCGGCAAAGAACCCAACGGTTCAGCGCAATGCTGTCGCATTATGTGGTCCGGGATCGCTACGGCCGTCCCGGCAAGGGGAACGACAAGGGAGCGGTCGAGGGGTTGGTCGGCTACGGGCGGCGCGACTTCATGGTGCCGATCCCGTCCTTTCCGGACCGGGATGCGTTCAACGCTCACCTGGAAGAGCAATGCCGCAAACGGCAGGACGATGTCCTGCGCGGACACAAGGCCAGCATCGGCGAACGGCTGCAAGCCGATCCGGCGGCAATGCAGGATTTGCCCGGCGCACCCTTCGAGGCCTGTGAGTTGCAAAGTGGCCAGGTCACATCGACATCGGTGCTGCGGTATCGCGGTAACGACTACTCGGTACCGGTCGCATATGGCCACCGCGCGGTCTGGATCAAGGGCTTCGTGATCCGCGTCGTTATCGGTTGCGCCACTGAGGTGATCGCCGATCATCCCCGCTCTTATGACAGCGGTGACATGGTGTTCGACCCGCTGCATTACCTGCCGCTGATCGAGCGCAGGATCATGTCCTTCGATCAGGCTGCGCCCTTGCAGGGTTGGGAACTGCCTGACGCCTTCGCCACGCTCCGGCGCTTGCTGGAAGCCCGGCAGGGCAAGGCGGGCAAAAGGGAGTATGTCCAGGTCCTGCGCCTGTCGGAACGGTTCGAGCTGGAGGTGCTGCATCTTGCCGTCAAAGACGCCCTGCGAATGGGGGCGGTCAGCTTCGATGCGATCAAGCACCTCGTCCTGTGCCGCGTCGAGCGAAGGCCCCCGAGGTTGGATTTGGATGTCTATCCGTTCCTGCCCGGAACCAACATCTCCCCCACCTCGGCTTCTTCCTGTATGAGCCTTCTGTCAGGAGGTGACGCATGACGGATGCACCCGAACTGCCGCTGACACACCACCTCAAGACTCTGCGCCTGCCCACCTTCCTGCGCGAGCATGACAAGCAAGCGCGCATTTGTGCGGCGGAAGGCCTGGATCATGTGCGCTATCCAGCCCGGCTGACCGAGCTGGAACCAATCGATCGGGAGAGGCGCATGGTCGGACGCCGGATCAAGTCGGCAAAGTTTCCAACCGTCAAAAGCCTCGACAGCTTCGACTTTACGGCCATCCCCGGTCTGAACAAGATGATGGTGCTGGAACTGGCGCGCTGTGAATGGATCGAGCGCAGGGAGAACGTCATCGCGCTCGGCCCGTCGGGAACCGGCAAAACCCATGTCGCTCTCGGGTTGGGGCTGACCGCCTGCCAGAAAGGGTTGCCTGTCGCCTTCGTAACCGCCGCAGCTCTCGTGCACGGGATGATGGAGGCCCGCGACGAGAAACGCCTCCTGCAGCTTCAGCGCAAACGGGCCAAGGTCAAACTGCTGATCATCGACGAGCCGGGCTTCGTCCCCTTGAGCAAAACCGGCGCCGAGCTTCTGTTCGAGCTGATCTCTCAGCGCTGCGAGCGTGGCTCAACCCTGATCACATCGAACCTGCCCTTCGAGGAATGGACCGAGACATTCGGCACCGAACGCTTGACCGGCGCGCTCCCGGACCGGCTGACACATCACGTCAACATCCTCGAGATGAACGGCGAAAGCTACCGCCTCAATCAGAGCCGCGCACGTATTGCCAACCCTTCAACCTGACAACTGAACAATCGGCCTGACGGCCAATGCGCCTTGGAACGTGCTTGCTGATTGGTGGCCACACGCCCCAAGGCGCACTCCACAAACTGGCCGACTTTTGCTCCGCCCCAGTGGCCGGATTTTACTCCGCCGTTGACAGCTGGCTCGCGGAGGGGTTCGTTCCCTCTACCGCCTACCCCCCAGACGGCCCCTGTTGACGGCTTTCAGATGGTTTGATACTCCTGAAAAAATTTTCATTCAAAAACAATGCCTTGCAAAATCTGTTTTTCACAAGGTTTGATACATTCATGGGGTTTTCGGGGTGAATGGTCGTTTGACAGAGACTTTTTCAGTAAGAAAATCCAATGTTATCAATGCCTGCCGCTTTCGGGTCGTGCGCAAATTTGCGCACGAAACACGATTAGGTTTTGTCCATTTTAAAGATGCCGTGTGCGGTCAGGCCGTGTGCGGTCAGTAAGATATTTTCCATTCCGTCTGGAACTTCACCTATCGTTAGTTCAGTTCCTACACGCCCCGACATTATCTCGGCGCGTAGTTTGAGGACCCGATAGGCGTAGTCGCAGGCCAGTTCGTTGGGATTAGCACCATACAACAGACCGTCTTTAAAGACGCTATCTTTTCTGTTTCGCCCTACCCATTTTTGAGTATGATTGATGTCTGCAATGAAATGTTCAAAGACAGCCCTTGCGGCCACCTCGGTTGCTTCCGCGTCAGATACCGCCTGATCTGACTTATCTGTGAGGCCCAAAAGCCAATCGGCCGAAATGTCGTAGGTTGTGCAAATTGTTCGAATGGTCTCAACGCCGGGAGATGCCGCCCCACTCCTACGCAAGTATTTTTCCAGAGTCCGTTTGGGAATGCCCGTTTCTTTAGATAGTTGCGACACAGTTAGATCGCGCTCTGCCTTCAACGCTCGAACTCGGTCCGAAAAAACAAGCTCTGACATGACGCTCTCCTTGCAATACCCTAATAAGGAGGTACTCGTCTTGCGCAGCTTAGAGCCATTTTCGCCGGAACGCCACAGCAAGATAAAGGCTGGGTTCGTCATGCAAGGCACAACGCTCAACGCATGGTGCCTACAAAATGGGGTAAGGCCGCAGAATGCCGGAAAGGCGCTCAAGGGATTTTGGACCGGCACGAAGGCACGAGAGTTGGTCAGGCGTATCGTTGAAGCGTCTGGGGCGCAGGAATGACTGGCGTTCGCGTTACATCTCTTCTGGGTGTTGGCGGCATTCCCAACAATAGGACCGCTGCAACTAAATGGTTGGAACGGAGCGGTATCAGGCTCCATATTATTGAAAATGACGGGCGTCGTCCGGTTGTTGTTAGTCTTTCCCACCTGCCCGAGGCGGAACGCTTGGCCTATCTGCAACGGGAAAGCGAGAGCCTGCATCTTGATCCGGGCGTGTTTGACGATGTGGCGCATGAGGTATTCATGCAAGCGCCGCCGTCGCGGCGTGAGCGGGCAGACCGCAAGGCAGAGATTGCTCGCTTTCTGGTATTGCTGGGAGAAAGCGTCGTCTGGCGAGAGCGCGAACAACTGGTTCATGAGCGGTTCGGCAAAAAGGGCAATTCGGCGCAACGTCTCAAGGCTATCCTGAAGCGTGTTCAGGGGGTTGACCCGATCAATTTCGCACTCGCCCTGCTGGACAATTACACATGTGGGGCCAAGGGCCGGGCCTATATATCACCGAAAGCGTGGTCGCACTTTATGACCGCGATCAAGGATTCCGAGAAGGAGTTCCCGTTGAAGGCGGCCTGGTGCGATACTCGCAATGTGGGCAAGGAATCGGGCTGGGCGGTTCCGTCCTACCTGACGTTCTATCGCCGCTGGAAGGCCCTGAGCTTTGCGCAACGGTACACAGCGAAGCATGGGCACGAGGCAACCGTAAAGCGGATCACGATCCCGGCGGTACGCGACAAAACCTCTATCAACCCGTTGGAATGGGTCTCGCTCGATGGGCGGACGCAAGATTTCTGGGTGGATTTTGGCGACGGTCGCGCGGTTCGCCCTGTCATGATTGCGCTGATCGACGTTACCTCAAATATGGTGCTGGGATGGGAGCTTGCAGAGACGGAGAACGCGGCGGCTACTGTGCGTGTTATCAAGCGCGTATGCGAAACCTACGGTATCTTTGACCGCCTCTATACTGACAATGGCTCGGCTTTTGCGGGGCATCTTGTGGCGGGAGGCAACGTCCACCGGTTCCGCAATGGCGGCAAGAAGCCCGAGGGTGCCCAGCCGCCCGGCATCTGCAGGATCATGGGGATCGACCTGACCTTTGCCCTGCCCAAAAACGCTAAAGCCAAGATTGCCGAACGGACGTTTGCCAGTTTATCGCGGGTTGTGGATGACAGACCGGAGTTCAAGGGTTGCCATGCGGGCCACGCGCCCGGAGCAAACCCGTCTGCCAAGGTTGTGCCGATCCCCGTTGAGAACGCGCGTAAGGTGATCGAGCGCGAGATTGCCCGGTACAACTGTGAGCCGGGGCGTCGTGGGCAAGGCGCAAACGGGCGGTCTTATGAATGTGTGTTTCAAGACGGTTTAAACGCCCGCATCAAGCGCAAACCCACGGCCAGACAGCTTTACCTTGCCGGGTTGATCTACAACCCCGTAGCCGTGGATCGTCACGGGCAGGTGCGCAAGAAAGGCTGGATCTACGGCGATCCGGCTTCGCAAGAGGCGTTGTTGCCGTACCACAAATCCGGCGGGAAGATCCTTTTGGGACGCGATCCCGACGATTTCAGCGCCCCGGCTATCGCCTTTGACGAGGACGGCAACATGATCCGCGAAGGTATCGCCGCCGTGCAGCCGGGCGCGTATGACAGCGTTGACGGTATCCGCACGGCCAAACGCAACGCGAGAGAGGCACGGAAAACGGCAAAGGCGGCGAAAAAAGCTAATGATTATATGTCAGATCAAGAGTTTGCCGCCGCGCTGGCCAAGCTTGGCGATCCGTCAGACAAGCCTGTGCCCGTCCAGCCGGAGCAGGTTGTGGCAGGACGGTTCGGTGGCCCCTTGAAGGCCAGTCCCAGGCCGCAAGGTGATGCGGAAATGACTACAGTCCCGGAAGAATTTTTCAAGAACATGGATACCGCACTTGCAGCAAAACGCCTGCGAGGCGGGAAGTCGGCATGAGCGATGCAGCAACATCGCCCATGCCATTAAACGGGGGCGTCAGCCCTCATCAAGAAACGGAGAGTAATATGGCACACCACTTACGAATTGCCAATGCCGGAGTTGAACCCCGGCAAATCGGCGACTGGGCCGATACAGAAACGGCCTTAGATATCCGTCGCTCACTTGAGCTTGTCAGGGCGGCTGGGCAACCTGCAATCACAATGATATCCGGTGCGCCGGGTGTTGGCAAAACAACTGCAATCAAACGGTTTTGTGAGGATTTAGGCCACAATGCGATCTATATTCAAGCGGCCAGAGGCGAAGGCACCGCATGGAATTTTGCACATGCCCTTGCAAACCTTTGGCCCTACCATATCCGGCCAAGTTTCAACTGCCAGTCAGAGGCGCGAGAGAAACTTGCGGATTTTATTGGGGAAAACCAAACGCTTGTTACCGACGAAGCTCAGTATCTCAATCAGCGGAACCCCAAAACCCGCCTGACTGGAGAGGCTTTCGAATGGCTACGGGCTACGGCAGAGACAGGCGGTTTTGATTTAGGGCCTGTTGAGATTCATCGTGTGCGGATTATTGTCGCTCCGATGTGGATCATGGCTTCGAAACTGGTGTCGGTTTTGCAGGCACGCATTGCTATACGTTTGAATTCTTTGAGTTTCTGAAAGAAGTTTTCGACGAGATGCCTCCACTTATAGATTTCCATATCACATGAAGCTGGGCTTTTGCGGTTGGACTTGGGTGGAATAACGGCTTCAATGTCCCTTTCTGCCAATAACGCCCGAAGCCAATCCGCGTCAAAGGCCTTATCTGCCAACAGATTTCGGCAGCAAACATCTGCCAGCAATTCACGTGTTTTGAGCAGGTCATGCGCCTGTCCGGGCATCAGCCGGAAGTCGATGAGGTTGCCAAAGGCGTCGGTCAGCGCCAGAATTTTGGTGGTCATTCCGCCGCGAGACTTTCCGATGGCCTGATTTTGAGTCCCCCTTTTGCGCCCTGTCCATGACGGTGTACCTTGCAGATCGTGCCATCAATCATCGTATATTCGAAGTCGATATCTTCGGATAACTCATTGAACATACGATGAAATACGTCCCGTTTAACCCAATATCTGAACCGTGTGAAAATCGAATTCCATTTGCCAAATTCAGCCGGCAAGTCCCGCCATGGCGCACCTGTCCGGGCGATCCACAAAACAGCCTCCACAAACAAACGGGCGTCACCTCCAGTCCGCCCCGGATCGCTCTTCTTGCCAAGGCAATGGGGCTCTATAAGATCCCATTGCCCGTCACTTATCAAAAACCGGTCACTCAACATTCTCGCCTCCATTTTGGAAACTTGAATCAGAAATTAATGGAAATGGGAATCCTGTATCTCAACAGGCCCTAATATTTTGCGGCGATTTGGAACTGCCTTTTGCGATTGAGGCAATGCCGCAATTTCAAAGCCGTCTGATGCGCCCAGTCGTTATTCAACAAGTGAGCCGTGCCGATGTTGCCGCCGTGGTGGACGGAACTCCCTTTGCCGATGCGCGGTCCATCGACGTGTTACATGGTATCGCCCGGATGCGCGGTGGGCTGCGCAATGTTGAGAACGTTACCCGGATCGCCGCGCTGTTCGCAGGCGACAAGGCAGCCGGCCATGAGCATCTCAAGGCTGCAATCATTGATATGAAACTGGATGGAAAGAGAGCGTCATGAACAAGCAAGTAACGGTCAAACTCGATGTTTCCGAGGCGCAGAACCTGAGCCGCGCCGCAGATGAAATTCAGTATCTTACGAACTCTGTGGCTGAGGTTTTCAAGCTGTTTCATGTTGGTCTGTCTGTGGGCCACTTGAGCGTCCCGGAAGCTGAACCGGCCCTTATTGCCGTGTCGGATCTTTGCGCAAGGGCTATGGATCATGCTTGCGGAAACGAAGGGCTGGAACTGGGCCGGTTTTCAGTCCTTCTGGACGGCCTGTTGAAGGAGAAATGAAATGCCGCTCAGTAACAGACAGAAAGCCTTTATGCACGTTGCCAAATCCAAAGTGAATTTGTCGGACGCGCAGTATCGCACGGCTCTTGTCGAGATAGCGGGCGTCACCAGTTCAACCGAGCTTGATCAGGGCGGCTTTACCGCCATGATGGGGTACTTTGAATTTATGGGCTTCAAACCACTGACCGCCAATGGCGCGGATTATGGGGCACGTCCGGGCATGGCGAGTTTCGCCCAGCTTGAGTTGATCCGCACGATCTGGCGCGAATACACCCGCGCCGCCTATGACGGCGAGAGCGAATTGAACAAGTGGTTGTTTCGCACGTTCAAGGTGTCCAGCTTGCGCTTCATAACCAAATCTCAAGCCCGGCGGGCTATCACAGCATTGAAAGCGATGAAGTCCCGCACGGCTTGACTGAGGCACCATGATATTGAAGGGCGGCGCGGTTGCGCCGCTCTTTTCGTTTCTGAGGGGCCTTTATCAGTTTTTATACCCCTACACCCACAAAATCCTACAAAGGCGCTCCTGCCCCGTTTAAGTGGTGTTTAACGGCGAAGTCCGGCGCGGTTGTTCCATGGCATTGCCGGAATGCCCGCTGTTTGCTATTCAAACGATGCGTCTGAGCCAGGCGGGCAGCCGGTCATGAGCCGTGAAGGGGACACCGCCCTTCCAGACGCATTTTCCCTCAACACGCCTGTTCGCGACAACTGTCAGGCTACCCCCCTCTGACGCCTGTCGGTATGTATTCGGGCATGTCGAAAACGTCCGAACATACCCACCTTTTGAACTGCGCAGAAATGGAGCGTATGGGATTGCATGTCCCTGAAATGCTCCGTGATCTGGAAAAGGCACTCGGGCCGCAAGCGGTCTGGAAGCTGACCGGGGTCTATGGCGGTAGCCAATTTTACATTCCCCAAAAGAGTAACATTGACAGGTCTGTTGCAAATCAACGGCTGGGTGCTGACTGCATAAGATGGCTGTTCGACAAATATGATCATGGCCTCATCACGATCCCAATGGGGCCTCACGCCTCTGGCCCGTTGCTACTAAAGGCATTACGCACCGCACTGGCGGCGGGAAAACCACTCGGTCAAATCGCAAAAGACCATGGTTGCCACATCCGCACTGTTGATCGTGCCAAACGCAAACTTCGGGATGCTGGCTTTCTCATTCCGAAAAAGGAAACCCGAAGATGATTATCACCTCAGAGAACATCGACCTCGCCTTTCGCGGCTTCAAGACGCTCTATACCGACGCCTACACCAAAGCGCCGGTCTACTATGACAAGATTGCCATGACCGTTCCCAGTTCCGCACGGAATGAGGCCTACGGTTGGCTGGGTCAGTTCCCGCAACTGCGCGAGTGGCTGGACGGAGAACGCGAGGTGAAGAGCCTGACCGCACACGGGTTCACTATCAACAACCGCAAGTTTGAAAGCACGATTGCCTTTGGCCGTGACGACTTTTCCGATGATCGTCTGGGCATCTTCAAGCCGATGGTTTCCGAGATGGGCCACCGCGCGCGCCAGCATCCTGACGAGCTGGTATTTGCCATGCTGGCGAATGGCTTTGCAACGACCTGCTATGATGGGCAGAACTTCTTTGACACCGATCACCCGGCCAAAGACTCGGCGGGCGATGACGTGACCGTGAGCAACGTGGCGAATGGAACGGAAGAGTCGTGGTTCCTGCTGGACACCATGCGCCCGATCAAACTGTCAATCGCAGAGTAAAATGGGTCCATGTCGCGGCGTAAAAATGGGCCACTTCGGTTGATGTTTTTGTGGCGCTTTTGCACGCGTGCTCGTCACAAAGCTGAAGCGTGCCAAAGCGCATGCTGGCCATAAGGCCAGCATTATTCTGACTGTGATTGCGGGCTGGTTATTTTCGGTTGTTGCGACTGTGTTTGAGCCGATAGCTTTCGCCATTCATCTCGAGGATGTGGACGTGATGGGTTAAACGATCGAGTAGCGCACCGGTCAGCCGCTCAGAGCCAAAGACTTCAGTCCATTCATCGAAGGGCAGGTTCGAGGTTATGATGATGGAGCCGCGTTCATAGCATTGGGATATGACCTCGAAGAGCAGCTCTGCGCCAGATTTGCTGAGCGGTACGAAGCCCAGTTCATCAATGATCAACAGGTTCTGGCTGGTCAGTTGCTTTTGAAGGCGCTGCAATCTCCGCTCATCTTGAGCCTCGATCAGATCATGGACTAATGCCGCAGCCGTTGTGAAGCGCACCTTCAGTCCTCTTTGACATGCAGCCAGCCCAAGTCCCAGGGCGATGTGTGTCTTGCCCGTGCCTGACGGGCCGAGCGCGATGATGTTCTCCCTGCGATTAACGTAATCGCATCGTGCCAGATCCATCGTCAGGGGCTTGTTCAAGCTTGGCATGATCTTGAAGTCAAAGCTATCCAAGCTCTTGGTGCTGGGGAACTTCGCCGCTTTGATGCGCCGTTCAATCATCCGGCGTTCGCGGTCGATCAATTCCATCTCACACAGCCGCGCCAGATAGTGGATGTGATCTTTGTTCTCTGCAGCACAGAGCTGCGCCTGTTTGGCATACTCGCCTTGGAACGTTGGCAGTCGCAGTTGTTTAAGATGATGCCGTAGAAGAATCCGAGGGGCTTCGGTCATGCCGCGGTCCTTCCCATCAAGCTCATGTAACTGGATGGGCGTGTTGTGCCGACATTGGCCTTGGGCAAGTATGGATAGAAGTCCAAATCCAATCGTGGTGGCCGCTTCTCAACCCGACACAGTACAAGGTGTTTTACGGCGTCATAGCCAATTGCACCCATATCTATTGCCTGCTGGATTGCGCCTTGCACAACATCCATTTCGAAGGTCTCCAAAAGGCGCAAGACTTGAACGTATTCTCGCTTGCCCGGCTTACCCATTCTGGCTTCAAGCAGTCGGTGCAGCGTGGCAAATACATCTGGCAAATGCCAACCCTGCAAAGGCGCGGCCTGATCCAGGGCACCCACCTTTTGTTCAAGCAGGGGCAAAAAGTGCAATGGGTCAAAGACCATATCCGCTGATGTGTAGGATCGTTTGTGCCGCGCAATAATCTCATTGCCGCAGCCGATGATAACCTCATGCACAAACCCACGCACATGAACATCGTGGTGCGCATAGGCTACTGGCACCGAGTAATCATTGCTGCGATAGCGCACCATTGAGATCGACGTTGCACGCGTGCTGACGTGATCGCAGGCTTCATATTCTGCGACGGGCAATCCCATCAGAGCATCCAAATCCGACATCAGGCGTGCGCCTATGGTTTGGGTGTGACCCCGCAACGTATCGTCCTGACGTGCTAAACACTTCTCTTCCAAATGTGCGTTCAGATCATCAAAGCTGTCATAGCGAGGTGCGGGAACCATGAAGTTGCGGCGGGTGTATCCAACCATGCCCTCAACGTTGCCTTTATCGTTCCCTCGCGCGGGTCTGCCAAACTTGTCATCAAACAAGTAATGCGACTGCAGTTCCGTAAACCGACGTGTGCGGATGCGCGTCTTATCCCCGAGTATCCGAGCCACGGCGATCTTGGTATTGTCGTAGAGAATGGATTGCGGAATGCCGCCAAAGAATGCAAAGGCGGACACATGGCCATCGCAAAACGCCTCGGTTGTCTCAGCTGGATATCCCTTCACAAACACCGCATCAGAATGTGGCAAGCTCATCACGAAGAAGTGGATCTTGCATTCCACGCCACCGATCACGCCCAGCGTCTCACCAAAATCAACCTGCGCATGGCCCGGCCGATGCGACAACGGCACAAACACCTCTTTGGTGCGCCGTTTTTGCTCGCGCACGTAATAGGTCACCGTGGTCAGGCTGCCGGCATATCCATGCTCATCGCGCAGCCGTTCAAAGATGCGCTTGGCCGTGTGTCGCTGCTTTTTGATCAGGGCTTTGTCTGTGCGCAGTATCTCATCGACCACACCAACATAACCATCAAGCGTTGGCCGCCGAGGCGCTTCCGACCGACGATACCCAGGCGGAAGTTCATGGCGCAGCATCTTCGCGATCGTCTTACGATCTTTGTTCTCTAATCTGTCAATGCGTGTTTCCTGAGTTTCCTGCTTTTGATGTCAGAGGTTGCCTTTGTTCTCTTCGAACTCTGAGGTTCATGATGGGGTTGGCTGGGTGTGGGTCGGCAATGTTGAAACCGCAATCATACCGTTGGTCTTGGCTGTTGCTACAGAATCGGCGCCGTGTCTCACGCCCTCCCTCGGGCATCGTCCCAGATGGGAACTTTGATTTAGGAATCCTCGTTGTCGCCTCGTAAGCCTTACGCGGACTGGAAGTCAGTTTTGTCTCGCATAATGGCATGAAGTATGATTGCCAGACGACGCGCCAGAGCCACTCGGGCCTTTCTCATCGTTGAGCGCGCACCGATTGCGAGGGCCCATGTCTTCAATTTGAGCGGAGCGGCATACCGCGTCAGCATCACATTGGCGGCCTCATAGAGAAGCGTTCTGACGCGCACGTCGCCCCGCTTTGAGATGCTGCCCGTGTAGTCGATTTCACCAGATTGATGCCGTCGCGGCACCAGTCCAAGATACGCCCCCACATCACGCGATTTCCTGAAACGCGACGGATCATCAATTGCTGCGGCAAAGGCCAATGCTGTGATCGGACCGACCCCTGGTACCGTCATAAGGCGCTGGCAGACTTCGGATTTGCGGGTCATCTTTTTGATGTCGCCATCAATGGCTGCAACCGCCGCGAGGATTGCTTCGCGTGCTGCGAACAGTCCGCAAATTGCGGCATGGAGGCCAGGCACTCCATCGCTAACTTTTAGCGCCGCGTTTTTGAATGCCGGAGACAAAGCTCGTGGCAGCCGCACGCCGAAGACGACGACCAGACCGCGGATCTGATTGTCGAGCGTCACACGCTGTCCGACCAGCTTCTTGCGGGCTGCGATCAGCGACCGGATTGCGTGCGCTGACAGTGATTTGACATGGGTCGGCTTGTAGAATCCCGTCCGCGCCAGGTGTGCCAAACCGCGGGCATCATTGCGGTCCGTCTTGTGGCCGGCCAGAGATTTAAGGGCCTGATATGCTTGCCTGCTCTCGATGCAAACAACCGGGACACCAAGCTCCGTCAGCCCATGGTAAAGCATTGGTGCCATCCGTCCCGTTTCAAATACAACTTTGGCACATGGTGGTCCAGAAGCGAGGAAGTCAGCGATCGCTTTTGGTGTTGAGCTCGCTTTTCCTTCACGAATAAGGGCCCCTTCACGATCCAGAATGCAGATATGCGTCTCTTCCATGGACACATCCAAACCAGCAAAATATTCCATTGGTCAGTCTCCTTTTCAATTGCATGTGCATCCAGAATAACAGGGGTAACTGAGTGCTGATCCTGATTACGCCATGTTGAAAAACCGCGCCGCTTCTCGGCCAGACATACCGTCCTTCAAACAAGCACGGCGCACACGACTATAAATATCCACAGAATACATCTCCCGCCCTCCGAATAAACGAAGGGCACAAACTGGCGGACTTTTACTCCGCTACAACTGCGATATGCAGCCGCTTCTGTGGCCCAATATTGCTCCGCGTTTTACATGTCCTTGTGGCGCAAGCGGGCAAGCGGCGTCCCGGTCAGCGCGTTGAAGGTTTTGCGACAGCTTTTGCAAAAGAACCTCGTCAGGCCACTTGCATGGCCTCTGATGATCGCACCGCCCGAAGCGCAGTGCGGACAGATACGCCCCTCGCGAACAGTCGCCTCAAGGAGATCGATCACGCTTTCCAGCGACGAAACCCCGGCAACGAGCCGTCCGGTTTCAGCCCGTTGTTTCGATGAAAGGTTGTCGATCTCGTTAAGCCACACCAAAAAAGCCTGATGATCCATGTGCCGCACCCATAATTTTGTTCATGGTGTGTTCTATCACAGGTCGCCACGCATAATAAATGCTAATTGAGCCTAGAAAATCCAGCTTGCGCCCGATGGGCGAGCCTGTGGCGATTAATTCGCGCGCGGCGACCACATGGGCGCGCAACCGGTCGATTTCCTCAGTCACATCGGCCTTGACAGCCAGCACCGCCAATTCCTGCGCGATGCGTCCCTCATCCACCGCATCGGCGTTTTCGGTGACCCGGGCAAGGGCCGCGCGCAGGGCCTGAGCCGCTTCGGGCTTGCGGGCTTCGGCGGCAATGGCGGATTGTTCGGTCAGCGCAGATATCTGATCAATCTGGTCGTTCATCAATGCATTCATCGCCGCCCCTTCATGCGCGCGCATGGAAAGAAAGCTGTCCAGCACCGCCTCGAAATCTGACAAAAGTGCCTTACGCAAGGCCGCGCTGTCGACCTCGGCGCGCCCGGCTTCCATCACGCCGCGCAGGGCCAAAATATCAACTGCATTGGCTGGCGCCAGCGTCACGCCACGATCCATGGCTTGGGTTTCCACCTCGGCCAGCGCGCTCAGAACCGTGTCCAGTTGTGCGGCGTTCAACACCTGACCGCCGCCCTGATCTTCGGATGAAAGACGCAGGTTCAGCGTAACGTTACCCCGCGCCATGGCTTTACCCAGACGGGTGCGCAGCGCGGTCTCCAGCCCTTCGATCCAATCCGGCACCCGCAGCCGCAGATCCAGCCCCTTGCCGTTGACGCTGCGCAATTCCCACGCCCAGCTATAGATATCAAACTGGCCATGGCCCGAGGCAAATGCGGTCATCGAATGCAGCACGCGGGGCTCCTTTTCATAGCAATGCGCCTTCTCCTACTGGGTTTTGCGCAAGGCTGACAACCGATTTTGCGACCTGAGCGCGCGGCGTGTCTGCAACTATACTCCCGCGACCGAATTGACCAGAAGATTTGAGGTCAGATCAGCTTGTATTCCTTGAGAGAAAGGATCCTGAAATTGTCGGTAACAGTGTCGCGAAAATCGCGCCGTTTGTCGGGTAGGGTTTGGCGGAAGAAGTTGAGAATGGCCTCGGTGAACTGGTTGAACGTGGCGTAATGGCGATTATGGGTGATGCATTCGTGCATGACACCCCAAAGGCGCTCAATCGGGTTGAGATGCGGGGCGTATGCCGGCAGGAACTTCAACTTCACCCGACGTTCGGGGCTGTGCAGCCATGGCTGGAGTATCCTGGCATGGTGATAACGCGCATTGTCGACAAAAACATGGATGGTCGTTTTGGTTGGGGTGTTGCGCTCCGGCTTTTCCAGCATGAGAGTGTCGTTTGGGCATTGATCTTCCCGCCTTCCACAAAGGTGAACCGGAACGTTTCAAGATCGAGCGCACCCTGAATATTGAGGTGCCTGCGCCCCGATGTTGCCTTCAGGGCCGTCTTTTGCCCCTTCGGGAACCGGCCATGGGCGGGACGGCTCCGATGCTCGGGATGCACAGCATCGGAGAAGACCACCATCCCATCGGCTGCAAGTTCGGTCATCAGGGCCTCATACATGGCGATAAACGCCGCCTGTTTGACTTCATCGGCCTGTGCAGGCGGCAATCGTGGCTTTTTATACTCAAACCCCGGACGGCGCATCAGCCTGGCGGCCCCCGAGGGACTGTAGCTCCGCCCGTATTCCGCCGGAACATACGCACAGACCTCGTCTACGTTCCGTGCCGGGTTTTCGGCAAAACGGGCTTTCAAAGCCCGTTCGCGCTCCCCCGACAAATGCCCTTGTCGCTGGCTGTAATCTTTCAGGCCGAAAAACGACAGCCCCGCACCGGAAAAGGCAAACTGCCACTCCGTCAAAACCGTCGGTCCGATATCCAGAATCCGGCAAACCGTTCCGGCGTCTTCTTCTTCTGCATCCAACAGCGGAAACGCACGGGCCCGCCTCCAGACAAGCGCTTCAACCTTGCGGCGGCGGCAAATGGCCTCAAGGGCCAGGCGCTGATCGGCAGATAGCGAAACCGTTTTGTGGGGCTTGTTCATGCTCTCAAAGTGCATGCTGTGATACGTATGACCATGCGGCAAATTGAATCAACCTCTCTACAAATTCTTCAGGTCAATTCAGGCGCAGTAGTATAGTTAACCAATTGAGAGGTTTTTTTAGACAAAAGCGCGATCAAATGTGCCATTATTTGGCTTGAGGGAGCATGTACGAATCTACTTAGGGGTGACTAGTGATGGACAATTGCAATCCAAGTGATGTTGTGGCGTTAGGGCCAAATAGTGGACTTTCCAGGGAAAAACACCTTGGGGCATTTGTTCGCTATTGGGAAAGCATGCGCAAGCTGGGCGATGTGCCACGGCGCTCGGATATCGATCCCCGGGGAATTGAGCCGCTTTTGGAAAATGCTCTGATTGTCGAAAAGATTGCCCTTGGTCTGGCGTGGATGCGGATTGCCGGGTCACATCTGAGCGATCTGATGGGCATGGAAGTGCGCGGCATGCCGGTTAGTGCCTTTGTCGAGCCTGCGGGCCGTGAAGAACTGGCCGATCTGCTAGTGTTCAGAGTCTGACACTTCTTACCTATTTCCGCGGATTTCATCCAGCGTGTCGAGTGCGCGGCGTTCTCGGGTGAGGATATCCTTGGCGCTCCTGGTCCATTTGAAAGGCTTCGGTTTCTCGTTGTGGAGCGCCGGATAGTCGTAGATCGCAGCCTCCAGGTCATCGACGCTGGAATAGCTGCCGCGTCGGATGCGCCCGGCGGTGATCTCGGCGAAGAAGCGCTCGACCAGGTTCAGCCATGAGGCGCTGGTGGGGGTAAAATGCAGCTTGAAGCGGGGGGGCTTTTCGAGCCAGGCCTTGACCTCGGGTGTCTTGTGGGTGGCGTAGTTGTCGAGCACCGGATGGACCTCGCATCGCACTGGCGTGGCCTTGTCGATACTGCGCAGGAATTTCAGGAACTCCCTGGCTCTGTGGCGGGGCATGCAATTGCCGATGACCGTGCCCGTCTTCACATCAAGGGCGGCGAACAGCGTGGTCGTGCCGTGGCGTTTGTAATCATGGGTCATGGCGGCGGCGCGACCCTTCTTGAGCGGCAATCCCGGCTGGGTGCGATCAAGTGCCTGAATTTGCGACTTCTCGTCGACGCACAGCACCACCGCCCGCTCCGGCGGGTCAAGGTAGAGCCCGACGATATCGGCGACTTTCTCCTCGAACAGCGGATCGTTCGACACCTTGAACCCTTTCGTGAGGTGCGGCTTCAGGCCCGCCTCGGCCCATATGCGTCCCACGCTCGAAGGCGAAATACCCACGGCCTCGGCCATCAGGCTGCGGCTCCAGTGAGTGGCATTCGCAGGGGACTCCTGAACTGTCTTGGCGATCACCTTCAATCGTGTCGCAATCGGCAGCGGCGGTACCCGCGAAGGTCGGGTCTTGTCACGTTTGAGGCCAGCTACACCCTCATCGAGATAGCGTTGCTGCCAACGCCACACGGTAGGTTTCGAAGTGCCCGCCCGCCGCATGATCTCAAACGTGCCGCAACCATCCGCCGTTGCCAGTACGATCTCGGCCCGCCAGACCAGTTTGCGAGGGCTGTTGCGGTTGGCGATCAGGGCTTGAAGCTCAGAACGCTCGGCGGGGCCAAGGTAAAGGCAGATGTCAGTGCGTCTCATGGGCCGGGTATGGCACAGAAAACCGACAGTGGGAATCTTATGTCAGGTGCTGAACACTAGCCGATCTGTTTGAACGCCCCGCACTCATCGATCTGACCCTGCAAAGCTCTGCCTCGATCGGGCGTCCGGCGATGACGGGTCGGATGGTCTTGCTTCCGCTGCGCAGCGATCTGGGGGATATTTCACGCGCATTGGGTTGTTTTATCACCGACGGATTGTCGGGCCGTGCACCGCGCCGGTTCCGCATTACCAACCGCACCGTGACCCCAGTCACCCTGCCGAGAGAAAACCGTCTGGCCTTTGCCGAGGCACCCGCTCCCTTTGAAGGCGCCGCGCCGAGCTTGCCCAGCGAACGTCCTTACCTGCGACTGGTCAACTGAACCTCCTCCGACTAAAGTCAGAGGGTTCAGTGGTTCATGAGCGCCTTCGGCGCACGTTTGAATGTTTTTCCGACTAAAGTCGGAGGCTTTAGACCAGATTGTGGAAAGTAAACCTGCCTGAAAGGTACACGTGGCCCGCTTCATTACGGCGCTATTTTCCTGTCATACCGACCCGGATTATTGGCAGTAGGGGGTATGAAGCGGACCCGCAAGACCCATACAGTCCCCAGATATCATTAGTTGGTCGAGTCGATCCGCCAAGGGGATTTGGCGGATGCAATGGCAAATCTTCCAGCAATCCACAGGGCTGTTAGCACGACAGCTGTTTCTGCCGGATGCTACCCGCTCGTTAAAAGCCGAGTAGGCGCGTTAACCCCGAAACCCGGTTCCCACCACGAATTTCTCAGAACTGTCAGACCGTGACGCCGGGGGTTTGGCATTGGCGACCTTGGTGAACCGTTGTTTGAGCAGCTTCTGCAACTCGCCCTCGGCCCCGCCTGCCAGCACTTTGGAGACAAAGGTTCCACCCTCCTCCAGCACGTCAAAGGCGAAATAGGCCGCCGCCTCGCACAGCGCCATGATGCGCAGATGGTCGGTCTGTTTGTGCCCCGAACTGGACGCCGCCATATCCGACATCACCACATCGGCCTTGCCGCCCAACCACTCTTGCACTTGTGTATCCGCGCCCTCATCCATGAAATCGAGCTGGTGAAATTCGCAGCCCGCAAGTGGTTCAATCTCTTGCAGGTCGATGCCCAGAATACGCCCCACCGCCTTGCCCGATTTCTCGCCAAGGGCATTCACACGCGGTACGGCCACCTGACACCAGCCGCCAGGCGCACAGCCCAGATCAACCACCCGTGCACCGGGTACGAGAAAGCGGAACTTGTCATCCAGTTCCATGATCTTGAAGGCCGCCCGCCCGCGATACCCCTCGGTCTGGGCGCGTTTTACGTAAGGGTCGTTCAACTGGCGTTGCAGCCACCGGGTCGAACTGGAGCGCCGACCGCGTGCTGTCTTGACCTTGATCGTCAGATCGCGCTGTCCGCGCCCCGAGGTGTTTTTGCCGTCTGGTCCCTTGGCCATTTCTAGCCCCCGTTCGTGATGATGAGGCCCTCATGGGCAAATTCGATACTTTCCACCGCGACCTCGTTGCTGTCGCTCTTTAGATCCGTTCCGGTGATTTTGACTGGGAAAGCATTGGCGAGTTCCCAGATCACTGTGGGCGCGGCCTTCTCGTCCAATAGGCTGATGGTGACGGTCTGGCGCGTGATCGTATTCATCTTGATCTGACTAAACAAATCCCAAACCGTGTTGTCGTTTGGAAAGATGCCCTTGTTGCAGGTCACATTGCCTGATTTGATCATGCCCGGCATTTTCAAAGTGCTGAAAACTGTATTGTTACCCGCACGACACTCGATTGCCTCGCTCTCAACATCTAGGCCCGAGACCTCTTGAAACGACACGTCGATCCCGGCGATGTTCGCCAGAAAAGAAAACTTGGGCAATGGCCACATATTGTCCTGCGCTTCACCGACCATGGTTTACTCCCCCTTGTCCTTCAGCACGCCATCGGCCGACATCTGGGCATAGAGCATCCCTTCGCGCAGCCCCCGATCCGCCACCGACAACCGATCCGTGGGCCAGCAGCGTAACAGCGCCTGAAGGATCGCCGAGCCGGACATGATCAGCGCCTGACGGTCTTGTCCGATGCGTGGGTCCTTGCGCCGTCCGGCTTCGCCCAGATTGAGATAGCGGCGGATCACAGAGGCAATCTCGTCGCCGGTCATGGTCAGGCCGTCCACCTTGTTACGGTCATAGCGTTTCAGGCCCAGATGGCTGGCTGCCACGGTGGTCACCGTGCCCGATGTGCCGACAATCTGAAACCCGTCGCGGGGCTGTTCATTCTTATAGGGGGCAAATTCGGCAAGGTTTTCCTCAAAATAGCAGCTCATCAGAGCAAAGCGTGCGGCGTCGTCTTCGACATCGTTGAACTGATCGCGCAGGGTGGCCACGCCCAATGGCACGCTGATCCAATCCACAACCTTGGCCCCCTGGCTGCCGGGAAGGGCTTGAAACCCGGAATGCATGCGCATGATGGACTGCGCGCGATCTTTGCGCGCCACCCGGGTCAGGTCAATCCACACCAGCTCGGTAGAGCCACCTCCGATATCCACCACCAGCAACTGGTCGGTGCTGGGTGCCACCAGCGGCGCGCAGGACACGACGGCCAGTTGCGCCTCTTCCTGCGGATCGATGATGTCCAGCGTCAGGCCGGTTTCGCGACGCACCCTTGCCATGAATTCGGCCCCGTTGCTGGCACGCCGACACGCCTCGGTCGCCACAAGGCGCATGCGTTTGACCTTGTGGCGTTTGAGTTTCTGACGGCACACGCGCAGCGCCTGAATGGTGCGGTAAATGGAGGATCGCGACAGTCGGCCCGAATGCTCAAGCCCCGCCCCAAGTTGCACGGATTTGGAGAAGCTGTCCACGACTTTAAACTGATTGCCGCGTGGTTCGGCAATCAGCATTCTGCAACTGTTTGTTCCCAGATCCAATGCCGCATAAAGCGGAGTTGCTGCACCAGGTGGGTTGAGTGCGGGGCTCTCAACCTGTTCAGGGATCGCGCCCGCACCATTGGGACGCTTGGGCGTCATGACGTCACGCCCTCCATTTCGAGTTGAGATTAAGAATAGGAGCCTTGCCGGGGCGGCGCAATCCCTTGCGTAACGTCGAGCCATCAAACTTTATGTCGGGCGTTGATCATTGCCTTCAGAGGCGGCGATATCAGTCGATTTCAGTCGTCGTGAAAGCAGCCAGTTCATTGCACCAACTATCTTCAGCCTCAAGATGCTTGGATGCGTGACGGTCTGGAAGCATAATCTGTGAGTTACGGTCTTTGCCCTAGATGGCATCTGCATTTAGCTGATCCATTCCAGTGCGTCCCTGCTGACCCGGGCCAACGGTTCGATGGCTGCCCGCTGACAGTCGCTGAAAGTGTGTCTGCTCAAGAGACCCTCTCGTTTTGAGCTTGAAACAAACTGAAGGGGATTGGGGACTCCCCTGGATGGAGACTCCGCCTAAAGCGAGACGCTTTAGATCACAGGAAGTTCAGCGATTTTCGACAAGAACTGTGCTAAGATTACCTGAAACTATACCGAAAGGAAATTTACCATGACCCGCAAGACCCTGATCGCCGCAGTGTTGATCGCCGCTTCCAGCGTCTCCGCCTATGCCGGGTGTCGCGCCCATACAGGGCCGGTCATGTCCTGCGCAGACGGCACGATCTATGATGCCGACAGCCGCAGTTGTATTGCGATGACCACCGGTTAAACCGCACAAACCACACGCGACCCAAGACCCCTACCCCGGGGTTTTCTATGCGCAGTTATTCCCTGATGCAGGGGCGGGCAAAAAAGCAGCCGTGAACTTCGTCCCTGTTTCCGGACACTGGGGTACTTTACCCCTGTCCATGAAAGGGGCACCAAACGGGACACCATCGACGGAACTATACGGACGAGTATAGGGCAGCGGCGGTTGAGCGGCTTTATGAACCGGGCGCGACACAGGGCAGCGTTGCCAGGGAGCCTGGAATCACCGGCACACAGTTGAAGACCTGGCGGCTTGAGATCGAAGCGTTCGGCTCGGCTGAAGCCAGGCGGCGGCGGAAGGCGGATGCAGCGGAACCGGCCCGTCTTCGCAAGGAAAACAGGCGCCTGACAGAGGAAGTGGAGATTTTGCACAAAGCATCCGCTTTTTTCGCGACACGGGCGGTGAAACCATGACGAACAAGCGCAGATTCGTCACTGCCCATAAAGCTCGATACGCGGTTTCCACGCTTTGCAGGGTTCCGGCGATTTCCCGGGGCCGGTTTTATGGTTTCCCGGCCGGCCAACCGGCGAGGGATCAGCGTAAAGCAGATCGAGACGCTCGGGATCCGGAACTGCCGCCCAGGATCAAGACCTTCTTCAAAGTCGGCAGGAAATGCTACGGATCAAAGCGGATCCATCAGGACCTGGTGGCCGATGGCGAAACCGTCTCCGAGCGGCGGGTGGCGCGGATCATGAAGGAAAACAAGGTGTCTCCACGCCTGAACAAGCGCCGCAAGCCCGTGACAACGGATAGCAATCACAAAATGAGCCCATCGCCAAACCTGTTGGAACAGGCGTTCCACCGCCTCACCCCCAATACGGTTTGGTTGGCCGATATCACCTGTATCGATACGGATGAAGGGTGGCTCTATCCGGCCGGCGTGAAAGACATGGCCACGCGGGAAATCGTTGGTTGGGCGATGGAGGATCACATGCGGGCCGGGCTTTGCTGCGATGCCCTGACGATGGCCCCGGGTCGCAGGGGCCCTGTTCCCGGTCTGATCCACCACTCCGACAGGGGGAGCCGGTACGCCGGTGGCGAGTATCGCAAGCTGATCGAAAAAGCAGGGATTGCGCAATCCATGAGCCGCAAGGGCGAGTGCCTGGACAATGCGCCAATGGAAAGCTTCTTTGCATCATTGAAAAAGGAGTTGGTTCACCGTCAAAGGTTCAAAACACGGGCGGAAGCCAAGGCCGCAATCTTCGAATATATCGAGGTCTTCCACAACCGTCAGCGCCGCCACTCCGCCATCGGATACCAAACGCCGCAACAGGCGTTCAACAATATGACTTGGAAAATGGCCGCATAGGGTCAATAATCAAACTGTCCGGAAACAGGGACGAAGTTCAATCTGCGCCTTATAGAAATCTTCACGCTCTGCAGCCTAGGGTCTGTTGACAATCATCGTGTTGCAATGAGCATGGCACAGAGGTGCCAGTTGGCAGCGTAGCTTGTATCAGTCTTGTCGTATCGCGTTGCTATGCCTCTGAATTCCTTGATCTTTGCGAAGTAGTTTTCGATGAGATGGCGCCACTTGTACATGTGGGTATCGTAGTCCCGTTGAACTTTTCGGTTCGATTTGGGCGGGATGACAGCGGTTGCGCCACGCTCATCAAGGTCTTGCAGGAGCCAGTCGGCGTCGAAGGCTTTGTCGGCCAGCAACGCCCCAAAGGAAGCCCCCTTGATCAGAGGAGCGACCCCCTTCATGTCGTGTGCCTGTCCCGGCAAAAGCAGAAACCGGAACAGGTTACCGAGCGCATCGACCAAGGCCACGACCTTGGTCGTCAGTCCGCCGCGAGAGCGTCCGATAGCCTGGTGTTGAGTCCCCCTTTTGCGCCCGAAGCCTTCTGATGAGCTTGAACAATCGTCCCGTCGATAAGGGCATATTCCAGGTCCGGCTCGCCACTCATGGCATTGAAAAGACTCTCGAACACGCCGTTCCTGGCCCATCGACGAAATCGCTTGAACTGGCTGTTCCAGTTGCCAAACTCTTTGGGCAAATCCCGCCATGGGGACCCTGTGCGTACGCGCCATAATACTGCTTCCATAAACCGGCGATTATTGCGCGCGGTAACACCCGGATCGCCTGCCTTGCCCGGTATAAGCGGCTCAATCTTCTCCCAAAGCTCATCGGAAACAGCCAAACGATTTGCGTCCATCAACACCTCCATTTTGGAAGCTTGAATCAGACTTCAGGCAAAATGGGAACCCCGAATGTCAACAGGCCCTAGTCTGCCTCACACTCAAGTTGAGGACTGGGATGAGCAACGCCAAACCCCTTGCCCGGATCACACCTGCGCAGATAACCAGCTCGGTGCCTCCGAAACGACCCGGTGCCGCCGGGTTGTCGCGCCGTCAAAAGGCCGCCATCGTGGTGCGGTTTTTGCTCAATGAAGGGGCCGAGATTCCTTTGTCGGACCTGCCCGAACCTTTGCAGGCTGCGCTGACCACGCAGATGGGCTCTATGCGCTATGTGGACCGTCAGACCCTGGCCGATGTAGTGGCAGAATTCGCGCAGGAACTAGAGGCGCTTGGCCTGACCTTTCCACGCGGTGTGGCCGGGGCATTGACCGCGCTTGGTGGCCGGATCAGCCCGCAAACTGCCTCCCGCCTGCGTAAAGAGGCGGGTGTACGCCAGTTCGGCGATCCGTGGGAGCAGGTTGCCGCTGCAGACCCGGAACAGTTGATCGCAATCCTTAAATCCGAAAGCCCCGAAGTGGCGGCTGTGATGCTGTCCAAACTGGCTGTCGCCCGCGCCGCCGAGGTTCTTGGCAAGTTGCCCGGGCCCTTTGCGCGCCAGATCGCCTTTGAAATGTCGCACACCGGCGCGGTCAGCCCGGATGCGGTGGATCGGATTGGTCTGGCATTGGCCGCACAATTGCACGATCAGCCCGAAACCGCCTTTGACAGCGGGCCGGTGGAACGTGTCGGCGCGATCCTCAATTACTCCCCCTCCTCGACCCGGGACGATGTTCTGATTGGATTGGACGAAACCGACAGCGAATTTGCCGATCTGGTGCGCAAGGCGATCTTTACATTTGTGCATATCCCCGAGCGGGTGAAACCAGTCGATGTGCCAAAGATCACCCGCGATGTCGAACAAAGCGTGCTGGTTATGGCCCTCAAGGCTGCGTCGGATGGCGATCTGGCTCCTGTGGCCGATTTTATCCTCAGCAATATGTCCAAACGGATGGCCGAAGCGATCCGTGAAGAAATGGATGAGATCGACAAGGTCAAATCCAAAGATGGCGAAGATGCCATGACCGAAGTTGTAAACGCGGTTCGCAACCTTCAGGCCAATGGCGAAATTGCCCTCATCGTCCCCGACGAGGAAGAGACAGACGACTAGGCTGGACAGACCATGCCTCTCGCCATACGCTGCCGTTATGAGTGATACAGACGGACGCCGCTGGCATGATATGGGGGTCTCCCCGCAGGTCCCATTCCCATGGAAGGCCATGACTTTGCCCTTTGGGAAAAGCGGGTGGATGCCTTGATGGTGCTGTGCGGCGCCAAGGGTCTTTTCACCGTCGATGGATTGCGCCGCGCACTGGAAGACATGGGCGAAGATGCCTTTGAAAAACACAGCTATTACGAACGCTGGGTCGCCGCCGTGAACCAAAATCTGGTCGAGGCCGGGGTTTACACGCTGGAAGAACTGGCCACCCGCATGGCCGTGGTTGAAACCCGCGGTCCAACCTATGGCGAGGCTTCACGTGGCTGAAAGAGTGCGCGTCAAGGCCCTCACCCCTCCGGGCCACATCCGCGCACCGTGGTATCTGCGTGGCAAGACCGGCGTGATCGAGCGGGACCTGGGCGTATTTGGCAATCCCGAAAAACTGGCCTATGGCCACAAAGCCGACAAGAAACCGCTGTACCGCGTGCGGTTTTCCATGGCCGAGATCTGGGGCGAGGCCGCAGAACACCCAAGCGATACGATAGATGCCGAGATTTACGGCCATTGGCTGGAAAAGGTCTGAGCCCGCATGCCACATGATCATCACGACCACGACCATCTAAGCCCCTCGGGCCATCCGTATCGTCAGGACAATGATGAGCCGCTCACCTATTGGCAGCGCATGGAAATTGCCGTGCGTGAATTGCTGAATGAAAAAGGTCAACTGACCCCGGTCGAGATCACCGCCCAGATTGATGCAATGGACGCACGCTCACCGGCCAATGGCGCGGCGGTGGTGGCCCGGGCCTGGGTTGATCCTGAATTCAAAGCGCGTCTGTTGTCCGATGCCTCAGCCGCCAGTCGCGAGATGGGGTTTGACATCGGCCCTTTGCATCTGATCGCTGTCGCGAATACCTATAAAATACATAACCTTATAGTCTGCACTTTATGTAGCTGCTACCCAAGAAACCTGCTGGGCTTGCCGCCGGATTGGTACAAGACCCGCGCCTACCGGTCGCGCGCTGTGTCTGAACCCCGTGCGGTTTTACGCGAATTTGGCGTGGACCTGCCAGAGGATATGCAGGTGCGCGTTCACGACAGCACCGCCGATATGCGCTATATCGTCCTGCCCGCCCGTCCTGTCGGCACCGAAGGCCTCAGCGAAGCTGAATTGGCCCAATTGGTCACCCGCGACAGCATGATCGGGACCGGTCTGCCACGAAGCGGGTTGTGAAAGCCCCTCACCCGCTTTATGTCTCACGTTTATTCCCGCAAAGCCTGACACATGACGCGCAATTCCTCTGACACCATCCCTTTTGGCGAGCGCCTGACTGGCGGCGCGCTTATCGCAGTGATTGCCGTGCTTCGGCTGCTGCCTTATCGCTGGCGCGTGCCTGCCACAGGCTGGCTGACCGCGCATGTTCTGGCCCCGCTGGCAGGCTACCGCAAACGCGTTCGTGAGAACCTAGCTCACGCCTGTCCGGACCTGTCTGAGGCCGAGGTCAAACGCCTGTCAATCACGGTGCCCGACAATGCCGGACGCAACATGATCGAGCTTTACTCGCCCGAGTTTCCCGAGCATGTGCGCAACACCCCTGTCACCGGCCCCGGCCTGGCCGTGATAGAAAAGGCCCGTGCCGAAAACCGCCCTGTGCTGTTTGTGAGCGGACATTTCGGCTCGATCAACGCGACACGTATTGCCATGATCGAACAAGGCTTTCCCATCGGTGTGTTTTATCGCGCGATGACCAATCGCCCCTTCAACGCCCATTATGTTGCCGCCATGGCCGCCGTTTCCGAACCGTTGTTCGAGCAGGGACGGCGCGGCATGATCCAGATGGTCAAACACCTGAAGTCCGGCGGCAATGTGGGGATTCTGAGCGATTTAAATGCGCATGATGGCGTCCCTCTTGAGTTCTTTGGAAAACCCGCGCTGACGTCATTGGCCACAGCAGAAATGGCATTGAAATTCAATGCCTTGCTGGTTCCCGCCTGGGCCTTACGGCAACCCAATGGATTGGATTTTGAGGTCGTCGTAGAGGATGAGATTCCCGCCACCGATGCGGTGACCATGACCCGTGAATTTAACCGTAGGCTTGAGGCGATGGTCCGCGCTCATATGGGTCAATGGTTCTGGATTCACCGCCGCTGGAAAGATGGCAGTGGGGCATTGGCCGAGCGGGGTGCAAAAACCTTGGCCGAATACGACAGCAAACCCTGAGCCATCAGACCCATTTTGCCAAAGGTGGCAGGCTCATCAGCACAGCATTGGCGTAATGCCCTGTGGCCAGTCCAAATTTGGTGCCGCGATCATAAACCAGATTATATTCCGCATAGAGACCGCGATGCACCAGTTGCGTGTCTTTCTCGGCCTCACCGAAATCCTGAACACGACGCTTTTCGACCAATGGCAGATAAGCCGGTAGGAACGCCCGGCCAATGTCCTAGGTCAGCGCGAAATCCGCCTCCCAATCGCCAGTGTTGCGGTCATCCATGAAAATGCCCCCGACGCCCCGAGCGCGTTTGCGATGCGGGATATAGAAGTACTCGTCCGCCCAGGTCTTCAATTCGGGGTAAAGTTGTGTGCCATGCGGCTCCAGGTGGGTCTGTTGTTGGTCGTGAAAATGGGCCGTGTCCTCGTCATATTCGATGCAGGGGTTCAGGTCTGAGCCCCCGCCAAACCACCATGCCCCCGGTGTCCAGATCATATGCACCGCAGGCACATGGGGATTTTGCATATGCGCCACAAGGCTGATCCCGCTGGCCCAGAAGCGCGGATCCTTGTCCATACCCGGCACACCGCGCGCGGCCATCGCTTTTTGCGCGGCTTCGCCCAGCGATCCATAAACCTCTGAGACATTGACCCCGACCTTTTCAAAGACACGGCCACCGCGCATCACGCTCATCAACCCGCCACCCGCGTCACTGCCGTCATCGCTGGCGCGTTTGGTCTCACTCATCTCAAAGCGACCTGCGGCCATCTTGGCAAAAGGGCCTTCGGCATGACTGTCTTCCAGCCCCTCAAAGGCCGCCACGATCTTGTCACGCAAGGCGCGAAACCAGGTGGCCGCACGGCGCTTTTCCTCGGACATGTCGGTCATCTGCCTGCCCCCTTCTCCCGTTAAAAACTCAGCCGATCAATGCGCCGGAACCGACACTGAATCCAGCAGGCTGCGCCCGCCATCAATGGTCATGATCTGCCCGGTCATAAAGCTGGCCGCGTCGCTGGCCAGATATTGCACTGCCGTGGCCAATTCCGCCGGTGAGGCGATCCTGCCCAAAGGTGTGTGGGCCTCAATGTCTTCGCGGAAATTGCGGTTGTCGCGCAAGGCATCTTGCAGCGACGCGCTCATCACCGAGCCAAAGGCCACCGCGTTCACGCGAATCCGTTCCGGCGCAAGGGCCACGGCCAGCGAGCGTGTCATCTGATCCAGCGCCGCCGATGCCACGGAATAAGCCAGCAGACCGGGATGGGCGCGGGTGGCGGCAATCGACGACAGGTTCACAATCGCGCCTGCCATTCCCTCTTCGCGGTCCTCGGCCTGTTTGATCATACGTTTGGCGACCAGCTGGCTCAGCCGCAGGGCTGGCATCAGGTTCTGGTTCAACAAGGTTTTGACCGCATCATCATCCGGGTTCAGCGGGTCAGACGGGATCACCTGACGGGCCGCATTGACCAGAATATCGACCTCGTCGAAGGCATCGATTGTGGCCGAAAGCAGATTGGCCAATGTCAGCTTTTCCCGCAGATCACCGGCAAAATAGCGGACATTGCTATCCTCGATATTGTCGCCAAGTTCCTTGAACAGGTGATCCTCGTCGATATCGGCGAAGACAACATTGGCCCCCATATTTGCGAAATGCCGCCCAATGGCGAGGCCGATGCCATTGGCCCCACCGGTAACGATGGCGGTCTTTCCGGTGATAGACATGAACATGAAGGGGATCCTTTTCCCTGATTTCAGCGCACAGCTTAGGACAGTTCAGCGTCGTTTAGTAGCCGGTCTTGCGCCGCGTAGAATTTTGAACTTCGTATCCCCTGCCACCTCTTCGGATTGCACAAAGGCCTGGGCCAGGGTAGTCTCGTACGGCAGGTGCCGGTTGGCCACCATCCACAACTGTCCCGAGGGTTTCAACATCGCGGCAGCCGCCTGAACAAAAGCGCGGCCCAGCGACGGGTCGACGGCACGCCCTGTGTGAAATGGCGGGTTCATCACAACCGTGTCCAGCAAGGCAGGTGTCTACCAGCGCGTGGCATCGGCCCAATGGAACTGTGCCCGTGCATCGGTGATATTCTGGCGCGCACAGTCCAGCGCGGCATGATCAGCCTCGACCAGATAAAGCGTCTCGACAGAATCGCGTTCCAGCACAGCGCGGCTCAGATAGCCCCAGCCAGCGCCCAGATCCCCCACCTGCGCGCCCAGTTTCTTTGGCAAATGGGCGGCTAGCATGGCCGACCCGGGGTCAATCCCATCAGCGGAGAACACACCGGGCGCGGTGACAAACCCGTCTGTGAGAGAGGATGGCGCGGCGGCCCAATCAGCAAAAGCGTCTGAGCCGGGCAATGAGAACACTTTGCCATGGGCCTTGGACAGGGGCGCACTGACCTCGGTCTGTTTGCGCAACTCTTTGAGGATAGATTCGACCCCGTCGGTCTTTGCCCCGTCAACGATCACCAGATCACTCAGACCCGCCGCCTGTGACAGCAGCGCACGCGCCAGCGGCTTGGCCCGTGGCAGGCACAGGATCGCCGCCGCAAAGCGCCCTTCAGGGGTCACGGTGCAGGTAAAGCCTTCCTCTTCAAAATGCGTATAATCGGGGTAAAACCCGGTGATCACCACCACGCGCTCCTTGGGCAATGCCGACAGGTCATAGCCTGCGCGCGGCCCAAACACGGCGATCTGTCCGATCTCAGGCAGCGCGATGTCGCCGCCTTGGATGGCAATCGTCAGGCGCGACACTGACACTCTATTCTTTTTCCATGGTGCATTGCAGCGGGTGCTGATGCTGGCGGGCGAAATCCATCACCTGACCCACTTTGGTCTCGGCAATCTCGTGGCTGAACACGCCAACAACGGCCACACCCTTTTTATGTACGGTCAGCATGATCTCGAACGCCTCGGCATGTGTCATGTGAAAGAACCGCTCCAATACGGCAACGACAAATTCCATAGGCGTGTAATCATCATTCAACAACAGCACTTTATACAGCGGCGGGCGCTTGGTCTTGGTGCGCGTTTCAAGAACGACTGCGCTATCGCCGTCATTGTCGTCCGGTCCGGCCATGGTAAGGGGCGTCATGGTCATCTGCTGCGCTCTATCGAATTGACGATTGATCATGTGAGGGTTCTATATAACCTTTGCCACGGGTTAGAAAAGGGGGCCAGCGCGCTCAAAACCGCCAATGCCGCATAATTTAACAACAATCGGCTTTGATGCCGACGACACGCTTTGGCAGAACGAACAGTTCTTTCGCCTCACGCAGGAAAGGTTTGCCGAATTGCTGGCAGATCACGTACAGCCTGACGACCTGATGCAGCGTCTGGTCGCTGCCCAGCGACGCAATCTGGGGCAGTATGGCTTTGGCATCAAAGGGTTCGTGTTGTCGATGATTGAAACCGCGATTGAGGTGACCGATCAGACCGTGCCAGCGCCGGTGATCGCCGAGCTGATTGCCGCCGGACAGGACATGTTACAACACCCGATCGAGCTGTTGCCCCATGCCAAGGAAACCCTGGAAGAGATCAGCGAAAGCCATCGTATTCTGTTGATCACCAAGGGCGATCTGCTGGATCAGGAACGCAAACTGGCGCAATCGGGCCTTGGTGATCTGTTTGATGGGGTCGAGATCGTGTCGGGCAAAACCCGTCCGGTATACGAGGATATTTTTGACCGGCATGGTGACGGGGCTGCGCACGCGATGATGGTGGGCAATTCGATCCGCTCGGATGTGCGCCCGGCGATAGAGGCGGGCGGTTGGGGCATTCACATCCCTCACGATCTGACGTGGGAGGTGGAACATGACGAGCCGCCCGAGGGTGCGCCGCGCTATCGGTCCTTGCCCGATCTGGGTTGTTTAGGCGGTCTGGTCCGCGAAATTGGATAAGGCGGTCAGCCGCCTTTCTTGCGCTTCTTCTCGGCAATCAGCTTTTCGGCAAGGTCGCGGGCAATGGCAAAGGCACCCTTGATCTTGTCGGTCTCTTTGCGCCAGTCACGCCGCACCACGATCTTGTTGTCGCGCACCTTGGCCAGCCCGTTTTGCGCCTGAATGAATTCGACCAATCCCTGCGGCGAGGCGAATTTGTCGTTGTGAAACTGGATCGTTGCGCCTTTTGGCCCGCCATCCAGCTTGGCAATCCCGGCGCGTTTGCACATCGCCTTGATCCGCACGACCAGCATCAGCATGTTCACTTCACGCGGCAGTTTGCCAAAACGGTCGATCAGCTCGGCGGCAAAACCTTCCAGTTCAACTTTGCTGTGCAAGCTGCTGAGACGGCGATACAATCCCAACCGCACATCCAAATCGGGTACGTATTTTGCCGGGATCAGAACCGGCACGCCCAGATTGATCTGCGGGACCCATTGATCATCGGCATCTGACAGCCCTTCCATCTCACCGGCCTTGATCTTGCCAATCGCCTCTTCCAGCATGGATTGGTACAGTTCATAGCCCACATCGCGCATCTGGCCCGATTGCTCTTCGCCCAGCAGATTGCCCGCGCCGCGAATATCCAGATCCTGTGAGGCCAGCGTGAACCCTGCCCCAAGCGTATCGAGCGATCCCAGAACACGTAACCGCTTCTCTGCAGTCGGCGTCAGCGGCACACGTGGCTTGGTGATCAGATAGGCATATGCCCGCGCCTTGGAGCGCCCCACCCGACCGCGAATTTGGTACAATTGCGCCAGTCCAAACATATCGGCACGATGCACCACCATCGTATTTGCGGTAGGGATATCAAGGCCGCTTTCCACAATCGTCGTGGCCAGCAGCACGTCGTATTTCCCATCGTAGAACGCGTTCATTCGGTCATCCAACTCGCGCGCGGCCATCTGACCATGGGCGACCACATAGGTCACTTCGGGGACCTGGCTTTGCATGAACTCTTCGATTTCGGGCAGGTCCTTGATGCGCGGCACCACATAGAAACTCTGGCCACCGCGATAATGTTCGCGCAACAGCGCCTCGCGGATGGTGACGGAATCAAACTCGCTGATGTAGGTGCGGATCGACAGACGGTCCACGGGCGGCGTGCCGATGATGGACAGGTCGCGCACGCCCGACAGGCTCAGTTGTAATGTGCGTGGAATCGGCGTGGCCGTCAGGGTCAGAACATGCACATCACTGCGCAACTGTTTCAGGCGATCCTTGTGCCCCACGCCAAAGCGTTGTTCTTCGTCAATCACCATCAACCCGAGGTTTTTGAAGCGGATATTCTTGGCCAACAGCGCATGGGTGCCGACGACGATATCAACCTGCCCGTTGGCCATCCCCTCGCGGGTCTTGTTGGCATCACCTGCCGTGACAAACCGGCTGAGCGGGCGCACGGTGATCGGAAAGCCACGGAATCGTTCAGCAAACCCTTGATAGTGTTGCCGGGCCAGCAAGGTTGTGGGGGCAATCACCGCCACCTGCTGGCCCTGCATCGCTGCCACAAAGGCTGCGCGCATCGCCACCTCGGTTTTGCCAAAGCCAACGTCGCCGCAAATCAGCCGCTCCATTGGCGTGCCCGCCTCAAGATCGCCCAGCACATCCTCAATGGCGCTTAGCTGATCATCGGTTTCGGTATAGGGAAAACGTGCCGAGAATTCCTCCCAGGCGTGATGTTCGGCTTCCAGCACAGGGGCTTTGCGTAATGCGCGTTCGGCAGCGATCCGGATCAGACGATCCGCCATCTCGCGAATACGCTCTTTCAGCTTGGCCTTTTTCGACTGCCACGCGCCGCCGCCCAGACGGTCCAGCAGACCCTCTTCATGGCCATAGCGGCTGAGCAGTTCGATATTCTCCACGGGCAGGAACAGGCGCGCCTTTTCGGCGTATTCCAGCGCCAGACATTCATGGGCCGCCCCGGCGGCGGTGATCACCTCAAGCCCGTGATAGCGCCCGATCCCATGATCGACATGCACCACCAGATCGCCAGGGCTGAGGCTTTGCGTCTCGGTCAGGAAATTCTCGGCCCTACGGCGACGTTTGGGCGCGCGGATCAACCGATCGCCCAGAATATCCTGCTCGGCAATCACGGTCAGGTCGGGCGATGCGAACCCATGTTCCAGTGGCCAGACCGCCAGATGCAGCCCTCGTTTGGCGATGGATCTGGCGGATTTCACCGTGACCGCGCCGATCAGCCCTTCGTCTTCGAGCAGGCCCTCCATCCGCTCGCGTGCACCCTCAGAGTAACTGGCCAATAGCACCGGCCCCTCGGTCATGCGCGCTTCGATATGGGTCTTCAGAGCGCCAAACAAGCTGATGCTTTCCTGTTGTCGCTCGGGGGCGAAATCGCGGCCAATCCGGCCTCCGACGTCAATCACGCCCGGTCCGGTCGCTTGGGGCAAGGCCGACAGTTGCAACATGCGGAGGCCCTTCACCGCCCCGACCCAATCGGCATCATCCAGATAAAGCAGCCCCGGCGGGATCGGTTTATAGACCGTGTCGCCGCGCGCCTTCTGGCTCAGGGCATGTTGACGGGCCTCGTATTGATCGGAAATCGCCTCCCACCGGGCCAGGCGGGAGGGCGTCACCTGATCATCCAGCACAAAGCTGGCATCCGGGAGATAGTCAAACAGGGTTTCCAGCTTGGCATGGAAAAACGGCAACCAATGCTCGACGCCCTGATGTTTGCGCCCGGCACTAACGGCCTCATACAGTGGATCATCCACGCCACCTGCGCCAAACTCGATGCGGTAGTTTTGACGGAACCGGGTGATCGCCGCCTCGTCCAGAATGACCTCGCTGACCGGGGCCAGTTCGATCATCTCTAGCTTTTCGGTGGTGCGTTGCGTGACAGGATCAAACCGACGCACCCCGTCCAGCACATCGCCGAACAGGTCCAGCCGCACGGGGCCACCATCCCCGGGTGGATAGATGTCAATGATGCCGCCACGCACCGCGTAATCGCCCGGCTCCATCACTGTCGGAGCCTGCGAAAACCCCATCCGGGTCAGAAAGGCGCACAGCTCGGCCTCATCAATCTGATGCTCAATCCGGGCGGTAAAGGCCGCTTCGCGCAGCACTTCGCGGGCGGGTAGCCGTTGGGTCACGGCATTCAGCGTGGTCAGCAGGATGAAACGATCCGGCATCTCATGCACCAGCCCGGCCAGCGTGGCCATGCGCGCCGCCGAGATATCGGCATTGGGTGAGACGCGATCATAAGCCAAACAATCCCAGCCCGGAAACTGGATCACCGGAATGTCAGGGGCAAAAAAGCGCAACGCAGCGGCCATCGCGGCCATGCGTTTGTCATCCCGCGCCACATGGGTGACCGGGGCGGCGCGCGCCTCAAGCTCGTTCAGGATCAGGCGGGCATCAAAGCCTTCGGGGGCGCCGCTGACGGTGATTTGTTCCGGGGTGCTCATCTGAGGTGTGATCCTGCCTGCTGCTTAGAACAGCACAGAGGCATTCATGTTCTGCAACATGCCCCAGATCGCCGTGATGAAGATCGAGATCATGCCAATCACCTGCGTGCTCAGCCGGTGGGTGTGCAGACGTTTGAAAAGGGCCTCGCCGACGGGTTGCTCCGCCCGCAAACCCCGTGCGGTGCGCACCGAAAGGACGGCCACCAGCGACAAGGGAAATCCCAGCAAAAACAGCGCCTGGCCGAATTCCTTGCCAAACACAAAACCGGTCAGGAACATCACTGTCAGGGCGAAGCATACGAACCCTGTGATCAACAGTCCCGATTGGTTGGCGATATGCAGGATACGGTTCGCATTGATACGCACCAGCGCCGTCAGGTCTTGCCGAGCTTCGCCGTCCTCGTCCTTCTCTTTGCGCGCCCGCATCACCGTGTCCCAGGGCACGCCCAGCACCCAATGGCTGGTCGATGACCACATCACAGCCAGCGCGATCCAGAACCAAAGGTTGCTGAAGCTGCGCATGTCGATCAGCTCAAATACGCTTTCGTACAAGTTCACTTGGATGGGCCTCGGGGGTTGATGACGTCGCGCCTTGTAACCCCGACGCGCGGCAATTCCTACCCTTGAGACGTGGTAATTTTCATGCCAAGCAAGGAGGACATAGTTCTGAAAGCCATGATCATGCGCCCAACCCTTGCCCCCTTCCCCGCCACCCGCCTGCGTCGCACCCGCAAATCACCCTCGATTCGTGCGTTGGTTGCGGAAAATACGTTAAGTGCTGCCGACATGATCTGGCCGGTCTTTGTACGTGCTGGCGAGGGCGTGGAAGAGCCGGTGCCCTCAATGCCCGGCGTGATGCGGCGCAGCCTCGACAAGGTGGTCGAGGCCGCGCGCGAGGCGGCTGATCTGGGCGTCTCGACGATCTGCCTGTTTCCCTACACCGATGCCGGGGTCCGATCCTCGGATTGCGCCGAAGCGTGGAACCCCGACAACCTCAGCAACCGGGCAACCCGTGCGATCAAGGCAGCCGTGCCCGAGATAACCATCATGACCGATGTAGCGCTTGATCCCTATTCGGACACTAGCCATGACGGATTTGTGCGCGACGGGGTGATCGTGAATGACGAAACCATTGAGGCGCTGGTCAAACAGGCATTGTCCCAGGCCGAGGCGGGCGTGGACATCATCGGCCCCTCGGACATGATGGATGGGCGCATCGGTGCGATCCGGCAGGCGCTGGAAAGCCGGGGGCATGAAAACGTCATGCTGCTCAGCTATGCAGCGAAATACGCCAGCGCCTTTTATGGGCCGTTCCGCGATGCGGTTGGGGCCTCGGGCGCGCTGACCGGTGACAAGAAGACCTATCAGATGGACCCTGCCAACAGTGATGAGGCCCTGCGCCTGGTCGAGCGGGACCTGTCCGAAGGGGCTGATATGGTGATGGTCAAGCCCGGGATGCCGTATCTGGATATCTGCCGACGGGTGAAAGACACTTTTGGCGCGCCGACCTTCGCCTATCAGGTGTCCGGCGAATACGCGATGATCAAGGCCGCGGAGCAAAATGGCTGGATCGACGGGGATCGCGCGATGATGGAGAGCCTGATGGCGTTTAAACGGGCAGGCTGTGACGGTGTGCTGAGCTATTTTGCCCCGGATCTGGCCCGCGCCTTGGCCTGAAGGTGCCTTTTAATCGGGCGATATCCTGCGCATCACCACAATGTTTAGTGACAGTTAACCCCTCTGCCCCTATAGTAATGGACAGATCGGTATATAAAAAAACCGACACTTTGTCAGGCAACAAAAAACGAGCAGGCTCATGACACATCTTACCAGACGCAGCTTTACGCTGGGCGCTCTTGGCGCAACCCCTCTTCTGGCCGCATGCGGTAACGGGGTGGGCAGCCAGGGATCGTCGCGCATTGATGCGCGCGTGGACACAACGCTGAACTATCTCTTTACCACCTACTCCAACACGCAAGCTCTGGCGCAGAAGGCAACAGGTATGCTGGTGATGCCGCTGATCACCGAAGCGGGCTTTATCGCCGGGGGCGGGTATGGGCGCGGTGCCTTGCGCGTCGGTGGTACATCCGTCGATTACTACTCGGCCACCAAAGGCAGCGTGGGACTGCAAATCGGCGCCCAGCAATTTGCCCATGTCCTGTTTTTCATGACCGAAGACGCGTTGTCGAAATTCCGCCGTTCGTCCGGCTGGGCGGCTGGCGCGGATATTGAGTATGTGTTCAATGATTTCGCAGAAAACCTTCGGGCCGAAACCACGACCGCCACAAGCCCGGTCATCGCGGTGATCTTTGGTCAGGCAGGTTTGCTGGCCGGCGTTTCGCTGGAAGGCATGAAGTACAACCGCATCATTCCCTGATGACACAGGGACTTAACATTGGACTGGCCCGTCCTCACCGGCGGGCTTTTTCAGTTCGAATAGTGGCTAGTGCAGGGTGAACTCCCCCACCACGTTGCGCCATTCCCCTGCTGCGATCATCTTGCGGTGGGTGAACTTAACGGAATGCAGCGGCCCCTCGATTTCACGCTGCCAAAACTCGACAAACTCAAACAATTTCGGATGGTCTGGTGCCAGGTCATACTCCTGCCAGACGAACGTGTTCAGCACATGGGCGTAGTCGGGCATATGGTAGAAAAACTCTGCCGTTGTCAGCCCATACCCTTTCAGCATCAATTCAGTTTCGGATGTCTGCATGATCTGCTCCTGTTGGTTGTGTTTTTGTTTTGTTATGAAACCATGATGCCAGACAGAAATTACTTTTCAATGAAAACAATATGTTATCACACGGCGCAGGTGGCTGCCAAGTGAACACGATCATAGGCATTGCACCCTATATCCTGCCTCTGATATAGTCTTTGCAACAACATATAGATGTCGCGGACAGAACAGGCAGCCACGTGAACGGCACCCCAGAACACCCTGATAACCCTGAGGAAACTCCACCTCAGCGCCCCACTTACGAGGGTCCGTCCGTCTCGATCGAAGATGAGATGAAGACCTCCTATCTCGATTACGCGATGAGCGTGATCGTCTCACGTGCGATTCCTGATCTGCGCGACGGGTTGAAACCGGTGCATCGGCGCATCCTTTATGCGATGCACGAAACCGGAAACACCCACGACAAACCCTACCGCAAATCGGCCCGGCCCGTGGGTGATGTCATGGGTAAATACCACCCCCATGGCGACAGCGCGATTTACGACGCTCTGGTGCGCATGGCGCAGGATTTTTCCATGTCGCTGCCCCTGCTGGATGGGCAGGGCAATTTCGGCTCGATGGACGGCGATAACCCGGCGGCGATGCGTTACACCGAAGTGCGCATGGACAAGCCAGCTGCCAGCCTGCTGGCGGATATCGAAAAAGACACGGTCGATTTTCAGGACAACTATGACGGCAAGGACCGCGAACCCAGCGTCCTGCCGGCCCGCTTTCCAAATATGCTGGTCAATGGGGCTGGCGGTATTGCCGTCGGCATGGCCACCAATATTCCACCCCATAATCTGGGCGAGGTGGTGGATGCCACGCTGGCGCTGATCGATAACCCCGATCTGAGCAGCGAAGAGCTGATCGAATATGTGCCTGGCCCTGATTTTCCGACAGGCGGCATCATGCTGGGCCGTACGGGCGCGCGCAAGGCCTATCTGGAGGGACGCGGCAGTGTGATCGTACGCTCCAAAACCCGGGTTGAGGAGATTAGGAAAGACCGATACGCGATTGTTATTGATGAGATTCCTTATCAGGTAAACAAGGCGGCGATGATCGAAAAGATCGCCGAGGCGGCGCGCGAAAAGCGTATTGAGGGTATCTCTCATGTGCAGGACGAATCTGATCGTAACGGCGTACGGGTTGTGGTGGAACTGAAACGCGATGCCACGGCCGAGGTCGTGCTGAGCCAACTGTTCCGCTTCACCCCGATGCAGACCTATTTTGGCTGCAACATGCTGGCCCTGAATGGCGGGCGCCCCGAGCAGCTGACGCTTTATCGGTTCCTCAGTTCCTTCATCACTTTCCGCGAAGAGGTTGTGGCGCGGCGCACCGCATTTGAACTGCGCCGCGCCCGCGAGCGCAGCCATATCCTGTGTGGTCTGGCCGTCGCCGTCACCAATGTGGACGAAATCGTCGCCACGATCCGCAGTTCCGCCGATGCGGCCGAGGCGCGCGAGCGGCTGATGACCCGGCCTTGGCCAGCGCAGGACATCCTAGAATACATCGCACTGATTGATGATCCAACGCATACGGCCAATGACGATGGCACTTATAACCTGTCCGAAACACAGGCCCGCGCCATTCTGGAGCTGCGCTTGCAACGCCTGACCCAGATCGGCGTTAAGGAAGTCACGGATGAGCTGCAAGAGCTGGCTGGCAAGATCAAAGAGTACCTTGCCATTCTGGCCTCGCGCGAGCGCATCATGGAGATTATCTCCGATGAACTCAAAGAGGTGCGCGAGAAATTCGCCGTGCCGCGTCGCACCCAGATTGTCGACTGGTCCGGTGATATGGATGACGAAGACCTGATCGAGCGCGAAGACATGGTCGTTACCGTTACCTCGGGCGGCTATATCAAACGCACCGCTCTGGCCGATTTCCGAGCGCAAAAACGCGGCGGCAAAGGTGTCGGCGGAATGCAGACCAAGGAAGAGGATGTGGTCACCACCCTTTTCGTGGCCAACACCCATACGCAGCTGTTGTTCTTCACCACCGATGGCATGGTATACAAACTCAAGACCTGGCGTCTGCCCCTTGGTGGGCGCATGGCCAAAGGCAAGGCGATCGTGAACATCCTGCCCATTCCTACAGGGGTTAGTATCGCGGCGATCATGCCTGTCGATGTCCCCGAGGAGGAGTGGCAGAACCTGCAGATCTTCTTTGCAACCTCGGCGGGTGGCGTGCGGCGTAATGCGCTGTCTGATTTCACCAACGTCAAATCCAATGGCAAGATTGCCATGAAACTGCCGGATGAAAGCGTGAAACTGGTCAATGCCCGGATATGCTCGGAAGAGGATGACGTGATGCTGGTCACCACGTCAGGGCGCGCGATCCGGTTTCCCACCACCGAAGTGCGTGTCTTTAAGGGACGCGATTCCACCGGGGTGCGCGGTATCAGGCTTCAGGGCGATGACGCTGTTGTGTCGATGTCGGTGATCCGCCATTTCGACGCCAGCGCGGATGAGCGTGCCGCCTATCTCAAGATGCGCCGCCAGATGGCAGGCGCCGAGGATGACGGTGCCAGTGATGACGAGGGCAATGCCGATGCCCCCCTCAGCCCAGAGCGGTTTGAGGAAATGCAGGCGGCTGAAAATCTGATCCTGACGATCAGCACGCAAGGCGCGGGCAAACTATCGTCCAGCCACGATTATCCCGTGCGCGGGCGTGGCGGGATGGGTGTACAGGCTATGGACAAGGCCATGCGCGGCGGCGCTCTGGTTGCCTCGTTCCCCGTGGACCTACCGGATCAGATCATGTTGGCAACCTCGAAAGGGCAATCGATCCGGGTGCCGGTTGAGGGGATTTCCTTCCGCTCGCGCAGCGCCGGGGGTGTCAAAGTGTTTGACACCGGCAAGGGCGAACAGGTGGTATCCGTCGCGTGGATTGCTGATCAGGGCGAAGACGACCTGGTTGAACCCGCCGAGTAAACCCGACACAGCACCATCGCCAAAGCACGCTTTAGTTACAAAAACGGCCCCGGGATTATCCGGGGCCTTTTTTGTCTCGAAGGCCTGATGCGTGATCAGTTCGCCAGGTTATTGGCCGTTGCGCTAAAGCCAACCACGGTGCCCAAAAGCCCCAGAATGGTCTGCGTGGTGGTGATCAGCGATTCTGTCGCCAAGAGCGTATCACCCGGTTGGATCATAAACTGACGCGCGGCGAACAGACCGTCTGCACTGGTCAGATCGACCGTAAACACCACCTGTTGCATGTCCGGCCCACTCAGGCCCGGCTTCAGGTCATCGGATTCATATTCCCGCAAGACCAGGATACCCCTTGGATTGGCGCGGCTATCTTGCAGACCGCCCATCGCCGACAGAGCTTCCATCGTGCTCATCTGCTCTTTCTCGAAATAGATGACACTTTCGTTGCTTGCGGCCCCCAGCACATTGAAGGAACGATCATCTTCGACAACGGCAATCTGATCACCCCCGCGCAAGCGCACATTGCGTTTGGCATCCTTTAGCAACGCATCGGTTCTTGTCTCATAGGTACGTCCGCCCCGTTGCAGGCGCACCAGAGGATGGCGCAGGTCTGACGATACGCCCCCACCCAAGGCAATCGCTGTCAGGATTTTCGTATTGCGGTTCTCAAGCGGGTATCGCCCGGGCGATCCAACACCGCTCACAAGGTCAATCGAATTGTTGCGCCCCGGCTCAACAGCCAATTGCACCTGGGCTGAGGGCGCAATGTCATTCAGGCTTTCCTGCAGACGGTTGCGCGCCGCAGGCTGGCTCAGTCCGCGCACGGACACCTCGCCGACATAAGGCATGTAAATCTTGCCCGCAGAGGAGACCGTCATCGGTGGAAGAGTGGTCAGCTTGGTCTCGGCGCTGGACAAAAGCGAGTTGTCCTGATTGTCCCAAATCACGATATTCAACACATCACCGGTTTGTACGACCGAAGAATCCGGCCCGTGATCGGCCCCAAACCAATGGTAATGCCCTTCCCACCCCGTCGCGGGCCAGGTCGCCAGAGAGGGTGTGATATCGCGCGTGACATTAATGACCTGAAAACTGGGCTCCTCAGATTCGCTTTCATTCAGAACTTCGGTCTGCAACGCCGCACCGCGCGGCAGAGAGCACGCGGTTAAAACCAGGCTAAGTCCTAGAAAAACAAGAGATCGTTGCAGGTTTGCCAAAGGCCGCCTCCACTGGCTGTGGATACAATATCTATTAGGTCTATTCCCTAACCTGCCCAAGTACTGGTATACAATGAAAAAAATACCCCCCCTCATCGACAGTACAGTATCGTGACCGAAACAGCGCAAAAACCACGCATTCTCATCACCGGCGCGAATGGTCGGTTGGGTCGCCTCTTGCACCGGGCGTGGCACCAATGGATCGGCGCGCCTGTCCAACCGGTTTTTGCCGCCCGGCGCCCGCCTGCTGATCTGCTTTTGGATATGAACGCGCCCCTGCACGACCTGCCGGTCTGTGACACCGTGGTGGCCCTTTGGGGGCAGACCCGCAGTGATGCGACAGCCCTTGAGCAGAATGTCAGCCTGGCCGGCGCAACACGCGCGGTTGCCCGGGCCTGCGGGGCGCGGCGCGTGTTACATCTGTCATCCGCCGCAGTCTATGGCCCCGGTGTCGATCTGTCCGAGGATACGGCACCGACACCGCACACACCCTATGGCCAATCCAAGCTGGCGATGGAGGCAAGGGTGGCCGATTTTGCCAGTGACACCGCACGTCATGTCTGTTTGCGGCTGGCCAATGTTGTGGGGGCCGATAGCCTCGCCCCGGCCCTGACTGCCCAGGACCCAGTTCGGCTGGACCGGTTTGAGGATGGCACCGGGCCGCTGCGCAGCTATATCAGCCCCGGCGATCTGGCCCGCATTCTGAGCGCCCTGGCCCTGCTGCCCGTCGCCGGTCTGCCCGGCATACTGAATATCGCCGCGCCCGATCCGGTGGCCATGGCCGATCTGGCCCGGGCCGCAGGGCGCGACATCTGCTGGCAGACAGCCCCCGGCGGGGCCTCACAGAAAGTCACGCTGAAAACCCGGCGCCTGACAGGCTTGTTGCCTCAGGTGGGTTTGCATAGAAGGGCCGAGGATATGATCGCAGATTGGCAACGACTCCGGAACCCAGAATGACTTTTTCGAAACGGCTTATGGATATCTGCCTGGCCCTGTTCTTTATCGTGCTGTTGTCACCACTGATCCTCTATGTCGCCATTCGAATCCTGATCGCTCATGGTCGCCCGATCCTCTATCGCTCGGAACGGATGAAAACCCCTGATCAGGGGTTTATGCTTTGGAAGTTTCGTACCATGACCACAGCACCGGCGGACAGCGGCGTCTCTGGTGGCGATAAATCAAACCGCATCACGCCACTTGGCGCGCGGTTGCGTCACTACCGGGCCGATGAAATGCCTCAACTGCTGAATATCCTGCGCGGTGACATCAGCTTTGTCGGGCCCCGCCCGCCCCTGCGCCGCTATGTCGAGATGTGCCCAGACCTTTATGCGCAGGTTCTAAAAAGCAGACCGGGGGTTACGGGGCTGGCCAGCCTGATCTTTCACAAAACCGAGGAAAACCTTCTGGCCCAATGCCGTACCGCGCAAGAAACCGAGGCTGTTTATCTGCGCCGCTGCGTGCCCGTCAAAGCCAAGCTTGATCTGATCTATGCGCGCAACCAGTCGGCCTGCTATGATAGCTATCTGATCTGGCGTACGATCTGGCGGGTCCTGAAACGCGCCTAGAAGCGGATCTGGAGAGGGCCACGGTCAGCGGAACTCGACCGGCCCAGCCCTGTGCTTGTAAAATTGCTACGAAACAACGCCAAAACAATGCGGATCATTGGGCAATACTTGTCCCCCGCCCTAGAGTTTTTTGAGACACCGTTCAAGACATGACCCAAGGGGATGATTGAGGTGTATCATGACGGAACAAAGGAAGGTTGAGCGCGAAGGATCCGGAGCTGCGGAGACTTCACATATCGCAGCGGATCCGGCTCCGGCCCGGCGCCGGAGACTTACGGCTACACGCAAGCAAGAGGCCGTTCCGCGCGTTCTTCGCGGCGAAGATGTTGAATTGGTCGCACGTTCGTTTGGTGCGACAGCTGCGGATGTCAGCGGTTGGCGGGATGCATTTCCCGAAGGAGCGTCATCAAACCTGAAGTCCCGTCCGCGCGACGTGCGCGATGAGGGGATTGACCGTCTGCGGGCCAGGGTGGGTGAGATCACCATGGATAACGAACTTCTGTATGAGAAGACCGCGAAGATGGAGGCGGGCCACCCTTTCGGGCGCCGGAGGTCGAAACGATGAGTGCCGTCATCTCGATCTCCACGGGCAAAGCCTACGGCGTTTCCCGGGTGTGCCGGGTCTGGGGAGTGGGCCGCGCAAGCGTGTATCGTGACTTGCGCCCGCTTCCGGCGGAACCCGCGCCGCGCCGCCGCCCTGGTCCTCGGGGAGCGATGTCTGACGCTGATCTGGTCGAGAGGATCAAACAAGTGATCACTGACAGCAGGTTCCATGGCGAGGGCCACCGCAAGATCCGGGCACGTCTGCGCTGCAAGGGCATTCGAACCTCGAAGGCGCGGGTGCTCCGGCTCATGCGGGAGAACGGGCTTTGTGCGAAGCCATGCCATGGGCCCGCCCATGGCCCCCGTGCCCATGACGGCACGATCATCCCGGACAACATCGATGAGATGTGGGGCACGGATATGACGGGGACCGTTCCTGGCACAGGTCGCCAGGTTGCCGTCTTCATCGCGGTTGACCATTGCCCGGCGGGCTGCGTCGGCATTCATGCCGCCATTCGAGGTGCTCGCCTCGAGGCCCTTCGAGCGATCCGCCAGGGGGTGCGCGAATGCTTCGGGGCCATCGGAAAGGATGTGGCTCCTGGCCTGACCATCCGCCATGACAACGTCCTATGGGCGGAATGATCGGCTGATTTGGCATCAGGTTATTGTCGCATCGAGATGTCTCGACACGTTTGAAGCATGTCTCAGTTTGGCGTTTTGGTCAACGAACTGTCTCTCCCATAACAAACACAGAGTACGCTTTTGCGGCTCTCACCGTCCTTAAGACGAGCTCTTTGGGTCGTTGAGCAGAAGGCCTGAACATTATCTACGAGGTCAAAAACCGCCTCCACGGCCTTACAGAGAAAGGTCCCGCTGCTGTCGATCACCCCTCAAAAAAGGGACGATATGGCTCGCCGTGTTTGATGATCCCATGAACGGTTCGGGCCATCTTTGCGGCGATTGCGGTATACGCCTTACGGCGCAAATGGGTGTTGTGACGGTCCTTGGCGATGTAACGCTCGAACTTGTCACGAAAGCTGTTGGCGCGCTGCAAGATGGCGACCTGACCGGCCATCCAGAGGGTACGGCGCAGGCGGGCGCTGCCGTATTTTGACAGCTTGGTTTGGCTGCGGAAAGTGCCGGATTGGATTGTGGCGAGGTCCATGCCGCAGAACTTCAGGAACTGCCGGTGATGCCCGAAGCGGCGTAAATCACCTGCTTCGGCTAAGATGGTCAAAGCGTTGATGGGACCGATCCCGGGGATCGAGGTAAGTAATTGATAGTCGGGATGATCTTTGAGGAGTGCGACGGCACGATCTTCAATCTCGTTGCGTTGTGCGATCAGGCTTCGGCCTTCGCCAAGGATCAGGCGGAACATCCTGATCGCATCGGATTCTGGGGCAACGGGCAGCCCCACAGATGTCTTTGCGGTCTCGTAAATATCTGCAGGTAAACGCTCTTTTGCGACCCTGCGGCCAACGACGGCCCAAGCGTCTGCGATGAATGCGTCCTTGCTCATGGCCGAGATAAAATGGGGTGACGGATAACATTCCAGAAAGGCAAAGAACCAGTCGCTGCGCGAGCTGCGGTGAAAGCGGTCAGCTTCAGGGAAGTATAAGGGCAGATAATGCGTCAGCACCCGGTGCCGGAGCTCGGTCTTCGACTTGGAAACGATATCGTGGGTTTTGGACAACTCCTGAATGTCATTGGTGCCACGCAGGAGGGGATCGTGGTAAAACCGCTCGTTTCTGATCTCCATCATGTGCAGGATGACCCGGGCGTCTTTTGGGTCGTTCTTGTCCCAGCTGTTGTTGAGAGCTTCTCTGGTCCGCGCCAGGGCCACCGACGACACCAGCTTCATCTCAAAACCTGCTGTTGCCAGATGATAAGCTAAGGCACGGTGGTAATTACCGGTGGCTTCAAATGCCACGCGGACAGGACGGCCGTATTCTGACAGACTTACGATCAACCGGTTGAAATCGGCCAGTTGGTTCAGAACAGTCAGTCGGCGGCGGCGCTTCTTGCCAGGAACGGCAACCAGGACTTCATGGCGTGCTTTAGAGATATCAATAGCCACCAAGACAGGCTCGGATTGTGCAATACTCGGATTGTGCAATAGTCGTGTCGGTCATAGTCGGTCTCCTTTGCGGTGTGGTTTGTTGCAAAACCACTGTAGGGACCTGAGGTACGGCTATGACCACCCGCTGCGCTATTTGGGGCTGCGCAGGCGGTCATAGCCTCTCAATCAGCATCATTCCGAAGGTGTTATGGCTCGCAGTACATCGGCCACGACTTCCAGAACGGGATTGCCTGGCCGGGCGCGAAATCCTCGCCGTCCTTTGTCCGCGCTCCCGAAGGCAACGGCCGCGCCGAGCGATTCATTCGAACCCTGAAGGAAAACCCGCTCCGGGTCAGAACTTTCGACACCATCGAGGAACTCCAGGCCGCCCTGCAAAAGTTCAAGGAGGACTACAACGAAGAATGGCCGATCCAGCGGCACGGACACCGTTCGCCAAACCAGTTCAGATGTGACGCAATGGACAAAATCCAGGCCGCCGCATAAGCTTCACGAGTGTCTCAATAACCCTAAGCAGAGATTCTTGACTTGTCCCACGGATGGCCCTTGCGCTCGCTATTTCGGTTTTTGACGCTGTGGTGAATGGTGTTTTCGAGGTCGTCGATATCGCTGAACGTCTGGTGTGCCGGTTCGGTCGCTTTGAGCGCTTTCCATGCCGGTTCGATGTCGTTGAGCTCGGGAGCATATTCAGGCAGCCATTCAACGGTAAGCCAATGATCACGTTCTTCCAGCGCCGTGCGGGTCAGCTTGCCGGTATGGACCGGTCCGTTGTCCAGAACCGGTACAACAGGCTTCTCCGGCCTGCCCGGTGCCGGAGCAAAAAGCCGATCCAGTTCAGCCGGCAAGTCAATGAAATCACTTGAACGCCTGGTGCGCGACGTGGTGACGGTGAGTCGGTTCGCGGCATAATCAAGCGCGCCCATTATGGCGATCCTTGATGCCTGACCAGGCGCGGGAATGCGCAAATCAGTGCCGCGACGCGCCCACGCACGGGCCAGATAAGGATGTGTCAAAGCCTCGCTCTCATCAGCAAAAAGAAGCATGATGTCTCCGGCCCTTGCCTGTTGTTTCAAAAGCCTGAGCCGTACCCCCGCACGATCCACGGCCTGCGCATCCTGTCGGCCTTTCAGGGTATGCCGGGGCCTTTTGCAGACAAAGCCCCCTTTTTGAGCGCCTTCGACAGTTGCGGGCGACTGATCGGGATGCCCTCACACCGCTCAACCTCGGCGGCCAGCCGTGACAATGTCCAGTCGGGGCGATCCTGCGCCGATGCTTCAAACAGTGGCGCGGCCACACGCAAAGCGGTTTGTGTCTTTACCGGCTCCGGACCGGGTGCCCTGCGGACCCTCACCGCATCAATCCCGCCCTTCATGAAATCACTGCGCCACTGGCGGACCGTATCCTCGCGAACACCAAAAGCCTGCGCAATCCGACCCGCTGTCCAGCCTTCCAGCGTCAGAAGAACAGCCCGCGCCCGATCCGCCTCACCACGATCCAAACTCCCGGACAAGGTTTTGAGCGCATCCCGATCTGCCTGCGTTGCTCTGACCTTCGGTGTTCCCGCCATTGTGCTCCTCCCACATATGCGAAGGCTGAATCACAGGCAAGACCGTGGGACAAGTCAAAAAAAGATGCTTAGGGCGCTACACTTGTCAGCAGGATGATTTTTGGGTATCCAAGGCCCACTGCAAAATATGGCAAGAGCCACGTATGACGACAAGAGAACCGGGCCTGACCCGGGCCTTGGGGGACACTCCGGATGATCTACGATTTCGCAGTCTCGCTGAACCGAAACCATAAGCGGGCTATTATTCTTACGATCGACGTGCTGCTGATCGGCGTCGCCCATCTGTTGGCAGTTGCCCTGCTTCTGGGGCATGACGTCGTTCTGAGCATGCCGTCAAGTCTCCGGCTGGATCTGGTGTTGATGCTGGGCACAGGTGCGATTCTCACCGTGCTTCTGGGTTTACATAAAATCAAATTGAACGCCTATGAAATGCAAGGCGTCGTCGATTCCGCCTTTGTTGCGCTGATGACGGTGGCCGCAGGTCTGTCCTCCGCGCTGTTTCTCGCAGGCCCGATAACCCCGCCGCATGTCTATGTGGTCACCGGTATGCTGTTCCTGATCCTGTCAGTGATGTCACGGGTTCTGCTGCGTCAGTTGCTTTTGCAAATCTATCACAATGGCAGTCCGCGCAAACGCATTCTGATTTACGGGGCAGGTCAGACCGGTCAGCAACTGGCCTCGGCACTGTCGACCGATGATGCGGTGCAGCCGGTCGCGATTGTTGACGACGATCTGCGGATGCAAAACCTGACCATTGCGGGCCTGCGGGTCTATGCCTCAACCGATCTGCCGCGCCTGATCAAGCAGTATCAGGTGGAACGCATCATCCTCGTCATGCCCAGCGTCAGTGACATGGCGCGCAACAAGATCATTCAACGCCTGGCTGCCATCGACATCGAGGTCCATTCGCTGCCCTCCTTCGCCGATCTGGTGGCCGACACCGCCGCCACCCCGTCAGATATCAAACCCATAGAGCACACCGATCTTCTGGGGCGCGATCATCTGCACGAAGATTTACCCGGCAGCGCCGAGGCCTATGCCGGCCAATGCATCCTGATCACCGGCGCAGGCGGTTCGATCGGATTCGAGATCTGCCGTCAGCTGCTGTCCTATCGCCCCTCCGGGCTGATCCTGCTGGATCACGGCGAGCACGCGCTGTTCAGAATTGACCGCGAATTGCGCAGCGCCGCCCCCGATCTTCACATTAAAACCGTCTTGGGCTCGGTCTGTGACAAATACCTCATGACCGAGGTGATGCAGGACATGGGCGTTGATATCGTGCTGCATGCGGCGGCCTATAAACACGTGCCCATGGTTGAAATCAACGCGCTGGAAGGCATGCGCAACAACGTGTTGGGCACCAAGGTGGTGGCCGATGCCGCGCGCGAAGCCAAAGTGGATCGCTTTATTCTGGTCTCAACCGACAAGGCCGTACGCCCCTCCTCTGCCATGGGGGCCTCAAAACGGCTTGCCGAAATGGCAATTCAGGATCTGGCCACGCGCTCGGTTGAGACACGGTTTTCCATGGTCCGCTTTGGCAATGTTCTGGGCTCAACCGGCTCGGTTATCCCGCTGTTTAAGGAACAGATCGCCAAAGGCGGCCCCGTCACCCTGACCCATTCCGACGTCACGCGCTATTTCATGACCATCCCTGAGGCCGTGCGCCTGGTGCTGTTGGCAGGGTCGTTTGCGCGTGGCGGAGATGTCTTTGTGCTGGATATGGGCAAGCCTGTTCCGGTGTCAAAAGTGGCCCGCCAGCTGATTGAAGGCGCCGGGAAAACCGTGCGCAGCGCCGACAATCCGAACGGTGATATCGAGATCAAGATCACGGGCCTGCGCCCCGGCGAGAAACTGCATGAAGAGTTGCTGATCGGCTCGGACATGCTGACCACGCCTCACCCCAAGATTTTGCGCGCGCAGGAAGGCCACCTGTCAGAAATCGAGATGGCCAATGTGCTGCAATCCCTGCGCCAGGCCGTCGAGACACGTAACCGCGCTACGCTAAATGCAATCCTGTCGAAGTGGATCGAGAAGCCCGCCGAAAAAGACGAACGTGTCGTGAATCTGGACGGCTGATCCTGCGCAAAACAACCGCGTATTCTTTACCAACACGGCCTCGCATTGCCTGTTTGGACGCGGCCCGGTTCGGGCGATATGACTGCCTAATACTGCCCTCGCACGGCTGACACTTATTCGCAGCCTGCCAAAGCCGATCCCGCGCTTTTTGTGCGGGCAACACTTCGGTGGTCTGCGGAGATGCGGTTGCCGCGATATTGGACGTTTTGGTGCTATACGCGTCAACCAGAGTCCAATGGAGGGGCCTGGGCTGAGTGACCAATCCGATGCTCACCCTTGCGGATAAAGCCCGCCAAATTTCTCATCCAGATAGACCATCAATGGCTCGGAGGTTGGCTCGACCCCGCAGGCCCGGGTGATTACCTCGCGCGGGGCAAAAAGCCCGCCATGCACCTGCACTGCCTCGCGCAGCCACGCCGTAGCCGGGGCCAGATCGCCCTCCGCCAAAGCCGCGTCCAGATCAGGTTGCGCCCGTCGCAGAGCGCTGTGCAAACACCCGGCATAGACATTGCCAAGACTGTATGTCGGAAAATAGCCAAACAGGCCAACCGACCAATGCACATCCTGCAACACCCCGTCCGAAGGGCGCACGATATCATAGCCGAAATCGGCCTTGAAGCGATCATTCCACGCCGCTTCCAAATCAACCACCTGCAGATCGCCCGCCACCAGCGCACGCTCCAGATCAAAGCGCAGCATGATATGCAGGTTGTATTGCACCTCATCCGCCTCGGTGCGGATAAACCCACGCTGCACGCGGTTGACGGCGGCGTAGAACGCATCCTCTCCGTCGATACCGAAATCTCCAAAGACGTCCCGCATCTGAGAGTATAACCAACCGCAAAACGCCCGGCTGCGCCCGAACTGGTTCTCATAAATCCGGCTTTGGCTTTCATGCACGCCCATCGACACGCCCTGCCCCAGCGGCGTCAACCGATAGTCGGGGGCGATGTTTTGCTCATAGCAGCCGTGCCCAACCTCGTGGATGGTCGAATAGATGCAGTTGAACGGGTCCTCGGCGCTGGTGCGTGTGGTGATGCGCACGTCATCGCCCGACCCGCTGGAAAACGGATGCACGGCCTTGTCAACCCGGCCCCGCGCCATGTCATAGCCAAAGACCTTGGCCAACTGGCGGGACAGTTTCATCTGCGCCTGTTCGTCAAACTGGCCGCTCACCACGCCTGCGTCTTTTCCTGCCAAGGCCTGTTCCCGCAACGCCACCAGACCGGGGCGCATCGCGTCAAACAGGGTCTGGATATCGGCGGCCGTGGTCTGTGGTTCATAATCCTCAAGCAACGCATCATAGACATCGCCACCCTCGGCCAGCGCTGCGCCCTCTTGCCGCTTCAACGCCAGAACTTCGTCGAGAGCCGGTGCAAAGCTGGCAAAATCATCGGACTCACGGGCCTCGGCCCAGATGCCCTGCGCGCGGCTGGTCAGCTTGGCCAATGCCACAGCCAGATCACCCGGCACCCATACCAGACGATCATAGTCCCGCCGGATATGGCGCAGCATCGCGGCCCCGGCCTGATCCAGTGTTTCCGCTTCGGCCGCCGCCAGCCACTCGCCAATGCGCGCATCGGTGCGCCGCGCATGCAGCACCGATTGCAACGCGCCACTTTCGTCAGCCCGCTGCCCTGCCGCGCCGCGCGGCATCATGGTTTCCTGATCCCAGCCAAGGCGCCCCGCCACCTGCCCTAACGCCTCGGTATCGCGGGTAAAGGCGATCAATTCGTCAAATGCACTCATGGGACTATCCTCTGACCGATTGAGCCTGGGGGTATTGGCTGAGGAAACGGGCGCGCAGGATCAGCACCCACAGGATAACCGCCAACAGCTGATGCAGGATCGCCAGATACCAGGGCGCGACATAGATCACGGTGATGATGCCCAGCAGCACCTGTCCGATCAGGGCAATAAAGGCCAGATGAAAGGCAAAGCGCGTCTCGTAATGCGCCGAGCGGCGGCCTTTCGACCAGACCACCATCGCAAAGCCAAGCAAAATATAGCCGGTAACCCGGTGGATAAACTGCAAGAAGCCCGGGTTTTCAAACAGGTTGCGCAAGCCCAGCTCCGCCATCCAGAAATCTTCCGGGATCAAGCTTCCGCCCATTAGCGGCCAATCAGTGAATGTCCGTCCCGCATCAATTCCGGCCACCAAGGCACCGATCAGGATTTGCAGAAACGCGAAATGCAGCAAGCCGGTAGACAGGCCAAACAGTTTGGCCTCGCGGGCACGGCGCGCCTGCATCAACTCGCGCTCGTCCCGGCCCAGCATCATGATGTACCACGCGATAAAGCCCAGGATCACAAAGGCCAGGCCCAGATGAACGGCCAGCCTGTAACTGGCCACATCCAGCATCGTACCTGTCAGGCCAGAGGACACCATCCACCAGCCAATCGCGCCCTGCGCGCCACCCAAGGCCCCCAATAACGCCAGCCGCCCGGTCCACCCCACAGGAATCTGCCGCGCGGCCAGAAAGCCGAAAAACCCGATCGCCCAGACCAGCCCGATCACCCGGCCCAACTGGCGATGGCCCCATTCCCACCAGTAGATGGTCTTGAAGGCCTCAAGGGTCATGCCCTTATTCTGCAACTGGTATTCCGGAATGGCGCGGTATTTGTAGAACTCCGCCTGCCACGCCTCGGCACTCATCGGGGGCAGCGCGCCGGTCACCGGTTTCCATTCGGTGATAGACAGCCCGCTATCGGTCAGCCGGGTCAGCCCGCCCACCGCGATCATGATGACAACCAGCGCAAACAGCACCATCAACCACAGCCGGATTGCGCTGCGGGCGCCACGTCTGCCTTGATCAATCATCCCGCCTTTTGGGGCCTCGGGCGCGGGCGTGTCCTGCCCGACCTCCTCAAAGATGCTGCGCTTGCCGCTCATCGCTAATCCTCAGATGTTTTCCCAACGGTAGTGCGCCACGGGGCGGGCTTCAATCCCGCTCCTTCCAACGCACCATCTGTCGCATCACCCCGTGCAGCATCTTGGCATCCGCTCCGGTCAACGGCATCCGGCTCCACATGTTGCGCAGGTTGATCTTCATACTTTCGGCCTTGTGCTCGGGGAAAAAGAACCCGGCCTGCTCCAGCCGCTCTTCGTAATGGGTGGCCAAAGCCTCAACCTCGCGCTGATCGGCCCAGTCAGCCCCGGCCATCTCAACCCGTTCGGCCTGCGCCTCAACCGTTGCCCGTTGCCATTCATAGCCAGTCAGCAACACACATTGCGCTAGGTTCAGCGAGGCGAATTTTGGGTTCACCGGCACATTGATGATCGCATTGGCGCAGGCGATGTCTTCGTTTTCCAACCCCGCCCGTTCAGGGCCAAACAGAACCGCAAGCTTTTGACCTTCCTGGATTTTCTGGGCAGCCAGTTGCATCGCCCGTTCCGGCGTGAAGACCGGCTTGGTCAGGTCCCGTGCCCGGGCCGTGGTGGCAAAAACATAATGGCAATCTTCCAAAGCAGTGGTCAGATCATTGCTCAGCCGCGCCTCATCCAGCAACCGCCCGGCCCCCGAAGCCATCGCGACGGCTTTCTGATTGGGCCAGCCATCACGCGGCCCGACGATGCGCATTCGGTCTAATCCGAAATTCCACATCGCGCGCGCCGCTGCCCCGATGTTTTCACCCATTTGCGGGCGCACCAGAACAAAGGCGGGCTGCGCTTTATCTGAAGGCATACTCATCTCTCCAAAAGTCCCTGCCTCTTAAAACAGACCATGGTCAGTGAAAACCCCTGCCCCTTTCACTGTTCTTAAAATACTCATCCCAAACCAACCTCTTGGCCTTGTCCCCCCGCATAAGCTATAGGGGCTGAAACCCAGTGCAGGAGCGCCGAAAATGGCCGAACCCGAGCAGCCGCAGATTTATCTGATCACCCCGTCCGAATTCGAACTATCACAGTTTCCGACCCACCTTGCCGCCGTGCTGGACACCCATGAAGTGGCCTGCGTGCGGCTGGCCCTGGCCAGTCAGGATGAGGACCGCATCGCCCGCGCCGCAGATGCCTGCCGCGAGATCACCCATTCCCGCGATATCGCCCTGGTGATCGACAGCCATCTGGCCATGGTCGAGCGTCTGGGCCTTGACGGCGTACACCTGACCGACGGCGCGCGAACGCTCCGTTATGCCCGCAAGGAACTGGGGCCTGATGCGGTGGTTGGTGCCTTTTGCGGAACGTCCCAGCACGAAGGGATGAGCGCGGGGGAATCCGGGGCCGATTACATCAGCTTTGGCCCCGTCGGGGCGACTGCGCTTGGCGACGGTTCACAGGCCGAGGCCGAACTGTTTGATTGGTGGTCGAAGATGATCGAAATTCCAGTTGTGGCCGAAGGGGCGCTTGATGGTGATTTGATTCGTCAATTGGCCTCTTTCACCGATTTCTTTGGCATCGGAGATGAGATTTGGCGCAGCGATGATCCCACCGCAGCCCTCGGAGCGCTGATCGGGCACATATAGCAGCTATCCGGAGATTTGACGTTCAGGCGGCATACTTGCTCGGACGACATCTTCAACATGTTTGGCCAGAGCTTTACGGTTTGGAAAATCCGACACCTTTACAGAAGGATGATAGATGATCTTCACGTGGCCCTGACGACCTGTTGACAGCACTTGCAACAGATGCGCCCCAAAGCTCATCTCGCCCCACCAGCCATAAAATGTGTGATCCCGCGTTTTCGGTGCGGTATAGATGAGCGTGACCGGCTGGATCGTCATCCTCTCCCGCAGATCACCATTAAAGAACGACTGAAAAAGTGTTGTTTTAAAAGGAAGAACCCTGAGTCCATCTGTTGATGTCCCTTCGGGAAAGAACAGCAGTTTGTGACCTGCCATCAGTCGCTGTCCAAACAGCGCCAACTGCTGTTTGGCCTGTTTGGGGTCCCGCGCGATAAACACTGTTCCCGTGATCCGCGCCAGCAACCCGATACCGGGCCAGCCAGCCACCTCGGACTTGGACACGAAATAGATCCGCGTGCCTGCGTTTAACGCGAAGATATCCAGCCAGGACGAATGGTTCGCCACCACCGCCCCGCGTTCGCGCATGATCTCGCCCTGGGCCGCGTAACCAATACCAAAGATCAGCATGCTCAGCCTGCACACCGCCATGGTGATAAAGGGGGTGACAGGGCGGTGCAAGCCAAAGGCGGGCCGTTCAATCAACCGCAAAATCGCCATCAGAAACACGCCGACGGTCAGAACAAAAATCAGCGGAATGGCCCGTAGAATGATCAGGCTCCAACGCCATGCCGGGATCGGCGGAAATTCGGGTTCCTGGTCGGGGTTCCACGTGAATTTCACCCTGCAATCTCTTTTTTATAAATGCTTTTTTGTTTTTCGCTCATCCTGGTCGCATCCATCACCAGACAGACATCCGTGGTGTTGAACCCATGATCGACAAAGGCCCCGTCGCCAACATAACCGCCCACCCGCAGATAGGCTTTGATCAGGGCTGGCACCTGCATCATCGCCGCGCGTCGGTCCAGTTTGACCTCGGGGATCAAATCCATGGTTTGATAAGCCTCCCTGCGCGCCCGTACGCGCAGGTTATCAGGGGCGAGGTGGCGGTGATGCAGCAAAGACAACGGTTGGGCCAGCGCACTTGCGTCCGTACCGTGAAAGCTGGCCACTCCGAACAAGATTTCTATCTTATGATCAGCGACATAGCGCGCAAGCCCCGTCCAGAGATGATACATAGCCATTCCGCCGCGAAATCCCGGATCAAGGCAGGACCGGCCCAGTTCCAACAATCCGCGCCCGGAGGACCTGAGCACGCTCAGATCATATTCATCCTCTGAATAGAACTGCCCCGCCTGGGCGGCCTGATCGCGCCGCAAAAGACGGTAAACGCCGACAACCTCATCCGGTCTTGTGTCCGTGCTTAGAATCAGATGGTCGAAATAAGGATCAAACCGGTCGGCTTCAAGCCCACGCTCATGATCCACCAAAGGCCCGTCGCCCCCCAGTTCCTGGACAAAAACACGATAGCGCAGCCGCTGGGCCGCCTCCAATTCCCCCTGTGTTTCCGCAAGCTTAACGCGGAATTGTGGCTCTGTGCGGCTCATGGTGACGCGGGTCCTCATCCTTGCCCGGGTTTTAGGCAAAGCCTCGCCGATTGGCAATAAAAAGCCCCTAGAAAGGTGCAACCTTTACGAGTGTTAACCATTTGGTAAGGTGGGGCATGACTAAGTGACAGGCAGAAGGGCGATGCGGCTGCCATCAATCACCACCTTTCCCGCATCGGGGAAATTAACCGTGATCTTGCCACCGGCATTGGATTGCACCTGCCCCACGCCCCAGTCCGGTTGCCCGGGATGTTCGACCAACATACCGGGTTCTAAGAGTGCATTGAGTTCTATCATTTCTTGTCCATTCAGGGAGCATGGGATCACATGACATATTATAGCGAGAACCTGGCCGCCCTCATAGGGTCGCGTATCTGTCATGATCTGATCAGTCCGATTGGCGCGGTCAATAATGGTCTGGAGCTGCTGAGCCTGTCTGGCGCGCCCGAGGGGTCCGAGATGACTTTGGTCAGCGACAGTGCGGCCAGCGCGAATGCCCGTATCCGCTTGTTTCGGCTGGCTTTTGGCGTGGCTTCGGACACGCAGATAACGCGCGGGGATGAACTGCGTGATATCTGGCGCGGGGTGCATCATGACGGGCGTATCACGCTGGATTGGGCCGGGGCTGACAGTATGCCGCGCACCCTGGCCCGCCTTGTGGTGCTGGCGTGTCTGTGCTGCGAAGTGGCCTTGCCCATGGGCGGAAACATCCGCGTTGCACAGGCTGACAAAAACTGGACACTCACCGCCTCAGGCCCCAGGCTGACCGTTGATCCGGGTCTTTGGGACGGTCTTCTGGATCTGGGCGATCAGCGTGATATCCAGCCCGCCCATGTGCAATTTGTTCTACTGCCCCATCATCTGGGGTTAATGGGTCGCAGATGCAGCTATCGCGCTACGGATGAGGCGTTAACCATCACGCTTTAGGCGCGGGTGGTCCCATCCCCATCCACCAGATACTTGAAGCTGGTTAACTGAGCTGCCCCCACCGGGCCGCGTGCGTGCATCTTGCCGGTGGCGATACCAATCTCGGCCCCCATGCCAAATTCACCACCATCGGCGAACTGGGTCGAGGCATTGCGCATCAGAATCGCGCTGTCGAGCTGGCGAAAGAACTGCGCGGCAGCGACATCATCTTCGGTGAGGATACAGTCGGTATGGGACGAACCGAACCGTCGGATATGTGCGATGGCATCGTCGATGCTATCGACGATCTTCGCGGCAATGATCATATCGAGGTATTCACGGCCCCAATCGTCGTCGCTGGCTTCAGTCGTGCCCTCAATCGCGCTTAACCCGTCGCCTGCACGCACATCAACACCTGCGTCCAGCAGCGCGCGGATCACGCCCTGCGCAATCGTATCGATCACATCACGGTGGATCAGCAGGCATTCGGCCGCACCGCAAATCCCGGTGCGCCGGGTCTTGGCATTTAACACCACATTGAGGGCCTTAACCGGGTCCGCGTCCTTGTCGATGTAGATATGCACAATGCCCTCAAGATGGGCAAAAACCGGCACCCGCGCCTCGCGCTGGACCAGCCCTACAAGGCCCTTACCCCCGCGCGGCACGATCACGTCAATTGCGTCCGTCATGGTCAGCATTTCCTGCACTGCAGCCCGGTCACGTGTCGGCACCAGTTGCACAGCATCTTCAGGCAGATCAGCGGCGCGCAGACCGTCAACCAGGCAGGCATGGATCGCACCTGACGAGTGAAAGCTTTCCGAACCGCCCCGCAAAATCACCGCATTGCCCGATTTCAGGCACAGCGCCCCGGCGTCGGCGGTCACGTTGGGTCGACTTTCATAGATCACGCCGATCACGCCCAGCGGCGTGCGCACCCTGCGGATGTGCAGCCCCGTGGGGCGGTCCCATTCAGCCAGCACCTCACCCACCGGATCATCCTGCCCGGCAACGGCGCGAAGACCGTCGACGATGCCCTGAATACGGTCTTCGGTCAGCTTGAGGCGGTCCATCATCGCATCTGACAGCCCCTTGTTGCGACCGAAGTCCATATCCTGTTCATTGGCGGCAATAATCTCGGCGCGGCGTGCCCAGACGGCATCGGCGGCGGCATTCAAAGCCTTGGCTTTGGCCTCAGGCGACGCAACGGTCAGAGCTGTCGCAGCGGCCTGTGCACGCATGCCAATATCGGCCATCAGAGCGGGAATGTTCTCAAGATCTTTCATCGGGTCATACCTTGGGTAAAAGCAGGGATAGTTTAGCATCAGGCAGGCTTAAAACGCCATATCATCGCGGTGAACCAATGGGCCACGGGCCGGATGGCCCAGAACCTCTTCAATCTGATCGCTGCGCAGCCCACGAATTTTCTGTGCATCACCAGCATCATAACGGGTCAACCCCTGCCCCAGTGGTTGACCTGCCGCGTCCATCACAGCCACCGGATCGCCACGCAGGAATGCGCCATGCACCGCCACAACCCCGGCGGGCAACAGACTGCTGCCGCCTTTCAGGGCTTTGATTGCCCCGGCGTCCAGCACCACTTCTCCCTTGGGTTTCATTGCCGCGATCCAGGCCTTGCGCTTTTGTTGCGGGTCACCCTGCGCACGGAACCATGTGGCGGGCGCCCCGGCCTCAAGGGCCATGATGGGATGCAACACAGTGCCTTCGGTGATGGCCATGTCGCACCCGCCGGCCATGGCCGTCTTCGCCGCCATCAGCTTGGTTTTCATACCGCCTTTGGACAGGCCAGACCCGACATCACCTGCCATCGCCTCGATCTCGGGGGTGATGCTTTCGATCACGTCAAAGCGTTTGGCCTGCGCGTCCTGCGTCGGATTGGCCGTGTAAAACCCATCCACATCGCTGAGCAGTATCAGCCGGTCGGCCCCGGCGGTCACCGCAACCTGTGCTGCCATCCGGTCATTATCGCCATAGCGGATTTCGTCTGTGGCAACGGTGTCGTTTTCATTGACGATCGGCACCACACCCAGCTTCAACAACTGCTCCAGCGTGGCACGGGAATTGAGATAACGGCGGCGATCCGTGCTGTCTTCCAGTGTCACCAGAACCTGCGCGGCCTTCAGCCCATGCGCTTCCAAAGCGCGCTCATACGCGCCAGCCAGTTTGATCTGGCCAACAGCGGCGGCGGCTTGCGATTGCTCCAGTGACAAATCCGCTGCGGGCAGGTTCAGCACCCCGCGCCCCAGAGCGATCGAGCCGGAGGAGACCAGTATCACATCCATCCCCCGCGTCTTAAGCCGCGCGACATCATCAACCAGCGCCTGCAGCCAGTCGGATTTCAATGCACCACTGTCACGGTCCACCAACAGGGCCGAGCCGATCTTGATCACCAGCCGTTTTGCGCTGTCTAGGGCTGCCATGTTTCCGGCTCGTCGTCTTGCACCGCATAGCGCAGTTTATCTTCGTCAATTTCCGAGCGCAGGGTGCGCAGCACCTCGGTCAGCCCTTCACGGGCCACGCCCGACATCTCAAGCACAGGACCGCCCACTGCAGCCTCAAGGGCTGCTTTGGCCTCGGCCCGTCTGTCGTCATCCAAGGCATCAATCTTGTTCAGCACGGTGATGCGCGGCTTGTCGGCCAGGGCACCACCATAGGCCTCAAGTTCATGAATGATCGTCGCGTGATCCTCGGCAATCGTCTCGGACGTGCCATCGACAAGATGCAACAAGACCGAGCAGCGTTCGACATGACCTAGGAACAGATCACCCAGCCCCCTGCCCTCGGACGCGCCACCAATCAGACCGGGGATATCGGCCACAACGAACTCCACACCGTCGACGCCGACAACGCCCAGATTGGGATGCAGCGTGGTGAACGGGTAATCGGCAATCTTGGGCCGCGCGTTCGAGGTGGCAGCCAGAAAGGTGGATTTGCCCGCGTTGGGCAGCCCCAGCAGGCCGACATCGGCGATCAGCTTGAGGCGCAGCCAGATCGTACGTTCCACCCCCTCCTGGCCCGGATTGGCCCGGCGCGGAGCCTGATTGGTTGAGGTTTTGAAATGCAGGTTTCCAAAGCCGCCATTGCCGCCCTTAGCCAACAGCACCCGGTCGCCCACAGTCATTAGCTCGTCGATCACCGTTTCCTGATCTTCATCGAGGATCTCGGTGCCCACGGCCACGCGCAACACGATGTCATTGCCATCCTTGCCGGTGCGTTGACGGCCCATGCCGGGCTGTCCGTTCTTGGCAAAGAAATGCTGTTGATAGCGAAAATCGATCAACGTGTTCAGCCCATCAACCGCCTCGGCCCAGACCGAGCCCCCCTTGCCGCCATCGCCGCCATCGGGGCCGCCATATTCGATATACTTCTCGCGCCGGAAGCTGATGCATCCGTTGCCGCCCGCACCGGAGCGAATATAGACCTTTGCGAGATCGAGAAATTTCATAGTGTTACTTTCCGGCTGGGTGGCACTGCGATAGAGCGAAACGTGAGAGGTCTCAACCCTGCGGTCGCTCCATCACGAAAGTTCGGGTTGGAAAAACCCCACCTCGCGCGATGCATTGGCCCTCACCAGCCGGGCCTTCGACAAAACCCAGCTTTGCCAACACCCGCACCGAGGCCGGGTTATCCTCAAACACAACCGCCTTCAGACGCGGCCAGGGTCCGGTTGCAAAGAAATGATCAATCGCAGCCCGCCCCATTTCGGTGGCATAGCCCTGCCCCCAATGGCGGGCGGCCAGCATATAGCCAAATTCACCGCCTGCCTTGACGAGAACCATGCCGATCAACGTGCCATCGGCCCGGGCCACATAGCGCGCGGCGTCGTGACAGGCCTCTTCGGCACATCGGGCCAGCGTCACCGCAGGATCAGGCGGCCATGGCCATGTGCCCGTATGGCGCACAACATCAAAATCCTCGGCCAGCGCCGCCATCTCGCCCGCATCCGCAGCTGATACAGGCCGCAGCGTTAGAGTCTGATTTAAAACTAATGGCTCAATTAGCATTGATTATGCGTGGCGTGTTACAGGCAGGATGCCTGCGGCGGCGGCAAGTATCGCGCGCGGCGTTTGGTGGCTCGGAAGGACGGCAAGGTGGAACCACCGAAGGCATCTGTCCAGGTATTTGCTCGCGATGCCCCGATGGCGGCGCGGAAAGGTCTTTAACCGCTCATGCCGACTGTTCACGGTTTGAATGTGCAATTCACCACGGACACGTTCTCCGGCGGTCCGGTCGAGACTTTCATGGCTGACGCTCGTTTCTGCGGCGCAGGGCGGGTAGCCGGTGCAGCCATCGGTCACCGGGAGAGCGTCCCCATCAAGACGTGGCTGCAGAACCGTTTTGAGATGTTCGGCCGTCACCGCAGGCAAGACAGCACTGATGGCGGTGCCTGATCGGTCGACCGCAACGAGGACCGGAACCTGCTCCTTCGACAATCCGCGTTTTGAGGCCTTTCCCCCGCGTTTGCGGGCTTTTCGAGAGAGATTACGGTCCCCTTTCCGGCTGCGCGGAAAGAACGTCCCGTCGGCTTCGACGATTCCGCACAGCTTGACCGCACCGACCGTTACGGCCTCGGGAAAGCGATGACGCCAACGAAAAGCTGTGGTGTCGGCCACCATACAACGCCCGTCGGACGCCTTTACCGTTTCGCCGTCGCGCAGGGAAGCTGCGAACCCTGCCCATCTGTCCCTGTGGCGCAAGCGGGCAGGCGGCGTCCCGGTCAGCGCGTTGAAGGTTTTGCGACAGCCTTTGCAAAAGAACCTCGTCAGGCCACTTGCATGGCCCCTGATGATCGCACCGCCCGAAGCACAGTGCGGACAGATACGCCCCTCGCGAACATTCGCCTCAGGGAGATCGACCACGCTTTCCAGCGACGAAACCCCGGCAACGAGCCGTCCGGTTTCAGCCCGTTGTTTCGATGAAAGGTCGTCGATCTCGTTGAGCCACACCAGAAAAGCCTGATGATCCATGTGCCGCACCCCATAATTTTGTTCATGGTGTGTTCTATTACAGGTTGGCACGCATAATCAATGCTAATTGAGCCAAACTAATTGAACGCTTTCAATTCCTTGCGAGGTGGCGTGTGACGCGACGGATGTGGGCGATAAGCAGCCACCCTTCGGCGCTTGCGATGGATTTCTCCCGGTCCTTTGCCAAACGACGGCATCGTCCGAGCCAGGCGAAGGTGCGCTCGACCACCCATCCACGGGGCAAAACCTCGAACCCCTCGACCGTATCAGAGCGTTTGATGATCTGGACGGTCCAGCAGCCAATGGCTTTCAGCGCGTCTCGTAATCCGGGCCCTGCATAGCCTCCATCGGCGAATAGATGACCCGGCGTGGGATAGCGGTTCGCGACAGTCGCCAGCACGTCAGGCGCGCCATCCCGGTCTTGAATACCGGCACTGTGGGCTACGAAGCCAATGAGCAATCCGATGGTATCGGTCACGATATGGCGTTTGCGCCCCTTTATCCTTTTGCCTGCGTCATAGCCTCCAACCCCGCCACTTTCCGTTGTTTTTACGCTCTGACTGTCGATGACCCCCGCTGTTGGCCGGGCCTTGCGACCCTCGGCCAGTCGCGCGCTTCTGACGAGCCCACGGTTTATCTCATCCAGCAGGCCATCCCTGCGCCATGAATGGAAACAGCCACGCACCGTGGAAACCGCCGGGAAGTCATTGGGCAACATACGCCACCGGCAACCGGGTGTCGCGATATAAAGGATCGCGTCAAACACATCACGCAAATCAATGGTACGGGGTCTGCCCGTTGTTCTGCGCGCCGGGAGTAAAGGGACGATTATTGCCCATTCTGCATCGGTCAAATCACTTGCATACCTGCCGCCTGCGCGCTCATGCTGGCGGCGGGTGAGGTCTGTCCAGGCCATAAATATCTCCGTTCAGCTATCAAACCGAACAGAATCACAACCTACTGGATTCATTCAACTGGTTTTAAATCAGGCTCTTAGACGCGAGGTGAAAAGCGACACCATCCCATTACGCCTTGCGACTATAGGTCCAGGTGGCGACATTGGCATTGCGCGCAACCGAGAATGCTTCGGCGTTGCCCAGATACTCAAAGCCGCAATTGGTCAACACGCGGGCCGACGCCGGATTGTCCTGAAACACGCTGGCATAGGTGGTGGCGCTATCTTGCGGGTTGGCCTCCAACAACACTTCCACTGCGGCCGAGGCCACACCGGTGTTCCAATAGCCCGGGGCCACCCAATACCCGATCTCGGATTGATCACGGTCCATCCGCTCCAGCCCGATCACGCCCATCAACTCGGCTCCGCCGGATTTGGAGGCATCCATCGCCCAGACATCCTCAACCCGGTCATCGGCACCTGCGCGCGCGATAAACGCCTCGACCGTGCCCGGGGCAGCGGATGGGGAATATCAGTGGTGAAATTGGCCACCCGCGCATCGCCGGCATAAAGCGTGATCAGCCCGGCATCAGACGCGCGCAACGGGCGCAGATCAAAGCTCTCAGCCTCGATCACGGGTTGATTGATGATCGTTTCCAGTTTCATGCGCCTTCTCCTCAAAGTGCACGCGAGGGGCTCGCCCCTCTTGTCTTACAAATAACCCGGCTCTCATGTGATTGTGAGCGATCGTGACGTCAAAAACCACCAAAAGAAAAGGCTCAATTAGCATTGATTATGCGTGGCGTGTTACAGGCAGGATGCCTGCGGCGGCGGCAAGTATCGCGCGCGGCGTTTGGTGGCTCGGAAGGACGGCAAGGTGGAACCACCGAAGGCATCTGTCCAGGTATTTGCTCGCGATGCCCCGATGGCGGCGCGGAAAGGTCTTTAACCGCTCATGCCGACTGTTCACGGTTTGAATGTGCAATTCACCACGGACACGTTCTCCGGCGGTCCGGTTGAGACTTTCATGGCTGACGCCCATTTCTGCGGCGCAGGGCGGGTACCCGGTGCAGCCATCGGTCACCGGGAGAGCGTCCCCATCAAGACGTGGCTGCAGAACCGTTTTGAGATGTTCGGCTGTCACCGCAGGCAAGACAGCACTGATGGTGGTGCCTGATCGGTCGACTGCAACGAGGACCGGAACCTGCTCCTTCGACAATCCGCGTTTTGAGGCCTTTCCCCCGCGTTTGCGGGCTTTTCGAGAGAGATTACGCTCCCCTTTCCGGCTGTGCAGAAAGAACGTCTCGTCGGCTTCGACGATCCCGCACAGCTTGACCGCACCGACCGTTACAGCCTGAAGAAAGCGATGACGCCAACGAAAAGCTGTGGTGTCGGCCACCATACAACGCTCAGCGGACGCCTTTACCGTTTCGCCGTCGCGCAGGGAAGCTGCAAACTCTGCCCACCTGTCCTTGTGGCGCAAGCGGGCAAGCGGCGTCCCGGTCAGCGCGTTGAAGGTTTTGCGACAGCTTTTGCAAAAGAACCTCGTCAGGCCACTTGCATGGCCTCTGATGATCGCACCGCCCGAAGCGCAGTGCGGACAGATACGCCCCTCGCGAACATTCGCCTCAGGGAGATCGACCACGCTTTCCAGCGACGAAACCCCGGCAACGAGCCGTCCGGTTTCAGCCCGTTGTTTCGATGAAAGGTCGTCGATCTCGTTGAGCCACACCAGAAAAGCCTGATGATCCATGTGCCGCACCCCATAATTTTGTTCATGGTGTGTTCTATTACAGGTTGGCACGCATAATCAATGCTAATTGAGCCAAAGAAAAAGGGACCGGCTCTCTGCCGATCCCTTTTTGATTTCAAAACCTTAAGGTCGGCTTACTCAGCGGCCTCAACCATTGGCAGAACCGAAATAAAGGTGCGACCCTTGAAGCCCTTGTGGAACTTCACGGCGCCGTCAACCTTGGCAAAAATCGTGTGGTCTTTGCCTTGACCAACGCCCTCGCCGGGCCAGAATTTATTGCCGCGCTGACGCACGATGATGTTGCCGGGGATAACCGACTGACCACCATGGAGTTTCACGCCAAGACGACGGCCCGCTGAGTCGCGACCGTTGCGGGATGAACCGCCTGCTTTTTTATGTGCCATCTTGTCTCTCCTTAGCCTTTAGCCAGATCTTTGGCCTGGTCGATCCAGCCTTCACGCTCGATCCGGCCTTTGAACGACAGTTTCTCGTCCATAGCAGCTACGTCTGCTTCGGTCCATGCTGCAATCTGAGCGTAGGTTGTAACACCTGCTTCATGCAGTTTTTTCTCAAGTGCGGGGCCAACACCCGACAACTTTTTCAGATCGTCCAACCCGGCCTCGGCCTTGGCGGCTTTCTTGGGCTCGGCCTTTTTTTCTCGGCCTTGGGTTCGGCTTTCTTTTCAGCCTTCTTTGGCGCCTCGGCCTTTTTCTCGGCTTTCTTGGCAGGTGCCGCAGCAACAGCAACCGCCGCAACCGATCCGGCACCCATCGTGGCCATCACGCCGGATTTATCGCCACCTTTTTCAAGGATCTCGGTGACGCGCAGGACGGTCAGTTGCTGACGGTGTCCTTTTGTACGCTGGCTGCCATGCTTCCGGCGGCGTTTGACAAAGTGGATCACCTTGTCGCCTTTGATCTGGTCCACCACTTCGGCCTGCACGGCAGCGCCGTCCACCAAAGGCGACCCGATGACCGGCTTGTCGCCGCCCAGCATCAGAATCTCGTTGAATTGAACTTTGTCACCGGCATCTGCCGCAAGCTTTTCCACACGGAGCATATCGCCCGACTGGACCTTGTATTGCTTGCCACCGGTCTTGAGGACCGCAAACATGTGCATTTCCTTTGCATTCCCGCATCCTGTGGTCCCCGCTTTGGGTGTTTTCGGCCTGATGGCCACCTCGGACAGCGCGCCCTATCGGGCAGTATTGATATCAGCCCCGCGCAAGAACAACTTGCCGGGATGCGCGCTTATTCAAGAGACAGGGTTGAAAGTCAAGCAGTCTTGCCCGGATTTGTCCGGTTTTTCCTCACAGCTTTTCGCTTTGCATCTGCTGGGCCACGGCGCGCCCCAGAAGATACGAGATTTCTTCGTACATCTGATCGAAGGCGACAAAGATCGCCCGGTTCAGATCGCGCCCTTCGGGACTGCGATAAAAGATGGCATAGGCCTCCAGTTGTTCGGCGCTCAGCGGCTGATAGGCCATAGCCAGGAAGGATTTCAGCCAGTCCTCGGAGGAGCGGCGCAAATCCTCTTCCTGCGCCCAGACATCGGCCAGCATTTCATCCTCACTCATCTCGAACGCGCCGCCATCCGTCAGCCCGCGATAAAACATCAGGTCCGAGTTCAGCGTCCCCGCCACGTTCATCTCGACCAGATCGCTGTCGCGCATCAAGGTTGCGACATGCTCAATCAGTGGCGCACCGTTTTCAGACAGTTCCTGATAGCGATCCGCCGCAGCGGCCTCGGTATCGGAATCCAGAAACGCGCGCCTGGCCGAAACTTCCAGCGTGACGATCTCTGCCCCGTCGTCAGATTGAAAATAATCCAGAACCGGTGTCAAATCGGTATCACCCAGCTCCGCCTCGAAAGCGGCGGCAATCAGGGCAAACATCTTGTCATGGTCGTAAATACGCGCAACCGTCTTTGCCCAGCTGCCCGCATCGGCATCGGGCAGCAATTGGTTGGCGACATCCTCGCCATAGTCGATGCCCTCTTCCTGCATGATACCGATCGTGTCCGAGATTTTCAGCGCCTCAAGCAGCGCCACGATCTGCGGCGCGCGTTCGGCCTGCACCGGCAGAGCCAGCAGGAGGACACTGCACATTGCCGCACCAAGACGCATGATCATCGCCATATCTACAGATCCTCACCGCGTTGCACGCCCGCCATCCGATCGGCCAATGCCTCAAACCGGTTGGCCATCACCTCGTGCTGGATCGCATTCATCAACTCGTAGACCCGCTGCATCTTGGGGTCGCGCAGGGCATCGCGATAGGCGATCATATCCGCGTCCGAGATATCGCGATAGGTATAGGCCGCCGAAGCCAGGCTCGACTCCTTCAGGCTTGCGCGCAGTTCATCTTCGCCCTCACGCAGCAGCGCGCGCAACGCGCCTTCATCAATTTCGTTTTCCAGAACCCCGGCATGAGACGCCGCCATCAGGAACCGCACCTGCAACTCCTGAACGGCCCGCACACCTGTGCCCGCACTGTCCACCGCCTCGTTCAACTGGGTCAGCACAGCCCCGCGCGTTCCGGGTTCGGTGCCATAATCCGCCACCAGTGCCTCGCCTTCGGCGCGCTTGGCATCGTCATCTTCCACCATATGTGACGCGTTTTCGACCTCGACCAGCCGTTGCCCGAGGTCTGAGGCGTAAAACCCTGCCGCATGGACCAAAAGGTCATCCGAAAGGGTCTTTTCCAAGATATCGAGGGCCATTTTATGCATCACCCCGGTGTCAAACACCTGCTCGGCCATAATGCGCCAACTGTCGCCGAAATCGCTGGTCTGCAAGCCCAGCATATCCGGCGCATGTTCCGCCGACAGCGCAATACTGTCGAGCGCAACGTCAAAACCCGTCAGCTCCAGAAACGCTTCCAAGCGGTCACGATTAGCCGCCTGGCCGGGTGCGCCTGCCAGCAAAGACAGGCCAATCAAGGCCATTAACAGGGTGAAAAAACGAGTGCGGAGAATGAGGATCGTGGGCACGGCCGCTCCTGGGTTGAAGTTGTATTCCCTAAACCTATGCAAATTCTGCCGCCAGACAATGCAAAAGCCCTTGCCCCACCCCAAAAAGGCAATTACACGCATCCTCCAGACCCCCGCGGAGAGGTGCCGGAGTGGTCGAACGGGGCGGTCTCGAAAACCGCTGTGGGTGCAAGCCCACCCAGGGTTCGAATCCCTGTCTCTCCGCCACTATCCCATTGATATAATTGTATTTTATTAGAAATTTGATGGTAGTAGGCTGACTCTTTACCCAGAATCTGTGCTGGTTTACTCTTACACAACCCTTACACAAAATGACACATTTTGGAGGTGCGTGGAAAATGGCCGAAAAACACTCGATTCTGGGCGGTAAAGTTCACGTCTACAAGCGAACCGGCAGCCCTGTTTGGCAGAGTTCCGTCTACCTTGGCGGCAAGAACCACCGGGTGAGCACCAAGGAAGAAAGTCTGGCCAGAGCCAAAGACTTTGCCGAGGATTGGCTCTTCTCGCTACGAGATAAGCATCGGCATGGTGAGCTACTGAATGAAAAAACCTTTCGACACGCAGCGGATCGTTTCAAACGGGAATACGAAGTCCTCACAGAAGGCGAACGCAACAAGATTTGGGTGAAAGACCATTACCGCCGAATTGATATGCACTTGATGCCGTTTTTTGGGAAATTGAGCCTCTCCACTATCACCTCTAGGACTGTGCAAGAATACAAGATCAACCGCCTGAAGCCGGAAGATAAAACAAAGCACATACCTTCGCGCAGTACGCTCCGTCATGTAGCACCCTAGGGTTATTGAGACACTCGTGAAGCTTATGCGGCGGCCTGGATTTTGTCCATTGCGTCACATCTGAACTGGTTTGGCGAACGGTGTCCGTGCCGCTGGATCGGCCATTCTTCGTTGTAGTCCTCCTTGAACTTTTGCAGGGCGGCCTGGAGTTCCTCGATGGTGTCGAAAGTTCTGACCCGGAGCAGGTTTTCCTTCAGGGTTCGAATGAATCGCTCGGCGCGGCCGTTGCCTTCGGGAGCGCGGACAAAGGACGGCGAGGATTTCGCGCCCGGCCAGGCAATCCCGTTCTGGAAGTCGTGGCCGATGTACTGCGAGCCATTGTCTGGACTTCGTCCCTGTTTCCGGACAGTTTGATTATGGCTCAATTAGCATTTATTATGCGTGGCGACCTGTGATAGAACACACCATGAACAAAATTATGGGTGCGGCACATGGATCATCAGGCTTTTTTGGTGTGGCTTAACGAGATCGACAACCTTTCATCGAAACAACGGGCTGAAACCGGACGGCTCGTTGCCGGGGTTTCGTCGCTGGAAAGCGTGATCGATCTCCTTGAGGCGACTGTTCGCGAGGGGCGTATCTGTCCGCACTGCGCTTCGGGCGGTGCGATCATCAGAGGCCATGCAAGTGGCCTGACGAGGTTCTTTTGCAAAAGCTGTCGCAAAACCTTCAACGCGCTGACCGGGACGCCGCTTGCCCGCTTGCGCCACAAGGACAGGTGGGCAGAGTTTGCAGCTTCCCTGCGCGACGGCGAAACGGTAAAGGCGTCCGACGGGCGTTGTATGGTGGCCGACACCACAGCTTTTCGTTGGCGTCATCGCTTTCTTCAGGCTGTAACGGTCGGTGCGGTCAAGCTGTGCGGGATCGTCGAAGCCGACGAGACGTTCTTTCCGCGCAGCCGGAAAGGGGAGCGTAATCTCTCTCGAAAAGCCCGCAAACGCGGGGGAAAGGCCTCAAAACGCGGATTGTCGAAGGAGCAGGTTCCGGTCCTCGTTGCAGTCGACCGATCAGGCACCACCATCAGTGCTGTCTTGCCTGCGGTGACAGCCGAACATCTCAAAACGGTTCTGCAGCCACGTCTTGATGGGGACGCTCTCCCGGTGACCGATGGCTGCACCGGGTACCCGCCCTGCGCCGCAGAAATGGGCGTCAGCCATGAAAGTCTCAACCGGACCGCCGGAGAACGTGTCCGTGGTGAATTGCACATTCAAACCGTGAACAGTCGGCATGAGCGGTTAAAGACCTTTCTGCGCCGCCATCGGGGTATCGCAACCAAATACCTGGACAGCTACCTTCGGTGGTTCCACCTTGCCGTCCTTCCGAGCCACCAAACGCCGCGCGCGATACTTGCCGCAGCAGCAGGCATCCTGCCTGTAATACGCCACGCATAATCAATGCTAATTGAGCCTTGATTATTGACCCTATGCGGCCATTTTCCAAGTCATATTGTTGAACGCCTGTTGCGGCGTTTGGTATCCGATGGCGGAGTGACGGCGCTGACGGTTGTGGAAGACCTCGATATATTCGAAGATTGCGGCCTTGGCTTCCGCCCGTGTTTTACACCGGTTCCACAAAACTGGCAATGTCCTCAATTATCTCCCAAAGCGCACCCAGCCCAAGGCCAGGAAAATGTTGCACGACATCTGGCAGGCCGAGACCCGCGAAGATGCACATGCTGCCTTTGATCTCTTCAAACCCCATCGAGAGCGCCTTCGCCACGATCCGCCATAGAACCAAACGCACCAAGGGCTGTCTCAACAGAGACGGCATGCTCCACATGATGTTCAAACTCGGACAATGCGCTGAAAAAAAGCTGGCGCAAACTGCGCGGCTTCGCTCATCTCGCCGACGTCATCGAAGGCGTCGATTTCATCAACGGCATCAAGCCATCAAACCAAGATCAAGCCGCCGTGTCAATCGCAGAGTAAAATGGGTCCATGTCGCGGCGTAAAAATGGGCCACTTCGGTTGATGTTTTGTGGCGCTTTTGCACGCGTGCTCGTCACAAAGCTGAAGCGTGCCAAAGCGCATGCTGGCCATAAGGCCAGCATTATTCTGACTGTGATTGCGGGCTGGTTATTTTCGGTTGTTGCGACTGTGTTTGAGCCGATAGCTTTCGCCATTCATCTCGAGGATGTGGACGTGATGGGTTAAACGATCGAGTAGCGCACCGGTCAGCCGCTCAGAGCCAAAGACTTCAGTCCATTCATCGAAGGGCAGGTTCGAGGTTATGATGATGGAGCCGCGTTCATAGCATTGGGATATGACCTCGAAGAGCAGCTCTGCGCCAGATTTGCTGAGCGGTACGAAGCCCAGTTCATCAATGATCAACAGGTTCTGGCTGGTCAGTTGCTTTTGAAGGCGCTGCAATCTCCGCTCATCTTGAGCCTCGATCAGATCATGGACTAATGCCGCAGCCGTTGTGAAGCGCACCTTCAGTCCTCTTTGACATGCAGCCAGCCCAAGTCCCAGGGCGATGTGTGTCTTGCCCGTGCCTGACGGGCCGAGCGCGATGATGTTCTCCCTGCGATTAACGTAATCGCATCGTGCCAGATCCATCGTCAGGGGCTTGTTCAAGCTTGGCATGATCTTGAAGTCAAAGCTATCCAAGCTCTTGGTGCTGGGGAACTTCGCCGCTTTGATGCGCCGTTCAATCATCCGGCGTTCGCGGTCGATCAATTCCATCTCACACAGCCGCGCCAGATAGTGGATGTGATCTTTGTTCTCTGCAGCACAGAGCTGCGCCTGTTTGGCATACTCGCCTTGGAACGTTGGCAGTCGCAGTTGTTTAAGATGATGCCGTAGAAGAATCCGAGGGGCTTCGGTCATGCCGCGGTCCTTCCCATCAAGCTCATGTAACTGGATGGGCGTGTTGTGCCGACATTGGCCTTGGGCAAGTATGGATAGAAGTCCAAATCCAATCGTGGTGGCCGCTTCTCAACCCGACACAGTACAAGGTGTTTTACGGCGTCATAGCCAATTGCACCCATATCTATTGCCTGCTGGATTGCGCCTTGCACAACATCCATTTCGAAGGTCTCCAAAAGGCGCAAGACTTGAACGTATTCTCGCTTGCCCGGCTTACCCATTCTGGCTTCAAGCAGTCGGTGCAGCGTGGCAAATACATCTGGCAAATGCCAACCCTGCAAAGGCGCGGCCTGATCCAGGGCACCCACCTTTTGTTCAAGCAGGGGCAAAAAGTGCAATGGGTCAAAGACCATATCCGCTGATGTGTAGGATCGTTTGTGCCGCGCAATAATCTCATTGCCGCAGCCGATGATAACCTCATGCACAAACCCACGCACATGAACATCGTGGTGCGCATAGGCTACTGGCACCGAGTAATCATTGCTGCGATAGCGCACCATTGAGATCGACGTTGCACGCGTGCTGACGTGATCGCAGGCTTCATATTCTGCGACGGGCAATCCCATCAGAGCATCCAAATCCGACATCAGGCGTGCGCCTATGGTTTGGGTGTGACCCCGCAACGTATCGTCCTGACGTGCTAAACACTTCTCTTCCAAATGTGCGTTCAGATCATCAAAGCTGTCATAGCGAGGTGCGGGAACCATGAAGTTGCGGCGGGTGTATCCAACCATGCCCTCAACGTTGCCTTTATCGTTCCCTCGCGCGGGTCTGCCAAACTTGTCATCAAACAAGTAATGCGACTGCAGTTCCGTAAACCGACGTGTGCGGATGCGCGTCTTATCCCCGAGTATCCGAGCCACGGCGATCTTGGTATTGTCGTAGAGAATGGATTGCGGAATGCCGCCAAAGAATGCAAAGGCGGACACATGGCCATCGCAAAACGCCTCGGTTGTCTCAGCTGGATATTCCTTCACAAACACCGCATCAGAATGTGGCAAGCTCATCACGAAGAAGTGGATCTTGCATTCCACGCCACCGATCACGCCCAGCGTCTCACCAAAATCAACCTGCGCATGGCCCGGCCGATGCGACAACGGCACAAACACCTCTTTGGTGCGCCGTTTTTGCTCGCGCACGTAATAGGTCACCGTGGTCAGGCTGCCGGCATATCCATGCTCATCGCGCAGCCGTTCAAAGATGCGCTTGGCCGTGTGTCGCTGCTTTTTGATCAGGGCTTTGTCTGTGCGCAGTATCTCATCGACCACACCAACATAACCATCAAGCGTTGGCCGCCGAGGCGCTTCCGACCGACGATACCCAGGCGGAAGTTCATGGCGCAGCATCTTCGCGATCGTCTTACGATCTTTGTTCTCTAATCTGTCAATGCGTGTTTCCTGAGTTTCCTGCTTTTGATGTCAGAGGTTGCCTTTGTTCTCTAATCTGTCAATGCGTGTTTCCTGAGTTTCCTGCTTTTGATGTCAGAGGTTGCCTTTGCTCTCTTCGAACTCTGAGGTTCATGATGGGGTTGGCTGGGTGTGGGTCGGCAATGTTGAAACCGCAATCATACCGTTGGTCTTGGCTGTTGCTACAGAATCGGCGCCGTGTCTCACGCCCTCCCTCGGGCATCGTCCCAGATGGGAACTTTGATTTAGGAATCCTCGTTGTCGCCTCGTAAGCCTTACGCGGACTGGAAGTCAGTTTTGTCTCGCATAATGGCATGAAGTATGATTGCCAGACGACGCGCCAGAGCCACTCGGGCCTTTCTCATCGTTGAGCGCGCACCGATTGCGAGGGCCCATGTCTTCAATTTGAGCGGAGCGGCATACCGCGTCAGCATCACATTGGCGGCCTCATAGAGAAGCGTTCTGACGCGCACGTCGCCCCGCTTTGAGATGCTGCCCGTGTAGTCGATTTCACCAGATTGATGCCGTCGCGGCACCAGTCCAAGATACGCCCCCACATCACGCGATTTCCTGAAACGCGACGGATCATCAATTGCTGCGGCAAAGGCCAATGCTGTGATCGGACCGACCCCTGGTACCGTCATAAGGCGCTGGCAGACTTCGGATTTGCGGGTCATCTTTTTGATGTCGCCATCAATGGCTGCAACCGCCGCGAGGATTGCTTCGCGTGCTGCGAACAGTCCGCAAATTGCGGCATGGAGGCCAGGCACTCCATCGCTAACTTTTAGCGCCGCGTTTTTGAATGCCGGAGACAAAGCTCGTGGCAGCCGCACGCCGAAGACGACGACCAGACCGCGGATCTGATTGTCGAGCGTCACACGCTGTCCGACCAGCTTCTTGCGGGCTGCGATCAGCGACCGGATTGCGTGCGCTGACAGTGATTTGACATGGGTCGGCTTGTAGAATCCCGTCCGCGCCAGGTGTGCCAAACCGCGGGCATCATTGCGGTCCGTCTTGTGGCCGGCCAGAGATTTAAGGGCCTGATATGCTTGCCTGCTCTCGATGCAAACAACCGGGACACCAAGCTCCGTCAGCCCATGGTAAAGCATTGGTGCCATCCGTCCCGTTTCAAATACAACTTTGGCACATGGTGGTCCAGAAGCGAGGAAGTCAGCGATCGCTTTTGGTGTTGAGCTCGCTTTTCCTTCACGAATAAGGGCCCCTTCACGATCCAGAATGCAGATATGCGTCTCTTCCATGGACACATCCAAACCAGCAAAATATTCCATTGGTCAGTCTCCTTTTCAATTGCATGTGCATCCAGAATAACAGGGGTAACTGAGTGCTGATCCTGATTACGCCATGTTGAAAAACCGCGCCGCTTCTCGGCCAGACATACCGTCCTTCAAACAAGCACGGCGCACACGACTATAAATATCCACAGAATACATCTCCCGCCCTCCGAATAAACGAAGGGCACAAACTGGCGGACTTTTACTCCGCTACAACTGCGATATGCAGCCGCTTCTGTGGCCCAATATTGCTCCGCGTTTTACACCGCCGCATGAAAATCGCTTGGACACCAGATTTGACAATAACTCAGGGTTCTTTGAAAATTAGCTCAACATCTTGACCGTGTCGCAGTCAGGATCCTGCATTCACTATGAGCCCGACACAAAACTTGAATTAGAAATGGCAAGACCTTGCGAGATATCTGGTAACAAGCTGGATGCTGGCGATGTGGGTCCAAGCTATCCCGCTTTCAGTGGTCACCACAGCTTTCCGCTGGGCAGAGCGAACGATCGCTTCGCCCGCGCTGCCGTCATCCAAGTTCTTGAAGTGCTGTGCCACTGACCATGGTCGGCCTTGCGGGAGCTGCATCGCAGCGTTTGCGACCCGTTGGAAGTCCGCAAAGGGGCCCCACAACGCTGCCTGTTATCAGGGTTCAGCCGATGCCGCGCATCCGAGGTCGGCTGAGCGCCCGATCTGTCGACTGCTGCAGGGCGCACCAATGGCAGCTTTGCAGCATGAGATTGATGTTTTGAAGAACCATTACTGCTGTAACCATTCAACAAAAGCATCAACGCTGTCTGAGCGGTTTGTTGTTCGAGGAATCGCCAGAAAATATCCATATGATCTGAGTTCCGCGTCTGACAGGCGGACCAACTGACCGGTAGCGATCTCCTGCGCGACAAGATCATCATTTAATGCGATGCCCTGACCATCAATAACCGCCTGTACCCGCACGTTAGGGTCAGGGATAATGAGGGTGTCCTTGCGCGTATCTTGCGGCAGACCAGCGACACTGAACCATTCCGACCAAGCATTGCTGTCGTCGTGGTCTCGCAGCAGAGTAAGTTCCGAAAAAGCACGTTCTGCCCCCAATTCGCGTAGCTTCTCGGCGGCGTCCTTGTTCCCGGCGGGCCACGCTGGCATCGGCATGAACGGCGTTATTTCGACGTCATCCCAAGTGCCATCACCCCAACGGATTGCGATATCTACCTGCTGTCGCTCCAGGTCGAACAACTCTGTCATCGGTTGAATGCGTAGCTGAATGTCAGGGTGCCGTTGCATGAAGGTCATCAAGCGCGGCGACAACCAGCGAGAGGCGAAATAACTCGACATCCCGACGGTCAGAGTTCGCGCTGTAGGGCCCTTAATCGCAGTCAGCTCTGTCTCGATCTCCATGTAAAGGGGGCGACTGGCAGCTAGGAGGCGTTGTCCGGTTTTCGTCAAATTAACCCCACGAGCCGTCCTGTCAAAAAGCATCACCCCCAAATCTGCTTCAAGGGTTTTGATTTGATAGCTAATGGCACCTTTGGTCATGTTCAGCGCAAGGGCTGCATCGGTGAAGCTGCTGTGCTGTGCCGCCTCGACGAACAAGCGCAGGGTATCGTGATGTTTGAAAATGGTCGCCATGCATAACCGTACAAAAAAATTGAACGCTGCGTATAATAAAATTGGCTCAATTAGCATTGATTATGCGTGGCGTATTACAGGCAGGATGCCTGCTGCTGCGGCAAGTATCGCGCGCGGCGTTTGGTGGCTCGGAAGGACGGCAAGGTGGAACCACCGAAGGTAGCTGTCCAGGTATTTGGTTGCGATACCCCGATGGCGGCGCAGAAAGGTCTTTAACCGCTCATGCCGACTGTTCACGGTTTGAATGTGCAATTCACCACGGACACGTTCTCCGGCGGTCCGGTTGAGACTTTCATGGCTGACGCCCATTTCTGCGGCGCAGGGCGGGTACCCGGTGCAGCCATCGGTCACCGGGAGAGCGTCCCCATCAAGACGTGGCTGCAGAACCGTTTTGAGATGTTCGGCTGTCACCGCAGGCAAGACAGCACTGATGGTGGTGCCTGATCGGTCGACTGCAACGAGGACCGGAACCTGCTCCTTCGACAATCCGCGTTTTGAGGCCTTTCCCCCGCGTTTGCGGGCTTTTCGAGAGAGATTACGCTCCCCTTTCCGGCTGCGCGGAAAGAACGTCTCGTCGGCTTCGACGATCCCGCACAGCTTGACCGCACCGACCGTTACAGCCTGAAGAAAGCGATGACGCCAACGAAAAGCTGTGGTGTCGGCCACCATACAACGCCCGTCGGACGCCTTTACCGTTTCGCCGTCGCGCAGGGAAGCTGCAAACTCTGCCCACCTGTCCTTGTGGCGCAAGCGGGCAAGCGGCGTCCCGGTCAGCGCGTTGAAGGTTTTGCGACAGCTTTTGCAAAAGAACCTCGTCAGGCCACTTGCATGGCCTCTGATGATCGCACCGCCCGAAGCGCAGTGCGGACAGATACGCCCCTCGCGAACAGTCGCCTCAAGGAGATCGATCACGCTTTCCAGCGACGAAACCCCGGCAACGAGCCGTCCGGTTTCAGCCCGTTGTTTCGATGAAAGGTTGTCGATCTCGTTAAGCCACACCAAAAAAGCCTGATGATCCATGTGCCGCACCCATAATTTTGTTCATGGTGTGTTCTATCACAGGTCGCCACGCATAATAAATGCTAATTGAGCCATAAAATTTGGTTGTTGTTCTTGCCTGTAAGGACGAAGTTTTCGATTCAACGACAATCGGAGGCACCTAATTTGGAAAATTTGGACGTTGGCGTGCAGCCCCAGTTGCGAAAAGCCCTGAGACGTGGGCGGGCAGCCCGTCAATCGGCCCAACCCGACATTGTGTCGCCACGCGCACGCAAGGTTCCCGCATATACACTTTTGAGCGAAGACGCGCTAAAGGCGATCGAAGATCAGGCTGACTGGATATTGGAACATATCGGCGTCGAATTTCGTGGTGACGCAACCGCACTCGATCTTTTTGATGCGGCAGGTGCAACGGTGGTCGCAGAGCGGGTTACATTTGCGCCCGGCTTGGCGCGACACTTATGCGTAACAGCCCCTTCCGAATTCAAACTCCATGCCCGTGATCCGATCAATACCGTGACGTTGGGTGGGGAAAATGTTGTCCTGATGCCCGGCTATGGCTCCCCCTTTGTCAGCGATCTTGAGCAAGGCCGCAGATACGCGACCTTAGCCGATTTTGAGAACTTCGTGAAGCTGACCTATAGCTCGCCCTGGTTACATCATTCCGGCGGCACGGTGTGCGAACCTACCGATGTGCCCGTGAACAAGCGGCATCTGGACATGGTGTTTGCACATCTCACGTTGTCGAATAAGCCTTTCATGGGGGGGTGACATCACCATGGCGCGCGCAAGACAGCATCGAAATGGCCTGCCTCGTTTTTGGGCGCGAGTTCATGCGGGACAACGCTGTGATGCAGGGAAACATCAACGTTAACTCGCCACTCATATATGACGATACGATGTCCGGTGCGTTGCGCGTCTACGCCGCTGCCAATCAATGTGTCTGCGTATCGCCCGCGATTTTCGCCGGTGCGATGGGGCCGCTTTCACCTGCTGCCGTCGCCGCACAGACCCTGGCCGAAGCGATGGTCGGCATCGCCTTGGCACAATTGGTGCGGCCCGGTTGCCCTGTGGTCTTTGGCAGTTTTCATTCAACCATGAACCTCAAGTCTGGTGCGCTTACCTTTGGTTCGCCAGAGGCCAATCTTGTCACCATGGCATTGTCGCAATTGGGCCACCGATTGGGCGTTCCTGTACGGTCAGGCGGAGGGCAGATTTCCGCGTCGAATGCAGCCGATGGACAGGCGATGCAGGACAGCACAGGTGCTATGTGGGCCACGCTCTTGTCGGGTGCGCATCAAGTCTGGCATGCGGCGGGCTGGCTCGAAGGCGGGCTGGTAATGTCCTATGAAAAATTCGTCATGGATCTCGATCATTGCGGCGCGATGATGACGATGTTGCAGGGGTTTGCGACCGACGATGAAGCCTTTGGGCGCGATGCCTATCACGAGACCGGGCCGGGCCAAAACTTTCTGTCGACCCAACACACGCTGCGCCACTTTGTGACGGCTAACTTTCAGCCAGCGCTCCCCGAGGCGGACCCGTTCGAGACATGGAGCGAGAACGGCAATCTCACCTCAGATCAACGCGCAACCGCGCTGTGGAAACAGATGCTGGACGACTACAAAGCCCCGCCAATCGACAATGATATCCACGCAGCCCTCACGGATTTTGTGGCGGAACGCAAAGCCTCCGTGCCTGACGAATGGCACTAACAGAAGGATCACATCATGACCGAAGACCTTAGCCGCACATCTGCACTTGCCTCCCGCCACACCGCCTTGGGATCTGGCTTGGAGGATTGGAATGGAATGGGGACCGCCTGGAGCTATGATTCCGATCCGAATGACGAACATGACGCTGTTCGCGAGGCGGCAGGAATGTTCGATATGTCCCCGCTCAAAAAGATCTTTGTACGGGGTGCTGATGCCGCTGCGACACTGGATCACCTCACAACCCGCGACGTGTCAAGGATTGAACCGGGATCAGCTGCGTATGTGAGCGTTCTGACAGATGCAGGCGGGCTGGCCGACGATGCGATCGTGTCAAATAACGGTGGCAACGAATGGATGATCGTGCATGGATCCGGCGATACACTGGCATTGCTGCAGACCTCTGCTCAAGGGCGCGATGTCGAAATTGCCTTCACAGATGATCTGCATGATCTCTCGGTCCAGGGGCCCAAGTCCTGCGATATTTTGAACGCGCATTGCGACATTGACCTGACTGCCCTGAAGTACTTTCAACACGCCCCTGCGAAGCTATTCGGCCACGCCTGCCGCCTATCACGCACGGGTTACTCGGGGGAACGCGGTTATGAGATTTTCGCCGATACGGCCGTGATCGGTGACATCTGGGACAAGCTGGTCGCGAACGGCGTGATGCCATGTTCGTTCACCGCGCTCGACAAGGTGCGCATCGAAGCGGGTTTGCTGTTCTATGGCTATGACATGACCGAGGAGAATACACCTTGGGAAGTTGGTCTTGGCTTTACTGTCAATCGCAGAGTAAAATGGGTCCATGTCGCGGCGTAAAAATGGGCCACTTCGGTTGATGTTTTGTGGCGCTTTTGCACGCGTGCTCGTCACAAAGCTGAAGCGTGCCAAAGCGCATGCTGGCCATAAGGCCAGCATTATTCTGACTGTGATTGCGGGCTGGTTATTTTCGGTTGTTGCGACTGTGTTTGAGCCGATAGCTTTCGCCATTCATCTCGAGGATGTGGACGTGATGGGTTAAACGATCGAGTAGCGCACCGGTCAGCCGCTCAGAGCCAAAGACTTCAGTCCATTCATCGAAGGGCAGGTTCGAGGTTATGATGATGGAGCCGCGTTCATAGCATTGGGATATGACCTCGAAGAGCAGCTCTGCGCCAGATTTGCTGAGCGGTACGAAGCCCAGTTCATCAATGATCAACAGGTTCTGGCTGGTCAGTTGCTTTTGAAGGCGCTGCAATCTCCGCTCATCTTGAGCCTCGATCAGATCATGGACTAATGCCGCAGCCGTTGTGAAGCGCACCTTCAGTCCTCTTTGACATGCAGCCAGCCCAAGTCCCAGGGCGATGTGTGTCTTGCCCGTGCCTGACGGGCCGAGCGCGATGATGTTCTCCCTGCGATTAACGTAATCGCATCGTGCCAGATCCATCGTCAGGGGCTTGTTCAAGCTTGGCATGATCTTGAAGTCAAAGCTATCCAAGCTCTTGGTGCTGGGGAACTTCGCCGCTTTGATGCGCCGTTCAATCATCCGGCGTTCGCGGTCGATCAATTCCATCTCACACAGCCGCGCCAGATAGTGGATGTGATCTTTGTTCTCTGCAGCACAGAGCTGCGCCTGTTTGGCATACTCGCCTTGGAACGTTGGCAGTCGCAGTTGTTTAAGATGATGCCGTAGAAGAATCCGAGGGGCTTCGGTCATGCCGCGGTCCTTCCCATCAAGCTCATGTAACTGGATGGGCGTGTTGTGCCGACATTGGCCTTGGGCAAGTATGGATAGAAGTCCAAATCCAATCGTGGTGGCCGCTTCTCAACCCGACACAGTACAAGGTGTTTTACGGCGTCATAGCCAATTGCACCCATATCTATTGCCTGCTGGATTGCGCCTTGCACAACATCCATTTCGAAGGTCTCCAAAAGGCGCAAGACTTGAACGTATTCTCGCTTGCCCGGCTTACCCATTCTGGCTTCAAGCAGTCGGTGCAGCGTGGCAAATACATCTGGCAAATGCCAACCCTGCAAAGGCGCGGCCTGATCCAGGGCACCCACCTTTTGTTCAAGCAGGGGCAAAAAGTGCAATGGGTCAAAGACCATATCCGCTGATGTGTAGGATCGTTTGTGCCGCGCAATAATCTCATTGCCGCAGCCGATGATAACCTCATGCACAAACCCACGCACATGAACATCGTGGTGCGCATAGGCTACTGGCACCGAGTAATCATTGCTGCGATAGCGCACCATTGAGATCGACGTTGCACGCGTGCTGACGTGATCGCAGGCTTCATATTCTGCGACGGGCAATCCCATCAGAGCATCCAAATCCGACATCAGGCGTGCGCCTATGGTTTGGGTGTGACCCCGCAACGTATCGTCCTGACGTGCTAAACACTTCTCTTCCAAATGTGCGTTCAGATCATCAAAGCTGTCATAGCGAGGTGCGGGAACCATGAAGTTGCGGCGGGTGTATCCAACCATGCCCTCAACGTTGCCTTTATCGTTCCCTCGCGCGGGTCTGCCAAACTTGTCATCAAACAAGTAATGCGACTGCAGTTCCGTAAACCGACGTGTGCGGATGCGCGTCTTATCCCCGAGTATCCGAGCCACGGCGATCTTGGTATTGTCGTAGAGAATGGATTGCGGAATGCCGCCAAAGAATGCAAAGGCGGACACATGGCCATCGCAAAACGCCTCGGTTGTCTCAGCTGGATATTCCTTCACAAACACCGCATCAGAATGTGGCAAGCTCATCACGAAGAAGTGGATCTTGCATTCCACGCCACCGATCACGCCCAGCGTCTCACCAAAATCAACCTGCGCATGGCCCGGCCGATGCGACAACGGCACAAACACCTCTTTGGTGCGCCGTTTTTGCTCGCGCACGTAATAGGTCACCGTGGTCAGGCTGCCGGCATATCCATGCTCATCGCGCAGCCGTTCAAAGATGCGCTTGGCCGTGTGTCGCTGCTTTTTGATCAGGGCTTTGTCTGTGCGCAGTATCTCATCGACCACACCAACATAACCATCAAGCGTTGGCCGCCGAGGCGCTTCCGACCGACGATACCCAGGCGGAAGTTCATGGCGCAGCATCTTCGCGATCGTCTTACGATCTTTGTTCTCTAATCTGTCAATGCGTGTTTCCTGAGTTTCCTGCTTTTGATGTCAGAGGTTGCCTTTGTTCTCTTCGAACTCTGAGGTTCATGATGGGGTTGGCTGGGTGTGGGTCGGCAATGTTGAAACCGCAATCATACCGTTGGTCTTGGCTGTTGCTACAGAATCGGCGCCGTGTCTCACGCCCTCCCTCGGGCATCGTCCCAGATGGGAACTTTGATTTAGGAATCCTCGTTGTCGCCTCGTAAGCCTTACGCGGACTGGAAGTCAGTTTTGTCTCGCATAATGGCATGAAGTATGATTGCCAGACGACGCGCCAGAGCCACTCGGGCCTTTCTCATCGTTGAGCGCGCACCGATTGCGAGGGCCCATGTCTTCAATTTGAGCGGAGCGGCATACCGCGTCAGCATCACATTGGCGGCCTCATAGAGAAGCGTTCTGACGCGCACGTCGCCCCGCTTTGAGATGCTGCCCGTGTAGTCGATTTCACCAGATTGATGCCGTCGCGGCACCAGTCCAAGATACGCCCCCACATCACGCGATTTCCTGAAACGCGACGGATCATCAATTGCTGCGGCAAAGGCCAATGCTGTGATCGGACCGACCCCTGGTACCGTCATAAGGCGCTGGCAGACTTCGGATTTGCGGGTCATCTTTTTGATGTCGCCATCAATGGCTGCAACCGCCGCGAGGATTGCTTCGCGTGCTGCGAACAGTCCGCAAATTGCGGCATGGAGGCCAGGCACTCCATCGCTAACTTTTAGCGCCGCGTTTTTGAATGCCGGAGACAAAGCTCGTGGCAGCCGCACGCCGAAGACGACGACCAGACCGCGGATCTGATTGTCGAGCGTCACACGCTGTCCGACCAGCTTCTTGCGGGCTGCGATCAGCGACCGGATTGCGTGCGCTGACAGTGATTTGACATGGGTCGGCTTGTAGAATCCCGTCCGCGCCAGGTGTGCCAAACCGCGGGCATCATTGCGGTCCGTCTTGTGGCCGGCCAGAGATTTAAGGGCCTGATATGCTTGCCTGCTCTCGATGCAAACAACCGGGACACCAAGCTCCGTCAGCCCATGGTAAAGCATTGGTGCCATCCGTCCCGTTTCAAATACAACTTTGGCACATGGTGGTCCAGAAGCGAGGAAGTCAGCGATCGCTTTTGGTGTTGAGCTCGCTTTTCCTTCACGAATAAGGGCCCCTTCACGATCCAGAATGCAGATATGCGTCTCTTCCATGGACACATCCAAACCAGCAAAATATTCCATTGGTCAGTCTCCTTTTCAATTGCATGTGCATCCAGAATAACAGGGGTAACTGAGTGCTGATCCTGATTACGCCATGTTGAAAAACCGCGCCGCTTCTCGGCCAGACATACCGTCCTTCAAACAAGCACGGCGCACACGACTATAAATATCCACAGAATACATCTCCCGCCCTCCGAATAAACGAAGGGCACAAACTGGCGGACTTTTACTCCGCTACAACTGCGATATGCAGCCGCTTCTGTGGCCCAATATTGCTCCGCGTTTTACAGGCTTTACCATTAGCAAGAAAAAGGGCGACTACCGCGGCAGAGACGCCATCATGGCAGCGCAAGGCAAAGACGCAATCAATAATGTTTGCCTCGATATCGACCATTCAGACATGGTTGCAGGCGGAGAGGTCTTGTCGCTGGATGGCGCAGAGGTTGGCGTCGTCAACAGCCCTTGTTTTTCACATCGAATGAACAAATCCCTCGCCCTCTCGCACATCAAACCCGGTATTACTGTGGGGACAGTCCTCAGGCTGAGCAGTGACGAAATCCAGACGACAGCAACAGTTGTTCAAGCGCCGGTTTATGATCCTGAGAAATCAAGAACGCATGGGTGATCAATATCAGGGTCGGCACTGGCGACCCACGATAACTATTTGCCTCAGCTAGAAAAATCGCATCGGCGTGAATCAGCAAAAACCAATAGTGGTCATTTGACGAATGGCAACAAAGTCCGCAGGGACTAAGCCGCTCTCGCGGCATTGGCGCGTGTGGCTAACGGACGACAACTTCACTGATGCCGCGCATTTTGCGATGTGACTGATCTGACTGACGATTGAGCTTTCTCAATTGGACAGGAGGTTCCCATGACACAGGAGAAGATGAGCCCGCTGCGTGCGCGGATGATCGAGGACATGCGTATTCGCGGGATGGCGGAGACGTCACAGAAAGCCCATATCCGGGCGCTCAAGGATTTCACTGCATTTCCGGGGCGCTCACCGGACACCGCGAAACCGGAGGAGTTGCGCGCCTGTCAGCTTCATATGACGGACACTGAGGTCACACCTTCGCTCTACAACGCCCGGATCACAGCGTTGCGGTTCTTTTTCGGCATGACGTGTGATCGCGAGGATATGAAGAAGTACATGCAGTTCCGCACCGAGCCGCGCAAGCTCCCGATTGTTCTGAGCATCGAGGAGGTTTCGGCGGTTCCGGCGGCGGCACCGGGACCGGGTATGAAGTATCGGGCTGCTTTGAGCATTGGCTGCGGTGCCGGTCTGCGCGCCTCCGAGGTGACCAACCTGAAGGTCCGGGACATCGACAGTGACCGCATGCTGATCCACGTCGAGCGGGGCAAGGGCGGCAAGGACCGGGACGTGATGCTGTCGCCATCTCTGCTGGAGTTGCTGCGGGCCTATTGGCGCGAGGCCCGTCCGCAAGGCCGGCTGTTCCCGGGTCAAAGCCGGGTCGAGCCGATGTCACCCCGTCGTTGAACAGGGCTTTCAACTCGGCAAAAGCAATGGTGGGGATAAAAAAGCCTGCGACGCTGCATTCGCTCCGGCACAGCTTCGCGACCCATCTTCCGGAGGCTGATACGGATGTGCGGGTAATACAGGTGTTGCTTGGCCACGCCAGGCTGACCACGACGGCGCGATATACCCATGTCGCCGCCAAGACACTGCGCAACGTCGCCAGCCCATTCGAGCATATCCGGGATGTGGCCTGACGGATCGGTCAGCGTGCCGCGGCACGCGCTGGAGGTTGCAGACATCTTTCGTGCGCATGGTCCAGCCTACCGGCGGGCCAATGCAGGGCATCTGAGCCTCTCGCAGCTCAAGGTGATGTCATCCATTGAGGCTTGCCGGACGGAAGCGCTCGGCGGGCATGTGGCGGCTTGCACCAAATGCGATCACCAACACATCGCATACAACAGTTGCAAAAACCGGCATTGCCCGAAGTGCCAGGGACCAGCCGCGCGTGACTGGATGGCGGCGCGGGCAGATGATCTGCTGCCGGTGGAGTATTTCCATCTGGTCTTCACCTTGCCACCTCAAGTTTCTTCAGATGCACCGGTCCTTTCGGAGCGATGATACCAAATTCGGCCAAATGACCCCGCAATGCATTGATCGTTTGCGTGCGTTGGCCTGTCAGCAAATCACGTGTCTTCAGCACCATCGCCTGGCCCTGCTGACTGGCACTTTTCACCGCAACAAAGCGCATTGTCGGCCGGGATGCAGCCTCAGCGATGGCTGCTGCGCATTCCGGGGTGATCCGGCCACCTATACCGATAGTATCCGGCCACCCGTACCGATTTAACCCGGCCACTCAAACCGGGGCATCCGGCCACCCCTGATCCGGGGGTTTGGCGTCTGTTTTGAGGCGATCTTTAACTGGCTACCTTGCCGTTCTTTTTGAATGGGAGGTGGCGCGATGCAGAGATTGTCGATGCGCAAGATACGGGAAGCCCTGCGGCTTCGAGCAGATGGATTTTCAGGGCGTCAGGTGGCGCAGAGCCTGTCGTTGGGGCGTGCGACAGTATCGGAGTATTTCCGGCGCGCGGATGTGGCCGGATTGGTCTGGCCTTTGCCTGATGATCTGTCTGATGTTGATCTTGAGCAGCAGATCTTTCCGCATCAACCTGGCGCGTCGACGCGGGCGATCCCACAACCCGATTGGGCTTATGTTCACGCGGAACTTCGTCGCAAAGTGTGGGGTGACAAACTAAATGCGTAATCCTGTCCAGCCCGGTCCAGCCCGGTCGGGGATTGTAAAAGGGCTTTGAAACAGGCGTTTGAAGCGGTTTTGACCGGGCGCGATTACAGAGGCACTGTTTTGGCTCCGCGACGGCAAAATGCGCAATCCGGACGCCTTTTGATCTGGAATGGCCCGGAAACGGGCTTTTTCAGGTGCTGGCGAACAGGCCCGGAACGGCTGGACTCCACGTCGGATTTACGGGGCGTTCGAGACCCTGTTTTTCGGGGTAAATCCTGCACGCCGGGCGCGGGCGGCAAGCCCGTCCCATCCCCGTTCAGAGCCCGTTCAACAGGCTGTGCACAGGGCGTTGAAGGTGGGGGTCATGTGCTGTCGACGGGAGTCGGATATCATAGCCGGGATGTCCGGGGCAATCGGGCCAGATCTGTAATGTTTCCGTATCGGCCAGGGCGATGGCCGCGTCATGGGCCATGCCCTGTTTGCGTGCTGTGTAACAGGCGTCTGCAAACCCGGACTGGGCCGCGGTCCGCTCGTCGAGCAGGAGATCGGGCCAGTCCACGCCCGCCCTGTGTTGGATGCCGTCGAAGACGGGCGGCAATGTGGAGCGCAGGGGCTCATCGAGGATCGCCGCGTAGCTGTCTGCAAGCATGAACAGGAAGTCGCGCGGGTCATGGGCGGGATCATCGAGAAAGATCACCAGGCCTTCCCGGCTTTTATCAACCGGCGGCGGGCTGGCGAGTGTCGCCGCGATTCCGGGCACGGAGGAATGATCGCCCTCCACGGTTCCTGCGGTATCATCCCAGACAATGGTGCGCAGGTCCCGCCCGTAGAGGCGGTCCGGCATGCGGATGGTATGGATGGCCATTGGTGGTCTCCTGTCCGTCAGGGGGGATCGTAGTGGAAAAGCAATCCGAGGGCCAGGTCCAGCATTTCAGGATCGTCCCGCACCAGCTTGTCGAGATCGATATCAATGCCATCCTTGCCTGCCAAAGGGTGGAAGAGCATCTGGAAGGCGCGGGTCATGACCTCGATGGCGGGGCGGTCCGGATCATAGTCAAGACCTGTGAGCATCGGAGCTCCGTATTCCCGTCCGAAGCAGGGATCGACATAGTGATCCTTGCGTCCGGTGCCCGTGCAGGGATCAAGCGGGACCACAGCGTCGCGTGTGCCATCCACACCTGTGGTCCGCCGGATATGCAGGTCCTGAAACAGCCGGTCAATCTCCGGCATGGCCGCTTGCAGGTGGTGGATATATTCATGGGTGGCGTTGCCGGGGTCGCGAGAGGTAATGACCCATGCGCTGTCATCGGTTTTCACAAGACCGGGCCGTGTTCGCGCTGCGGGGCGTCCTCGATAGACGGATGGCGCATAGGATCCGCCGGCCTCCAGCAGATTGCCGGCGGCGCGCAGGGGCGCGATATTGGCGCGCGCCACCCAGGTGGCCGGAAACCGCAGAGAGGCGGCATGCACGGCCTGTGCGGCGGCCTGATCCGCGCCTGTCTCCGGTGTTGCCGGGCTGATCAGCGCGCCGGTCTGTCCAGCCGCGCGTGCGGATGCAGGGTCCTGGGCGACGAGGCCGCGCAGGTTATCGGCAAAGCCGGCATCATCCGGTGTCAGTCCGGTGGCGGTGACGAGGGCCTGTCGCGTTACGCGCCCGCGCGCAATCCATTCCGTCACGTCCGATGTGGCGGCGCGCGCCAGCGCGGGTGGCGCGCCCGCCAGTCTCTCCCGGAGCAGGGTGCGGGTCCGGGCCACAGGATCGGCGGTGCCTGCGTTGTGATCAAAGCCCGGGCTTGTCCCTTTCGGGATGTGTCTGATCTCACCTGCGCGCGCGTTGCTCCACGGCCGGGTTTCCCGCCAGCCTGCGGGCGGCGGCGTGACGTGATATCCGTAGCGCTCAAGACCGGCCTCGGAGAGCGATTGCACGGTGCAGCGGCACCGCCAGCCATTGGGTGGAAAATGTGTTTGCCAGAATGGGTGATCCCAGGGCAGCACAGTGCCGTGCCGTGCGGCGTGGAGCGGTCGGATGCGGGCGTCAAGCACGCCGACATAGCGCAGCCAGGGACGCCGGTCGGCAAGGCGTGTGATCCGCTGCCACTTCCCCGCAGCAACCGCCATGCGGATATTGGTGTCATAGATGATGCGCAGGCGGCGCGGGCTTCCGAGCCGGGCCTCACGGGTCTCGCCGGTCAACGGGTCCGTCATGGTCTTGCGGCCCCACCATCCCCTGGCGATCAGCAGCGGGGCAAGATCGCGCTGGAAGGTCTCGAAGGTCTGCCCTTCGGCCAGGGCTTTGTCGACGGCGGCGCGGATATCGGTCAAAATGTCCAGGCGCATCACCTTCGCGACAGTGAAGGAGCGGGCGTGCCATGCGGCTTTTGTGTCGCGCCAGTCATAGCCGATGTGGTAGCCTTTGGCGCGGAAAAACTCCACCGCCTCTTCGGGGGGCACATCACGGATATCGGGGGGTGGATCAGCCATGGCTGCCGGTCATGGTCCCGATGATGTCGGCGACATCCTGAGTGGCAGTCATCATGTCTCTCCCCCGGGCCCGTCTTTACCGGCCTCCGCTATTTGTGCGGCTGCGCCGGCGCGCCCGAGGCTTGCGGCGATCCGTTGCGTATCCATGGCATCAAAGAGATCACCGCGTCCCAGCGTTTCCTGAAGACCGGCAAAGTCGGATGCTTGCCTGACGGCCTGGATCACGGGATTCGCCGCCGGGGTCATCATCGCCTCCCAATCGCCCAGCAGGGCGGCGGTCGCCGGATCCACCGCATCGTCATCCGCGCTCCCGGCAGCGAGGCGTGCCGGTGCTGCAGGTGTTGCGGGCGGCGTCCCGGCGGGCCCGTCGGCAGGGGCGGATGTCTCTTCCCACTGACCGCCATAGATGTCCTCGACATAGGCCCTCGTTGGCCGCAGTCCCGAAGCTCCGGCAATGGTCGCGTCGCGACGCGCCCGCGCTTGCAGATCTTCCGGCGGGCTGAGATCCCGACGCAGGCGCGGCACGGCGGCACCGGGAAGTCTGCAAACCCGGACTGGGCCGCGGTCCGCTCGTCGAGCAGGAGATCGGGCCAGTCCACGCCCGCCCTGTGTTGGATGCCGTCGAAGACGGGCGGCAATGTGGAGCGCAGGGGCTCATCGAGGATCGCCGCGTAGCTGTCTGCAAGCATGAACAGGAAGTCGCGCGGGTCATGGGCGGGATCATCGAGAAAGATCACCAGGCCTTCCCGGCTTTTATCAACCGGCGGCGGGCTGGCGAGTGTCGCCGCGATTCCGGGCACGGAGGAATGATCGCCCTCCACGGTTCCTGCGGTATCATCCCAGACAATGGTGCGCAGATCCCGCCCGTAGAGGCGGTCCGGCATGCGGATGGTATGGATGGCCATTGGTGGTCTCCTGTCCGTCAGGGGGGATCGTAGTGGAAAAGCAATCCGAGGGCCAGGTCCAGCATTTCAGGATCGTCCCGCACCAGCTTGTCGAGATCGATATCAATGCCATCCTTGCCTGCCAAAGGGTGGAAGAGCATCTGGAAGGCGCGGGTCATGACCTCGATGGCGGGGCGGTCCGGATCATAGTCAAGACCTGTGAGCATCGGAGCTCCGTATTCCCGTCCGAAGCAGGGATCGACATAGTGATCCTTGCGTCCGGTGCCCGTGCAGGGATCAAGCGGGACCACAGCGTCGCGTGTGCCATCCACACCTGTGGTCCGCCGGATATGCAGGTCCTGAAACAGCCGGTCAATCTCCGGCATGGCCGCTTGCAGGTGGTGGATATATTCATGGGTGGCGTTGCCGGGGTCGCGAGAGGTAATGACCCATGCGCTGTCATCGGTTTTCACAAGACCGGGCCGTGTTCGCGCTGCGGGGCGTCCTCGATAGACGGATGGCGCATAGGATCCGCCGGCCTCCAGCAGATTGCCGGCGGCGCGCAGGGGCGCGATATTGGCGCGCGCCACCCAGGTGGCCGGAAACCGCAGAGAGGCGGCATGCACGGCCTGTGCGGCGGCCTGATCCGCGCCTGTCTCCGGTGTTGCCGGGCTGATCAGCGCGCCGGTCTGTCCAGCCGCGCGTGCGGATGCAGGGCCCTGGGCGACGAGGCCGCGCAGGTTATCGGCAAAGCCGGCATCATCCGGTGTCAGTCCGGTGGCGGTGACGAGGGCCTGTCGCGTTACGCGCCCGCGCGCAATCCATTCCGTCACGTCCGATGTGGCGGCGCGCGCCAGCGCGGGTGGCGCGCCCGCCAGTCTCTCCCGGAGCAGGGTGCGGGTCCGGGCCACAGGATCGGCGGTGCCTGCGTTGTGATCAAAGCCCGGGCTTGTCCCTTTCGGGATGTGTCTGATCTCACCTGCGCGCGCGTTGCTCCACGGCCGGGTTTCCCGCCAGCCTGCGGGCGGCGGCGTGACGTGATATCCGTAGCGCTCAAGACCGGCCTCGGAGAGCGATTGCACGGTGCAGCGGCACCGCCAGCCATTGGGTGGAAAATGTGTTTGCCAGAATGGGTGATCCCAGGGCAGCACAGTGCCGTGCCGTGCGGCGTGGAGCGGTCGGATGCGGGCGTCAAGCACGCCGACATAGCGCAGCCAGGGACGCCGGTCGGCAAGGCGTGTGATCCGCTGCCACTTCCCCGCAGCAACCGCCATGCGGATATTGGTGTCATAGATGATGCGCAGGCGGCGCGGGCTTCCGAGCCGGGCCTCACGGGTCTCGCCGGTCAACGGGTCCGTCATGGTCTTGCGGCCCCACCATCCCCTGGCGATCAGCAGCGGGGCAAGATCGCGCTGGAAGGTCTCGAAGGTCTGCCCTTCGGCCAGGGCTTTGTCGACGGCGGCGCGGATATCGGTCAAAATGTCCAGGCGCATCACCTTCGCGACAGTGAAGGAGCGGGCGTGCCATGCGGCTTTTGTGTCGCGCCAGTCATAGCCGATGTGGTAGCCTTTGGCGCGGAAAAACTCCACCGCCTCTTCGGGGGGCACATCACGGATATCGGGGGGTGGATCAGCCATGGCTGCCGGTCATGGTCCCGATGATGTCGGCGACATCCTGAGTGGCAGTCATCATGTCTCTCCCCCGGGTCCGTCTTTACCGGCCTCCGCTATTTGTGCGGCTGCGCCGGCGCGCCCGAGGCTTGCGGCGATCCGTTGCGTATCCATGGCATCAAAGAGATCACCGCGTCCCAGCGTTTCCTGAAGACCGGCAAAGTCGGATGCTTGCCTGACGGCCTGGATCACGGGATTCGCCGCCGGGGTCATCATCGCCTCCCAATCGCCCAGCAGGGCGGCGGTCGCCGGATCCACCGCATCGTCATCCGCGCTCCCGGCAGCGAGGCGTGCCGGTGCTGCAGGTGTTGCGGGCGGCGTCCCGGCGGGCCCGTCGGCAGGGGCGGATGTCTCTTCCCACTGACCGCCATAGATGTCCTCGACATAGGCCCTCGTTGGCCGCAGTCCCGAAGCTCCGGCAATGGTCGCGTCGCGACGCGCCCGCGCTTGCAGATCTTCCGGCGGGCTGAGATCCCGACGCAGGCGCGGCACGGCGGCACCGGGAAAGTTCCAGTGTGTGAGCCATGTGGCGATGGTTGTTTGCAGTGCCGCACAGATGCGCCGCGCATCTGCGGCCCCGAGCCGCTCAAGGATCTTCAGATGTGCCGCGCCCGTGCCCACATGCTGGCCGATCTCGGCGGTGGCGTGCTGCCCGGTGATGGCGTCTGCAAGCATGCGGTCCATCCGCAGGAGAAAGTCGGCATAATCGGCACCGGTGCGTTTGGAGCTTTCGAGAGGCTCGATATCCTGCCCCTCGCGCAGAGAGATAGAGGCCCCCGTCGCCAGCGCCTCCGTTGCCTCCAGCGCCAGTCTGATCTCACTGTCGGGCGCGTTTGCCCTGTGCCTGGTGATTGCAACCGGCGAGGCAAATCGCTCCGGCGCCAATGCCCACATGCGCACGGTCTGTTGCTTGAACCAGATCGGCCAGAGGCACCAGTTGCTCAGACCCGGTCCGTGTGGCCAGCCACCATTGGCGCGGGGCGCGCGCACCAGAACAAATTTGGCATCCGGCAGGGGAATGCCGCCCGGTGCCGCCCGGGTCAGCAGCAAAGGCATATGGGTCTGTGCATCCCATCGGATGATGCGGGGTGAGCGGGGTCGTAAATCCGCCAGACGTACCTGACTTCCCGAAACATCCCAGATGCATTCGGCAATCGACCATCCGTACCAGGCGGCATAGGCCAGTTCGCGACAGATGCTGTCGATTTCGATATTTGCAAATCGGGCCGCCAGATCCCCGGCCGCCATACGGTCCCGACGCATTTTCCCGCCGGGTTCAATTTCGAGCGGGGCCGCGAGACCCATCTCGATCCGTTGTCCCAGCAGCGCACGCACCTTGGGGTCCTGCAGTGCCGCCTCCGCCGCACTCAGGTCGGACGATCCCGTGCGCCATGCCCCGGGATCACGGCCAATGCCATCGCTCCAGGCGGCGCTCCGGTTCCATATCGGGGACCCCCCGATCCAGCTTTGTTGCGGAGCCGTGATCTCGTCGGTCTGTGGTCGGTTTGGTATATCCATCGCTCTCACCTCATCGCACGGCCAAGGGCTGACCAGGCGACACCGAGAGTGACATCGATCTCATGGCCTGAGCCCGGTCCATCCATCACACCGTGCCGTCCCGCCCCGACCCGGGCCTCGAAGGGGCCTGCGGTGTCGGCGGCGGCGGTCACGGCCAGCGCCATGGCCCAGAAGCGGTCAGCGTGACCATCCGTGCCGGAACGATCCGCTACAAGACGCGGTGCGCCGGTGGCACCGGGCTCAACACGTATCGCGTGCAAATCGTTTCCAAGCGCGTCATCGGCCGGAATGCGTATCCGGCGATCCTCGAAGGCCTCCCGCAGGCGTGTCGCCACATCAAGCCGACGCGACGCCGACATCTGCACCCCTTCCACGGTCAGGGTGCCGTGATCTTCCTGATACTGTTCAACAGGAGCCTCACCCATCCCGGTCTGATCCACCGCGATCCGGAGCGGGCGATGGATGCGCACGAGGCGCGCGAGTTCGGCCCGCTGTTCGGAAAAGGGCGCATCCCGCAATGTCACCATCCGGCGGAGCCAGAGCAGACCGCCCGTATCCTCGATCACAGCGGCCACCCAGAGATCGCGACGGCGCGCAATGTCGACTCCAATGAAGGTTGGAGACCCTGTGCTGTTTTCCGGACGGCCCGCATCCCTGTGTTCCGCCGCGCGCACCAGGTCCCATGTAATCCAGGCTCCGCCACCTGCGGATGGTATGCAGTCGAGCTCTTCGGCGGCAAAGCGGCCATATTGGGCGCGTATGCCAGCCTCCCATGCCCCTGCCGCCCCGGGCGTAACAGGCTGCCGCGTGATCGCGGCGATCCGCTCATAAAGGCCCTGAGCCAGGGCGTCGGCCAGTGTTACACGCTGCACAGTGCCGGGTTGGCGGGCTTCGCGGATATCGCGGCAGAGCGTGTTGAAGGGCGAGGCCTCGCCGTTGTGGGTGGAAATGATGCGCACCCGCCCGCCCCATGTCCGAAACGCCAGCGCGGCTTTCAGCACTTCATCAAGATCATCGACAAACGCGGCCTCATCGACCACGGCCACATCGCCTGGCCGGCCTTTCGAGCGAAAGGCCCTCGGGCTCGATGTCATTGCAAATATCTGCCGCCCCGAGGCCATACGCAACCGGAACGCCTGAATGTCTGTGCCTTCGTTGTCGATCAGGACTTCACCGGCGGCGTGGGCGGCAATCCCGAGATCGCCGGCCCAGCCCGCGCAGTCATCGATGAAGCCACGCGTCATGTCGCGGGCATAGCTTTGATAGTAGACATCGCCGCGTCCCTCGCCCGCATGCATGACCGCATGATAGGCCTCGGCCCATGAAATGCCGATGCGCCGGGATTTCTCGATGACGGCCAACCCGGTCCGATCCTGGACCCATCTGCGTTGATACGGCAAAAGATCCCGCCCGCTCATGCAGTCACCTCCGGTGCTGCGGGTCCGCCTTCCACAGCCGCCCGGGTCGCGGCGGCCACCCCGGGGCTGAGACCTGCGCGACGCGCGGCGGTGGTGGCGCGCTCGCCCCCTGCACGGCGCTCCTGCGCAGCCAGGCGCCGGCGCTCATTTTCCGACAGCGCCTCCCGCAGGCCGGACGAGGCCATCAGATCTTTCAGCATACGCCCCAGAAAATGCAGATCCCGGGGCGAAATATCCTCTCCGGCCTCCTTGAGGCGGGCCTTCGTGGCCTTGAAGGCCAGCGTGGTGATCATCTCGAAGAGTGCCGAATGACGGCGGGCCTCATCCTCCAGCCCGACCTCCCCTATCCATTCCGCAGCCCAGCCGGAGGCTTCCCGCTGCAGCTGTGCAAACTCGCGGTGCTCCGCGCCGTATTCAATGACGGCGCTTTTGCCGACAGAGATTTCAATACCGGCCCCGGCGATGCGCGTATTGAGGCCCTCCGTGATCTCCCGGTAATCCGAGTGACCCCGGTCCATGAGTTCCTCGCGCAGCCAGTCCTGCAAGGCGGCGGGCAGGAGATCGATTTTGCGGCGGCGCATATCAACCCGCCTTCGGCACCGGCCGGCGCACGCCGTCCTGCCGCGCCCGGCCAAGAGCAACATCCAGACCCTGCGGCGTGATCGTGACGACCAGGAACCCCTCGTGATCCTCGATCCCGACAAGGTCTTTGTCGCGCAGCCAGGCCAGGTCGGCCGCCATGGCCTCACGGCTGGTCACAATGCCCACCCCGTTGGCCACCTCGTAGAGGATCTCTCCATTCGAGCGGTGGTCCGAACAGGCTTGCAAATGGATCAGCACCGCAAGGCGGCGGTGCGCGTTCAGGGTATCGGTATAGGAGCTGCTCATGAGGCCTTCCCGTTCAGAAGATGTTCATTCAAAATGGCGACCGTCCGGGTCAGGGTGTCCGTCGCCGATTTGCTGCCGTCGAGAATTGTTTTAATCTCCCGGACATCGCCGCCTTGCGGTTCAAGCAGCAATCGCAGCGCGGCGAGGTCATCCCGGGTGGCAAGCGACGGAAAGGCGGTCTCCAGCGATCTGATCCGCTGGTCGTGCTTCTCTGTCTCCTCCCGCATGCCGCTCATGCTTTTCTCAACCGTTGTCAGCAGGTGACCGTGCCGCGTGACATCTTCGCGCAATCCACCGGCGTCGCTCTCGATCCTTTCAACGCGGCCCTCCAGCCTGGTATGTGACGCGGTGCCGGACGTATCGCCATTGCCCCGGAAAAAGCCCATGCGCTTCAATCCAAGAGCCGCTCCACCCAGAAGCGCGATAATAGCGAGAATGGAGGCGAAGGTCTGCCAGTGTTCCGGTGTCGGCGTCATTGTCTGCCCTGTTTTACTGATTGCACGTCAGTCTATCAGGGCGCGTTGCCCTTTGGCACCGGACCATGGTCCGCCAGAGCCTCGATGATCCGGTGCCTGCGCCGCCTTCACCCAGGCCAAACAGGCGTCATGCAGGTCTTGCCCATGGCCGATGATGCCATGGAGCTGGATCTCGACGACACTCCGCGCCGCCTGCGGGATATCCACCACACCGTTGTTTTCGGGAATTGCAGTCGTAATGCCCTCGACCATATCAACATCCTCTCGCCGCACTGCAACCTGGTCCAGTAATGCCGTAACAGCCTCGTTGTCGCTCATCCCCGCGATTTCCCGCTCTGTCCGATGTATCGGCGCGCGCTGCGCTCTGTGATCTGCAGCCGCTCTGCAATCTGCGCAGCTGTAAGGTTCCGGCGCGCCAGCCAGGACACCACCTGCCGCCGCGCCATCGGGATATCCAGCACATGGCCCCCAAAGGCGGCTATCAGTGTCCGGGCCGCATCCTTTCCAACACACGCCGCAAGCCCGTGCCCGCCCATGCTGTCAAGCCGCGACGGCACACGCCAGTTCCGCCCGCCATAGGCGAGTGCAATGGCGCAGGCTGCGTCCCTGCCGATATGATCGGCGATCTCCGGCAATGACCCCGGCAGGGCGGAATGAGCAGTGCTCATGACAGAGACAACTCCGTCTGACGGGCGCGGGGACGCAGAGGCAGATACGGAGACTGCACCGCAGTCGATATCCGCCCCTGCGCCATCCCGAACGTCTCCGGATTGATCTCGACCCCCGTAAAGCCGCGCCCGGCCTGCACCGCCGCCATGCCTGTTGTGCCGGATCCCATAAACGGATCACAGAGCGTCTCGCCGGGCTGGCTGAACTGGTCGACAAGGGCCGCCATCACCGGCACGGGCTTGGAGCCCGGCAGGCCGCCTTTGGCGGTGTTACACGTCAAAACGCCCCGCGTCCCACCGCCATTCCAGCGCCGCCGCCCGGATCCCGCCCAGGCCACAGCAATGCACTCAAAGCCCCGCGCCGGGCCAATACCGGCAAACTGTGGTGCCGCATCCGGCTTGATCCAGGCCATGGTGCCGTGCCAACGCGCCCCGGCCCCCGTGAGCGCATCATGCCATGGGCGTACCCCCTCGGCCAGACAGAACACCAGCACCCACCCCGCCGAGCCCGCCACCATCGCCTGCGCGGCTGCCTCCCGGATGGACTCTACGCCGGCATAAGGGACAGGGCGCGGCGCGCCCCGTCCATCTGTACGGGCTATGGTGCCCCTGGCGTGATGCGCGTGGTGGACGTCCTCGTAAGGAGGATCAGTGATGATGTGATCAAACCCCGCGCCGCGATCCGCCACAAGGCGCGGCAGCACCTCAAGGCAATCACCGCAGTGGAGATCGGGATCAGACCTGTCGATCATCACGCCTCGCCTCCGTTCGTCTCGCCGGCTTCGGCCCGGGCCAGGCTGCCATTCGGCACCTCGTTCCATTCCCTGCCGTCGAGCATGCGACCGGCACGCTTTTTGCCGATCCGGGCGATTGTTGTCCAGGCGTCAAAATCGGTCGGGTGCCCGCCGAAATGGAGCCTGCCGCCGTCATCGACCGTCCGCACCGGCAGGTGATCCGACAGTCCGGCGAGCGTAAAATCATCGTCGGTGCCGCGATACTCGCCCCACTGCTTGAAAAAAAACGGAATCCCGGCCGCCACGCATTGATCGCGCAGATCGCGGGGCCAGGCCGGGTGCATGGCCCCGGCGAACGGTCCGCTTTCCCCGCCGCAGATAACCCAGTCCAATGCGGGGCGCATGGGCCCGCTGGCGTGACCCGATTTGATCGCCCGGCCCAACATGCCTGCGGCTAATGGATCGTCCGACAATCCTGCCGCATGACGATCCAGCACGGGATAGAGCCAGCGGGTCAGATCGACCGGCCCCAGCATCGGCTCTGCGCTGACAAAACGGACAGCCGCCGGCGTGGCCAGCAGGTGGGGGACATTTTGTCCTGCCGTTTTCCGCGACCCCGCGCTGGTGCCCAGCCAGACGTGGAGCCAGCCATCGCCCCAGTCCGGCGGCAGCATCCCGCCCATATTCTGCGGGCGCTTCGTGAGCAGTTGCCAATCCAGTTGGTCGCATTCGCGAATGAGCGCCCAAAGATCATCGCGCCAGTCGGGGTTCACCGCGTTGTCGAAGACATCACCCAGGGAAGCGCAGAACACCCGCTGTCTGCGTCCGTGGGTGGCCTGGAAGGCGTCTGCCTGTGCATTCCAGCGGCGCGGCTTTTTCCAGTTCGCCGCACTTGTCCGGCGGCGTGGTGCCTTTGGCCCCCAATGGGTGCCGCCCGTGAAGCGCACATCCCGCGCTTCGGCGTAGCAGTGGTCGCATTCCGGCGCGACCTTCTGGCAGCCTTCCCATGGATTGAACGTGTGATCGGTCCACTCGATCCTCGATTTTTCAACCATCACGCCTCGCCTCCGTTCGTCTCGCCGGCTTCGGCCCGGGCCAGCATTGCTTTCAGCGCGCGGATCACATCCGTGATACAGCCCGTGTCGGTGAGCGCATCCACATCCACAGGGATAAAGGACCAATGCGCCCCGAAGCGGGCCCGGATAAAAGCGTTGAGCCCGGCCCGGCCCGTTTTGTTCAGGGCACCCTTCCGGCCCAGCTCGGACCAGAGGGCATGAATGAGCCGCAGATCGGCGCGCGGGGCCGTCGGATGGCGGTGGCCAGCCCCTTTTCCCCCCTGCCCCTGCGCGGAGTTCAGACGATCAAGCAGGCGGCGCAGATCAGCGCCACCCATGTCCCGCATGGACGCCTTGCCGGTCACGGCCATCTGCATGTCGTGGCGGGCCTCCTCATCCAGGCCGACCGCACGGCAGGCCCGCATCAGGCGGGCACGATCATCTTTGGCGGGGCGGGCCATGGCCTTATCCCGCCTTCGCCAGATCGACGGTGATCGCTTCCCAGGCCGCGTCCGGCGTGGCGCGGTGATAGCAACGGATGTATGTTCTGGACCCGACAGGGCGCATGGCGGCGTGGATCGCCGCCATAGCCCGCTGCCAGCGCCCATCCTCGATATCGAGCCGCAGCAGTGCGTAAATCCCGCTGCGGCTTATCTCGCCTTCCCTGTCTACCTGGAAAGCATGGGAGACGATGGCGCGTATCTCGTTCCGGCTGTCCCTGGCCCATTCCGCCAGGCACTCCTCTACGAGATCACGTGCGATCTGAAGCTCTGGCCCAAAGGCGACACGCTCGGCGATCTGCACCTGAACCTTGTATGTCCCGTCATAGCTGAGATAGGTGCGGTTGCCCTTTACCGACCGCCGGGTGTGGCCACCATATTCCTGTTCCAGCAGCGCGTCAAAGCCCCCGATGTCGTCAAAACAATGCGCCCGAAAGCGGCTTATCCGCTGTGACAGATCACCCGCATAGCCGATAATCCTGCGCACCATCTCATCCTGCAGCTCATCCTGCGGGCGCACCATGGCCCGGGGCGTCAGACGCCCCCGACCATCGCGCATATAGATCTCGCCGTCGATCTCCACGCGGCCCGCGCTGTCCGGCACATTCTGCGTATCGCTGTTTTGCCGATCTGTCATATCTGTCTCCCGTGGTTTGTCCTGTTACGCTCCGCCCGCCGCCGCTCCGGTCATGTCACAAGGGGCGATGGCATCCCGCCCATCGGCGCGCGCAATCATGAACGCCCGTGCCAGCAACCGCCGCAGTGCATGCATTCCACCCGGGCCGGTCGCGGCGGCCAGTGCCGCCTCCCGCTCTGCACGCTCCGGTGCCCGACCCAGAACGCCCGTGACCAGCGCCGTGACATCCATCTGGCCCGGTGCCGTGAGCCCGGCCCGGATACCGATCCGCCCCGTCACCTGCGGACAGCGCCCAAGCGTCATACGGATGGTGTCGTCTCCGACAAGAGCCAGACCGGCACCGGACAGATCCCGCAGCCCGCGCAACGCATCGACAAGCCGGGCCGAGAGGTGCTGCGCCTCGTCTATAGCCAGCAAGGCCTGCCGCCCCTCCAGCCGTGCAAGGATCGCGTCCTCCATCTCCAGCGCTGTGCGCCGCCCGTCCGCATCCAGCGTCCGGGCAATCCGTCCGTAAAGACCCGCGAGAGACGTAATGCCGCAGGTCACGGTCAACAGATGGACGCCGGCCCGTGTGTCCGCATAGCGACGCAGAGCCCGGCTTTTGCCCGTACCTGAACGCCCATGGATCAAGACCACGTCACCCGTGGCCTGCGCATGGGCCAGCGTGGCCATCACCTCACCCGTCACGCCAAGCTCGGCATGGGCGTCGAGACCCGCAGGAAGCAGTGTGTGCTCCCGTGCCTCGGCCCGGGTCTCGAGCCAGAGACGGGCCTTGCCCGCCAGCCTGTCGTTGTCACCCTCATACTTGCCATTCAACCAGCGGTTGAACATTGCGGTTCCGACACCGATACCGCGTGCCGCATCTGTCTGGCTCAGACCGTATCCGGCCATCTCTGCGGCCACCGCGCGGTGCAGGGCGTCGAGAGGCGGCGGTGACGCCGGATCTTCCGTTTCCGCAGCATCCGAATGCAGCCGGGCTATCTGTCTGGTCATTTTGTCAGTCTCCTTCCGGGAGATACAGCTTCTTCAAAACGTCGCTGAAGGGTGCCGGTGGACCCGTGCGGGTCGCAGCCTGCCGGCTTGCCTGCGCAGCCTTCTTCGCCCTGCCCGATTGTTCGAGTGCCGGCGTTTCATGGCGCACACCGCCCTGTGGCAGCGCCACCACCTTGCCTGCGTCGCGCCCGGCCGCCTCAAGCACCTCATCCATCGCGCGACCCGGGGCGTGGCCCTGTCCAAGATCCCGCGCCCGCCTGCGCGCCGCGCTGTCCCGTTTCCGGGCATCGGCCTTCGCTTGTGCCGCAATGGCCGCACGGTCCACACCGATCCGGTCAGGATCCACAGCCATGCACAGGAAGGTGCCGTCCAGAGCGAACACAAAGAGATGTGCCGGATCGCCCGGGTCCATCCGAACCTCGACACGTTCCTTTATCCGTGAGCCGAACTCCGGCGCGATATAGTGCCGCCCGCCCACCGAGATCCCGCTCTTGCCTATGGATCGCCGCCCGCCACCGCCGATGGGCTCCGCCAGCAGCGCGTCCAGCGCACGCTCATCGGGAATACGCCGCAAGGGGGCCGTCCAGCCCGCGACCCGGGCAAAGGGGCTCTCACCCGTGCCGCTGTGGCTGCGCCGCCCGTAGACAGCCTCACACCACAGATCGCATTTCTCCTGAAGCGCGGCGGCGGTGAGACTGACACTGAACGTCTCCCGATCTCCCTCACCCCGCCGCGCGGCAAAGGACTTCTTCGCCTCAAGCCGCTTGCGATCCGCCACGTTATGTCCTGTGAACCCCGGCAGATACGCAAACAGATCCCGCGTCATCGTGCCGAAAAACCTCTCGATAAAGGGCTTCGCCTCCGGCGTGTAGGGGGGGCAGATGTCATGATCCACACCCAGATCGGCGAGCACCCGGGACAGATGTCTGGACGTGTAGTCCCTGCCTTCATCGGTCCGGACCGTTTCCGGCACACCCCAGGCGATCATGCAGGCCCGCAAAAGCGCGCAGATCGCCGTCGCCCGACTGCTCGCCACCACCAGCACACGCCCGCGCCGGGACCACACATCAATCGCCCCCACCAGCGTGTGACGCCCGTCACTGCACATCACGTCCGCAGGCGTGCTGTCCAGCTCCCAGACCATATTGGGGGCATCCGCTCCCGCCGCGCGGCTGCCAAAGGCAGGGGCGCGCCGCGAGCGATGTCCGTCCGGGTCGCTCACAGCGGAAAGCGCGCGCGCGCCTGTGACTTTCAGATCGCCCAGGCAGCGCTGCACCGAGCGCAATGACGGCGCCGCGCCGTGGCGTGTCGCCAGAACCCGCACCACATGGGGGGCCGTCAGATGGGGCCCATGCTCATAGAGCAGCGCTTCCACGCAGTCCTGCATATGCGGCGACAGGGCCTGTCGCCGTGCGCCACCCTGCTGACCCGACAATGCTCCGGGGCGATCCGCAAAAGGCAGCCCCGCCACCGCCGCACGCCAGCGTCGCACGCTGTATACAGACGTGTCTGCCCGGGCTGCAGCCTGCGCATCGGCCTGCGCCCGCGCCATACCCAGTGCCGCCAGCCGTTCGGAATGCGCCACCGCATCAAGCCGTGCCCGCGCCACCGCCGGATCAGCGGAGCGGCTGCCCTGCGTCACAGAGTCCGGGCGCACAGGGGCGGCAGGCCCGGCGCGCGCCGGTGTTTTGTGATTGCGCAGGCGGAGGCGGAGGCGGGTCATGATGCTGCGGTGCGACCCGGTGCCGGTGCCGGTTCAGCACCCTCATCCCGCCCGACCGTCACGGCGTCGTGACGGTCGGCGGGGTCCGGAACGGTCTCGACCGTACCGGCGTCGTGACGGTTGGCGGGACTGCCGGAGAGCGCGTCAAAGGCCTGCCCTATCCGCTCGAACAGGGGATCGGTGCGGGCAACGATGCCGTTCATCCGGGCTTCAAGGGACGGGGCGAGCCTGCGCCGCGCATTGCCGTGCAACGTGCCCGCAGCCCGACCCAGGTCTTCGCTTGTGACCGCCGCCAGGATACGCCTGCACCCTTCAAGCATCATCCTGCCGCCCGCCTCGATCTCCGCCCGGGTATAATCGATCACACCCCGCGCTTGATCCGGGGCCGCATGGGCCTCGTGGCCTTGAGCGCCGCGACCTGCCGTTCCGCCGCGCGCGTCGCACCGCGCTCATGCAGCACCCCGCGCAGCCGGTCGACCGACCACGAATACAGCGCGGCCTCCGACAGGGCCGCCTCCGCTTCCCCGGGGTCAAGTTTCGCGACTTCGGCGTGATGCGACCAGCTCAAACCCTCCCGGCGTCGTGACGGTTCGATCCGGCGCGCAACCGAAGCCCGGTTCTTCAGGGTGCCCACCGGAATATCGAGTTCCGCCGCCAGGCCGGTCATATCGCCATAGGAGGTCTCCCGACCCGCTGCCCAGTCTCCCATCTGCCAGGCCAGACTATCGCGCGCGCCGTCCAGCTCCCGCTCCCGCTCCACAATCTTCCGGCCCTCGTCAAGCCAGTCCGCGTCGATACGTGCCCTGATGGCTTCCCCTGTCTCGATCATGAGCCGATATCCTTCGCTACCTGTCTATGCCCCCGGTCCCGTGGGCCTTGTTCCTGCGGGGCAGGTCTCACCATCCGGTAAAACCAGATGCGCCCGCCCGTGTTGAAGTCACGTCCCTGTCGACAGACAATCCGCGCTCCGTTTTCGCGCAGCTCCGCCACCACCGCATTCACCGCGCAGACATCCGCGCCCGTCACGATCTCCCGCGTCGAATGCTCGCGCCCGTCCCGCAGCAATGCATGCACCCGCCGAAGCCGATCCGAACGGATGAGGGACGCCGCATGCATCATGCCATCCCCACGGGTGCGTCCGCAGCGAGCCCCTCAAGCACCCCTGTCGCCATCAGGGCGGTATCATCACAGACCGCCAGACGCTCCTTCGCGCGCTTGATGCCGTGATGGAGCGTTGTGTGATCCCGCCCTCCGAGAGCCGCCCCGATAGCGGTCAGGGGCGCGCCTGTCAGCGCCGCCGCCAGCAGCATGGCCAACTGCCGCGCCCGGACCACCCCGGCGGTACGACCCGCGCCGCGCAGCGTGTCCGCGTCCAGATCGGCAACGTGCGCCGTCCAGACGATAATCCTTGTGACCGCACGGGTCCGGCAGCCGGACAGCCGTGTCACGGGGCCCAGTCCCTCAAGCGCCGCCCTCAGCTCCGCCCGCCGCCCTGTGTCTGCAGTCCCGGTTGGCAATCGGGAGGCGTGCAATGCGCGCTCCGCCCGGTCCATATGCCCGGCAGTTTCCAGGGCATGCGCCTGTGCAACCGCCACGCGCAAAAGCCCGATCAGCTCACGGGCTGTATCGGTCGCACCGGTCGCACCGGTCGCACCGGTCGCACCGCGCGCGCTGTGCTGATCCATCCTGCGCAACAACGCGGCCGCACCACCAAGCGCGCGCCGCATCTCCCTGAACTCCGCCAGCGCGCTCATCGGGTGCCCCCGAGCGCGTGACCAAACAACAGGAACATCCAAAGCACACCGAAAAGCGAAACCACCCCGATCAAATCCCCCAGCCAGTGATCCTCCAGCCGCGCCACCGCGCCGCACAGGCCCCGCCAGAAGCCCCCGACCCGCGCAAGACAGGATCTGCGCAGGGTCGGGGCAGGTGCCGCCACGAAAACGGACAATCGTGGCGGAGACGGGTGGCGGTGCCCGGTGGACCTCATGTGACACCTCCCGGAACACGGTCCAGCAACCACAGCGCGGCGGTCAGAACAGCCGCGGGCGGGACGGTAATGATCCCGGTGTCGTGACGATTGGCCCGATCCAGCACAAGCCGGTATATATCCCGCCGATCAAGCTGAATTGTCGTATGTCCCGGCGACAGTGTGGCCATGCCCGCGTCAGGAGTGGCGCGGATATCCCAGCGGTTTATTCGAAGGGTCCCGCTCACCGGTCCCGCTCCGGCCGCTTCAGACCGTGTTCGGCGTCCATCCTGCCGCCAGGCCCGGGACAAGCTGCGCGACGCGGGGCAGCCGAAACAGCAACCCACCATGCCCGGTACCGATCAGATCAACGGCTCCGGCGGGGCGTTTGTCTTTCGGCAGAGGATCCCAGACATTCATCCTGATCGAGGCCCCTCCACGCATTGTCGCCCTGAACTCCAGATCCCCGTCTGCCTGCATGACCAGCAGCAGCCTGCCCTCGTCGGGGCCGCGACCCGCCTTCGCAAAGCAGCGCTCTGCGATGATGGAGCGTTCGAAAATCTCCATCTGCGCCGCCGCCGTGAAGCTCAGGCGCGCCGCAGACGCGGTTTTCGAAATCCACAGGGAAAATGATATGCCCGTTCTGGCGGTGTGCGTTTCGGGTGGTGCAACGTCAGTGAAGGACATGGCTATATGCTCCTGGATTTGCCATCGGGGACGGTGCCGGGGCCATCCGCCGCGACACCAGTGGGTTTTTCGAGGGGCTTGCGGGACATGGACAGCACCTGCCCAAGCCGCTTTTCGGCGTTCACACAGCGACCGTAGAGACCGGGCCGCAGTCGGGCCGCAGTGCGCAGATCGGCAACAGATGCCATGATGCAAAAGCAGCACGAAAGCCGCGTCATGCCCGCCGCATAGGCCCAATGCGGCTCCTGACCCGCATCGCGTATCAGTTGATAGACCATGGATTCCGTCAGATCGTGGATGGGCAGCCAGTCATACCATTCCCGCCCGGCCTTCGAATTGCGCCGCGACAACCGGAACACGGTCTTTTTGGCCCGCGCCGCGCTTTCCTGCGCCCGCATCCCCATGCAGTTGACCACCAGTCCGCCAAACTCCGGGTGCCCTTTCAGGTACCCCCGCACCTCGCGCTCGATCGGACCGCGCTTGAGGTCTGGCGTGCATTGACGAATGGCCGGGCTCGGGAACATGCCGCGCCGTTCAACCATGTCAAAAAAGCCGGTCCTGGACACGGCGGTGATGATTGGAACGTTGCCGGCAGTCGCGTGGATGTGGTCAAGGTTTCCGGGCCATTCCACGTCGCCCGGATCGGCATGAACAATCAGCATCTGACCTTCCGGGATGCCTGTGCGCCTCATCCACAAAAGCATGGCCTGGCTGTCCTTTCCCGCCGAGTGGTTCACCACAAAAAGAGCGCCCCGCTTTACCAGATCAGGGATCGGCAACCCGCTCATGCCGCCCCCTCCGTCCCGGCGTCGTGACGATTGGCGGGGCCATCCGCCTCTGAAGGCTGTAGAATATCCATCAATGGAGCGCGGGATCCGTCTGATTGGAGCACCCTGTGGAAAACCCCCTCGATATCATCAACAGCACCCTGAAAGTGATCCCGGAAGCCGCCGACGCCTGCGCCAGACTTGCCGGAAGCCGGAAAGCTCTCCAGGCTCTTTTCAAGGCGTCTGAGCTTCGTGCTGATTCCGATATTGTATCCGCGATGGCCGATCCGGGCTTTCAGGTGGCGAACACGAAGATTGCGAACTCCGACCTGAAAATGCAGATTACGGCGTTGCATGACAGCCTCGTTGAGGCGGAGAACCTTGAAAAACAGCTTGAGCGCTATGAACTCCGGGTAGCGCCAGCCGGTGCGATCATATATCGCCTGCGCGAGTCCGGTAGCGATTCTGGTCGCGACAATGAGCCCGCGCACTTCCTGTGCCCGCACTGTGTCCAGATGAAACGCAAGTCGATCCTTCAGGGGAACGCGCGTTACAAGAGATGCCACCCGTGCGGTGCGGAATTCGAGATCACGCCCCTGGACCTTCCCGCATCCGGACGATCCACGTCCGTGTTCCGACGCAATCGGCACCCCGCTCATGCCGCTCCCTCCGTCCCGGCGTCGTGACGATTGGCGGGGCCATCCGCCTCCCAAACCGGGACAAGCTGCGCGACGCGGGCCGCCAGGGTGTCCCGGCAGTCCGGACAAAGCTCCACCATGCGCGCGCAGGCAACCGCGTCCGCGTTCATAAGCCCGTCATCAACGCGCATGAGCGCCAGCTCGTAAATCCCGGCTCCCGCGACCCCGCATCTATCGCAGCGCCCGCTCATGCCGCATCCCCGGTTTGCGGGGCCGCGGGAGCCGCAGCCAGGCCCGCAGGCGAACCCGGCGCAGGCGCGGGGCGCGGTATGTCGTCGGGCCACGCAAGGCCGGAGGGCCAGTTGTCGGAGAAGTATTGCGTGACGCGGGCCGCACGGCGCGTCGTCAGGTCATGGCCGCGCTGCAAGCGATTAAAAGTTGCACCGCTACCGGACGCCAATCTCGATACGGTGGAAACCGCGCGTCCAGTATTGACGGCAAAGCCCTGCATCAGGGCGACAATATCGTGGTGCGTGCATTTCATAAAACATGTGTGTCATATAATACACGCGCAGACAAGATGATTTCATGCGATGTGTAAACTATGACACGTTCGGCCTTGGAAAACTTAAGCGAGATAACTTCGTTGCGGGTTGGTGCACACGGGTTGCGCCCCCTAGCAACACAGTTGGGAGTGGATGTGGGAGCTATCCGCGGTGCTGTTAACAAACGAAATCTTACCTACGATACACTCGAAGCCCTCTGCCGCGCCCTCGGCCTTGAGTTCTACATTGGCCCGCCACGGGGCCCCGCGCCCGCCGAATCCGCACCCGCCGCCTGGACCAGCTTTGCGAAGACCACGGCCCCGCACCGGGGGCTTGCGAAATGCTCAGTTCAGGGCTGGGGCAAGCCGCAGCCCGAGCGTGACCCTTTACCAACACCGGAGACAGCCATGGATCAGGATATGTTCTGGGTCTCGGCAATCGGCCAGTCGATGATCCCCGAGGGGATAGCCTCTTCGGCCTTTTGCCTTGTGGCACCGGACACGCGGGCGCGGGAGGGGGACCGGGTCTGGGTGCTCGATCACGAGGGCAAGGCTGCGATCAAGCGACTGGTGGAAAAGCGGGAGAACGGCGATCTCAGGCTGCGCGGCTGGATGCCGATCCGGGACGGGCAGCAGAAAGACTTTGTGGAAGAGCGCTTTGCGGTGGCCCTCCGTGAGGTCTATCCGGTGATTGCGGTTTTCAGGGGCAAGCCCGGATCGGAGACCTGCAGCTATATTCCCGATCCCGGGCCACCCGCCCATGCGGTGCCCCCCGCGCCGGAGCGAATCCCCAAGGCCATCACCGATCTGCTGGGCCTGCCGGAGGGGGCGGCGGCGGAGTCGGTTGTGGCGGCGATGCAGGCGCAGCTTGCACACCGTGGCACGGCACATGCCACACCCGCAGCGGCCCTGGACAGGCGCACGCTGGAGCGCACGCTCAAGGCGCAGACCAAAGCACTGCGGGAGGAGATGGCGGCCACGCTGGAAGAGAAGCTGGCGGCCACGCTGGACGCGCGTCTGCCGCCACGCCGGCCACCGGCCCGGCCGCAGTCCAAACCTGTGCCCGCCGAATCCGGCCCGCCCGATCCGAAAACCCCTGAGGCGTCCGTCACCCGGCTGCGGTTTGCGGGCGATGTGCGTGCGGCGGCCGGCGCGGGCGAGGAGGTGTTTGAAGAGACGGAAATGTCGATCACAATCCCGAGCGAGGCGCTGCCGACGGGGCTGGACCCCGACACATGCATCGCGCTGCGGGTCGAGGGCGATTCGATGGAGCCGACCATCCACTCGGGCGATACCCTGGTGATTGACCAGAGCGACCGTGAGCCTCTTGAGGGCCGGGCCTATGTGGTGCGCAGCGCGACAGGGCTGATCATCAAGCGGCTGCGGCAGGAGGCCGGTGCCTGGATCATGGCCAGCGACAATCCGGACTTCCCGCCACGCCCCATGGCCGGGGAGGACCGCATTCTTGGCCGCGTCCTGTGGTTTGGCCCGGAGAAGGCCGCCGTGGCGGGAGGGTGAGTGAAATGGAAATGATGCCTGTTCGATCTTCCGCGATCCGTGCGCTCGGTTAACCGCCCGAGACCAGCAGTTCGGTCCGCTTTCCCCGGCTGCCCGCTTTTTTGCCGATCGTATAGGAGGTCTGCACCTCCTCGACGTCGGCCCAGTCGAATAGGGCGCGGATTTCGGGATGATCATTGATCGAGAGGATAAAGCGCCCCTTGATTCCGTGCAGCTGCTCTGCCATGCGGGTGAAGTCCGCGCGCACAAACCTGCCCTTGCCGTAGTCGGCCTCATTCCCCCGGTAGGGCGGGTCGAGATAAAACAGCGTATTATCGCTGTCATAACGGGCTATGAAGGGCGCATAATCGAGGCATTCAATGACAACCCCCGCCAGACGCCCATGCAGATCCTCGAGCATCGGCTCAAGCGAGGTGAGGTTGAAGCGGGCGGGTCTGTCTTTTGTCACGCCGAAATTGCGCCCCGACGGCTTGCCCCCGAAGGCGGTGCGCTGAAGGTAGAGGAACCGGGCGGCCCGTTCGAGATCGGTGAGGGTGCCCGGATCGGTATCGGTCAGGCGGATGAACTCGGCGCGTGTGGTCAGCTGAAATCGCAGCACTTCGAGGAACTGGGGATAGTGACGCTGCAATATCCGGAAAAGATTGCTGACGTCACGGCCAAGATCATTGATGACCTCGGCTTTGGGCCGCATCGAGCGGCGCAGGAATATCCCGCCCATGCCGACAAAGGGTTCGGCATAGGTCAGATGCCGGTCGGCATCGGTGCGGGCGCAGATGCGCCTTGCGAGATTGCGTTTGCCGCCCGGATAGGGGGCCACGGGGCTGACCGGATCCACGGGGGTCAGATGACGGGCGGCGGAAATACATCCGCCGGATGATTGGGAGGTGGACAAAGGAGGGCGATCCCACGATCCTGTTCCCGCCGCGTGCGCGGTGACGGGACGGCCATGACTGGCCGGTTATGGTCGTGGGAGGCCCTTCTCCCGGTTCGGGGTGTTCCACGCACCCCGACCCCCGTCCAGGCCGCTGGAGGCCCGCACCGGCGGCATTGCGATCTCATATCACGGGTGGTGACACGGCGTCACCGGACCATGGTCCGTCCGGGTCCGTAATTTCAAAATGGGCCGCTATCCGATTCCCCCGGGGGATTTCCCTTCGCACCCATGCATGCCAACATCGGATCAAAACAGGTAAGGGGGGTATCAGGGATGTCGATTCCCGGGCGCAATGAAATCAGGAAAAAAATCGCAGGTGGCGAAATCATAATCGCGCCGTTTGATGAAGCCGATCTTGCCGATAATCTGAAAACCCTCACGTCTGATGTCCACGGGATCCGTCGAATTGTTGATGATGCGAAACCGTGGCTGAAGGTCATTGGCTGGATTCTGGGTGTCGCCGGTGTTTCCGCTGCAGGTTGGGTCACCGTGGAACTCTTGCAGGCTCTCTTCGGCGCGGGGCCCGCTCCGTAATTTCAAAGTGACCTGCCGGGGCAGCCTGAAGACAGCTCAGGGTTCACACACGGCGTGCCAGACATCGAGAAACCGCGCCCCGGCCAGCTTGCTTCGCTCCGTATCCTGGCGGCTCCACGTGGGCAGCGCGGGGCGCAGCCCGTCACAGATTGCGTCGGCGGGGCTATGAACGGGGGTGTGCAGGCGGTGAGGGTGAGCAGTACGCCGCCGTGACCATGAGCCTGTTCATCTGAGCCTCCCGTGTTCGTCCGGCCGCTCGTCAACGGGCCTTGCGTCGCCATCAGAGGCCCGCAGGGCGTCGTCCGCTGTTTTGCGGGTATCGACATAGCCTTGCAGCGCATCGCGCTCTGCGGCCCTCTCCGCGTCTCTGCGGCCCCTTTGGTACAGAAGGGCCACTGACAGGACAAAGCCGCCCGCCAGTGCGACCATGCGCCCGGCTTTGCTGCCGGCGAGCCAGCGCCATATGATCGCGGGGGCGGCCATGATTATGCAGGGGCGGCCTTGACGCCCCACATGGCGGCCTCCTCGGCGGCTTGGATTGCGATGAGGGCGTGACGGCAGGCGGATAAGTTGTCCTCCCCGATCCTCTCGCATTCCGAGATCAGCGCTGCGGCGAGCATTTTGATGCGGTCTACGGTGGGGTGTTCGGAGGGGTCGAAGCCTGCGCGAACAAGGTCGGCGGATGTTGTGCTGACAGCCGTCTGCACAGCGTTGTTCAGGCGTGATTTGGTGACAACGTGCATGATTGTTCCTCGTTGTCTGGTTTCGGTCAGGTTGGCCCGCCGCGTTTTTTATCGCGCCGGTACCAGACCTCGGTGGCGAGTGCGACGATGGCACCCGCCAGCGCGGTGAGCAGATCGGGCGAGGACAGGAGCGCGCCCGTCTCCGCACCGACGATGCCGCGTGTCACAAGCGCCGCCGTGCCATAGCGCAGCAGGATGCGTATGAGGGGGACATGCTGTGCGGGATCCATCAGCCTATGCCCTGCGCCCATTTTTTTATCCGCTCACGCATGATCCACGCGGCGGCCAGCGCAATCACCCCTGCGCCCGCGATGAGCGCATATGTCGAGGGCAGCGCCCCCGTGACCGCGACAGGTGCCGCGACCGTCGCGACGGTGGCGAGCTGCACGGCGCCGGCCTGCACCGTGGTGGAGGCCATTGCGGACGCGCGGGGGGGCGTGGCCCGGCGAATACCAAGGAGGCGGTTGGGCGCGTATCCCGCGACGCTGACCTTATTGCCCTGATTGCCGCCAAGGACGTATATTCTTCCCTCTGCGCGGCGGTGGAAAAACGCCACATGGCCCTGCCAGCCGCTCTTGCCTCCACGCCAGAACACCACCACATCGCCGGGCCCTGCATCGTCCGGAGCCACCTTTTGTCCCCATTTGAGATAGCTGCGGGCGGCAAGGGAGCCGGTGCCCTGCAAGCCGCATTCGGCGAGCATGGTCCCTACAAAGGCGGCGCACCAGGGGGTTTCATCATCGGGCATGGGTTGTCCGGCTTTGCGAAAGTAATCCAGCACTTGCGGATTATGCGCGGCTCCGGGCCATTCGGCGGTGCCCTTGTGAGCCCAGGCGGCGGAATGAACTGTTTTTGACAGTGTCTGTATCATGGGAATCTCCGTGTGCTGACCGGTTGCGTGTCGGATCAAGCGTTCAGATTACCTGATCGGGCAGGCCCCCGCGACGGACCATGGTCCGTCGCGGGGGTCTCTGGCATCGGCTAGACTGGCGGGCATGACAAAGAAAACACTCCCTGCCGCACAGCCCGCCGCTGCCGCGCTGTCAGCGCTCGACAGCTGGTTCGATGTCTGCCGCACGGGCACGCATACGGACATGCACAACACCACCTTCACCCTCTCCGAAGGGGACCTTGCGCGTATTGCAGCCGCTTACGCGACCTCTGATCCGGCACCTGTTGTCGTCGGACATCCGGAGACAGATGCCCCTGCCTGGGGCCGGGTGGATGGCCTGCGCGTGGTCGGCGATACGCTCCAGGCAAAGCTGACACGTCTCGACGATGCCTTCCGGGCGGCTGTCGAGGCCGGACGCTATGCGGGCCGCTCGGTGGCGATTGACCGGGACGACACCGGTGGCTGGAGCTTGCGTCATATCGGGTTTCTGGGGGGCGTTGCTCCGGCGGTGCAGGGTCTCAGCCCGGCCATGTTCAGGGCTCCCGCGACGGCTCCCGCCGCGACACTGGAACTCGCGGTTCCGCTGGGCGGCACTGAAGAGCGATCCGCCCGGGACACCACGGCACGGGCGCTGCGCGGCCTGCGCGAGTGGGTTATCGAGCGCTCGACGATTGAACAGGCGGATCGCATTTTGCCCGACTGGGCGTTGACCGAAATCCAGGCCCTCGGGGAGCCGGAGGACGGTGACTTTCTCGCGTCCCTCGCCTCGCGATTTACACAGGAGACATCTATCATGAACGACATCCCGCCCATTCCCGACCCTGCCGCCGCCCCGAACCCTCCGGCTGACCCGGGTCTTGCGCGGGAGCAGGCCGCACTGGCGGCAGAGCGTGCGCAACTGGCAACCGAACGTCTGCAACCGGCGGCGCAGCGGTGTCTGTCCGAGGCGCATGAGCGTGTCGGGACCCATGTGAGCGCAGGTCGGGTATTGCCCGCAGAGGCCGCATCGCTGGAAGCGCTGTTCGCGGCGCTCTCCGGACAGGCCGCTTCGATCCGGCTGGCAGGGTCAGCCACCCCCCAAACCCCCGGGGAGGCGCTGCAGGCCTTCCTGTCCGGCTTGCCCGTGCGCGGACCGGACACGGCGGAATATGCCGGTCCCGGCCAGATCGCCATGAGTGGCGCACAGGCTCCTGTGATGCGGGACGGGCAAACCGCGCAGCATGTCGCGCTGGCGGCGAAGGCGCTGATGGGGAGCGATCCCACAGGCACAATGACCATCGCGGATGCGGTGCGTCAGGTGACAGAGGGAGGTCGCTGAAATGGCCGGACATTCACCTGTTGCAACGGTCTCTTTCAAGGCGTTCGGTGATGTGGCCGCGCGCCGCATCGTGCGGCTGAGAACCTCGAAGGGCGGGGAAGCGGTCCAGGCGGACGCGGACTCCGCCAGAACAGCGGGAGAGCGGCCCATAGGCATTTCCGGTGAGGTGGCCACCGGGTCCGGGCAGATCCTGGATGTGCATATTGCGGGCATCGCCGACCTTGAGGCCGGGGGCGCTGTCATGCGCGGCACGGCGCTGAAACCCGATGCCGAGGGCAAGGCGACAGCCACCGACACCACCGGTGATTGTGTGGTGGGCATTGCTCTGGAGGCCGCCACGGCTGCCGGTGACATCATTCCCGTGCTGCTGTCGCAGCATCGCATGTAAGGAAGGCCTGACAGATGGCAGACAACATTATTTCCACGTACCCTGTGGACTTCGAGCGCACCGCGACCGCGGTGGGCTATGGCAATGACAGCTGTATCGCCGATATGGTCCTGCCCCGGGTCGATGTGGGGCGCAAGGAATACCGCTATACCGAATACCCGCTGGCCGAGAGCTTCAGCGTTCCCGAAACGCGTGTCGGTCGGCGCGGGACGCCCGTTATGGTGCATTTTTCGGCGGAGGAGAAATCAGGCGCCTGTCAGGATTACTCGCTTGAGGATCTGATCCCCGACGATGATGTGCGCAACGCGCCGCCCACAACGGTTGATCCGATAGATCGCTCCACAATGATGCTGACCGATCTGCTGATGATCGATCGTGAAAAGCGCGTGGCGGATCTGGTGTTCGACGCCGCAAAATACGGCGCGGACAACAAAGTCACACTGGCGGGCAATGATCAGTGGTCCGCCAGTCATGACGACAGTGATCCCGTGGCCGATATTGATCAGTGCGTGGCCGATATTGTCGATGCGGTCGAGAGCATGATCGTCAAGCCAACACATTTCTGCATGGGTTCGGAGGTCTGGAAGGATCTGCGCACGCACCCGGCGATCCTGAAATCGGTCAACCGCAATGAAGGGGATCGCGGCATCGCCTCGCGGATGATGGTCGAGGATCTGCTGGAGGTGAAAATTGTTGTTGGCCAGGCCTGGATCAATGCGGCCCGCCCCGGTCGGGAGGCAAGCCTGAAACGCGTGTGGGGCAAGAACGCACTCTTTTACCGTGCCGATCCCAATGCAGCGCCCAATGGCCCGCCCACATTGGGGATCACAGCCTCTTATCGTGGGCGCGAGGTGTATTCCGTCTTTGACCCTGCGCGCGGCGCGCGCGGCGGGCATCGCCTGCGGGTTGTTGACACCTGCGATGAGCGGATCATTGCCGCCAGGGCGGGATACCTGTTCAAAAACGCAGTGGCGTAGGGAGGGCGTAATGGTCGAAACAGTCAAGGCAGCCGAACCGGCTCCTGCAGCCAAAGCGGCCGAACCGGCCCCTGCATGTGTCGCGATCAATCCGGTTCAATATGCGCGCAAGCGCTATATGCCGGGCGATCCGCTGGATCTTCCGCAGGACGTACTGGCCGCGCTGGTTGCGTCGGGGGACGCAAAGGTTCCGTACGCCGGTCCTGTGGCTGCGGGTCCGGATACTGAAGACACCCCGGACGGGGTCGCCTGAGCCATGGCCTATGCGACCCGCGATGATCTTGAAGCCCGCTATGGTTCGGAAGAGATTGCGCGTCTGTTGTGTGATGATGCAGAGGATGATGCAGAGGATGCCGCTGCACGTCTGGCGGCGGTGCTGTCGGACGCGGCGGGCGAAATCGATGCAGCCCTTGCCCGGGAATATATCCTGCCTCTTGCACAGGGTGATTATCCATCCCTCAAGGCCATTGCCTGTGCCCTGGCGCGGCTGGCCCTTTACGACGACGCGCCGAAAGAGGCGGTGACAGACGCGGCGAAGGCCGCGCGCGATCAGCTCTCCCGTCCGGCGCAGGGCTATCTGCGCAGTGGCGATGGTGCGGAACCGCCACGGCGCAACTTTGGCCCTGCAATCAAGGCCCCGCCTGCGCGGATCCGCGAGACGATTGACAGGATCAATCGTCGTGGAGGGTATTCGTGATGGCCGGGGCAGGTGTCCGGATCGATGTCGAATGGGACGATGCCGGGGCCCGGGCGGCTCTGGGGCGTGCGGTCACGGCCCTGGACAACCCATACGAGATGTATGACGAAATCGGCCAGATGCTGGCCTCCGCGGTCCTGCGGCGCTTCGAGACGGAAACGGGTCCGGACGGCACAAAATGGGCACCCTCGCGGCGCGCGCGCAAAAAAGGGGGCCAGACCCTGACAGATTCCGCGCGCCTGCGTCAGTCGATCACACACCGCGCCGATGCCGCCGGCGTCGAGGTGGGCACAAATGTCGTTTACGCCGCGATCCACCAGTTTGGCGGCACCATCAGGAAGAAAGCCCGGAAACAGACCCTTGAATTTGACGATGACACAGGTCGGTTCATATCCCGCAGGAACGCGGCGCGACGCAAGACCGGGCTGATCCGGATCGTGAATGCCCAAATCGGGGCGCACAGCGTCACGATGCCCGCCCGGCCATATCTGGGCGTTTCCGGCGATGACCGGACAGCCGTTCTTGATATTGCGACGCGCATGCTGGCGGAGACGCTGCGATGATTGTTTCCGCATCGGCATGGCCCGGCTTTGCCGCCGTGGATGCGGTTGCCGAACGCCTTCGCACGCTTGAGACGCTGGTTGACGTGCTGAACGTCTACGACGTGGCGCGGGTGGATGCCCCAAAGCCGCCGTCCGCTGTCGTTGCGCCGTTGACGGAACGCGCCTTGTCCGCTCAGTCCGTCCCCGGTCAGACCCTTCTTCCCCTCGCGGTGGAGATGCGGATCGGCGTGGTGCTTGTCGTTGACGCTGCCAATGACCCGTCCGGACGCAGGACCCGTGCGAAAAAAACGCTGGCTGACGTACTGGGGCAGACCCGTCAAAAGCTGTTGGGCTGGGTACCGGCCCCGGAACCGGAAAACCATGGGGTGACCGGGCCGCTGGCATTTGTGGCCGGACGTCTCACCGAGATCGAGAATGGTCGTATCATCTGGCAGGACGAATGGACCTGCCAATACAGAACATCAAGGGAGTGTAACTGATGGCGCAGAATTTCATCATCGGTGCCGGCAAACTTTATTTTGCCCGGGCCACACAGGACGGCGCGCCCGGAGCGGAGCGCTGTCTCGGGGACGCCGAGAGCACAACGCTCCGGATCAACGAGGAGCGCGTGACGGTGCAGTCAGGCTCGGGGGTGCCGCGCGTGCTGGTCGACGCGGTACGCTCCACCGAGCGCATGATCGACATGGTGCTGCGGGATATGTCCCTGGGCAATATCGCCCTGTTGTTCGCCTCGGATACGATCCCGGTGCCCGCGACAACGGTGACAGGCGAGCGGATTGCCGTCGGCCTGTTGGATGGCGGCCCATGGTATGGGCTCCCGTCCGCCAGGGGCCGTCGGATCTCGGACCTCATCCTGCGCCCTTTGCGCGGCGGAACAGCCTACACGCTCAATACCCATTACCGCGCCGATCCGGGATCCGGCACAATTCGCATTCTGGATGCCGGGGCGGATGGTATCGCCGCCAACACCACAATCCTCGCGTCCTATACGATCGACGCCGCGACCCGCATCTCTGTGGGGCAGGCCCGGGTCGTCACGGGCGCACTGCGCTACGTCGAGCACGCTCCGACGATCAATCCGGCATCAAAGGGCCGTAACATCTACTGCCCGGACGTCAAGCTGCGCCCAAACGGTGACTGGACGCTCACCGGGCGGTCGGAGCAGCGGATCCCGCTCAGCGCCAATATATGGCAGCCCGAGGACGGCTCCGCCGCGATGATGATCGACGGGGAGGACCTGCGATGAGCGACGATGCGGAGACCCTCGCCATCCTTGATCCGGATGTAACAATCACACTGCGCGATCCGGACACCGGCGCGGCGGTGGAGATAACAGTGCGCGAGTTCCGGATGCGCGAGGGCCTCGATGTTCAGGTGATCGGGGCTCCCCTGATCCGTGATCTTGCGGTTCAGGTGGGCGACACGGCGCAAGAGCCCGATGCCGTGCGCACCGGCGCTGTGCTGGGGGCGCATGCGGATATCTGGCTGCGCATCTGCGCTATGGCCAGCGGGCAATCGGTGGAATGGATTGGATCGCTTGCGGACACCGAGGCCCATGCGCTGCAATCGGCGGTCTGGCAAGTCAACACGGGTTTTTTTATCCGCCGCCTGGTGGCCCAGGCACTGGGCCAGGGGGTGGTGGAGACCGTATCGCGCTCTCTCGCGTCCTCGAGCAGCTTGCAGCCGACGGGCACGGAGATATCCGAAGCCTCCCCGCCACACTGACATGGAGACAGATCATGCTGATCTGGCAGGCAGGACAGTCGCGCCGTATCGAGATGCCGGGCCATAGTCTGGTGCGGGGCCTGATGCAATGACGCAGGATATCGACCTCGCCCTGCGCGTCAGTGGCGATATAGGCGACGCGCTGGCCGTCCTGCGCAAGACCAGGGCCGAGCTGGATGCGACGGGCGATGCGGCGCAGGGGCTGGGAGGACGGACCACACGGGCAGGGGCCGCCGCCGGGCAGGCGAGCACTGCATCGCGCGCCCTGGGTGAGCGCATGAGACACCTGCGCCCACAGATCCAGAACACGGCGTGGCAGGTGGGTGACTTCGCCGTCCAGGTGGGTGCAGGCACATCCGCGAGCCAGGCGATGGCCCAGCAGCTTCCGCAATTGCTCGGTGGGTTTGGCGTTCTTGGCGCGGTTCTGGGTGCTGTCGCGGCCATTGCCGTGCCTCTCGGTGCCGCATTTTTGCGCACAGGCGAGGAAGCGGAGAGTGCGTCCGACGCCACATCGCGGCTCGCGGATGCCACGGAGAGGCTGCGGGGACTGAAAGACCTTGGCGGTGATCTTGAGGATCTGGCCGAGCGTTACGGGGTTGTCACAGCGCGGGTTCGGGACCTTCTGGCCGCGCAGCGTCAGCTGGCGGAGCGTGAAGCGCGGGATGCACTGCGCGCGACAGGAAAGGGCCTGCTGGACAGTCTGCCCGAGGCGCTGGCCGCCGGACAGGACCGGGTGGCGGCGGATTTCGAGGATATTTTGCAAGGGACCGTGCACCGCTCCGGTGACGTGCTTCGCGAAGCTGGTCTGGATGTATTCGACGTCTCGGACAACGACAGCGTGAAAGCCCATCTGCGAGACACCTTTGGAGAGACCCCGACAGGGTTCGTCAAGGATGCCGATCTGGACAACATCGAAGATGTCGATACCCTTCTGAACACGATAATCATCAGGCTGCGCTTGTTCAACGAGGGCGCGGTCCGGACCAGCTTCGCCGTTATGGAGGCCTCCGAATCCATGTCCGCCGCCCTGCGCCGGTACGCAGATGAACTCGGACTTGCCGGTGAACAGCTTGCCGGTGAACAGACAGAGGCACTGTCATCGGCATCACTTGATCTGCGCAACGCTCTTGACGGCGATGATATCAATGAAGTTTCCGACGCCGTCGCAAACATGCGCAAAGTCCTGGAGAATGCCCTGGGGGGTGAAGACCTCACCACAGATCAACGAAAGGCGCTGGACGTACTGATCGACCGGTTGATCGCAGCCGAAGACCAGGCACGCCGGCTCGGGACGCTCAAGACGGGTGATCTGGGCCTTGGCGTTGCCATCAAGGCCGCAAAGGCGCTGGCGGATGAGGCCGCGCGCGCCCGCGATGAGCTGGCCGCTTTACCGGGGGTGCAGGCGGCCGCTCTGGCGGTGGCGCGTATTCGCGAGGCCACGGTTGGCGACCCGGAGGCCCGGGCACGTCAGCTGGCGGAGCGTGGTGCCTTGGCATTACAGGCGGCGGCCACGGCGGGCCGGTCGGATCTGGACCCCGCGCAGCGCTTCGATGCCGAAGCGATCCGGGCGGCCGGAGATAACGCGGTAGCCCTGGCCCGTATCAACGCGCGCACGCGCGAGGCCGAGGCCGGACTGCGCAAATCAATCTCCGGCAGCGGTGGCGGCGGTGGTAAAAATGATCCCGCCACAGCCCTGATCAAGACGTTGGAGCAATATCGGAGCCGTGCAGAGATCGCCTCTATCCGCCTGCAAGGGTTGGGGGGCGGGGAAGAGGCGGGGTTTATCGCCACCGCAGAGGCCGCGCGGCTGGCGGAGACAGCGATTGCGAAAATCGGCGATAACCCTGCAGCGGCTGCACAGGTGCGTGAACTGGAAGCCGCTGTCAATGCGGCAGCCGAAGAGGCTATCGCAATAGAGCGCGCGCTGAGCCGGGGACCGCAGGGCGTAGACGCCATCCGCGCTGGACTGCGGGGCTATGCCGAGGAGGCGAGCTTTGCGGGCAATGAGATCGAAAGCGCCGTCGGCGGGGCATTCAATGGCCTGGAAGATGCTCTCGTGCAGTTTGTCTCTACGGGCAAGCTGGAGGTCGGGGATCTGGTCGACAGCATCATCGCCGATTTTGCCCGCATCGCCATTCGCCAAAATATCACCGGCCCGTTGGCCGATGCTTTGGCCGGGGTTTTGGGCGGGGGTTTTGGCGGGGGTTTTGGCGGCGGCACGGCACCGGCACCGACGACGGCGGTGCGGCCCCGGGGCAGACCGTTTCACACAGGGGGCGTGGCCGGGGGTGTGGCCGGGGATGTGGCCAGTCGGGCGCAGGCGATCATTGCGGCCTCCGCCGCCACAGCGGGGCGCACGGCACGCGAAGTGCCCGCCATCCTGCTGGAGGGTGAGGCGGTGCTGACCGCTGATCAGTCCGCCGCATTGAGCGAAATGCTGCGCCGGAGAGACCGCCCCCGATATCATCGGGGCGGGGCAGCGGGGATCGACCCCGCGCGCATTCCGGCCGTCTATAAAACGCAGGCACCGGGTGCCGCAGACATGGAGGCGGGTCCCGACGTGCGCCCCGCCAATGTCACCGTGAATGTCGAGAACAAAGGTGCGCCCAGGACAGCCACTGCAACAGCCCGGTCAGACGGGCTGCGCGGTCTCATTGTCGCGATTGTGGCCGAAGATGTGCAAAGCGGCGGGGCGATTGCACAACAGGTCACCCAGACGCTGCGCCGCCAATCAAGCGGTGGTGATGGGTTCTGATGGCAAGCTGGCCTGCATATGCGCGGATCATCGCGGACGGCATTGTGGCCGGTCAGGATGAAAATACCCGACGCACGGCGTTTGAGAGTGGTGCGGTCCGGCAGGCCCGCGCGCGCAGTGCGGCCCTGCGCTTCTGGCAGGTGTCCGTACATCTTGAAAGCGATACGCATATGGGAGATTTCCGGACCTGGGCCGAGACCCATGGACACGGGGCCTTCGACGGCTCCGATCCGGTTGCCGGTGATGCGGTCCACCTGCGGCTGCGCGGGGGATCGGGGTCCGTGAGCTGTCGCGGTACCGTCAAGGGAGGTCGTCGCCACTGGACCGCCGACATGGTGCTGGAGGAGGTCCTGTGACATTAACCTCCGCCGGTCGTGAAGCTCTTGTTGGCCTGTCTCCGGACGATCTGATCCTTTATGCGCTGGAAATCACGCATCCCGACCTGGCGGATGCCGTGCGGGTGGTGGCGGATGGCCGCGCGCGCGAGATCGAAGGCCAGACCTATATGGCGCTGGCGTTCTCGGTGCGTCTGGCCAGGGATGAAGAGCGCCGGGCCCCGCGTGCGGAACTGCGCATCGATAATGCAGGACGCGACATCATGATCTGGCTGGATCGCGCAGGCGGTGGGCAGGGTGCAGGTATCCGGGTCCTGCGCTGTCTGGCGGACGGAGACAGCGCCGCACGGGATCCCGACTGGGAGGCTCAATTGGATGTGCTCCAGATCAGAGCCGATCAGCAAAGCGTAACGGCGATCATCGGCTATGACCCGTTGCTTGACAGGCCCGCTGTGGGTCTGCGCCACGACCCGGAAACATCTCCCGCGCTGTTTTGAAAGGATGGAGCGCAAATGACTGACATAATCGCACTGAAACAGGGGGACACGCTGAGCCTGCCCGCCCAGGCGCATCACACACCCCCCCGCCCCGGACGGGACGGGGGGGGTTGCGCGCAACCTTGCTGACTGGACCCCTGACGCGGCCCTGTATCATGACCGGAGCGGAACACGGGCCCTGTTGACCTGCCGCGTGACCGATGCCGGTGACGGGCTGTTCACCCTCTCGGCCACCGCGCGCCAGACCGCCGCATGGCCACCGGGCAAGTGGCGTGGAGATATCACATTCACGGATGGGAATGGTGTCAAAGCGTCGACAGAGACTTTCACAATCATTCTCAAGGAGGCAATCTGATGTCCGTCACTCTCAACCCCGCAGGCGGCGGGGTCACGATCAATCCCGCAGCCCCTGTCTCATCGGATCTGTCCGCGCAGGCAGATCGTGCCGCCGCCGCCGCGACCTCCGCCGCCGCCGCGGAAAGGCGCTACAAGGCACTGGAAGCCAATCTGCACCGGGCGGGGGAAGTAGAATTGTATGTTGATGCCGGTGGCGACGACAACGCGGCAGGCACCGACGCCGCGCCGCTGCAAACGCTCACCGCCGCCCTGAGAAAGTCACCGCCAGGCGGAACGCTCACTATACATCTCAAGAGCGACATCACAGTGGACGCGTTTGCGCGCTGTTTGTTATGCACGGATGGTTCAGCTGCTCTCGGATGGCGATGACAGACGCACTCTGACCGTTCAGGCCCCGAACCCCCTTCCGGACGCCCCGGTGCGCGCGGGCGCATATTGGATCCAGATGATCGATCCGGACGCGGTCTTCTTCTTCAACAATATCGAGGTCGACATCGCGCTGTCAGCGGCCGGGCTGCAGGAACCCGCCTTTATGACCGGCGTGGGGCAGTTGACGCTGCGCGCCTTTAACAGCCGTCTGCGAGGCCGGGAAAACGGGGGCGGCATCGCTTTAATGTCGGGGGCTGTGGTCTATGCGCTCGCCATCGAAAGCTCCTCGGTCTCCGACATGGCGGGGCACTGGATCAGCGGTGTGGCACCCGGAACACCAAAAGTCGATGCAGCCAATCTGCTGTGGTCAACCGTGGCCACCCTTTAAAAGGAGCATAAAATGAAACTCACACTCACCCACGAAGGCCTGGACTATATCAGCTATACACCCGGCGAGCTGGCGGAGGCCGGAGTTCCTCAAGAAGCCATCTCTGCGGCGCAGGCAACGATGGTCGGGCAGGAAAGCCGGCAGAAGAAGGTCAAGGCCGCACTCTCCGCCGCAGGCGGTGTCGAGGCAGGGCTGGTTGATAGCCTCGATCTGACCACTGTCGCGCTGTCCGGGCTGGCGCGCCTCGCACAGGCGATTTCCACCGCCAGTACAATCGCAGAGATCCGTGCCGCCGCTGTACCCGTCTCCAGCCTGCTTGAGGATTGGCGGGACAAAACAGTGCAGGTGCCCCTCGATGCCGCAAGTGACGTGCAAACAGTATTGAGTAAGGGGGCCGGGCGCGCAGCGGCCATCACAGCCGCATATGAAGCACAATGACACCTGCGCCCCTGGCCCCGCCGCCCGATCCATTCTGGGCGGTGGCTGCGCTGCACAGGAACCCGCCGGGAGATTGCGCGGCTTATGTTATGGCCATCCTGGAGTGCATGTTCGCGCGCACCATCTCTCTTCCCCGAAGCCCCGGGAGCCTGCGCGGCAGGGATCGGGCGATCGGTGCCGCCATTGCGGAGCACCTCGCCGTCTCTCTTGAAGGAACATCGCCGTCCGAAGGGGATGCCGTCCTGATGTGCGCCGCCGGTCGCAGGGCCTGTATCGGACATCACATCGGGCTGTGGACGCGGACAGGAGGACAGGCATATGTGCTGCATCGCATGGAAGGCCAGCGCCCGCGCCTTGATCCGCTGGCCGGTCTCAAACACCGGGGCCTGACACTGACCGGGCTGTATCGCTGGACATAAATCATGGTTGACCGTATCGGAAACCCCGGTTGCGCGCCGTTTGCAAACCGCCCGCAACCGGGATATGTGGCGGATGTCCTGCCGCACCCGCTCACCCGCGACGGGGTGCGGACTGTCACCTTGCCGGCGGGCATCTCCCTTACCCGGGCGTGTCGCATTTGCCTGCCCGATATACCGCCCGGGAGGATCGCCGCCGCTGTCAACGGGGAGCCTGTGCCGCACGCCCGTTGGGAGCAGTCTCTACCGGCAGGCGCGAAACTCGCCCTGCGCCCGGCCTTGCACGGCGGCGACAGTGATCCCGTCGCCGCCGTGCTCTCTATCGCGATTGTTGTCGCCGCGCCCGTTCTGGCACCCCATGTACTGGGTGCACTCGGTGTGACAGCCGGCACCACGGCGCTGGCCGTGGCCACCGCAGGCCTGCAGATTGTCGGAGGCCTCATTGTTCAGGGGCTCTATTCACCATCACTTCCCGACCGGAACAACACGGGAGCGCCCGATCCCCTCCACAGCCTCGCGGGGGGTCGAAATCTGGCACGACCCTATGAACCGGCCTTGCTGGTGCTGGGCCAACACCGCATCTGGCCCGATCTGGTCGCGACCCCATGGGCCTCCTATGAGGATGGGGAGCAGTACCTGCACCAGGTATTCGGCGCCGGAATAGGGGCACCTGTACTCTCCGACTGGCGCATCGGAGAAACTCCGGTCGGTCAATATGATGAAGCCACGCTCACTGTCCTGCCTCCGGGCGGCATCCTGCCCTTCGATCTCGACGTGCAGACAGAGCCGGGCGGCGGTGCGCTTGAAAGCACAGAATGGGTGCGGCGGACAACCGCAGGCGGGGTACACAGGATTGCCATTGATCTGGATGGCCAGCTTACAGGGCTGGGGGGGGTCCCGGCCTGAACCTTTAGCCCGGTCCGTCGAGATCAGGTGGCGACGGGCGCAGGATGGAGACACACCCGCCAGATCATGGTCTGTTGTGCGCATTGTGGACCTGCCCGGAATACCGGAACACAATGCGCAAAATCCGTTTCGCCGAACATTGACATATGACCTTGGGCGACCCGGGCGGGCGGTGGATGTGGAAATCCGCCGCACAGGCGAGCCCTCAACGGAGTCCAGCCATATTGACCGCATCATATGGACCGGGCTACGGGCCTTCCGGGCCGGCACGGCCGTCTTTGCGGACCAAACCACCGCTGCCGTCCGGATAAAGGCCAGCGGCCAGCTCAACGGACAGGTTGACAGCCTGTCCGCCACCGCGTCACAGCCCGTACGCGTTCGGGCCTCCGACGGCACATGGACGACTGCCGAAAGCACAAATCCGGCGTGGATATTCCGCTGGCTTGCGCTCGGCATCACAGCCGCAGACGGTCGGTTGATCGCCGGAGCCGGACTGCCAGGGAACCGCATCGACAAGGCTGCAATCACAGAGTGGGCGGCATGGTGCGATGCCAATGCCCTGACATGCTCCGCTGTCATCGACCGCCGCATGTCCTGCGCCGACATGCTCACACTCGTTGCGCGCTGCGGGCGCGCCAGCCCCACATGGCGGAGTGGAAAGCTCGGCGTCGTGTTCGATGACCCGGACACCACCGTCACAACCCTCATCACTCCCGAAAATGTCGTTCTTGGCTCTATGGGTGTCGAGTGGGCCGCCAGTCCGGCCCCCGATGAGATTGCCCTGCGCTACATCGACCCCGATTCCGATTGGCAATACCAAACCATCCGCCGGCGCGTGCCGGGTGCCACAGGCCCGGTTGTGAACACATCAACAGTGACCCTGCGCGGGGTCACCTCCTCCGGGCAGGCAGCCAGGGAGGCAAATCTGCTCGCGGCGCGCCAGCGATATCATCGGCGACGCATCACCTGGGAAATGGGGCCGGAAGGCTACCTGATCCGGCGCGGCGATGTGGTATGGATGACCCATGACATGCTGGCCGGAGGGGCCGCAGGGCGGCTCAATGGCGGCAGTGCCGCACAGATCACACTTGATCGAGCCCGGCCTGCAAGTGATGGAGATCATATCATACTGCGCCTTGCGAACGGGACGTTGCATCGGTCTGCTGCCACACCGCCTCTCCATGCCGACGCAGACAGCCCATTGCGCGACCTCGCAAGCCCGCTCCCTGACGCACCCGACGCCGATGGCCGCGGCCCCGCCGATATCCTCTATCGGATATATTCCAACAGCGCCCCGCCAGACCCCTTGCGCATCACCGTTATTGAACCAATAGACGAAGAGAGCGTGCGCCTCACCGCCATCGATCACATGGCGGAATACTATGCCGCCGAGACCTCCGATCTCACCACCCCGGATGCAACGCCGCGCGTTCAGGCGCAAAGCAGTATTCGGGCCGTCACACTGCAAGCCCGCATCATGGAGGGATCCACCCGGGTGTCCCTGTCCCTTGCCGTCGCAGGCCAATGGGCAGGCGCATCCCTTGTTTCAAACGATCCCGCAGCCCCGGAGAATATCCCCAACGGAAAACTGAATGCAGAATGGGCCACTGAACTTGCCGCCGGAGCGAGGCTCACCGTCACCATAACCCCATTGCCCGGTCCGGGTGGGGCAGGTGCGCCCGCCACATCAACCGTCATCATCCCAACCGCCACCGCGCCCTACAGATCGAGACACGACAGGAAGTGAACCCCCTGCACCGATTTGGAAGGGTGAACGTACCGTGCGCCAATCAAGTGCGCAATCAAGAAGAAAAGCGCCGGGAAAATCAACGGTAAATACCCATGTAAATACCCGGGAAAATCACGTCGATTGCGCACTTGATTGGCGTAATTATGTGAACGGGGCCGAGATTGCTATCAATGCGGGCAACACCTGTAAGCGGCTCACCCCGCCATCAAAGCCTCAGCTGCCGCGCGGGCCTCATCGGTGATCCGGTCGCCGGACAACATGCGCGCAATCTCGTCCCGACGCTCATCGGCATCCAGCGGCGCAACACTCGACAAGGTTTGATCCTTTTCCACCCGTTTTTCAACGCGCCAGTGATGTCCGCCCCGGGCGGCAACCTGCGGCGAATGAGTCACCACCAACACTTGTCCGCCCTCAGATATCTGCGCCAGCCGACGGCCCACGGCATCCGCCGTTGCCCCGCCCACGCCCCGGTCGATCTCGTCAAAGATCAGCGTCAGGCCACTTTCGGCGCCCGTCAAACACACCTTGAGCGCCAGCAAAAACCGGCTCAGCTCGCCACCCGACGCGATTTTATTCAGCGGTCCAGCCGGGGCACCGGGATTGCTGGCAACGGTAAAAATCACCTCGTCGCACCCCTCGGGGCCGGGTTTTACCTCATTGATCTGCGTGGAAAAAACCGCGCGCTCCATTTTCAGAGGGGCCAATTCGGCCATCATCGCCTTGTCCAGTTTCATGGCGGCTTTGCGGCGTTTGTCGCTGAGTTTTTCAGCGGCGCTGTCGTAGTTTGACTGCGCCGCTTCCAGAGCCGCACGTAACTGGGCCATATCACCTGCACTGTGATCCAGCGCGCTCAGTTTTTCGCGCAGGCCGTCGGCAAAAACGCTCAGATCATCCGGCCCCACATCGTGTTTGCGCGCCTGAGCCCGGATCGCAAACAAGCGTTCCTCGGTTTCTTCCAGCTCATGTGGATTAAAGGTGAGACTGTCCAGCGCCTGCGCCACTCCGCCGACCGCTTCATCCAGTTCGACCAAGGCCCGGCCCAAGGCGGCCAGCGGCGCATCAAGCTGTCCATCTGTTTGATCTGCAATGTTTTCCAACCAACGCACTGCATCTGTCGCGGCACCCTCGGCCCCGTCAGACCCCAGCGCCTGCGCGGCTTTCGCAACGTCCTCGCGCACACGTTCGGCCCCCTGCATCAGGCGTCGTCGGCTGTCCAACACGGCCTCTTCTCCGGGCTCCGGTGACAGCGCATCCAGTTCTCCCACCGCGTGGCGCAGAAACTCTTCATCCGTGCGCATCTTCTTCAGCGCCGTCTCGGCCTGCTCCAGCGCCTTGCGCTGTATCGAGAGCTCGCGCCAGGCCGCGCGCAGGTTTTGTCGTGGGGCGTCCAACCCGCCATAGACATCCAGCAACTCGCGGTGCCCTGCGGGGTTCAGCAATCCACGATCATCATGCTGGCCATGCAGCTCGATCAACGTGTCCGACAGCCGCCGCAGCACCTCGCCAGAACAGCGCCGGTCATTCACCCAGGCGGTCTTGCGCCCATCATTGGAATTGACCCGGCGCAGAAGCAGCGTATCCTCGATGGGTAATCCGGCCTCTTCCAGAACAGCAAGGGCAGCATGCCCCTTGGGCAGATCAAACTCGGCCATAACCTCGCCCTGATCGGCCCCCTGGCGGACCAGTTCGGCCCGTCCCCGCCAGCCAAGAACAAAGCCCAGACTGTCCAGCAGGATGGATTTGCCCGCCCCCGTCTCGCCGGTCAGCACATTTAGCCCGGGCCGGAACTCCAGATCGAGATGATCAATGATCAACATATTTCGGATTTCAAGCGAACGTAACATGGACCCAATCCGTAGGGCGGGATTTATCCCGCCACTCTCAAAGCCAGCGGCCCTGCAGCATCTGTCGGTAAATCTGACGCAGCCAGTTGTCGCCCTCTGCCTGCAAGGTCAGCCCTCGCCCGGTCAGCAGTTTGTAGCTGCCCTCGTACCATTCGGTGCTTTGGAAGTTATACCCAAGGATGGCACCTGCGGTCTGGGCCTCATCGGTCAGACCCAGTGACAGATATGCCTCAACCAGCCGGTGCAGCGCCTCGGCCGTATGGGTGGTGGTCTGGAAATCCTCGACCACAACCCGGAACCGGTTGATTGCGGCGGTGAAATGATCTCGTTTCAGATGATAACGCCCGATCTCCATCTCTTTGGAGGCGAGGTGATCAAACGCCAGATCAAACTTCAGCACGGACGAACGCGCATATTCGGTATCCGGATAGCGCTCGATCACTTCGCGCAAAGACTGCAGCGCCTGAAAGGTCAGACCCTGATCGCGCCCGACCTCGTCGATCTGGTCATAATAGCTGAGCGCCAGAAGATACTGCGCATAGGCGGCATCTTCGTCAGTCGGGTAAAAATCGATGAACCGCTGGGACGCGCTGCGCGAGTTCTCATAGTCTTCGGCCTGATGATGGGCAAAGGCCTGCATGATCACAGCGCGTTTGGCCCATTCCGAATAGGGGTAAAGGCGTTCAATCTCGCCAAACACCTGCGCGGCCAGCTCGGGGTTTTTCTGAGCCAGATCATATTCGCCGCGCTCAAAAATCTGCTCTGCTGTGTATTGCTCGTAATTGACGTTGCCCCGCTCGACCGACTGGCGGTTGCCACATCCTGCCAGAGCCAGACCAACAATCAGCGCCCCGGCAAGCGCCACGCGCGACCGGGTCATCACAGCAAAAGGTAAGGCTGACTTATCACCGCAATCGGCAAGACCCCTCACAACATCCGAATGTTGCATAGACTTCGCACAAGCTGATTGGCTCAGGTTCAGCGCGACACGCTTAATCATGCTCGAATTCACCTTCATAGCGGTTTTGCAGAGGGTTACCCCAAGTACTGGTATGGTCCTAGCACAGAAATTTCCGGTGCAAAACGCCTTTGGTAAGATTTCCTGCAGGCATTTTAGGGTATGGCCCTGATCCATAGATCAGGCGACGTCGGGGATTTCTTCCCAATGCACATTCGCGCCCGGCAGACGCGCTGTCATCTCGGCATCGCAGGACACCAGTTCAAACGCACCCGGCGTTGAAAACAAGGCCCGCAGAAGATCGTTGGTCAGGGCATGACCTGCCCGGAAACCCTGATAATGACCGAGGATCGGCAAGCCCGCCAGCCCCAGATCGCCCAGTGCATCCAGCATCTTGTGGCGCACGGCCTCGTCAGTGTGACGCAACCCACCGGGGCTGAGCACTTTTTCGCCATCGACCACAACAGCGTTCTCAAGCGTTCCACCCAGGGCCAGACCGTTGGCGCGCATCACGTCCACATCCGCCTTGCGACAGAAGGTGCGGCTGTTGCTGAGCTCACGGACAAAGCTGCCATTTGACATGTTCAGCAATTTGCGCTGTTCGCCAATCGCGGCATCTTCAAATTCGATCTTGAACTCAATCAGCAGCGTGTCATGCGGCACCAGCCGCGCCCAGGCCTCTCCACGCTGAACGCTCACCGGCTTGACCACACGCAGGGCGGTCAACGGGGCTGCGAACTGGCGAATGCCTCGGGACAGGATACCGCGCACAAACGCCGCCGAGCTGCCATCAAGAATCGGAATTTCGGGGCCGTCGATTTCAACGGTCGCATTGTGGATGCCGCATCCGACCAGAGCTGCCATCACATGTTCTACGGTCGAGACAGAAACATCATGGTCATTCACCAGCTTGGTGCAAAGCGGCGATTGATGCACCAGATCCCAGCGCGCCGGAATCTCGCCCTGACCTGCCGACACATCCGTGCGGTGAAAGACGATTCCCTGATCAGGCATGGCCGGCAGAATACGCAGTACAGCCCGCACGCCGGAATGCAGCCCGACGCCGGTAAATTCTATCTGCGATTTGATCGTTGTCTGCACGAAATCCCCACGGCGTTGTTCATTGGTGTTACCAACGTCTTAACGTTGCTGGGCAAGGTTTAGTGGGCCGCGCCGTAAGGCTCAATTCAATCTTTGTAACGATCTGAAACATGGCGTTTCACAGACGGGCGGATACTTGCCCACCCTGGTTTAAGTGTTCGTAACCACATGACTAAAAACAGAAAAAGCCGCACAAGGCGGCTTCTTCAATCTCACGAAATCGGCAATTCTTAGTTGGCCTGACGACGCAGGAACGCCGGGATTTCAATCTGATCTTCCTCGGCATCGGCTGATTCCACCGGCGCAGGCTGGGCTTGCTGCCCGCTGACGGGGGGCTGTTGACGCGCCGGACGCGCGGCGACGGGGGCTTCGCCCTCGCCCGCATGTCCGGTCATCCGATTGATCAGCGAGTTGATACCAAAGCGGGGTTTTTCCCCCGTGTCAGCCGCCGGGCGAACCGGTGCGCTGGCCGGAGCTTCGCCGCGTGACGGCACTTTGCTGACCGCTGCATTCAGGCGTGCCAAGGCTTCGGGCGACGGTGTTCCGGCACTTGGTGCGCGTGGGGCAACAAACCCGTCCAGATCATCCTCGACGGAGGCGGCAACCGGGGCTGCTTCTTCCACCCGCGGAGTATAGGCCGGGGGCGGCACGTCATCTGATGCAGTGCCAAATTCGGGCTCGGCGCGGCGGACCGTTTCGGGCTCGAAGATGTCTTCCATCTGGTCTTCGGCGGCGGCGCGCTCGGCGTCAATTTCGCCAAACAGCGAGGGTTCGCTGCGGGTTTCGGCGGCGACAGGCGCGGCAGCTTCTGCAACCGGAGCCACCACTTCATGCGCGGCGGGTTGCAGCGGCTGCGCCAGCGAACGACGCGGCACGGGAATGTCATGCTGCATTTCTGTGGCGTCGATGCCGGTGGCCACGACGCTCACGCGCATTGTGCCCTCCATGGTCGCATCCAGTGTCGAACCAACGATGATATTGGCTTCGGCATCCACCTCTTCGCGAATCCGGTTCGCAGCTTCGTCCAATTCGAACAGGGTCAGGTCGTGCCCGCCGGTGATGTTGATCAGAACACCTTTGGCGCCACGCAAGCTGATTTCGTCCAGAAGCGGGTTGGCGATGGCTTTCTCGGCGGCCTGGATTGCGCGATCTTCACCCGCATCCTCGCCGGTGCCCATCATGGCCTTGCCCATTTCGTCCATTACGGCGCGCACATCAGCAAAATCGAGGTTGATCAGACCAGGGCGGACCATCAGGTCGGTGACACCTTTAACCCCTTGATACAGAACATCATCTGCCATCGAGAAGGCTTCGGTGAAAGTGGTCTTTTCATTCGCCAGGCGGAACAGGTTCTGGTTGGGAATGATGATCAGCGTATCGACCATCTTTTGCAGGGCGTCGACACCGTCTTCGGCCTGCTGCATCCGCTTGCCGCCCTCAAACTGGAACGGCTTGGTGACAACACCAACGGTCAGAACGCCCAGTTCACGCGCGGCCTGCGCAATGATCGGCGCGGCCCCCGTGCCGGTGCCCCCGCCCATACCGGCGGTGATAAAACACATATGTGCGCCTGCCAGATGATCGACGATCTGTTCGATATTTTCCTCGGCAGCCGCCGCGCCAACAGTGGCCCGCGCCCCGGCGCCCAGCCCTTCGGTCACTTTCACGCCCAACTGGATGCGGCTTTGCGCATTGCTTTGTTGCAAGGCCTGCGCATCCGTGTTCGCCACGACAAAATCGACGCCATCCAGCTCTTTTTCGATCATGTTGTTAACCGCGTTGCCACCGGCCCCGCCGACACCGAATACGGTGATCCTTGGCTTGAGCTCTTCGTGACCGGGCATGGTGAGGTTCAATGTCATATCTCTGTCCGCCTGCTGTTTTGCCCACATTCGCGGGCGTTTTCTGCCTAATCCGCCTTAATCTTAGCGATCTGGCGGTCTTACGTCACCATAAAACTGTCATTTTACCACAAAATATGGCAGTTTTTCGGACCGAATACGCGGTATTTTGCCAATCTGTCCAGATATTGCGGTTACCAGTTGTCTTTAAACCATTTAACGGCCCGTTTCAGCGACCTGGCAGGGTAGCGATCCACCGGAATCTCAAAGTCCCACCATTCATCCTGCGGGTTCGCCGCAAAACAGCACAGCCCCACAGCCGAGGCAAATCCGGCACCTGTCGCCGCCTGCGGCGGCCCATGCACTCGCAAGGGTCGACCCAGCCGCACTTGTTGTCCCAAAATCTTGCTGGCCAGACCATCAAGCCCCGGAATCTGGCTGCCCCCGCCGGTCAGCACGATCTGCTGGCTGGGCAGATGATCAAACCCGGCGGCATCCAGCCGCGCGCGCACTTCTTCCAGGATTTCCTCGACCCGTGGGCGCATGATGCCAATCAACTCGGCCCGGCTGGCGCTGCGCCGATCGTGATGCCAATCGCCTGTATCGCTGCCGATCTCGATCATCTCGCGATCGTCCATGCCGGTGGCGACAACGCCGCCGTAGAATGTCTTGATCCGCTCGGCCATGGCGGTGGGAATTTGCAACCCCATCGAGATATCAGACGTGACGTGATCGCCGCCAATCCGCACGGAATCGGAATAGATCATATGTTTTTTCATAAAGATCGAAATCCCGGCGCTGCCACCGCCCAGATCAATGCAGGCCGCGCCCAGTTCCTGTTCATCCTCGACCAAGGCAGAGATGCCCGAGACATAGGACGAACTGGCCAGGCCGGCGAGTTCCAGATCACAGCGTTTGACGCAATGGGCGAGGTTCTGAATGGCGGTGCCATCGACAGTCAGCATGTGCAGATCGGTGGACAGCGTCTGACCGATCTGGCCCCGCGGATCGCTGAGGCCGCTGCGATGGTCCAGCGCGAAATTCACCGGTTGCGCATGCAGAACTTCGCGACCATCTCCGTAATCGGGTACGTCACAGGCGCTGAGCACGCGGCTGACATCCTGTTCAGACACCACCTGCCCTTCCAGGTCGATCATCCCGGCCAAACCGTAGCTGCGCGGATCGGCCCCCGAGAAACAGGCAATCACATGATCAACGCGGATATTGGCCATCTTCTGTGCTGCCTGAATGGCGGTGCGAATGGCACGCTCGGTTTCCTGCATCGCCTCGACTTCGCCGTAACGCACGCCGCGTGACCGCGTGGTAGCGGCGCCAATCACCCGGAACCCCGCCTGCCCTGCCATCGCACCGATCCCATCCGCCTCGGACAGACGGTCGGTGCCATCAAAGCGCAGCACCAGACAGGCGATTTTCGAGGTGCCCACATCCAGCACCGCAATCACGCCGCGCTGCATCGCCGCTTCGCGCATCTTGCGCATCGCCCGTTGGGTTTCATATAGCTCGATCATTGTTCTTCAGCCTCTGCGCTCAGCTTGATCACCCGCCACCATTCTTCCATGGCCGCCTCGGTCATTCTTATTGTTGGTCTCTCGGCCAGCCGCATATCCACCACCGCCAAATCACGCTCCAGCATGTCCTGCACCTGGTTCAACACGATCACCCGTTCCAGCCCACGCACCGGCCCGACTTCGGGCAAAAGGATGCGCTGGTCGCGGTCCAGCACGACATCCCAACGCCGTTCGCCCATGCGCACAAGGCCCTTCACACGCTGGCCCAACGGGGCGGCGGCCTGAAGGATATCAAGCGCCTCAGGCAGCATGGCTTCGGCCCCTTCTCCCGCTACGATAGGCAGGTCGGCCCGCTCGGCACGGGCGGCGGTCCAGCGGACCACCACACCATCAACATCGACAATGCCCAACCCCGCGCGGCTGCGCCACAATGCGACCGGCTGACGTTCAACCACCTCGGCAACCAGAACACCGCCCTGACGGATACGCACCGACGCATCGGCAACCGCGGGCAGGTCTTTGATCACCTTGTGGACAAGATCGAGCTCCAGATCGAAGGAACTGGCCGGGAATTTATAGGGGAAGATGTCGCGAATGCGGGCTTCGGTGATCGGGCTGGCACCTTCGACGGCCAACAGTTTGACCATGAATTCGGGGCGCGTTTCGATCTGCTGGCGCATGTCGGCGATGACCAAAACCAGTTTTTCCTGCCGGTCATTATCGGCCAGATACATCGTGCCCAGCACAAAGGTCAGGCACATCGGCACGCCGACCCTCAACACTTTGCGGAAGATCGGGGTCAGCATCAGCCGTTCGAACCGATAGGCCCACCGTGACGGGGCCGGATCCGAGTGGGGCGTTTGTGAGATCTGCGCTGGCTTTACCGGTTGCATGACGCGTCCTCCACCATCCATGCGCAGAGATCCGGGAAAGACATGCCGCAATGGGCCGCCTGTTCGGGGGCCAGCGACGTGGGCGTCAGGCCGGGCTGCGTGTTGGTTTCCAGCAGGATCAGACCCTCAAGACCACGCGACTCGTCCCAGCGGTAATCGGTCCGGGTCAGACCACGACAGCCCAGCGCATCATGGGCACGCAGGGCATAGCCCATACAGGCGTCAAAAATCTCGGACGGGATATCGGCGGGGATTTCATGGCGCGATCCACCGGCGGCGTATTTGGCGTGATAGTCGTACCAGCCATCGGTGATGATATCGGTCACGGTCAGCGCGCGATCGCCCAGCACCGTCGTGGTCAATTCGCGCCCTGGCGCATAGGTTTCCACCATCACCGTTTCAGGCATCTCACGCGCCAGCTGCGGTGGGCCATTGGGGTTTTCGCCAACGATATAGACCCCAACGGACGAGCCTTCGTTGAACGGCTTGACCACGTAAGGCGGCTCCAGCACATGGGCCGCTTCGACTTCGTCGCTGGTAGCAATCACTGAATGCACGAAGGGCAGGCCATGCGCAGCGTACACATCCTTGGTGCGCTGCTTGTCCATGGTCAGCGCCGAGGCATAGACGCCCGAATGCGTGTAGGGGATTTGCAGCCACTCCAGCAGACCCTGCACACAGCCATCTTCGCCCCAGCGGCCATGCAGGGCGTTAAACACAACATCAGGAGAGATTTCAGACAGGCGCGCAGGCAGATCGAGGCCAGCATCGACCTCACTTACCACGTAGCCTGCTTCCCTCAATGCGGCGGCGCATTCCTGCCCTGACGAGAGAGACACTTCGCGCTCAGACGAAGGGCCACCCATAATCACCGCCACTTTTAGGGTTCTTCTGCTCGAACGACCCACCAGTGCCTCAATTTGCCTGACCGTTGACCGGTCTGTTGCTTTTAATTTCGATCCGCCTCACGGATGCTCACGGGGTTGTTTCGCCAACCCTCATGATTTCCCAGTTTAACTCTATTCCACTGGTTTGGAAAACCTTTTTTCGCACCTCTTCGCCCAAACCTTCCAGATCGGCGGCAGTTGCGCCACCGGTGTTGATCAGAAAGTTGGAATGTTTCTCGCTCATCTGGGCGCCACCACGCCGTGCGCCGCGCATTCCGGCATCGTCAATCACCTTCCAGGCCTTGAGATCATGGACGTCATCGGCGCGCCCGGTCGAACTGAACCCGGCCGGATTGCGAAAGGTGCTGCCCGCGCTGCGCTCCTTTGTGGGTTGGGTTTCGTCGCGTTTTTTCAGCTGGGCGTCCATCCGCGCAGTCAGCTCGGCAGGATCGCCGTTCGGCCCTTCCAGAACCGCATGGGTGATCACCCAACCGTCGGGCAGGCCGGTCTGGCGATAGCGGAAATTCAGATCATCCGCGGTCAGCGTCACACCCTCGCCTGCCCGAGTGATCGCGCGTGCCTCAACAAACACATCCGCCGTGTAGCTGCCGTAACATCCTGCATTCATACGCACGGCCCCGCCTATGGCCCCCGGAATGGTGCGCAAAAACGTAAGGTCAATACCCGCCTCGGCGGCTTTGCGCGCCACATGGGCATCCAGCGCCGCTGCCCCGGCAATCACACGATTGCCGTCAATCTCGATCCCGTTAAACCCGCGCCCCATACGGATCACCACGGCGCGCAGGCCCCCATCGCGCACGATCAGGTTGCTTCCCACGCCCATCGGAAAGGCCGCGACAGACAGGTCAAGATCACGCAGGAAGGCAGCCAGATCGGCCTCGTCTTCGGGCTGAAACAGGTAATCGGCCAGGCCACCCACACGCAACCACGTAAGGTCCGACAGCATCCGGTCTGGGGTCAGTTTTCCGCGGGGGGTGGGCATCTGTGTCATGATGCCTCTGCTAATCGCGCGCCCCGTCAACTGCAAGAGCTTTGGCGCGGCGCTTGCGCCACCAGCCAATCGCGCCGCCCACAAGCGTACCCAAGACGGCCGGAGCCGCCATCAGGATCGCAAGGATCGCATAGCCGATCCCGCCCCAGCCTTGCGCCTGTTGTCCCTGCCAGATGGCCCAGACCATCAGCGCGGCAAATCCCAGTGCCAGCACGGGCACAGCCCAGCCAATTCCCTGACGCACCGCGACAAGGCCCGCAATCAGCGGAACGACAAAACATAAGATCGGAACAATGAACTGCATGACGTCAGTTTGGAAGAAGAACGCTGGCTCTGTCTAGCCTAAGAGTTTGAGCGCCGCGCCAAGGCCCGCGCACCAACCCAGCCCAGAACCGCCCCTAACAGTGCCGGAAAGGCCCCGCCGGTCAGTGCTACGAAGGGGGCAAAGGCCTGTTCTTCTGCACCCGGGCCAACCATGGCCAGACGCACAAATCACTGTGACCATGCTCATCCGCCCTGCTCCTCTCCGAAAAACCGCCGTAACCAGCGGCCCAGATAAATCATCGGCCAGCGCAGCACGCTCATCCCCGCTGCCAGCACCAAAAGGCCAATCCACGGCCCGTTTTCATAGGTAACATAGCCGAGCAAGGGAATGCCGACCCAGATCAGAATATAAGCGTTACGCCAGTGATTGTCACGGCTAGGCAGCATCGCCAGCACATTTGCCGCAACCGCCCAGAGACAGGCAAGGATCAACGACAAGCTCATTTCGGCACCTCCGGGGTTTTACCCATTGCGCGCAGGGTGAAATAGCGCAGCGGTTTGCGAAACATCGAGAGTACCGCCAATAATCCCAACGCAGCGGGCAACAGACCGTATTCGCGGCTGAGCAGCCAGATCAGCCCCCCGGCCCCGACCAACAAGGCGATCCCCGGCACATATTGAAAGCGCAGCGGCAGGAACGCGACGGCGGTGGCGGCAAAGACCCACGCAATGCAAAACCCGAGAATCGTCATGAGGCCCCTTTCAAGCGATCCGGCAGGCCCGTGGCCCAGGTGCTGATCGAACCGGCACCAAGACAGACCACCATATCACCGGGGCGGGCCTGCTCGCGCACAAGGCGGGTCAGATCGTCCTCGTCATGGATCGCGCGGGCATGGCGGTGCCCATGGGCGATCAGCCCGGCCACCAGATCGTCGCGGGAGGCCCCCTCGATCGGATCCTCTCCGGCGGCGAACACATCTGCAATGGCGACCACGTCGGCCTCGTTGAAACAGGTGCAGAAATCTTCAAACAGCGATTGCAGGCGGGTGTATCTATGCGGTTGATGCACCGCGATCACACGGCCTTCGGTCGCTTGGCGCGCGGCTTTCAGCACTGCGGCAATCTCAACCGGGTGATGGCCGTAGTCGTCAATGATGGTCACCCCGTCCACTTCGCCCACGCGGGTAAAGCGGCGGTTGACGCCGCCAAATTCGGCCAAGGTTTCGCGGATTTCATCCAGTTTCATGCCCAGATGGCGCGCCACGGCCACCGCACTCAGCGCGTTTGAGACGTTGTGATCGCCGGGCATCGGCAGGGTGCAGCCCTTGATGATCTTATCCTCGGCCCGCAATTCCACATCAAAATGCGCCACGCCGTTTTTGTAGGTCAGGTTGGTGGCCCGCACATCGGCCTGCGCGTTGAACCCGAATGTCACCACCCGACGGTCGGTGATCCGACCCACAAGCGTTTGCACCTCGGGATGATCGGTGCAGCAGACAGACAGCCCATAAAACGGAATGTTGCTGACAAATTCATAGAACCCGTCGCGCAGCGTGTCGAAATCACCCCAATGGTCCATATGTTCGGGGTCGATATTGGTGACAATCGCAATGGTGGCAGGCAGCCGGGTAAAGGTGCCATCGGATTCGTCCGCCTCGACCACCATCCATTCGCCCTGCCCGACCCGCGCGTTTGAGCCATAGGCATGGATGATCCCGCCATTGATCACTGTGGGGTCATAATTGCCTTGATCCAGCAGCGCCGCGACCATCGTCGTGGTGGTGGTTTTGCCATGGGTGCCGCCCACTGCGATGTTGGATTTCAGGCGCATCAATTCGGCCAGCATCTCGGCGCGGTGCAGCACCGGCAATCCGCGGCTGCGCGCCTCGTCCAGCTCGGGATTGCCCGGTTTGATCGCGGTTGAGATCACGATAACTTCGGCACCTTCAAGGTTCTCGGCCATCTGGCCTTCAAAGATCGTGGCGCCATTGGCCTCAAGCCGGTCGGTGATTTTTGAGCGTTTGAGGTCCGAGCCCTGCACCACATAGCCATGGTTCAGCAGCACTTCGGCAATGCCCGACATACCAATGCCGCCAATCCCGACGAAATGGATCGGACCCACATCGCCCGGTAACTTGGTGGCTGCGTTCATGGGATGCGCTCCTTCACTGCCAAAGTCCCTCATGTCTCGTCGTCCTTTCCGGCGGGCCTTCGCGGGCGCGCTCTTGTTTTACTTCTGCTCGCTGCCCTGCGGCGGGTATCCGGCAAGTGTTGCCACCATGTCGGCCAGGGTTTGTGGCGCATCCGGGGTGGACACGCCAAGAGCCGCCTGCGCCATTTGCCGTGCAGCTTGCGGATTGGTCAGGACGCTGGCCATATGCTGTGAAAGCGCGGCAACCTCAAGCATCTTTTCGGGGATCAGGATCGCGGCCTGCGCATCGACCAGCCCCCGGGCATTCGCAATCTGATGATCGCCCGCCGCAGCAGCATAGGGGATCAGGATCGAGGGGCGGCCAATCACGCTGATATCAGCCACCGACGAGGCCCCCGAACGGCTGATCACCAGCTGCGCCTCGCTCATCCGGGTTGGCACATCGCGGAAAAACGGCTCGACTTCGGCATTGATGCCATGCTCGGCATAATAGGCGGCAACACGTTCGCCATCTTCATCGCGGGCCTGATGGGCCACGCGGATATTGCGCAACAGTTCTACCGGCAAAGCGGCAATCGCAGGGGGCACCACATCGCTGAGAATGCGTGCGCCTTGCGAGCCGCCAATCACCAGCAGCGACATCGGATAATCGCCCGGTTCGATATACCCGGCTCCGGCACGTTCCAGCACAGCCGCGCGCACCGGGTTGCCGACATGCACGCCCTCAACCCCCTCGGGTAGGGCCGTGGGCCAGCTGCCGCAGGCCACGTGATCGACGCGTTTTGAGAAAATTCTGTTCACCCGACCCAGCACACCGTTTTGTTCATGCACCATGCGCGGTTTGCGCAGAATCCATGCCGCGCCTAGCGCCGGGATGCTTGGATAGCCGCCAAAGCCGACAACCACATCCGGCTTGTCGCGCATCATGCGCAGAGTTGCGCCCAGCACACCACCGAGCACCCGAAACGGCACCAGCAGTTTGGCCAAGGCCCCGCCGCGCGCAAAGGTGGCGCTGGCGATCTGTTCCACAGCAACCGAATGAGGGAACCCGCCGGTGTAGCGCGCGCCCCGCGCATCGGTGCTAAGCTTCACCCGCCAGCCCCGGCGCAGCATCACCTCGGCCAGGGCCTGCGCAGGGAACATATGCCCCCCGGTTCCGCCTGCCGCGATGATAAGGAGTGGCTGGCTCTGGCTCACCGCACATTTCCTCGCAGAATATCCCGGATCTCACCCTGCGGGCGCGACCGGGTGAAGGCAAACAGCATGCCAACCGCGATGCCCCCGGCAATCAGGGACGAGCCACCATAGCTGACAAACGGCAGGGTCATGCCCTTGGCCGGTAGCAGCCGCACAGCGACGCCCATATTGATCATCGCCTGCACACCGAACATGGCAATCAGGCCGGTGCCCGCCAGGCGGATAAACGTGTCACGTTCCTTCATCAGTCGCAGCAATGAGCGCACAACGATGCTGGCATAAAGCGCGATGATGCATAGCACCAGAACCAGTCCGTATTCCTCGGCCGCAACAGCGATGATGAAATCGGTATGGGCATCCGGCAGGGACCACTTGACCTCTCCCTCACCGACACCGACACCGAAAAACCCGCCTTCGCGGATCGCGTTGGTGGCAAAGCCAAGCTGAGTGTTGGGATCGACGTCGGGGGACAGAAAGCCATCAATGCGGCGCGCGAAATGTTCGGAATTGGCATAAGCGAAACTGCCCGCCAGAAGAACCATCCCGGCCATGATCAACAACAGGGTGATCGGTGCACCTGCCACGAAATACATCACACCCCAGCCGAACAGCACCAGACAAGCCTGTCCGAAATCGGGCTGCATTGCAAGGAAAGTGACGATCACAACGGCGAGGACAAAAGACCAGCTGATGCCCGGTGGTCCGTTCACATCCTGACTGGCCGCCATCATCCAGGCCGCCACGACGACAAATCCGGGCTTGAGAAACTCAGAAGGCTGCACGCTGGCGAAACCGAGGCTGTACCACCGCACCGCTCCTTTGCCGAAGTCCGTCCCGAAGAAAGGCAACAGCACCAACGCAACAAAGGCAGCAAGAAAGCCGACAACGGCAAGGCGGCGCACCAGCTGCGGGTTCATCATCGAGGTCAGGAACATCGTGGTCAGGGCAAGGCCGCCAAAGAACGCCTGCCGCTGCACGTAATGAAACGGATCAAATCCGTTCTTTTCCGCCAGGGGGGGCGAGGCCGCCAGCCCCAGCAAAATACCGACCCCAAACAGCATCAAGACGCACGAAACCGACCATTTGTCGATTGTACGCCACCACTTGGGCAAAATGGGTTCTCCGTCCCGCGCCGGGACCGCCCCATAGACCATCTCTGTCATAGTAACCGCCGATTACTGCCTCAATCATCGCCCCTTTTCGGGGTCTATTCGATCAACATAGCAGGTCCTGCACGTTGAGGGAAGCACTCAGACGAGCGGATGAATGGCATGTGCTGTTCTCTAAGATGAAAAGCTTTTGAAGCGCACGGCCCATGGTGTGGCACAGTTGTCAAAGGAGTACGTCTTGGCGTTTTGCTCTGATGATTACCCTGAGCATGCCGCGATGTTGCCCTGTCGGTTGGATTTCAAAGCTGGATTTGACAGATACCCGAGTGTTCGGGTTGTGCCCGTGATGACAGAGACGAAACTGAACCAAATGAAGCCTTTCAGTTTGCTTAGCTGCCAACGTACCACTTTTTACTTTGCACAGCAGATCAACTATAAAGGGAATATTGATGACAATTTTTTGAAGGGGCTAGGGCGTGTTGACGATCACCCGGATTATTCATGACGGCTTTGATTTGGGCGCTTATGCGTTGGCTTTCTGGTGTTTTTCACGGTTTGGGCATGGGGCATCGTTTGCGCGGGCTTTGGCGCTTGCGGCTGATTTGTCGGGTTATGGTTTCAGGGTTCATCGGGAGGAGCAGTCGCGGTCTACGGCGCCTGCGCGTGGCTGGCCTGTCTTCCCAGCAGAGTGTCCAGGATGGTGATGAACAAGGCTTTGTCTGGACAGGCTGAAGCGAAGGCAACCCGGATCCGGGATTGGGTTTCAATAACCCGCGCTCCGATTTTCAGGAGACGGCGTTGGATTGTCTCGAAGTCGGATCGCTTCAACCCGGCGGCCTTCGGCATGGCTGAGCGCACCGCCCAGATCATCCAGTAGGCAATGGTGTGGAGGATCAGCCGCATCTGGTTGGCCGTTGCCGAGGAACAGGATGTACGATCGCTCTTCAACTGGGTTTTGTGGAGCTTGATCAAATTCTCCATCTGACCGCGGGCGCAATAGACACGCTCATAGAGCTGCTCCGGGGTGCCGTCGGCGAGTGAGGTCACAATGTATCTGACAGCCATGCCATGCGCCTGGCGTGCCTCAAACCGCGCGATGACCCGGCGCCTGGTCTCACCCCAACTCGCGGCAGCGTATTGGGTCTCACAAAAGCAGCGCAACACAAGCAAGCCTTCTTTCGCGCGCTGAACCGCACAGGCATCCTGAGCGCGTGTAACGACAGGATCACGACGCAAAGCAGAATTGGCTGGCAAGCCAAAGATGAAGTCCACCCCTGCCTGGGCTTCGCACCAGGCCATGACCTCCGGGCGGCCATAATGCCCGTCTCCGCGCAAGGTGATACGGGTCTGCGGCCAATGAGATCGAATGCGCCTGATGAGGCGACGAACATGGCCGCGCGCTTCCACGCCGGATGGCGTGCGCGCAGGGCGCAGGATGAATGCGACTGGTTTTTCGCTCTGGGCTTCGTACACATGGATCGGGGCATAGCCACGCTCACCATGGTAGCCGTTGAAGAGGGTCAGTTGCTGCTGGCCGTGAGCGGCATCAAACGTGTCATCAATATCAAGGGTCACCGATTCAGGTGGCGCGTCGTAGCTGCTACAAAAGATATCCACCATCTCGCGTCCAACCCGGATCAGGGAACGCTGGCCCACACCATTCTCAAATCGCGACATCGTCGGCTGGCTCACCAACCCTACGTCTTCGCCGGGCGCTTTGCCGAGCGCCATCATGAAGGCAGGGTCGTGTCGCAATTCGTCCAGGTCATCACCGTCTTCATAACCGCACGCGATGGCCATGGCCCGCGCGCGAAGAATGTCACACATGCGATGCGTCACCCGCGAAGGATCGCGACCATCGGGGATTACCCCAACCAAACGATCCACGATCCCCAGACGACGCTCCGCCTGAGCAAGAAGCAAAACACCGGCGTCAGAGGTGATCGCACCACCATCAAAACAGCCCGTAACTTTCTTGGAACGAATGGCTGGAAAAGAGAAGGAAGTCCGGGCTATATCACTCATGGCGGCGTTGGCAGTCATTGTCCGGCGTCCGGGATTGATTGTACACATGTTCTATACGCCAAATCAGACACTTACGCCAGCGCTGCCAACAAAAAACAGCACCGTCATGAATAATCCGGGATCAGGGTTCCTTTTGGGTGTGAATTCTGATTCAAGCTTCGAACCCATGGGAGCATAAGATGGCACGTTTGATACTGACGGACCGGCAATGGGCATTGATGGAACCGCATTGCCTTGGCAAGAAATCCGACCCTGGCCAAACTGGCGGCGATGGACGAATGTTCATTGAGGCAGTGCTCTGGATCGCCAGAACCGGTGCGCCGTGGCGTGACCTTCCTGCGGAGTTCGGAAACTGGAATTCTGTGTTCAAACGCTTCCGTCACTGGGTGCGTCGGGATGTGTTCACGCGCATTTTCGGTGCATTATCAGAGGGTTTTGATATGGAATACGCGATGGTTGATGGGACACTTATCAAAGTTCACCGACATGGACAGGGAGCAAAAGGGGGACTGAAAGTCAGGCCATAGGCAAGTCACGAGGTGGGATCACGAGTAAAATCCTTGCGCTGACCGATGCTCTGGGGACCCTCGTCGATTTCGTACTGATGCCCGGTCAACGCCACGATATCATCGGTGTCCCCGAACTGATCGAAGGCCACAAATTTGATACGCTGCTCGCCGATAAGGCATTCGATGCAAACTGGCTTTTCGATGAACTGGACCGGCGTGGTGGCGACGCGGTGATCGCTCGGAAAAGCAACCGTCTGGAGCCTCGGAAATTCGACAAGGAAATTTACAAATGGCGTCACCTCGTAGAAAACTTCTTTTGCAAACTCAAGGACTTCAAGCGCATCGCCATGCGGGCTTGCAAGACAGATACGAGCTTCTCTGCGATGATCTACATATGTTCCGCCGCCATCAATTCGAGATGATCGTCAACACGCCCTAGTGTTTAATGGACAATCTCAGCGACAAAATAGATTGCGGCGAATGTACTGAGGGTAAGAAAAACTGCAGTGAATGCGAAGGAAGCGGCAAAAAGTACTGCTTTCACTTTGGCCCTTCGGGAGAGTATCCAAGCGCATCTGTATGCCCAAATTGCGATGACAATGGTAGACGGCCATGTACTGCAGACAGGGGTATCGCATGAATAGCATCTTTTGGTTTGCCTTGATCTTCTAGCTCTGATTCAGTTTTCCAAAGTTTATGTCTGGAGGGCGCTGTTTTGGAAAATACCGTGTTGTTTCAATCTTTTGCCTCGTCGATTTCCGATCCCCGCCAGGAGACGAAGGTGTTGTATCCACTTGATGGGATTCCGCTTTTGAGCCTGTGCGGAGTGGTGTCGGGGTGTGGGAGTTTTGTCGATGTTGCCCTTTATGGCGAGGAAAAGTTGGGTTTCCTGCGCAAGTTGGCTGCGTTTGAGCATGGCATACCCTCCCGTGACACGCTTTCGACGGTGTTTCGGGCGCTTGATCCTGAAGAGTTCAACGCAGCCTTTGCCGCGTGGGCGTCCGGGTTGGCCGGGCGCGTTGGAGGAACGCTCGTTGCCATTGACGGCAAGACAGCGCGAGGCTCAAGGGCCGGTGGTGAAACGCCTCTGCATCTGATCCCGGCCCGGTGTAACGATCTACGCCTCGTGCCCGGCCAGCAAGCCGGCGCGCACAAAAGGAACGGGATCAGGGACATCCCCGTTCTCCTGGATTTGCTCTTCCTGGAGGGTGCGGTCGTGACGCTGGATGCGATGGGGCGCCAACGTGAGATCGCCTGCAAAATCCGTGACAAGGGTGCTGACTATGTGCCGGCCCTGAAGGGCAATCAGGGGCTTCTCCATGAAGACGTGAAGCTGTGGTTCGAAGAACAGGATCGGGAAAACACAGAATCACTACAGACGGTTGACGGCGACAGGGGCAGGATTGAAACGCGAACATACACCCAATGCGACGCCATCGGCCGGTTGAAAAAGCGCCATCCCCATCGGGAGGGGTTGGTCAGCATTGGCCGCGTCGTCCCGCTTCGGGAAAGTGGCGGGAAGACGACACGGCAAACGCGGTACTTCATCCCGTCCCTGCCAAAAGACGCCGCGCGCCTTGCCCATGCCGTACGCTCTCACCGGGGAATTGAAAACCGCCTCCACCGGGTGCTTGATGTCACCTTCCGCGATGACGACAGCCGGATACGAAAAGATCACGCACCCGCCAACTTCGCCGTCATCAGGCACATCGCAATGAATTTGCTCAACAAAGCAAAAAGCGAGAACTCCCTCGGAGGAATGCGGAAAAAGGCAGGCTGGAACAACCGCTTCCCGCTTCAAATCCTCGCGCCGTGAAACTCATGCGATTCCCCTGGTACTGCAGATGGCTGCAATCGCGGCAAGAAAAGATGTAGTAAGTGCGATGGTCGCGGATGGTTCTATAGAAACAAGCCCTTGGCCGGTTATCCCTGATTATCTGGTCACACAAAAGGGAGGCTGACATCAGGGACGATTGGCAAGATGAAGGACGCGCACCTCGAGATGCGCCTCGCCATCCGCACGGCAGCTAAGCAGACCAGCATATCCTTCTTGACACGCGCCCGCACCAATCGCGTTCAGATCGATTTGTCGCCCGAAAGGACTGCGGTGCCGCAGCGTTGGTTGCGCAACGATCTACGCCGCCCTCAAGTTACCAGCCCTTTGCGTGGCTTTCGCCCCCGACGGCAAAACCGCGCCCGCGTTGCGGAAAATGCACGTGATCAAGACTGGGTATTCATCGCCTCGCAGCGCCTTAGCCGCGAGCGCGTCGAATTGAGCGCCATCGTCCATCACAGTCCCTTCGAGAACGAAACCCAGACGAGAGCCAGAAATCAGCTCCGCCAGGTGCCACGGATCGGATAATCATTGGCGCGAATCCAGTCGAGGCCACCGGCCAGGGCTGCAAGATCAGGCCGCGCAAAGGGTGCGTTCGAGATATCGACCAATTGCAACTGTCCCTTTTCATTCACAATGAACAGTCCCGGCTCGGGGAAGGGGCGGTCGGTCTCATGCGGGCTACGCGGATGCGAGATATAAAGGCCAAGGGCCTGCATCTGATCGGTGCTGCGATCAAAGCCCATGGGGACCGTTACGCCCACCTCATCGGCAAAAGCGCGCGCCTTCTCTTCAGGATCACCAGAAACAACCACGGCGTCGATCCCGTTGGCCGACAATTGCGGCGCGACCTCTTCCAGTGTTTTGAGGTACTTCTTGCACAAAGGGCAATGCAGACCGCGATAAACAATCACCATCTGCCAATCGTGATCCCCTTGGGGTGCGCCCAGCTCCAGCGTGCCACCCCCCAGACGGGCCACGGTTTGTTTCGGAAATACCTCTCCTGCGGTGGGTGCCAGCATTGGTCTTGCTCCTGACATGATGTTGCGTGTTCAGACATGACGCGGCATTGGCGCCGCCACAATACCCTCACACAAACTTGACCCGAGGCGGTGCATGCGGCATGGCCCCGGGATGCAGGTGAATACACTGATCCTTGGCGCCGGAGCCGCCGGTATGATGTGCGCCGCCCATGCCGGGCCAGGCGTGCTGGTGATTGATCATGCAAAGGCACCGGGCGAAAAAATCCGAATCTCGGGCGGCGGGCGCTGTAACTTCACCAATTTAAGACCTCTGCATGATTGGCCAATTGCGCTGAATTTACAAATACGGCCCATGTTTTTTGGTTCCGCCTCTTGCTTTGAGGCGGATTGTTTCTGCTGGTTTGGTTTATGGGATTGCCGGGGTTTGTTGATTGATGGTGATTTTGTTTGCGGCCTTGAGGAGGTTCTGCGAGATGGCTGCCATGACCATCTGCGCGTGGGTTTTGGCGACGCCGAAGTAACGAGCGCGGTGCAACCCGAAGAGACGTTTCATCGTGCCAAAACATTGTTCAACCCGGAAGCGGCGTTTGGAGATTTGCCTGTTGAAGCGTTTCTCTGATTGGCGCAACGGTCTGTTCCGAGCGGCCTTGCGCATGATACCATCGCGATGCTGCCCCTTCAGGGCTGCCCGGTTGGCTTTGCCGGCGTAGGCTTTGTCAGCCAACACACGTTGCGCGCTGGCTCCCTCGATCATCGTTCCAAACTGCGGGCTTTCGCCCGGATTGACGGGCGTGACATGGACTTTGTCGACAAAGCCTTCTTCATCTGTGCGTGCAAAGCCCTTGAAACCCAGCGTGCTCTTTGAGCCCTTCTTCACCCAGCGGGCATCCTCGTCTGCGCTGTAGTGCACATCCGGGTTATCCTGTACATCGCCTTCCTCCCGGTCTTGCGGGGCCTCTATATGGGTCCGCGGGCGAGCGGCACTCTCGATCAGAGTTGCGTCGATAATGGCCGCCTCGGCTTCCTTGAGCTTGAGGCCATGGGTCTCGATCTGACGACAAACCTCTGACAGAAGTTCGTCGTAAACCCCTGCCTGAACCAACGCATTGCGAAACCGGCAGTGGGTCGTCTCGTCAGGAACCCTGCCGTGTAAATCCAACCCGCAAAACAGCATGAAATCCAGCCGAACTTTCAAGGCCCGCTCAAGCTTTGGGTCAGATAAGCCATGCCATTGGCCAACCAGCAGACATTTGAACAAAACAAGCGGTTCGTAACCAGAGGGACCCAAACCAGAACGGCCAGGGCCGCGCTTCAGGATCGTGGAAAACGCAGACCAATCCAAAAATGCGTCAACTTTTAAAAGCGGGTCCCGAGACCCAATCCGTTCTGTCGCTTCGCGTAAAAACAGGTCCATCAAAACACCCGGAATTGCCCCATCAACAATACCAAAATACGGACGTAAATGGAATCCTGAATTATGCAGAGGTCTTAATTTGTATGCCGGACCGGAGAATTTCATCTCTGCCAATCCGCATTTCTGCAAATCCGCGCTCAGCCGCTATACCCAATGGGATTTCATTGATCTGCTTGCACGGAACGGCATCACCTGGCATGAAAAGGCGCTGGGACAGTTGTTTTGCGACGGTAAATCAGGTCAGATCATCGCGCTGTTGCGCGCGGAGATGGAACGCGCCGGGGCCGATCTGTGGCTTGAAACTTCAATGATCGATCTGTCCCATGATGGGCATCAGTTCACTTCTATTCTGGAGCGAAACGGCAAACGCACCCCCGTGACGGCCCGCCATCTGGTCGTGGCAACCGGGGATAAGTCCATTCCCAAGATGGGTGCCACCGGGCTGGCCTATGACATCGCGCGCCAGTTTGGCCACGAGGTGACAGAGACCCGCCCTGCCCTTGTACCCTTTACCTTTTCCGATCAACGTTTCGCGCCGATCTCGGGCACCGCTGCTCCGGCGCGGGTCGCAAACGCGCAGGCCACATTTGACGAGGCGGTGCTGTTCACCCACCGTGGGCTTTCTGGCCCTGCTTACGGCGAGAACACTCGTCGCGCTCTACAGGTGCTGTTCACCCACCGTGGGCTTTCTGGCCCTGCCATCCTGCAAATCTCAAGCTATTGGCAGGAGGGCGAGGCAATCATAATTGACCTTGATCCCGATGGTACGCTGCTCGACACCCTGCGCGATCAGCACCAAAGCTCAGGACGCAAACACCTCTCGACCGAGCTGGCGCGCCACCTGCCCACCCGTCTGGTAGAGCATCTGAGCGCCCATATCCCGATGCCAGGGGAATCGCGCTTAAAGTTTGACAGTGTCCGAGAATTGGATTCTGGAGGTTTCATCAGATGATGGGGTTTCGAGATGCCAGGATTAGACAGCTGTTTCAATGCGGTGGATGACCCACGCGGCGGCAATGCTCCGCGCCACAAGTTCCGTGATTTGATGACGATCGGCCTTTTGTGCGCGCTTTGCGGTGGTGATACGGCGGTGGACATGGAACCTTTCGGACAAATGAAGGGGGATTTCCTGCGTGGGTTTCCTGAGTTGCCTCACGGGATACCTTGCCATGACGCGTATTCCCGGCTGTTTCGCGTGATGAAGCCGACGGGCTTTCAGGCCTTTTTCGACAAGTTTCGCGCCGACTTTGCGGCTGGCTCCGGTGAGCACCCTGCCATCGCCATTGATGGCAAAGAGATGCGACGCGGCTTTGACAAGGCCGCCGGGCAATCGAATATGAACATTGTCACGGCCTTTGCACATGGGGCACGTCTCACCCTTGGGATTACTCAGGGCGCCAGAGGCGGTGGCGGGATCCTGGCCCAGCGCGAGTTGATTGAGATGCTTGATATCCGCGGCATCACCATCACCGCAGACGCACTGCATTGTCAGCGCGGGACCTGCGAATTGATCGTGCGGGAGGGAGGCGGTTATTGCCTGCGGCTCAAGGGCCATCAGGGCGGCATGTTGGCCGATGTCCGGGCTTTCGTGGAAGACGAAGACACAGATTACATTGATGAATATAACACAATTGATGCTGATCATGGTCGTGTGGAAGAGCGGTCATACCGCGTCCACGATGTGCCGGAATATCTGATCAATACCCATAAGTGGCCGCCTCTTCGGGCTTTCGTCCATGTCGCCTCCAGGCGCGCGGTTGGCGACAAGACCAGTCACGCCGAACGGCTTTATCCGCTCTCCAAATGTCCCGCGGCTCAGGGGGCCGCCACACTGATCCGCAGCCAGTGGCAAATTGGGAACAGCTTGCATTGGTCTCTCGACGTGGTGATGAACGACGACCGAACACCGCGCGCGAAAAGATCACGCGCCAGCCAGCTTTGCCGCTTTGGGGCGGATTGCCTTGAGCATCATCAAGGCCAATCCTGCAAAAGGATCAAATCGCGGCAAATTCAAAAAAGCGGGCTGGAGCAATGAGGTCCTGAAAACTCTCATCCAAGACTTTTGAAACGCGATTGCCCTGATCCCGATGCAGTCCAATCTGGCCGATCATTCGGATGCCAAACTGGCCGAGATTGTTGGGGCGCTGCGCCATTGGTCAGTGACCCCGAGCGGATCAGAGGGGTATCGCACCGCCGAGGTCACACTTGGCGGGATCAATACCGACAGCTTGTCCTCGCAGACCATGATGTCAAGCACCGTGCCAGGGCTCTTTTTTCATCGGCGAAGGCGTCGATGTCACCGGCTGGCTGGGCGGATACAACTTCCAATGGGCGTGGTCTTCCAGCTGGGCCGCAGGGCAGGCAATCCAGATGGTTGCCAACACGGGGACGCATCTGGCCCCCTGAGACTCTGCGGATATGAACGTCGGCTTTGAGTCCAACTACCGACGCTGCGATATGCACCAGGGTCCGGAAACCATTCGAAGGCGGCATGTTGGATCAATCCCGTGATAGGTTTTGAATATTAATAATTAATTACAATATCTTGCCTCGTCTTACTTCGCGCTTCGCAGAGCGTTTGGCGGTTACACGGATTTCCGTTATTGTACCCCATGAAGATCATGCAACGACAGGATTGCGGGGAACTTCTTGGCGGAACATCGAGCTGGACAGCTTGTTGATGTCGTGACCTTTCGCGAACAACGGTGATGATCTACCAAATTCCTCTTTTATAGCGGCAAAGGATGCTCTATCTCTGCAACTCTTCATGATAATCAGGCGGATCAGACGATGAAATATCCCCTTGGCATATTTTCCACAATTGCGACTGTGTTCTTCGCCTCGGTTTCAATCGCGCAACAGGGCACGCCTCCTGTCACCGTCGCACACCCAGTGGTCAAAACAATTGTTGAAGATGATGAATTTGTTGGCCGGTTTGAGGCTCGCGCGGATGTCTCGGTCCGGGCCCGCGTGACAGGTTACCTGCAGGAAGTGCACTTTGCCGATGGGAGCCTCGTCGAAAAAAACCAGCTCCTTTTTACAATTGACCAACGCCAGTTTCAAACGGCGCTCAGGCAGGCGCAGGCGTCGATCGACGTGGCGCAAGCAACCTACGATTTCGCCGAAGAGCAGCTGGAACGTGCGCAATCTCTGATAGCGAACCAGGGCAATCGCGCTTCAAAAGTCTTGGATGAGAGTTTTCAGGACCTCATTGCTCCAGCCCGCTTTTTTGAATTTGCCGCGATTTGATCCTTTTGCAGGATTGGCCTTGATGATGCTCAAGGCAATCCGCCCCAAAGCGGCAAAGCTGGCTGGCGCGTGATCTTTTCGCGCGCGGTGTCGGTCGTCGTTCATCACCACGTCGAGAGACCAATGCAAGCTGTTCCCAATTTGCCACTGGCCGCGGATCAGTGTGGCGGCCCCCTGAGCCGCGGGACATTTGGAGAGCGGATAAAGCCGTTCGGCGTGACTGGTCTTGTCGCCAACCGCGCGCCTGGAGGCGACATGGACGAAAGCCCGAAGAGGCGGCCACTTATGGGTATTGATCAGATATTCCGGCACATCGTGGACGCGGTATGACCGCTCTTCCACACGACCATGATCAGCATCAATTGTGTTATATTCATCAATGTAATCTGTGTCTTCGTCTTCCACGAAAGCCCGGACATCGGCCAACATGCCGCCCTGATTGCCCTTGAGCCGCAGGCAATAACCGCCTCCCTCCCGCACGATCAACTCGCAGGTCCCGCGCTGACAATGCAGTGCGTCTGCGGTGATGGTGATGCCGCGGATATCAAGCATCTCAATCAACTCACGCAGGGCCAGGATCCCGCCACCGCCCCTGGCGCCCTGAGTAATCCCAAGGGTGAGACGTGCCCCATGTGCAAAGGCCGTGACAATGTTCATATTCGATTGCCCGGCGGCCTTGTCAAAGCCGCGTCGCATCTCTTTGCCATCAATGGCGATGGCAGGGTGCTCACCGGAGCCAGCCGCAAAGTCGGCGCGAAACTTGTCGAAAAAGGCCTGAAAGCCCGTCGGCTTCATCACGCGAAACAGCCGGGAATACGCGTCATGGCAAGGTATCCCGTGAGGCAACTCAGGAAACCCACGCAGGAAATCCCCCTTCATTTGTCCGAAAGGTTCCATGTCCACCGCCGTATCACCACCGCAAAGCGCGCACAAAAGGCCGATCGTCATCAAATCACGGAACTTGTGGCGCGGAGCATTGCCGCCGCGTGGGTCATCCACCGCATTGAAACAGCTGTCTAATCCTGGCATCTCGAAACCCCATCATCTGATGAAACCTCCAGAATCCAATTCTCGGACACCGTCAAACTTTAAGCGCGATTCCCCTGGATAGCGAACGGGAACATCGCACAGAGTTTGCTGGACGCACGCCGCGAAGCGTTCCTTTCGGCGCAAGGCGCGTTGGAGCAGGCGCGTGCGGCCCTTGAGCTGGCAGAGCTGGACTTTGAGTACTCGCAAATTACGGCGCCAATGGCAGGGCGCATTGATCAGACCCAGATTGACCCCGGCAATCTTGTGTTGGCCAATGACACGATGCTGACGTCTATCGTCTCCTCCGATCCGATCTATTTCTTCTTCGATATCGATGAGCGTTATTTTCTCGCTTACGCACGCGATGCGCGCACACGGGGGGCGTCGCTCCAAGAGGGCGGCGGGGGGCTGGAAGTGAGAGTGTCGGTGTCTGACAACAGCATTCCACCCCAAATAGGCTACCTGGACTTTTCCGAGAACCGGATCGACAATGACACGGGAACAATGCGGGTGCGCGCCGTCCTGGACAACCCGGATGAAATTCTCACGCCCGGGCTGTTTGGACGCGTGAATGTGCCGGGTTCGCTGCCCTACGAAGGTGTTCTGGTGCCGGACTCTGCGATTGTAGCGGACCAGAACCGTCGCCTGGTGATGTCTGTCGATGATCAAGGCAACGTGACGCCAATCCCGGTCCGACCAGGCCCAAAGATTGACGGCTACAGGGTCATCCGTGAGGGGCTGGATGGCTCGGAAGTGATTGTGATCGAGGGCATTATCCGGGCACGGCCAGGTGCCGTCGTGGCCCCTGAAATGGTCGAATTGCCCCTGATTGCGCAGAACTGATATGGGCCGCTTTTTTGTCAGTCGCCCGATCTTTGCCATCGTTGTTGCGGTGCTTACCACAATTGTTGGTCTGATTTCCTACACCCAACTGCCGATCGAACAATATCCCGAGATTGCACCGCCCTCGATCGTGGTGAGCGCGAATTATCCCGGGGCCGATGCGGAAACGATTGCCGCAACCGTCGCAACCCCATTAGAGCAGGAAATCAACGGGGTTGAGGGGATGCTTTACCTGTCCTCTTATTCAACCGCCGATGGCTCGATGAGCCTGAGCATTACGTTTGAACTGGGCACTGATCTGGATGCTGCACAGGTTCTGGTTCAGAACCGTGTGGCGATTGCCGAACCCCGACTGCCGCAAGAAGTGCGCGCGCTTGGCGTCTCGACGACAAAATCGTCGCCAGACCTGATGATGGTTGTTCATATGCTGTCTCCTGATGAGACATTTGATCAGCTATATGTCTCCAATTATGCAAGAGCGCGCGTGCGCGACCGATTGGTGCGGCTGGACGGGGTGGGCAATCTCCTCATCTTTGGTGAGCGCGAGTTTTCAGCGCGTGTCTGGCTTGACCCTGACCGGCTATCCTCTCTGGGGTTGACCGCTGGTGATGTGGTTGAGGCCCTGCGCGAGCAAAACGTTCAGGTGTCTGGCGGATCGTTGGGTGCGCCGCCGAACAACAGTGACAGCGCCTTTCAGGTGACAATCACAACGCAAGGCAGGCTGGAAAGCCCGCGAGAGTTCGGCAGGGTCATTGTCAAAGCATCAGATGACGGGCGCGTCGTGCGCGTGCGCGACGTGGCACGGATCGAGATTGGCGCGCGCTCCTACGTAAACAACTCGTATCTGAACAACAAACCGGCTGTTGCGCTGGGGATATTCCAAAGACCCGGATCGAACGCTCTCGCCTCCGCTGACGAGATCATCGCGACGATGGATGAACTCGCAGAAGATTTCCCAAAAGGCCTCGAATACCGCGTCGTCTATAATCCGACAGAGTTTATCGCGGCATCCGTCAACGCTGTCTACAAGACCCTGTTTGAAGCGGTGTTGCTGGTTGTCATTGTCATCATCGTCTTTCTGCAAAGCTGGCGCACAGCCATCATACCGCTGCTTGCCATCCCGGTATCCCTGATTGGTACTTTTGCCGTGATGCTTGCGCTTGGCTATACGCTGAACCTGCTGACCCTTTTTGGGCTGATCCTTGCGATTGGCATCGTTGTTGATGACGCCATCGTGGTGGTGGAGAATGTTGAACGTAACATTGCAAATGGCATGACCCCGCGCGAAGCGTCTGCGAAAACCATGGACGAAGTGCAAACCGCGATTTTCGGGACCACCTTGGTGCTGATCGCGGTTTTTGTCCCGGCAGCACTTGTCCCCGGCATAACCGGGCAGTTCTACCAGCAGTTTGCGGTGACGATTTCCGTGGCAACGGTCATCTCGACCATCAATTCGCTCAGCCTGTCGCCTGCCTTGGCGGCCAGCATTCTCAAACCGCACTCAAAGGGTCAGTCGAAGAATCCTATCGCACAGCTGATCGAGCAGCTGGCGCGTGGGTTCAATTACGGGTTTGATAAACTGACCGGTTGGTACACGGATCTGGTGACGTTCCTTGTCAGCTCGACCCGGATGCTTTTTCTATCGATTGTCGTCTTTGCAAGGCTTATCGGGACGACATACTGGATCAGTCAGGAGGTGCCGACCGGGTTCATTCCCAATGCTGATCAGGGCTATGCTATCGTCGTTGTGCAACTGCCTGACGGTGCATCGCTTGAGCGTACAGACGCCGTCATTCGGCAAGCGACAGAGATCGCATTGGAAACCCCCGGTGTGACCAATGCCGTTGCCTTTGCGGGTTTCTCGGGGGCCACATTTACCAATGCCAGCAATCAGGGTGTGATTTTTACAACCTTCGATAGCTTTGAGGACCGCATCGAAAGCGGCTTGAATGCAGGGGCGATTGTGGGTCAGCTATTTGGACGTATGCAGTCGCTGCGCGAGGCCTTCATTATTGCAATCGCGCCACCTGCGGTTCGCGGTGTGGGCAATGGCGGCGGATTCAAGCTGCAACTCAGAGAGAACGAAAGCGCCGACATGTGTAGCGCGCCAATCAAAATGAGCAATTACGCCAATCAAGTGCGCAATCGACGTGATTTTCCCGGGTATTTACATGGGTATTTACCGTTGATTTTCCCGGCGCTTTTCTTCTTGATTGCGCACTTGATTGGCGCACGGTACGTTCACCCTTCCAAATCGGTGCAGGGGGTTCACTTCCTGTCGTGTCTCGATCTGTAGGGCGCGGTGGCGGTTGGGATGATGACGGTTGATGTGGCGGGCGCACCTGCCCCACCCGGACCGGGCAATGGGGTTATGGTGACGGTGAGCCTCGCTCCGGCGGCAAGTTCAGTGGCCCATTCTGCATTCAGTTTTCCGTTGGGGATATTCTCCGGGGCTGCGGGATCGTTTGAAACAAGGGATGCGCCTGCCCATTGGCCTGCGACGGCAAGGGACAGGGACACCCGGGTGGATCCCTCCATGATGCGGGCTTGCAGTGTGACGGCCCGAATACTGCTTTGCGCCTGAACGCGCGGCGTTGCATCCGGGGTGGTGAGATCGGAGGTCTCGGCGGCATAGTATTCCGCCATGTGATCGATGGCGGTGAGGCGCACGCTCTCTTCGTCTATTGGTTCAATAACGGTGATGCGCAAGGGGTCTGGCGGGGCGCTGTTGGAATATATCCGATAGAGGATATCGGCGGGGCCGCGGCCATCGGCGTCGGGTGCGTCAGGGAGCGGGCTTGCGAGGTCGCGCAATGGGCTGTCTGCGTCGGCATGGAGAGGCGGTGTGGCAGCAGACCGATGCAACGTCCCGTTCGCAAGGCGCAGTATGATATGATCTCCATCACTTGCAGGCCGGGCTCGATCAAGTGTGATCTGTGCGGCACTGCCGCCATTGAGCCGCCCTGCGGCCCCTCCGGCCAGCATGTCATGGGTCATCCATACCACATCGCCGCGCCGGATCAGGTAGCCTTCCGGCCCCATTTCCCAGGTGATGCGTCGCCGATGATATCGCTGGCGCGCCGCGAGCAGATTTGCCTCCCTGGCTGCCTGCCCGGAGGAGGTGACCCCGCGCAGGGTCACTGTTGATGTGTTCACAACCGGGCCTGTGGCACCCGGCACGCGCCGGCGGATGGTTTGGTATTGCCAATCGGAATCGGGGTCGATGTAGCGCAGGGCAATCTCATCGGGGGCCGGACTGGCGGCCCACTCGACACCCATAGAGCCAAGAACGACATTTTCGGGAGTGATGAGGGTTGTGACGGTGGTGTCCGGGTCATCGAACACGACGCCGAGCTTTCCACTCCGCCATGTGGGGCTGGCGCGCCCGCAGCGCGCAACGAGTGTGAGCATGTCGGCGCAGGACATGCGGCGGTCGATGACAGCGGAGCATGTCAGGGCATTGGCATCGCACCATGCCGCCCACTCTGTGATTGCAGCCTTGTCGATGCGGTTCCCTGGCAGTCCGGCTCCGGCGATCAACCGACCGTCTGCGGCTGTGATGCCGAGCGCAAGCCAGCGGAATATCCACGCCGGATTTGTGCTTTCGGCAGTCGTCCATGTGCCGTCGGAGGCCCGAACGCGTACGGGCTGTGACGCGGTGGCGGACAGGCTGTCAACCTGTCCGTTGAGCTGGCCGCTGGCCTTTATCCGGACGGCAGCGGTGGTTTGGTCCGCAAAGACGGCCGTGCCGGCCCGGAAGGCCCGTAGCCCGGTCCATATGATGCGGTCAATATGGCTGGACTCCGTTGAGGGCTCGCCTGTGCGGCGGATTTCCACATCCACCGCCCGCCCGGGTCGCCCAAGGTCATATGTCAATGTTCGGCGAAACGGATTTTGCGCATTGTGTTCCGGTATTCCGGGCAGGTCCACAATGCGCACAACAGACCATGATCTGGCGGGTGTGTCTCCATCCTGCGCCCGTCGCCACCTGATCTCGACGGACCGGGCTAAAGGTTCAGGCCGGGACCCCCCCCAGCCCTGTAAGCTGGCCATCCAGATCAATGGCAATCCTGTGTACCCCGCCTGCGGTTGTCCGCCGCACCCATTCTGTGCTTTCAAGCGCACCGCCGCCCGGCTCTGTCTGCACGTCGAGATCGAAGGGCAGGATGCCGCCCGGAGGCAGGACAGTGAGCGTGGCTTCATCATATTGACCGACCGGAGTTTCTCCGATGCGCCAGTCGGAGAGTACAGGTGCCCCTATTCCGGCGCCGAATACCTGGTGCAGGTACTGCTCCCCATCCTCATAGGAGGCCCATGGGGTCGCGACCAGATCGGGCCAGATGCGGTGTTGGCCCAGCACCAGCAAGGCCGGTTCATAGGGTCGTGCCAGATTTCGACCCCCCGCGAGGCTGTGGAGGGGATCGGGCGCTCCCGTGTTGTTCCGGTCGGGAAGTGATGGTGAATAGAGCCCCTGAACAATGAGGCCTCCGACAATCTGCAGGCCTGCGGTGGCCACGGCCAGCGCCGTGGTGCCGGCTGTCACACCGAGTGCACCCAGTACATGGGGTGCCAGAACGGGCGCGGCGACAACAATCGCGATAGAGAGCACGGCGGCGACGGGATCACTGTCGCCGCCGTGCAAGGCCGGGCGCAGGGCGAGTTTCGCGCCTGCCGGTAGAGACTGCTCCCAACGGGCGTGCGGCACAGGCTCCCCGTTGACAGCGGCGGCGATCCTCCCGGGCGGTATATCGGGCAGGCAAATGCGACACGCCCGGGTAAGGGAGATGCCCGCCGGCAAGGTGACAGTCCGCACCCCGTCGCGGGTGAGCGGGTGCGGCAGGACATCCGCCACATATCCCGGTTGCGGGCGGTTTGCAAACGGCGCGCAACCGGGGTTTCCGATACGGTCAACCATGATTTATGTCCAGCGATACAGCCCGGTCAGTGTCAGGCCCCGGTGTTTGAGACCGGCCAGCGGATCAAGGCGCGGGCGCTGGCCTTCCATGCGATGCAGCACATATGCCTGTCCTCCTGTCCGCGTCCACAGCCCGATGTGATGTCCGATACAGGCCCTGCGACCGGCGGCGCACATCAGGACGGCATCCCCTTCGGACGGCGATGTTCCTTCAAGAGAGACGGCGAGGTGCTCCGCAATGGCGGCACCGATCGCCCGATCCCTGCCGCGCAGGCTCCCGGGGCTTCGGGGAAGAGAGATGGTGCGCGCGAACATGCACTCCAGGATGGCCATAACATAAGCCGCGCAATCTCCCGGCGGGTTCCTGTGCAGCGCAGCCACCGCCCAGAATGGATCGGGCGGCGGGGCCAGGGGCGCAGGTGTCATTCTGCTTCATATGCGGCTGTGATGGCCGCTGCGCGCGTGGCGGCGGCACGCAATGCGGTCTGCACGTCACTTGCGGCATCGAGGGGCACCTGCACTGTTTTGTCCCGCCAATCCTCAAGCAGGCTGGAGACGGGTACAGCGGCGGCACGGATCTCTGCGATTGTACTGGCGGTGGAAATCGCCTGTGCGAGGCGCGCCAGCCCGGACAGCGCGACAGTGGTCAGATCGAGGCTATCAACCAGCCCTGCCTCGACACCGCCTGCGGCGGAGAGTGCGGCCTTGACCTTCTTCTGCCGGCTTTCCTGCCCGACCATCGTTGCCTGCGCCGCAGAGATGGCTTCTTGAGGAACTCCGGCCTCCGCCAGCTCGCCGGGTGTATAGCTGATATAGTCCAGGCCTTCGTGGGTGAGTGTGAGTTTCATTTTATGCTCCTTTTAAAGGGTGGCCACGGTTGACCACAGCAGATTGGCTGCATCGACTTTTGGTGTTCCGGGTGCCACACCGCTGATCCAATGCCCCGCCATGTCGGAGACCGAGGAGCTTTCGATGGCGAGCGCATAGACCACAGCCCCCGACATTAAAGCGATGCCGCCCCCGTTTTCCCGGCCTCGCAGACGGCTGTTAAAGGCGCGCAGCGTCAACTGCCCCACGCCGGTCATAAAGGCGGGTTCCTGCAGCCCGGCCGCTGACAGCGCGATGTCGACCTCGATATTGTTGAAGAAGAAGACCGCGTCCGGATCGATCATCTGGATCCAATATGCGCCCGCGCGCACCGGGGCGTCCGGAAGGGGGTTCGGGGCCTGAACGGTCAGAGTGCGTCTGTCATCGCCATCCGAGAGCAGCTGAACCATCCGTGCATAACAAACAGCGCGCAAACGCGTCCACTGTGATGTCGCTCTTGAGATGTATAGTGAGCGTTCCGCCTGGCGGTGACTTTCTCAGGGCGGCGGTGAGTGTCAATCGCAGAGTAAAATGGGTCCATGTCGCGGCGTAAAAATGGGCCACTTCGGTTGATGTTTTGTGGCGCTTTTGCACGCGTGCTCGTCACAAAGCTGAAGCGTGCCAAAGCGCATGCTGGCCATAAGGCCAGCATTATTCTGACTGTGATTGCGGGCTGGTTATTTTCGGTTGTTGCGACTGTGTTTGAGCCGATAGCTTTCGCCATTCATCTCGAGGATGTGGACGTGATGGGTTAAACGATCGAGTAGCGCACCGGTCAGCCGCTCAGAGCCAAAGACTTCAGTCCATTCATCGAAGGGCAGGTTCGAGGTTATGATGATGGAGCCGCGTTCATAGCATTGGGATATGACCTCGAAGAGCAGCTCTGCGCCAGATTTGCTGAGCGGTACGAAGCCCAGTTCATCAATGATCAACAGGTTCTGGCTGGTCAGTTGCTTTTGAAGGCGCTGCAATCTCCGCTCATCTTGAGCCTCGATCAGATCATGGACTAATGCCGCAGCCGTTGTGAAGCGCACCTTCAGTCCTCTTTGACATGCAGCCAGCCCAAGTCCCAGGGCGATGTGTGTCTTGCCCGTGCCTGACGGGCCGAGCGCGATGATGTTCTCCCTGCGATTAACGTAATCGCATCGTGCCAGATCCATCGTCAGGGGCTTGTTCAAGCTTGGCATGATCTTGAAGTCAAAGCTATCCAAGCTCTTGGTGCTGGGGAACTTCGCCGCTTTGATGCGCCGTTCAATCATCCGGCGTTCGCGGTCGATCAATTCCATCTCACACAGCCGCGCCAGATAGTGGATGTGATCTTTGTTCTCTGCAGCACAGAGCTGCGCCTGTTTGGCATACTCGCCTTGGAACGTTGGCAGTCGCAGTTGTTTAAGATGATGCCGTAGAAGAATCCGAGGGGCTTCGGTCATGCCGCGGTCCTTCCCATCAAGCTCATGTAACTGGATGGGCGTGTTGTGCCGACATTGGCCTTGGGCAAGTATGGATAGAAGTCCAAATCCAATCGTGGTGGCCGCTTCTCAACCCGACACAGTACAAGGTGTTTTACGGCGTCATAGCCAATTGCACCCATATCTATTGCCTGCTGGATTGCGCCTTGCACAACATCCATTTCGAAGGTCTCCAAAAGGCGCAAGACTTGAACGTATTCTCGCTTGCCCGGCTTACCCATTCTGGCTTCAAGCAGTCGGTGCAGCGTGGCAAATACATCTGGCAAATGCCAACCCTGCAAAGGCGCGGCCTGATCCAGGGCACCCACCTTTTGTTCAAGCAGGGGCAAAAAGTGCAATGGGTCAAAGACCATATCCGCTGATGTGTAGGATCGTTTGTGCCGCGCAATAATCTCATTGCCGCAGCCGATGATAACCTCATGCACAAACCCACGCACATGAACATCGTGGTGCGCATAGGCTACTGGCACCGAGTAATCATTGCTGCGATAGCGCACCATTGAGATCGACGTTGCACGCGTGCTGACGTGATCGCAGGCTTCATATTCTGCGACGGGCAATCCCATCAGAGCATCCAAATCCGACATCAGGCGTGCGCCTATGGTTTGGGTGTGACCCCGCAACGTATCGGCCTGACGTGCTAAACACTTCTCTTCCAAATGTGCGTTCAGATCATCAAAGCTGTCATAGCGAGGTGCGGGAACCATGAAGTTGCGGCGGGTGTATCCAACCATGCCCTCAACGTTGCCTTTATCGTTCCCTCGCGCGGGTCTGCCAAACTTGTCATCAAACAAGTAATGCGACTGCAGTTCCGTAAACCGACGTGTGCGGATGCGCGTCTTATCCCCGAGTATCCGAGCCACGGCGATCTTGGTATTGTCGTAGAGAATGGATTGCGGAATGCCGCCAAAGAATGCAAAGGCGGACACATGGCCATCGCAAAACGCCTCGGTTGTCTCAGCTGGATATCCCTTCACAAACACCGCATCAGAATGTGGCAAGCTCATCACGAAGAAGTGGATCTTGCATTCCACGCCACCGATCACGCCCAGCGTCTCACCAAAATCAACCTGCGCATGGCCCGGCCGATGCGACAACGGCACAAACACCTCTTTGGTGCGCCGTTTTTGCTCGCGCACGTAATAGGTCACCGTGGTCAGGCTGCCGGCATATCCATGCTCATCGCGCAGCCGTTCAAAGATGCGCTTGGCCGTGTGTCGCTGCTTTTTGATCAGGGCTTTGTCTGTGCGCAGTATCTCATCGACCACACCAACATAACCATCAAGCGTTGGCCGCCGAGGCGCTTCCGACCGACGATACCCAGGCGGAAGTTCATGGCGCAGCATCTTCGCGATCGTCTTACGATCTTTGTTCTCTAATCTGTCAATGCGTGTTTCCTGAGTTTCCTGCTTTTGATGTCAGAGGTTGCCTTTGTTCTCTTCGAACTCTGAGGTTCATGATGGGGTTGGCTGGGTGTGGGTCGGCAATGTTGAAACCGCAATCATACCGTTGGTCTTGGCTGTTGCTACAGAATCGGCGCCGTGTCTCACGCCCTCCCTCGGGCATCGTCCCAGATGGGAACTTTGATTTAGGAATCCTCGTTGTCGCCTCGTAAGCCTTACGCGGACTGGAAGTCAGTTTTGTCTCGCATAATGGCATGAAGTATGATTGCCAGACGACGCGCCAGAGCCACTCGGGCCTTTCTCATCGTTGAGCGCGCACCGATTGCGAGGGCCCATGTCTTCAATTTGAGCGGAGCGGCATACCGCGTCAGCATCACATTGGCGGCCTCATAGAGAAGCGTTCTGACGCGCACGTCGCCCCGCTTTGAGATGCTGCCCGTGTAGTCGATTTCACCAGATTGATGCCGTCGCGGCACCAGTCCAAGATACGCCCCCACATCACGCGATTTCCTGAAACGCGACGGATCATCAATTGCTGCGGCAAAGGCCAATGCTGTGATCGGACCGACCCCTGGTACCGTCATAAGGCGCTGGCAGACTTCGGATTTGCGGGTCATCTTTTTGATGTCGCCATCAATGGCTGCAACCGCCGCGAGGATTGCTTCGCGTGCTGCGAACAGTCCGCAAATTGCGGCATGGAGGCCAGGCACTCCATCGCTAACTTTTAGCGCCGCGTTTTTGAATGCCGGAGACAAAGCTCGTGGCAGCCGCACGCCGAAGACGACGACCAGACCGCGGATCTGATTGTCGAGCGTCACACGCTGTCCGACCAGCTTCTTGCGGGCTGCGATCAGCGACCGGATTGCGTGCGCTGACAGTGATTTGACATGGGTCGGCTTGTAGAATCCCGTCCGCGCCAGGTGTGCCAAACCGCGGGCATCATTGCGGTCCGTCTTGTGGCCGGCCAGAGATTTAAGGGCCTGATATGCTTGCCTGCTCTCGATGCAAACAACCGGGACACCAAGCTCCGTCAGCCCATGGTAAAGCATTGGTGCCATCCGTCCCGTTTCAAATACAACTTTGGCACATGGTGGTCCAGAAGCGAGGAAGTCAGCGATCGCTTTTGGTGTTGAGCTCGCTTTTCCTTCACGAATAAGGGCCCCTTCACGATCCAGAATGCAGATATGCGTCTCTTCCATGGACACATCCAAACCAGCAAAATATTCCATTGGTCAGTCTCCTTTTCAATTGCATGTGCATCCAGAATAACAGGGGTAACTGAGTGCTGATCCTGATTACGCCATGTTGAAAAACCGCGCCGCTTCTCGGCCAGACATACCGTCCTTCAAACAAGCACGGCGCACACGACTATAAATATCCACAGAATACATCTCCCGCCCTCCGAATAAACGAAGGGCACAAACTGGCGGACTTTTACTCCGCTACAACTGCGATATGCAGCCGCTTCTGTGGCCCAATATTGCTCCGCGTTTTACACCACCAATGGCCATCCATACCATCCGCATGCCGGACCGCCTCTACGGGCGGGACCTGCGCACCATTGTCTGGGATGATACCGCAGGAACCGTGGAGGGCGATCATTCCTCCGTGCCCGGAATCGCGGCGACACTCGCCAGCCCGCCGCCGGTTGATAAAAGCCGGGAAGGCCTGGTGATCTTTCTCGATGATCCCGCCCATGACCCGCGCGACTTCCTGTTCATGCTTGCAGACAGCTACGCGGCGATCCTCGATGAGCCCCTGCGCTCCACATTGCCGCCCGTCTTCGACGGCATCCAACACAGGGCGGGCGTGGACTGGCCCGATCTCCTGCTCGACGAGCGGACCGCGGCCCAGTCCGGGTTTGCAGACGCCTGTTACACAGCACGCAAACAGGGCATGGCCCATGACGCGGCCATCGCCCTGGCCGATACGGAAACATTACAGATCTGGCCCGATTGCCCCGGACATCCCGGCTATGATATCCGACTCCCGTCGACAGCACATGACCCCCACCTTCAACGCCCTGTGCACAGCCTGTTGAACGGGCTCTGAACGGGGATGGGACGGGCTTGCCGCCCGCGCCCGGCGTGCAGGATTTACCCCGAAAAACAGGGTCTCGAACGCCCCGTAAATCCGACGTGGAGTCCAGCCGTTCCGGGCCTGTTCGCCAGCAGCTGAAAAAGCCCGTTTCCGGGCCATTCCAGATCAAAAGGCGTCCGGATTGCGCATTTTGCCGTCGCGGAGCCAAAACAGTGCCTCTGTAATCGCGCCCGGTCAAAACCGCTTCAAACGCCTGTTTCAAAGCCCTTTTACAATCCCCGACCGGGCTGGACCGGGCTGGACCGGATTACGCATTTAGTTTGTCACCCCACAGAAACCATGTTCGTGGGTCACCCGACATCGGCAGATGTGAACATCCCCTTTGCCCTGTTGACCCCCGATCACAGTTTCGACGCCAAGAAGGGCAGCTATCAGATGAAACCCAACCCGCTTTTCGCCGGGGCGATGCAAAGCTACCTCGACGCGCAGAATGGCTGGAAACTCGCTGGCGCGCCCTGGAACACCAAGATCGCCGAAGGGTTCCTGCAAGGGGTGGACTAAGCCCCACCGCCTGTTGCATCAGGGGTCATGACCCGGCTGATCCTGTTCAATAAACCCCATGGCGTGCTGTCGCAATTCACCGACAAAGGCAGTGCCGGATCGCCGCGCCCGACCTTGTCTGCCTTTGTCGACCTGCCGGGGATTTACCCCGCCGGGCGGCTGGATCGGGACAGCGAGGGACTGTTGGTACTGACCGACAATGGCAAGCTGCAGGCGCGCATTGCCGACCCCAAACACAAGCTGGAAAAGACGTATCTGGTGCAAGTTGAGGGCCTGCCGGACGAGAACGCATTGACTGCTCTGCGCCAAGGCGTGACCCTGAAAGACGGCCCCACCCGACCTGCCAAAGTGACCCGCATTGATCAGCCGGACCTGTGGGAGCGCGACCCACCCGTGCGCTATCGCAAATCCGTGTCGGATTGCTGGCTGGAAATCACCATTTCCGAAGGGCGCAACCGGCAGGTGCGGCGCATGACGGCCCATGCTGGCCACCCGACCCTGCGGTTGGTGCGCTGGCGCGTCGGCGATTGGACTTTGGACGGCATTGCGCCAGGCACATGGCAGGACGCACCAGCGCGCTAACCGCTACCCGGCGCGCGCGGCCAGCAGGCGAATAGCCCTTAGCGCCGGATCCCCTCGCACGAATGAGGGTTGCAACTCGCGCAGCAATTTGCGTTTCATCGCCTCGGCGTAATTGTCAAAACCGATGATCGTTTCCACAAACGAGGCCGGGCCGACAATCACCCGTTCCTGAAAATACCGCGCCAACTGCCCCACGTGGATTTCGCCAAAGGCGACGTTGGGCTTGTCAGTGCCAATCACCAGCGCGTTCACCACGACCCCGGCCTCATCCATCTGGAGGCGCACCAGCTCGGGCAGGATGCCGTTATTGTTGGCCCCATCGCCAGAAATATCCAGCGTCCAATTGGTGCAATGGCTGCGCGTGGCGAACATATCGCGCGCGAACAGCATCGCCGCTCCCAGCCCCGTGCGCCCCGACCGCATGCTCTGTCGGCTTTCGCGCAGGGTGGTGGCGATGTGGCGCAGGGTTTGGCGGCTGTCAATCACAGTCCAGTCAACCAGAAGTTTCTGATCAAACTGCCCGCTCCACTCAAATACCGCCAGTTCCAGCTGATCATGGCCCGAGCCCAGAATGGCCGCAACGACCTCCTCATCCAGCAAGGCGCGAGCCAGACCTTCGCGTTGCAGGGTGAAATCAATCGGATTGACCGACAGGGATACGTCCAGTCCCAATGCCAACGCCTGACGGCAGGTTTGTGCCGCAGCGGGCACGGCAGACAACATCAGCCACAAGACCATCACTTTGAGTATTGAGGGCGTCATAGACGTGGGAAACCTGCAGGCTGCATGCTTTCAAAATAGCCAAAGGCCCCGCGTGCGCAAATCACAATCCAGCGGGTGCGCCTTATTCGCCCCCATTCAGCATTGCCGAGACCGGTGCCAGTGCCACACGGCTGGCGCGATCCTGCAAGCCCCACAGCAATAGCGCGCTGACCGTGTCGGGGCGCAACCGGCCCACCATCACCACGCCGCCCTCTTCCTGTCCGGCCTTAAACGCCGCCTGATCGAGAAAGCGCCGGATCACTGTCGCGTTCTGGCCCGAGGCATCAAAATCACGGAACACACTGGCAGAGGGCACGCCCTCACGCGCCAGTAGTTGCTGCGCCGTGTTCAGCCTCTTGGGAAACAGGACCGCCCCATGCCCGCTGTCCAGAAGGATCGGGGCCAGTTGATCACTGGCCGCCCGGCTGGCTTGCAGGCCTGCCCCGGTGCCATCCATCACCGCCACCACCTCGGGCAGTTGCGACAGGGTGGCCTGCATCGCCACTTCGGTGTCCTGCGCCCCTGCCCCTTCCGGCAGATTGATCATCGCCAGCACCTCGAACCCTGAGGCGCGGTAAATCGCCATGGCGTCCGCCGCGCCCTCCCAACTGGCATCCACCGCAAAACTGAGCGGATAAGGGAAGCTTTCCAGCGCCTCCAGAACGATCGGGCTTGAGCCATCATCGATCAGCACGATCGACATCAGCGGCTTGCCCTCAGGGTTCTCAAACTCCGCCGCATAGAGTTCCAGCGGCGGGCGCGTGTCTTCGCCAGGTTCCGTCGCCGTCTCGGCGTCAACCCCGGCAACCGCATCGTCGGTTGCAGGTTCGTCCGCCGCAGGCTCATCCGTGACAGACGGCAGACGGTTGGTCTTCACTTCGGGGGCCAGATCACCAATCGTACTGGACGGTTCAGGCCGGTTATCTTCGGCAAGGCCAGTATCCGGCGTGTCGGCATCCGGTGTTTCAGGCTCCGCGATGCTGGGCAGGGCGACGGCTTCGACATCGCTTTGTGATGCTGTGTCACCCTCTGGTTCTGGGGCCGGGTCCGAGGCATCGGCGCTGACATCCTCCTGAGGGTCGGCTGTTTCGGGCACCTCTGGAACCTCAGTTACGCCCTCTGCCACAGCGGCCAGTTCTTCTTCGGGGAAAACGGAGCTATCGTCCACATCCGGCGTGCTGGGCTGGGCCGGGTCGGTGGAAATCGACAGGTCCTCTTCGCTTTCGGGGAGTTCGGGGGCCGCAGCTTGTGGGCTTGGCAGAACCGGGCTCTCACTTTCGACAGCCACATCCGCAGCTCCGTCCCCGGTCGCCAGAGGTGCCAGCGCATCATCCGCCGTCCCGGTCTCGGGCTGGGCAGCGGGCTCAAGAGCAGCCTCATCAATCACAGCCAGGTCATCCGGCTCGGGCGCGGCGACTTGTGGAACCTGCCCTGCCTCGGGCGTATCCGCAGTGCGGGGCAGCGCGGCAGCAGTGTCATCCTTGGGTTGGCCAAAGCCGGACCCTTCCGGCACCTCGACAGCGCCAGGCTTGGGGGCCATCGCCCCCCCGTCACTTGTCAGAACCGATGCCGCCCCAAGGCCCAGCCCGGAAACCAGCGTTCCTGCGATCACACCTGAAAAAAATCCGCGTGCCACTGCATTTGCCCTCTTTTTTGCCTCGTGCATAGTTTTGCGCCCCTTGACGCCCACGCGCAACCCTGAACAAGTATACCGCGACCACGCCCCGGGCCTCCAGCCCCCAAAAAATGACCAAAGGACCGGCAAGATGCTGCTCTTGATCGATAACTACGACAGCTTCACCTATAACCTCGTCCATTATGTGGGCGAATTGGGGGCCGAGGTTGTCGTCAAACGCAATGACGCGCTTGATGTGCAGGAGGCGATGGGAATGAACCCCGCCGGCATCCTGCTGTCGCCCGGGCCTGGCACCCCGGATCAATCGGGCATTTGCCTGGCGCTGACCGAGGCTGCGGCAGAAACCAGCACCCCGTTGATGGGAGTTTGCCTGGGACATCAGGCCATCGGGCAGGTCTTTGGCGGCAAGGTCGTGCGCCACACTGATATCGTGCATGGCAAGATGGGCATGATGCAGCACACCGGCAAAGGCGTGTTCGCAGGCCTGCCCTCACCATTTGAGGCGACGCGCTATCACTCGCTGGTGGTCGGTCGCGACAGCCTGCCGGACAGCCTCGAAATCACGGCCGAGCTGGAAGATGGCACTATCATGGGGCTGCAACATCGCGAGTTGCCCATTCACGGCGTGCAATTCCACCCGGAATCCATCGCCTCGCAACATGGTCATGCGCTGCTCAAGAACTTCCTTGATGTGATGAAGGTGCCCGCATGAGCGACGCACTCAAACCCCTGATTGGCACGGCTGCCGACCGCCCGCTGAACCGCGAAGAAGCCGAAACCGCCTTCCAGATCCTGTTTGAGGGCGAGGCCACACCGGCCCAGATCGGTGGCTTCCTGATGGCGCTGCGCACGCGGGGTGAAACGGTGGACGAATTCGCCGCCGCCGCCGCCGTCATGCGCGCCAAATGCAACAAGGTTGAGGCCCCGGAAGGGGCGATGGACATTGTCGGCACCGGCGGGGATGGCAAGGGCACGCTGAATATCTCGACCGCCACAGCCTTTGTGGTCGCAGGCGCGGGCGTGCCTGTGGCGAAACATGGCAACCGCAACCTCAGCTCAAAATCCGGCGCGGCGGATGCCCTGACTCAGATGGGCATCAACGTAATGATCGGCGCGGATGTGGTTGAAAAGGCTTTGAAAACCGCCGGTATATGTTTCATGATGGCGCCGATGCATCATCCGGCCATGGCCCATGTCGGCCCGGTGCGCGCCGAGCTGTCCACCCGAACGATCTTTAACATTCTGGGCCCTCTGACCAATCCTGCGGGCGTCAAACGCCAGCTGACCGGTGCGTTCAGCCGTGATCTGATCCGCCCTATGGCCGAAACGCTGGGACAGCTTGGATCGGAGCGCGCATGGCTGGTTCATGGCAGTGACGGAACGGACGAATTGACCATCACCGGCATCTCCTGGGTGGCCGAATTGAAAGAGGATGGCTCGGTCGAGGACAGGGAAATTCACCCCGATACATTTGGCCTGCCCGTTCACCCGTTCGAGGATATTCTGGGCGGCACGCCCGAAGAAAACGGTGCGGCCTTTCGCGCCTTGCTGGAGGGTGCCCCCGGGGCCTATCGTGACGCCGTGGTGTTAAACGCCGCGGCTGCCCTGATGGTGGCGGGCAAGACGGATGACCCCAAAACCGGCGTCGAAATGGCGCAAGACAGCATTGATAGCGGAGCCGCACGACGCAAGATCGATCTGCTGGCCCAGCTGACATCGGAGAGTAAATGAGTACCCCAACCATTCTGGACAAGATCAAGGCCTATAAGCTGGACGAGATCGCCGCTGCCAAAGCCGAAATCTCCCAAGACGCGATCGAGGCCGCCGCCGCCGCCCCTGAGGTGCGCCCCTTTGGCGGTGCGCTGTTGCAAGCCAGCAAACAAGGCTATGGCCTGATCGCCGAAATCAAAAAAGCCAGCCCTTCCAAAGGCTTGATCCGGGAAGACTTTGATCCCATCACCCTAGCCGAAGCCTATGCCGCAGGCGGGGCCACCTGCTTGTCAGTGCTGACCGACACGCCCAGCTTTCAGGGCGCGCCCGAGTTTTTGCAACAGGCTCGTGCCGCGTGTGAACTACCCGTGCTGCGCAAGGACTTCATGTATGACCCGTATCAAGTGGCCGAGGCGCGCGCCTGGGGTGCAGATTGCATTTTGATCATCATGGCCTCGGTCAGTGACGCGCAAGCGGCTGAACTGGAAGAGGCCGCCACCCGCTGGGGTATTGATGCATTGCTGGAAGTGCATAACGAGGACGAATTGCTGCGCGCCTCCAAACTGAAATCCAACTTGATCGGCATCAACAATCGCGATCTTAACACGTTCGAAACCTCGCTGGATACCACGCGCAAATTGTCGAAACTCGTGCCAGCCGAGCGGATGATCGTGTCCGAAAGTGGGCTGAGCACGTCCGAAGACCTCAAAGAGATGGCGATGTATGGCGCACGCACATTCCTGATTGGGGAATCCCTGATGCGGCAAGAGAATGTTGCCGGAGCCACGCGCAGCCTGCTGGCCAATCCGTTGGTCGCAGGCGGAGGACTCTGAATGTCCGGCCTGACGCATTTCGACGGCAAGGGCGATGCCCATATGGTGGATGTTTCGGACAAAGCGGTCACCTCGCGGGTGGCCGTGGCCACCGGGTACATTAAGATGGCCCGAGAAACATTTGATATCATTTCAGAAGGCCGCGCCAAGAAGGGCGACGTTCTGGGCGTTGCACGCCTTGCTGGAATCATGGGTGCCAAGGAAACCTCGCGGCTGATCCCGCTCTGCCATCCGCTGCCGATCACCAAGGTCGCGGTTGAATTGACGCTGGATGCTGACCTGCCAGGCGTACAGATCGAGGCCACCGTGAAAACCACCGGCCAGACCGGTGTTGAGATGGAGGCACTGACCGCCGTCTCGACCGCCGCACTCACCGTCTATGACATGAGCAAGGCGGTGGACAAGGCGATGGCAATCGGCGGCATCCGTGTGATGCTGAAAGATGGCGGAAAATCAGGGCGGTACGAGGCGACATGATCACCGTTGAAGAGGCGCTGAGGCATCTGTTCTCATTGGTCAGGCCTCTGGGCTCCGAGGTTGTACCCCTCGACGAAGCCGTGGGACGGGTTCTGGCCGAAGACGCCATCGCAGGGCGCGACCAGCCCCCGTTTGCCGCCTCGGCCATGGATGGCTATGCGGTGCGCCAAAGCGATGTCGCTGTCGGGGCCACATTCACAGTGATCGGCGAGGCCGCTGCCGGGCATGGCTTTGACGGGTCGATCACAGCCGGTCAAACCGCGCGCATCTTTACCGGTGCCCCTGTACCCGAAGGCGCAGACCGGGTGATCATTCAAGAGGATGTCACACGCGCTGGCGATCAGATCACGCTGGGGGCGAACCTCAGCGCAGGTCCCCACATCCGCCCGGCGGGGGTTGATTTCAAAATCGGCGATCATCTCAAGGCTCCGCGCCTGCTCAGCCCGTCTGACATCGCCCTTCTGGCCTCAATGAACCTGGCCGAGATCACCGTAGCGCGGCAACCCAGTGTAGCCCTGATCTCAACCGGTGACGAGTTGGTGATGCCCGGCGAAAACCCCGGCCCGGATCAGATCATCGCCTCCAACACCTTCGGGCTGAAAGCCCTTTTGGAACAGCATGGTGCGCGCGCGCGAATCCTGCCCATCGCACGCGACAATCGCCCTGCTCTGGAAGCCGCATTTGCGCTGGCCGAGGGGGCCGATCTGGTCATCACCATTGGAGGCGCGTCCGTGGGCGATCATGATCTGGTCGGTCAGGTGGCCGCCGATCTGGGCGTCGAGCAAGCGTTTTACAAGGTCAAAATGCGCCCGGGCAAGCCGTTGATGGCGGGCCGCATGGGGGACGCGGCGATGGTTGGCCTGCCGGGCAATCCGGTGTCTGCGATGGTCTGCGTCCATGTGTTCTTGCGCCCGATGCTGCGCGCCATGCAGGGGCTGGGCGAGGCCGCCGTTCCGCGCAACACGGCCACGTTGGCCGTCGATCTTCTGCCGAACGGGCCGCGTGAAAACTACATGCGCGCCGAGGTGCACGATGGCACGATCCGCCCCGAATACAGCCAGGACAGCGCCCTGCTGACTGTTCTGGCGCATGCCAACGCGCTGATGGTCCGCCCGCCCGATGACGGGCCGCGCAAGGCCGGGACACAGATTGATTACATCGCGCTCTGACCGGCCGATCCAACTTATCCACAGAACATGTTGACACAAAACGGGAACATGTGTAGAACAAAATGAAACGCATGGCCCCGGAGGATGCTCATTATGCTGACAAAGAAACAGCTGGATCTGCTGGATTTTATTCACAAACGTGTGCAACGCGATGGCGTTCCGCCTAGTTTTGACGAAATGAAAGACGCGCTGGATCTGCGCTCGAAATCGGGTATTCACCGGTTGATCACGGCGCTGGAAGAACGCGGGTTTATTCGCCGTCTGGCACATCGTGCACGGGCGCTTGAGATTGTGAAACTGCCCGAGACACTGGGCGGCGAGGCCACGCATGGATTTCACCCCCGTGTGATTGAAGGCGACAAACCTGATGCACCGCAACCGGCCAATTCTCAACCCGTCCAGGCGCATGGTTTCGAGCTTCCGGTGATGGGTCAGATCGCCGCTGGTGTCCCGATTGAGGCGATTGCCCATGCCAGCCATAACGTGTCGGTCCCCGGCTCGATGATCAGTGGGCAAGGCGAACACTATGCTCTTGAAGTCAAAGGCGATTCGATGATCGACGCCGGGATCAATGATGGTGATGTGGTGGTGATCCGCGAAACATCTGTGGCTGACAACGGCGATATCGTTGTGGCGCTGGTTGAAGACCAGGAAGCCACCTTGAAGCGCTATTTCCGCCGCGGAAATGCGATTGCGCTTGAGGCGGCGAACCCAGCGTATGAACCGCGCGTTTTGCCCGAAGATAAGGTGAAAGTGCAGGGCCGTCTGGTCGGGCTGATCCGCACCTACTGATCTTTAATTCGCATTCCACAGCCGCGCACCCGTCACCTGGCGCGCGGTTATTTCTTTGTACCCCGTCTCGGTTTTGTAAATCGCCAGGGCTCCGGTCTGACGCAGGCTGGCGGGATGGAGTACGGCACAGTCCAACCCCTCGGGCACGCCATTAGGCGGGTCCGCATTCATCACGATCCAGCGCAGCTTGCCACACTCAAGCGGCGCGGCGGCTGCTTTTTTCCCACGCACTGTGCTGAGCGGCAGGCTGGCCGGGCTGAGTATGGCCCATCGCTCGGCCGCCTTGTCTTGCTCTGCGGGATCATCGTCGTTCTCAAGCCAGTTCTGCGCAATGAACCCGCCCCCTTTTGGACGGTTCAGCGCCCTGCCCTCGGGTGTCATCACCCCCACCAGGGCGCCCGTGTCCGAGATCAGGATATCCGACCGTTCGGCCTGTATCCACAGACCAAAGGCCAGCACCGCCGGAATCAGACCCGCAAAGCGCGCCCATCCCTGCCACAGCACCAGCATCAACGCACCAAGGCCAATCAAAGGTAGCACCTCGCCACCCGGGCTGATCACCGTGCCGCGCGCGCTGTCCAATTCACTGACCCATTTGGCCACACCCAAAATCCAGGCCACGCCTTTGCCCATCACCCAAAGTGCAATCCACTCGAGCCCCAGTGCCATCAGAAACGCCGCGACGACAGCGGCGGGCATCACCAGCACCCCCATCAAGGGCACGCTCAGCAGGTTGGCGATTAGCCCATAATGGGCAAACTGGTTGAAATGCGCCGCCGCAATCGGGGCTGTGGCCAATCCTGCGACTGTCGAGGAAATCAACACGGCGGTAATGGGGCGGGTCCAACGTGGGCCCAGCGGGATCTGATGATCCCGAATCCAAGTATAGACCGCCACCAAAGCCGTGGTCGCTGCAAAGGACATCTGAAACCCCGGCGCCAGCAAGGCTTCGGGCCGCAGGATCAACACGATGATGGCTGCAAAGGCGACAGCGCGCAAACTGAACGCTCGCCGGTCCAGCAACACCGCCGTCAGCGCCACGGCGACCATGATAAAGGCTCGTTCAGTGGCCACATTGCCACCCGACAGGGCGAGATACGCCGCTGCCACGGGCAAGGCACAAAGGGCGGCCAGCTTCTTGGCGGGAAGGCGCAGACCAATGGCTGGAATAGCGGCAAAGAGGTAGCGCAGGGTTGCAAACACAAACCCTGCCAGCAATCCCATGTGCAACCCCGAAATCGCCAGCAGATGCGCCAGATTAGTGACCCGCAAGGCGCGCAGCGTCTCTTACCCCATGGCCGAACGGTCCCCGGTCATGATCGCGGTGGCAAAGGCGCCCGGTTCGCCCGGCAGGGCCTCTTGCACCTTGGCCGACACCGCCATGCGGGCGGCAAACACCTTTTGAGTGCCATCCGGTGGCGCGCGTGCCAGAACCGGATTGCGCGTATAGCCAACCGCGCCGATTTTCAAAAACCACGCGTGGCGTTGGAAATCGAACCCACCGGGTTCGACAGGGCCGCCGGGGGGCGACAGATGCGCCGTCATCATCACATATTGGCCCGGTTCGGGCACAATGAACCCTAGTTGACCATGCAGGGATATCCGCACCCGACCGGGGGTGCGCGACGGGCTGACCCGCTCCAGCTGCACCCGGTCCAGTGTCAATCGCAACGCGTCCGAAGACGAGCGGTCAATGCCCACAATGCGTCCTTCAACCGGACCGTAGTATCGCCAGCCCAGCACTGGCAAATCCATCTGATGAGCGCGCCAGCCGGCCAGACAGAACCCAACCACAATCAAGATCAGCGGGGACAGGGCAGCATTAGCCCGCCACCCCCACAGGGTCAGAAGGCCGACACCCGCCAGCGCATAGGCGTATTGCACCGCCGAACGTTCCGATTTCAGAGCGAAATAGTCCCCTATCCCGGCACCGAGGCACACCGGGACCCACGGGAAAAGATACCCCCGCTGAGCCAGCCATTCGGCCTGCCAGGATTGCCAGATCGCCATGACTTGTCTCCCCTCCGGCGGGCCGATAGACAGGGGTGAACGCTAGCCCCCTCACAGTTACCGAAAGGTTAATGCAGCCCATGTCCGAGACAATCGTGACCCGTTTTGCCCCCTCGCCCACCGGCTATCTGCATATCGGCGGCGCGCGCACGGCGCTGTTCAACTGGCTATTCGCCCGGGGCAGGGGCGGCAAATTCCTGTTGCGGATCGAAGATACCGACCAGGCACGCTCAACCCCTGAGGCAACGCAGGCGATTCTGGATGGGATGGCCTGGCTGGGTCTGGATCATGACGGCGATGCGATCAGCCAGTTTGGGCGCGCCGACCGTCATGCTGAGGTGGCCAATCAACTGCTGAGCGAAGGCAAGGCTTACAAATGCTTTGCAACCCAGGACGAGATTCAGCAATTTCGCGATGCCGCCCGGACTGAGGGCCGCTCGACCCTGTTTCGCAGCCCCTGGCGCGACGCCGATCCGGCCACCCACCCGGACGCACCTTTTGTGATCCGCATCAAGGCCCCACAAAACGGTGCCACGGTGATCCGTGATAAAGTGCAGGGCGATGTGACCATCCGCAACGATCAGCTGGATGATATGGTGCTGCTGCGCAGCGATGGGACACCGGTCTATATGTTGGCTGTGGCGGTGGACGATCACGATATGGGCGTCACCCATGTGATCCGCGGCGATGATCACCTGAATAACGCCGCGCGTCAGATGATGATCTATGAGGCGATGGGCTGGCCCCTGCCCGTTTACGCCCATATCCCGCTGATCCACGGGCCTGATGGCAAGAAGCTCAGCAAACGCCACGGTGCCCTTGGCGTTGAGGAATATCAACACCTTGGCTATCCGGCGGCGGGTATGCGCAACTATCTCTCCCGACTGGGATGGAGCCATGGCGATGACGAGTTTTTCAGCGATACCCAGGCGCAGGAGTGGTTCGATCTGGATGGTATCGGCAAATCCCCGGCCCGGTTTGACTTTAAGAAACTTGAAAACCTCTGTGGTCAACATATCGCCGCCACGGACAATGCTGCACTGCTGCATGAATTGGAGGGATTTCTGACCGCGACAGGGCAAAACCCACTGGACGACACGAAAAAATCATTGCTGATGGTGGCAATGCCCCATCTAAAAAAACGCGCGAAGACATTCTTTGAACTTATTGATAAAGCAGAATTTATAGTGGCTGACCGCCCCATAAAACCGGACGAAAAAGCCAGCGCGCAACTCGACAATGTATCCCGTGGTATACTGAATGAATTGACGCCGCAGCTGCAAAATGCTAGGTGGGAGCGAGACGAAATCGAGGCGGCTGCCATGCAGTTTGCCGAAGCCAAGGATATGAAATTCGGGAAGCTGGCCGGGCCAATACGGGCCGCGCTGGCGGGTCGGACTGCGACACCAAGCGTGTTCGATATGATGCTGGTGTTGGGACGGGAAGAAACCATCGCCCGGCTGACAGACGCCGCGACCAGCACAGGTTAACCCTGTCGCAAGGCCCCCGAGTTAGACCGGATGAAAGAACGCCTCGCGCAGCGCGCGTTGGCAGGGATGAGGGAGACCACCACAATGGCCGACACCACGAAAACCGCAACGCTGAGCGTGAATGGCGACAGTTATGAGTTGCCCGTCTTTTCCCCCACTGCCGGGCCAGATGTCATTGATATCCGTAAACTTTATGTTCAGGCTGGCGTGTTCACCTATGATCCGGGCTTCACCTCGACGGCCAGTTGCGACAGCACCATCACCTTTATTGATGGCGGTAAGGGCGAACTGTTGCACCGGGGCTATCCGATCGATCAGCTGGCTGGCAAGTCCCATTATCTCGAGGTGTGCTATCTGCTGCTGTATGGAGAACTGCCCTCGGCTGCGCAGTTGGAAGACTTTGAAAGCCGCGTGACCAACCACACCATGCTGCACGAACAGATGCATTTCCTGTTCCGGGGCTATCGCCGGGATGCACACCCGATGGCCATCATGGTCGGCGTCGTTGGTGCGCTGAGCGCGTTTTACCATGACAGCACCGATGTCAGCGACCCCTGGCAGCGCGAAGTGGCGTCGATCCGTATGATTGCCAAGATGCCGACGATTGCAGCGATGGCCTTCAAATACGTGCTGGGACAGCCGTTCGTGTACCCGCGTAACGATCTGGATTACGCGTCGAACTTCCTGCGCATGTGCTTTGCCGTTCCTGCCGAGGATTACGAGGTGAACCCGATTCTGTCCCGCGCGATGGACCGGATCTTTACCCTGCATGCCGATCACGAACAGAACGCGTCGACCTCAACAGTGCGTCTGGCGTCAAGCTCGGGGGCGAACCCCTTTGCCTGTATCGCTGCAGGGATCGCCTGCCTCTGGGGTCCGGCCCATGGGGGCGCAAACCAGGCCTGCCTTGAGATGCTGCAAGAGATCGGCACGGTCGATCGCATCCCCGAATATCTGGCGCGTGCCAAGGACAAGGATGACGATTATCGCCTGATGGGCTTTGGTCACCGGGTCTACAAAAACTTCGATCCGCGCGCCAAGGTGCTGAAGCAGTCTGCCGATGAAGTGTTGGAACTGTTGGGGGTTGAGGACAACCCGACCCTGCAGGTGGCCAAAGAGCTTGAGAAACAGGCACTGGCTGATCCCTATTTCGCCGATAAGAAACTGTTCCCGAATGTTGATTTCTATTCGGGCATCATCCTTGAAGCGATGGGTTTCCCGACAGCGATGTTCACACCGATCTTCGCGGTCAGCCGCACGGTGGGCTGGATCTCGCAGTGGAAGGAAATGATCGGCGATCCACAGCTGAAAATCGGTCGCCCGCGCCAATTATATCAGGGCGCGACGATGCGCGATTACGTGGACATTGAAAACCGCTAGGTTGCATGGACATTGCGATGTTAAGGTCGGGGTAGTCCCGGCCTTTTTGCTGTGCGTAATCAACCCCCGTCGAAAAAGACTTCCACAGATCGAAATGACAGGTCGGTCTTGAAGCGTCCCCCCTGACCCTGAGACCCTCATAAAGTAAGGCGCGCATAACGCTTATATGTCTCGCTGCGTTTCGCGAAATCCGGCGCGACAGGTTTATTTGACGCGCTTTAATCCGAAATTTACGACATTCCCCTCATATGTTCCTTAATTGTTCTCAATTTGGATACATTGGAGACTGATCTATGGGCGCGCTTGTTCTCTTGTTACTGATGGGTGGAATATTGACTGCTGGCATGGGGGGAGATGCAGGTGCGGATGGCAGTGGCGCCGGAGGAGATGGAGCCGACAAGATAGCAGGCGCTGACGGAGATGACGAAATCTATGGCGGCGGCGGAAATGATCTTTTGTTGGGGAAACAAGGGGATGACACGCTGGTGGGGAATACAGGCGACGATTGGCTGATCGGCTCGCAAGGCAATGATGCGCTGGACGGCGGTGCACGTGACGACATTCTGGTCGGCGGCCCGGGGGCGGACAGTTTGATCGGTGGCGATGGCAATGATTTCGTCGAATCGGCCAATGTGGTGAACGACGACCGTCTGGAGTCCTCGGCAGAAGGTGCATCCTCCCTGTCACAAATCGCTTTTTCCTATGACCTTCCAAGCGACTCCGATCAGGCAGATGTCGTCGATCTCGGAGCCGGTGACGATACAGTGGTTGCGGGTGACAATGACACCATCACCGGTGGCCCCGGCGCAGATGAGTTTGCCCTCGGGGATTGGGTACAGGGCGGGAATCCGGTTGAAATCACAGATTTCGATATAGCCGAAGATATCATCTCGATTGCCCTTGCCGATGGCGGCCCATCGCCTGAGATCGAAGTCGAAACCGATCCTGCCACTGGCGTCAAAACGGTCTACGCGGATGGACAGCCCATTGCGGTCTTGCCGGGTGCGCCGCCCGAATTTTCGCTGCGCAATGTTGCAATCACCAGCTATGCTGCCTAGGTGCTACGCTGCGTTTGATTCTGACGACACTGTTTCGCCGCATTGTTTCCTGAGAAGGATCAATCTGAGAGGCCTGATAGGGATTGTTCTTTAACCGAAAATAATTAATCAAAATTAGAGACTTACATACAATCCTAAACGTTTGCCCAACCCAAGTTCCGCTGTTAACGTTTGTAGCGCCCTAGGGTTATTTGAGACACTCGTGAAGCTTATGCGGCGGCCTGGATTTTGTCCATTGCGTCACATCTGAACTGGTTTGGCGAACGGTGTCCGTGCCGCTGGATCGGCCATTCTTCGTTGTAGTCCTCCTTGAGCTTTTGCAGGGCGGCCTGGAGTTCCTCGATGGTGTCGAAAGTTCTGACCCGGAGCGGGTTTTCCTTCAGGGTTCGAATGAATCGCTCGGCGCGGCCGTTGCCTTCGGGAGCGCGGATGTCAATCGCAGAGTAAAATGGGTCCATGTCGCGGCGTAAAAATGGGCCACTTCGGTTGATGTTTTTGTGGCGCTTTTGCACGCGTGCTCGTCACAAAGCTGAAGCGTGCCAAAGCGCATGCTGGCCATAAGGCCAGCATTATTCTGACTGTGATTGCGGGCTGGTTATTTTCGGTTGTTGCGACTGTGTTTGAGCCGATAGCTTTCGCCATTCATCTCGAGGATGTGGACGTGATGGGTTAAACGATCGAGTAGCGCACCGGTCAGCCGCTCAGAGCCAAAGACTTCAGTCCATTCATCGAAGGGCAGGTTCGAGGTTATGATGATGGAGCCGCGTTCATAGCATTGGGATATGACCTCGAAGAGCAGCTCTGCGCCAGATTTGCTGAGCGGTACGAAGCCCAGTTCATCAATGATCAACAGGTTCTGGCTGGTCAGTTGCTTTTGAAGGCGCTGCAATCTCCGCTCATCTTGAGCCTCGATCAGATCATGGACTAATGCCGCAGCCGTTGTGAAGCGCACCTTCAGTCCTCTTTGACATGCAGCCAGCCCAAGTCCCAGGGCGATGTGTGTCTTGCCCGTGCCTGACGGGCCGAGCGCGATGATGTTCTCCCTGCGATTAACGTAATCGCATCGTGCCAGATCCATCGTCAGGGGCTTGTTCAAGCTTGGCATGATCTTGAAGTCAAAGCTATCCAAGCTCTTGGTGCTGGGGAACTTCGCCGCTTTGATGCGCCGTTCAATCATCCGGCGTTCGCGGTCGATCAATTCCATCTCACACAGCCGCGCCAGATAGTGGATGTGATCTTTGTTCTCTGCAGCACAGAGCTGCGCCTGTTTGGCATACTCGCCTTGGAACGTTGGCAGTCGCAGTTGTTTAAGATGATGCCGTAGAAGAATCCGAGGGGCTTCGGTCATGCCGCGGTCCTTCCCATCAAGCTCATGTAACTGGATGGGCGTGTTGTGCCGACATTGGCCTTGGGCAAGTATGGATAGAAGTCCAAATCCAATCGTGGTGGCCGCTTCTCAACCCGACACAGTACAAGGTGTTTTACGGCGTCATAGCCAATTGCACCCATATCTATTGCCTGCTGGATTGCGCCTTGCACAACATCCATTTCGAAGGTCTCCAAAAGGCGCAAGACTTGAACGTATTCTCGCTTGCCCGGCTTACCCATTCTGGCTTCAAGCAGTCGGTGCAGCGTGGCAAATACATCTGGCAAATGCCAACCCTGCAAAGGCGCGGCCTGATCCAGGGCACCCACCTTTTGTTCAAGCAGGGGCAAAAAGTGCAATGGGTCAAAGACCATATCCGCTGATGTGTAGGATCGTTTGTGCCGCGCAATAATCTCATTGCCGCAGCCGATGATAACCTCATGCACAAACCCACGCACATGAACATCGTGGTGCGCATAGGCTACTGGCACCGAGTAATCATTGCTGCGATAGCGCACCATTGAGATCGACGTTGCACGCGTGCTGACGTGATCGCAGGCTTCATATTCTGCGACGGGCAATCCCATCAGAGCATCCAAATCCGACATCAGGCGTGCGCCTATGGTTTGGGTGTGACCCCGCAACGTATCGTCCTGACGTGCTAAACACTTCTCTTCCAAATGTGCGTTCAGATCATCAAAGCTGTCATAGCGAGGTGCGGGAACCATGAAGTTGCGGCGGGTGTATCCAACCATGCCCTCAACGTTGCCTTTATCGTTCCCTCGCGCGGGTCTGCCAAACTTGTCATCAAACAAGTAATGCGACTGCAGTTCCGTAAACCGACGTGTGCGGATGCGCGTCTTATCCCCGAGTATCCGAGCCACGGCGATCTTGGTATTGTCGTAGAGAATGGATTGCGGAATGCCGCCAAAGAATGCAAAGGCGGACACATGGCCATCGCAAAACGCCTCGGTTGTCTCAGCTGGATATCCCTTCACAAACACCGCATCAGAATGTGGCAAGCTCATCACGAAGAAGTGGATCTTGCATTCCACGCCACCGATCACGCCCAGCGTCTCACCAAAATCAACCTGCGCATGGCCCGGCCGATGCGACAACGGCACAAACACCTCTTTGGTGCGCCGTTTTTGCTCGCGCACGTAATAGGTCACCGTGGTCAGGCTGCCGGCATATCCATGCTCATCGCGCAGCCGTTCAAAGATGCGCTTGGCCGTGTGTCGCTGCTTTTTGATCAGGGCTTTGTCTGTGCGCAGTATCTCATCGACCACACCAACATAACCATCAAGCGTTGGCCGCCGAGGCGCTTCCGACCGACGATACCCAGGCGGAAGTTCATGGCGCAGCATCTTCGCGATCCTCTTACGATCTTTGTTCTCTAATCTGTCAATGCGTGTTTCCTGAGTTTCCTGCTTTTGATGTCAGAGGTTGCCTTTGTTCTCTAATCTGTCAATGCGTGTTTCCTGAGTTTCCTGCTTTTGATGTCAGAGGTTGCCTTTGTTCTCTTCGAACTCTGAGGTTCATGATGGGGTTGGCTGGGTGTGGGTCGGCAATGTTGAAACCGCAATCATACCGTTGGTCTTGGCTGTTGCTACAGAATCGGCGCCGTGTCTCACGCCCTCCCTCGGGCATCGTCCCAGATGGGAACTTTGATTTAGGAATCCTCGTTGTCGCCTCGTAAGCCTTACGCGGACTGGAAGTCAGTTTTGTCTCGCATAATGGCATGAAGTATGATTGCCAGACGACGCGCCAGAGCCACTCGGGCCTTTCTCATCGTTGAGCGCGCACCGATTGCGAGGGCCCATGTCTTCAATTTGAGCGGAGCGGCATACCGCGTCAGCATCACATTGGCGGCCTCATAGAGAAGCGTTCTGACGCGCACGTCGCCCCGCTTTGAGATGCTGCCCGTGTAGTCGATTTCACCAGATTGATGCCGTCGCGGCACCAGTCCAAGATACGCCCCCACATCACGCGATTTCCTGAAACGCGACGGATCATCAATTGCTGCGGCAAAGGCCAATGCTGTGATCGGACCGACCCCTGGTACCGTCATAAGGCGCTGGCAGACTTCGGATTTGCGGGTCATCTTTTTGATGTCGCCATCAATGGCTGCAACCGCCGCGAGGATTGCTTCGCGTGCTGCGAACAGTCCGCAAATTGCGGCATGGAGGCCAGGCACTCCATCGCTAACTTTTAGCGCCGCGTTTTTGAATGCCGGAGACAAAGCTCGTGGCAGCCGCACGCCGAAGACGACGACCAGACCGCGGATCTGATTGTCGAGCGTCACACGCTGTCCGACCAGCTTCTTGCGGGCTGCGATCAGCGACCGGATTGCGTGCGCTGACAGTGATTTGACATGGGTCGGCTTGTAGAATCCCGTCCGCGCCAGGTGTGCCAAACCGCGGGCATCATTGCGGTCCGTCTTGTGGCCGGCCAGAGATTTAAGGGCCTGATATGCTTGCCTGCTCTCGATGCAAACAACCGGGACACCAAGCTCCGTCAGCCCATGGTAAAGCATTGGTGCCATCCGTCCCGTTTCAAATACAACTTTGGCACATGGTGGTCCAGAAGCGAGGAAGTCAGCGATCGCTTTTGGTGTTGAGCTCGCTTTTCCTTCACGAATAAGGGCCCCTTCACGATCCAGAATGCAGATATGCGTCTCTTCCATGGACACATCCAAACCAGCAAAATATTCCATTGGTCAGTCTCCTTTTCAATTGCATGTGCATCCAGAATAACAGGGGTAACTGAGTGCTGATCCTGATTACGCCATGTTGAAAAACCGCGCCGCTTCTCGGCCAGACATACCGTCCTTCAAACAAGCACGGCGCACACGACTATAAATATCCACAGAATACATCTCCCGCCCTCCGAATAAACGAAGGGCACAAACTGGCGGACTTTTACTCCGCTACAACTGCGATATGCAGCCGCTTCTGTGGCCCAATATTGCTCCGCGTTTTACACATTAAGGCCGCTGGTATTAATGACGTCGGCAACTGCTTTGATCAGGGTTTCGGCAGTGTTGTCATCTACCGGGGCTTGAGCCTGGCTGCTGCCGTCATCAGCAGAATTATTCATACTGGTCCGGACAGTTTCGCCAACCTCTTGGACCACCGCGACGGCCACATCTCCGGCATTGTCAACGGCGGCTTCGGCGACAGAGCCAGATGACTCAACGGCACCACTTGAAGAAACGCCCTCGATCAAGACCAGGCCAAGAGCAGCTTGGGACATTTTGAAATTCTCCTATTCAAAAAGTTTGGCTCAATTAGCATTTATTATGCGTGGCGACCTGTGATAGAACACACCATGAACAAAATTATGGGTGCGGCACATGGATCATCAGGCTTTTTTGGTGTGGCTTAACGAGATCGACAACCTTTCATCGAAACAACGGGCTGAAACCGGACGGCTCGTTGCCGGGGTTTCGTCGCTGGAAAGCGTGATCGATCTCCTTGAGGCGACTGTTCGCGAGGGGCGTATCTGTCCGCACTGCGCTTCGGGCGGTGCGATCATCAGAGGCCATGCAAGTGGCCTGACGAGGTTCTTTTGCAAAGGCTGTCGCAAAACCTTCAACGCGCTGACCGGGACGCCGCTTGCCCGCTTGCGCCACAAGGACAGGTGGGCAGAGTTTGCAGCTTCCCTGCGCGACGGCGAAACGGTAAAGGCGTCCGACGGGCGTTGTATGGTGGCCGACACCACAGCTTTTCGTTGGCGTCATCGCTTTCTTCAGGCTGTAACGGTCGGTGCGGTCAAGCTGTGCGGGATCGTCGAAGCCGACGAGACGTTCTTTCCGCGCAGCCGGAAAGGGGAGCGTAATCTCTCTCGAAAAGCCCGCAAACGCGGGGGAAAGGCCTCAAAACGCGGATTGTCGAAGGAGCAGGTTCCGGTCCTCGTTGCAGTCGACCGATCAGGCACCACCATCAGTGCTGTCTTGCCTGCGGTGACAGCCGAACATCTCAAAACGGTTCTGCAGCCACGTCTTGATGGGGACGCTCTCCTGGTGACCGATGGCTGCACCGGGTACCCGCCCTGCGCCGCAGAAATGGGCGTCAGCCATGAAAGTCTCAACCGGACCGCCGGAGAACGTGTCCGTGGTGAATTGCACATTCAAACCGTGAACAGTCGGCATGAGCGGTTAAAGACCTTTCTGCGCCGCCATCGGGGTATCGCAACCAAATACCTGGACAGCTACCTTCGGTGGTTCCACCTTGCCGTCCTTCCGAGCCACCAAACGCCGCGCGCGATACTTGCCGCAGCAGCAGGCATCCTGCCTGTAATACGCCACGCATAATCAATGCTAATTGAGCCAAAAGTTTTGTGTTCAATACTCAATGCATAACAAATGTATGAATTGTCTCAGCACCCTATCACCAATAGCCCATTTGAGAAGGCCAATTGACGAAAAACGCCCTCTGGCCCGTTAAAGCAGGGCGGCGGCCCGTTTGAGAGCATCACAGAGAGCTAAAAGGGAACTTCTGAAACACAGTTTCTGTGGGGCGTCAGCCTTACTGACCTAAGAGCGCGCCGACACTCTATGCAAAGGCCATTTCGTCAGGCGTCATGCCTGGCTAATCAAACAACTTGAGCAGGCCTTCACCCAGCTCTTTCTCCAGTGTGTCTTTCAGAGCATCCTCAATCGACTGGCCCTCCTCGGTGGTCACGCCCAGCTCTTTCTCGACACGCTTGGCCAGCTCTTCCCTGGCGTTCTCTTCCAGCTTGTCACGCTCTTCCTTGACCCGCTGTTCCAGCTCTTCCTTTTCCTTCTGCAGGTTCAGGTCAATCGCGCGTTCCAGATCGGGGATGATGCGCGGATTGGCCCAGGGGCCGCGGATGCGCACCGGGATGGCCAGCCCTCGGCGGTTTTCACCCTCAAGCAGTTTCGGGGTGAACAGGTAATCAATGTCGCGCGCGCCCAGGCCGATGCGCCCCTCGCCCTCAGCACTGGCGCGGGGCAAGGACAACAGCAAATCGTCGTTCAGCACCTGCCCCTTATCCATGGTGAAACTGGCGGTCAGGCTGTCAAACACCGTGGTCCCGCCACTCAAATTCCCGGCGCGCATCAGCTTGTCCAGATCGAACCCCTCGATCACGCCGCGCCCGGTGCTGAGCGATCCGCTGCCCGACAGCGAGCGCATGATCGCATCCATCGTCTGGCCAACGCCGAGAAATTTGACTTGCGCCGCCGCCGTGCCGGTCAGCCGGGAAATCCCGGTACTGTCGCGCAGCAGGCTTTGGATGTTCAGCCCCTCGGCCTTGAGATTGCCGCCCACCGACAGACCCGAGCGATTGTTGATCACAAATTCACCGCTCAGCAACCCGTCATAGGTGCGGATTTCGCGCAAGTCCAAAACCAGCCTCGACCGGGTCAACGTGGCCAAAACGCGGGTCTTGGCCAGTTTCAGATCGCCCAGATCAATGCTATCGGCCACCAGGGCAAAATCGCCATTCAGCAACGCCAGGGCCGAGGCGTCAATCGGGCTTGTCGACCATCCGGTGGTGGTCACGGAACTGCCCGTATCATTGCCGTCACTGCCCGCAAAACGCGACAGGTCGAGCGCCCCGGCCCGCAACTGCGCACTGATCTGCGGCTTGGCCCCCGACAGGTTCAGATCGGCCCCGCCCGTGAACCGGTTGTTATCCAACTGTAATATGGCATCGCGCAGGGCAAACCTCTGCGCGTCGCTCAGGGTGATTTGCGTGCTCAGCGACAGGGCCCGGCCCAGCCCGGCGGGGATATCGGCGGCGGGTTGGCCAAGCGCGGCCATTACACGGCCCGTGTCGTCAAACTCGGCCGTCAGCGTCCCGGCGGCCTGTGGCGCGCTGCCTGCGCGACCATCGAAGGACAAACTGCCACCGGGGGCGGTCAGCGTGGCCTGAAGGCCCGAGAACTGACCTTCGATAAAGCCACCAACCGCCTCAAGCTGGCCTTTGATGTGCAACCGCTCGCTGGCCGGAATGGCTTTCGAGGTCAACGGCCCCAAAGGCAGCATCGAGATGTCAAAGCTGGCCGCACCCTCGTAATCCGGCCAGCGCAGGTCAAGATCGACGCCCCTCAGGCTGAGCGTGCTGCCCGCCCCGTGATCGGTGTAACTGAAACTGCCATTCTGGATCAGCGCCCGGTCCAGCGTCAGGGACAACGCGTTCGAGCGCGCAGGGCTGGCGCCATCAGACTGACCCGACGGAGCCACACCCTCAACACCGATCTCCCAGTTGACGCGCCCATTCCTGGCACGTTCCAACCTGATCGTCGGATTTTGCGCCTCTAGCCCGGTGATGCGCACCTCGCCGCCAAACAACGCCTGGGGTTCCACCCCGATCTTGACCGCATCGGCGGTGATCATCGCCCCCGCCTCGGACCAATCGGCATTTTCAACCGTGAACTTACCCGCACTAACGCCAAGAATGGGCCAGAAGGTGACCCGCGTGTCGCCTTCAAGCGTGACGGTCCGCCCGGTCTGTTTGCTGATCTGATCGGCAGCGATACGCGCAATCCGCTCGGAGGGCAAAAGCAGCAGGGAGACACTCATCACAATCACAGCAACGATCACAAGGGCGGCAAGCCGCAGCAGCAGGCGCATGGGGATCTCCTTTGTCTGGATATGAATCTAAGCAAGCGGGCTTTGGCTCACAACCGGTTTTCCGTCAGGATGCCGGGGCGCGCGGCTTTCTGCGCCTGTGGTGGCTGTGGTGGCTGTCCGCGATAATCTAGTGTTCAGCACCTGACATAAGATTCCCACTGTCGGTTTTCTGTGCCATACCCGGCCCATGAGACGCACTGACATCTGCCTTTACCTTGGCCCCGCCGAGCGTTCTGAGCTTCAAGCCCTGATCGCCAACCGCAACAGCCCTCGCAAACTGGTCTGGCGGGCCGAGATCGTACTGGCAACGGCGGATGGTTGCGGCACGTTTGAGATCATGCGGCGGGCGGGCACTTCGAAACCTACCGTGTGGCGTTGGCAGCAACGCTATCTCGATGAGGGTGTAGCTGGCCTCAAACGTGACAAGACCCGACCTTCGCGGGTGCCGCCGCTGCCGATTGCGACACGATTGAAGGTGATCGCCAAGACAGTTCAGGAGTCCCCTGCGAATGCCACTCACTGGAGCCGCAGCCTGATGGCCGAGGCCGTGGGTATTTCGCCTTCGAGCGTGGGACGCATATGGGCCGAGGCGGGCCTGAAGCCGCACCTCACGAAAGGGTTCAAGGTGTCGAACGATCCGCTGTTCGAGGAGAAAGTCGCCGATATCGTCGGGCTCTACCTTGACCCGCCGGAGCGGGCGGTGGTGCTGTGCGTCGACGAGAAGTCGCAAATTCAGGCACTTGATCGCACCCAGTCGGGATTGCCGCTCAAGAAGGGTCGCGCCGCCACCATGACCCATGATTACAAACGCCACGGCACGACCACGCTGTTCGCCGCCCTTGATGTGAAGACGGGCACGGTCATCGGCAATTGCATGCCCCGCCACAGAGCCAGGGAGTTCCTGAAATTCCTGCGCAGTATCGACAAGGCCACGCCAGTGCGATGCGAGGTCCATCCGGTGCTCGACAACTACGCCACCCACAAGACACCCGAGGTCAAGGCCTGGCTCGAAAAGCACCCCCGCTTCAAGCTGCATTTTACCCCCACCAGCGCCTCATGGCTGAACCTGGTCGAGCGCTTCTTCGCCGAGATCACCGCCGGGCGCATCCGACGCGGCAGCTATTCCAGCGTCGATGACCTGGAGGCTGCGATCTACGACTATCCGGCGCTCCACAACGAGAAACCGAAGCCTTTCAAATGGACCAGGAGCGCCAAGGATATCCTCACCCGAGAACGCCGCGCACTCGACACGCTGGATGAAATCCGCGGAAATAGGTAAGAAGTGTCAGACTCTGAGCACTAGGGGTGATCTTAACTCTGGGAAAAGCGTTTTTCTGATCATGGCCTGATTGCAGATACGTTTCGTAGGGCGACGTTGTGGTCGCATCGAGTTGCTTTTGGAAACATAGTTTTTGGCTCAATTAGCATTTATTATGCGTGGCGACCTGTGATAGAACACACCATGAACAAAATTATGGGTGCGGCACATGGATCATCAGGCTTTTTTGGTGTGGCTTAACGAGATCGACAACCTTTCATCGAAACAACGGGCTGAAACCGGACGGCTCGTTGCCGGGGTTTCGTCGCTGGAAAGCGTGATCGATCTCCTTGAGGCGACTGTTCGCGAGGGGCGTATCTGTCCGCACTGCGCTTCGGGCGGTGCGATCATCAGAGGCCATGCAAGTGGCCTGACGAGGTTCTTTTGCAAAAGCTGTCGCAAAACCTTCAACGCGCTGACCGGGACGCCGCTTGCCCGCTTGCGCCACAAGGACAGGTGGGCAGAGTTTGCAGCTTCCCTGCGCGACGGCGAAACGGTAAAGGCGTCCGCTGAGCGTTGTATGGTGGCCGACACCACAGCTTTTCGTTGGCGTCATCGCTTTCTTCAGGCTGTAACGGTCGGTGCGGTCAAGCTGTGCGGGATCGTCGAAGCCGACGAGACGTTCTTTCCGCGCAGCCGGAAAGGGGAGCGTAATCTCTCTCGAAAAGCCCGCAAACGCGGGGGAAAGGCCTCAAAACGCGGATTGTCGAAGGAGCAGGTTCCGGTCCTCGTTGCAGTCGACCGATCAGGCACCACCATCAGTGCTGTCTTGCCTGCGGTGACAGCCGAACATCTCAAAACGGTTCTGCAGCCACGTCTTGATGGGGACGCTCTCCCGGTGACCGATGGCTGCACCGGGTACCCGCCCTGCGCCGCAGAAATGGGCGTCAGCCATGAAAGTCTCAACCGGACCGCCGGAGAACGTGTCCGTGGTGAATTGCACATTCAAACCGTGAACAGTCGGCATGAGCGGTTAAAGACCTTTCTGCGCCGCCATCGGGGTATCGCAACCAAATACCTGGACAGCTACCTTCGGTGGTTCCACCTTGCCGTCCTTCCGAGCCACCAAACGCCGCGCGCGATACTTGCCGCAGCAGCAGGCATCCTGCCTGTAATACGCCACGCATAATCAATGCTAATTGAGCCTAGTTTTTACTCGAAAGCAGTTTGAGCTATATGTTGGTTTAGAGGTGGTCCTGCTTTTTCGACCAGTTTGCAGCCTTGCTAAGATGGATCAGGGTTTCATTCAGGCTGCTAATCTCATTGGTTCTGTTTTGCTGGCATAGGCCTCATCCGGGGTCAATATGCCGTGGGTCGAATGGGGGCGCTCAGAGTTGTAGTAGGCCAGCCATTTGCTGATCCCGGCTCGCATTTCTGATCCGGTCTCAAAGGCGTTCAGGTACACACATTCATATTTCAGCGACCGCCACAGTCGCTCGATCATGCGGTTGTCGCGCCAAGCGCCTTTCCCATCCATGCTGATTTTGATCTTTGCGTCGATCAGCACGTCGATCCAAGCGCCGCTGGTGAACTGGCTGCCCTGATCGCTGTTGAAGATCTCAGGTTTGCCGTATTTTGATAAGGCCTCTTTCAGGGCCTCCACGCAGAAGTCCGCGTCCATGCTGTTTGACAGCCGCCACGCCAGCACCTTGCGACTGTACCAATCCATGATCGCAACCAGGTACAGGAAGCCCCGCCGCATAGGGATATAGGTGATGTCTGCGCACCAGACTTGGTTCGGGCGGTCAATCACCGCGTTGCGCAGCAGATATGGCCAGATCTTGTGCTGCGGATGTTTCTTGCTGGTGCTGGGTTCCTGATAAATCGGAACCAGACGCATAAGCCGCATCAACCGTCGGACACGGTGACGGCCACATCCGTGATTGTTGCGCTTCATGTAACGCGCCATCTGCCGTGATCCGTACCACGGCGTTTCCAGGAACTGCTTGTCGATGATTTCCATGAAACGCAGGTTCTCAGCGCTCTCGCCCTTCGGTTCATAGTAAAGATTGGAACGCGACAACGTCAGCAACGCACACTGCCGACGCATGCTCAGCTTGTGATCCTTGCTCACCATTTTTTGCCTCGCGTACCGAGCAACCGGTGCGAGGCATCGGCCAAAAAATCCCGCTCCACAACAAGTTGACCGATCTTGGAATGAAGCTTGTCAACGTCGGCGGCGCTCACCTGCCCGGGGGCTAAACTCCGGCGCGTAAACGCTGTCGCCATGTTCTCTATCGCCGCGCGTTTCCACGTCCCTATCCGGGTTGGATGCACGCCGTATTTCTTGGACAGCTCAGCCAGTGTCATCTCATCACGGATAGCCTCAAGCGCAACCTTGGCTTTGAACTCGGGCGAATGGTTCTTTCGTTTCTTCATTTCGGATCACTTCTTTCATCATGCGATCCACCTTAACGACTGGTCCGAATTTCCGCGACCACCTCTTTTCGACCAGTTTTTGAGGCCACTAACGCGTGATTAATCGGAGTATTAAGATGTATTAGTTCTGACTTTATCTGACACCGTCCCCTTCTCAGCTAGCTGAGAAGGGGACGGCACATCTCTTGAAGGAGATGATGGTTATCCGTTTTGATGGTGGTGCACACCAACCACAAAACGAGGAAACCATCATGTTGAACACTACCGACAAGATCATCAAACACAAAACCGGCCTGCTGAACCTGGCCGAGGAACCGGGTAATGTCTCGAAGGCCTGCCAGGTCATGGGCTACAGCCGGGACACGTTCTACCGTTACAAATCTGCGGTCGAGGACGGCGGCGTTGAAGCCCTGTTCGAACGCACCCGGCGCAAACCCAATCCGGCAAACCGGGTTGATGACGCCACCGAACAGGCGGTGATCAAATCCGCCACCGACTTCCCGGCTTACGGCCAGGCCCGCACCTCGAACGAGTTGCGCAAGTCGGGGGTGTTTGTATCGCCATCCGGGGTCCGGTCGATCTGGCTGCGCCATGATCTGGCAAACTTCAAAACCCGGCTCAAGGCACTGGAGGCCAAAGTGGCCGCTGACGGCGGCATCCTGACGGAGGCACAAGTGCAGGCACTGGAAAAGAAGAAGCTGGATGATGAGGCCTGCGGTGAGATCGAGACTGCCCACCCTGGCTATCCGGGTTCACAGGACACGTTCTACGTCGGCACCCTGAAGGGCGTTGGGCGGGTCTATCAGCAGACTTATGTGGACACCTGTTGCAAGGTGGCGCATGCCAAACTCTACACCACCAAGACGCCGATCACAGCGGCTGATCCGCTCAATGACCGGGTGCTGCCGTTCTACGAAGAGCACGACCTGCCAGTGCTGCGTATCCTGACAGATCGCGGAACGGAATATTGCGGGCGTGTCGACAAACACGACTTCCAGCTCTTCCTGGCAATTAACGACATCGACCATACCAAAACCAAGGTGAAATCGCCTCGGACAAACGGCATCTGCGAGCGGTTTCACAAGACGATCCTGCAGGAGTTTTACCAGATCACGTTCCGCAAAAAGGTCTATCAATCCATCGAGGAGTTGCAGGCTGATCTGGATGAATGGCTGCGACACTATAATACCGAACGAACTCATCAGGGCAAAATGTGTTGCGGTGGAACCCCGTTCCAGACCATGATTGAGGGCAAGCAGATCTGGAAGGAAAAGTCAGTGAACTGAACTTGGCCTGACAGACGCCGCCGGAAAAACGGCCAACTGTCAGATAAAGTCTGAATTACTACAATTAAGATGACTAAATTTTCCAACTTTCACACAACCGTTTCCCAAAACTTGCATGCACAGCTGAAAAACGCGGGAGTCAAGTAAAGTCTGGCACAATCGCTCAATCAATCAGTCGACTTTGCCGCACCCCTCCAGCGGCGCCTTGTCCGAGCCTACCACTTATGACCTGACCGGTCTGAAAGTAGATTCAGAAACTGGTGTCATCAAGTTATACTCCCGCGACCGAATTGACCAGAAGATTTGAGGTCAGATCAGCTTGTATTCCTTGAGAGAAAGGATCCTGAAATTGTCGGTAACAGTGTCGCGAAAATCGCGCCGTTTGTCGGGTAGGGTTTGGCGGAAGAAGTTGAGAATGGCCTCGGTGAACTGGTTGAACGTGGCGTAATGGCGATTATGGGTGATGCAGTCGTGCATGACACCCCAAAGGCGCTCAATCGGGTTGAGATGCGGGGCGTATGCCGGCAGGAACTTCAACTTCACCCGACGTTCGGGGCTGTGCGGCCATGGCTGGAGTATCCTGGCATGGTGATAACGCGCATTGTCGACAAAAACATGGATGGTCGTTTTGGTTGGGGTGTTGCGCTCCGGCTTTTCCAGCATGAGAGTGTCGTTTGGGCATTGATCTTCCCGCCTTCCACAAAAGTAAACTGGAACGTTTCAAGATCGAGCGCGCCCTGAATATTGAGGCGCCTGCGCCCCGATGTTGCCTTCAGGGCCGTCTTTTGCCCCTTCGGGAACCGGCCATGGGCGGGACGGCTCCGATGCTCGGGATGCACAGCATCGGAGAAGACCACCATCCCATCGGCTGCAAGTTCGGTCATCAGGGCCTCATACATGGCGATAAACGCCGCCTGTTTGACTTCATCGGCCTGTGCAGGCGGCAATCGTGGCTTTTTATACTCAAACCCCGGACGGCGCATCAGCCTGGCGGCCCCCGAGGGACTGTAGCTCCGCCCGTATTCCGCCGGAACATACGCACAGACCCCGTCTACGTTCCGTGCCGGGTTTTCGGCAAAACGGGCTTTCAAAGCCCGTTCGCGCTCCCCCGACAAATGCCCTTGTCGCTGGCTGTAATCCTTCAAGCCGAAAAACGACAGCCCCGCCCCGGAAAAGGCAAACCGCCACTCCGTCAGAACCGTCGGGCCGATATCCAGAATCCGGCAAACCGTTCCGGCGTCTTCTTCTGCATCCAACAGCGGAAACGCACGGGCGCGCCTCCAGACAAGCGCTTCAACCTTGCGGCGGCGGCAAATGGCCTCAAGGGCCAGGCGCTGATCGGCAGATAGCGAAACCGTTTTGTGGGGCTTGTTCATGCTCTCAAAGTGCATGCTGTGATACGTATGACCATGCGGCAAATTGAATCAACCTCTCTACAAATTCTTCAGGTCAATTCAGGCGCAGTAGTATAGATACGAGCTTTCAAGATTGGGTCGACGAATTAGATCAGATGATAAATGACCAGCTGCAGCAGCAAGCGCTGGAAATGAGTTTCGCGGAATCGATGCAGCTGCAGAAGAAATTCGAGAATATGGGCCGCGAGAATATGACTGGTGTAGAGTTCATCGGGGTCGTCGCAGCCGTGATCACAATCATAATGTTTGTCGATTACGTCATGGAAGAAAGCGATAGGGATCGTGCTTTTCGTGAAGAACACAGCCTGGATGCAGACGGCGATTTGGACGGCGACGGTATTAAGAACGTCAACGATTCTGACATTGACGGAGATGGTGTGCCGAATGAAGATGACAAATACCCCGAGGACAGCACAGCCAATGTTGTTGCTATGGATACTGACGGCGACGGGATGCCCGACAGCGAAGATCGGTTTCCCGATGATCCCACACGACACTTTATGCAAAGTGCCGCGATGAAACATGGTCTTTCCAATCTGTTCGAAGGCGCCGCAGCCGCGTTTGACGTAACTGAGACAAAATCTGGAATTCGGGTGGACGTCGCAGTGCAGTTTGCCGGAGAGACAGGCACAGGCCGCTCGGCCACCGAGTTCGTCATTTAAACCGGGGCGGAGTGGATCAAGCGGGTTTGTGCCAGTCGCTGGCCTTGTCTTGCTGCGGTATTTCGATGGGAAATGCGGCCTCCGGGTGCTTTTCTCTTTGCTCGGTGCAATGGCTCAGCTATAGCGCCGCAGATGAGCACAAACCCACCTGACCTGCGCCCCGATCTGGCCCGCGCGCGCATTTCCGAAGCCCCCCGCGCCGGGCAGCCAACCATTGGCATGGTGTCTTTGGGCTGTCCCAAGGCATTGGTGGACAGCGAGCGGATTTTGACCCGCCTGCGGGCCGAGGGCTATGGAATTTCGCCCGATTATTCGGGAGCCGATGCGGTGATCGTGAACACCTGCGGGTTTCTGGATTCCGCCAAGGCCGAAAGTCTGGATGCCATCGGCGAGGCACTGAGCGAGAACGGTCGCGTGATCGTCACCGGCTGCCTGGGGGCCGAACCGGAGTATATCACCGGCGCGCATCCCAAGGTGCTGGCGGTGACAGGCCCGCATCAATACGAACAGGTGCTGGATGCGGTGCATCTGGCCGTGCCGCCCGATCCGGACCCGTTTGTTGACCTGCTGCCTGCCAGCGGGGTGAAACTGACGCCCCGGCACTATTCTTATCTAAAGATTTCAGAAGGCTGCAACCACAAGTGCAAGTTCTGCATCATCCCGGATATGCGTGGAAAACTGGCCAGCCGCCCGGCCCATGCGGTGCTGCGCGAGGCCGAAAAGCTGGTAGAGAACGGCGTGCGCGAATTGCTGGTGATTTCGCAGGACACGTCCGCCTATGGCGTGGACATCAAACATGTCGAGGCGAAAGGGCACCGCGCCCATATCACCGATCTGGCGCGTGATCTGGGAGGGCTGGGGGCCTGGGTCAGGCTGCATTACGTCTATCCCTATTTGCATGTGCGCCAGCTGATTCCACTGATGGCAGAAGGGCTTGTGCTGCCTTATTTAGACATTCCCTTCCAACACGCGCATCCCGATGTGCTGCGCCGGATGGCGCGGCCCGCAGCGGCGGCAAAAACACTTGACGAGATCGCAGCATGGCGCCGCGACTGCCCTGAGATCGCCCTGCGCAGCACGTTTATCGTCGGCTATCCGGGCGAAACCGAGCACGAGTTCCAAACGCTGCTCGACTGGCTGGTCGAGGCGCGGCTGGATCGGGTGGGATGTTTCAAATACGAGAATGTCGATGGGGCCCGCTCAAACGCGCTGCCAGACCATGTGGATGAAACCGTCAAACAAGAGCGTTGGGAGCGGTTTATGGAGGTCGCACAGGCGGTTTCTGTGGATAAGCTGACGGCCAAGGTTGGGTCTGTGCAAGAGGTGATTGTGGATGATATCGACGCTGATGGCATCGCCACCTGCCGCACCAAGGCCGATGGGCCCGAAATCGATGGATGCCTGTTTATTGACGAGGGCACCGAAGGGCAGAGCATTGGCGACATCGTGAGCGTCGAGGTGGACGAGGCCGGAGAGTATGATCTGTGGGGGCGTCTGACGTGAAGTTTCACGCCATTCCTCTTGTAATCCTTCTTGTTTTTGGAACCACGGTATTTGCAGAAGTTGACAGACCGAAAAGCCTGAATGATACCAGCGGCCTTAATGTCTGACTCACTTTTGTGATTTCAAATTTACTGCATTTCTGAATCAATGGCCTCCAGAAGCAAGGAGGTGCTCATGGGTGGGGCAGTCAAGATTACGCGCACAGATATGTCCGCGCAAGATTTGCGTTGTGCTGCAAAGCGAACCAGGGATGGTCGTGTTGTCCGTCGAATACTCGCCATAGCGCTGGTGCTTGACGATGTGGACCGCGCAACAGCGGCCCGTAGCAGCGGTATGGATCGCCAAACTCTCGGAGACTGGGTGCATCGCTACAATGCAGAGGGCCTTGGTGGGCTTTCTGATCGGTGTGGCAAGGGTGCAAAGCCACGCCTGTCCCTGGAGCAACAGGCGCTGTTTGTGGCTTGGGTTGAGGCTGGGCCTGACCCGGCAAAAGATGGCGTAGTGCGGTGGCGCTGTGCCGATTTGCAGGTCCGCGTTGAAGAAGAATTCGACGTAAAGCTACATGAACGTACGATTGGCAAGTATCCAGCCAGGCATGGTTTTCGTCGCCTTTCCGTGCGCCCGGAGCATCCCAAAACTGATCCCGCTGCACAGCAGGCTTTTAAAAAAACTTTGCCAGCCTCATAGCCGATACCCTGCCAAAACATGCAAAGGGGAAGCCGCTTGAGGTATGGTTCCAGGATGAAGCCCGCGTCGGGCAGCAAGGAACCCTCACCCGCAAATGGGCCAGGCGTGGAACCCGCCCGCGCGCACCACGTGATACGCGCTGCAAATGGAGCTGTATCTTCGGCGCAGCCTGTCCTGCCTGTGGCACGGCGGCTGGGCTGGTCCTGCCTTACGTCAACGCCGAAGCAATGGGGCTGCATCTCGATGAGATCGCAAAGACAATCGCACCCGGCGCACATGCCTTGCTCATCATCGACGGGGCTGGTTGGCACGGAGCAAAATGCTTGCAGGTGCCAGATAATACTACACTCGTAAAACTGCCCCCATACTCACCGGAATTGAACCCAATGGAAAACGTTTGGGCCTATCTGCGGTCGAACAAACCCGCTGTCTCTGTCTTCGACACATATGAAGAAATCCTCGAAAAATGCGCCCGGGCCTGGAACTTCTTTGCGAACGACCCTGAACGCATAACTTCAATCACAGATCGAGAATGGATAAAGGTCAATTAATTGGGCCGTTGGTATGAGACCCTCAATTTGCTTGCCACGGCTTTGCAGGGAAGCGAGCATGTTGTTGACCTGCGCATCAACACGTCCAACAATTCGATCGAGGTCAGTTGGGCTTCGTCAACAACTTCTGTGCAATACCCACATAATCTACATGCCCAGTTGTTGAACGCCGAGACGGCGCGTGAGCGACAGGAGCTACTTGATGATCATGTCGAAGCCGCCATAGTGCTTGGATTGGCCTCCGACACGGCTTACTCCAAAGACGGTCTTGAAAACATATTGCCGGTTCTGCGCCATGTGGACTATCAAAACAACTTTGTGGCGGAGAACCCGGGACAAGCCCTTCTCAACAATGGTCAAATTGGTGATAGCCTGATCCTCTTCACATTGAATAGTGAAACGCACATCACGTATCTGACTGAGGACTCCCTGGATGAATTCGGAGTGACGCGAAGCGAGTTGTTTAGATTGCCGTTCGCAATTTGGAAGCGGAACTGCCCGAGCTTTCGATTGAGGGAGACTTGATCTATTCGCTGACCTACGACGGCTATTACGAAACAGCGTTTTTGATCCATGCACCTCTCTGGCGGCAGATCGACGAGCAACTGGGCGAGATCTTGATGGTTTTCCCAACGCGCGATCTGGTCGTCTTTGTTGATGGCGAACAGCCTGGCGCGCGTGATATTCTGAAGGAAATCGTCGTCGGCTTCAATGATACTGGCGCCTACCCGATCTCGGAATTCATCTATTCCTGGCAGAATGACGGTTGGGTATTGTCGGATTAGTTTCGCCGATCCGGAAACACTCCTTCCCTAACGTAAACAGTGACTTGCGCGCCGTTCTTTGCAAGGCTGGTGGCGTTGGAAACATTTTGAATGAAATTCTCTGCAAACAGAGCGCGGGGGCGAAACAGAAAATTGACGCAATTCCGGCAGGCTGACGGCAAAGTTGCATGCAACCCTTCGAGCAGGAGGCATGAGCAGATGTCGTACCCGAATTACAGCCGGGCCGAGCGTATCGCAGACGGAGTTGTGCACGTTTTAGGCCTGTTTGCCGCGATTACAGGCGTGGCCGTCCTGTTTGGGATCACCGCCCATAAGCTGGGTTGGGGCACCCTGACGGCGACCAGTGTTTACGCCGCGGGCCTGATCCTGATGCTGGGGGCGTCGGACACCTACCATATTCTGGCCCATACCCCGGCGCGGCCGATCCTGCGACGGATCGATCATGCGGCTATTTATCTGAAAATCGCGGGTACCGTCACACCGCTGAGCGTGCTGCTGGGCACGGGCTTTGCCTATGTGATCCTGGCCTTGGTGTGGATTCTGGGGCTGGTTGGCGCGGTCGCCAAACTGATGGCCAAACGGGGGCAGATGACAACCGGCTGGGTGCCTTACTTCCTGCTGGGCTGGGCCGGGATCTTGCTGTTCATTCCGCTGGTGGGGGTTTTGTCGGTGATCAGCCTGGTGCTGATGGCGTTCGGCGGATTGCTGTATTCGGCGGGGATCGTGTTTTATCGCTGGGAGGGCTTGCGCTATGCCAATGCGATCTGGCACGTCTTTGTACTGATGGCGTCGACCGCCTTTTTCCTTGGAATTTCAACGGCCTTGCTACAAGCATCCGCAGGCTAGGCACTAATGCGCGAGGTCTTTGGCCAAGCGTTCGAAAGTCTTACAATTCATGCAGCGATCCGGCGCGTCAGGATGGGCATCACGACGCTGACCTGTAGCGCCCTAGGGTTATTGAGATACTCGTGAAGCTTATGCGGCGGCCTGGATTTTGTCCATTGCGTCACATCTGAACTGGTTTGGCGAACGGTGTCCGTGCCGCTGGATCGGCCATTCTTCGTTGTAGTCCTCCTTGAGCTTTTGCAGGGCGGCCTGGAGTTCCTCGATGGTGTCGAAAGTTCTGACCCGGAGCGGGTTTTCCTTCAGGGTTCGAATGAATCGCTCGGCGCGGCCGTTGCCTTCGGGAGCGCGGACAAAGGACGGCGAGGATTTCGCGCCCGGCCAGGCAATCCCGTTCTGGAAGTCGTGGCCGATGTACTGCGAGCCATAACACCTTCGGAATGATGCTGATTGAGAGGCTATGACCGCCTGCGCAGCCCGCCGGGCAATGGTCAACCGCGATGAAGACGGCAACCTGGCGACCTGTGCCAGGAACGGTCCCCGTCATATCCGTGCCCCACATCTCATCGATGTTGTCCGGGATGATCGTGCCGTCATGGGCACGGGGGCCATGGGCGGGCCCATGGCATGGCTTCGCACAAAGCCCGTTCTCCCGCATGAGCCGGAGCACCCGCGCCTTCGAGGTTCGAATGCCCTTGCAGCGCAGACGTGCCCGGATCTTGCGGTGGCCCTCGCCATGGAACCTGCTGTCAGTGATCACTTGTTTGATCCTCTCGACCAGATCAGCGTCAGACATCGCTCCCCGAGGACCAGGGCGGCGGCGCGGCGCGGGTTCCGCCGGAAGCGGGCGCAAGTCACGATACACGCTTGCGCGGCCCACTCCCCAGACCCGGCACACCCGGGAAACGCCGTAGGCTTTGCCCGTGGAGATCGAGATGACGGCACTCATCGTTTCGACCTCCGGCGCCCGAAAGGGTGGCCCGCCTCCATCTTCGCGATCTTCTCATACAGAAGTTCGTTATCCATGGTGATCTCACCCACCCTGGCCCGCAGACGGTCAATCCCCTCATCGCGCACGTCGCGCGGACGGGACTTCAGGTTTGATGACCCTCCTTCGGGAAATGCATCCCGCCAACCGCTGACATCCGCAGCTGTCGCACCAAACGAACGTGCGACCAATTCAACATCTTCGCCGCGAAGAACGCGCGGAACGGCCTCTTGCTTGCGTGTAGCCGTAAGTCTCCGGCGCCGGGCCGGAGCCGGATCCGCTGCGATATGTGAAGTCTCCGCAGATCCGGATCCTTCGCGCTCAACCTTCCTTTGTTCCGTTATGATACACCTCAATCATCCCCTTGGGTCATGTCTTGAACGGTGTCTCAAAAAACTCTAGGGCGGGGGAGACCCAACCAGGCTTCGCATTGTGTGGCATTGGGGCATGTGCGGCAGGTATTGACCAGCTAGGCGTAATCCGGCGCACTCAGATGGCCCACCGCCATCGCCTCGGACAGGCTGATCCCCATGGTCCGGGCCACCGATCTGGTCAACCAGAAGTGTCGGGCGGGATCGCCCAAAAAACGGACTTCTGCGCTCATCATAATGCCTCCTTTTTCGACACCCTTTGGGTGCCGGGTGATCCTCGTAATAAGACGGTCAAACCTCAGGCGTGTTTGCCTGCATCCAGCCTGCGAAACATATCGCGATTTCTGCAATAGCTGGGGGCGGCATCCGCCACCTCTTGCTGTAGTGCCAGCCACTTCTTGCAGGTGCCTGGCTGGCTACATTCTGTGCAGGACAGCACGGCATCCCCCAATTGATCAAAGGTCATAAGGCCTTCCATCATCGCCTGTTCCAGATCAACTCCGACCGTTCCGGCCATCCGGTCGACCAGATCGGCATGTGCTTTTAACGTCGCTTTGCCCTGCATTGCTTTCTCCCTTTGGACTTGGTCCATTTTTGGACCTGATGGGAAAAGAGTAACGCGCACGCCGCTGACCCGCTTTGACTTGTGTCAAACCTGCAGATCAGCCAGATAGGCCGTCACACAATCCTGTACATGACGGAAACGATCACCGCCCAGATTTTTGCCACCATACCAACGGGTTACGACAATAAAATGGTCACTCAAACCGGCGCGTTCCAGCATCCGCAGGATCACCATACCGGCCCCACCTTCGCCGTCATCGCCCTTCAGCGGCACACCATCCCCGCCCAGCATCGCCCAGCTGTTATGGGTGGCGCGGGCGAATTTCTTGTCTCGTTTCAAGGTTTTGAGAAACTGATCCACTCCGGCGCGCCCCTGCACGGGTCCGCCAGATACCGCATATTTAGACCCCCGGTCGCTGATCACACCGGTCAACTGGCGCATCAAAGCGTTTCTCCCTAAACTTGAGACATCACTTAAGGCGAAACGCGCGCAACATGCGAGTGTTCCACGGCGTTTGACGAAAATCTGCGAGTCAGGTTCTCGCGAAGCGCTTTACTTACAGACCGGCGTTCACACGGCGTACGGTCTCTATACGGTCAGCGTGCGGCGGGTGGGTGCCCAGGAACTCATTGCCCGGGTCCGGCAATTGCGTAAAGAACTCGGCCCCGCGCACGGGGTTGTAACCAGCACGCTTGGTGATCACGGTGCCCAACGCGTCGGCCTCAAGCTCATAATCCTTTGAATAATAAAGAGCGCCCAAAGTTCCCCCTATAGCAAGAGCCTGGCTTATGCGTTCATCACTTGCGCCCGTCACCCATGCCGTACCTCCAAGCAGAATCGCGCCTGCCAGGGCGTCATCTTGGGTGCGCGGCACATGCCCGGAGATGTGATGCGCCGCCTCGTGACCCACGACAAAGGCCAGCTCATACGTGTTACGCACCGAAGCGATCATGGCATGGTTAAAAGTCAGAACGGGTCGGCCAGAGTCGTCCAGACTCTGATACGCGTTAGGAGGCTCGCCGCGCTGCGCATCGACGACAATCATGAAATCGCAGTTCAGGTTGCTGGTCAGCCGCCTGCACTCGCTTTCGGCCACCGGCTCGATCCGGGCGACGACAGCGGCAAATTGCTGCAAATCCGCGCGACTGGGCCTCAACTTCCTCTCGACAGGCGCCGTTGCAGCTCCCTGAGATGTCGGGTTTTCGAGCGTGCTGACGCACCCGGCTAAAGCAAGAGCAGAAACAACAACCAACCAGCGCACGCGCAGCCCTCCAATGGCATTCCTTACCCCATATTTAACAGGGTTCGTGGGCACTTCCACCCCTAAGCTGTTCACAAATCCCTCAGAGTGCAAGGACCTGCCGAGGCGGTTCGGGTCTGTTTCCAGCGCCTCTTGCGGGTTTGATCCCAAACGCCTTAGGGTGATGCCATGTTTTCCATTGAGCACGAATTTGATTCCACCGTGATCACCCTTGTGGATGAGGGCAAAGCGCCTTTGCAAGAGGATCTTGTGATCAACGCCTTCGAGGAATGCGTAACGATCGAACAATATGATCCGCGCCTTGACCGGACCCATAAAGTGACCTTGTCAATGACCCAGCTGTCCGATCTGACGGCGGCGCTGGATTTGCCCGAAGGGGTCTATTCGCAGGCCCGCAAGGGGCGATAGCTCTTGACCCGTGACGGCGCACCTCCGACATGTAAGGTCAATCGAAGAAAGAGACCGTGACATGCCTGATCCCGATCCCGACGCAATGGCGTTTCTGCTGAGCCGCCGCTCGCGCCCGGCCAAAACGCTGGAATTACCGGTGCCCACGCGGGCCGAACTGACCCCGATCCTGACAGCCGCCGCGCGCAGCCCCGATCATGGCAAGCTGGAGCCATGGCGCTTTGTGGTGCTGGAACGCGGTGCATTGATGCGGTTGGCCGGTCTGGTTGAGGACTGCGGCGCGCGGCTGGGTAAAAACGGCGACGAGATCGCCAAAGCCCGCAGTCAGTTCGCCGACAGCCATCTGGCCGTGGCGGTGATCGCGGTGCAAAACCGTCCGAGAAGATACCGGCGATTGAGCAGAGTTATTCCGCCGGGGCCGTCTGTCTTGCCTTGCTGAACGCGTCGCTGGCCAGTGGCTGGGGAGCCAATTGGCTGAGTGGCTGGGCCAGTCATGATCGTACCTGGGCGCGGGACGCAGTGGGGGTCGCAGAGCACGAACGTATCGCGGGGTTGATCCATCTGGGCACCGAACGCGTCACCCCGCCCGAACGCCCGCGCCCCGACCTTGACGCCATTACCACCTGGCTCAGCGAATGATTTTCACCTGCTTTTTCAAGGCTCTGGGCCAGGCAGGAGATCGGCGGTTCCGCAAGGTTCTTCTGTTGGGCATCGGACTGACTCTGGCAGTGTTGATCGCGGTTTATGCTGCCTTCCTGTGGTTTCTGCAAGCCATGGTCGGCGACACACAAACTGTGCCTTTGCTGGGCGAGGTAACCTGGATCAACGACCTGTTGGGCTGGTCCAGCCTTGGGTTGATGTTGATCCTGTCGGTGTTTTTGATGGTGCCGGTCGCCTCGGCGATCACCTCGATGTTTCTGGATGAGGTCGCCCAGGCGGTGGAGGATCGCCACTATCCCACCCTGGCCGCGCCGCCAAAACTACCCCTGTGGGATCAGCTCCGCGATACGGTGAATTTTCTGGGCGTGATCATTGCAGCCAACACTGTGGCCCTGATTGTCTATATCCCCTTCGCCCCTTTCGCGCCCTTTATTTTCTGGGCCTTGAACGGATTCTTGCTGGGGATGGAGTATTTTCAACTGGCCGCGATGCGCCGGTTGGGCCGTGCCAAAGCGCGCGAGATGCGCAAGCGCAACCGCTGGACCATCTGGGGCGCGGGCATCCTGATGGCGATGCCACTGAGCGTGCCTTTGGTGAACCTTGTCATCCCCATTCTGGGGGCGGCGACCTTCACCCACCTTTACCACGCGTTAGAGGCGAAAGGGCGTTAGGACATGGCCGCTGATCCTCGCAAACTGGCTGAACGGCAGATTTTGAAGTCCATCGCCGAGGGCAAGCTGTCGGGGTTGGAGGGCGAAGGCAAACGCCTGCCTGATCGCCCCGGCGACGCGCTGATTGATACCGCCGATGCGGTAGGGCACCGGATCATGGCCGAAGCGGGCGCGCTGCCGGAGGAGATCAAGCTGAAAAAACAGTTGAAGGCCGTGAAAGAAGCTTGAGCCGCGGCCAAGGGAGAGGCGGCCAAGAAAGAGCTGATGAAACAGATCGCCGAGCTTGAGATGAAATACTCGATTGCAGTCGAGGCGCGGCGGAAGTTTCTAGGACGCTAGGACCGACGCGCCTGAACCGGAGGACTGCTCTGATGTAGGTTTCTCGGACGCCTTGCGCTGTGTTTGAGTGACGCGGTTTCGTTGCTTGGCGTCGGAGAAGCGCTCAAGCGGGAAATCGCGGGGTTGGGCTTTGGTGGGTTGGTTGTTATGGGGATTTGCGCGTTGGGCTTGCGTCTGGTTTGACCTGACAGACTGGTTGAACAGACCTTGTTGTGCTTGCACGGTGTCTGCGTTGCCAACACCTTGTCGATATGCGCGGTGTTTTGTCGTCGTCATCACCTCTTGCTTTATCCACGACAAGATCAGTGCACAATGATGGGTTCGCAGGTGATGTCGCCTGCGGCTGAAGGTGTTGTTCGTTATGTGTGGCGCGCGTTTCATGCTGCGGCCCTTTTTGATTTTGGTGGCGCTCTGGGGTGCTGATTTGGCGCAACTGTGTCGATGATGATCAACCGCCCGCCGCAACACGGACAAGGAAGCGCGAGGACACGGGGCAACTCAATAGTATCGCCGGGACCGTCCTCATCAGTGCGATCTTTGTTTGATCGGTTGGCCCCGAGCAACTGCCTGATCCTGGCGATATTGGCCGCGCGATTGCCGTTCCCGAAGAACCCGTAGTGGCGGATGCGGTGCTGGCCTTTGGGCAAGACGTGGATCAGGAAGCGGCGGATGAACTCAGGCGTCGTTAGCGTCATGGCAGTGTGGCGACCCGCGCCTTTAAGGCGGTAATCCTTGACGCGGAAGGTGACACTGCGCTCATCGAAACGGATCAGGCGGCTGTTGGAAATGGCGATCCTATGGGTGTAGCGCGACAGGTATGCCAGCACGACCTTTGGCCCCGCGAACGGTTCCTTTGCATAGATGACCCAGTCGATCCTGCGCAGCGGTTTGAGGAAGGCATTGAAGGAATTTTGGTCGGTTAGGTCCGTAAGATCGCCAAAGAAGTGCAACTTCCCGGCTTTGTGTAGTTTGACCAGTCCTTCCAGAATGAGACGTCGGTACAGACGCGATAGCACCCGAACGGACAGAAAGAAGTTCTTGCGACAGGCGATCCACTTTGTGCCGTCCGCAGACAAGCCACCGCCCGGCACAATCATGTGGACATGCGGGTGGCGCGTCATGGCCGAGCCCCAGGTGTGCAGCACAGAGATCATACCGGCCCGGGCATCGAGGTGCTTCGGATCGGCTGCGATTTTGATCACCGTGTCGGCGCTGGCCCGCATCAACAGATTGTAGATCTCGCGTTTGTTTTGATGTGCAATGTCGGCAATCTGCTTTGGCAGGGTGAAGACGAGGTGAAAGTACCGCACTGGCAGCAATTCAGCCTCGCGTGCCGCCAACCATACCTTTGCCGCACCTGCCTGACATTTGGGGCAATGGCGGTTGCGACATGAGTTGTAGGCGATGTGCTCGTGGGCGCAGTCGGCGCAGCGTGCCACATGCCCACCAAGCGCCGCTGTGCGGCAGCGTTCGATGGCGTTCATCACCTTGAACTGGTCAAAGCTGATGTGACCTACATTTATGGCGCGATACGCAGCACCATAGGTGCGGAAGATTTCCGCAACTTCCAGCGATGGAGAAGGCAAAGTGGCTTACGAAGGCCTGGCTTTGCCTTTCCTGCGTCTGGATTTGTTCAAGTCATCCAGTGGGCTGTCGACTGCTGCAATCATCCCAGTCGCAACGCTGGCGTAGCGGGCGGTTGTCGTCAGTTTAGTATGACCGGGAAGTGCTTGTATCACCCGGATATCGACGCCACGCTCCAACAGATGGGGCGCAAACGAATGACGCAATGTGTGCAACGTGACCGGCTTAGTGATACCCGCCTCCTGCGCAGTCTGTTTGAACAATCGAGATATCTGGCGGGCCGAAAGGTGTTTGCCACGATAACCGGGGAACAAGACCCGCTCTGGCCCAGGCACATCCTTATCCTGACCCGTTGGACGTTCTTTCCACCAATCACGCAAAAGCCCCGGAATATCGCCGGGCAGCATTACGTTGCGGTCCTTGCGTCCCTTCGCTTGGACAATCCGGATGATCTCTTGCGCGCCGTCGATATCACCAACCTTGAGCCGAACGACCTCGCCCGCGCGCATCCCGCAGCCATAAGCGAGTGACAACATCACCTTCGCCTTCAGACTGGGTGCCATCGCCAGGATCCGTTTGATCTCCTTCTTGCTCAAAACCAGCGGCACCTTCACCGGTTCCTTGAGGCTGAAAATCTCAGCAACCAGATCGTGCCGCCTGAGCGTCACACGAAACAGAAACTTGACGCCCGTCATGGTCTGATTGCGCGTGCAGATGCTGGTGCCTGTCTCCATCAGATGAAGCTGGAAATGCTTCACGTCATCGGCTGTAGCCGTGTCCGGAGAGCGCCCCAGCCAAGCCGCAAAACGCTTGCAGGCACGCAGGTGACTGGTCTGTGATGCAGGTCCAGGCGTACGCGCCGCCATGTCCGAAATCATGCGTGCACGAAGCGGTGTCGATTGCTGAATGTTCATGGGAAATCCTCTGTCAATCGAGGCAAAATCACCTCGACAAACAGCAGACACCCGACCTCAAAACCCGCGCAACGTATCCCTGTGCAACCAAACGCCCGCAGCAAGCGCCCTATCGCGAAGCGATTTAGTGCAAGAGCCCAAATTGCTGGATGATGTTCTGCGCACCAACGACCAAGAGACGCGGGAACTTGCCGTTCAACAAATCTTGATTGAGACTTGATGGGTATTCTTTGTAGACGCGAACGAAACCCGACTAATTCCCAGATTTGATCAATAGACTCGATTCGCAATAAGAGCGGTTGTTTTTGAACGGAGGTATCCCTGCCCATTTGGTCAGGCTGTTTTCAAATTCAGGTTTGCCAGGGCCGCTACATTCCTTGCGATCATATCTGCCTGGGGTATTGCCAAGTTGTTCGGTGGTTATGATCAGGTTAGACTGCTCCTATGAGCATCCCAACCATTATGCCGCGCCTAAAAGGCTTCCGCTATCCGCGTGAGATCATTGCGTACGCTGTTTGGGCGTACCACCGGTTGGCGCTGAGCACGGCTGATGTTGAGGACTTGTTGGCTGCGCGGGGTATTATTGTCAGCCGGGAAACGGTCCGACTGTGGGTCAATCGCTTTGGTCAACACTTTGCAGATTGCATCCGCCGGGATCGACCGCGACCGAACGACAAGTGGCACATGGATGAAGTCGTAATCACGATCCGTGGCAAGAGGCACTGGCTGTGGCGCGCAATCGACGCAAATGGAGATGTTCCTGATATTCCTGTACAAACGCGTCGGAATTCCAAAGCGGCGAAGCGGTTTTTTTCAACGATTGGTTGCCCGGTTCGGCGAACCAGGGGTCGTCATCACCGACAAATTGCGCAGCTGCATCAAGCCGATCAAAACACTGGCCCCGGACGCTGACCATCGCGCCCACAAAGGCCTCGACAACGCGATCGAAGTATCGCACCGGCCGACCCGCAAACGGGAGAAGATATTCGGGCGGTTCAAATCCCACCGACAAGCTCAGAGGTTTCTGTCTGCGCATGACCGGATCAACCTGATTTTCCGTCCCCGCCGCTATCAACTCACCGCAACCTCATACCGCCACGCCCGCAGCGATGCGTTCAGCCTCTGGGCCGATTACACCGCCGAAATGGCGGCATAACCCTGCCTTTTCCAATGCCTCACAAGCGACCGCCAACAACTTGATGAGTTGGACGGTTCCACCCACCGGCATCGCAATGTGCCAAAGTGCTGGGGTATGAACCAGCTTTGAAAGGAACCGCCCAGATGGAAATTACAACGATAGGGATCAACATTGCAAAGTCAGTTTTCCAGTTTCACGGGATCGATGCGACAGGACAAACCGTTCTACAGAAGAAGCTTCGCCGGAACGCAGTCCTAGATACTCTGGCTAAATTGCCACCTTGCCTGATCGGCATTGAAGCCTGTGCGACGTCCCACCATTGGTCGCGTGAGATCACAGCACTCGGCCACGAGGTGAAGCTCATCCCTCCCGCCTATGTAAAACCATACGTGAAGCGACAAAAGAATGATGCGGCGGATGCTGAGGCGATCTGTGAAGCTGTTACGCGCCCGAACATGCATTTTGTGGCCATAAAGAGCGTGGATCAGCAGGCAGTTATGATGCTGCATCGGGCGCGCGATCTTCTGGTACGGCAACGCACGATGCTGATAAATGCGCTGCGCGCCCACATGGCTGAGCTGGGGATCATTGCGCCTCAAAGGCCAGAAAATATTTCCCGATTGCTGCTACAGCTTGAAGAGGGTGCCAATGAAGACATCCCACAAATAGCGAGAACCGCTTTGCTGAGCCTGGCCGATCAGCGCGCAAACCTGAACCAGCAGATCCGCGCACTTGATAGTGAGATCCTTGTGTGGCACCGCCAGAACGATACCAGTCAGCGCCTGGCAACCATTCCAGGAGTTGGCGTGCTGACAGCGACAGCCCTGGCAGCTTCTGTCACGGACCCTTCGCAATTCCGGTCCGGACGCCAGTTCGCAGCCTTTCTCGGGCTGGTCCCCCGGCAAAACTCTTCGGGCGGAAAAGAGCGGTTGGGGCGGATTACCAAGATGGGTGATGGTTATTTGCGCAAACTCCTGGTGGTTGGGGCAACGGCCATTCTCAGGCATGTTGCTGATACACAAACCCGCACCGCTGCCTGGATCCGCAGCCTGCTGGAACGCAAGGCACCGCGATTGGTTAGTGTCGCAATGGCCAACAAAACTGCGCGGATCGTATGGGCGCTCCTGGCAAGAGGAGGAACGTACCAAGCCACATAAGCGCGCTCGGAAGACCGAGCACCAAAACTGCGCTTCAGGATGCAAGGGCAATAGACGTGATGATGATCAAAGCAAGCCGCAGTCAGAACACCCCGAGGTATTGCCAGGATACAAGTAGTCCGGCAACTTGATAGGGAACTGGCACGCGGACTTCATCAGGGCCAGCGGCCTTATTGCCGCAAAAACAGGCCGGACACATGACCGCAACCCGCTATGATCACGGCGTCAAAAAAAACCTTGCAAAACAGGAACCGTCCACACATGGCAATACCAGAATGGGTGCTTTAGAGAGTCGAGACAAGGGCTCTTTGATCGTTCCAGTCATTTGGCAATGCATTTCGCAAGACCCACTCACTGGTCAGCCCGACAGGTTGACGGCCTTCCACAATCATCTGCACAATATCCGGAGCCAGGAAGGCGAATTTGATAACCTGTTGAATACGGCGTCTTGAGGTTTTCTCCTGCTCACATACAGCATCAAGACTGCGCCCCGCCCTGATCAGGTTTAACCACTTATGTGCCGTTGCGAGATTACGGATCAAAGTCTCGTCTTTATCCGGTGCGGCATGACCAATGATGAGTTTGGTTTCGACACCACGCTTGCGGGTTTGGAAAGGCAAACAAAACGTAAGCGCATCCGGGTTTATGCCGGCATCCCCAAGAGTGAATTCCCTGCAGACAGCTTCCTGGTTCAATCGTATTTCAACGGATCCAGGTGCTATATCAATACGATCGATCAAGGACGCAATCTGTGCGGAATTTCCTGCGATGGTTTTCAGTGTCTGCATCGTATTCTGAATAACATCCACGCCAGGATTCGTCTGGAGTTTTGATGTTATACTCTCCTTGAGATACGCAGATACAGCAGTCGCAATCTGATCCTCGAATGGTTGTGCAGGTAACCGCCACCCTGCAATCAGGAAATTTTTTCCGACAGGTCATCTGAAACGAAATGGCCTCTGGGCTCGAAACGAAATGCCCTCCCGAAACGCGCGGGGAAACCGCCGGAGGGGTCGCGCCGGAATTTGCGCGATACCGGCGGTGAAAAAAATGTCAGGAGGTCCGGCATGCCCAGCGGCAAAAAAACCTTCGCGCGACGGGACGTGCTCCGGTCCTGCACGCGGAATTCCCGCACCCGTTCTGCGGATCAGGTCCGGCAGATCGCGGCGTCGATCAGGGGACCCGGTTTTACCGGTCCCGTCCTGTTCGCCGGAGGCACCACCGTTATTGCCGGGGCAGGACCGTGTGCGATGGCGCGGGCCGGGGGAATTGCGCGACCCCGGGTTTCATCCGGACAGATGTCGGGATGCCGGTGGCTGATGACCGGATTGACATGTGCCGGACCGGTCCGCCCTGTAACGCCACCGCAGGCAAGGCCGGGACCGACACCATGGACAGCCCTGCCCTGCCCGCCGTCCTGACCGGTGCCCTGGTCCCTGCGTTTCCGGCCGTGAAGACCGGCACGGCAACGACCGGAAATGCGGTTCGTGTTGCCCGAAGACGAGGGTCAGCAGGCGAAGGCCGTTCTGTTTCGCCGCCGGGAACGTCTGGATCATCAGCGTACGGAGTTGGTGAACGCGCTTCGGGCGGTACTTTACGAATATGGCCACGTGTTTCCAGCCTGCCTTGTGTGAATGCCACTCGGATAGCAACGGGAAATTTCAACCAAGCAGATTCGCTATTCAGTCAGTTCGGCATGCTGGAACGCTGCGCCCTGCGGCATGGCGATGTCCACAGCGCGGACGGCTGGCGGAAGGTCCTCGACCCCTTCATTGCCCGATATGCCACCTCGGGGCGGTCTTTCTGTCTTGGCTCGCTGACAACAATGGGGCAATATGATACCCAATCCGACTTGCCCTATTTGCCAAAAGCAAATAAGAACAAATAAAGAACATTTATACTGAATCATGGCGACTGTTGATCTCGGTGGCCACAACGGGTTGTATGACTAAAAAGAGGGCGGGCAACATGCTGACATCCGTAGAATTATGCGCCGGTGCTGGTGGCCAAGCCCTCGGGTTGGAAAAAGCCGGATACGCTCATACTGCACTGGTCGAGATCGACAAGCACTGCTGCAACACGCTTCGCCACAACCGACCGGATTGGAACGTCCTCGAAGAAGACGTACGAATCTTCAAAGAGCGTGCTGCGAACTACAAAGGTATGGACCTTTTAGCTGGAGGGCTGCCGTGCCCACCCTTCTCCATTGCCGGCAAACAGCTTGGTGAGCAAGACGAACGTAATCTATTCAACGACGCAATCGACATCGTGGACTCAGCACGACCCCGTGCGGTTATGATTGAAAATGTGCGTGGGTTCTTGGATGCGGTGTTCCACGACTACCGCGAACGACTTAAAACACAGTTGGACAAGCTGGGCTACAATACCGACTGGCGGCTTCTCAACGCATCGGACTATGGCGTGCCGCAACTTCGGCCACGCGTTGTAATCGTTGCGGTTCAAAAGGAGCGTGCGGACTTCTTCGACTGGCCAGAACCGAATCCGCATAACCCGTCCGCTGTTGGAGAAACGCTGCACGACCTGATGGCTGCCAGAGGCTGGCGCGGTGCAGATGACTGGGCTGTAAAGGCCGACGAAATTGCCCCGACTATTGTTGGCGGGTCCAAAAAGCATGGTGGACCCGACCTTGGCCCCACTCGTGCCCGTGCGGCGTGGGCCACTCTGGGCGTCGAAGGGCGCACCATAGCGACCGAGGCACCCGATGCCTTCCATAACGGAATGCCGCGTCTGACTGTGCCGATGGTAGCCCGCATACAGGGCTTTCCGGATGACTGGTATTTTACTGGCGCAAAAACCAACGCCTATCGACAAGTTGGCAACGCTTTCCCGCCTCCCGTTGCGCAAGCGGTCTCGGTACAGATAGCCAAGGCACTGCGAAAGCGGGTGCTACGAACAGCAAGCGGTTAACCTTCCAAAGTCGATCCATTTGTGACACGCTTCTGAGAAACAGCGGATTCTCAGAGCAGTGCGCATATGAAAAAGAACATTCCAGATAGCATCGTCGTCCCGGGCCACCGCGATCACAATCTGCTGACGTCCATCGCTGAGGAGATTTCAAAGTGCGCCGGTGGCAATGAGGCCTTGGGTGCCAAGTTTTCCGCGATGCTCCGCCAATGCGTTGATGACGTGATCATGACACCAAAGACGGGACGCCGCTCCTACGAGGAATTGGAAAAGACAGAAAAAACCTACATAGGCACACGGGTCGAGATTGAGCTACGCGCCATGCTGCAGTTACCTAAAGGCAAGCTAGATACTGTCATTCTTGAACATGACGTGGATATCAAGAACACGATGGGCAGCAACTGGATGATCCCGACCGAAGCCATCGACACCCCTTGCATTCTTGTGGCCGCCGATGAGGTGCGGGCAACTTGTTACCTCGGCCTGTTCGTGGCGCGCCCCGAATACCTGACGCCTGGTCAAAACAAGGATTCCAAGAAAAGCGTTTCGGCTCCGGGGTTCGCCAACATATTTTGGTTGCTGCTGGACCACCCCTACCCGCCGAACTTTTGGCGCACGGTGCCGCCGGATGTAGTCGAGCGGATATTCGCCGGGAAGTCTGGAAATCAGCGGATGGCCAACCTGTTCCGAGAGGTGCAGCGCGAACCGATCACCCGCGAAGTGGTGGAGGCGGTGGCACAACAGCAGGACTTTATGCGGCGCATCCGCTCAGACAATGGAAGGGGTACGCGCGACCACCTGGCCCATGAAGGAATCTTACTCCTGTCTGGACACTACGACGCGCCCCTCATTGCGGCGTTGGACCTGCCCTTATGTTCCGGAAGCGAGTTTGTGTCATGCAAACTGGACGACGCAAAAGAAATTGAGGTGGCGAAGACACATGGGTTCGGTGACGTTGATTTCAGCTATAGATCGTAGTGAACTCCTCCCGAAGGTCTTCCCGGTTATCCTTCACCGGAAGAAGGCAGTCAGCGCCTTTTTCCACGATCCGGGAAGGGATCGTTTTCCGGCAGAAAACTGCATCTTCGGTAACGACCATCCCCTCAGGGTCAATCGTCTCCGCAAACGCAGCGCATCGGGAATTTCCCGCCCCTTGCCGCGTGAGGATGTATCGCCCACCGACTGTTCAGGTGCTGCACAAAAGGCCGAAAGAACATGCCCGGCCTTGCCCCCGGCGTCCCTGCTTCCGCGCAGCGTCCTGCCGTCAATCGCGATCCGGCGCAGGTCCGGTTCAACATCCCCGGCATCCGGTGCCCCGGTGGTCAACCGGCTGAATGCAGCCGCCATAGCCTCCGGGTCCGGCACTCCCGAAGTTTCAGTCAGCGTCGCGTGGCACGGTGATTTACGGCGATTTACGGCGATTTTGTCCCGACGACGACCCGGCCGGTCCAGTTGCCTGCGCGACAAACCGCGCCCCGCATGGAATGCGGCCTTCATCCCTTTGCGACCGCCGGGCATTGATAACAGGATCAGACCCGATATTGCTTCCAGCGGGCGTTGTTGCATGGAGACTGACTGGCCCGGACCTCACCCTGCCCGAGACGGATTTCAGGCGGTGCGTTCGAAATCGGGGCGGCCCGGTCCGGTCATTCGGTTGAGCACACGGACACCAATCCCGGCCCCGGTCTTCTGATTTTCGAACGCCCTCGCCTTGAGTTTGGGCCCAATGACCGTCTTCCAGCGCCCCATCAGGGTTTCAGCCCGGCTGCGCTGATTGTAGCCCGATGACTTCTGCCAGGCCATCCGGCCGTACGTGCGTATGTCGGCAATATGGCGATCGCGGACGGTCGGATACTGCGCCGCATTCGGGCTCGGGACGGCGTTCCCGGGGGGCGGGATTGTGACTTCAATCGTCGAGCCGAAGCGTTCGGTGAGAGCGTCGCTTGTTGGCTCCCCATCATAAGCCCCGTCCCCCGAAAAGAGTTCGACGGGTCCGTCAATTTGATCCGGCATCTCCGGCAAGGCCGTCGGATCGCCGACATCATTGGTGGTCAAACCGGAGCAAACGATGTCGCCAGTGACGAGATCCAGACCAAGGTGCAGCTTGCGCCGGGAGCGCCGTTTACGCCTGGTTTTAGGCTTCTCCTCTTGCCATTCGCCTTCGCCGGAAATCTTTAACCCGGTGCTGTCCACAACCAGTTGTACCGGTTTGGTGTCCCTGGAGACAGATTTGGCCGACAAGCTCGGTCCTCTGCCTCTGCGGGAGAGCGTGGAAAAGTCCGGCACCGCGATATCTATACCCGACAGCGCCGCAATCGAGCGCATCAGGCCTTCGGTCTGCCGCAACGGCTGCCTGACCACCATGCCAACGGTCAGGCAAGCCTCAATCGCCAAATCCGAATAGACAGGCTGCCCGCCACGCGTCGTTCGTGGCGGGGCCGCCCACAAAGCCAGCGCGTCCTCGCTGATCCAGACCGTCAGATCGCCGCGCCGCCGAAGACTTTCGTTGTACTCAGGCCAGTTGGTCACGCGCTGCTTTTGTTTTGGAATCCTGTCACGATGATCAGCGTTGAACCTGTGCGGCATCTACAGCATCCTCAAGAGAACAGACTGAAACAAATATCAGGGGAGGAGGATACGTGCAACAACGCCGATTTATGGACGAATTTATTCCATTGTCAGTACAAAAATTTTCAAAAGACGCACTTGAAACGGATGTACAGCGCGATGCAGAGTCGTTGAATTTTCCACTTCTTGGGTTGTTTGGCAAAGTCGGCAGTCTTTTGAGTGAAGTGAAGAAGAAACAACGTGATCCTACTGCATATCGGGCTTATGCCGCTGCGGTAACGGAAGAGTTGGGCGATGTTCTATGGTATTTCAATTTAGTCGCGAGCCGAGGGGGTATTTCCTTGGCTGAAGTGGTCACCAACCTAGTGCGTGGTGACGGTGATTGGAAACCCGCTTCCGGTGAAAATATCACGTTTGAAGCATTGCAGCCCGCTGTGTTGAGGACGTTGAAAACGCCGTCCAAGAAGTTTGAAAAAGGCTCAATTAGCATTGATTATGCGTGCCAACCTGTAATAGAACACACCATGAACAAAATTATGGGGTGCGGCACATGGATCATCAAGCTTTTTTGGTGTGGCTCAACGAGACCGACGACCTTTCATCGAAACAACGGGCTGAAACCGGACGGCTCGTTGCCGGGGTTTCGTCGCTGGAAAGCGTGATCGATCTCCCTGAGGCGAATGTTCGCGAGGGGCGTATCTGTCCGCACTGTGCTTCGGGCGGTGCGATCATCAGGGGCCATGCAAGTGGCCTGACGAGGTTCTTTTGCAAAGGCTGTCGCAAAACCTTCAACGCGCTGACCGGGACGCCGCCTGCCCGCTTGCGCCACAGGGACAGATGGGCAGGGTTCGCAGCTTCCCTGCGCGACGGCGAAACGGTAAAGGCGTCCGACGGGCGTTGTATGGTGGCCGACACCACAGCTTTTCGTTGGCGTCATCGCTTTCCCGAGGCCGTAACGGTCGGTGCGGTCAAGCTGTGCGGAATCGTCGAAGCCGACGGGACGTTCTTTCCGCGCAGCCGGAAAGGGGACCGTAATCTCTCTCGAAAAGCCCGCAAACGCGGGGGAAAGGCCTCAAAACGCGGATTGTCGAAGGAGCAGGTTCCGGTCCCCGTTGCGGTCGACCGATCAGGCACCGCCATCAGTGCTGTCTTGCCTGCGGTGACAGCCGAACATCTCAAAACGGTTCTGCAGCCACGTCTTGATGGGGACGCTCTCCTGGTGACCGATGGCTGCACCGGCTACCCGCCCTGCGCCGCAGAAACGGGCGTCAGCCATGAAAGTCTCGACCGGACCGCCGGAGAACGTGTCCGTGGTGAATTGCACATTCAAACCGTGAACAGTCGGCATGAGCGGTTAAAGACCTTTCTGCGCCGCCATCGGGGTATCGCAACCAAATACCTGGACAGCTACCTTCGGTGGTTCCACCTTGCCGTCCTTCCGAGCCACCAAACGCCGCGCGCGATACTTGCCGCAGCAGCAGGCATCCTGCCTGTAATACGCCACGCATAATCAATGCTAATTGAGCCTTGAAAAAACTCTTATCGAACTGGCTGCGAAAGTTGGGTTGCTGATGGCCGATCAGACGGACAGGGACCTTCTCCGCGACCGATCACGCCTAGGACCACTACTGGTCGCATTCCTCGAAACTCTTATCCGGGCTGCTAACGAGGCTGGTGTAACACTTGAAGCCGCAGCGATTAAAAACCGAACTAAGACGACAGATCGTTGGCCAATTCGGAGAGACATTGCAGATTTCTTTGATGTTGACGCACCACCCGAAGAACAGTTGCCCCGTAAGTTACAGATCGAGATTTTCGAACGAGAGGTTAACGGAAAGCTCTACGTTTTTCAGACATGTAACGGCCTGAACATCGGTGACCGCTTAACTGACAACGCGATGACGGAAGACGACTATCGGTTCCACGATGTCTTCCATTACGCCTATGTCGCTGTCTTGGGATGGTCTCCAGTGACCCGTTCACTTTTCCGGCTAAAGCGGAAAAGTGCGTCGAAGATTGATGAAGCGCAAGACGGGGCGCGTGCAGCACTAATTGAAGAAGGCATCACAACCTGGATTTTTGGGCAAGCTGTAGAAATGGAGTTTTTCAAAGACCTCAAGGCTGGCGATCTGCCCTTCGATCTTTTGAAGCAGATCCACCAGTTCGTGAACGGTTATGAACCGGAAGCATGTCCTGCTTGGCTGTGGGAAGAGGCTATTTTGCAGGGCTACGCGGCGTTTCGCTATCTTCGGGAGAACCGCCGTGGCACTATCATCATCGACGCCGCGAACAGGCGCTTAGAAATTGAGCCTTTACCATGAAAACCCCTAAATCGTATGTAAATGCTCTTAGCCCGGATAATTCATGACGATATGATGAGGGTGGTGTAAGCTATTGGAATTTGGTATTTTCCGGTTTCTGCCGCCAAAAATTCCATTTTCCGGAGCACGCCCCCTCACCATGCCAAATCCTGCCTTTCCGCGTCCCTCTTTGTCACCCCTGAACGGCAAGCCCGTGTTGCTCGATTTTGACGGCGCGCAGATGAGCTCCGATGCTGGTCTGATGCTCTTGCGGGAGGTCGAGCGCCGGACCGATCCGGCTGGCCTTATTGCATCGTGTCTCACCGATCTGCGGGCACCGGGCAAGGTGCGGCACAGCCTGGAAGAGATCATCCGGTTCCGGATCATGATGATCGCGGCTGGATATGAGGACGGTAACGATGCGGGTGATCTGCGCCATGACCCGAGCTTTAAGCTCGCGCCGGAGCGTGACCCCGAGACCGGCGGAGCGCTGTGCTCCCAGCCTGCGATCCCGCGGACGGAGAACCTGGCCGACATGCGGGCGCTTATCCGGATGGCGCATGGGATGGTGCGTTTTTACTGCGCCTCGTTTGCGCGCGCTCCCCGACAAATCGTGCTCGACATTGATGACACCTTCGACACCGTCCACGCCCACCGGCAGCTGCGCCTGTTCAACGCCTGTTACGATGAATACGGCTTCCAGCCGATTGTGGTATTCGATGGCGAAGGGCGTCTGGTGGGTGCAGTGTTGCGCCCGGCACGGCGCCCGACAGGCAAAGAGGCTGCGGCACACATCCGACGCCTGATCCGGCAAATCCGCCGTCATTGGCCCACGACCAGGATCCCGCTGCGGGCTGACAGCCATTACGGCACCCCGGAGGTTCTGGACCTGTGTGACACCCTCGGGCTCCACTATGTGCCTGGCTTGTCAAGGAACGCGCGCCTGCGGGAGCATGTGCAAACTCTGGAGGCCTCCACGGCAGATCGGTATGCGCGCAAAAGCGGGAAACCGCGCCGGTTCAAGTCATTCTCCCATGCGGCCCGATCATGGTCAAAAGAGCGCCGCGTCATCGCCCGGGTCGAGGTTGGACCCATGGGGCGTGACACGCGCTTCATCGTGACCAATCCGATGGGCAGGCGTGGCAAGCACCTTTACGGGAAACTCTACTGCGCACGCGGTCAGGCCGAGAACCACATCAAGGGCTGGAAGAGCCATCTCGCTTCCGACCGCACGTCGTGCTCAAAGGCCAGCGCCAACCGGATGCGGCTCATGCTGCACGGCTGCGCCTGCTGGCTGTGGTGGACGTTGCGCGCGGCCTGTCCAAAACGCTCCCCATGGCGGCAAGCCCGGTTCGATACGTTACGGTTGCACCTGGTCAAACCGGTCGCGACCATCGTGGAGAAGAAGACCCGGATCATCATGACGCTGCCGACCTCATGCCCACGCCAGAGCCTCATCCGCCTCCTGTTCGATGCACTTGCCCCGCCACACCCGACATGAAGCAGCCATCGCGCCCCGCTCACTCTGAAACATCAACTTGAAAAGCCCCGGATAACATCGCCGTCCGCCGTAAAAAAAAACCGGACGCCAACTACGCGCGCGCTCCCGAAAAAACAGGCGCGGAAACCAACAGCCAGGCACAGACAAAACAGGCTTCATGAATTATCCGGGTTAGCTCCGTCGAGCTTGAACATACTTTCAATCCTTAGAGTCTGACTCAAAAGTTTATGTTTGAACAGAATGCCTTGCTATCCGCCTTGTCAAGAGACGAATACCGGCAACCAAAACCCATGCTACGGAACTTTCAACCAAAACCCATGCTACGGAACTTTCAACGGTTGCCTCCCGATCTTTTGCCAAACGACGGCAACGTCCCGGCCACGCGAATGTTCGCTCGACACCCCGTCTTCGTGGTGGAAGAACGAACCCCTCGGCTTTGTCAGAGCGCTTGACAATCTCCAATGTCCATTTTCCCTGCAGGGCCAAAGCATCCCGAAGCTTTGGCCCTGCATATCCTGCGTCCGCAAAGATGTGCCCCAGCCGCGGGAAGCGGATGCGCAGTGCTTTGAGACCATCCACAGCACCATCCCGATCCTGTATATCGGCGGCGTGAACAAGGATCGGCAACAGGAAACCTTGCGTGTCTGTCACGATGTGACGCTTGCGCCCTTTGATCTTTTTGCCCGCATCAAAGCCTGAAATGCCGCCGCTTTCCGTTGTTTTTACGCTCTGGCTGTCAATAACGCCCGCAGTGGGGCTCGCCTCACGGCCCGACAATTCGCGCGCCGCCATCATTGACAGATGGTTGATCCGGTGTAACAGACCGTTGTCGCGCCAGTCGTAAAAACAGTTCTGCACAGTCGAGACCGCCGGGAAATCCCGCGGGATCATGCGCCACTGACATCCCGTGGTCGCCATATACATAATCGCGTTCACAACACGGCGCGGATTCGTCTTGCGAGGGCGACCACCTCGCTTCGCGGCAGGTAACAGGGGCCGAACAAGCGCCCATTCCTCCATAGTTAAATCGCTTGGATAAAAGCCCGTTTTACGCCTGTGCTCCGCGCGGGTGATGTCTGTCCACGTCATGGGACCCTCCAGGTTCTTTCAAAACCAATGAATCATAAACACCTGATATCACTCAACTACTTTTGGAACAGCCTCTTACAGCTACATTTGTCCAACTCATGACGTGCCTGACGCTGCTCGCCTCAGACGGCTAAATCTTCAGCGCTGCCTAGAATCCGCCTTAGATGCGAAAGCAGACACGATTTGGATTGCGCGCGACCTTGGCTATCGAGGCGGCAGACGCACAGGAATACCTCTTACGGACGAAGCGCACCTTGATGACACATCACGCTTGTTTGGAGGGGTGCCTCTTGAACGGGCGACTAGAGGCCCTGCACTCGCAGAGCGCACTGCGACCGTTACTTGGAAACTTCTGTCAGACATCGGGCGACCTGTCGTTCTTTGGAATGTTTTTCCACTGCACCCACATGCGCCAGATGAGCCTATGACAAATCGCTGCCATAAGAAATTTGAACGTGTTGAGACCTGGCCGTTCATGTTGGCGTTCCTGGATATGATCAAACCAAAACAGTTGGTCGCGATGCTGGGGCTGCGCTGGAAGGATTGGAATTCCCTGTAGAGACGGTGCGCCACCCGAGCTATGGAGGCAAATCAGAGTTCATTTCCGGAATCCAGCGTATTTACAGTCTTGCGGAGACACCATGCTCGCCAGAAACCGCGACCTTGCCGTTCGCAGAATTTGCCTAAGAGCCTGATTTAAAACCAGTTGAATGAATCCAGTAGGTTGTGATTCTGTTCGGTTTGATAGCTGACCGGAGATATTTATGGCCTGGACAGACCTCACCCGCCGCCAGCATGAGCGCGCAGGCGGCAGGTATGCAAGTGATTTGACCGATGCAGAATGGGCAGTAATCGTCCCTTTACTCCCGGCGCGCAGAACAACGGGCAGACCCCGTACCATTGATTTGCGTGATGTGTTTGACGCGATCCTTTATATCGCGACACCCGGTTGCCGGTGGCGTATGTTGCCCAATGACTTCCCGGCGGTTTCCACGGTGCGTGGCTGTTTCCATTCATGGCGCAGGGATGGCCTGCTGGACGAGATAAACCGTGGGCTCGTCAGAAGCGCGCGACTGGCTGAGGGTCGCAAGGCCCGGCCAACAGCGGGGGTCATCGACAGTCAGAGCGTAAAAACAACGGAAAGTGGCGGGGTTGGAGGCTATGACGCAGGCAAAAGGATAAAGGGGCGCAAACGCCATATCGTGACCGATACCATCGGATCGCTCATTGGCTTCGTAGTCCACAGTGCCGGTATTCAAGACCGGGATGGCGCGCCTGACGTGCTGGCGACTGTCGCGAACCGCTATCCCACGCCGGGTCATCTATTCGCCGATGGAGGCTATGCAGGGCCCGGATTACGAGACGCGCTGAAAGCCATTGGCTGCTGGAGCGTCCAGATCATCAAACGCTCTGATACGGTCGAGGGGTTCGAAGTTTTGCCCCGTGGATGGGTGGTCGAGCGAACCTTCGCCTGGCTCGGACGATGCCGTCGTTTGGCAAAGGACCGGGAGAAATCCATCTCAAGCGCCGAAGGGTGGCTGCTTATCGCCCACATCCGTCGCGTCACACGCCACCTCGCAAGGAATTGAAAGCGTTCAATTGGTTTCAAATCAGACTCTAAGCTTCCAAGACTTCGGTATCATCGACATCATCAAGAAGAATTTGAAGGTCGCGGCGCGTAGTTTTTCCACCAGCACATGATTTTGGCAGATCAATCGTGGCATGTGAGGATAGGACTGTCAGGAACCCCAAAGATAGCCCCGCCTCCTCTGCAACAAAGGACATGAGTTGTCCAAGGCCAATCAGATTGCCTAGCAGTTTTTCAACATAGTAGTGGTTCCGATAGAAGGCTGTCAGCGTGAGAGTTTCGGGCGGGACCGCAAGCAATTTAAAGCTCAAGAAACTCAGGCACTGGCCACCATACGGTGACCTATCTACGTCGCGTGCTGGGTCAAATAGGGCTAACTCGAATTTGTTGCGCGCGCGGACAGAAGGGTCACGCATTCGGGTCACGATGTCCCACAATGGATTCCCAGAAGGAGCATCAGACCAGTCTGTCATACGTTCAAAATAATAGCCTGACCACCGCTTGTTTCGACGAACTGTCGGCAGAATATTTTTGTGAAATCGATCAAAGAATTCTGGTGCGCCGTATCGCCGGTACAAGGCTGTTGGGAAAATCGTGTTTGCTATCGTTTGGAGTGATTTGTCGTGAGACAGCAAAAAATCATTCACGGCACCGACGCGTGGATCGTCGAGCTGTGCGCCCAGCGTTGGGTTTTGGACAGACATCAAGACATTGTGCGCCTCATGGCCTTTTGAAGTGTCAACCAGACGTACTGCTTCACGCCAAGTTGTTATGCAGTCAGGCTGCGGCGGAATGCTGAGATACATCGCGGTCATCCTTTAAAATCGCTAAGTCATACATGTGCCGGGTCAAAAAATATTCGGTGACCCATCCGTAGCCGCCGAGTCCCCATGTCGGTCCCCAACTATTCCGAAGCAGCACAGCCCGGCCTTGTGGTGCATCCCCGTAGCCAACTGCTACAAGTGCGTGTCTGGGGATCGGAAAGACGGCATCGTTGTCGAAGTGATCAATGATACCATCGGCAGGTGGATTGAAAAATGTACTTGTAAGAACCGAAAGAACGATAGCTGGATCACCGGCGTCCAGCGTCTGATAAACACGCTTCACATTGTAGTTGGGCTGGTGTCCGTCTCGCGCAAATAGAGGGCCAACGGAGGTAGGTGGATGATAATTTGAGAGGTCTGTCGGTGTCTGCGTCAAATATGGCCAGCCCTTTTCGACCGGTTGTCCTGTATCTCGTAGAGCGGCCAACATATCCTCAAGATAGGAACCTTGAGCAGGCGACCGGCCTCTTCGCTTCTGTGCATGATAAAATGCGTATTCACATGACAAAGCGTCCCAATCTGCCCGCATACCTGCGTGTGCATCACTTGCTGCGAATGCTAGACAAGTAGGACGCTGACCTTGGTCACGTACAGGGCCAAACTCGGCCCGTAAATCAACAGCAATCTTAACAGTCACTCAAGCGGCCTCCAGCATCTGTCGCCGCTCAGCTCGTGAGAGGCCCGCTTCCTCTGGACCCGTAAGATCAAGATCAAATTCCAGTCGAGACAGGCTTTGACTACGATCCCACGGGCGCGCTTCGTCCAGAACCAGTCGTCCACGATATTTGTCAGGTGGTTGCGCAGTTACGCGGCGGACACCAACATCACCGATACTATCAGTTTCCACCGCTTCAACTTCATTATTCACGATGGCAAAGCCGCTGGCTCGCAACTCATCAAGGTTCCAGAGATACCCACCGTTACTATGCTCGGTCAATTTCAGAACGAAGAGGTCACGACGGCTTCCATCAACCAGCATACCAGCATCACGCTCCGTCAGAAGCCAAACATCACCACGATAGTTGTCAGGCCTATGATCAGCCAACAAAATCTCTTTAAGGGCCTTAGGCTTGGTCAACAGCAGTTCACGAGCCTGTTTAAAGGTGATCATTCGATAACGCACGAGCGTCCAGCATAGCGCTTCAAAACTGGAGCCAAGTCGTAAACTCAGCTGATAAACGACACCCGGGCGACGGAAGTCGTGGGTTGTCCAGTTTTGCCGAAGCATGTGGAGGGCCAGTAGCCATTTAGGCATCATAAAACCGACAGCAAATGCATCCGCTTCTATCTCTTGGTGATTAAGGCCAGGCTCCAAGTTAATGGGTATACGACGAAGGATGCTATCCTCATTGTAAAACGCGGAGCAATATTGGGCCACAGAAGCGGCTGCATATCGCAGTTGTAGCGGAGTAAAAGTCCGCCAGTTTGTGCCCTTCGTTTATTCGGAGGGCGGGAGATGTATTCTGTGGATATTTATAGTCGTGTGCGCCGTGCTTGTTTGAAGGACGGTATGTCTGGCCGAGAAGCGGCGCGGTTTTTCAACATGGCGTAATCAGGATCAGCACTCAGTTACCCCTGTTATTCTGGATGCACATGCAATTGAAAAGGAGACTGACCAATGGAATATTTTGCTGGTTTGGATGTGTCCATGGAAGAGACGCATATCTGCATTCTGGATCGTGAAGGGGCCCTTATTCGTGAAGGAAAAGCGAGCTCAACACCAAAAGCGATCGCTGACTTCCTCGCTTCTGGACCACCATGTGCCAAAGTTGTATTTGAAACGGGACGGATGGCACCAATGCTTTACCATGGGCTGACGGAGCTTGGTGTCCCGGTTGTTTGCATCGAGAGCAGGCAAGCATATCAGGCCCTTAAATCTCTGGCCGGCCACAAGACGGACCGCAATGATGCCCGCGGTTTGGCACACCTGGCGCGGACGGGATTCTACAAGCCGACCCATGTCAAATCACTGTCAGCGCACGCAATCCGGTCGCTGATCGCAGCCCGCAAGAAGCTGGTCGGACAGCGTGTGACGCTCGACAATCAGATCCGCGGTCTGGTCGTCGTCTTCGGCGTGCGGCTGCCACGAGCTTTGTCTCCGGCATTCAAAAACGCGGCGCTAAAAGTTAGCGATGGAGTGCCTGGCCTCCATGCCGCAATTTGCGGACTGTTCGCAGCACGCGAAGCAATCCTCGCGGCGGTTGCAGCCATTGATGGCGACATCAAAAAGATGACCCGCAAATCCGAAGTCTGCCAGCGCCTTATGACGGTACCAGGGGTCGGTCCGATCACAGCATTGGCCTTTGCCGCAGCAATTGATGATCCGTCGCGTTTCAGGAAATCGCGTGATGTGGGGGCGTATCTTGGACTGGTGCCGCGACGGCATCAATCTGGTGAAATCGACTACACGGGCAGCATCTCAAAGCGGGGCGACGTGCGCGTCAGAACGCTTCTCTATGAGGCCGCCAATGTGATGCTGACGCGGTATGCCGCTCCGCTCAAATTGAAGACATGGGCCCTCGCAATCGGTGCGCGCTCAACGATGAGAAAGGCCCGAGTGGCTCTGGCGCGTCGTCTGGCAATCATACTTCATGCCATTATGCGAGACAAAACTGACTTCCAGTCCGCGTAAGGCTTACGAGGCGACAACGAGGATTCCTAAATCAAAGTTCCCATCTGGGACGATGCCCGAGGGAGGGCGTGAGACACGGCGCCGATTCTGTAGCAACAGCCAAGACCAACGGTATGATTGCGGTTTCAACATTGCCGACCCACACCCAGCCAACCCCATCATGAACCTCAGAGTTCGAAGAGAACAAAGGCAACCTCTGACATCAAAAGCAGGAAACTCAGGAAACACGCATTGACAGATTAGAGAACAGCCAAGACCAACGGTATGATTGCGGTTTCAACATTGCCGACCCACACCCAGCCAACCCCATCATGAACCTCAGAGTTCGAAGAGAACAAAGGCAACCTCTGACATCAAAAGCAGGAAACTCAGGAAACACGCATTGACAGATTAGAGAACAGCCAAGACCAACGGTATGATTGCGGTTTCAACATTGCCGACCCACACCCAGCCAACCCCATCATGAACCTCAGAGTTCGAAGAGAACAAAGGCAACCTCTGACATCAAAAGCAGGAAACTCAGGAAACACGCATTGACAGATTAGAGAACCCAGCCAACCCCATCATGAACCTCAGAGTTCGAAGAGAACAAAGGCAACCTCTGACATCAAAAGCAGGAAACTCAGGAAACACGCATTGACAGATTAGAGAACAAAGATCGTAAGACGATCGCGAAGATGCTGCGCCATGAACTTCCGCCTGGGTATCGTCGGTCGGAAGCGCCTCGGCGGCCAACGCTTGATGGTTATGTTGGTGTGGTCGATGAGATACTGCGCACAGACAAAGCCCTGATCAAAAAGCAGCGACACACGGCCAAGCGCATCTTTGAACGGCTGCGCGATGAGCATGGATATGCTGGCAGCCTGACCACGGTGACCTATTACGTGCGCGAGCAAAAACGGCGCACCAAAGAGGTGTTTGTGCCGTTGTCGCATCGGCCGGGCCATGCGCAGGTTGATTTTGGTGAGACGCTGGGCGTGATCGGTGGCGTGGAATGCAAGATCCACTTCTTCGTGATGAGCTTGCCACATTCTGATGCGGTGTTTGTGAAGGGATATCCAGCTGAGACAACCGAGGCGTTTTGCGATGGCCATGTGTCCGCCTTTGCATTCTTTGGCGGCATTCCGCAATCCATTCTCTACGACAATACCAAGATCGCCGTGGCTCGGATACTCGGGGATAAGACGCGCATCCGCACACGTCGGTTTACGGAACTGCAGTCGCATTACTTGTTTGATGACAAGTTTGGCAGACCCGCGCGAGGGAACGATAAAGGCAACGTTGAGGGCATGGTTGGATACACCCGCCGCAACTTCATGGTTCCCGCACCTCGCTATGACAGCTTTGATGATCTGAACGCACATTTGGAAGAGAAGTGTTTAGCACGTCAGGACGATACGTTGCGGGGTCACACCCAAACCATAGGCGCACGCCTGATGTCGGATTTGGATGCTCTGATGGGATTGCCCGTCGCAGAATATGAAGCCTGCGATCACGTCAGCACGCGTGCAACGTCGATCTCAATGGTGCGCTATCGCAGCAATGATTACTCGGTGCCAGTAGCCTATGCGCACCACGATGTTCATGTGCGTGGGTTTGTGCATGAGGTTATCATCGGCTGCGGCAATGAGATTATTGCGCGGCACAAACGATCCTACACATCAGCGGATATGGTCTTTGACCCATTGCACTTTTTGCCCCTGCTTGAACAAAAGGTGGGTGCCCTGGATCAGGCCGCGCCTTTGCAGGGTTGGCATTTGCCAGATGTATTTGCCACGCTGCACCGACTGCTTGAAGCCAGAATGGGTAAGCCGGGCAAGCGAGAATACGTTCAAGTCTTGCGCCTTTTGGAGACCTTCGAAATGGATGTTGTGCAAGGCGCAATCCAGCAGGCAATAGATATGGGTGCAATTGGCTATGACGCCGTAAAACACCTTGTACTGTGTCGGGTTGAGAAGCGGCCACCACGATTGGATTTGGACTTCTATCCATACTTGCCCAAGGCCAATGTCGGCACAACACGCCCATCCAGTTACATGAGCTTGATGGGAAGGACCGCGGCATGACCGAAGCCCCTCGGATTCTTCTACGGCATCATCTTAAACAACTGCGACTGCCAACGTTCCAAGGCGAGTATGCCAAACAGGCGCAGCTCTGTGCTGCAGAGAACAAAGATCACATCCACTATCTGGCGCGGCTGTGTGAGATGGAATTGATCGACCGCGAACGCCGGATGATTGAACGGCGCATCAAAGCGGCGAAGTTCCCCAGCACCAAGAGCTTGGATAGCTTTGACTTCAAGATCATGCCAAGCTTGAACAAGCCCCTGACGATGGATCTGGCACGATGCGATTACGTTAATCGCAGGGAGAACATCATCGCCCTGGGACCGTCAGGCACGGGCAAGACACACATCGCCCTGGGACTTGGGCTGGCTGCATGTCAAAGAGGACTGAAGGTGCGCTTCACAACGGCTGCGGCATTAGTCCATGATCTGATCGAGGCTCAAGATGAGCGGAGATTGCAGCGCCTTCAAAAGCAACTGACCAGCCAGAACCTGTTGATCATTGATGAACTGGGCTTCGTACCGCTCAGCAAATCTGGCGCAGAGCTGCTCTTCGAGGTCATATCCCAATGCTATGAACGCGGCTCCATCATCATAACCTCGAACCTGCCCTTCGATGAATGGACTGAAGTCTTTGGCTCTGAGCGGCTGACCGGTGCGCTACTCGATCGTTTAACCCATCACGTCCACATCCTCGAGATGAATGGCGAAAGCTATCGGCTCAAACACAGTCGCAACAACCGAAAATAACCAGCCCGCAATCACAGTCAGAATAATGCTGGCCTTATGGCCAGCATGCGCTTTGGCACGCTTCAGCTTTGTGACGAGCACGCGTGCAAAAGCGCCACAAAACATCAACCGAAGTGGCCCATTTTTACGCCGCGACATGGACCCATTTTACTCTGCGATTGACAGACATCCGGGTGATCCAAGTGCTTCTGGGCCATGCCAAGCTGGAAACGACGACGATCTATACCAAGGTGGCAACCAAGACGATCCAGAGTGTCACCAGCCCGTTTGATCTGCTGGTGCGGCGGGAGGCCGGACCCGGTTAAACTAGGCTTCCATGTCTCGCCTCAAGCTGGAGGTCGCAGACATCTTCCGCGCCCATGGTGCTACCTATCGCCTGGCCCACGCCGGACACTTGAACCTACAGCAGTTAAAAGTGATGTCGGCGATAGAGAGCTGCCGGACCGCTGTGCTTGGCGGGCATGTTGCCGCTTGCACCAAATGCAGTCACCAGCACATCGCCTACAACTCGTGCCGCAATCGGCATTGCCCGAAGTGCCAAGGTGCAGCGGCGCAGGACTGGATGCAGGCGCGCATGGAAGACTTGTTGCCCATTGAGTATTTCCACGTGGTCTTCACGCTGCCATCGCAAATCGCCGACATTGCCTTCCAGAACAAAGCGGTGGTCTACGGCCTCCTGTTCAAGGCGGCGGCGCAAACTCTGCTGACAATCGCAGCCGATCCAAAACATCTTGGTGCAAAGATTGGCATGACGAGCGTGCTGCATACATGGGGATCCGCGATGACGCACCACCCGCATGTGCATATCATCGTGCCGGGCGGTGGATTGTCGTCCGATGGCAAGCGCTGGAAGAACTGCCGCTCAGGCTTCTTCCTGCCGGTAAAGGTGCTCGCGCGTTTGTTCCGCCGCCTGTTCCTCGAAGGGCTGAGCGGATTGCACAAAGCAGGCAAGCTGCGCTTCTTCGGCAAACTGGCAAAGCTGGCCGACCCCGATACCTTCGCCGCCCATCTCGCGCCGCTGCGCAAAACCAACTGGGTGGTTTATGCCAAACCACCCTTCGGCGGGCCTGAGGCCGTGCTGGCGTACTTGAGCCGTTACACGCACCGCGTGGCGATCTCAAACCACCGCCTGATCAGCGCTGATGCCAACACTGTGGCCTTCCGGTGGAAAGATTATCGCATCAAACGTGGGGACAGGATGAAGGTCATGCGTCTGCCGACGTCCGAGTTCATCCGTCGCTTCCTGATCCATGTCCTGCCCTCCGGCTTCCACCGCATCCGCCACACAGGCTTCCTCGCGAACGGCATCCGTCGCGACAGGATCGCAAAGATCAGGTCTTTATTGGAGGTTGAAGCAGACGCCATTCCGAAAGCCCATGAGGATCAAGGTGTCGATACCGACGAACGAGACCAGTCCCAGCCGTGCCCCAAATGCGGTGGCGCAATGATCATCATCGAGACCTTCATGCGGGGCCAAACACCCAAGTCCCGCGCACCGCCATGGGAGGACGCCGCATGATACGACTATCAAATCGGGTCCTTCATTACGCGGACGCCGGACCCATCGGTGCGACCATCCCGCCAAAACCTGCGCTACAACAGGCCAATGGCGGCAAAACGGGATATCAATCAGCCAAATCGGGCTGGGAAAATCGACTTATCAGCGCTGCTTGTCATCACGCAGCCGATAGTTCTGCACATCAATCACCGCAGCCATAGTACACAATCCCCATAGCACCGAAATCCGCCCACGCTTTCCTCCTTGTCAGATTTGTCGCCGCTGCATCTCACGATGACAACAGCCACAAACCTTGAACCTGCCCTTCGATGAATGGACTGAAGTCTTTGGCTCTGAGCGGCTGACCGGTGCGCTACTCGATCGTTTAACCCATCACGTCCACATCCTCGAGATGAATGGCGAAAGCTATCGGCTCAAACACAGTCGCAACAACCGAAAATAACCAGCCCGCAATCACAGTCAGAATAATGCTGGCCTTATGGCCAGCATGCGCTTTGGCACGCTTCAGCTTTGTGACGAGCACGCGTGCAAAAGCGCCACAAAACATCAACCGAAGTGGCCCATTTTTACGCCGCGACATGGACCCATTTTACTCTGCGATTGACAGACGTGGCATCAAATGATCAATCGCATCCTGAACCGAGTTGTAGCCGCCACTGCGCACAGTAGCGTCAGATGGTGCAAAACCCAAAATAGGTTCAACAGCGCAGAGCAGCTCTACAACAACAAGCGAGTCCATCGGGACCGGTGCGACTGCCGCTGCCGCTGGTAATACCGGCAACGTGTTACCTTGGGTAATAGCTTCAACTTCTGCTGCCATGATCAACTCGTCCCGAAGTAACATTTCGAGGGCCAGCTTTGGAAACACGCCTGTCTTTGTCTTGGTGATGGTGTTCATGTCGGATGTCCGAATAACTATCTTTCTCACAACATAATGTGGGATCATCCAACATTCAAGCTTTTGATGATTGTTAGCAACGTGTCACTTCGAAACGTATAGATTTAAAGGCTTGCAGTGCTTTAATCCCGCTCCAAGACGGCCCCCGCCAATGACCAAGCTCCAGAGGCTGAGGTGTGCCAAAGGGACATTCGGGGGGATTGCCCAGTTGACTCGCACGGGATGGGATGGGACTTTTCCCAAGAATTGGAAGGTGTCCCCCATGCAAAGTCCTTTGGCAAAAATTTTGGACCAAATGCGTCTTCACTCGCAGAATGAGTTTGAGAAGGGGGAGTATTTTGAACGGCTTGTGAAGGTCTTTCTTGAGAATGACCCTTTGCAAGGGCAAGCTTACGACAAGGTTTGGCTGTTCAAAGAATGGGCACAAGAGCGGAGTCTACCGTTTAACGACACGGGAATCGACCTGGTCGCCCGGCACGCTGATGGATCAGGCTTTTGCGCGATCCAATGCAAATTCTATGCGAGCGATGGCAGTATCAACAAAAAACACATCGACTCGTTTGTGTCGGCAGCTTCAACCAGGGATTTTGTCAGCTTGATCATCGTGGATACCACGATAAAAAACTTCAGCAGCAACCTAGGGTCTGTTGACAATCATCGTGTTGCAATGAGCATGGCACAGAGGTGCCAGTTGGCAGCGTAGCTTGTATCAGTCTTGTCGTATCGCGTTGCTATGCCTCTGAATTCCTTGATCTTTGCGAAATGGTTTTCGATGAGATGGCGCCACTTGTACATGTGGGTATCGTAGTCCCGTTGAACTTTTCGGTTCGATTTGGGCGGGATGACAGCGGTTGCGCCACGCTCATCAAGGTCTTGCAGGAGCCAGTCGGCGTCGAAGGCTTTGTCGGCCAGCAACGCCCCAAAGGAAGCCCCCTTGATCAGAGGAGCGACCCCCTTCATGTCGTGTGCCTGTCCCGGCAAAAGCAGAAACCGGAACAGGTTACCGAGCGCATCGACCAAGGCCACGACCTTGGTCGTCAGTCCGCCGCGAGAGCGTCCGATAGCCTGGTGTTGAGTCCCCCTTTTGCGCCCGAAGCCTTCTGATGAGCTTGAACAATCGTCCCGTCGATAAGGGCATATTCCAGGTCCGGCTCGCCACTCATGGCATTGAAAAGACTCTCGAACACGCCGTTCCTGGCCCATCGACGAAATCGCTTGAACTGGCTGTTCCAGTTGCCAAACTCTTTGGGCAAATCCCGCCATGGGGACCCTGTGCGTACGCGCCATAATACTGCTTCCATAAACCGGCGATTATTGCGCGCGGTAACACCCGGATCGCCTGCCTTGCCCGGTATAAGCGGCTCAATCTTCTCCCAAAGCTCATCGGAAACAGCCAAACGATTTGCGTCCATCAACACCTCCATTTTGGAAGCTTGAATCAGACTTCAGGCAAAATGGGAACCCCGAATGTCAACAGGCCCTAACAGCCATGCTCGACAAGCTCGATAAGGACTGGCACCGGATTGCTCTGGCTGACCTGGAAAAAAGCCGAATTGACTGGCCCTCATACTGCCGGGACAGCACGGTTCGACTGACCGAGCCAAAGACCCTTCGAGATCACCAACGCGAGGCATTGGAGGCAGTACGTGTTGGCCTTACTGAAGCGGATCGCGGCAAGCTTGTCATGGCCTGCGGGACTGGTAAAACCTTCACATCACTCAAAATTGCAGAAGAACTGGGCGGCACGGGCAAGCTGGTGCTCTACATGGTCCCCTCATTGGCGCTGATGTCTCAAACCGTGCGTGAATGGAAAAATGACTGCACTGAGGACTTTTTGGCGTATTCGGTTTGCTCAGATGTCAAAGTCGGCAAACGAGACAACGACGGGGATGAAATCCAATTCACAGTGCATGACCTGGCCTTCCCTGCGACAACCGACGCAAGCAAGATCGCGCAACAAGTAGCCGACAGCAGCCGCGAAAAGATGATCGTGGTATTCTCGACGTATCAATCCATTCAAGTTCTGAAAGATGCTCGGAAAACCCACGGCCTGCCTGAGTTCGACTGGATCATTTGTGATGAAGCGCACCGGACGACCGGTCAAACCCTTGCAGGCGAAGACGAAAGCAACTTCGTCAAGATTCACTCCAACGATAATGTGGCGGGGAAAAAACGCCTCTACATGACAGCCACTCCAAAGATTTTTGGGGAGAATGCAAAGGCCAGAGCCAAACAGCACGACGTTGCTTTGGCTGATATGAATGACGAAAAAATGTTTGGGGAAGTGCTTTTTTACAAAGGCTTTTCCTGGGCGGTCGAGAATAACCTCTTGTCAGACTACAAGGTCATCGTCCTGGCCGTTGATGAAGGGTTGATCAGTGCGGGCGTCCAGAACCGGTTGGCCGAATCCAGCGAAATGAAGCTGGACGACGCGACCAAGATCGTCGGGTGCTACAAAGCCCTGACCAAACACGCGTTGATTGGCGAAAACGCGGCAAACCCAACTCCGATGAAACGCGCCTTGGCGTTTTGCAAAAACATCGCCGTATCCAAGATGATCACGGGTGAATTTTCCGCCGTGGTTGATGAATACCGCAACACCCCCGACATCGGTGACACCAGCGGGCCAGCTCTGGAAGTAGAGACACGCCATGTTGACGGCACCTTTAATGCCAAGCAGCGCGAGGATTGTCTTGATTGGCTAAAGGCGGAAACCGGTGATGAAACCTGCCGCATCCTGACCAATGCGCGGTGCCTGTCCGAAGGCGTCGATGTGCCTGCATTGGATGGCATTATCTTCATGCATCCCCGCAAGAGCCAGATCGACGTGGTGCAATCCATTGGCCGCGTCATGCGCAAGGCTCCGGGCAAGGACATGGGCTATGTCATTCTGCCTGTCGCTGTACCTGCCGGTGTGGCAGCTGAGGACGCTTTGAACGATAACGAACGCTATCAGGTGGTCTGGCAAATCCTCAACGCGCTTCGCTCCCACGATGAGCGGCTGGACGGCAAGATCAACCAGATTGGCATCGGTGAAGATGTCTCGGACAAAATCCAGATCATCGGGGTGACGCAAGAAATGATGGCCACCACTGCCATCGTGGAAGATATCGCCGTAAACAAGACCAAGGCAGCCCAAAGCAGCGATATAGGCGGCAATGTCGGCGACCGCTCGGATGACGATCCGGTGGTTGAAAATAAGCCTGAACAAATGGGCTTTGTCTTTGACGAACTTACCCAGGCGCTGCGCGCCAGGATCGTCGAGAAATGCGGCACGCGCGAGCATTGGGACAGATGGGCCAGGGATATCGCCAGGATTGCCGAAACCCATATCACCCGGATCAGCACCATTGTCGCCAAAGAGGGGGACGAACGGACCGCCTTCAAGGCTTTCCTTGCCGAAATCCGTGACGATCTGAACCCCGAGACCAGCGAGACCGATGCCATTGAAATGCTGGCGCAGCACCTGATCACCAAGCCCGTCTTTGACACGCTATTCCGCGACAACCACTTCACCGCAAATAACCCGGTATCCCGCGCCATGGAAACCGTGCTGGGCTGTTTGCATCACCACAACATCGGGAAAGAAGCCGAGAAGCTCCAAGGCTTCTATGACAGCGTTCGCAGGCAGTCAGAGGGCATAAAGACAGCCCGGGGCCGTCAATCGCTTGTCGTGCGCCTCTATGACCAGTTTTTCCGCTCTGCCTTTCCCGCGATGACGCAAAAGCTGGGGATCGTCTATACCCCCGTCGAGGTGGTGGATTTCATCATCCATTCGGTCAACGACGTGCTGCAATCAGAGTTCGGGCAAACGCTGGGCAGCAAGGGCGTGCATATCCTTGACCCCTTCACAGGTAAAACGCGGAGCAATATTGGGCCACAGAAGCGGCTGCATATCGCAGTTGTAGCGGAGTAAAAGTCCGCCAGTTTGTGCCCTTCGTTTATTCGGAGGGCGGGAGATGTATTCTGTGGATATTTATAGTCGTGTGCGCCGTGCTTGTTTGAAGGACGGTATGTCTGGCCGAGAAGCGGCGCGGTTTTTCAACATGGCGTAATCAGGATCAGCACTCAGTTACCCCTGTTATTCTGGATGCACATGCAATTGAAAAGGAGACTGACCAATGGAATATTTTGCTGGTTTGGATGTGTCCATGGAAGAGACGCATATCTGCATTCTGGATCGTGAAGGGGCCCTTATTCGTGAAGGAAAAGCGAGCTCAACACCAAAAGCGATCGCTGACTTCCTCGCTTCTGGACCACCATGTGCCAAAGTTGTATTTGAAACGGGACGGATGGCACCAATGCTTTACCATGGGCTGACGGAGCTTGGTGTCCCGGTTGTTTGCATCGAGAGCAGGCAAGCATATCAGGCCCTTAAATCTCTGGCCGGCCACAAGACGGACCGCAATGATGCCCGCGGTTTGGCACACCTGGCGCGGACGGGATTCTACAAGCCGACCCATGTCAAATCACTGTCAGCGCACGCAATCCGGTCGCTGATCGCAGCCCGCAAGAAGCTGGTCGGACAGCGTGTGACGCTCGACAATCAGATCCGCGGTCTGGTCGTCGTCTTCGGCGTGCGGCTGCCACGAGCTTTGTCTCCGGCATTCAAAAACGCGGCGCTAAAAGTTAGCGATGGAGTGCCTGGCCTCCATGCCGCAATTTGCGGACTGTTCGCAGCACGCGAAGCAATCCTCGCGGCGGTTGCAGCCATTGATGGCGACATCAAAAAGATGACCCGCAAATCCGAAGTCTGCCAGCGCCTTATGACGGTACCAGGGGTCGGTCCGATCACAGCATTGGCCTTTGCCGCAGCAATTGATGATCCGTCGCGTTTCAGGAAATCGCGTGATGTGGGGGCGTATCTTGGACTGGTGCCGCGACGGCATCAATCTGGTGAAATCGACTACACGGGCAGCATCTCAAAGCGGGGCGACGTGCGCGTCAGAACGCTTCTCTATGAGGCCGCCAATGTGATGCTGACGCGGTATGCCGCTCCGCTCAAATTGAAGACATGGGCCCTCGCAATCGGTGCGCGCTCAACGATGAGAAAGGCCCGAGTGGCTCTGGCGCGTCGTCTGGCAATCATACTTCATGCCATTATGCGAGACAAAACTGACTTCCAGTCCGCGTAAGGCTTACGAGGCGACAACGAGGATTCCTAAATCAAAGTTCCCATCTGGGACGATGCCCGAGGGAGGGCGTGAGACACGGCGCCGATTCTGTAGCAACAGCCAAGACCAACGGTATGATTGCGGTTTCAACATTGCCGACCCACACCCAGCCAACCCCATCATGAACCTCAGAGTTCGAAGAGAACAAAGGCAACCTCTGACATCAAAAGCAGGAAACTCAGGAAACACGCATTGACAGATTAGAGAACAAAGATCGTAAGACGATCGCGAAGATGCTGCGCCATGAACTTCCGCCTGGGTATCGTCGGTCGGAAGCGCCTCGGCGGCCAACGCTTGATGGTTATGTTGGTGTGGTCGATGAGATACTGCGCACAGACAAAGCCCTGATCAAAAAGCAGCGACACACGGCCAAGCGCATCTTTGAACGGCTGCGCGATGAGCATGGATATGCCGGCAGCCTGACCACGGTGACCTATTACGTGCGCGAGCAAAAACGGCGCACCAAAGAGGTGTTTGTGCCGTTGTCGCATCGGCCGGGCCATGCGCAGGTTGATTTTGGTGAGACGCTGGGCGTGATCGGTGGCGTGGAATGCAAGATCCACTTCTTCGTGATGAGCTTGCCACATTCTGATGCGGTGTTTGTGAAGGGATATCCAGCTGAGACAACCGAGGCGTTTTGCGATGGCCATGTGTCCGCCTTTGCATTCTTTGGCGGCATTCCGCAATCCATTCTCTACGACAATACCAAGATCGCCGTGGCTCGGATACTCGGGGATAAGACGCGCATCCGCACACGTCGGTTTACGGAACTGCAGTCGCATTACTTGTTTGATGACAAGTTTGGCAGACCCGCGCGAGGGAACGATAAAGGCAACGTTGAGGGCATGGTTGGATACACCCGCCGCAACTTCATGGTTCCCGCACCTCGCTATGACAGCTTTGATGATCTGAACGCACATTTGGAAGAGAAGTGTTTAGCACGTCAGGCCGATACGTTGCGGGGTCACACCCAAACCATAGGCGCACGCCTGATGTCGGATTTGGATGCTCTGATGGGATTGCCCGTCGCAGAATATGAAGCCTGCGATCACGTCAGCACGCGTGCAACGTCGATCTCAATGGTGCGCTATCGCAGCAATGATTACTCGGTGCCAGTAGCCTATGCGCACCACGATGTTCATGTGCGTGGGTTTGTGCATGAGGTTATCATCGGCTGCGGCAATGAGATTATTGCGCGGCACAAACGATCCTACACATCAGCGGATATGGTCTTTGACCCATTGCACTTTTTGCCCCTGCTTGAACAAAAGGTGGGTGCCCTGGATCAGGCCGCGCCTTTGCAGGGTTGGCATTTGCCAGATGTATTTGCCACGCTGCACCGACTGCTTGAAGCCAGAATGGGTAAGCCGGGCAAGCGAGAATACGTTCAAGTCTTGCGCCTTTTGGAGACCTTCGAAATGGATGTTGTGCAAGGCGCAATCCAGCAGGCAATAGATATGGGTGCAATTGGCTATGACGCCGTAAAACACCTTGTACTGTGTCGGGTTGAGAAGCGGCCACCACGATTGGATTTGGACTTCTATCCATACTTGCCCAAGGCCAATGTCGGCACAACACGCCCATCCAGTTACATGAGCTTGATGGGAAGGACCGCGGCATGACCGAAGCCCCTCGGATTCTTCTACGGCATCATCTTAAACAACTGCGACTGCCAACGTTCCAAGGCGAGTATGCCAAACAGGCGCAGCTCTGTGCTGCAGAGAACAAAGATCACATCCACTATCTGGCGCGGCTGTGTGAGATGGAATTGATCGACCGCGAACGCCGGATGATTGAACGGCGCATCAAAGCGGCGAAGTTCCCCAGCACCAAGAGCTTGGATAGCTTTGACTTCAAGATCATGCCAAGCTTGAACAAGCCCCTGACGATGGATCTGGCACGATGCGATTACGTTAATCGCAGGGAGAACATCATCGCGCTCGGCCCGTCAGGCACGGGCAAGACACACATCGCCCTGGGACTTGGGCTGGCTGCATGTCAAAGAGGACTGAAGGTGCGCTTCACAACGGCTGCGGCATTAGTCCATGATCTGATCGAGGCTCAAGATGAGCGGAGATTGCAGCGCCTTCAAAAGCAACTGACCAGCCAGAACCTGTTGATCATTGATGAACTGGGCTTCGTACCGCTCAGCAAATCTGGCGCAGAGCTGCTCTTCGAGGTCATATCCCAATGCTATGAACGCGGCTCCATCATCATAACCTCGAACCTGCCCTTCGATGAATGGACTGAAGTCTTTGGCTCTGAGCGGCTGACCGGTGCGCTACTCGATCGTTTAACCCATCACGTCCACATCCTCGAGATGAATGGCGAAAGCTATCGGCTCAAACACAGTCGCAACAACCGAAAATAACCAGCCCGCAATCACAGTCAGAATAATGCTGGCCTTATGGCCAGCATGCGCTTTGGCACGCTTCAGCTTTGTGACGAGCACGCGTGCAAAAGCGCCACAAAACATCAACCGAAGTGGCCCATTTTTACGCCGCGACATGGACCCATTTTACTCTGCGATTGACAGGCAATCCACCTTATTCGGCGGGACAGGGCAGTGCCAATGATAATGCTGCAAATATTTCCTATCCATCGCTCGATTCCGCGATTAGGGACAGCTATGCTGCGCATTCTTCAGCCACGCTGAAGACGGCACTCTATGATAGCTACATTCGGGCATTCAGGTGGGCCAGTGAGCGAATTTCCGATTCCGGCGTTATGGCTTTTGTTTCGGGTAGTGCGTGGATTGAAAGGTCTTTTGCCGATGGGATGCGGAAATGTTTGGCTGAGGAGTTCAGCGACCTTTACGTGTTCCATCTGCGTGGTGACATCCGAAAGAACATGCTTTCGAAAGGGCTGGCCAAAGAAGGGCAGAACGTTTTCGGTTCAGGCAGTATGACTGGAATTTCCATTGCTATCATGGTCAAGAGTACTTCAGATAAGAAGCGTGGCGTCATACATTTTGGCTCAATTAGCATTTATTATGCGTGGCGACCTGTGATAGAACACACCATGAACAAAATTATGGGTGCGGCACATGGATCATCAGGCTTTTTTGGTGTGGCTTAACGAGATCGACAACCTTTCATCGAAACAACGGGCTGAAACCGGACGGCTCGTTGCCGGGGTTTCGTCGCTGGAAAGCGTGATCGATCTCCTTGAGGCGACTGTTCGCGAGGGGCGTATCTGTCCGCACTGCGCTTCGGGCGGTGCGATCATCAGAGGCCATGCAAGTGGCCTGACGAGGTTCTTTTGCAAAAGCTGTCGCAAAACCTTCAACGCGCTGACCGGGACGCCGCTTGCCCGCTTGCGCCACAAGGACAGGTGGGCAGAGTTTGCAGCTTCCCTGCGCGACGGCGAAACGGTAAAGGCGTCCGCTGAGCGTTGTATGGTGGCCGACACCACAGCTTTTCGTTGGCGTCATCGCTTTCTTCAGGCTGTAACGGTCGGTGCGGTCAAGCTGTGCGGGATCGTCGAAGCCGACGAGACGTTCTTTCTGCACAGCCGGAAAGGGGAGCGTAATCTCTCTCGAAAAGCCCGCAAACGCGGGGGAAAGGCCTCAAAACGCGGATTGTCGAAGGAGCAGGTTCCGGTCCTCGTTGCAGTCGACCGATCAGGCACCACCATCAGTGCTGTCTTGCCTGCGGTGACAGCCGAACATCTCAAAACGGTTCTGCAGCCACGTCTTGATGGGGACGCTCTCCTGGTGACCGATGGCTGCACCGGGTACCCGCCCTGCGCCGCAGAAATGGGCGTCAGCCATGAAAGTCTCAACCGGACCGCCGGAGAACGTGTCCGTGGTGAATTGCACATTCAAACCGTGAACAGTCGGCATGAGCGGTTAAAGACCTTTCTGCGCCGCCATCGGGGTATCGCAACCAAATACCTGGACAGCTACCTTCGGTGGTTCCACCTTGCCGTCCTTCCGAGCCACCAAACGCCGCGCGCGATACTTGCCGCAGCAGCAGGCATCCTGCCTGTAATACGCCACGCATAATCAATGCTAATTGAGCCTACATTTTCAAGACATTGGCCTTGACCTGACCACAACTGAAAAGCTGGCCATCATCCGGGATTTTGCGTCCATTGACGGCATCACCGCCGCAAGAGGCTGGAAACGCATCACCCCCGATGAAAACAACGATTGGCTCGATCAGGTGGATCGGAGCTTTGATAGGTTCATCCTGATTGGCAACAAGCGCACTAAAGACCAACCGCTGATTTTTGAAGACTTCTCGAACGGACTAGGGCCTGTTGAGATACAGGATTCCCATTTCCATTAATTTCTGATTCAAGTTTCCAAAATGGAGGCGAGAATGTTGAGTGACCGGTTTTTGATAAGTGACGGGCAATGGGATCTTATAGAGCCCCATTGCCTTGGCAAGAAGAGCGATCCGGGGCGGACTGGAGGTGACGCCCGTTTGTTTGTGGAGGCTGTTTTGTGGATCGCCCGGACAGGTGCGCCATGGCGGGACTTGCCGGCTGAATTTGGCAAATGGAATTCGATTTTCACACGGTTCAGATATTGGGTTAAACGGGACGTATTTCATCGTATGTTCAATGAGTTATCCGAAGATATCGACTTCGAATATACGATGATTGATGGCACGATCTGCAAGGTACACCGTCATGGACAGGGCGCAAAAGGGGGACTCAAAATCAGGCCATCGGAAAGTCTCGCGGCGGAATGACCACCAAAATTCTGGCGCTGACCGACGCCTTTGGCAACCTCATCGACTTCCGGCTGATGCCCGGACAGGCGCATGACCTGCTCAAAACACGTGAATTGCTGGCAGATGTTTGCTGCCGAAATCTGTTGGCAGATAAGGCCTTTGACGCGGATTGGCTTCGGGCGTTATTGGCAGAAAGGGACATTGAAGCCGTTATTCCACCCAAGTCCAACCGCAAAAGCCCAGCTTCATGTGATATGGAAATCTATAAGTGGAGGCATCTCGTCGAAAACTTCTTTCAGAAACTCAAAGAATTCAAACGTATAGCAATGCGTGCCTGCAAAACCGACACCAGTTTCGAAGCCATGATCCACATCGGAGCGACAATAATCCGCACACGATGAATCTCAACAGGCCCTAAAAACCCAACGTGATGCATGGGCATACAACTTCTCGCCTGAAAAACTAATGGCCAATATGGGCCGGATGATCGAGACCTATAACACGGCGGTTGATGAACTCGGGGGTCAGTCTGTCAAGGGCATCAAAAAATCAGTTAATTATAATCCAAAGCGCATTTCGTGGAGCGACCACCTATTGGCAGGGGTGAAACGAGGAAAGCGTGCCACCGCTGAAAACGCTGTTGCTACGCGCTCCCTATATCGACCATTTGAATATTCTTGGGCGTTCTATTCAGTGCAATTCAATGATCGACGTGGCCAAATGCCCCGCATCTTTCCAAACGCTGCGACGGAAAACCTGGTGATCCAAGTCTCGGGAGTGGGCGCGCGAGCAGGTTTCTCTGCCCTGATGTCGAATGCGCTTCCTTGCCTCGACAGTGTTGAGAAGGGCCAGTGCTTCCCCCTCTACCTCTACGAGGAAACGCAGCCCGATGTGGGCCTTTTCGCCAGTACCAAGGATCAAGCCGGGGGCCTGACACGGCGCGATGCCATCACAGACGAAGGGCTGGCTCATTTTCAAGCCACCTATCAGGGGCAGGAGATCACCAAGGAAGACCTGTTCCACTACATCTATGGCCTGTTGCATTCGCCCGAATACCGTGAGCGGTTCAAGAACAACCTTGCCAAAGCGCTACCCCGCATTCCGGCAGTGAAGAGCTTTGAGGATTTCAAGGCCTTTCGCGATGCGGGCCGAGGCTTAGGTGATCTGCATGTGAATTTCGAGGCGGTTGCACCCTACATGGTGACCTTCAAAGAGGGCGCTCATGCGCTGATTAACGAGGCTCAAAACGACCCGGTGAAATTCTATCGCGTCACCAAAATGAAGTTCGGTGGCAAGGGCAAGAACAAAGACAAGACCACCGTTATCTACAACGTCAACATCACCATTCAGGGCATCCCGCTGGAAGCCTATGACTACGTGGTCAACGGCAAGCCCGCGCTGGATTGGGTGATGGAGCGGCAGGTGGTGAAGACAGACAACAAAAGCGGTATCGTCAACGACGCGAACGATTACGCGAACGAAACTGTCGGCACCCCCACCTATCCTCTCGACCTGTTCCGCCGCGTGATAACCGTGAGCCTGGAGACAATGAAGATCGTAAACGGGCTGCCTGCATTGGGCATCGACTGATACCAACAGGCCGATTAAATGACCTTTATCCAATCTCGATTTGTGATTGAGGTCACTCGATCCGGATCGGTCGCGAAGAAGTTCCAGGCCCCGGCGCATTTTTCGAGGATTTCCCCGTAGGTGTCGAATACGGAAATGGCGAGCTTGTTGGCCCGTGGATATGCCCATACATTTTCCATCGGGTTCAATTCCGGCGAATATGGCGGCAGCTTCACGAGGGTGATATTGTCGGGCACCTGCAGGCATTTTGCTCCGTGCCAGCCTGCTCCGTCTACGATGGGCAGGGCATGTGCATCCGGTGCGACCATCCTTGCGATCTCCCTGAGATGCAGCCCCATGGCCCCGGCGTTGACGCAGGGCAGGACCAGACCTGCGGCGGTGCCACGTGCGGGACAGGCTGCACCGAAGATACAGCTCCATTTGCAGCCTGTATCACGGGGTGCGCGCGGGCGGGTTCCACGCCTGGCCCATTTGCGGGTGAGTGTTCCCTGTTGGCCAACACGCGCTTCATCCTGGAACCACACTTCCAGAGGTTTTCCATTCGCCCGCTCCGGCACGATAGCGGCTACGGGGCTGGCAAGGTTTTTTTTTGAAAGCCTGCTGTGCAGCGGGATCGGTTCCGGGATGCTCCGGGCGCACGGAAAGGCGGCGAAAACCATGCCGGGCCAGATGTTTGCCAATCGTACGTTCATGCAGCTTTACACCGAACCCTTCTTCAACACGAGCCTGTAAATCGGCACAGCGCCACCGCACTGCACCGTCTCCTGCAGGGTCAGGCCCCGCCTCAACCCAGGCAACAAACCGCGCCTGTTGTTCCGGCGACAGGCGCGGTTTTGCCCCCCTGCCACACCGATCGGACAATCCATCAATTCCTTCTGCGTTACAGCGGCGCACCCAATCCCGAAGCGTTTGGCGATCCATACCGCAGCTACGGGCCGCCGTTCCACGATCCACCCCATCAGGCACCGGCGCAATGGCAGGTATTCGACGCACAACACGACCAACACAGGTTCGTTTTGCCGCACACCGCAAATCTCCAGCAGACATGTCTGTACGCGTGACTTTTACTGCTCTACCCATTGGCACCTCCTTGCTTCCGGAGGGCATTGATCCAGAATTCCGGAAAACCTGAAATCACAAAAGTGAGTCCGATATTAAGGCCGCTGGTATGATGCGGTGCTTCATTATTACCGCTGCACTACTGGTCGCCAACCAGTCCAGCGCCCAAAGCTTTTCGTGTAGCTACGGAACATCAGGTTGCGCTTGTCTTTGATCCAGCACCCGGTCAGCATTTGTTGGAACAGGGCTTTATCGAGGCCGCGCCGTGTTTTGTAATCGACGTCTTCTGGCGATGCACCAACATGGCGCAGTTTTGCCGTGCGCATGCGGCTTTGGAACCGTTTGGTCTCACGGCTGGTCGTCTCGCGGTCAATGAGCAGGCCCAGCCATTCAGCATGGCTGAGCCGACAGTGCCGTCTTGCGATTGCATCTCGGCGAAGGCTTCTGCCATGCCGTCGAGCCTGAGTGTTTTGAGCTGATCCAGTGTTGGATGATCAAGCATATCCTGTCCTCTTCAATGGACGTAATCCGCGCCCCGGATATTGGGATGTGTGATCGCAGGTTCGACTGGTGCCCGGAAGCCGGGGCATTTTCGTGGGGTTGACCTGAACTTCCAAACGGTGTCATTGGTGTTTGTGTCTACCGGTTCCCGAAAGAGGCCGCAGCAAAACGCCGGGAACAAATGAAACGTCTCGCCAACGGCATGTTGGTTGCCGCCAGGGGCCGATCCCGTTATTCGGAAGTCACGGGTCCTTCCCGGCGGGGATGGCTTGTGGGTGTTATGTGCCGCACTTGCCTACTTCTGCGTGCCGATTTTTTTGCATTTCGTTTCGTTTCGGATTTCCGCCGCCGACAACCGATTGCAACCATTCAGGAAATTTTTACCGACAGGTCATCTGAAACGAAATGGCCCCTGGGCTCGAAACGAAATGCCCCCCTGAAACGCGCGGGGAAACCGCCGGAGGGGTTGCGCCGGAATTTGCGCGATACCGGCGGTTACCGGCGGTGAAAAAAATGTCAGGAATCCCGGCATGGCCAGCGGCAAAAAACCCTTCGCGCGACGGGACGTGCTCCGGTCCTGCCCCCATTCCGGAGATCGGGCGGCTGCCGACGGGTGTCCCCGTGCCCTGAAACCCCCTGTGTGCGGAATTCCCGTGCCCGTTCTGCGGATCAGGTCCGGCAGATCGCGGCGTCGATCAGGGTGTCCGGTTTTACCGGTCCCGTCCTGTCCGCCGGGGGCAACACCATTATTGCCGGGGCAGGACCGTGTGCCGACGGCGCGGGAGACGGGCATGGATGTTGTGCCCTGCATCCGGCTGCCCGGTCTCCCGGATGAGCAGCGCCCCTGGTGACAAGAGCCTGGCCGAACATGCGGGCCGGGACGGGGACCTGCTCCGGCCCGGGCCGGGGGAATCGCGCGACCCCGGGTTTCATCCGGACAGATGTCGGGATGCCGGTGGCTGATGACCGGATTGACATGTGCCGGACCGGTCCGCCCTGTAACGCCACCGCAGGCAAGGCCGGGAACGACACCATGGACAGCCCTGCCCTGCCCGCCGTCCTGACCGGTGCCCTGGTCCCTGCGTTTCCGGTCAGGAAGACCGGCGCGGCGGTCCGGTTCAGTCTGCGGTTTTATGCAGGGATGGTCCGCCGGGAGGCAAGCGGGGCGCGGTGTGAACCGGCGGCCGGGGATGTCCGGTCTGCACAGGCGCAGATGACAGCCGGTCGGGCCGGTTGCCGACACCCTGGCAATACCCGTTCCCTGCCCACCGACCGCAGGCCGGTTCCACACAGGAACATTCCATACAGGAACAGGAGTCCGGCAGGAAATTGCGGGCCTGCACACTGCCACAGACAGGTTCCTGTACCCGGGCAATTTTTCCCCTGTTTTTTCCCTGAATTTCCGGAGAAATCCGGGAGAGACCGGTTAGCAGCACACCGACCGCACAGCCAGCCATACCGCCGGTTTTATCCCCTGCAGATTTGGAGCCGTTTTATGCGGTGTTATCAGTGGGTTGAAAATCGGTGTTTCGGACGGAGACGCTTTATCCGGGCGGATACACCCCCGGATACCCGAAAGTCTCTGCGGGCGTATTTCATCATCCGTTTCGGGTATTCAGGCCGGGGTGATCTTTCCCCGCTTTCCCCCGGCAAACGACCGGTTTCGCTGTCCCTGAGCGTGGCATTTTCGATACCAATCAGGGTGGTGACGACGCTGCGGGGCGGATTCCATGGATTAACCGGAGTGCGGGTTCCGGGCGCGGTGGCCGGGTGCGGCTGGAACTCCCGGGCACGCAGTTCGGTTCGGATGGCGGTCTGCCAGTGATGCGCGAGCTTGATGATGCGCCCGGACTGACCGATCCCACTTCGGCGGCGTTCCATCCACAGTCAGTCTGACGGGCCGCGTTACCCGGCTGCCCTTACCAATCGCCAAACCGTAACCGCTTGTTCGCGACCTTTAACGAATTGATCGCCAATCGATTCAAATACAAAGGCTTCGCCAGTAGCGTCCACCACTTCGCCACTCACGAGAATGGTTGCATGTTGATCCTCGGCATGGGCTCCAGCAAGTGCTTCGATCCGGGCACAGACATTCACGGTATCCCCAATCACGGTATAATTCATCCGAGTCTGTGCGCCGATATTTCCCACGATCAGCGGGCCGGAATGAAGCCCGATTTTGATCTGCAATGACGGCCCATCGGATTGCGCGTTGAGAGCTGTCACTGCCTCAGCGATGGCCAAAGCAGCACGGCAGGCACGGGTGGCATGATCCAGCATTGAGTCGGGCGCACCCCAGAATGCCATTGCTGCATCACCGATGAACTTATCGAGCGTCCCCCTTTCGGCTTCGACGGCTCCGTTGATAATCTCGAAATGCTCGTTTAACAGCGCCACAATTTGCGAAGGCCGCAACGTCTCGGAGAGCGACGTGAAGCCAACGACATCTGTGAACATCACGGTTAGATCTGCCTCACGCACATCCCGTGCCGGCCCCCCGGTCTGCTCCATCAATCTTTGCACCAATTGGCGTGGGACGTAGGCCTGGAACCAACGCAAGCCTTGGATCATACGGTTGAACGAGTGTGCCTGTTGGTCCAACTCCCGAATAACTGACCCTTGCAAGGGCACGATTGCGTCTAGTTCCAGCCTTTCTATCTTTTCTGCAGCAGTCGAGATTGCCCTGATCGGGCGGGCCATTCTTCTGGCCAGAAACAGCGAAGCCGCGATAGAAACGATGAGCATTCCCAGACCCACGGCAATCGATCCAACCAGACGTTTGAATTGACCGTTGACGGACCCTTTGGGCACATAAGTACCGATCCGCCACAGCACTGGACCAAAGGCGCTGCTAGTGCGTGACAGAATCACACTCGAGCCGCTGAACTTATCAGTTACGCGTACATCCAGTCCGATATCTCCCGGTGATCTCTGTGCCCCCAAGCCGGGAAATGCGGCAAGCACTGGATCGTCGATTTCCCCAATCGAGAGCATTGGCTTGCGTGGCGTCACCAAAGCCGCATACTTCGGATCAAGCAAGGCCGGATGCGCCAACACCTCGTCGTTGCCAAACAGCACGAAAGGCGTCAGATCGTCGACGGCCAAATCGTCGACTAAACTCGACAAAGACGAAAGTGATATTCCGGTTACCATCACCCCGACGACGACTCCATCCTTAACCAAAGGCTTACGCAAATTGATAAAGGTTTGTCGGTCGAAAAAGACAGGAGAGTCCCATTGGATCTCTTCGTTGCTATTGAAACCCTTAGTCATAGCCTTAACCCGGATTATTCATGACGGTGCTGTTTTTTGTTGGCAGCGCTGGCGTAAGTGTCTGATTTGGCGTATAGAACATGTGTACAATCAATCCCGGACGCCGGACAATGACTGCCAACGCCGCCATGAGTGATATAGCCCGGACTTCCTTCTCTTTTCCAGCCATTCGTTCCAAGAAAGTTACGGGCTGTTTTGATGGTGGTGCGATCACCTCTGACGCCGGTGTTTTGCTTCTTGCTCAGGCGGAGCGTCGTCTGGGGATCGTGGATCGTTTGGTTGGGGTAATCCCCGATGGTCGCGATCCTTCGCGGGTGACGCATCGCATGTGTGACATTCTTCGCGCGCGGGCCATGGCCATCGCGTGCGGTTATGAAGACGGTGATGACCTGGACGAATTGCGACACGACCCTGCCTTCATGATGGCGCTCGGCAAAGCGCCCGGCGAAGACGTAGGGTTGGTGAGCCAGCCGACGATGTCGCGATTTGAGAATGGTGTGGGCCAGCGTTCCCTGATCCGGGTTGGACGCGAGATGGTGGATATCTTTTGTAGCAGCTACGACGCGCCACCTGAATCGGTGACCCTTGATATTGATGACACGTTTGATGCCGCTCACGGCCAGCAGCAACTGACCCTCTTCAACGGCTACCATGGTGAGCGTGGCTATGCCCCGATCCATGTGTACGAAGCCCAGAGCGAAAAACCAGTCGCATTCATCCTGCGCCCTGCGCGCACGCCATCCGGCGTGGAAGCGCGCGGCCATGTTCGTCGCCTCATCAGGCGCATTCGATCTCATTGGCCGCAGACCCGTATCACCTTGCGCGGAGACGGGCATTATGGCCGCCCGGAGGTCATGGCCTGGTGCGAAGCCCAGGCAGGGGTGGACTTCATCTTTGGCTTGCCAGCCAATTCTGCTTTGCGTCGTGATCCTGTCGTTACACGCGCTCAGGATGCCTGTGCGGTTCAGCGCGCGAAAGAAGGCTTGCTTGTGTTGCGCTGCTTTTGTGAGACCCAATACGCTGCCGCGAGTTGGGGTGAGACCAGGCGCCGGGTCATCGCGCGGTTTGAGGCACGCCAGGCGCATGGCATGGCTGTCAGATACATTGTGACCTCACTCGCCGACGGCACCCCGGAGCAGCTCTATGAGCGTGTCTATTGCGCCCGCGGTCAGATGGAGAATTTGATCAAGCTCCACAAAACCCAGTTGAAGAGCGATCGTACATCCTGTTCCTCGGCAACGGCCAACCAGATGCGGCTGATCCTCCACACCATTGCCTACTGGATGATCTGGGCGGTGCGCTCAGCCATGCCGAAGGCCGCCGGGTTGAAGCGATCCGACTTCGAGACAATCCAACGCCGTCTCCTGAAAATCGGAGCGCGGGTTATTGAAACCCAATCCCGGATCCGGGTTGCCTTCGCTTCAGCCTGTCCAGACAAAGCCTTGTTCATCACCATCCTGGACACTCTGCTGGGAAGACAGGCCAGCCACGCGCAGGCGCCGTAGACCGCGACTGCTCCTCCCGATGAACCCTGAAACCATAACCCGACAAATCAGCCGCAAGCGCCAAAGCCCGCGCAAACGATGCCCCATGCCCAAACCGTGAAAAACACCAGAAAGCCAACGCATAAGCGCCCAAATCAAAGCCGTCATGAATAATCCGGGTTAAACTCTTCGCGCGTGAGGCCGGAGACACTCCGCTCGGCAATCTCGCCCGCCGGGTTGCGCCGAATCCAAAGCTCGTCCACCTCAGGCTGCCAGATTGCTACGCCACCCATTTGCGGTGCCGAGGCCAACGCTCCTGCCAAGGTGGCCGCAAGGCGATCTCGGTCCGCAAGGTCGAGTGTGCCATAGGTAACCCGGCGAGCGATTTCGTGGATCATGTTCTGGGCCGGAGCCAGAATTGCCGTAACGCCACGCTCGATGGCGGTAACGGTCAGTTCAGCGCGTTTCGCTGTAAGCTCCTGAGTGTTCTTCAGGCTGGCGGAGGCTGAGATCAGCAATACCGAACCGACCGAAATGCCAGTCAACCCACCAAGGGCCAGCGTCAAAACGATGGTTATCGGAAAACGCAATATGGACCTCGTGGGTTTTCAGCCCGTGGCGGTTGAACGGGATTATCTCCGTAAAGAGATTGAATGAATTATCAGATTTACAGGTCCATGGTAAGCACCAAGGGAACCCCCTTCCTATATAGGGCACCTCGATTTTTGACCTGTTTTGTGTTTTTTTGTGCTGTGGACTTCGTCCCTATTTCCGGACAGTTTGATTATTGACCCTATGCGGCCATTTTCCAAGTCATATTGTTGAACGCCTGTTGCGGCGTTTGGTATCCGATGGTGGAGTGACGCCTCTGCCGGTTGTAGAAGACCTCAATATATTCGAAGATTGCAGCCTTGGCTTCTGCCCGTGTTTTGAACCGCCGACGGTGAACCAACTCCTTTTTCAAGGCTCAATTAGGGCCTGTTGACATTCGGGGTTCCCATTTTGCCTGAAGTCTGATTCAAGCTTCCAAAATGGAGGTGTTGATGGACGCAAATCGTTTGGCTGTTTCAGATGAGCTTTGGGAGAAGATTGAGCCGCCTATACCGGGCAAGGCAGGCGATCCGGGTGTTACCGCGCGCAATAATCGCCGGTTTATAGAAGCCGTATTATGGCGCGTACGCACAGGGTCCCCATGGCGGGATTTGCCCAAAGAGTTTGGCAACCGGAACAGCCGGTTCAAGCGATTTCGTCGGTGGGCCGGGAACGGCGTGTTCGAGAGTCTTTTCAATGCCATGAGTGGCGAGCCGGACCTGGAATATGCCCTTATCGACGGGACGATTGTTCAAGCTCATCAGAAGGCTTCGGGCGCAAAAGGGGGACTCAACACCAGGCTATCGGACGCTCTCGCGGCGGACTGACGACCAAGGTCGTGGCCCTGGTCGATGCGCTCGGTAACCTGTTCCGGTTT
>CBDBLS010000071.1:0-74807 GCA_965207105.1 Roseovarius sp. | reverse complement strand
TCAGGCCGATTGGAACCAGCTTTCTCAACATCTTGGGCTGATGTCTGAGCCAGAGCGCGCGGGCAAGATGTCGGATCGTGACCGGGCGGTCTACACCCCCGAAAGCGCCGCCCTTGTCGCCAAGATCTATGCGCGGGATTTTGAGCTTTTCGGCTATGATCCGCAGATATGGCCGCAGAGCACGCCGTAGCGTCGCAAACCTCGTTTATCCATTTGCGTTCCAAACGGTTTGCGACGATATAGACACAAAATTTACGCCTGTAGATTGAGGGACATGTAATATGAAGGTGATCATTCTGGGTGGCGACGGCTTTTGCGGCTGGCCAAACGCACTGTATCTGTCAAACCGGGGCCATGATGTCATCATCGTGGACAATCTGAGCCGCCGCGAGATTGACCTGGAACTGGAGGTCGACAGCCTCACCCCGATCCGCCCCATTGGCGAGCGGATCCGCGTCTGGGAAGAGCTGACCAACAACAAGATCGGCTACCACAATTTCACGGTGGGCAAGCAATATCACCGCCTGCTGTCCTTGCTGAAAGAAGAAAAGCCTGACGCAATCATCCATTTTGCCGAACAGCGCGCCGCCCCTTATTCGATGAAATCGGCCCAGCACAAACGCTATACGGTCAACAACAATCTGAACGCCACCAATGACGTTCTGGCCGCGATTGTGGAATCGGGTCTCGACATTCATCTGGTGCATCTCGGCACGATGGGGGTTTACGGGTATGGCACGGCGGGCATGCAGATTCCCGAGGGCTATCTGAAGGTGAAGATCGACACGCCGGTTGGCGAGAGCGAGCAGGAAATCCTGTATCCCACCAACCCCGGCTCGATCTATCACATGACCAAAAGCCAGGATCAGCTGTTCTTTCATTTCTACAACAAGAATGACGCCGTGCGGATCACCGATCTGCACCAGGGCATTGTCTGGGGCACACAGACCGAAGAGACCCGCAAGGACGAGCGTCTGATCAACCGCTTTGATTATGATGGCGATTACGGCACCGTGCTAAACCGCTTTATCATGCAGGCGGCGGTCGATTATCCGATGACGGTGCATGGCACCGGCGGTCAGACCCGCGCCTTTATCCATATCTCGGACACCTGCCGCTGCATCGAGCTGGCACTGACCAACCCGCCTGAAAAAGGGGAACGGGTCAATATCCTCAACCAGATGACCGAAACCCACCGGCTGCGCGATCTGGCACAGATGATCCATGACAAGACAGGCAGCGACATCGCCTATCTGGACAATCCGCGCAACGAAGCGGATGAGAACGAGCTGAACGTGATCAATGACAAGTTTCTCGGCCTTGGCCTGTCGCCCATCAAGCTTGATGAAGGGGTGATGGACGAGGTCAAGGAAATCGCTGAAAAATACGCCGAGCGGTGCGACAAGACCAAGATCCCTTGTGTGTCGCTCTGGAAATCATAAGCGCAGTATCGCAGTTACGAAAAGGGCAGCCTCTGAGGGGCCGCCCTTTTTCTTTGGATAACATCAGTGGCCTTTTCGATCAGCTCTTGGGGCCCGCAGGTTTCAGGCCACCCGCCCCGGATCAGGGCCAGGATGCAAAGGACGGGCCGTCAAAAAGACCGAAGGTCCTGCTGCCTACGTAAATTTATTGAAGGCCCTCACTCGCTATGGAAGAATAAAGCTGTAGATGATGAGGGGGTGTTACAATGCGTTTGTTTCCGGGGTTCTTCAACATATTTGCGTTTCCAACCCTTTTTCCAGAATTCCGCCGCACTCAGGATATTTCCGAAAGCGCGTGGAGTGTGATTGGGCGGGACATCCTCGGAACCAGCGGAAATGACAATCTGAATGGCAGTGCTGGTGCTGACATCATGGCGGGTGGTACCGGCAATGACACGTTGCGGAGCGGAGACGGAAACGACGTTCTGAGAGGCGGGGATGGCGGCGATGAGCTGTTTGGCCGCAATCATCACGACACCTTATTCGGCGGGAATGGTTCAGACCTCTTGGATGGTGGTACCGGGAGCAACCTTTTGAAAGGCGGCAACGGTGATGACACATTGCTGGGTCGTGCCGGTGACGACAGCCTGATCGGTGGGGGCGGGAACGATACTTTGGTCGGCGGGGCCGATAACGATACTTTAAAGGGCGGGGCCGGACACGACATCTTAAGGGGCGGTAACGGGCACGACATCTTGAATGGCATGGATGGCGACGATTATTTGAATGGCGGAATCGGTGATGATACTTTGCAGGGCGAGCTCGGCAACGACACTCTAGATGGCAAGGCCGGTGACGACTTTTTGAACGGTGACAGTTTTAACGAACATGGGGCTTGCAATGGTGCCGACCTTTTATTTGGTGGCGACGGTGACGACGTATTATTTTCCGGTGGTTGTTCCAGCAGCACTTTGGATGGCGGTGCCGGGAACGACAAGTTGAGTGTTTATGGCCGTGGCAACGACAAGTTGTTTGGGGGTGACGGTGACGACGTATTGTCCGCCGATGGCATCTTTGAATATGTGGACGTCTTATACGGTCACTACAGTTTGGATGGCGGTGCCGGGAACGATACTTTGCGTACCAAGGGCGATGGTATACACAGAGTCCTCGAGCACCCGACTTTTGACGGGTTGACGTCTGACCGTAGAACGATTCAGCTAGCCGCATGATCCGTCCCAACTTTCTTTCTCCCACGGAGCGCCTTGAGCTTGAGTCCTGTGTGCGCAGTCAACGCGAAGATCATGGGATTGCACGGCGTGCAAATGCGCTCCTTTTGCTGGATGACGGGAAGTCCTGTCAAGTAATCGCGGAATTTCTATATTTGGACGACGACACCATTCGTGGCTGGCACAAAACCTACCGTGAAAGCGGCTGGGACGCGCTTGCCGCCGATGGCTGGAAAGGGGGTCAATCTCGTATGGCCCCAGATCAAGAGGCTGCATTATGCGATTGGCTGAACGGTCGCTTCTGCCGTTCGACAGTTGAGATAAGAGCCCATATTTCAACAGAATTTGGCCTGCGCTACTCGCATTCTGGCTGCATCAAGCTTCTTGCCCGGCTCGGGTTTGAGTATCGCAAACCCAAGGCCCTGCCACGGGGTGTATCTGTCGAGAAACAGGCCAGCTTCATTACGATGTACGAGCGGTTGATGACCGAGCTTGGCGCTGATGAAGCCGTTTATTTCGCTGATGCCGTCCACCCAGAATATCAGACAAAGCCTGCATATGGCTGGGTGAAGGCAGGCTCAAACCCCGCAGTCCCGACCACTGCTGGGCGAGGCCGTGTGAATATCCATGGCGGGCTCAACCTTGAAACCTTCGACGCGCCCTTTGTCGAGCCAACCACCGTCGACGGTGTCAGTGCCACGCAGCTTCTAGCCAAGATTGAAACGCGCAACCCCGACAAGCGATTAATCCACGTCATCTGGGACAACGCGCCCTATCACAAAGGGCCGGATGTCAGGGCGTTTCTCGCAAGGCCAGATTGCCGCATCCACCTTATCCAGTTGCCGCCATACTGCCCGCACCTGAACCCCATTGAACGATTATGGGCTGTCATGCACCAGTTCGTGACGCACAATCATCATTACCCAACCCAAAAACAGTTTGCGAATGCAATCCTGAAGTTCTTCCGCGTAACCATACCAAACGAGTGGAAAACATTCCGAAGCCAAGTCTCAGACAATTTTCGCGTCATAACTCATGAGAAGTTTCGGGTTTTGGCGTAGCTCCGGTATAACAACACTTTGCATGGCGGTGACGGTGACGACAGTTTGGAGGGCAGTGCCGGTAACGACATCCTGGACGGTGGGAATGGTGACGACAGCTTGTTGGGGGGAATTTGGACGCGACACGTTGAATGGTGGCGACGGTGACGACACGTTAGAGGGCTCAGTGGGTTTCGGCTCCTTCTCCGCATTCGACACCTTCGTCTTTGAAGACAATCATGGCCATGACGTCATCCTTGATTTTAGTCAGCTCACAGCACTCACCAACATGGGCGACGTCACCTTAGCCTCCTCTCAACAAGGGGCAGATGTCTTAATCGATACTGGTAGTGGTAATAGTATTCTGCTGGAAAATGTCTTGTTGGGCGACTTGGATGCCGGGGATTTCACTTTCTGAAATCTGCACCATAATTTTCCAGCCCTGACTCCGCCCGGCTCAGGTGGCGCTGGCCGTGTTCCGTGCCGCGCGGCGCTTTTCAACCACATCGCCGGGAATTTCCGTTCCGGCCTCAGCCTGGCGCATCACATACCAATCCGTATCCCGCAAATACGCTTTGGCGGCGGCGACATCCGCAGCCTGTTGCGCGGCGTCCTGTGCTCTTTTGTGATCCTGTGCCGAGACCAGCTGTGAGCACTCCACCGGGATCATGCCTTCGGCCATGTCAGGGGTGGGTGCGCCCGGGCCGTAGGGTGGCAGCGCGACCGGACCGTCCCCGGCCTCAACCGGTTCGGGAAAACAGGTCTCGGGGGCGGCACCGGGGCCATGCGGTAGGATCAGGCCAAGCTGCAGAACTCCGTCTGTGCGGGTCAGCATTCCGGTCAGCCAATCCGAGTTGATCGCCTCTGCGGGCAGAATATCCCCGTCTGCAAGGCGGCTCAGGTCCAGCGCCCTACCGTTGAGATATAGGATATCGCCCTCAATGCGGGCCACCAGAGGGTTGGGTTGCGCGCGGGGGATCAGGGTTATCTTCATTGTTGTTTTCCTCAGTACCAGCGGCAAAATGCGACAGCCCGGATGGCTTCAGCCGTGTTGAATGTATTGGAATATGACATCAGGCGGATGCTGCAGGCAGTATTTCCCGGTGTGCTAGGCGTGGCCCAGATGCGCGTATCCTCCGCCGCAGCAAGGACCTGAATCTGGTTGTTTGCAGGCGCGGCCGGATAAGTCCAGGTGCTTGGCGCACTTATGAAAATATTGCCTGCGGTAAAGATGGTCCCTAGGGTCTGTTGACAATCATCGTGTTGCAATGAGCATGGCACAGAGGTGCCAGTTGGCAGCGTAGCTTGTATCAGTCTTGTCGTATCGCGTTGCTATGCCTCTGAATTCCTTGATCTTTGCGAAGTAGTTTTCGATGAGATGGCGCCACTTGTACATGTGGGTATCGTAGTCCCGTTGAACTTTTCGGTTCGATTTGGGCGGGATGACAGCGGTTGCGCCACGCTCATCAAGGTCTTGCAGGAGCCAGTCGGCGTCGAAGGCTTTGTCGGCCAGCAACGCCCCAAAGGAAGCCCCCTTGATCAGAGGAGCGACCCCCTTCATGTCGTGTGCCTGTCCCGGCAAAAGCAGAAACCGGAACAGGTTACCGAGCGCATCGACCAAGGCCACGACCTTGGTCGTCAGTCCGCCGCGAGAGCGTCCGATAGCCTGGTGTTGAGTCCCCCTTTTGCGCCCGAAGCCTTCTGATGAGCTTGAACAATCGTCCCGTCGATAAGGGCATATTCCAGGTCCGGCTCGCCACTCATGGCATTGAAAAGACTCTCGAACACGCCGTTCCTGGCCCATCGACGAAATCGCTTGAACTGGCTGTTCCAGTTGCCAAACTCTTTGGGCAAATCCCGCCATGGGGACCCTGTGCGTACGCGCCATAATACTGCTTCCATAAACCGGCGATTATTGCGCGCGGTAACACCCGGATCGCCTGCCTTGCCCGGTATAAGCGGCTCAATCTTCTCCCAAAGCTCATCGGAAACAGCCAAACGATTTGCGTCCATCAACACCTCCATTTTGGAAGCTTGAATCAGACTTCAGGCAAAATGGGAACCCCGAATGTCAACAGGCCCTAGTACAGACAGCCCGGCGCTGGTCATGATCATCAGACCGCTTGCAAATTTGGTGTAACTTCCATTTGCATTCTGGCCCTGTTCAAGGATCGACCCGGTGGACGTTCCGCCGCTTTCAGACACGGTTCCAACCACCCCGTCGCCTGTTATCGACCCAATCACCTGCAGACCTTCGGGCAGTGTCGCGCGGCCGGTCGTGCCGTTGATCGTCATCGCCGTGGTCCAGCCGCTGCCATCGGGGCTGACGCGCACACTGAAATCATCAGAGCCAACGGACCCCATCTCGGCATGCCCGGTAAAATCGTTTTGAAACAGCAGGCTGGCCGTGTCGGTCTGCGACGCCTTGTTCACCTTCAGGCGGTGATCATCCCCGGCATGGGTCAGCAATGTATTGGCCGATTCCACCGCCAGCCGGTTGGCCGTGTCAGCCGTGGTATTGATGCCCACCATGTCGACATTCTGAAAATCTATCAGCGCGCTGGAAAGGCCCCAGATGCCCCCTTCAAAGGTGACATGGCTGTTTTCATCCTTCACATAGGCCTGCCAGCCGACCAGCGGGGTAATGAAAACCCAGACACCATCCTGAAACACGGCCAGTCTGCCGGCCTGATCCGTCCAGTCACCCGTGGCCCCGTCTGGCACGATATGACGGCGCCCGTCTGGTGGGTCGGTGGGAGGGTGGCAGTGGTCCGACTGCTGACCACAAGCTGCACCAGAACATCCAGAAGCCGCAGGGCCTCGTTATGGGTGACATGCTTCTGGGCCTGGGAGGCCTGAATATAGGGAATCCTCAAAATCTGGGAGACGTTGGTTGACATGCGGGTCGTCCTCTTGATCAGCGCTGAACAGGCCAGGACACTCTGACCGCCAAGACATCGCAATCCGGTAAACTGACCGTGCGGTGGGTGTTGCGGTGGGAAAATTGCCTTTTTTAGGGCCACTTCTGCTCAGCAATTGCGTTTCATTGCCCGGCGCGCGATAGAACCCGGGACGGGACATCTATCGCCAGATCAGGAGAGTTGCCGTGACCACATTCGAGACCAATGCACGGCTGGAGCTGAGCGAGCGTGCCAAGGGGCTGAACCAGCGTCACACCGGGCGCTCAGCCCAGGATCTGCTGGGCGAGGTGATCGGGTCAGATTTTGCCGGGCGCATCGGGCTGGTGTCGTCTTTTGGAACAGAAGCGGTTGTGCTGTTGCATATGGTGTCCCGAATTGACCCTTATGTGCCGGTGATCTTTCTGGACACGATGAAACACTTCCCCGAAACGCTGCGCTATCGGGATGACCTGGTGACCCGGCTGGGCCTGTGCAACATCCAGACGGTCATGCCGCGCCCGGCCAGCGTGGCCGCAGATGATCCGACGGGCGATCTGCACGCCCGCAACCCCGATCTGTGCTGCCATGTGCGCAAGACCCTGCCAATGCTGGCGGCGCTGCGGTCGTTGTCCTGCTGGATCACCGGGCGCAAACGCGGACAGGCGGCGACACGCTCGGATATGCAGCTTTTTGAAACTCAGGACCGCTGGATCAAGGTCAATCCGCTGATTGACTGGGCTGCGGCGGATGTCGCCGATTACATGACCACCCATGATCTGCCCCAACATCCCCTGAAGGCACAGGGTTATCTGTCAGTCGGGTGCGCGCCCTGTACCCGGGCCGTGGCCCCGGGCGAGGATGCCCGCGCCGGTCGCTGGGCAGACAGTGACAAGACCGAATGCGGCATTCACTTTGAAAATGGCAAAATAGTGCGCGGCTAAAGCGTTGTGCGCTTATCTGCCTCCACGTCGTATCCGGGCATAGCCACGCATCAGCGCCGGGCGCAGGCTGGGAAACCGCTCGGCCAGGGCAATGCCGCTGCGGACGATGAAATTACGACCGGCGGCCTGTTTGCGGGCATTGCCCCCCAGCGCGCTCATCACTTCGGCGTAAAACGGGGTCGTGATCAGGGCGCGCCAATAGGGGGCGGCCATGGGCACAGGCACCCCGTTCCAGGGTTTGTAATCGCCCGCAGCATAATGGATGATCAGCGGATCGCGCCGCCCCTCCATGGCTGCGGCATGATTGTCCTGCGGCACCCGTTTATAGCCGTCCAGCACCGTGTTGAACACGTTGTAACGCGCCGGCAGGGCCGTTACCCGATCCTTGAAATAGGCATTCAGGATGTCCTGATCGCGGAAAAGATACTGTCCTGTATGTGCCATCTCCATCACGTCGGCGCATACTTTGGAAACCTCCATCGCCTTGAAATTAAGCAATAAAAGCCCGGCGTTGAAATAGCGCGCGATCTGCGCGTCGCTCAGTCCCAAAACGTCACGCTGATAGCGGTAGAGATCAGGCACCTGCGGGTCGATCGTAGGGGTGGCGCCTGTCAGGGTGCGGGTCGTGATGTAATCCGTGACCGCCGCGAGGGGGGCATCGCCCATCTCGGTTTCCCAGATCTGGGTGACATCGCCGCAAAAGATCATATCGACATCAACATAAAGCAGCTGGTGCAGGTCTGGCAGCAGATCAAACAGCAAGAACCGGTTATAGGTGGTGTTGGACGGGGCCCGGCTGGCCGAGCGGTAACTGTCCTTGAAGGTCATCCCGGCATTGATCTCGTAGAGGGTTGCATGCGGGTAGGGGGCCACCACCTCGCGCAGCAGGGCCAGGTCCGCAGGCCCGATATTGGAGTGCAGGAAAAACAGGTTCAGCTGGCGTGTCGCATCGGCATGTTCCAGCAACGAGGCCAGCATCGCCGCCGTATGGGGCAGATAGGCGCGATCCGCTGCAAAGGCGATATTCACATCTGTCGGACCATTCAGCGCCTCTCCCTTCATCCAGGGCACCACCAGGGCCTGGCTGAGGTTCAAAATACCCGTCTCATGCATCTTCAGATCAGGCTGTTCGCGGCGCAGCTTTTCCACCCAGACGGTCAACAGCCGTTCGGCGACATAGCCCAGATAGCGCGATTGCTGCACCGAATAGGCCTGGCGGTCCACCTCCAGCGCCTCAAGCCGCATCAGGATATCAAACAGCCAGGAGCAATAGGCCTCGAAAAGAGGACGGCGCATCAAAAACATATTGCCCAGGCGGACTTCGTGTTTTCCCGCCACTGCATCAAAGACGGCCACATCACCGGGGTGATGCTCGGCGATAATCTGGCGGGTCAGATCCCAGTCTTGCGGATGGTGCCCGGCACGGTAATTTTCGGCCAGGGTACGGCCCATGACATGCGTGCGCGGCACCACCAGGTCAATGTCACTGTTATCCTCCAGCCAGCGGTCCAGCCCGGTCAGCCAGACTGTGCTGTCGAACCGGTTCACAAAGGTTTCGGGGCGTTCGGGATGGGCGTTGTCCATATCCAGAACCCGGCGGTAATGCATCAGCCCCAGATGGGTTGAGGCCGCATCGTTTTTCCACGCCCAATAGAGGGCTGTCAGTTCGCAATAAGCCGGGTTTCTTTCAGAGATATGATCGCCGGTATCATCGCCGATCATATCTGCCAAAGGCTGGGCGGCCCGGGCGCGACCCACATGTATCGGGCGCACCGCCGCGCCTTCAATAAGGGGGGCGGCCATATGGTAGACCGTGTAAAATGTAGCTTTCAAGATATCCTGTACCCCGTGTGTCCGGGCCTGCCGTCATGGTCAGTTTGGACTATCCAGCACCTCTGATCTTGTCAACGGAGGCTGGCAGAAGGTTATTTAACATAACATTGATTATACGCGACGCAATTGCAGGGCGGGCACACTCTAAACCGGGGTGTTACAAATCCCCTATCTTTCTGGAAAGCAAGGAGAATGAAGTTGGCACACACAGAGCCAGGCTTGCGTGATCACCGTCAGACATCCGTGCCGCACCGCCGACTGTCAATCGCAGAGTAAAATGGGTCCATGTCGCGGCGTAAAAATGGGCCACTTCGGTTGATGTTTTTGTGGCGCTTTTGCACGCGTGCTCGTCACAAAGCTGAAGCGTGCCAAAGCGCATGCTGGCCATAAGGCCAGCATTATTCTGACTGTGATTGCGGGCTGGTTATTTTCGGTTGTTGCGACTGTGTTTGAGCCGATAGCTTTCGCCATTCATCTCGAGGATGTGGACGTGATGGGTTAAACGATCGAGTAGCGCACCGGTCAGCCGCTCAGAGCCAAAGACTTCAGTCCATTCATCGAAGGGCAGGTTCGAGGTTATGATGATGGAGCCGCGTTCATAGCATTGGGATATGACCTCGAAGAGCAGCTCTGCGCCAGATTTGCTGAGCGGTACGAAGCCCAGTTCATCAATGATCAACAGGTTCTGGCTGGTCAGTTGCTTTTGAAGGCGCTGCAATCTCCGCTCATCTTGAGCCTCGATCAGATCATGGACTAATGCCGCAGCCGTTGTGAAGCGCACCTTCAGTCCTCTTTGACATGCAGCCAGCCCAAGTCCCAGGGCGATGTGTGTCTTGCCCGTGCCTGACGGGCCGAGCGCGATGATGTTCTCCCTGCGATTAACGTAATCGCATCGTGCCAGATCCATCGTCAGGGGCTTGTTCAAGCTTGGCATGATCTTGAAGTCAAAGCTATCCAAGCTCTTGGTGCTGGGGAACTTCGCCGCTTTGATGCGCCGTTCAATCATCCGGCGTTCGCGGTCGATCAATTCCATCTCACACAGCCGCGCCAGATAGTGGATGTGATCTTTGTTCTCTGCAGCACAGAGCTGCGCCTGTTTGGCATACTCGCCTTGGAACGTTGGCAGTCGCAGTTGTTTAAGATGATGCCGTAGAAGAATCCGAGGGGCTTCGGTCATGCCGCGGTCCTTCCCATCAAGCTCATGTAACTGGATGGGCGTGTTGTGCCGACATTGGCCTTGGGCAAGTATGGATAGAAGTCCAAATCCAATCGTGGTGGCCGCTTCTCAACCCGACACAGTACAAGGTGTTTTACGGCGTCATAGCCAATTGCACCCATATCTATTGCCTGCTGGATTGCGCCTTGCACAACATCCATTTCGAAGGTCTCCAAAAGGCGCAAGACTTGAACGTATTCTCGCTTGCCCGGCTTACCCATTCTGGCTTCAAGCAGTCGGTGCAGCGTGGCAAATACATCTGGCAAATGCCAACCCTGCAAAGGCGCGGCCTGATCCAGGGCACCCACCTTTTGTTCAAGCAGGGGCAAAAAGTGCAATGGGTCAAAGACCATATCCGCTGATGTGTAGGATCGTTTGTGCCGCGCAATAATCTCATTGCCGCAGCCGATGATAACCTCATGCACAAACCCACGCACATGAACATCGTGGTGCGCATAGGCTACTGGCACCGAGTAATCATTGCTGCGATAGCGCACCATTGAGATCGACGTTGCACGCGTGCTGACGTGATCGCAGGCTTCATATTCTGCGACGGGCAATCCCATCAGAGCATCCAAATCCGACATCAGGCGTGCGCCTATGGTTTGGGTGTGACCCCGCAACGTATCGGCCTGACGTGCTAAACACTTCTCTTCCAAATGTGCGTTCAGATCATCAAAGCTGTCATAGCGAGGTGCGGGAACCATGAAGTTGCGGCGGGTGTATCCAACCATGCCCTCAACGTTGCCTTTATCGTTCCCTCGCGCGGGTCTGCCAAACTTGTCATCAAACAAGTAATGCGACTGCAGTTCCGTAAACCGACGTGTGCGGATGCGCGTCTTATCCCCGAGTATCCGAGCCACGGCGATCTTGGTATTGTCGTAGAGAATGGATTGCGGAATGCCGCCAAAGAATGCAAAGGCGGACACATGGCCATCGCAAAACGCCTCGGTTGTCTCAGCTGGATATCCCTTCACAAACACCGCATCAGAATGTGGCAAGCTCATCACGAAGAAGTGGATCTTGCATTCCACGCCACCGATCACGCCCAGCGTCTCACCAAAATCAACCTGCGCATGGCCCGGCCGATGCGACAACGGCACAAACACCTCTTTGGTGCGCCGTTTTTGCTCGCGCACGTAATAGGTCACCGTGGTCAGGCTGCCGGCATATCCATGCTCATCGCGCAGCCGTTCAAAGATGCGCTTGGCCGTGTGTCGCTGCTTTTTGATCAGGGCTTTGTCTGTGCGCAGTATCTCATCGACCACACCAACATAACCATCAAGCGTTGGCCGCCGAGGCGCTTCCGACCGACGATACCCAGGCGGAAGTTCATGGCGCAGCATCTTCGCGATCGTCTTACGATCTTTGTTCTCTAATCTGTCAATGCGTGTTTCCTGAGTTTCCTGCTTTTGATGTCAGAGGTTGCCTTTGTTCTCTTCGAACTCTGAGGTTCATGATGGGGTTGGCTGGGTGTGGGTCGGCAATGTTGAAACCGCAATCATACCGTTGGTCTTGGCTGTTGCTACAGAATCGGCGCCGTGTCTCACGCCCTCCCTCGGGCATCGTCCCAGATGGGAACTTTGATTTAGGAATCCTCGTTGTCGCCTCGTAAGCCTTACGCGGACTGGAAGTCAGTTTTGTCTCGCATAATGGCATGAAGTATGATTGCCAGACGACGCGCCAGAGCCACTCGGGCCTTTCTCATCGTTGAGCGCGCACCGATTGCGAGGGCCCATGTCTTCAATTTGAGCGGAGCGGCATACCGCGTCAGCATCACATTGGCGGCCTCATAGAGAAGCGTTCTGACGCGCACGTCGCCCCGCTTTGAGATGCTGCCCGTGTAGTCGATTTCACCAGATTGATGCCGTCGCGGCACCAGTCCAAGATACGCCCCCACATCACGCGATTTCCTGAAACGCGACGGATCATCAATTGCTGCGGCAAAGGCCAATGCTGTGATCGGACCGACCCCTGGTACCGTCATAAGGCGCTGGCAGACTTCGGATTTGCGGGTCATCTTTTTGATGTCGCCATCAATGGCTGCAACCGCCGCGAGGATTGCTTCGCGTGCTGCGAACAGTCCGCAAATTGCGGCATGGAGGCCAGGCACTCCATCGCTAACTTTTAGCGCCGCGTTTTTGAATGCCGGAGACAAAGCTCGTGGCAGCCGCACGCCGAAGACGACGACCAGACCGCGGATCTGATTGTCGAGCGTCACACGCTGTCCGACCAGCTTCTTGCGGGCTGCGATCAGCGACCGGATTGCGTGCGCTGACAGTGATTTGACATGGGTCGGCTTGTAGAATCCCGTCCGCGCCAGGTGTGCCAAACCGCGGGCATCATTGCGGTCCGTCTTGTGGCCGGCCAGAGATTTAAGGGCCTGATATGCTTGCCTGCTCTCGATGCAAACAACCGGGACACCAAGCTCCGTCAGCCCATGGTAAAGCATTGGTGCCATCCGTCCCGTTTCAAATACAACTTTGGCACATGGTGGTCCAGAAGCGAGGAAGTCAGCGATCGCTTTTGGTGTTGAGCTCGCTTTTCCTTCACGAATAAGGGCCCCTTCACGATCCAGAATGCAGATATGCGTCTCTTCCATGGACACATCCAAACCAGCAAAATATTCCATTGGTCAGTCTCCTTTTCAATTGCATGTGCATCCAGAATAACAGGGGTAACTGAGTGCTGATCCTGATTACGCCATGTTGAAAAACCGCGCCGCTTCTCGGCCAGACATACCGTCCTTCAAACAAGCACGGCGCACACGACTATAAATATCCACAGAATACATCTCCCGCCCTCCGAATAAACGAAGGGCACAAACTGGCGGACTTTTACTCCGCTACAACTGCGATATGCAGCCGCTTCTGTGGCCCAATATTGCTCCGCGTTTTACAAAAACCGGTCACTCAACATTCTCGCCTCCATTTTGGAAACTTGAATCAGAAATTAATGGAAATGGGAATCCTGTATCTCAACAGGCCCTAGGGTGTGTTTAACTGTCGTCATAGGTTCTCCTTTCTCGTTTGTTGGCCTTACGGGCTGAAATGATACGGATGATCTGTCCTGCATCTCGCTCTGTCGTTACGACAACCAAAATTCCGTCATGCGTTCGCCCCAAGGTCACAAGACGTTCTTCGCTATAGTCAAAGCGATCATCTATGACCGTGATGCGATCAGGATCGGCAAAAACAGCAGACGCGATTTCGAACCTGACGCCATGCTTTTCTAAGTTTTTCTGCGCCTTCTCAGCGTCCCATTCAAAATCCATCATCACCTCAACACACATAGTGTAAGACAATTTGCCTTACAAGTCACTAGGTACATATTCCTAAGCCATGGGGCAACGCTTCTTATGGTGTGCAGGCGGCGGCTTGTTTTTCCCTGCTTTTCGGAGCCGCTTCGCAAGGATCAAGAAACATACGGTTCTGATAAGAGCACAAGGATTTTAACCAGCTTGCTGGCGCGAAGCGTCCTTGTGCCATTCAGGTTCTATGTTTTGATGTATCCTGAAGCAGGTGACGGGCAGAGGAAAAATCCCCTGCTTTTTGGTGAGCGAAGCGAACTTTAAGGCCGTGATCGCCGTAGGCGATCTTGTAGGCCGTTGAGTATCCGCCTCCGGCGGATTCCTTTTTGGCTCGAAGCGGCGCGAAGAGCCTATGTGTTTTAATTTGTGTTTATATGTGTTTCCAGATTTTGAGGAGCTTGTAACCATCTGATTTAAAAAACTAATTCGCCTTGATGTGCTCATTTTGGTGTGTGATATCGCGAAGATAGGTGTGTGATATCGCGAAACGTGGTGTGTGATATCGCGAGAATCCTTGACGTGGTGTGTAATATCGCGAACCCATAATGACCGAAACAGACAAAAGAGAACGCTCCCCCCTCCTCCCCGTGCGGCATCCGCAACGGGATTTCTTTGTCTGTGACATCTTCGACGCTGCGCCAAAATCTGACATCGCTTCGATGGAACACCCCCTGTTCACACTCTCAACAAAGCCAGACATGACGCCACGGCGCTATGAAATGAATGACAGATGGATCGAGCTGAAACCGTCCAGTCTCGGCCTCGCTACCGTGTTCGACCGCGATATCCTGATCTACTGCATTTCGCAGTGCATGGCGGCGATCAACTCAGGCCGTCAGGTGCATCGCACAATGCGCCTATCTGCTCATGATGTTCTCAAGGCCACAAATCGCGACACAAGCGACAAGGGCTATGCAGGCTTCAAGGCCGCTCTGACGCGCCTGCGCAGTACGGAAATTCAAACCAACATCACCACAGGCGGCGTAGAGCAATGGGAAGTGTTCGGTTTCATCGACGCGGCCAAGACAATCCGCAAGTCACGTGAAGGCCGCATGCTGGCCGTTGAAGTCACCCTCTCCGACTGGCTGTTCAACGCCATCGATGCCAAACGCGGCGATATCCTGACAATCTCCCCGCAATATTTCCAGCTCCGCAAGCCGCTCGAACGCCGTCTCTATGAGATTGCCCGCAAAAGCTGCGGCACGAAAAATCGCATGCTGCGCTACGGTATGGAAAAGCTGCGCCTAAAAACGGGCTCACAATCTACGCCCAAAGAGTTCCGCCGCATGGTCAAGGCCATCGTGGACATGAACAACGAAAAAAACCACATCCCTGACTACACTTTTGAGCTGGACGGCGATTTGTTTATCATCCGCCCGCGACCTGAGTTTTCCGACATCTATGCCGAACCTGAGATGATTGATGCACTTGATCAAATCAGATTGCCAGATACCGCTTACAACACTGCCCGCAAGCATGCGGCGGGTTTTGATCTATACTTCCTCGAACGGGAATGGCGGGACATGCTAAGCGATAAAAATTCTATCCCACAGAATCCTAGTGGTTCGTTCGTGAATTTCGTTAAGAGTTATGTGCAGCGTAATGGCACAGCGCGACAACTCATTTGAGTAATAACTCAGTTACTCAAAGTTGTACCATTCAATGAAATTATCACTCACCGACTTCGCGTCGGTTCTCAACTTAATAGCCGCACTATAGGAAGCCGAGCGATTTAGGGTGAACTGTCCACGCTCATAGCGGTCTTTTGTAATCGTTCGCCAAGGGTCTAAATCTTTGTCACGATTGGCTGGCCCGCGCCCCATGCCTGCTGCGTAATCATCAAAGTGCTCGATCATTCTCGAAGAGCTTTCAAGCCACTGCGGCCATTGATCTGAAATACTCTATCAAAGCCAGCAAGCGCATTTTGAGCACCGTCTTTAACGCTATTCAGCTTGGTAAGCGTTTTGATAGTAGTGCGATATAACCAGAGGCGCAGAATGAAATTCTCCCAAAAATATTCTGTTTCAAAACGACCCTTTTTGAGCAAAAATTTCTGCTGTGTTGTTATATATATATGTTATTGAATCGTTACGGGTGCTGATTTCCAATCTAAGCATTTGAAATATCGTCTCTATATTCAAACAGCGGTCTTTAAAATGTCGAAAACTGGTCTCTAAAAAGGTGAGTTTGGTCTTTAAAAAGGAAGTTCTGGATCAGACTCCGAGTTGGATGGAACCGGGCTATGTCTCATGGTCGGTTTCGCAAGCCTTTTAGCTTGCAGAAAAGGCTATCCCTATGGAAATCCTAAAGGATTGCGACACAGCAAGCTAAAAGGCTTGCAAGAACGCTTGCAAACGTCACTTGCCACTGGGTCTTTAAAATGTCGAAAGTCCTTGCGCGGTCTTTAAAATGTGGAAAGTATGGGGTTAGCGACAGCAAAGAGAGTCTTTAAAATGTCGAAACCGGCACCCGATGAACACCTTCTCCCGGATCGTTATCCGCAACAGGAGCTGTTTATCTGTGATCCCGGTGACGTGAATCTAAAATCAGATATGGCATCTATGGAGCACCCAATCTTTGCGTTATCGAAGAGGCCGGATCGGAACATCCGCCGTTACACGAACGGTGATGTGACACTGGAGGTGGAGCCGGGGCCACATGGTATTGCAACAGTGTATGACAAAGACATTCTGATTTTCGCAATCAGCCAACTGATGGCTGCGAAGAACCGAGGCGAGCCGCTCTCAAGGCACATCAGCTTTGCGGCCTCTGACTTCCTTCAATTCTCAAACCGTGGGAAGAACGGCAACGCCTATGAAAATCTCAAGACGGCATTGTCTCGATTGGATGGGACACGACTTCGCACCAACATCAAGACAAATGGCGAGCAGCAATGGCAGGCATTCGGTCTGATTGAAGGTGCTACGATAAGACGATCCGAGACCACAGGCCGCGTTCTGGAGTGGGGCGTCACCCTGCCCGAGTGGCTTTTCAACGCGGTGGAGGGGAACGAGGTTCTAAGTCTGCACCGCGACTATTTCAGGCTCGGTAAGCCTTTGGATCGACGCGTGTATGAGCTTTGTCGAAAGCACTGCGGAAAGCAGCCACGGTGGGAAATTTCGCTGGAAAAGCTGCACAAAAAGTGCGGGTCTACCGGCTCTTTGAAACAGTTCCGTCTGAGCATTAAGAAGCTGGTTAGAACGGTATCCCCGGATGGTTTACTCGACTACTTCATTAACTTCGACTTGGACCGTGACATGTTCTCCGCCGAACGGAAGCGGTCGCCAGAAGTTGCGTCGAGAACAACTTTCAAACTAAGGCCATCCACCTACGAAGAGGCTCGCGAAGCAGCGCCCGGCTGGGATGTGTACATGCTCGAACAGGAATGGCGGTCGTGGATGCACGATGGCGGTCTAGACGCCCCACGGAATGCGGACAGGGCCTACCTTGGGTTTTGTCGAAAATGGTTTGAAAAACCAGGTAGACCCTGACGCTTCTCGGTTTTGTTAAGACCGAGCTACGGTGTGACGATATCTGACAATTTTGCAGCTGATGCAGAGCCATCCCGCATTTGGATAAGGTTCTCTGGCTCAGACACAAACCATGCAAAAGAACCCCAAGCTAATGCAGAGACGGTTTTGCGAAAGCCTGCAGACTCCCGGTCTTGATATGCCGTAAGGAAAGCCACCTGAGATCGTGTAAAGCCCGCAGCGTCGGTAAGCTCCAGCATCGCTTCCCGCCTTCTTTCAGTGATCGCCCCATCGGTTGCGACAACTTCAATGAACACGATCAGAGGCGCTGTTGTAATCGGCGGAGCAATACTCGGCCACGGTAGCGGCGTCGTTGTGTTGTCGCGGGCGGCGTAAAAGTCGTCCACTTTTGCCCTTTCGTTTGATGGGAGGGCCGGGGGATTTTCACCGTGGAATTGTATTTGAAGGTGCACCGCGCCCATTTTCAGGATGGGTTGAGCGGGCGTCAGATTGCCTGGGATTTTGGGATTGGCCGAGCCTGCTTCTTTGCGCTGGACCTGCCACACAGTGATGCCTGCTGTGTTCGAGCGTATCCTGCTGCGAACACCGGGGCCTGGCTGGACGGGCACGTGCATGCCTTCGCGTTCTTCGGCGCGGCCCCTCAATCAATCCTCTGTGATAATGACAAATGTCCGGTCGCGAAGATCATGCCCGACGGCACGCGCAACCGTACCCAACGGTTCAGTGCGATGCTGTCCCACTATGTGATCCAGGATCGGTATGGTCGCCCCGGCAAGGGTAACGACAAAGGTAAGGTCGAAGGTCCAGTCGGCTATTCCCGCCGCAACTTCATGGTGCCGATGCCGCGTTTTCCAGGCCGGGATGCGTTCAATGAGTATCTCGAAGAGCAGTGTCGTAAACGCCGGACGGATATCCTGCGTGGCCATAGGATCAGCATTGGCGAACGATTGCAGGCCGATCCGGCTGCGATGCAGGGTTTGCCTGCCGCGCCGTTTGAGGCCTGCGATCTGCGCAGCGGTCAGGTGACATCCACATCAGTGGTTCGCTATCGTGGCAATGATTACTCGGTGCCCGTTGCCTTTGGGCACCGTGAGGTCTGGATCAAAGGCTTTGTGGATCGGGTCGTCATTGGGTGTGCGGCTGAGGTGATCGCAGAACATGAACCGCCCCGGGTTTACCGGAGAGTAAAACACTCCAAAGGTGAACCTTATGACGAAGAAACCACATACCCCCGCCTATCCTGCCGAGCTGCGTGAACGCGGCGTCCGGCTCTTTCGAGAGAACCGTGTAAATTATGCCAGCGATACAGCTGCCTACAAAGCGATTGCGCCGAAGCTTGGTTGCTCACCGGACAGTTTGCGTGTCTGGTGTCAGCAGGCGGAGCGCGATGACGGCCAGCGCGCGGGGCTGACGAGCGAAGAGAAGGATCGCATCAAAGATTTGGAGCGCGAGGTTAAGGAACTGCGCCAGGCCAATGAGATCCTGAAGAAGGCATCTGCGTATTTTGCCCAGGCGGAGCTCGACCGCCCGTTCCGCAAATGATCGCCTTCATTGAAGATCACAAAATGGTCCATGGGGTCGAGCCGATCTGCAGGGTACTGCCGATTGCCCCTTCCACTTTCCATGCTCATGAGGCCATTGCTCGTGATCCTGATCTGGCGTCAGACCGAGCCAAACAGGACGCGATAGATCGAAAGAGGATTGAGGATGCCTTCGATGATAGCGGCAAGCGATATGGCGCGCGGAAAATCTGGCATGAGTTGCGCCGGAACAATCACGACATCGCGCGCTGCACAGTGGAACGTCTGATGAAAGCTATGGAAATACAGGGTGTTGTACGGGGTCAAAAGCCAATCACCACCAACCCTGACACCTCTCGGCCGTGCCCGGACGATAAGGTCAATCGCGACTTCACAGCAAGCATGCCGAACCGGCTTTGGGTCAGTGATTTCACCTGTGTCTCAAGCTGGCAGGGCATGGTTTACGTCGCATTCGTGATTGATGTCTTTGCTCGCTGCATCGTGGGCTGGCGTGTCTCGACGTCCATGACAACAGGATTTGTCCTGGATGCCCTGAACCAGGCAATCTGTCAGCGGGCTCCATCCGGGGCGAACAACCTGATCCACCACAGTGATCGGGGCAGCCAATACCTGTCGATAAAGTACACCGAACGGCTGGTCGAAGCAGGCATCGACCCGTCCGTCGGCAGCGTTGGCGACAGTTATGACAATGCTCTGGCAGAAAGCACAATCGGTCTGTTCAAAACTGAGGTCATCGACTTCATGGGACCCTGGAAATCCGTCGGACAGGTCGAATGGGAAACTTTGAAATGGGTGAATTGGTACAACACAAAACGCCTGCACAGCAAAATCGGATACATCACCCCGCAAGAAGCAGAGGAGAACTTCTATGAAGCCTTGAATGCCACAGAAAAAGCAGCCTGATATTTGAACCGACAACTCTCCGGTAAACCCGGGGCGGTTCAGTTTACGGCCTTCAGGCGCGTGCCATCGACCGCGATCAACGCGCGGCCAAACAGATCAAGGCTGCGACAGAGAACCACAAACTCCCGGAATACCTTGCGGAAAGCTGTTCTGTTATCCCGCCTGAAGTCGGCAATGGTTTTAAAGTCGGGCTGCAATTGCCGCATCAGCCAGATAACTTCGAGATTACGATGCGTTTCCGCTTCCAGACGGCGGCTGGAGCGAACCCGGTTTAGATACCCATAAATATAGAGCTTCAGCAGATCGCCTGGATCGTACCCCGGCCTGCCGGTGGCTTTGGGCTGGGTTCGACCAAAGTCAGCTGCGCCAAGATCAAGACTGTCAACGAAGGCCTCGATAAATCGTACCGGGTTATCAGGGTCCACATAATCATCCACAGCTTCAGGCAACAACAAGAGCTGGGATCGCGAAATTCCGGATATATGTGACATGGCCAAAAGTAGAGGTGGTCGCGGAAATTCGGACCAGTCGTTAAGGTGGATCGCATGATGAAAGAAGTGATCCGAAATGAAGAAACGAAAGAACCATTCGCCCGAGTTCAAAGCCAAGGTTGCGCTTGAGGCTATCCGTGATGAGATGACACTGGCTGAGCTGTCCAAGAAATACGGCGTGCATCCAACCCGGATAGGGACGTGGAAACGCGCGGCGATAGAGAACATGGCGACAGCGTTTACGCGCCGGAGTTCAGCCCCCGGGCAGGTGAGCGCCGCCGACGTTGACAAGCTTCATTCCAAGATCGGTCAACTTGTTGTGGAGCGGGATTTTTTGGCCGATGCCTCGCACCGGTTGCTCGGTACGCGAGGCAAAAAATGGTGAGCAAGGATCACAAGCTGAGCATGCGTCGGCAGTGTGCGTTGCTGACGTTGTCGCGTTCCAATCTTTACTATGAACCGAAGGGCGAGAGCGCTGAGAACCTGCGTTTCATGGAAATCATCGACAAGCAGTTCCTGGAAACGCCGTGGTACGGATCACGGCAGATGGCGCGTTACATGAAGCGCAACAATCACGGATGTGGCCGTCACCGTGTCCGACGGTTGATGCGGCTTATGCGTCTGGTTCCGATTTATCAGGAACCCAGCACCAGCAAGAAACATCCGCAGCACAAGATCTGGCCATATCTGCTGCGCAACGCGGTGATTGACCGCCCGAACCAAGTCTGGTGCGCAGACATCACCTAATATCCCTATGCGGCGGGGCTTCCTGTACCTGGTTGCGATCATGGATTGGTACAGTCGCAAGGTGCTGGCGTGGCGGCTGTCAAACAGCATGGACGCGGACTTCTGCGTGGAGGCCCTGAAAGAGGCCTTATCAAAATACGGCAAACCTGAGATCTTCAACAGCCATCAGGGCAGCCAGTTCACCAGCGGCGCTTGGATCGACGTGCTGATCGACGCAAAGATCAAAATCAGCATGGATGGGAAAGGCGCTTGGCGCGACAACCGCATGATCGAGCGACTGTGGCGGTCGCTGAAATATGAATGTGTGTACCTGAACGCCTTTGAGACCGGATCAGAAATGCGAGCCGGGATCAGCAAATGGCTGGCCTACTACAACTCTGAGCGCCCCCATTCGACCCACGGCATATTGACCCCGGATGAGGCCTATGCCAGCAAAACAGAACCAATGAGATTAGCAGCCTGAATGAAACCCTGATCCATCTTAGCAAGGCTGCAATGTCAATCGCAGAGTAAAATGGGTCCATGTCGCGGCGTAAAAATGGGCCACTTCGGTTGATGTTTTGTGGCGCTTTTGCACGCGTGCTCGTCACAAAGCTGAAGCGTGCCAAAGCGCATGCTGGCCATAAGGCCAGCATTATTCTGACTGTGATTGCGGGCTGGTTATTTTCGGTTGTTGCGACTGTGTTTGAGCCGATAGCTTTCGCCATTCATCTCGAGGATGTGGACGTGATGGGTTAAACGATCGAGTAGCGCACCGGTCAGCCGCTCAGAGCCAAAGACTTCAGTCCATTCATCGAAGGGCAGGTTCGAGGTTATGATGATGGAGCCGCGTTCATAGCATTGGGATATGACCTCGAAGAGCAGCTCTGCGCCAGATTTGCTGAGCGGTACGAAGCCCAGTTCATCAATGATCAACAGGTTCTGGCTGGTCAGTTGCTTTTGAAGGCGCTGCAATCTCCGCTCATCTTGAGCCTCGATCAGATCATGGACTAATGCCGCAGCCGTTGTGAAGCGCACCTTCAGTCCTCTTTGACATGCAGCCAGCCCAAGTCCCAGGGCGATGTGTGTCTTGCCCGTGCCTGACGGGCCGAGCGCGATGATGTTCTCCCTGCGATTAACGTAATCGCATCGTGCCAGATCCATCGTCAGGGGCTTGTTCAAGCTTGGCATGATCTTGAAGTCAAAGCTATCCAAGCTCTTGGTGCTGGGGAACTTCGCCGCTTTGATGCGCCGTTCAATCATCCGGCGTTCGCGGTCGATCAATTCCATCTCACACAGCCGCGCCAGATAGTGGATGTGATCTTTGTTCTCTGCAGCACAGAGCTGCGCCTGTTTGGCATACTCGCCTTGGAACGTTGGCAGTCGCAGTTGTTTAAGATGATGCCGTAGAAGAATCCGAGGGGCTTCGGTCATGCCGCGGTCCTTCCCATCAAGCTCATGTAACTGGATGGGCGTGTTGTGCCGACATTGGCCTTGGGCAAGTATGGATAGAAGTCCAAATCCAATCGTGGTGGCCGCTTCTCAACCCGACACAGTACAAGGTGTTTTACGGCGTCATAGCCAATTGCACCCATATCTATTGCCTGCTGGATTGCGCCTTGCACAACATCCATTTCGAAGGTCTCCAAAAGGCGCAAGACTTGAACGTATTCTCGCTTGCCCGGCTTACCCATTCTGGCTTCAAGCAGTCGGTGCAGCGTGGCAAATACATCTGGCAAATGCCAACCCTGCAAAGGCGCGGCCTGATCCAGGGCACCCACCTTTTGTTCAAGCAGGGGCAAAAAGTGCAATGGGTCAAAGACCATATCCGCTGATGTGTAGGATCGTTTGTGCCGCGCAATAATCTCATTGCCGCAGCCGATGATAACCTCATGCACAAACCCACGCACATGAACATCGTGGTGCGCATAGGCTACTGGCACCGAGTAATCATTGCTGCGATAGCGCACCATTGAGATCGACGTTGCACGCGTGCTGACGTGATCGCAGGCTTCATATTCTGCGACGGGCAATCCCATCAGAGCATCCAAATCCGACATCAGGCGTGCGCCTATGGTTTGGGTGTGACCCCGCAACGTATCGGCCTGACGTGCTAAACACTTCTCTTCCAAATGTGCGTTCAGATCATCAAAGCTGTCATAGCGAGGTGCGGGAACCATGAAGTTGCGGCGGGTGTATCCAACCATGCCCTCAACGTTGCCTTTATCGTTCCCTCGCGCGGGTCTGCCAAACTTGTCATCAAACAAGTAATGCGACTGCAGTTCCGTAAACCGACGTGTGCGGATGCGCGTCTTATCCCCGAGTATCCGAGCCACGGCGATCTTGGTATTGTCGTAGAGAATGGATTGCGGAATGCCGCCAAAGAATGCAAAGGCGGACACATGGCCATCGCAAAACGCCTCGGTTGTCTCAGCTGGATATCCCTTCACAAACACCGCATCAGAATGTGGCAAGCTCATCACGAAGAAGTGGATCTTGCATTCCACGCCACCGATCACGCCCAGCGTCTCACCAAAATCAACCTGCGCATGGCCCGGCCGATGCGACAACGGCACAAACACCTCTTTGGTGCGCCGTTTTTGCTCGCGCACGTAATAGGTCACCGTGGTCAGGCTGCCGGCATATCCATGCTCATCGCGCAGCCGTTCAAAGATGCGCTTGGCCGTGTGTCGCTGCTTTTTGATCAGGGCTTTGTCTGTGCGCAGTATCTCATCGACCACACCAACATAACCATCAAGCGTTGGCCGCCGAGGCGCTTCCGACCGACGATACCCAGGCGGAAGTTCATGGCGCAGCATCTTCGCGATCGTCTTACGATCTTTGTTCTCTAATCTGTCAATGCGTGTTTCCTGAGTTTCCTGCTTTTGATGTCAGAGGTTGCCTTTGTTCTCTTCGAACTCTGAGGTTCATGATGGGGTTGGCTGGGTGTGGGTCGGCAATGTTGAAACCGCAATCATACCGTTGGTCTTGGCTGTTGCTACAGAATCGGCGCCGTGTCTCACGCCCTCCCTCGGGCATCGTCCCAGATGGGAACTTTGATTTAGGAATCCTCGTTGTCGCCTCGTAAGCCTTACGCGGACTGGAAGTCAGTTTTGTCTCGCATAATGGCATGAAGTATGATTGCCAGACGACGCGCCAGAGCCACTCGGGCCTTTCTCATCGTTGAGCGCGCACCGATTGCGAGGGCCCATGTCTTCAATTTGAGCGGAGCGGCATACCGCGTCAGCATCACATTGGCGGCCTCATAGAGAAGCGTTCTGACGCGCACGTCGCCCCGCTTTGAGATGCTGCCCGTGTAGTCGATTTCACCAGATTGATGCCGTCGCGGCACCAGTCCAAGATACGCCCCCACATCACGCGATTTCCTGAAACGCGACGGATCATCAATTGCTGCGGCAAAGGCCAATGCTGTGATCGGACCGACCCCTGGTACCGTCATAAGGCGCTGGCAGACTTCGGATTTGCGGGTCATCTTTTTGATGTCGCCATCAATGGCTGCAACCGCCGCGAGGATTGCTTCGCGTGCTGCGAACAGTCCGCAAATTGCGGCATGGAGGCCAGGCACTCCATCGCTAACTTTTAGCGCCGCGTTTTTGAATGCCGGAGACAAAGCTCGTGGCAGCCGCACGCCGAAGACGACGACCAGACCGCGGATCTGATTGTCGAGCGTCACACGCTGTCCGACCAGCTTCTTGCGGGCTGCGATCAGCGACCGGATTGCGTGCGCTGACAGTGATTTGACATGGGTCGGCTTGTAGAATCCCGTCCGCGCCAGGTGTGCCAAACCGCGGGCATCATTGCGGTCCGTCTTGTGGCCGGCCAGAGATTTAAGGGCCTGATATGCTTGCCTGCTCTCGATGCAAACAACCGGGACACCAAGCTCCGTCAGCCCATGGTAAAGCATTGGTGCCATCCGTCCCGTTTCAAATACAACTTTGGCACATGGTGGTCCAGAAGCGAGGAAGTCAGCGATCGCTTTTGGTGTTGAGCTCGCTTTTCCTTCACGAATAAGGGCCCCTTCACGATCCAGAATGCAGATATGCGTCTCTTCCATGGACACATCCAAACCAGCAAAATATTCCATTGGTCAGTCTCCTTTTCAATTGCATGTGCATCCAGAATAACAGGGGTAACTGAGTGCTGATCCTGATTACGCCATGTTGAAAAACCGCGCCGCTTCTCGGCCAGACATACCGTCCTTCAAACAAGCACGGCGCACACGACTATAAATATCCACAGAATACATCTCCCGCCCTCCGAATAAACGAAGGGCACAAACTGGCGGACTTTTACTCCGCTACAACTGCGATATGCAGCCGCTTCTGTGGCCCAATATTGCTCCGCGTTTTACACTGCAAACTGGTCGAAAAAGCAGGACCACCTCTTTCGGGCTTCCCGCCGCAGGGGCTGCTGGGAAGCGTTCAAGGTGGGATCGTGCTTCTGGCGGCTTGTGCCGGTGCGTAGCATCATTTCCACACACGACTCCAAGAATGCACCGGCGGCGCATGTCGTCCAGAACATCACAGTCTTGTCAGGTTCATATAGACAGCCTTACAGGAAGGACACAGGAAGGTTCCTCTCTGAATGTCCGCAGGGTGGACTTGTTTTCCACCATTCGCAAGGCAAGCGGGGCAAAAGGGAAGTCCTTTCGGGGTTCCCTGATCGTCCACGGCGTACATGAAGCCATCGACCTCTTTCAATGTAGCCTTATTCTCCAGTGCAGCTTCAAGCTCTGCAATTCTTTCGTCACGCTGATGAAGCTCGCTTTGTGCATCGCTTAGCGCAATTTTGACATCTGCCAGATTGGAATGGAGGTCTACCATAGCCGACTTTAATTCAGCCTTGTCCAAGGCATGATCGAGGTCTTTTAGCCCTTTCACTAGGGCCTGTTGACATTCGGGGTTCCCATTTTGCCTGAAGTCTGATTCAAGCTTCCAAAATGGAGGTGTTGATGGACGCAAATCGTTTGGCTGTTTCCGATGAGCTTTGGGAGAAGATTGAGCCGCTTATACCGGGCAAGGCAGGCGATCCGGGTGTTACCGCGCGCAATAATCGCCGGTTTATGGAAGCAGTATTATGGCGCGTACGCACAGGGTCCCCATGGCGGGATTTGCCCAAAGAGTTTGGCAACTGGAACAGCCAGTTCAAGCGATTTCGTCGATGGGCCAGGAACGGCGTGTTCGAGAGTCTTTTCAATGCCATGAGTGGCGAGCCGGACCTGGAATATGCCCTTATCGACGGGACGATTGTTCAAGCTCATCAGAAGGCTTCGGGCGCAAAAGGGGGACTCAACACCAGGCTATCGGACGCTCTCGCGGCGGACTGACGACCAAGGTCGTGGCCTTGGTCGATGCGCTCGGTAACCTGTTCCGGTTTCTGCTTTTGCCGGGACAGGCACACGACATGAAGGGGGTCGCTCCTCTGATCAAGGGGGCTTCCTTTGGGGCGTTGCTGGCCGACAAAGCCTTCGACGCCGACTGGCTCCTGCAAGACCTTGATGAGCGTGGCGCAACCGCTGTCATCCCGCCCAAATCGAACCGAAAAGTTCAACGGGACTACGATACCCACATGTACAAGTGGCGCCATCTCATCGAAAACTACTTCGCAAAGATCAAGGAATTCAGAGGCATAGCAACGCGATACGACAAGACTGATACAAGCTACGCTGCCAACTGGCACCTCTGTGCCATGCTCATTGCAACACGATGATTGTCAACAGACCCTAGTTTGAGCGTTTCGCCTGCAGCCGCAATCGCTGTGCCTATATCCATTTTTCAAATTCCTTTTTTCAGGAGCACACCCGCGCCACCGCCTTTTTCCGGGATGAACTCCACACTCGCCGCTTCTTTTGGGCCTTATAGGCGTATTTTAGCGACTTACCGCTTGATGAATAATCGACTTAATCAGTGTCTGATACGGCATACCTTCGCACAGCGCCCGAGCTTTCACGCGCGCAAGGTCTGTTTTCCCGATGCGCAGTGAAACCTTGGTGCTGGTTTCGTTGATAGTGTTACGCGCAGCGGCTTGATGCTCTTTGAGCATTTCAGGTGTTAGGACGCTTTGAGGCTCGTAATCGTCAGCTTCTATAGCTTCGATAAGCTCACGCTCTTCGTCGTCCAGATATTTTTCTACATATGGTTCTTTTTTCATGGTTCTTTTTCACTTTCATGGTGTTTTTTTACCGAGGTAGTCTCTTGTGTACTTGCGACTTGGAAACACGGTTATGAGATCAATTATGTCCTCGCGTTCCTCAAAGGGCACAACGTAGGCATAGCCTTCGAAGTTCAACACATACATCCATTGGCCGCGATGTTTTTTGCTCGGGTTTAGGGTGATAGCCAGCACCCCACCACCTTCTATGGCCACAACGCAGTCCTCGAAAGAAACCCCGCGACGCGTTTTGTCTTCGCGCAGGCGTTTCGCTTTTACAGGGTCCCATCGTATCGATTTCAATGTCATCTTTTCGTTTTTCATAGTGTAAAGCCTTTGGTTTTAGGGGTTTCAGGACGTCTTTAAAATAATAATATATAAATATATCGTGTGCCGACGTTGTATATACAGTGTCGGGCAAGAAGGCAAGCAAAACTGGCAGTTTGAAGTTTGAAGTTTGAAGTTTGAAGTTTGAAGTGTAGGTGTCCAAAATTCGCGGTCAAGCCGCAACTCTCAAGGGACCAATTGGCCCCTTGACCCGTCTACCCACGCGTGTGCGGGGGAACTCTGATACAGACTTCCATAGACTTCTCCGCGAGCGAGGTCGCCCGGATCGGTACGGTCAAGCTGGTTTCGATCCACGCCCCCCGCATGGAGGCGACCAGTGGTTCAGGATTCGCGGGCAGGTCGCGGCACTCCCCGTGTGTGTAAAAGGATAACCCCGCCCCTCGTGGCGAGCGTTCCCCGCCCGTGGGCCATTGGGAGCATTTTGCGGCTCATAGATCCACCGGCTTAATTCGGGTCTGTCCCCGCAAAGGCGGGGGAACTCTGTATCAGACTTCCACAGACTTCCCCGCGCCCGCGACGGGCCGGAATCGTCAGTAACCACCCGCGTGGGTGGCTGGATCAAGGTGCAAATTTGCGTCTTGACCATAGATTGTTTCGTTTCGATCCACACATGCGATAGGCGAATATCCCCGCAAAGGCGGGGGAGCGGTCTCGCGACAGGCTGTAGCCGGGATCGCGTAGGGTCTTATCCCCGCTCCCCGCGCGGGCGGGGGAACGCAGGCTGGATAGCCGCCCCGGAAGCCCTCGGTCAAGATACCAGAAGTAGTGCTGAATCTATATTAGTGTTGTAAATTCAATGGCTTCGTGTAGCCCGGAGGCTTGTCGGGCGACGGGATTCGGCGTAAGGGTCTTGGACCCGGCCCCGAGCCGGACAGAGGAGAGAGACAATGACCAGCAAGTTGCAAGCGATCATGCCAACTGAAAATATGAATGAAAGGAAAAACCATGCGAATGGTACATTCCGGCGAGACCCGCCGGACAAATGAAAACGCCGTCCCCTATGCAAAGGACGGCGCAATCAGAACAAAATATGAAGTAGATAGCTTCCCGGGCACAGTAGCCCAGGCAGCCCCCGCAGCGCAACAAAAAAATGCACCGGCGATTTACGCGTCGGTGAGCGCCGCCATGCCGGACCGCCTCAAGCGGACAAACGGCGAGCGCCAAAAACCGTTATCGCTCAGATTCGAGAGCAAAAAATTCTGGCCCGAGTTCCGGCGAGAGTTCAAAACAGACCAGACCGGCGCGGCTATTATCCTGGACATATGCAGCATTCCGGGGCCGGTCAGCTATAGCAGGACCGCACGGCACTATGACGTGCCTGGGCGCTACCGGGACTCGCTTTATACCTGGCGCAAGGTTGTGTCGGCGGTGGACAATCTGCACGACCGTGGCCTGATAGAGCATGACAAACGCCCGCCCGGTCTGCGTGGGTGGCAAAGTGCGATCCGGGCAACCGACGATCTGCGGGCGATCTGTGCAGACGTGACCGGCGGGCAACATCTGGTCCTGGCCAAACCTGCCGAGCTTATTCTTCTGAGAAACGAAAAAGGAAAGCTGATAGACTATCGCGACAACCGCGATATTGGCCGGATGCGGCGCAAGCTGGAGCGATTCAACGAAGCACTGAATGCCAATGTGGGTGACATTGACCAGACGATGCTTGCCCCGCTGGCGCGTATTTTCAACAAGGACATGAAACGAGGGGGGAGATTCTATGCCATGGGTGCAAGCTGGCAGAACGTGAAAGCCGAGGCCCGCAAGAGCCTGACCATCGGCGGGGAACCTGTCTCTGAGATGGATTATCGCACCCTGCACCCCGCTATCCTCTATGCCGAGGCCGGGGCACCAATGCCGCAGGATTGCTATGACCTGGATGGCTGGCCCCGCAAGCTGGTGAAGGTGGCGATGCTAACCCTTATCAATGCACCGACCAAAGCAAAGGCGCGGCTGTCGATTGCCCATAACGAGCGCATGGCCCAGGTTGCCGAGCCGGGAAGCCAACCGGCCATGAGGGCAGCGGATACCCTGATTCACAGCATCAAGCGGATGCACCGCCCGATTGCCGCCAGCTTCCATTCCGACGCTGGCGCGAGGCTCATGAACATCGACGCCGCCCTTGCCGAAACGGTTATGAACATCATGCTGGCCAAGGGCATTATGGTGTTGCCGGTCCATGACAGTTTTCTGGTGCCAGCGTCTCGGGCTGGAGAGTTGGAAGCGGCCATGCTGGAAGCGGCACACAGGGCCGGGTTTCATGCCCTGCATGTGAGCGAAAAATAGGCCAAGACAGACGCCGGTTTTTGGTCGCGGTTTTCCGCACCTGTTTTCCTTTGAGATCAATGGCTTAGATACGATATGTTCCACATATGGAGAGAAGTGGGAGAGAAGTGGGCTGGAAGCGGGAGAGAAGTGGGAGAGAAGTGGGCTGGAAGCGGGGGCCTCTGGAGGGTCAATAGGGGGAAGAAAAAAAAGGGTGGAAATGCACGTTCGTCATTTCAAAAAAAAGAGCGAGCGGCGGTTTAAACGAGTTTGGCAGAAGTCGCCTGGAACAACGCTCAAAGCAATCGCCACTCTTTTTTTTCTCAGCAACTGCACAACGCAGAAATCGACGGGACAATTGAGGTCGGGAACAGGCCTCAGAGCCATTCTTCGGCCCTCTGAGGGGGCATTGGCGGTTTTCATGGGGGGAACCGGATGGTCCCAATAGCCCCTTGGGCAGGGGGCGCGCTGACGGGGGTTGGGGTCTTCCTCTCTCTCCCGAAAAAATCCGGGGAAAAGCCTTGTTTTTATGGTAAAAGCGCCTGTTTTCAGGGGCAAAACCAGTGCTTTTCGGAGCAGAATAGCCCGCTCAGAGGCCCAAAACTCCCGTTTCCGGGGCAGATTGGCGGGAAACAAGCTGCGATTGGCCCTGTTTCAAATGGGCCAAAGACCCGGACAAGGCGGGGTTTTCCGACATCTTGGAGAGGGTCCGGGCAAAACAGGCCCGCGCGCTTGCAAGCCGGGGTCTGTCCGTTCCGGGGGGCTGGCGCGGTTGCCGGGAAAAAAGCGGGCGGTTGAAACAGGCGTTGCCTTTTTCATGGCAATTGCGCAACGCTGCAACAAGAAACCCCAGGATAATTGAAGGTGGACCCCCTGTGCCGAGAATTCTTGCGTTTATTGCGGCGCTGTTTGTGTTGAGTGTTCCGCTCGGGGCACAGACCGCCCCGGACTGCGGGAAGTGGCAGACCCGTGGGTTTTGGCAAGAGGCGGGCGCTGCGGATGTGGAACGGTGCCTGAGCGCAGGCGCGGATATCGCCGCGCGGAGCGAGGAAGGCGCGACCCCCCTGGACTACGCTGCGGCGTTTGGCACAGCCGCGACGGTGAATGCGCTGCTGGACCGTGGCGCGGACATCGAGACGGGGGACACAACTGGCGGGACCCCCCTGCACTGGGCTGCGCGGTCTGGCAGTGCCGCGACGGTGACCGCGCTGCTGGACCGGGGCGCGGACATCGCCGCGCCGGACAAATATGGCGGGACACCCCTGCACGTGGCAGCGGCGCAGGGCAATGCCGCGACGGTAAACGCCCTGATCGCCGCCGGTGCGGACATCGCCGCGCGGACCACAATTGGCTGGACCCCCCTGCACTACGCTGCGCATGGCAATGCCGAGACGGTGACCGCGCTGCTGGACGGGGGCGCGGATATCGCCGCGCGGGACACAACTGGCTGGACCCCCCTGCACTACGCTGCACATGGCAATGCCGGGACGGTCAACGCCCTGCTCGACCGGGGCGCGGACATCGCCGCGCCGGACAAATATGGCGGGACACCCCTGCACGTGGCAGCGGAGCATGGCAGCGCCGCGACGGTCAACGCCCTGATCGCCGCCGGTGCGGACATCGCCGCGCGGGACGAGGATGGCGAAATACCATTCGATCACATCAGGGACGACAGTGCCTTGAAGGGGACTGATGCGTATTGGAAATTGAATGAGGGCAGGTTCAGATAGCTGAACTGGCAGACCCGCAAAATACACGCCGGAGCTTCTGGCCGCAGCCCGTGCCCATGCCGGGGACGGCTAGGTGAAGGCGGGCGAGGCCGTGCCTTCGATATTCGCCCTTGCCCTCGCAACCGGGGTCAACAGAGCGACCTGCCACGCATGGCCAAAGACCCGGACAGGGCGGGGTTTTCTTACCTCTTGGAGAGGGTCCGGGCAAAACAGGAGGCCGCACTTGACGCGGGGGCGAAGGCTCACCGCGCGGCACTGTCCAGACCCTTGCGCCGCTTCTTCTGTCGTTCAGAATTCGCGGTCGTTTCGATCCACGCCCCGCATGGAGGCGACCGGTTCAGGATTCGCGGGCAGGTCTCAACGCGGTCCTGCGCATCTTCCGGGCAATCGCAGGAAAGGCCTCAACGAAGGGTTTGGCAACGTCGATCTGCGCGTCCGTCAGTTCGGGGCTGTCAGGATCAGATGCAATCATCTTTTGGATACGCGCTTCCTCAGCGTCAGAAATCTCTGTGTGCTTCTTGGCAGTCATAGCAAACTCCTTTCCTTGCGGCTTGCATGGCGCATGGAGATCACCGACACGCCCTCTGTTCCCAGAACAGCAAAGACAACGGCGATGGTTCCGTTATTCAAACGCCCGATGGCCATATGACGATTTTCCTTGGCAGGGACCGTCACAGCATCAAGGAAGAACCATTGGTCTAGATCAGCAAAATCCAACCCGTGCCGAGACAGGTTGATCTGCCGTTTTGGCTCGTCCCAGACTATTGTTATCATATTCTTCGTTTCGATCCACACACGCTATAGGCGAAAATCCCGGCTAAGGCGGGGAAACAGGGCAACCTTAACCGCCAGTCTGGCTTCGGTTCATCCCCGCGCGTGCGAGGAACTGGGTGGCCCACCATAGCCAGCCCGCCGGGCCTCGGTCCAGCCACCGGATTTTGTGCCAATCCATGATGGTGAGTCTGGATTTTGTGGTTGAACGCCGGGGCGGGTTGATCTGGAGGCCAGAGTCGGCTTATGATCGAGGCACAAAAGAAAGCGCCGTCCCCGGCTAAAAGGACGGCGCAATCAGATAATGAAGCGGCAAAACTTCCCGGCTAGATTAGCCCCGAAAACCCCCGCTTCACAACAGAAAAATGCACTGACGTGCAGATCACCGTCTGGCCGGGCCATGCCCGCCAGCATTTCCGAAGGAGGAAACCAATGAAGATGGAAAGAATCGGGCCAGAGCCGCCCGGACGAGAAAGCGGCCCGATCCTAGCCGGGATCGAAGCCGCCAAAAAAGAAACCTCAACATTTCTCGTCGCTAATAGGCCCGGCTGGCCCGAGGCTGTGAAATCGGACAAATTCTGGAACATTTGTGAACGAGGGTTGTCTTCCGGCGAATTCTGCCTGATTTTTTGGCGCGTATCACGTGGCGGAGGCGAATTTGACAAAAAGTATTGCGGAAGATTGGGGCCTGTCTTTTTCTGATCTGTTGTTTCTGGCGGATCTGCCATCTGACATTCGGTTGGAGGCTGCCCTTCAGCTTTGCCATTTGCAGCGAACGGGACGATTTATCGAAGATTGGTCATGTTTGCCAGCGGAAGCGAATTCCTACGTGGCCTGTCAAATCGAGCGGCCTGCAGATCGTCCAACCAGCTTGCTTGATGACCGCAGGTCGCGTCGTTATCGGATCCGCGTCAGTGAGCACCTGGGGTTTTCCCGACCGGGCCGGGAGGAGCTTTCAGTTTTCGAGACCTGGCTGTTAACGGATGTTATTCAGCGGGGTGGTTCTGTTTCCGAGATGACCGAGTCGGGGTGTCATTGGTTTCTGGAGCGCAAGCTGGTCTCACCGTCGGAACAAGCCCTTGAACGTATCGTGCGCTCTGTGCGCCAAAGCTTTCTGGAACGCTGCCTCGCATCGGTTGCGGTACGGTTGTCAGCGTCAGCAGCATCTGACCTGGAAACCAGTCTTGCTGACCCGCGAGGACGCAATGGGTTTCAGCGCCTGAAGAGTGAGGTTGGTGCCGCGACACTGGATAACGTGTTGGATGCGGCGGATCGGCTTGCTTTCATTCAGGGTCTTGATCTGCCCCATGATATGATCGGGAAGGTTGACCCATCCTGGATCAGGCTTCTGGCGCCTCAGATAAGATCTGGAACTGGGTCGATCGCGGCGGACGTACCGCGACAAAGCCGCAGAAAGCGCTGCCAGAGGGCGGCCAGATGTACAATTCCCAGCTCGACGACGGATCACCGGTGCTCGGCATGGTCACCCTCAACGGTCGCACACTCGAAGCGGATATCAATTCCGAGCCTCGTGCGCAGGAACTGAAACTCCGTCTTGCCGATTTGCTCGGCGATCTCGTCAAACAGCCGCTTGTGGCCCGGCAGACACTGGAACAGGCCATGGCGGCGCATCGCGAAAATGGCGCGACCCCTGAACCGCTCGACCTTTCCGAAGAAGAGCAGGCAGCAATCCGGGCGGAGATGATGGGACAGCATTACCAGGGCATTCTGGATCGCCCAATCGGCCTGCTCGACGACAAAACCCCGCGCGAGAGCGTGCGCACAGCCAAGGGTCGACGGGACGTCGCCAAATGGCTCAAGGTCCTGGAGTTGAACGAAGCCAAGGCAAGAGACGGCACAAACACACCCATCTACGACTTCAGTTGGATGTGGCAGGAGCTAGTGTTCAGAGTCTGACACTTCTTACCTATTTCCGCGGATTTCATCCAGCGTGTCGAGTGCGCGGCGTTCTCGGGTGAGGATATCCTTGGCGCTCCTGGTCCATTTGAAAGGCTTCGGTTTCTCGTTGTGGAGCGCCGGATAGTCGTAGATCGCAGCCTCCAGGTCATCGACGCTGGAATAGCTGCCGCGTCGGATGCGCCCGGCGGTGATCTCGGCGAAGAAGCGCTCGACTAGGTTCAGCCATGAGGCGCTGGTGGGGGTAAAATGCAGCTTGAAGCGGGGGTGCTTTTCGAGCCAGGCCTTGACCTCGGGTGTCTTGTGGGTGGCGTAGTTGTCGAGCACCGGATGGACCTCGCATCGCACTGGCGTGGCCTTGTCGATACTGCGCAGGAATTTCAGGAACTCCCTGGCTCTGTGGCGGGGCATGCAATTGCCGATGACCGTGCCCGTCTTCACATCAAGGGCGGCGAACAGCGTGGTCGTGCCGTGGCGTTTGTAATCATGGGTCATGGTGGCGGCGCGACCCTTCTTGAGCGGCAATCCCGGCTGGGTGCGATCAAGTGTGTAAAACGCGGAGCAATATTGGGCCACAGAAGCGGCTGCATATCGCAGTTGTAGCGGAGTAAAAGTCCGCCAGTTTGTGCCCTTCGTTTATTCGGAGGGCGGGAGATGTATTCTGTGGATATTTATAGTCGTGTGCGCCGTGCTTGTTTGAAGGACGGTATGTCTGGCCGAGAAGCGGCGCGGTTTTTCAACATGGCGTAATCAGGATCAGCACTCAGTTACCCCTGTTATTCTGGATGCACATGCAATTGAAAAGGAGACTGACCAATGGAATATTTTGCTGGTTTGGATGTGTCCATGGAAGAGACGCATATCTGCATTCTGGATCGTGAAGGGGCCCTTATTCGTGAAGGAAAAGCGAGCTCAACACCAAAAGCGATCGCTGACTTCCTCGCTTCTGGACCACCATGTGCCAAAGTTGTATTTGAAACGGGACGGATGGCACCAATGCTTTACCATGGGCTGACGGAGCTTGGTGTCCCGGTTGTTTGCATCGAGAGCAGGCAAGCATATCAGGCCCTTAAATCTCTGGCCGGCCACAAGACGGACCGCAATGATGCCCGCGGTTTGGCACACCTGGCGCGGACGGGATTCTACAAGCCGACCCATGTCAAATCACTGTCAGCGCACGCAATCCGGTCGCTGATCGCAGCCCGCAAGAAGCTGGTCGGACAGCGTGTGACGCTCGACAATCAGATCCGCGGTCTGGTCGTCGTCTTCGGCGTGCGGCTGCCACGAGCTTTGTCTCCGGCATTCAAAAACGCGGCGCTAAAAGTTAGCGATGGAGTGCCTGGCCTCCATGCCGCAATTTGCGGACTGTTCGCAGCACGCGAAGCAATCCTCGCGGCGGTTGCAGCCATTGATGGCGACATCAAAAAGATGACCCGCAAATCCGAAGTCTGCCAGCGCCTTATGACGGTACCAGGGGTCGGTCCGATCACAGCATTGGCCTTTGCCGCAGCAATTGATGATCCGTCGCGTTTCAGGAAATCGCGTGATGTGGGGGCGTATCTTGGACTGGTGCCGCGACGGCATCAATCTGGTGAAATCGACTACACGGGCAGCATCTCAAAGCGGGGCGACGTGCGCGTCAGAACGCTTCTCTATGAGGCCGCCAATGTGATGCTGACGCGGTATGCCGCTCCGCTCAAATTGAAGACATGGGCCCTCGCAATCGGTGCGCGCTCAACGATGAGAAAGGCCCGAGTGGCTCTGGCGCGTCGTCTGGCAATCATACTTCATGCCATTATGCGAGACAAAACTGACTTCCAGTCCGCGTAAGGCTTACGAGGCGACAACGAGGATTCCTAAATCAAAGTTCCCATCTGGGACGATGCCCGAGGGAGGGCGTGAGACACGGCGCCGATTCTGTAGCAACAGCCAAGACCAACGGTATGATTGCGGTTTCAACATTGCCGACCCACACCCAGCCAACCCCATCATGAACCTCAGAGTTCGAAGAGAACAAAGGCAACCTCTGACATCAAAAGCAGGAAACTCAGGAAACACGCATTGACAGATTAGAGAACAAAGATCGTAAGACGATCGCGAAGATGCTGCGCCATGAACTTCCGCCTGGGTATCGTCGGTCGGAAGCGCCTCGGCGGCCAACGCTTGATGGTTATGTTGGTGTGGTCGATGAGATACTGCGCACAGACAAAGCCCTGATCAAAAAGCAGCGACACACGGCCAAGCGCATCTTTGAACGGCTGCGCGATGAGCATGGATATGCTGGCAGCCTGACCACGGTGACCTATTACGTGCGCGAGCAAAAACGGCGCACCAAAGAGGTGTTTGTGCCGTTGTCGCATCGGCCGGGCCATGCGCAGGTTGATTTTGGTGAGACGCTGGGCGTGATCGGTGGCGTGGAATGCAAGATCCACTTCTTCGTGATGAGCTTGCCACATTCTGATGCGGTGTTTGTGAAGGGATATCCAGCTGAGACAACCGAGGCGTTTTGCGATGGCCATGTGTCCGCCTTTGCATTCTTTGGCGGCATTCCGCAATCCATTCTCTACGACAATACCAAGATCGCCGTGGCTCGGATACTCGGGGATAAGACGCGCATCCGCACACGTCGGTTTACGGAACTGCAGTCGCATTACTTGTTTGATGACAAGTTTGGCAGACCCGCGCGAGGGAACGATAAAGGCAACGTTGAGGGCATGGTTGGATACACCCGCCGCAACTTCATGGTTCCCGCACCTCGCTATGACAGCTTTGATGATCTGAACGCACATTTGGAAGAGAAGTGTTTAGCACGTCAGGACGATACGTTGCGGGGTCACACCCAAACCATAGGCGCACGCCTGATGTCGGATTTGGATGCTCTGATGGGATTGCCCGTCGCAGAATATGAAGCCTGCGATCACGTCAGCACGCGTGCAACGTCGATCTCAATGGTGCGCTATCGCAGCAATGATTACTCGGTGCCAGTAGCCTATGCGCACCACGATGTTCATGTGCGTGGGTTTGTGCATGAGGTTATCATCGGCTGCGGCAATGAGATTATTGCGCGGCACAAACGATCCTACACATCAGCGGATATGGTCTTTGACCCATTGCACTTTTTGCCCCTGCTTGAACAAAAGGTGGGTGCCCTGGATCAGGCCGCGCCTTTGCAGGGTTGGCATTTGCCAGATGTATTTGCCACGCTGCACCGACTGCTTGAAGCCAGAATGGGTAAGCCGGGCAAGCGAGAATACGTTCAAGTCTTGCGCCTTTTGGAGACCTTCGAAATGGATGTTGTGCAAGGCGCAATCCAGCAGGCAATAGATATGGGTGCAATTGGCTATGACGCCGTAAAACACCTTGTACTGTGTCGGGTTGAGAAGCGGCCACCACGATTGGATTTGGACTTCTATCCATACTTGCCCAAGGCCAATGTCGGCACAACACGCCCATCCAGTTACATGAGCTTGATGGGAAGGACCGCGGCATGACCGAAGCCCCTCGGATTCTTCTACGGCATCATCTTAAACAACTGCGACTGCCAACGTTCCAAGGCGAGTATGCCAAACAGGCGCAGCTCTGTGCTGCAGAGAACAAAGATCACATCCACTATCTGGCGCGGCTGTGTGAGATGGAATTGATCGACCGCGAACGCCGGATGATTGAACGGCGCATCAAAGCGGCGAAGTTCCCCAGCACCAAGAGCTTGGATAGCTTTGACTTCAAGATCATGCCAAGCTTGAACAAGCCCCTGACGATGGATCTGGCACGATGCGATTACGTTAATCGCAGGGAGAACATCATCGCGCTCGGCCCGTCAGGCACGGGCAAGACACACATCGCCCTGGGACTTGGGCTGGCTGCATGTCAAAGAGGACTGAAGGTGCGCTTCACAACGGCTGCGGCATTAGTCCATGATCTGATCGAGGCTCAAGATGAGCGGAGATTGCAGCGCCTTCAAAAGCAACTGACCAGCCAGAACCTGTTGATCATTGATGAACTGGGCTTCGTACCGCTCAGCAAATCTGGCGCAGAGCTGCTCTTCGAGGTCATATCCCAATGCTATGAACGCGGCTCCATCATCATAACCTCGAACCTGCCCTTCGATGAATGGACTGAAGTCTTTGGCTCTGAGCGGCTGACCGGTGCGCTACTCGATCGTTTAACCCATCACGTCCACATCCTCGAGATGAATGGCGAAAGCTATCGGCTCAAACACAGTCGCAACAACCGAAAATAACCAGCCCGCAATCACAGTCAGAATAATGCTGGCCTTATGGCCAGCATGCGCTTTGGCACGCTTCAGCTTTGTGACGAGCACGCGTGCAAAAGCGCCACAAAAACATCAACCGAAGTGGCCCATTTTTACGCCGCGACATGGACCCATTTTACTCTGCGATTGACACAAGTGCCTGAATTTGCGACTTCTCGTCGACGCACAGCACCACCGCCCGCTCCGGCGGGTCAAGGTAGAGCCCGACGATATCGGCGACTTTCTCCTCGAACAGCGGATCGTTCGACACCTTGAACCCTTTCGTGAGGTGCGGCTTCAGGCCCGCCTCGGCCCATATGCGTCCCACGCTCGAAGGCGAAATACCCACGGCCTCGGCCATCAGGCTGCGGCTCCAGTGAGTGGCATTCGCAGGGGACTCCTGAACTGTCTTGGCGATCACCTTCAATCGTGTCGCAATCGGCAGCGGCGGCACCCGCGAAGGTCGGGTCTTGTCACGTTTGAGGCCAGCTACACCCTCATCGAGATAGCGTTGCTGCCAACGCCACACGGTAGGTTTCGAAGTGCCCGCCCGCCGCATGATCTCAAACGTGCCGCAACCATCCGCCGTTGCCAGTACGATCTCGGCCCGCCAGACCAGTTTGCGAGGGCTGTTGCGGTTGGCGATCAGGGCTTGAAGCTCAGAACGCTCGGCGGGGCCAAGGTAAAGGCACATGTCAGTGCGTCTCATGGGCCGGGTATGGCACAGAAAACCGACAGTGGGAATCTTATGTCAGCTGCTGAACACTAGGGGTCATTGAAATCAGAAAGTAATGTTCACAAATGTTCCAAAATTTGTCCGATTTCGCAGCCTCGGGCCGGTTAGGCCATTACAATGGCACCGCGTCCATGGATGTGCTTACCCCTGATACAAAATCTGCGGACAATGTCCGGATCGAGCTGAACGGTGGCGGTGATTTCAATCTCGCCCGTGGCGATGACACGTTTTTCGGCGGTGACGGTCAGGACACGATCTCGGGCGGCACCGGTGCAGATTTTCTGTCCGGCGGAAACGGCGATGATCTCCTGCGCGGCGGCAAACAGGAAGACAGCCTGCATGGTGGCAACGGCAATGACCGGATTGTCGGCCAGGGCAATGCCGATCAGATTTTCGGCAACAACGGCAATGACGTGCTCAATGGCGGGGGCGGCAATGACACGTTCATCTTCGCCGATGGCGACGGTCAGGACACGATCCAGGATTTCGACGCCACCAATGATGCCGAGAAGCTTGATCTGTCGGGCGTGTCCTCGATCACCATGATCAACGACCTGACCGGACCCGGCGGGGCCGCCAGTCAGGTCGGGTCAGATGTGCTGATCGACGCGGGCGCGGGCAATTCCATTTTGCTTGTCGGCGTGTCTCTTGCTGATCTCGGGGCCGACGATTTCGTGTTCTGAAATCCGCGGTTTCAACACTGTATCAGGCTGCGGGGCGGGTTACAGACCGCCCCGGGCCACCCTGCCCGTCAACCAGCCCAGAAACGCCTTGTCCGGCGCCGTCAGCCTGGTGCGGCCCGACGCCTCCCAAAACCCTTCCCATTCGGCCTGCAGGGCATAGACATCCCAGCCCGGCGCCCGCGCGCGCGCCTCTTCACAGCGTCTCGGGGCGCAGGGCAAAGCCCGTCGGCTCAACCACCGTGATCCGCGCAAAGCGCATCCGGTCCCCGTCTTCCTCGGTCATCACATACTCGGGCAGGTTGGCATCCGCGATCATCCGCCTGAGGGCGGCCCGGAACACCCGAATGGGGGCCGCACTGCCGGATTTATGATGCAGCACCGCCACGCTCACCCGCCACTCACGCTGATGCCCGCAATGTTTGCGCACCAGTTCGTAAATCCGTCGCTCCAGCGGTTTGCGCAGGCGGAAATACCCCCGGCTCAGCGTCAGCACCGATTTCGACAACACCGCCCGGAAAAGCCACTCTGACAAGGTCACTGTCACACTGACCATCCGCCCGCCTTTGGAGGTCCGGACAATCTCCCACGCCTCGATCAGACCAAACCCCGACGTTGTCTCGACCCCACCCACCTCCATATTGGTGGTGATGCGCGTGCCTGCCAGACGCTCAAACGCCTCGCGCAACCGCGCATAGCCATCGCCCGAGGTTTCCCGGTTGGTCACCACCAGCAGATCATGGGCGCGCAGTCGCAACGTCCGCGAGATTTCTTTTCCCGCATTCATCGCCGCCATCAGCTGGCTGATACAAAAGATCAGAATATCCTTGTCATGGATCGTCGCCCGCCCCCGCACCGATGGCACCACATCAACGCTCACCCCGTTATGAGCATAATGCAGTACGCGGCGATCCGGCCGGGTCGACAATGAAAAGATCGGATGCTCCATCGTGCCGAGATCATCCTTGGGCGCGGCATCGAAAATATCACAGACAAAAAAATCACCCGTTGGATGCCTGTCCGGTAACTTGCCTGGTGCCATGTGCCTGTCCGATGCCCGTTCGATAACTGTTCGATTCTGCGCGAACCCTCCTTCGGGGTTTCACTGACACCCTAAAGTTATCCACAGCCCCCGTCCACGATTCTCACCCCAGCCAACGGGGGATCAGAGTCGGCATCTCGGGGTTTCAGAATCGCGATAACGTGGGTTCAGAGTCACCTTGTTTTAAAAAAACGGCCAAATATACTTCAATATCAATATCTTCAATAAAACCGGGTGAAGGCTTAACATATATACCGGAGCTACGCCAAAACCCGAAACTTCTCATGAGTTATGACGCGAAAATTGTCTGAGACTTGGCTTCGGAATGTTTTCCACTCGTTTGGTATGGTTACGCGGAAGAACTTCAGGATTGCATTCGCAAACTGTTTTTGGGTTGGGTAATGATGATTGTGCGTCACGAACTGGTGCATGACAGCCCATAATCGTTCAATGGGGTTCAGGTGCGGGCAGTATGGCGGCAACTGGATAAGGTGGATGCGGCAATCTGGCCTTGCGAGAAACGCCCTGACATCCGGCCCTTTGTGATAGGGCGCGTTGTCCCAGATGACGTGGATTAATCGCTTGTCGGGGTTGCGCGTTTCAATCTTGGCTAGAAGCTGCGTGGCACTGACACCGTCGACGGTGGTTGGCTCGACAAAGGGCGCGTCGAAGGTTTCAAGGTTGAGCCCGCCATGGATATTCACACGGCCTCGCCCAGCAGTGGTCGGGACTGCGGGGTTTGAGCCTGCCTTCACCCAGCCATATGCAGGCTTTGTCTGATATTCTGGGTGGACGGCATCAGCGAAATAAACGGCTTCATCAGCGCCAAGCTCGGTCATCAACCGCTCGTACATCGTAATGAAGCTGGCCTGTTTCTCGACAGATACACCCCGTGGCAGGGCCTTGGGTTTGCGATACTCAAACCCGAGCCGGGCAAGAAGCTTGATGCAGCCAGAATGCGAGTAGCGCAGGCCAAATTCTGTTGAAATATGGGCTCTTATCTCAACTGTCGAACGGCAGAAGCGACCGTTCAGCCAATCGCATAATGCAGCCTCTTGATCTGGGGCCATACGAGATTGACCCCCTTTCCAGCCATCGGCGGCAAGCGCGTCCCAGCCGCTTTCACGGTAGGTTTTGTGCCAGCCACGAATGGTGTCGTCGTCCAAATATAGAAATTCCGCGATTACTTGACAGGACTTCCCGTCATCCAGCAAAAGGAGCGCATTTGCACGCCGTGCAATCCCATGATCTTCGCGTTGACTGCGCACACAGGACTCAAGCTCAAGGCGCTCCGTGGGAGAAAGAAAGTTGGGACGGATCATGCGGCTAGCTGAATCGTTCTACGGTCAGACGTCAACCCGTCAAAAGTCGGGTGCTCGAGGACTCTGTGTATAAATAACATAAATTAACTTGCGATCTCTTGTCCCAAACCCGCTAAATCAGGTATTCAAGCCCTCACCCTCCCGGAATTTACTGAGAAAAGGCGCGTATTTTCAATTGATGTGCCGGTTTTTCTTCCATGTGCGCTGTTTTTGAGTATTCTGTAAAAAACAGCGCACATCAATGTGTGTCCAACACATGAGCAGATCGATGGCAGAAGCCCTTCCTCCGTATTTCAATATCGATCCCGACAGCGCCCTGAGCGCCTTGGGGGAGCCCACCACCACAGCGGATCTGGCTCGCATTGCGCAGGCCTGCGAAGCCGGGCGGCGCGACCTGGCCAGTCGGGGTCTGGAAGATGGGCAGCCACGGCAATTGCGCCGGTTTTCAACCTGGGAGATCACACGCTATCTGATCCCTGTTGCCCCCGGTCATTTTCGGCGTGTACTCAAGGCCCATCCCGACCTGCCCCAGGGCCATAGTGAGACCGATGGCGGCGCGAAATGGTTTACCCTTGATGAAGTGCTTGTACTGCGTGCCCATTTTGCCGCCCAGGGGGCTCGGACCAAGAATTACCAGCCCTACCGTCCGGTTAACGCGCCCGCCAAGATCGTGGCCTGTGCCAATTTCAAAGGTGGGGTCGGCAAAACCTCCACAGCGGCCCATCTGGCCATGTCTGCGGCTCTGGACGGCTACAAGGTGCTGGTCGTCGATCTGGATAGCCAGGGCTCGATGACCAGTATTTTTGGCGGGCAGGTGCAGGATGAATGGCAAACGGTCTTCCCGCTTGTCGCGCGTCATTACGCAACGCATCTGCAGCAGGAAAATCAGCGCCGTGTGGATCGCAACGAAGCCCCCCTGCCCCTGGATGAAACGCTGGACACCGCGCTGAATGTACCCACGGGTGAGCTGATCCAGACCACCCACTGGCCCAACATTGATCTGATCGGGGCCCAGCTTAATCTCTACTGGGCCGAATTTCAGATCCCGGTCTGGCGGATGCAGGGACGGGGCTGGAAGCTTTGGGATGCGCTTGTGGATGTCTGGACCCAAGACGGGGTGCTTGGGGAATATGACATCATTTTCCTCGATACCCCCCCTGCCCTTGGTTATCTGACGATCAATGGTCTGGCGGCTGCGGATATTCTGTTGGTGCCTGTGGGGGCGTCCTTTCTGGAGTTTGACAGCACGGGACGGTTCTTTGACATGCTGCATGCGACCTTCGGGTCGATCGGGGAAAGCGAAAACATGGCGGCCCGCGCCTTGGGGCGGGAGGGTCTTGCGTTCGAATGGGACGCGGTGCGCGCGGTCATCACCCGCTATGACGACACCCAACAGGCCGAGCTCGCCGGGTTGATGCAGGCCTATCTGGGCCCTGTGCTGAGTCCGCACCGGCAGGGGTTCACCGCGTTGATCGGTCAGGCCGGAGAGCAGGTACAAGGAATCTATGAGGCCGATTACCGCGACTTCAATCGCGAAACATATGCCCGGGGTCGCGAGACCTTTGATGCCACCTATGCCACGTTCAAGCAGCTTCTGATCGGGGCGTGGCGGCGGGACGAACTGGCCACGACAGATCTGGTGGCCGAGTAGATGTTTCGCGTGCGAAACATTTCTGATCCGGGCCAAAACACCCGTGCCGGGCATGCCCAGGCTGGTGGCGACCACGAAAGGAACCTTTGAGATGGCTAAACGCAAACGCCTCAGCCCGGCTGACCCCTCAAAAACCCCCGTGTTAGAGACTAAAACCGCCGTTCCAGCCTATAAGGACGCGCGACATGGCCCGCGCCCTCCCATTGCAGGAGTGGCTGGGGATGCGGCGGCCTCAGCGGCGCTTGCCGATCTTTCGGATCAAATCGCCGAGGCCCGCGCGCAGGGGCGGATGATCCTCGAATTGTCGCTGTCGGTGATTGACGAGCGGTATCTGGTGCGGGATCGCCTGACGGTGGATGCAACCGAGATGCAAAGCCTGGTCGAGAGTATCAGGGCGCGGGGTCAGCAAACGCCGATTGAAGTCGTTGCACTTGGCGAGGGGCGTTATGGTCTCATTTCCGGGTGGCGACGGCTTGAGGCGCTGGCCCGCCTCTCCGCAGAGGGGGATGAGCGCCCTGCCCTGGCCTTGCTGCGCGTGCCTGATGATGATGCCGAGGCCTATCTGGCGATGGTCGAGGAAAACGAAATCCGTGTCGGGCTGAGCTATTATGAACGGGCCGCCGTGGCGGCCGCCGCAGTGGATCAGGGTGTGTATGAGAATGAGAAACGCGCGCTGTTGCACATCTACCATGCGGCCTCGCGTGCAAAGCGCTCAAAAATTCGCAGCTTCCTGACCGTTGTGCGCGCGCTGGACGGGGCGCTGGCGTTCCCGACGGCTCTGAGCGAACGCACCGGTCTCGCGTTGGCTCAGGCGATTGAGACGCATGAGGGGTTTATCTCTCGCTTGCGCCGCGCCCTGCTGCGGGATCCATCTAAAACAGCAGAGGAAGAAGCCAAGCGTATCGCTCAGGCGATTAGGGTAACCACAAAACAGACTCTAAGCAGGCCAAAAACACCCAAAACCTCAACATCCCCCCCTGCCCCGCTGCCCAAAGGTGTCGCCGTGCAGACGCGTTCGGACGGGGCTGTGGTCTTGTCGGGTCCTGGTCTGAACGAGGCGCTGCGGCGAAGGCTGTTTGAATGGCTAACTCGTCAATAATCGCCTTGTTAGAGTCTGATATTTCCCAAATGTTTCGCGCGCGAAACAACGTCACCCTTTGATGGGCGGCGCTTCACCTCAAGGACAGTTTTATGTCGCCTTCCCGTCTTGTCGCCCTGGTTGTCACCTTCAACCGTCTTGCCCATCTGCAAAAGACCGTGCAGCGGCTGCTGGAGGCAACGCCAGACCATCTGGCGGCTGTGCTGGTGGTCGATAACGCCTCAGACGATGGCACGCGCGTCTGGCTTGAAGAACAGGCCGACCCGCGCCTGCACGTGCTGCGTTTTGAGTCCAATCTTGGTGGTGCCGGGGGATTCGAGGCGGGGATGCGCCATGCGATGCAGTCTTTGGCTCCCGACTGGCTGCTGATGATGGATGATGATGCCCGCCCTGCCCCGGATGCGCTGGCGCAGTTTCATGGTCAGGACAGGACCGGCCGGGATGGCTGGGTGGCCGCAACCTATTTTCCCGACGGGGGCATCTGCGAGATGAATCGCCCGGTGCTTAATCCCTTCCTGAGCCTGCGGGTGTTTTGGGCGGCTCTGAGGCATGGCCGCGCGGGGTATCATAGCCCCGATGCGGCCTATATAGCCAGGCAGCCAACGGATGTGGATGGGGCCTCTTTCGTGGGATTTTTCGTCTCTAAGGGTGCGGTGGAGCAGGCCGGATATCCCGATGGACGGCTTTTTATCTATGGCGATGATCCGCTCTATTCGATCCGGTTACGCCAGCTTGGGGCGCGTCTTGGGTTTGATCCGGCCTTGCGGTTCGAGCATGAGTGCGGTGCCGAGATGGGCACGCACCCGATCACGCCGTTGTGGAAAGTCTATTACATGTATCGCAATCAGCTGCTGGTCTATCGTGCAGCGGCAGGTGCGGTGCTGTTCTGGCCAATTCTGGCGCTCAAGGCCCTGAGTTGGCGTCGCAAGGCGCGCCACTATGGGGCGCAGCGATCAACTTACCTTGCCCTTCTGCGGCGTGCACTGCGCGACGGGCGCAGGGGGCAGTGCGATGTCAGCTTTGAAGAGGTGCGCAGCTGGGCCGTAACAGAGACGAAGGCGTTTCCGGATTAAAACGATGCACGGTCTGATTTTGCAGCGCGCATACCAGCAATCGGTTCCGGGCGTTTTGTGTCACTGTTCTTGCCAAAAGTAACGCAAATACCTTTAGTTCTTCAGAAAGTTAATGTGGAACTTATGCATCAGCAAAGTGCCTGCTGCGATCAGGATCAGCGCTGTCAGAAACACGAAATTGAGCGAGATATACTGGGGGTTATACATTGGATAGAACCCTTCGCGCATGGTGCCGGTGATGTGGAAAAGGGGATTCCAGACCAGAATATCCTGTGCAACGCCAGGCAGATCCTCAAATATGATGATGACCCCGGAGATCAGGAACAAGGGTCGGGTAAGCACCGACCAGATCGTCTGCCAGACCGGGAAAAAACCGGTGATCACCGCATTCACCAGCCCAACCCCCAGCCCAAGCAGAACAGCTGCGCAATAGGCGATCATGATGGCCTGGAAATCCAGGATCGTGCCGATGTCGAAAAATGACAGGATTGCCCAGAAAATAATATACCCCACCACCAGATCAGTGAGTGTGGTCAGGATCACCCGGGCGGCGACCGCATCAATCCAGATCACCACCGGATAAGTCAGCAGCGCGCGTGAATAGGTCAGGGCATTCGACGTAACCCCCGCGATCGTATTGAACAGCACGAAAGGCAGCAGGCCCGTGGCGTAAAACAGAACAAAGCTGTTGCCCAGAGACGGGGAGCGGAGCATAAAAGAAAAAACAATCGACAGAACAAGCAGTATCCCCACAGGTTCCACAACGGCCCAAACATAGCCGCCCGGAGAGTTTCCATAGCGCTCCTGCATCTCGCGCAGGATCAGCGCGGTGATGGTCCGTATCCGGTTCCCTTGCTTTTTGGGCCTGAGCGGGGCCGCCGGGCGATACGGTGTTGGGGTGTCTGCCATAGGTGTCAGGCTTTCGTGGCCACTGGCGTTATTGCGTGAATTATGTAGAATTAGCCTTTGAAGATCAAACAGCTTTTGGAGCATGCTAGCTTGTCAGGTGGCGAAAAACGCAAGATTTTTTCCACCCCTCCGTTACAGGAGGGGAGGGCGCCTGAGGTTCAGGTCGTCAGAGATCAGGACGTTCCCGTTGGTCAGGCTGCTCCGGTGCCGTCTCCGTCGGTCATATTTCGCCATTCAGGCCCGTCCTTGCCGGGTGCACAGCGCACAGCGCCTGCGCCGCCCCCAGCCGCCCCCGACCAAACACCCCAGGCCGACCCGCCGGCCGCTGATACACGCCCGCCGCCGCCAGCCGAGGCTGCGGATCTGGCACATCTCAGCCGCGATGAAATTCGTGAGATCCGCAAGGAAGAGCGCCGCCTGAAACGGGTCATGGAAGGGCGCGCGCCTGCGCAGCCGGGGGATCCGGTGCCAGGGGCACCGCCCACGCTCAAACAGAAAAAAGAAGCCAAGAAAAAGAGTAAGAACACTCTTCAGGACATCCGTGTTGCGCCCGTCGCCCCGGCGGCGCAGATGCGGGAACGTCATTTGGGGGTGCTGTTGTCTTTGGGGCTGATGGTGTTTTTGCCGCTCATGGTGGTCGGTTGGTACATGAGCACCCGGGCCGTTGACCAATACGCGTCGACTGCCGGGTTCACCGTGCGCAGTGAAGAGGGGGTGACGGGGGCGGTCCTGTCGGGAATCGCGGCCAGTCTTTCGGGGGGCAGCACCCAGACGGACACGGACATCCTTTATGAATTCATCCAGAGCCAGAGCCTGGTGAACAGTATTGATGACAAGTTTGATCTGCGGGCGCTCTATTCGGTCTACCGGGACAAAGACCCGATCTTTTCGCTTGATCCCGAAGCGACGGCCGAAGACCTGCTGGAGTATTGGAGCCGCATTGTGTCGGTGTCTTATGATCAGTCCAGTGGTTTGATGGAGATGCGTGTCCAGGCGTTTGAGGCCAAGACCCCCCAAATGATTGCCCAGGCTGTGCTGGCTGAATCCCAGGCCCTGATCAACGCGTTGAACGCCCAGGCGCGGGCTGACAAGCTGCGCTATGGCGAGATTGATCTGGAAGAGGCGCGCCAGCGGCTGAGAGCGGCGCGTGAGGCGTTGATCCTGTTTCGCACCCGCACCCAGATTGTTGACCCCGAGACCGATCTTCAGGGACGTCTGGGGGTGGTGAACAGCCTGCAACAACAGCTGGCTGAGGCGCTGATCGAGCAGGATTTGCTGAGAGAGCAGACCAATGCCAATGACCCGCGCGTCCTGCAGGTGAGCCGCAAGATTGACGTGATCCGCGATCGGATTTCCGAAGAACGCGCCTCGGTGTCCTCGGGCGATGCCTCGATGGTGGGGGGCGAGGCCTATCCAGAGCTTCTGGCGGAATATGAGGGTCTTGAGGCTGACCGGCAATTTACCGAGGAGACCTATCGCGCGGCCCTTGTGGCGTATGATGTGGCCAAGGCCAATGCGTCGCGCCAAAGCCGGTATCTGGCCAGTTATATCCAGCCGACATTGCCGCAAACCGCCGAATATCCCAAACGCTGGCTGACCTTTGGGCTGGCCTGTCTGTTTCTGATGCTGGTCTGGTCGGTTGTGGTGCTGATTTACTATTCAATCCGCGACAGCAAATAGACGCCCATGGTTCGTTTTGAAAATCTGTCCAAGAGTTTCTGGAACCGGGGCGTGCGCAAAACCGTGATCGATGAGCTGAACGTGACCCTGCCCACGGGCAAATCGCTGGGTCTGCTGGGCCGCAACGGGGCGGGTAAATCGACGCTTCTGGATATTATCGCAGGGGTGCAGCCGCCGGATACGGGCCGGGTGGTGACGGATGGGACGATCTCGTGGCCGGTGGGGTTTGGCGCCTCGCTGCATGGGCAGATGACAGGGCGGCAGAATGTGCGGTTTGTGGCGCGCATTTACGGTGTGGATACCGAGGGTCTGCTGGATTTCGTGCTGGATTTCTCCGAGCTGGGTCGCCAGATCGACAATCAGGTGCGCACCTATAGCTCGGGGATGCGCGGGCGGTTGCTGTTCGGCCTGTCGATGGGCATCCAGTTTGACACGTATCTGGTGGATGAGATCACCGCCGTCGGCGATGCCAGCTTTGCCGAAAAAAGCCAGGCGGTGTTTCTGGACCGTGTCGCCAATGCCAGTGCGATCATGGTCAGCCACCAGATGAACAAGCTGCGCAATTTCTGTGATGCTGGCATTGTTCTGAGCAATGGCAAGCTGGAATATTTTGATGATCTGGATGACGCCATCAAGCGACATCAGGAAATACTGGAAATCACCAGGGCCGAAACGGCCTATTAAAGCGTTTTTCCATAAACTTGGATCACGAGTTTATGGAAAAACGCCCACACCATTGAGAGGTCTTGCAGCGCCCCGCCTTTCCCCTGTTTCAGGGTCAAGTGGAAACGTTGCGAACCACCTAAAGCGTCTCGAACAAAACCCGTGATTCAAGTTTTTATCGAAACGCTTTAAAATCCAGTTCGATTTGTGGCCAAGAACCCCAGAGCAGCCATATTCCATTCCCCCCTCTGGCCGCTCTGATCGCCGAGGTTTGCGACCGGTATTTGCGGTCGGGGCCCTCATGGGACAGTTGTGGTTTCAAAGTTTTGTTAACACGGGAAATCCGGATTTCGACAGCGGAATCCGCGATATCGAAGTGCTCCAGGAGTGGGCAGCTTTGCGGTGTTCACCAGCACGGGCGCCTATGGCGGGATGGCCGGGTATCAGCTGAACGGGCAGGGCGACCTGACCCTTGTGGATACGCAGGCCTATGCCCCGCGTGCCGGGGCGTCCCTGTCTACCGAGATCACCCTGCTGAATCATGGCGGCACGCCGCATATGATGGTGGGTGGGCATGGGGCGGGCCATCTGACGCAGTATGACATTACGGTGGACGGCCAGATCAGCGGCGCGCAAACCCTCGGCGGGGTGCCCTCGGCACAGGGGGCGCAGGCCGCAAGCGCAGCAACCGGAGAGTTCGTATTTCTTGCCAACCCCTGGGGCGAGGGGGTTGCGGTTTATGATCAGAACGGCGCGACCCTGAGCTTGCGCGACAGTGTCACGGATACGCACAGCTCTTATGGCTACGGCGTCACCGATATGGTGACGGTGACAGTGGGTGGACAGACCTATCTGATCACCGCCGCCCAGGGCCAGACCACATCAGGCTGGTCACCCTCAGAGGCGGGGATCACTTCGTATCAGGTTAGTGTATCCGGCAATATCACCCGGCGGGATTCTCTGGGGGCCGAAGCCGGGCAGGGGCTGTTGGTGCCGACAGATAGGCTCAATTAGCATTGATTATGCGTGCCAACCTGTAATAGAACACACCATGAACAAAATTATGGGGTGCGGCACATGGATCATCAGGCTTTTCTGGTGTGGCTCAACGAGATCGACGACCTTTCATCGAAACAACGGGCTGAAACCGGACGGCTCGTTGCCGGGGTTTCGTCGCTGGAAAGCGTGATCGATCTCCCTGAGGCGAATGTTCGCGAGGGGCGTATCTGTCCGCACTGTGCTTCGGGCGGTGCGATCATCAGGGGCCATGCAAGTGGCCTGACGAGGTTCTTTTGCAAAGGCTGTCGCAAAACCTTCAACGCGCTGACCGGGACGCCGCTTGCCCGCTTGCGCCACAGGGACAGATGGGCAGGGTTTGCAGCTTCCCTGCGCGACGGCGAAACGGTAAAGGCGTCCGACGGGCGTTGTATGGTGGCCGACACCACAGCTTTTCGTTGGCGTCATCGCTTTCCCGAGGCCGTAACGGTCGGTGCGGTCAGGCTGTGCGGAATCGTCGAAGCCGACGGGACGTTCTTTCCGCGCAGCCGGAAAGGGGACCGTAATCTCTCTCGAAAAGCCCGCAAACGCGGGGGAAAGGCCTCAAAACGCGGATTGTCGAAGGAGCAGGTTCCGGTCCTCGTTGCGGTCGACCGATCAGGCACCGCCATCAGTGCTGTCTTGCCTGCGGTGACAGCCGAACATCTCAAAACGGTTCTGCAGCCACGTCTTGATGGGGACGCTCTCCCGGTGACCGATGGCTGCACCGGGTACCCGCCCTGCGCCGCAGAAACGGGCGTCAGCCATGAAAGTCTCGACCGGACCGCCGGAGAACGTGTCCGTGGTGAATTGCACATTCAAACCGTGAACAGTCGGCATGAGCGGTTAAAGACCTTTCCGCGCCGCCATCGGGGTATCGCGACCAAATACCTGGACAGCTGCCTTCGGTGGTTCCACCTTGCCGTCCTTCCGAGCCACCAAACGCCGCGCGCGATACTTGCCGCCGCCGCAGGCATCCTGCCTGTAACACGCCACGCATAATCAATGCTAATTGAGCCGACAGATATGGTTGTCGCGACAGTGGATGGGGTTGATTATGTTGTGGTGTCTTCGGCGCAAGGCAACAGCGGCGCGCTGAGCGTGATGTCTGTGCTGCCAAACGGGGCCCTGAGCATCATAGACCACGTGGGGGATATCAGGGATACGCGCTTTGCCTCGGCGCAGACCGTCGATGCCCTTGAGGTGGATGGCCCGGCTGGCCCGAGGCTGTGAAATCGGACAAATTCTGGAACATTTGTGAACGAGGGTTGTCTTCCGGCGAATTCTGCCTGATTTTTTGGCGCGTATCACGTGGCGGAGGCGAATTTGACAAAAAGTATTGCGGAAGATTGGGGCCTGTCTTTTTCTGATCTGTTGTTTCTGGCGGATCTGCCATCTGACATTCGGTTGGAGGCTGCCCTTCAGCTTTGCCATTTGCAGCGAACGGGACGATTTATCGAAGATTGGTCATGTTTGCCAGCGGAAGCGAATTCCTACGTGGCCTGTCAAATCGAGCGGCCTGCAGATCGTCCAACCAGCTTGCTTGATGACCGCAGGTCGCGTCGTTATCGGATCCGCGTCAGTGAGCACCTGGGGTTTTCCCGACCGGGCCGGGAGGAACTTTCAGTTTTCGAGATCTGGCTGTTAACGGATGTTATTCAGCGGGGTGGTTCTGTTTCCGAGATGACCGAGTCGGGGTGTCATTGGTTTCTGGAGCGCAAGCTGGTCTCACCGTCGGAACAAGCCCTTGAACGTATCGTGCGCTCTGCGCGCCAAAGCTTTCTGGAACGCTGCCTCGCATCGGTTGCGGTACGGTTGTCAGCGTCAGCAGCATCTGACCTGGAAACCAGTCTTGCTGACCCGCGAGGACGCAATGGGTTTCAGCGCCTGAAGAGTGAGGTTAGTGCCGCGACACTGGATAACGTGTTGGATGCGGCGGATCGGCTTGCTTTCATTCAGGGTCTTGATCTGCCCCATGATATGATCGGGAAGGTTGACCCATCCTGGATCAGGCTTCTGGCGCGCCGGGCTGAGGGAGAAACCGCATCCGAGATGCGTCGGCACTCCCGGGAAAAGCGCCTTGGTTTGTTGGCCGTTTACCTGATGACCCGCCGGTCGCATCTGCTCGACGGGTTGGTGGATCTGCTGCTTGAGGTCGTCCATCGCATTGGCACACGATCCAAACGTAAGGTTATCAGCAAGATCGCGGCTGATATCGATAAAGTCCACGGTAAAGAGCGGTTGTTGGTTGATATTGCCACAGCTGCGATGATGGCTCCGAATGGTCGGGTTGCCGAGGTCATCTTTCCTGTCGCGGGCGCGGCAAAGCTGAAAGCCATCATTGATGAGCATAACGCCAAGGGTACGCTTGATGCTCGGATTCAAACGGTGATGCGTGGGTCATATTCCAGTCACTACCGTCGAATGCTGCCATCGCTGCTGTCCCTCCTGAGGCTTCGGTCGAACAATGAGGTCTGGCGACCAATGCTGGATGCCTTGTCTTTGATTGCCCGCCTGAATGGCCTAACCGGCCCGAGGCTGCGAAATCGGACAAATTTTGGAACATTTGTGAACATTACTTTCTGATTTCAATGACCCCTAGTGTTCAGCACCTGACATAAGATTCCCACTGTCGGTTTTCTGTGCCATACCCGGCCCATGAGACGCACTGACATCTGCCTTTACCTTGGCCCCGCCGAGCGTTCTGAGCTTCAAGCCCTGATCGCCAACCGCAACAGCCCTCGCAAACTGGTCTGGCGGGCCGAGATCGTACTGGCAACGGCGGATGGTTGCGGCACGTTTGAGATCATGCGGCGGGCGGGCACTTCGAAACCTACCGTGTGGCGTTGGCAGCAACGCTATCTCGATGAGGGTGTAGCTGGCCTCAAACGTGACAAGACCCGACCTTCGCGGGTGCCGCCGCTGCCGATTGCGACACGATTGAAGGTGATCGCCAAGACAGTTCAGGAGTCCCCTGCGAATGCCACTCACTGGAGCCGCAGCCTGATGGCCGAGGCCGTGGGTATTTCGCCTTCGAGCGTGGGACGCATATGGGCCGAGGCGGGCCTGAAGCCGCACCTCACGAAAGGGTTCAAGGTGTCGAACGATCCGCTGTTCGAGGAGAAAGTCGCCGATATCGTCGGGCTCTACCTTGACCCGCCGGAGCGGGCGGTGGTGCTGTGCGTCGACGAGAAGTCGCAAATTCAGGCACTTGATCGCACCCAGTCGGGATTGCCGCTCAAGAAGGGTCGCGCCGCCACCATGACCCATGATTACAAACGCCACGGCACGACCACGCTGTTCGCCGCCCTTGATGTGAAGACGGGCACGGTCATCGGCAATTGCATGCCCCGCCACAGAGCCAAGGAGTTCCTGAAATTCCTGCGCAGTATCGACAAGGCCACGCCAGTTGTCAACGGCGGAGTAAAATCCGGCCACTGGGGCGGAGCAAAAGTCGGCCAGTTTGTGGAGTGCGCCTTGGGGCGTGTGGCCACCAATCAGCAAGCACGTTCCAAGGCGCATTGGCCGTCAGGCCGATTGTTCAGTTGTCAGGTTGAAGGGTTGGCAATACGTGCGCGGCTCTGATTGAGGCGGTAGCTTTCGCCGTTCATCTCGAGGATGTTGACGTGATGTGTCAGCCGGTCCAGGAGCGCGCCGGTCAAGCGTTCGGTGCCGAATGTCTCGGTCCATTCCTCGAAGGGCAGGTTCGATGTGATCAGGGTTGAGCCACGCTCGCAGCGCTGAGAGATCAGCTCGAACAGAAGCTCGGCGCCGGTTTTGCTCAAGGGGACGAAGCCCGGCTCGTCGATGATCAGCAGTTTGACCTTGGCCAGTTTGCGCTGAAGCTGCAGGAGGCGTTTCTCGTCGCGGGCCTCCATCATCCCGTGCACGAGAGCTGCGGCGGTTACGAAGGCGACAGGCAACCCTTTCTGGCAGGCGGTCAGCCCCAACCCGAGAGACATGGGTTTTGCCGGTTCCCGACGGGCCGAGCGCGATGACGTTCTCCCTGCGCTCGATCCATTCACAGCGCGCCAGTTCCAGCACCATCATCTTGTTCAGACCGGGGATGGCCGTAAAGTCGAAGCTGTCGAGGCTTTTGACGGTTGGAAACTTTGCCGCCTTGATCCGGCGCTCGACCATGCGCCTCTCCCGATCGATTGGTTCCAGCTCGGTCAGCCGGGCTGGATAGCGCACATGATCCAGGCCTTCCGCCGCACAAATGCGCGCTTGCTTGTCATGCTCGCGCAGGAAGGTGGGCAGGCGCAGAGTCTTGAGGTGGTGTGTCAGCGGCAGTTCGGGTGCATCCGTCATGCGTCACCTCCTGACAGAAGGCTCATACAGGAAGAAGCCGAGGTGGTGGCGATGTTGGTTCCGGGCAGGAACGGATAGACATCCAAATCCAACCTCGGGGGCCTTCGCTCGACGCGGCACAGGACGAGGTGCTTGATCGCATCGAAGCTGACCGCCCCCATTCGCAGGGCGTCTTTGACGGCAAGATGCAGCACCTCCAGCTCGAACCGTTCCGACAGGCGCAGGACCTGGACATACTCCCTTTTGCCCGCCTTGCCCTGCCGGGCTTCCAGCAAGCGCCGGAGCGTGGCGAAGGCGTCAGGCAGTTCCCAACCCTGCAAGGGCGCAGCCTGATCGAAGGACATGATCCTGCGCTCGATCAGCGGCAGGTAATGCAGCGGGTCGAACACCATGTCACCGCTGTCATAAGAGCGGGGATGATCGGCGATCACCTCAGTGGCGCAACCGATAACGACGCGGATCACGAAGCCCTTGATCCAGACCGCGCGGTGGCCATATGCGACCGGCACCGAGTAGTCGTTACCGCGATACCGCAGCACCGATGTCGATGTGACCTGGCCACTTTGCAACTCACAGGCCTCGAAGGGTGCGCCGGGCAAATCCTGCATTGCCGCCGGATCGGCTTGCAGCCGTTCGCCGATGCTGGCCTTGTGTCCGCGCAGGACATCGTCCTGCCGTTTGCGGCATTGCTCTTCCAGGTGAGCGTTGAACGCATCCCGGTCCGGAAAGGACGGGATCGGCACCATGAAGTCGCGCCGCCCGTAGCCGACCAACCCCTCGACCGCTCCCTTGTCGTTCCCCTTGCCGGGACGGCCGTAGCGATCCCGGACCACATAATGCGACAGCATTGCGCTGAACCGTTGGGTTCTTTGCCGGGTGCCGTCCGGCAGGATCCGCGCCACCAGGCAGCGGTCATTGTCATAGAGGATCGACAGGGGAACCGCCCCAAAGAAAGCAAAGGCATGCACATACCCATCCAGCCAGGCCTCGGTGGTTGCCGCAGGATAGGCCCGGATAAAACACGCATCGCTCTGCGGCAGATCAAAGGCGAAGAAGTGCGCCTTCCGCTCAACGCCGCCAATCACGACAGGCGCTTCACCAAAATCCGCCTGCGCATGCCCGGGCGGATGGCTGAGCGGCACGAACATCTCTTTGCCAGAGCGCTTCCTGGCCCGGACGCAGTCTTTGACGATTGTGTATCCGCCATCAAAGCCGCACTCGTCGCGCAGCCTCTCAAAGATACGCTTTGCGGTGTGGCGCCGCTTGCGCGGACGCGCTTTGTCCTCAGTAAGCCATTGGTCGATCTGGCAGGTGAACGCATCCAGCTTCGGGCGCCTAATCGGCGCTGTCCGCCGATACCCCGGTGGCTCCGAATAGGCCAACATCTTCGCAACACTGTCTCGGCCAATCCCAAAATCCCGGGCAATCCGACGCCCGCTCAACCCATCCTGAAAATGAGCCCGACGCACCTTCAAATACAATTCCACGGTGAAAATCCCCCGGCCCTCCCATCAAACGAAAGGGCAAAAGTGGACGACTTTTACGCCGCCCGCGACAACACAACGACGCCGCTACCGTGGCCGAGTATTGCTCCGCCGATTACACTAGCTCCTGCCACATCCAACTGAAGTCGTAGATGGGTGTGTTTGTGCCGTCTCTTGCCTTGGCTTCGTTCAACTCCAGGACCTTGAGCCATTTGGCGACGTCCCGTCGACCCTTGGCTGTGCGCACGCTCTCGCGCGGGGTTTTGTCGTCGAGCAGGCCGATTGGGCGATCCAGAATGCCCTGGTAATGCTGTCCCATCATCTCCGCCCGGATTGCTGCCTGCTCTTCTTCGGAAAGGTCGAGCGGTTCAGGGGTCGCGCCATTTTCGCGATGCGCCGCCATGGCCTGTTCCAGTGTCTGCCGGGCCACAAGCGGCTGTTTGACGAGATCGCCGAGCAAATCGGCAAGACGGAGTTTCAGTTCCTGCGCACGAGGCTCGGAATTGATATCCGCTTCGAGTGTGCGACCGTTGAGGGTGACCATGCCGAGCACCGGTGATCCGTCGTCGAGCTGGGAATTGTACATCTGGCCGCCCTCTGGCAGCGCTTTCTGCGGCTTTGTCGCGGTACGTCCGCCGCGATCGACCCAGTTCCAGATCTTATCTGAGGCGGCTTCCATGTCAGATTCACCGTCGAGGACTTTGCGGATCTGAGCCTGGGTCGTCCCCTTCTCGAAACGGTAGACGAGCTGGATGAACTCCACCTCGTCGCCATCAAAATTGAAGAGTTGGGGAAGCACTTGCTCGTCCGGATGCAGGGGCGTTGCGGCCATCCAGGTTGTGGCGATGAAGGCGCTTGCCGACTTCAGCGCGATACCCAAGGCAATGTCCTGGATCCCCTCGGGAGGGATCTCTTCCCCAAAATCACTTTCAGCACGTGCCTCGGCGATCATCTCCTCGAATCCGATTTCGGCCTCTGCAACCATTTCGCGGAATTCAGACAGAAGATCATCTGCCAGATCCGGCTCGAGCGGCAGGAGCCCACCAGAGATGATATTCTGGCCGCGCACATTCACAATACGCAGGGCGAACTTCTCCCATGGTGCCATGGTCTTTGTTGCGCGGCGCTCCAACACCCGGAAGGGCTCGCCGTCCAGTATCAGATCGCGTGCAAGGAACGATTCTCCCGGGACGATATCGCTGACTTCGTACAGGCTGACGGCGGAATCCCGAATGCCTTCGAGATAGGCCCTTGCGATCTTCTTTTCCTTCCAGCCTCGGCGTTTGAGATAGGCCGTGACCACATTCCCGTCCTCGGTTTCCCGGCCGAGAAAATCGTTGAGGGCCATATCGTTGAGGACACTCACCCAGTGCCCGCCGATCCGATCCGCAAGGGCCTCGAAGTTATCGATGTCATGGTGTTCGCAATACAGCCCGGTGTGGTCGTGAATGGCCTGCTGGAAATGCTCGGGCCACGGGCCCCGAACCATCCATCTGACCAGGCCCTCGAAAATGTTGTCAGGAATTTTGACAGTCATTTTTTCTATCCTCTACCAAAGCCCTTCAAACCGGCCTGCAGCCGTGCGGGTGTAATGTGCGGTGTGCCGCGGTTCCCGATGCCCGAGATAATCCTGGATCAGACGCAGGTCATACCCCCTGTTGGCTAAAGCAAAACCGCAGGAATGTCGCAGCATGTGGGGATTGATATGCCCCAGGGGAATCGCATGAGTTTCACGGCGCGAGGATTTGAAGCGGGAAGCGGTTGTTCCAGCCTGCCCTTTTCCGCATTCCTCCGAGGGAGTTCTCGCTTTTTGCTTTGTTGAGCAAATTCATTGCGATGTGCTTGATGACGGCGAAGTTGGCGGGTGCGTGATCTTTTCGTATCCGGCTGTCGTCATCGCGGAAGGTGACATCAAGCACCCGGTGGAGGCGGTTTTCAATTCCCCGGTGAGAGCGTACGGCATGGGCAAAGCGCGCGGCGTCTTTCGGCAGGGACGGGATGAAGTACCGCGTTTGCCGTGTCGTCTTCCCGCCACTTTCCCGAAGCGGGACGACGCGGCCAATGCTGAGCAACCCCTCCCGATGGGGATGGCGTTTTTTCAACCGGCCGATGGCGTCGCATTGGGTGTATGTTCGCGTTTCAATCCTACCCCTGTCGCCGTCAACCGTCTGTAATGATTCTGTGTTTTCCCGATCCTGTTCTTCGAACCACAGTTTCACGTCTTCATGGAGAAGCCCCTGATTGCCCTTCAGGGCCAGCACATAGTCAGCACCCTTGTCACGGATTTTGCAGGCGATCTCACGTTGGCACCCCATCGCATCCAGCGTCACGACCGCGCCCTCCAGGAAGAGCAAATCCGGAAGCACGGGGATGTCCCTGATCCCGTTCCTTTTGTGCGCGCTGGCTTGCTGGCCGGGCACGAGGCGTAGATCGTTACACCAGGCCGGGATCAGATGCAGAGGCGTTTCACCACCGGCCCTTGAGCCTCGCGCTGTCTTGCCGTCAATGGCAACGAGCGTTCCTCCAACGCGCCCGGCCAACCCGGACGCCCACGCGGCAAAGGCTGCGTTGAACTCTTCAGGATCAAGCGCCCGAAACACCGTCGAAAGCGTGTCACGGGAGGGTATGCCATGCTCAAACGTAGCCAACTTGCGCAGGAAACCCGACTTTTCCTCGCCATAAAGGGCAACATCGACAAAACTCCCACACCCCGACACCACTCCGCACAGGCTCAAAAGCGGAATCCCATCAAGTGGATACACCACCTTCGTCTTCTGGCGGGGATCAGAAATCGACGAGGCAAAAGATTGAAACAACACGGTATTTTCCAAAGCAGCGCCCTCCAGACATAAACTTTGGAAAACTGAATCAGAGATAGAAGATCAAGGCAAACCAAAAGATGCTATTCATGCGATACCCCTGTGATATGCCCCCAGGGGAATCGCGCTTAAAGTTTGACAGCGGTTGCGAATTGGATTCTGGAGGTTTCATCACTTGATGGAGCTTCGCGATGCCCAACCTGGACAGCTGTTTCAATGAGATGGATGACCCACGCGGCGGCAATGCGCCACGTCACAGGTTCTGTGATCTTATGACGATCAGCCTTTTATGCGCGCTTTGCGGCGGCGATACAGCGGTCGACATGGAGTTTTTCGGTCATATGAAGGAGGATTTTCTGCGCGATTTTCTCGAATTGCCTCATGGCGTACCCTGTCATGACGCTTGTTCCCGTCTGTTCCGGATGATGAAGCCGACCGGTTTTCAAGCGTTTTATGACAAGTTTCGTGCCGATTTTACGGCTGGATGTGGAGAGGAACCAGCCATCGCTATTGATGGCAAAGAGATGCGACGCAGCTTTGACAAGGCCGCCGGGCAATCGAATATGAACATTGTCACGGCCTTTGCACATGGGGCGCGGCTGACCCTTGGCATCAAGCAAAGCGCCAGGGGCGGCGGCGAGATCCTGGCCCTGCGCGAGTTGATCGAGATGCTTGACATTCATGGCATCACCATCACCGCTGATGCGTTACATTGCCAGCGAGAGACCTGTGAATTGATCGTAAAAGAAGGCGGTAACCACTGCCTTCAACTCAAAGGCAATCAGGGCGACATGTTGGCCGATGTCCGGGCTTTTGTGGAAGACGAGGCTACTGATTACGTTGATGAATATAGCACTATTGATGCTGATCACGGGCGTGTGGAAGAGCGGTCATACCGCGTCCGCGATGTGCCGGAATATCTGATCAATACCCATAAGTGGCCGCATCTTCAGGCTTTCGTCCATGTCGCCTCCAGGCGCGCGGTTGGCGACAAAACCAGTCACGCCGAACGGCTTTATCCGCTCTCCAAATGTCCCGCGGCTCAGGGGGCCGCCACACTGATCCGCGGCCACTGGCAAATTGGGAACAGCTTGCATTGGTCTCTCGACGTGGTGATGAACGACGACCGACACCGCGCGCGAAAAGATCACGCGCCAGCCAACTTTGCCGCTTTGAGGCGGATTGCCTTGAGCATCATCAAGGCCAATCCTGCAAAAGGATCAAATCGCGGCAAATTCAAAAAAGCGGGCTGGAGTAATGATTTCCTGCGAACACTAATCAAAGGCTTTTGAAGCGCGATTGCCCTGGATATGCCCCAGCTGCGCTTGCTTGCCCGCGCGCGCAACGATATAGTTCACCGCCTGGCGGGTAAGGGGCTGTTTGCGTTCAGACACAAACAGCCACGGAAGTGTATCTTCTCGCAAAGCCAACCAGCGGCGGATCGCTCTCAACTCGTCCCCTGCAATAGGCTGCTCGACACTCAGACCATTCTTGAGCCGTGATATCCAGAGGCGCGCCTGATCAAGGTCTACGTCAGAACTGCGCAGGGCAATAGCTTCTGATACGCGCAGCCCATGCCGGAACATCAGCAGCAGCAAAAGATGATCCCGAACACCATGGCGGCCACGTTTGGCCGCCTTCAGCAACCGAGTGATTTCCGCCTCTCCCAGAAAGTCCCGACCACGCTCATGAGCATCCGCAGGGCGATCACAAGCATCACTCTTTACATTTTGCCGGTTGGGCAGCATTTTTCAAAGCCTCTCATCGTCCCTGTTTTACAGGCAAGTTTATCCGTACACTCTTTACAGTTCACGCACTTTGTAAAGAGTTTCATGCGGCCAGATTTCCAAAGTCGATCCGCTTGTCCAGATCCACATCAAACCGGCCATACGGATTGATATGGAGATAAAAGAGTGGAGAAAGCCCTTGCAGATCCCGCTCGGACAATCGACTGATCCAGTCCTGTTCCGACAGAACCGATTGCACCATGCGCGTGTTCACATAGACGAGGGACGCCTGAAGCAGGTGCAGGGCGTGGGCGGCGATCTCCTGATCGGCAATCCGGTTGCTGGAAATCTCGCCACCTTTGCCGAAGAATACAAAGCCGTTCGCACTGTTCCAGTTCTCGACGACATTCAGTCCTTCATGAATTTCGCGGCGGAAGGCCTCAGATCGCAGATACCGGCACAGGAAGATTGTCTTGATCGCACGCCCCAACTCAGCGAGTGCCTTGTAGGTCGGGTGCATCACATCGGCACGGGCAAAGCGGCGCAAAATAGCCTCGGGATCAGCTGTACCATGCTGCATGGCAGCGGCATATTTGACCATTTCGTCGTACTGCTGTTCGATCTCGGCCCAATCGATGGTGCTGGAGAGAATGGGTAGCAGGTTTGGCAACTGACCTCGCATACCGGCGTGCGGCAGGGCCAGCTTCTGTCGGGCGATGGCTTTCAAACGAGGTGCCAACTCGAAACCCAGAAGATGGCAGAAGGCAAAGCCAATGGCACTCTGACCATGGCTGTCCACATACTGGCGCTGGATTTCCATATCGGTGCAGTGCCGAAGGACACCTTCGATCATGGCCGCTACTTCGGATGATGAACACCGCTTCAATTGGGAATAGATGCAGGTCGCCTGACGCTCGACATGCCAGTAGATCATCACACCGCGCCCACCATAGCGGGCATGCCATTCCGTCATCAGGTTCCGGTCCCATGCCCCAAACTTGGTGGAATCAGATGCACAGGCTGTTCCCGCCTCACCCCAGATTGTCGGATTGCGAACAGCCAGCGTCGCATCTGCAACCCGGCCGCAGGCGGCCCGCAGAGAAGCCGGGTCAATGTACCTCCGCCGGATATGCAACAGTTCGTCATGGCTGACGCTTGGCGTGCCCGCTGCCACACGCTTTAATCCCGCATCTGTGCCCAGGCCATATAAGGAAAGGAGCAGACGTTGATTCCGCACTTCCCGCAGCAGCGCCTCCCGGGTAGCCGAGGTCTCAAAAGCCTCAAGGAAACCGGTGTCCAGCGCTGTTTCTTTCAACGTATCAAGCAATCCGGTCATCGGCCAACGCCGCCCGATTTCGGCTTTCAGGCTGGCCAGACCTTTAGGCTCCGATACGGGATCGAAGGGCGTAAGGCCTATCCGGTTCTCACCTGACCAACGCAATCGAACCTTGTCGTTGGTGGGCAGTGTCGCGTTCAACTGGCGCAGTTCCTGCTCAAGCTGTTCACGTATCGTTTGGGAAAAGACGCGGGCATCCTGGGTGAGGTTCAAGCCAGCATAGTAAGCGTTTCGCCGTTCGGGAAAATCTTTTGGCAGGTCATCATCCGGATTGCGATAGCGATCTGCCCCCTCGACCCAGATCTCTTTCGCTCTGATGCGGTCCCGCAATTGTGTCAAAACGCAGAGCTCGTAAGAAATGACATTCATGCGCCCCCGACTATCAATAACTGTGCTCCGCCATTTTCGCGGAATCGATCCTTCCGGGGCCAGAGAGGCTGGCGCACAACGCCGCCCCTCTTCATTCAGGCGGGCAATCAAAGACAAGGCATCCAGCATTGGTCGCCAGACCTCATTGTTCGACCGAAGCCTCAGGAGGGACAGCAGCGATGGCAGCATTCGACGGTAGTGACTGGAATATGACCCACGCATCACCGTTTGAATCCGAGCATCAAGCGTACCCTTGGCGTTATGCTCATCAATGATGGCTTTCAGCTTTGCCGCGCCCGCGACAGGAAAGATGACCTCGGCAACCCGACCATTCGGAGCCATCATCGCAGCTGTGGCAATATCAACCAACAACCGCTCTTTACCGTGGACTTTATCGATATCAGCCGCGATCTTGCTGATAACCTTACGTTTGGATCGTGTGCCAATGCGATGGACGACCTCAAGCAGCAGATCCACCAACCCGTCGAGCAGATGCGACCGGCGGGTCATCAGGTAAACGGCCAACAAACCAAGGCGCTTTTCCCGGGAGTGCCGACGCATCTCGGATGCGGTTTCTCCCTCAGCCCGGCGCGCCAGAAGCCTGATCCAGGATGGGTCAACCTTCCCGATCATATCATGGGGCAGATCAAGACCCTGAATGAAAGCAAGCCGATCCGCCGCATCCAACACGTTATCCAGTGTCGCGGCACCAACCTCACTCTTCAGGCGCTGAAACCCATTGCGTCCTCGCGGGTCAGCAAGACTGGTTTCCAGGTCAGATGCTGCTGACGCTGACAACCGTACCGCAACCGATGCGAGGCAGCGTTCCAGAAAGCTTTGGCGCACAGAGCGCACGATACGTTCAAGGGCTTGTTCCGACGGTGAGACCAGCTTGCGCTCCAGAAACCAATGACACCCCGACTCGGTCATCTCGGAAACAGAACCACCCCGCTGAATAACATCCGTTAACAGCCAGGTCTCGAAAACTGAAAGCTCCTCCCGGCCCGGTCGGGAAAACCCCAGGTGCTCACTGACGCGGATCCGATAACGACGCGACCTGCGGTCATCAAGCAAGCTGGTTGGACGATCTGCAGGCCGCTCGATTTGACAGGCCACGTAGGAATTCGCTTCCGCTGGCAAACATGACCAATCTTCGATAAATCGTCCCGTTCGCTGCAAATGGCAAAGCTGAAGGGCAGCCTCCAACCGAATGTCAGATGGCAGATCCGCCAGAAACAACAGATCAGAAAAAGACAGGCCCCAATCTTCCGCAATACTTTTTGTCAAATTCGCCTCCGCCACGTGATACGCGCCAAAAAATCAGGCAGAATTCGCCGGAAGACAACCCTCGTTCACAAATGTTCCAGAATTTGTCCGATTTCACAGCCTCGGGCCAGCCGGGCCCTCATGCAGATAACTCTCAAGCAGGCTGGTGATCTCCAGTTCGCCGCGGGCAGAGGGGGTGATGCCGACGGCGCGGCGCGGTGCTGTGCCGTCCAGAAAATAGAGTCCCGTCACCGCGTAGTTCGAGGGTGGCACGGCGGGTTTTTCGATGATCTCGTGCACGGTACCATCCGCCCCAAACCCCACCACGCCATACCGTTCAGGATCGGCCACGTGATAGCCAAAGACCGTGGCCCCTTCGGGTTTGGCAGCGGCCGCAGACAGAAGCTCGGGCAGCATGTGGCCGAAAAAGATATTATCCCCCAGTACCATTGCCGACGGGGCGCCGTCCAGAAAGTCCTCGGCCAGAAGATAGGCCTGGGCCAGACCATCGGGGCTGGGCTGCTCGATATAGCTGAGGGACAGGCCCCATATGCTGCCATCCCCAAGGGTGCGTCTGAACTGATCGGCATCCTGAGGCGTGGTGAGCACCGCGATGTCCCGAATGCCTGCCAGCATCAACACCGAGAGAGGATAATAGATCATCGGCTTGTCATAGATCGGCAGCAGCTGCTTTGGGATCCCTTGGGTGATCGGATAAAGCCGCGTGCCCGACCCACCGGCCAGAATGATGCCTTTGCGCTGTGTCATGATCTGTCCTTTAACGAGCTTAGGATATAGCCGAGAGCGGCTTGCCACTGGGGCTGGGCAAGGCCAAAAGAAGCGTGGATTTTGCGGCAATCCAGCACCGAATTCAGCGGTCGCACGGCGGGGGTCGGATAGTCAGACGACGCTATGCCGACGATTTTTGTAGCTTTGCCCGAGAGGGCAAAAATTTTGGCCGCGAATGCGGCCCATGTCGTGTCGGGGGCGCCTGCATAATGATAGAGGCCGCTTGTGTCCGGTGTCAGATTGCGGGCCACATGCAGGCAGGCACGGGCCAGGTCCTCGGCGGGGGTTGGCCCGCCATGCTGATCATTTACGATGCGCAAAACCTCGTGACTGTCGGACAGGCGCAGCATGGTATTGAGAAAATTACGCCCCGTGGCTGAAAACACCCAGGCCGTGCGCAGGATGGCATAAAGCCCTCCGGCGGCGATAATCCCCTGCTCTCCGGCCAGCTTGCTGTGGCCATAGGCCGTGGTGGGGGCCGGGGGGTCGCTTTCTGTCCAGGGGGTCTGCCCGGAACCGTCAAAGACATAATCGGTTGAGACATGCACAAAGGGCAGGCCACGCGCCGCTGCGGCGCGGGCCATTGCCGTCGGCGCGGAGGCATTGATCAGATGCGCCAGATCGGTCCGGGTTTCGGCCCCGTCCACATCGGTAAAGGCCGCCGCATTGATGATGGCGCGCGCGTCGGAGGTCCGGATCTGCGCCGCACAGGCCTCGGGGTCGCACAGGTCGGCCTGATCCCGGCCCAGGCAGACCACATCGGGATCTTTGCTGAGGGCTGTGGCCAGCTGGCCGGTCTTGCCAAAGACGAGGATCATGCCGTCTTTCCCAGCCGTTCCCCCACACCCTTTCGGGTCTGCAGGGCGCGCCACCAATCCTCGTTATCAAGATACCAGCGTACGGTTTTGCGCAGTCCCTCCTCAGGGGTGACAGAGGGGCGCCAGCCCAGCTCGCTGCGGATTCTGGTGGGATCGATCGCATAGCGGGCATCATGGCCGGGGCGGTCTGTGACAAAGCGGATCAGATCGGCATAGGGGGCTCTGGCCGGGGCCATCTGATCCAGAATGCCGCAAATCATATGCACCAGATCAATGTTGCGTATCTCGTTTTCGCCGCCGATGTTATAGCGGCTGCCCGGCGCGGCGCGCTGCAGCACGGTCAGCAGCGCCTCGGCGTGATCTTCCACATAAAGCCAGTCGCGCACGTTTTCGCCAGCGCCGTAAACCGGGATCGGTTTGCCCGCCAGCGCGTTGAGGATCACCACCGGGACCAGCTTTTCGGGAAAGTGATAGGGTCCGTAATTATTCGAGCAATTGGTCAGCAGAACCGGCAGCCCATAGGTTTCGGCCCAGGCGCTGACCAGATGGTCAGACCCTGCCTTGGACGCCGAATAGGGCGAGCGCGGATCATACGCGGTGTCTTCGCGAAACTGGCCGCTTTCCCCCAGCGAGCCATAGACCTCATCGGTCGAGACATGATGGAAGCGAAAGCTTTCGGGGCGGCCTTGCGCACCCCAATAGGCGCGCGCGGCTTCAAGCAGGGTATATGTGCCGATCAGGTTGGTTTGCATGAAGGTCCCGGGGCCATCAATCGAGCGGTCCACATGGCTTTCCGCTGCCAGATGCAGCAGGGCGTCGGGTGTGTGCGTGGTAATAATCCGGTCAAGGGCGGCACGATCACAGATATCGGCATGTTCAAAGTGATAGGCAGGGGTGTCGGCGACGCTGGCCACATTCTCCAGGCAGGCCGCATAGGTCAGCGCATCAAGGTTGACCACCTCGTGCCCGGCCGCCACCGCCTGTCGCACCACAGCCGAGCCGATAAAGCCAGCCCCTCCTGTGACCAGCAGTTTCATGGCGCGGTCCCGAACGGTGTCTTGAACCCGGCAAACCCCGGGGCCTCGGCATCTTTTTGCGACAGGACAGGCGCGCCCTGCAGCCCCCAGTCAATCGCCAGATCGGGATCATCCCAGGCCAGGGCCACCTCGTGCTCGGGGGCGTAGGTGTCGGAACATTTGTAACAAATCTCGGTATCGGGCGCGCGGGTGACAAAGCCATGGGCAAACCCTGCCGGGATCAGCACCTGACGGCCATTTTCAGCGCTCAGCTCGACCCCGACCCATTGGCCATAGGTTGCACTTTCGGCGCGCAGATCAACGGCCACATCAAACAACGCCCCCCGTCCGCAACGCACCAGTTTTGCCTGCGCCCGGGGGAGGGTCTGAAAATGCAGGCCCCGCAATGTACCGGGTGTGGCCGACAACGAATGATTGTCCTGCACAAAGGTCAGATCAATGCCTTTGTCGCGATAGGTCTCATGATTCCATGTCTCGGCAAAGAACCCGCGCGCATCGCCAAACCGGCGAGGGGTGATGATCAGCACACCGTTGAGTTTGGTCTTTTCAACCTGCATCAGCCCTTGGCCTCCTGCGCGCGCGCATAAATATCCTCATACCGGATGATATCATCTTCCCCCAGATAGGCCCCGGTCTGCACTTCGATCAGCACGATGGGCAGTTTGCCGGGGTTGGCCAGGCGGTGTTTTTCACCCAACGGGATGTAGACCGACTGATTTTCGCTGACCAGTTCCACCCGCTCGCCGATGGTCACCTGCGCGGTGCCGGCCACAACCACCCAATGTTCGGCGCGGTGCACATGGCTTTGCAGGCTCAGCGATGCCCCGGGTTTCACCACGATGCGTTTCACCTGAAACCGCTCTGACAGCGCCAATGTCTCAAAATGCCCCCAGGGCCGGTGATCCATGGCAAAGGCCGTGGCCTGTTTGACCCCTTTGGCCTTCAGGGCTGCCACCGCCGCCTTGATTTCTTGTGCATGGGCGATATCAGCCACCAGCACCGCATCGCTTGTGGCCACGGCCAGGACATTCTCCAGCCCGATGCCCACCAGTTCGATGTCATTCTCTTCCGAGCGCAACAGCGTATTGCGGCAGTTCATGGCCGTCACCGGACCATAGGTGGCCACGCCGTCTTCATCTGTTTCGCTTTCGCGCAACACGGCCTCCCATGATCCCAGATCAGACCACGCGGCGCTGAGCGGCACCACAGCCAGATGGTCGGCCTTTTCCATCACCGCATAATCAATCGAGATATCATCCGCCTCGGACCAGGGGGCAGGGGCCAGACGCAGGAATCCCAGATCGGCCGCTGCCTGCTCTACCGCCCGGGTGACCGGGGTGACAAGATCGGGCGCATGGGTCTTATAGGCATCCAGAATGGCGCGGGCCGAGAACATGAACAGCCCGCCGTTCCAAAGATAACGCCCGCTTTCCAGCATCTCGGCGGCGCGCGCGGCGTCGGGTTTTTCCACAAACCCCATGAGCGGCACGGCATGATCCCCCTCAGGGGCGGTCTCCAGCTCCAGATAGCCATATCCCGTCTCGGGACGGTCGGGGGCAATCCCGAAGGTCACAAGGCTCTGATCCGCCTCGATCGCGGCCAGTCCTTTGGCCAGGGCGGCATGAAACGCCGGCACATCGCCTATCACGTGATCCGAAGGCGCCACCAAAAGCACGGCATCCGGATTGCGGCTGGCGGCAAAAAGCGCGGCGGCCAGAACGGCAGGGGCAGTATTGCGCCCTTCCGGTTCGATCAGGACCGGGCCGGGATCAACGTCCACGGCCTGCATCTGTTCGCTGACGATAAAGCGGAAATCACTGTTGGTAACCGTCATCGGCGCGGCAAAATTCAGCCCGTTTTCGGCGTGAATCAGCCGTTTGACACAGGCTTGAAACAAGGTCTCTTCCCGCCCAAAACGCGCAAATTGCTTGGGATAGCTTTGGCGCGACAAAGGCCAGAGCCGGGTGCCGGACCCGCCACAGAGGATGACCGGGGTGATATCTGTCATCTGCCCTACCATTTAATTGCCTCATACCGCTTATGCACCGCGCTTCGCAGATGTGCAGGGCATTTTTATGGTGATCCGCAGACTTCTTCGGCGAGTGTGGCGCAAAATCAGAGGGGCGCGCCGGAAAACACCGGCGGGGTGGTTCCATTTTGGCGCGCGGTAAGGAAGGTCTCGGCCAGATCCAGGGCTTCGCGGATACACACATCCATATCCAGATAGCGATAGGTGGCCAGACGCCCGGCAAAGGTCACCCCATTGGTGGCTTGCGCACGCGCGACATATTGCGCCAGCATGGCTTTTTCCTCGACCAGCCGGATCGGATAATACGGGATGTCCCCCGCCGCGCAGGCGCGGGAATATTCATGGGTGATCAGGGTCTGGGCGTGGCTTTCCCAAGGGGCAAAATGCTTGTGCTCGGTGATGCGGGTATAGGGCACCCCGGCATCGCCGTAATTCATCACCGGGCAGCCCTGATAATCCCCCGGCAGGCGCGTATGTCTGAAATCCAGCGTGCGATAGCCCAGATGGCCCAGGGCGTGGCCAAAATACCCGTCCAGTGGCCCGGACCAGAACAGATGCGCATCCTGCGGCGCGTCTTTGGGGTCAAAATGGGTGGACAGGCTGAGCGTGATCAGGGGGTGATCCAGCATCGCCTGCACCATTGGCGTATACCCGTTCTCGGGAAGGCCCTGATGGGGATGGGCAAAATAGCTGTCATCATAGGTGAAGCGCAGCGGCAGGCGCTTGAGGATCGCGGCGGGCAGATCGCGGGGGCCGCATCCCCATTGCTTTTCCGTGTAGCCCTTGAAAAAGGCCGCATAAAGATCGGGACCGATCATGGCAAGCGCCTGATCCTCGAACGTTTCCGGGGTGTCCATCGGCGTGGCCTGGGTGGCGATAAAGGCCTCGGCCTCGTCCGGACGGAAGGTCTTGCCAAAGAACTGGTTGATGGTCAGCAGGTTGATCGGCATGGAAAATACGCGGTTGTTGACCGTGGTCAGTACCCGGTGGCGATAGGTCTGAAAGCGGGTGAAGCGGTTGACATAGTCCCACACCGCATCATCCCCGGTGTGAAAGATATGCGGGCCATAGACATGGCACAGCACGCCGGTTTCGTCATCGCGCGCGGTATGGCAATTGCCGGCCACATGGTCCCGTGCCTCGATCACATGGCTGGCCATCCCGGCCTCGGCCAGTTGCCGGGCGATCACGGCCCCAGACAGGCCAGCCCCGATGATCAGGATCGGGCCACTCAAGGGGCGTAATATCCATGGGTCTGGCGAATGCCGTCGACCAGCGGGGTGATCCGGTCGCCCAGAAGAACCGCAACATCGTCCGGGTTCGCAATTACGTCGCGCGGCTCGGTTGCCAACAACTCTTTGGCCGGTATCTTCTCGTAGGCCAGCGGTTTTCCCGTCACCTCTTCTATTGCATGAACCACATCCATCAGGCTGGTGGACTGGCCCGCCCCCAGCATGTTCACCGGCTGTGTCGGCGCATTTGCCGCCAGTGCAGCGGCCAGCGTGGCAATGCCATGGCCCACATCGCCGGCATAGATGAAATCGCGGCTTTGCTGGCCATCGCCATTGATGAACACGCTGTCGCCGTTGATGGCGGCGCGGGTAAAGGCGTGAATGGCGCTTTTCTTGTTGTCGGAAAACTTGCCATAGACATTGGTCAGCCGGATCACGTTGAAGGTCGCACCACGCAGGCCTACCAGCTTTTCCAAAATCATCTCTTCGGCGGCTTTGGTGGCACCATAGAAATTCTTGGGGCAATAGGGGCTGTTCACGGACACTTCGAATGTGCCATCAAACAGCGCCCCCGCTGTTGAGATCAGAATGAAGTGATCGCCGGGCTGCACGGCCTCCATCACAAAGCGCGAGGGTGCGGTGATATTCGCCTCGATGAAATCAAGCGGGCGGTCTTTGGACTCTGCCACGCGGGTTTCTCCGGCCAGAAAAACAAACACGCGGCCTCCCTCGGGGGCTTTGATTCCTTCCAGGAACTGCAACGTGGCAGCCTCGCCATAGTCGCCAATATGCGCCTCCAAGTCTAATGCCTCATAGCCGGGGGCGGGATTTGACAGATTATCGATCACCACAGGGGTCAGATGCGCGAACTGGCCGCCGTTCTGCACCCTGTCGAGGATATTACGCCCCACAAAGCCATATCCGCCCACGAGAATCAGGGAACTGGCATTTTTTGTCATGGGGTATCCTTCGTCTGCCGTCTTATGGGGTCTCATACGGGCAAACGCCATGCCCTGCAAACCTGCTTTTGCGCCAGCCAGCGCGTTGTCATTGGGACAGGAGTTGAGTAAACCAAGCCCGCTAGGGGCAAAAAACAGGGCAGAGCAGCCGTGACCGAGAAAACCGATGGGGCCGCCCCTGATCTGAGCGTCATTTTGACGGCTCATGATGAAACGCTGGTCAGCGGCCCCACGATGCTGGCGGCGGACGCAGCAATTGCGGTCGCGCGCGCGGCCGGGTTCGTGGTCGAGCCGATGATCGTGCTGGACAAGGCCACGCCGGAATGCGCGAGATGGTTCAAACAGCCCGGCCTTGATCACTGGGCACGGATCGAGCTGGACGAGGGGGATCTGGGGCGCGCACGCAATGCGGCCGTGACGCTGAGCAAAGGGGCCTTTATTGCCTTTCTCGATGCCGATGACCTGATTTCCGAAAACTGGTTGTCCGAGGGCTGTGCGCTGCTGGCTGCCACGCGGGCCGCCGGGGAGCGCCGTATCGTGCACCCCGAGCTGAACTGGCTGTTCGATGCCGGCAAGTCGGTCTATTTCAAGCCTGATCAGGACGATGTGTTGTTCACGCCGTGGTATTTCTACGCCATGAACTACTATGACAGCATGTGCCTGTGCCCTCGCGAAGTGCACGAGGAAATTCCCTATGCCAGCCGCGATATTCCCAACGGGCTCAGCTATCAGGACTGGCAGTTCAGTGTCGAGACGATGGGCGCGGGCTGGCGGCATATGTCGGCCAGGAACACCATTATTTTCAAGCGGCGGCGGGATAATTCCCTGGTTACGGAAAGCCGCGACCGGCAGGCGGTTGTGCGGGAATTGCCGCCCATGGCCATTGATGCCATCGAGGAGCTTGGCGCGCCGCATAACCGCACGCCCCTGTCCGAACCTGCGCGCCCTGCGGCCCTCCCGCCTGAACCGGAGCCGGGTATTCTGGAGCGTGGTCTTGTGGGCCGTCTCCGCAAACGCCTCGCGGCAAAACTGGCCCCACCCGCCCCCAGAAGCGTGGCCGCCCCTGCGCTGCCCGACGGCCCTGTCGCCCTGACCGGACGCAGGCTGGCCGAGCGTGTGGCCTATGCGCGCCAACGGGCCGATTGGGACGCCACCCGCGATATTCCCGGATATGACCGGGTCGCCGAGGCGATGGACCTGGAGTATTATTTCTCCTGCCATCCCGATCTGGTCAGTGCGCGCCGGGTTGATCCGGTGGGTCATTATATCCGCATGGGTGTGGTGGAAAAGGCCCGCGATCCGCAACCCTATTTTGGCACCCGGCACTATTTGGAACGCTACCCCGAATCTGCGCGGGATCCGGCAGGACCGTTTCATCATTACCTGAGCGTCGGGCGCGCCGAGGGCCATATCACCGCACCGTTCAAGCGGTTCGAGGAATTGGCCGACATCCTTGGGATGTCGCCGCTGGCCGCTCAGGCCCTGCTGCAGGAGCGTTATAGCGAAATCCGCCACAGGCTTGAACACGGGGAACTGGGCGAGATGGTGGGCAAGGCAGCGCAGTTCGAGCCGCTGATCTCGGGCACATGGCCCGAGGCGCTTGCGTTGCGTATCCCGCCCTTTCACAGCGATGTCGTGGTGTCGCGTGTGGCTGCGATCTATGCGGCCTGTCAGGCTGCCGGACTCAGACGCGCGCGCGCGGTCATCTGTGTCAATCGGACCCGATGGGGGGGGGGGCGGCGCATGGAGGGGCATATTGCCCATGCGCTGGCGCAAGGGATCGGTGCCGATGAGATCGTGGTGCTCAGCACCGATGGCAGCGGATCACTGCCCAAAGGACGGTTGCCCGACGGGGTGCGTTATATCGAATTTGCCGATCTCGTGGCCCCGTTCATCGGGGATGAGGCACAGCGCGTGCTGGTACAGTTTCTGCGCGCCTTGCGCCCCGAGGTGGTGTTCAACGTCAATAGCCGTCTGATGTGGAACGCCCTTGGCCCTTATGGGCGCGCCATGCAGGTCAGTTTCCGTATCATCGGCTGTCTTTTCTGCAATGAACAGACCGAGCTGGGCCATATGACCGGCTATCCGCTGGCCCGGATTTACCGCACGTTCGATGTGCTGGATGCCATTGCCACGGACAGCCACGCCTTGGCAGACGAGCTGCGCACGCGCCATATGCTGACCGGTGAGGCGGCGCAGAAAATCACTGTGTTAAGCGCCCCGGTCGATGCCTCTATCCCTCTGGTCAAAGCGCCCGAGCGGCCCACAGAGGGACCTCCGCAAATCTTTTGGTCGGGACGGTTTGATGCCCAAAAGCGTGTGGATATCGTCTATGAAATGGCGCGGTTGCGGCCGGATATGGATTTCCGGATGTGGGGTGAGCCCGTCATGTCCGGCCTGCGCACTCTTCCGGAAAAGCCCCCCAATGTGCATCTGATGGGCACCTATGCCCGGTTTACGGATCTGCCGCTGCAGGACGCGGATGTCTGGCTTTACACATCGGCCTGGGATGGCGTGCCCTCGATCCTGCTGGAAGTGGCCATGAGCGGCCTGCCGGTGGTGGGCACCGATGTGGGAGGAACGGGCGAAGTGCTGGGCGGCGATGCAATCCCCGCCGATGCCCCGCCCGAGGCCTATCTCGCCGCATTGGATATGGTTCTGAAAGATCCCGCCGGCGCGCGCGCCCGGGCCCGTGCATTGCGCGGCACGCTGATTGAACAGCGCACCGATCAGCAATACCAGCAGGCCGTCACCGCCCTGATGGCCGGAGGGCGCGCATGACACGGCAGCCGGATTTTGTCGTGTTAGGGCAGGGCAAGGCAGGCACCTCGCTGATCTACCGGGTCTTTGAGCGGCACCCGGATGTGGGCCTGTCACGCCCAAAGGAGTTGAACTTTTTCACCCAGCACCATGCAAAGGGGTTGGCGTGGTATCAGTCGCATTTTGCCCATATAGAGCCTGATACTGCCTGTATCGGAGAAGTGTCGCCGGCCTATCTGAGTGGCTCGGCGATCACCCGTCTGCATACCATGCTGGGATCAGAGCCTCGACTGACCTTCGTGCTGCGCCGTCCCATCGAACAGGCCTATTCGCGTTACCTGCAGAATATTTGCGCCAAAAGAGGGCGGTCCCCTGCAAAATTTGATACCGGGGGGGGGCTTCTGCGAAAACGGCTTGGGCAGCTCCATACCGGGCTGCAGGAGCTTTATCGCCGGTTTGACCATGACAAGATCCTGCCTCTGTTTTTTGAGCAGGATATTAATGTCGAGAGGCCATTGTTCGAGACAAAGATCTGTAACTTCCTGGGCCTGACCCCAAGCAACCACATGGCGCTTTTGCGCAAGCGTGGAAAAGTGAACCCCAGTGTGATGCCGCGCTTTCTTTATGGTGGTCAGGAGGGCATGGCCCTTCAGTTTGACGGACAGGCTTATCGGATTCCGCCCCTGCAACTGGTGTTCTGCGCACAGCCTCGCAATTCTCTGTCCCATGCAAATGTGTTGCAAAAGAGGGCTGCGGCGGCAGAGGCCCGTCAGGCAGCTTGGACGACTGTCATCACCGAGGATCAATTTGCCCGGTTGCAACACGACGTGGTGGATCCTTATGCGGACAAGTTTGAACAGGATTTCGGGCTTGATCTGAGCCATTGGCGCGGAGCAGCCCGGCGCATTGCATATGATCTGGCCCCACCCCCTCCTGAATTTCTGGCCGAGGGCAGCGCATGACTGCTGCGTTTGATCACCAACAGGTCACCCTGCGCCCGGTGCCTTTTCTCAAGACGCTGCATGTCTCGCCTGCGTGCGGGGCAATCTATGTCAACAACCCCAAAGTGGCCTGTTCCACGATCAAACTGGCCTTGCAACGGGCCGAACTGGGTGATCCGGCCTACTGCCCTACCACGTCGGTGCATGATCACGAAAACTCACCGCTGAGCACCTGGCCAATGCTGGACCCGGACACGCTGGGCACGCTGCTGGAGCGGTATTATGTCTTCAGCTTTGTGCGCTGCCCCTATCGTCGGCTACAATCTGCCTATGTGAACAAAATCGTGGACCCCCAGAAAAAGGGCCGCCCGCGTATGCAGGCTGACTTTGGCGCCAAGGAAGTGCCCAGCTTTGACGCCTTCGTACGCGCCATTTCGGATCAGGATCCGCTGCGCCACAACCCGCATTGGCGCCCACAGTGGATCAACCTGTCAGCCGATGCGATCTCTTATGATTTTATTGGCCGCTTAGAGACATTTCAGGCCGATTG
>CBDBLS010000070.1:0-168220 GCA_965207105.1 Roseovarius sp. | reverse complement strand
CTGTCATAGATCGAGCCGCGCAGAAACCCCAGCCCCCAGCCGAAGCGACGCGTCGCCAGGCAAGGAAAGCCGATGCGATCCATTCAGGGCAAAATTGGAAAAATCGCCATCGTTGCGCGGGCTGCTGAGCACCCGGTTGCCGCGATGCGCCGGGATCAGGCTGAAGGTCAGCTCGGTCCGGTCGGTCCGGTCGGTGACATAACCGATTTCAAGAATCGGATCATCGGACTGCGCCCAGAAGTAATGCGAACTGTGGCTGCGGGTGAAAGGGGCATAGGTCTCAAACAGACCGAAGTTTACCGTCTTGCGCCCCAGCGCCACGTAAACCGGAAAACGATCCAGATCGCCAAGGGCCAGCCAGTATTTGCGCACCTGAACATCGTCCTGCCCTGGGTATTCCACCTCGGTAAATTCACCCTGCACGAAGGCGGTGACCATCGGCATCGTCAGCGTGGCATTCGCCGAAATCTCGTTAATGACGCCAAATGTATCGGATTTACCGCTGGTATGGGTCGGCGGCAGACGCGACAGGATCGGAAATTTGCCCGGCGTGTTGCTTTTTTCGGAAATGATCGTGCCTATTGCCCGACCGCCAAACCGCAACCCCATTTCTGGCAGTTTACCACGCTGGCGCGCCTTTAACGCTTGCGCAATCTTATCGCTGACATGCTCCTGGCGATCAAACATCACCTCGGAATACGACAGCGGGCCAAACCCCAACTGGTCGCTGTCATCCGCCTGCGCCGCACCTGTTGCCATCAGCAGCGCAAGGGCTGCCCCCCAAATCGAAACTTTAAACTCTGTCATCTCGCCCTCATCTGTCCACGTCCAGTAGAACGGTGAAATCCTTTACATGCGGTTAACCAATATAAAATTACCCACGTGACCAGGCAGGTTTCCTTTTATCGAAGAAGGCGTCAATCCCCTCGGTCGCTTCGCCGCCTTCCCAGCATCTGGCCAGTTCGGCCGCTGTGTGGGCGATCATTGCCTCGTTGATCGACGGCCCCATATGACGCAAAAGCGCCTTGGCGCGTGCAACAGCCCCGGGCGCACATTCAAGATAAGGCGTCACTTCGGCCTCGACCGCCGCGTCCAGCGCCGCCTCGGGCACCGCACGCGCCAAAAGGTTCAGCGCCACCGCCTCGCCTGCGTCAAACCGGCGGGAGGACATAAAGACGCGCCGCGCCTTGGCCTCGCCCATACGGGCGCAAACATAGGGACCAATCGTGGCCGGGATCAGGCCCAGCCGGGTTTCCGTCAATCCCATCACGATATGATCGGCGCCGATGGCCACATCACAGACCGAGGCAAGGCCGACCCCGCCGCCAAAGGCATTGCCATGCAACCGCCCGATCAGGGGCTTGGGCAGGGTGTTGAGCGCCTGCAGCATATAGGTCAGCTTCGCCGCCTCACTGGACCGCGTGGCCGGATCGGCCTCGAACTGTTGGCGCATCCAGCCCAGATCGCCGCCCGCACAAAAGCTTTTGCCGCGCGCGGCCAGAACCACCACGCGTACGTCTTCATCAGCCCCCAGTTGCCCAGCGGCCTCCCGCAACTCGGCAATCATCTGGGCCGACATGGCATTGTGCTTTTCGGGCCGGCTGAGCCAAAGCGTGGCCACCCCGCGCGCATCCCGTTCAATCTCAATCGTTTCAAACATCGCCCAGTTCCTTTTCTTGCTCGCGCAGCCAATCGGCATAGACCCAGACCATCCGGTCCACAAACCACATTTTCGGAAGCATCGTCAGCACGGTGCCGAACACCACCCAGCCTGCATTCAACCACCATAACCCCAGGCCCATCGCCACAGCCCCGGGCAGCGTTCCGATACTCAGGATTTTGGCCCAGCGGTGGTGATGCGCGGCCACCTGATGCGGGTGGTTCAGAAAAACGCGCTCTCCCAAAACGCCGCGAGAGGCCCAGCTATCAAGATCGCGGGGCGGCGGAAACAGGCGCGGGTTCAGCCAGATCCAAAATACAGCGACCGCCACCGCCAGCCAGGCCCAGACGCCAATCCAGTCCCGGCTCCAGATCGCTACTGCAAGCAAAGGCAAAGCGGTGAAACGGCTGTAAACGGACAACGGGTTGGCATGGCGTGTCCAGACGGTGTCAGACATGCCCATCAACCTCTCGGCATATGCATAAAGCGTGTTCATACGGTTCCAGTGCGCATGGCCAGCGCCATTTCGCCCGTCTGATCCAACACTGCGCGATCCAGCCCGGTGTCATATCCCAGCGCGATCAATCGGTCATGCACCGCCTCAGTCGCCACATTACCCGCAGCGCCCGGCGCATAAGGGCAACCGCCAAGGCCCCCGACTGCGGCATCAAACACCCGCAACCCAGCCTCAAGCGAGATCTCGACATTGTCCAAGGCGCGGCCCGATGTGTCGTGGTAATGCCCGGCGAGTTGCGTGACAGGAACAACATCGCTGACCGCGGTCAGCATCGCACCGATCCGCTCCGGCGTGCCCTGCCCGATCGTGTCGCCCAGGCTGATTTCGTAACAGCCCATGGCGTGCAATTGTCCCGCCACCCATGCCACCTGCGTCGGCTCAACGAGCCCGTCATAGGGGCAATCGGTGACGCAGGAAACATAGCCACGAACTGGAATACCCGCCGTCTTGGCTGCGGCCATGACCGGGGTGAACCGCTCAAGGCTTTCAGCGATGGAGGCATTTATGTTTGCGCGTGAAAACCCTTCCGAGGCTGACCCGAAAATAGCCACCTCATCGACCCCAGCGCCCAGCGCATCCTCAAAGCCACGCATGTTCGGGGTCAGCGCCGCATAGCGCACCCCCGGAGCGCGGGTGATCCCGTCAAGCACCGCGCCTGAACTGGCCATCTGCGGCACCCATTTGGGACTGACGAAACTGGCCACTTCGATCCGGGCAAATCCGGCTCGGCTGAGACAATCAACAAGGGCGATCTTTTCCGCCACCGGGATATCTCGCGCCTCGTTTTGCAGCCCGTCGCGCGGACCTACCTCGAAGATCTCGACATGCTTGCTCATGGTCGTCTCCGGCTCAGGTGGGATATTGCGCCAACACTCATTGGGGACCTGCCTTGCGCAACACACTCAGATCAGGCCTCGTCACTTCTGCGGCAAGGTTCACGGCCATGGCATTGGCCCAAAGCGCCAGTGCGGGGCGATCCGCAATCATGCCTGCGCCCTCCGGGATAATCGCGAAGTAATCCAGCATTGGCCAGAGCTGGCAATCCGCGAGGCTAAGAGCTGGCAATCCGCGAGGCTAAGCGTTGTGGGGTCCAGAACCAGACCTTCGATGGCAATCTGCTCCAAAGCGTCCAGAATCTCTGGTGCGGCGGCCATGCCATGCTCACGTTCGGTCTGATCACCGGTCTCGCCCGCCAGCGGCAAGAAGACCGCGTTGGAAAACGCCTGGCGCCCCAGTGGCCAGTAAGTGTAGCTGTCGACAATCCCCATCACCTGCCGCATTCGCGCACGGGCGTTCGGGGCGTCAGGGGTGAGGCACGGGCCTTCAAAGGCGCTGTCAACATAGTCCAGAATGGCCTGCGTTTCCCATAAGTGGAATCCATCGTGATCCAGCACCGGCACCCGCCCAAACGGGTGCAAGCGATGCAGTGCCCCGGCCTGATAAGGATCGAACGGGTCGATCTCGACATAGGCATGGGCCACGCCCTTGGCGGCCATGGCCATGCGCGCAGCACGGGTATAAACGCTGAACTCATAGCCTGTGAGGGTCAGCGCATCACTCATGCGGCCACGTCCTCCTCGTCTTCCAGCCGCACCAGCGCCGATCCGGCCGTGACCTGATCACCCACAGAGACCAACACCTCGGCCACCACGCCGTCGCGCGCTGCCGTCAGCGTATGTTCCATCTTCATCGCCTCAAGGATCGCCAGCCGTTCGCCCTGAGCCACCGCCTGCCCGGCTTTGGCAAAGATCGCCTTGACCAAACCCGGCATCGGTGCCTCAATCACGCCCGCCGCAGCCCCCGCCGAGGCTGCGCGTTGCAACGGATCGACCACATCAAAGACCATGCCATATCCGGAAAAGACGGTGACCTGATCACCTTGGCACACCACATCAGGTGCCGGTTGACCATTCAACTGCCAGCGCCCGCCGATCCGACGCGCCTGAACCACCTCATCGCCAATGCACAGATCATGGGCATCAGGCGCGCGGGCTTGCAGGACGACTTCGATCTCCTCCTCCCCCGACATCAGCGTGACCCGCCGATCCAGCGGACCCCAAAGGGTAAAGCCGGTCTGTGTATCCCCCTGCCCCAGCACCCCCAACGCCGCCAAGGCTGTCTCGACTGCACCCGGTTTTGGCATGACTACAAGACTGTCCAGATCGCGGGCAATCAGACCGGTATCCACCTCACCTGCCGCGAACCCGTCATGTCGCGCCAGGGCCCCAAGAAACGCCAGATTGGTGACGGTCCCGGCCACTTGGGTCTGGGCCAAAGCCGTCGACAGACGTTGCAGCGCGACCGCGCGGGTCGGCCCATGGGTGACCAGCTTGGCAATCATCGGATCGTAATGCGGGCTGATCTCATCGCCTGAGCGCACGCCGGTATCGGCGCGGGCGATCTCGGGGAACGCCAGATGATCCAGATGCCCGGTGGCTGGCAGGAAGCCTTTGGGCACGTCCTCTGCGTAAAGGCGGGCCTCAAACGAATGGCCGCTGATGGAAAGCTGGTCTTGCGTGGCAGGCAATGCCTCGCCGGAGGCCACCCGCAATTGCCATTCCACCAGATCGACGCCGGTGATGGCCTCGGTCACGGGGTGTTCGACCTGCAGGCGGGTGTTCATCTCCATGAACCAAAAACCGTCAGTACGCAGACCATCCGAGCCATCGACAATAAACTCAACCGTCCCCGCACCTTTATAGCCGATCGCCTCGGCGGCGCACACAGCCGCCTGCCCCATCGCTGCGCGCACCTCTTCGGTCATACCCGGCGCGGGGGCCTCTTCGATCACCTTCTGATGACGACGCTGCAACGAGCAGTCGCGTTCAAACAAATGCACCGCCTGTGCGCCATCGCCAAACACCTGCACCTCGATATGACGGGGTTTCTGGATGTATTTCTCGATCAGCACGGCATCATTGCCAAAAGCGGTTTTGGCCTCGCCCATGGCGCTGGCAAGCGCGTCGGCAAACTCTGCCGAGGCCTCAACCAGACGCATGCCCTTGCCACCGCCGCCCGCAACCGCCTTGATCAGAACCGGATAGCCGATCTTGTCGGGCTCCGCCACCAGATGCGTGGGATCCTGATTGGCACCGTGATATCCCGGTACAACCGGCACGCCCGCCTCTTCCATAAGGGCCTTGGCGGCATCCTTCAGGCCCATCGCCCGGATGGCACTGGCCGAGGGGCCGATGAAGGTCAGCCCCGCCGCCTCAACCGCCTCGACGAAATCAGGGTTTTCCGAGAGGAACCCATAACCCGGATGGATCGCCTGTGCGCCCGTGTCCAAGGCGGCCTGAATGATCACATCCCCCTTTAGATAACTCTCTGCCGGGGCATTCCCGCCGATATGCACCGCATGATCGGCCATCGCGACGTGCCGCGAGGCCTGGTCAGCGTCTGAATAGACCGCCACCGTGGCCACGCCCATGCTGCGCGCCGTGTCGATCACGCGGCAGGCGATCTCGCCCCGGTTGGCAATCAGGATTTTGTTAAACATCAGTTTTCAACCTCTTCCTGAACCCAGATTTGAGACAGGTCCTTTGGGTCCGGCGCGTCGCCAATCCATTCCACCAGAACAGTTCCATAGGGTGGACAGGGTTGACCCGTTAGACAGTCTCGCGATGAGACTGCCTTCCCGTCCGTAGTATTGCGACCAAGTTCTTTGATAGTAGCCAGTGTACCCGACAGTGAAACGGTCATTCCTGCCAGTGGCATCCCTTCAATCTGTGTCAGCATCAAAGAGCAACGCCCTTTTTTTTTCTTCCGGGGGACAACGGCGTCCTCAATCCATCCTCTAAACCGGACCATCGCTACATCCGGAACACGCCGAAACGTGTCTCCTCAATCGGGGCATTCAACGCGGCGCGCAAGCTCAGGCTGAGCACATCGCGGCTTTTGCGCGGGTCGATGATGCCATCATCCCACAGTCGGGCCGAGGCGTAGAGCGGATGGGACTGGCGCTCGAACATCTCAATGGTGGGCTGTTTGAAAGCGACCTCGTCGTCCGCAGACCAGCCCCCGCCCTTGCGCTCAATCGAATCGCGTTTGACGGTGGCCAAAACGCCTGCGGCCTGCTCGCCGCCCATGACCGAAATGCGGGAATTGGGCCAGCTCCAAAGGAACCTTGGCTGATAGGCCCGGCCTGACATGCCGTAATTGCCAGCCCCGAAACTGCCGCCCACCAGCATGGTGATCTTGGGCACGTTCGTGGTGGCCACGGCGGTGACCATCTTGGCACCGTGGCGGGCGATGCCCTCATTCTCGTATTTGCGCCCCACCATGAACCCGGTGATGTTTTGCAGGAACACCAGAGGGGTTTTGCGCTGCGAGCACAGCTCAACAAAATGCGCGCCTTTCTGGGCGGCCTCGGAAAACAGTACACCGTTGTTGGCGATGATGCCCACCGGGCACCCTTCGACATGGGCAAACCCGGTCACCAGAGTTTCGCCAAAGCGCGGCTTGAATTCGTCAAAGCGCGATCCGTCCACCAGCCGGGCAATCACCTCGCGAATGTCATAAGGCGTGCGTAAACCGGCAGGCACAACGCCAAGGAGTTCCTCGGGGTCATAGGCAGGTGCTTCCGGTGCTTCCATCCGTAGGGCGGGGCTCACCCCGCCACGCCGGTTAAGGCTTCCCGCGGCGCGGCGCGCAAGAGCCAGCGCATGGGCGTCATCCTCAGCCAGATAATCGGCCACACCGGACAGACGCGTATGCACGTCGCCCCCGCCCAGATCCTCGGCCGTGACCTCTTCACCCGTCGCGGCCTTGACCAAAGGAGGACCGGCCAGAAAGATCGTGCCCTGCTCTTTGACAATAATGGTGACATCCGACATCGCGGGCACATAAGCACCACCGGCGGTGCAGGAGCCCATGACCACGGCGATCTGCGGAATGCCCTTGGCACTCATCTGTGCCTGATTATAGAAAATCCGGCCAAAGTGATCACGATCCGGGAACACCTCGTCCTGATTGGGCAGGTTGGCCCCGCCGCTATCGACCAGATAGATGCAGGGCAGCGCGCATTCCTCGGCAATTTCCTGGGCGCGCAGATGTTTCTTGACGGTCATCGGGTAATAGGTGCCGCCCTTCACGGTAGCGTCATTGCATACGACCATGCAGTCAATGCCCTGCACCCGGCCAATCCCGGCGATTACCCCGGCGCAGGGCGCGGCCCCATCATAAAGACCATGCGCGGCGGTCGCCCCGACCTCCAGAAACGGCGATCCGGGATCCAGCAGACCGGCCACACGGTCCCGCGGCAGCATCTTGCCCCGGCTCAGATGCCTCTCGCGGGACGCTGCCCCCCCACCGGCGGCGGCGTGCGTGGCGGCCTCACTTATCTCGGCCAAAGCCTTCAGATGCGCGGCCCGATTGTCCTGATATTCCTGCGATCCGGTGATCGCGGCGCTGTTGAGCTTCATGGCCTGTTTACACTCCTTCGGCGCGCGGTGGGCATTTGCGCCACACCCCGTCATATTTCGTCACAAATTCCAGTTCTCGCATCTGTTTTTGACTCAGGTCAAAGCAGCGCGCCGCAGTGCAGCATACCCTGTCCTCGTGAATATCAGGAATAGGCAAATGAAAAAGACACTGACTGCACTGACTCTGACAACTGCTCTGGCGGCGCTGGCCTCTCCGGCGCTGGCCCAATCCAAAGGCGATTTCACCCTTGGTTTCGGTCTTGGCCTGGTCGCGCCCGATGACAGCTATTCGACGACCGCTGCCGGGCAACTGCGCGCGAATGACGACGTTCGTCCGACGCTGACCTTTGAATACTTCATCGCCGACAATCTGGGCATCGAAGTTCTGGCCGCCACTCCGTTCGAGCATAACGTGGACCTGCGGGGCACCGGCGACGTTGTTTCGCTCAAGCACCTGCCGCCCACAATCTCGCTGCAATACCACATCCCGACTGGCGGCAATGTGACACCGTTCGTCGGCGCGGGTATAAACTATACCACCTTCTGGGATGAAAAAGGGATTGGCGCCCTTGCTGGCACACCCGTCTCGCTGGACGATTCCTGGGGCATCGCGCTTCATGCGGGTGTCGATTTCAAAGTGAGTGAACGCGGCGCAATGCGGGCCGACGTCCGCTCGATCAACATCGAAACCGACGCAACTGTCGGCGGCACGCCCATCGGCAAGGTCAAGATCGACCCCGTCATCTTTGGCGTATCCTACATCCTCAGCTTCTAAAAACTGTCTTCCGAGGGACAGGAAGGGGCCGGTCATCGCACCGGCCCTTTTTCTATGCAGATGCGACCTCATGACGATGGCTCCGCCGCCGCGCGCGCCTTCAGATCTTTGCGGATCACCTTGCCGGTCACGGTCATGGGCAACGCGTCAAGAAACGATATTTCCCTTGGATATGAGTATTTTGCCAGCCGTTCTTTGACAAAATCCTGCAACTCGGACGCCAGTGCGGCATTCCCGGTCATACCAGGCTTCAGCACCACATAAGCCTTGACGATCTCGGTGCGCAGGGCATCCGGTTTACCAACCACCCCGACAGTTGCCACGCTTGGGTGACGCAGCAGACAATCCTCGATCTCAGCCGGGCCAATGCGATACCCTGCCGAGGTGATCACATCATCCTCACGCCCGACAAAGCGCAGATAATCACCCTCCCAAACACCACGGTCCCCGGTCAGCATCCAGTCGCCGCGAAACTTCTCGGCGGTCTGTTCGGGGCGATTCCAATAGCCCAGCATCATGCTTGCCGAGCCGCGCCTGACCGCCACGTCGCCCTCGCCAGTTATGGGCTGGCCGGTCTCGTCAATCACCGCCACGTCGTGTCCGGGCACGATGCGGCCAATGCAGCCCGGTTTCGGGTCAAACAAGTCGGCGCAGGAACAGGCCACCAGATTGCATTCGGTCTGCCCGTAAAACTCGTTGATGGTCAGGCCAAAGGCGTCACGACCCCAATCCAGCATTTCGGCGCCCAGAGGCTCGCCGCCGCTGCCAATGCTGCGCAGACCACGGATACGCGCGCCTTCGGCTTTCAGCATCCGCAAAGCTGTGGGCGGGAAAAATACATTTTTCACAGAACCTTCCTGAATGATCTTCAGGCATTCTTCGGCGTTGAACTTGCCCATCCGCGCAGCCACGACCGGCACCCCAAGCGCCAACCCCGGCATCATGATATTGAACAAACCGCCGATCCAGGCCCAATCCGCTGGCGTCCAAAGACAATCGCCCGGCTGGCCCAGAAAGCCGCAATACAGTTCGGCCCCCGGCAGATGCCCGGTCAACACGCGGTGGCCATGCAGTGCGCCTTTGGGGCTGCCCGTGGTCCCACTTGTGTAGATCAGAACAGCAGGGTCCTCGGGGCCAGTTTCGACCGTTTCAAACGCCCCTTCGGGCAAGGGTGTGGTTTCGGGCACAAGGGGCACAACCTCGGGCAGTGTGGCAAGCATCCCGACGCCATCCGCATCGGTGATGACGATCTTGGCCTGCGCATCGCGGACCCGGCTGGTCAGGGCATCCTGCATGAAGAGTTTGAACAAAGGGATTGAAATCGCGCCTATTTTCCAGATTGCGATATGTGCCGCTGCGCACCACGCTCCCTGGCTACGTAGCACACCAACACGATCCCCCCGTGCGATGCCCCGCGCCACCAGAGCCTGCGCCAGACCATCGGCCATTTGTAGCAATGCCCGATAAGTGATGTCCTGACGCGGACCGGTCAGATCAATGATCGCGACACGATCAGGATCGCGCCCGGCCCAATCGTCACAGACCTGGCGAGCCATGTTCAGCTGTGCAGGCAATTCCCAGGCGAACCCGTCGCACAGCGCCTCATATGTCGCGGCCCGCCTCAGCATGACCTACTCTTGATACCGCTGTTCCAGAAACAGCGTCTGGCGTGCGGTCTCATACATCAGGCACGAAAGCGAGGCTGGCCCGCCACCGGTGCCCCCACCCCATTCCGAGCGTACGAAATTGCATTTCGCATCACGATAGGGAATCCAGGCGCGCTGCATATCTTTCAATGCCTCAACCTGTGAAGGCGCGTATTCGGGTTTGTCCGCATCATACCCCGCCAGACGGGTCTTGGCCTCTTGGTAAACGGCATTCAGCCGGTCATCCCACCACACCAATTCACGGTCCGTACAGGTGACCATTCCGGCGGTGCTGTACCCTCCTTCAGAGCTCTCCATGCATTGACCTGCGGCCTCGCCGATGCAGGCTTCGCCACCATCAGCGGCCACACAAAAGGAGGTTGGGGTGATGTCAAAACTCACCTCCTGGGCGTCCAACAAACCGGGCAGCCCGCAGAGCAGAGCAAAAATCCCCCACTTGCCTAGGTTGCGTGTTGTCATTTCATCGTTTCCATCAACTCGCGGCCCACCAGCATGCGCCGGATTTCCGACGTGCCTGCACCGATCTCCATCAGTTTGGCATCCCGGAACAGCCGGGCCACGGGAGCGTCCTGCAAGAAGCCCGCACCGCCCATCGCCTGGACTGCCTGATGCGCCTGCACCATGGCCTGTTCAGAGGCATAAAGACAACAGGCCGCCGCATCCTGACGGGTGACATCGCCACGATCACAGGCCTTGGCGACCTCATACACATAGGCACGAGCCGAATTCATCGCGGTGTACATATCCGCGATTTTGCCCTGCATCAGTTGGAAATTACCAATTGGTTCGCCGAACTGCTTGCGCTCGGCCATGTAAGGCATGACCTCGTCCAGACAGGCAGCCATGATGCCGGGGCCGATGCCCGCCAGAACCACCCGCTCAAAATCAAGGCCCGACATCAGAACGCGCACGCCCCTGCCTTCTTCGCCCAGCACGTTTTCAAAGGGCACTTCGACATCGTCGAAGATCAACTCGGCAGTGTCGCTGCCGCGCATCCCCAGCTTGTCGAAATGCGGGCTCGTGGAAAACCCGGTCATGGATTTCTCGATCAGCAAGGCGGTGATACCTTTGCTGCCAGCCTCCGGATCGGTCTTGGCGTAAACCACCAGTGTGTCGGCCTCAGGCCCATTGGTGATCCAGTATTTATTGCCGTTCAGTTTGTAATGATCGTTGCGCTTTTCGGCACGCAGCTTCATCGACACCACGTCGCTGCCCGCGCCCGCCTCTGACATGGCCAGCGCACCCACATTCTGCCCGCTCACCAGACCTGGCAGGTATTTCTGCTTTTGCGCCTCGGTGCCGTTCAGCTTGATCTGGTTCACGCAGAGGTTTGAATGCGCGCCATATGACAGCGAAACCGAGGCGCTGGCCCGGGCGATTTCTTCCACCGCGATCACATGCGCCAGATAACCCATACCCGCGCCGCCATATTCTTCGGGCACGGTGATGCCCAGCAAGCCCAATTCGCCCATCTCCTGCCAAAGCGCATGGGGAAAGACATTGCTGGCGTCGATCTCAGTCGCCATTGGGCGCACACGCTCCTGCGCCCAGCGATGCACCATATCACGCAGGGCATTCACATCTTCGCCCAGATCAAACTGCATGGCTGCGTTGAACATCACGGTTCTCCGGTATTTATTGAACACTTGTTCATTTCTTAGCGCGCAAGGTGAGTCGGGTCAATCCCACGCTGAAAGCCAGTCACAGCGCGCCCGATGGTGCCAGACATGTTTGAAACCGAAGAGCTAGTCGCGATACAGGATGGGCTATCGCAAGGCAGAGCGCCGGGTCCAGTCCCAATAGGCCGCGCCAAGCCTCTCGGCCACCGGGCCGATGGCACCATTGCCAAGCACTCTGTCATCCACTTTCGTGATCGGTAGAACACCCCCACCCGAGGAGGACAGGAACACCTCATCCGCTTCCATGAACTCGGCCAGCGGCAGGGGGCGCACCTCGGTCTCGATGCCCAGCTCAGCACAAATTTCAAGCACCGTGCGCCGGGTAATACCTTGCAAAACGCCCAGATCAGGGGTCACCACCCGGCCCTCAATCACCGCAAAGGCATTAAAGCCCGGCCCTTCGGTGACATTGCCCGCATGATCGCACAGCACGACGGTTTCAAAGCCTGCGTCCTTGGCCTCGAACAGCCCGGCGGTGAAATCGCCCCAATGGTAATTCTTAACACTTGGGTTCACGCTGTCGGGCGGAATGCGCCGAACGTCACGGGCGATCCAGACCGACGCACCGGCCTGCTGTACCTTAGAGTCTGACTCAAAAGTTTATGTTTGAACAGAATGCCTTGCTATCCGCCTTGTCAAGAGACGAATACCGGCAACCAAAACCCATGCTACGGAACTTTCAACGGTTGCCTCCCGATCTTTTGCCAAACGACGGCAACGTCCCGGCCACGCGAATGTTCGCTCGACACCCCATCTTCGTGGTGGAAGAACGAACCCCTCGGCTTTGTCAGGGCGCTTGACAATCTCCAATGTCCATTTTCCCTGCAGGGCCAAAGCATCCCGAAGCTTTGGCCCTGCATATCCTGCGTCCGCAAAGATGTGCCCCAGCCGCGGGAAGCGGATGCGCAGTGCTTTGAGACCATCCACAGCACCATCCCGATCCTGTATATCGGCGGCGTGAACAAGGATCGGCAACAGGAAACCTTGCGTGTCTGTCACGATGTGACGCTTGCGCCCTTTGATCTTTTTGCCCGCATCAAAGCCTGAAATGCCGCCGCTTTCCGTTGTTTTTACGCTCTGGCTGTCAATAACGCCCGCAGTGGGGCTCGCCTCACGGCCCGACAATTCGCGCGCCGCCATCATTGACAGATGGTTGATCCGGTGTAACAGACCGTTGTCGCGCCAGTCGTAAAAACAGTTCTGCACAGTCGAGATCGCCGGGAAATCCCGCGGGATCATGCGCCACTGACATCCCGTGCTCGCCATATACATAATCGCGTTCACAACACGGCGCGGATTCGTCTTGCGAGGGCGACCACCTCGCTTCGCGGCAGGTAACAGGGGCCGAACAAGCGCCCATTCCTCCATAGTTAAATCGCTTGGATAAAAGCCCGTTTTACGCCTGTGCTCCGCGCGGGTGATGTCTGTCCACGTCATGGGATCCTCCAGGTTCTTTCAAAACCAATGAATCATAAACACGTGATATCACTCAACTACTTTTGGAACAGCCTCTCAGGGCGGATCACATGGATATAGGGCACCACCCAGGCATAGAAATGATTGATGCAATCGCGTGGATTGCGGCTGCCGGGGATGCGCGGCGTGCCGCGCGAGGTGACAATGGCGCAATAGGCGTCGCGCAGGCCGCAAGCGCCGACCATCTCGTGCAGGGCCGCCGCCATCCGATCGGGTGTTAGCCCCGGATCAAACCGCCCGGCCCTCAGCGAGGCCTCAAACCGCGCCAGATAGTCTGGCAGGCGGAAAAAAGCGCCCTCCACCACAGGCACCACGTCATAGACAATATCGGAATGGGTCAGCCCCCAATCGGTGACGCCAATTGTGGCCTCGGCAATGGGAATGACACGCCCATCTTTCCAGGCGGCCCCGGCACCAAGATCGCTCACGCGGCCTTTTCCTGCCAGACAGCCCCCACTTCGGCGCGGATGATCCGGGCGATCAGGGTGCAATCCTCAAGACTGAAGGTCAGCGGCAGGCGCATATCGACGATGCCGCGCAGGATGCGATCACTTTTGGGCATCGGCGTGCTGGGGGCATAGCGCCAGCTGTCATAGCGACTGGTGAACCCGGCAGGCTCTGCTCCGCCGAACCATTTCAGCTCGACCCCGCGCGCTGCACAGCGCCTCAGCACATCCTGCACCGCCTCAGCGCCCCAATCGAGCAGCAGGAACTGAATGGAGGAGCCAACATAGGTCTCGGCCTCGGGTCTCTCGATCACTTTAAGACCCGGCGTGTTGCGTAACCCATCTTCAACCACGCGGTAACGTTCATTCCATGCCGCGCATTGCGCGTCCAGCCGGGCCAGTTGCGGGCGCAGGATCGCGGCGCGCAGATGATCCATCCGCCCTGACACATTAGGCGTCTCGTATTTCACGCGCTCAAACACCTCGGGCGGCGGCACCGTACCATTGCGCCCATAGAGCATGTAAGAGCCTGACAGGATCACGGCGCGCGCCATCACCTCGTCATCATCGGTCACAAAAACCCCGCCCTCGCCCGAGTTCATGTGCTTGTAGGTCTGCGTTGAATAGCACCCGATCAGCCCATCCCGCCCCGAGGGCCGCCCGTTCCACGCCGCGCCCATCGTGTGTGCGCAATCCTCGATCACGGTGATCCCGACACCGTCGCAAATCTGCAGCAACCGGTCCATATCGCACAAATGCCCGCGCATATGGCTGAGCATCAGAACGTTCGCCTGATCCGCCTTGGCGGCCAGATCATCCAGATCAATGGTCAGATCTTCGGTGACCCCGACAAAGACCGGCACCGCATTCACACTGGCAATCGCGCCGGGCACGGGGGCCAGCGTAAAGGCGTTGGTCAGAACGCTGTCGCCCGGCTTCACACCGATGGCGCGCAAGGCGGTGGCCATCGCATAGCCGCCCGACGCCACAGCCAGCGCATATTTCGCCCCCACATAGGCGGCAAATTCCTGTTCCAGCAGGCCAGTCTCGCCCACCTCGTCACCCACAAGATTATAGCGGTGCAAGCGCCCGCTTTGCATCACGTCCAACGCGGCCTTGATCCCCTCTTCGGGGATCGGCTCTTGCTGGGTGAAACTGCCTTTGAATACATCGGTCATAGCGTGATCCTGCGGCCCCTTTTGCAGCGCGTCAATGCCCAACACTGATCTGCGCCCTCTCATCAGCAAAGCCGCAAGCCCCTTGCAACAAATCCGAAACGTCCTAGCCCAACAAGCGCACAACAACGTCCTGCAACTCGCCATAATGATCAATCGTCGCCTCGGGTTCCAAATCATGCACATCATGGCCATTGGGTCCGAATGTCACCAAGACAGACGGCACCCCGGCAGCACGTGCGGTTGCGCGATCTGTCAGCGTGTCGCCCACCAACAGGCATTGCGCCGGATCGCCCCCCGCCAAACGCGTGGCTTCGCGCAAAGGTTCGGGGTCAGGTTTGCGCACCGTCAGGGTGTCAGCTCCGATCAGGCTGCCAAACGCGTCCAGAACGCCCATATTGCCCAATAGCAACCGCGCCAGGCCTTCGGGCTTGTTGGTACAGATCGCGACACGGTAATCGGCGGATTTCAACGCCTCTACCGCTTCCATCGCGCCGGGGTATAGCACGGTATGAACATCAATCGCCTGTCCATAAGCCTCTAGCAACACGGGATAATACTGATCGATCGCGGCCTCATCATCACCCCGCCCCAACCGCTCAAGCCCCAGACGCAACATCGCGCGCCCGCCATGCAGCGCGGTCGAGGCATCCTGCGGAACCGACAGCATATCCCCCTCGCCCATAGCGCGAAAACATGCATTGGCCGCGGCAATCAGATCGCCACTTGTATCGGCCAGAGTGCCGTCCAGATCGAAGACCACCGTGCGCATTTCCGCCTACCCTTGTCACATGTCGAAATTATCTTTGATGCGCTGCGCCCTTGCGCAACCCCCTCAGCCAGATAAAACGACGCCCAAGCGATTACAAAGAGAAAGCGCATGAGCACAGCCCTGATCGTTCTGGCCGCAGGCAAAGGCACCAGAATGAAATCCGACCTTCCCAAGGTGTTGCATCCCATTGCCGGTGCCCCGATGCTGATCCACGCGCTGCGCGCAGGCGAGGCATTAGAGCCATCACGCATCGTGGTGGTCGCAGGCCACGGGGCTGACCTGGTGGGCGCTGCGGCCGAACAATACAATGAGGCCACCGAGAGCGTCGTGCAATCCGAACAGCTGGGCACAGCCCACGCGGTGGCGCAGGCCGCGCCTGTTTTGAAGGGTTTCGATGGCGATGCCATCGTCCTCTACGGGGATACGCCCTTTATCCAGCCCGACACCCTGACCCGCATGGTCGAGGCACGCGCGGCGCATGATGTGGTTGTTCTGGGCTTTGAGGCCGCCGATCCGGGCCGCTATGGCCGGTTGGTGATGGACGGCGATGCGCTGTCGGCCATTGTCGAATTCAAAGACGCCGATGAGGCCACCCACGCCATAAGCTTCTGTAATTCCGGGGTGATTGCGGCCAAGGCCAGCACGCTGTTTGATCTGATCAAGGCTGTCGGCAATGACAACGCATCAGGCGAATACTATCTGACCGATATCATCGCCATAGCCCGCGACCGGGGCCTTTCAGCCACCGCGATAGCTTGCGATGAGTCTGAGACCATGGGCATCAATTCGCGCGCCGAACTGGCCGGGGCCGAGGCCGCGTTTCAAGCCCGCGCCCGCGCCGAGGCGCTGGACAATGGTGTGACAATGGCCGCGCCCGACACGGTTTACTTTTCCTATGACACTGCCATCGGGCGGGATACGGTGGTGGATCAGAATGTGGTCTTCGCAACCGGTGTCACGGTTGAAACCGGCGCCCATATCCGCGCGTTTTCGCATCTTGAAGGCTGTCACGTGGCACGTGGCGCCGTGGTGGGCCCCTATGCCCGCCTGCGCCCCGGGGCGGAACTGGCCGAAGACACTCGCATCGGCAACTTTGTCGAGATCAAGAATGCCATCCTGCACGAGGGTGCTAAGGTCAATCACCTCAGCTATGTGGGGGACGCCGAAATTGGCGAGGGCAGCAACGTTGGCGCGGGCACCATCACCTGCAATTATGACGGGGTGATGAAGCATAAAACCACTGTCGGCGCACGGGCCTTTATCGGATCCAACACCATGCTGGTGGCCCCGGTCACCGTCGGCAATGAGGCGATGACAGCCTCGGGGTCGGTGATCACATCTGACGTGCCCGAAGGGGCCTTGGCCGTCGCGCGCGCTCAGCAGGTGAGCAAACCGGGTCTGGCGCGAAAATTGTTCGATATGTTAAAATCAAAGAAGAAAAAACAGGATAGGGAGACCGGATAATGTGCGGTATTGTAGGTGTCCTTGGCCATCACGAGGTTGCGCCAATCCTTGTTGAGGCGCTCAAACGGCTGGAATATCGCGGTTATGACAGCGCCGGAATCGCCACTGTAAATGATGGCAAGCTTGAGCGCCGCCGTGCGGTGGGCAAGCTGGTCAACCTGTCCGATCTGCTGGTGCATGAACCGCTGGCTGGCAAAGCCGGGATTGGACACACGCGGTGGGCCACGCACGGCACCCCGAACGTGGCCAATGCCCACCCACATCAGGCCCGTACAGTGTCGATTGTCCATAACGGAATCATCGAAAATTACCGCGAATTGCGCAGCCTTCTGACCGACAAGGGGATCAGGCATAGCACTGATACGGATACGGAAACGGTTGCCCTGCTGACCCAGCATTTTCTGGACCAGGGTCTGCCCCATAAAGACGCGGTTTTACAAACGCTGGATCAACTTGAAGGGGCCTATGCGCTGTGCTTCTTGTTTGATGGTCAACCGGATCTGATGATCGCCGCGCGCAAGGGCAGCCCGTTGGCGGTGGGCCATGGAGAGGGCGAGATGTTTGTCGGCTCGGATGCGATTGCGCTGGCCCCCATGACCGATCAGATCACCTATCTCGAAGAAGGCGATTGCGCCATCGTCACCCGCGACAGCCTTGAGATCCTCGATGCGAATGGTGAACTGGCCAATCGCGAGATCCGCCACATCCAGATCGACAGCGCCTCGGCCGACAAGGGCGGGCATAAACATTTCATGGCCAAGGAAATCGCCCAGCAGCCTGCTGTGATCAGTGACGCACTGGCCCATTACCTGAGCGCCGATGGGCGCGACATCACTCTGCCCGGCGCTGGTGTGGACTTTGCCGGGCTTGATCGCATCGTGATGGTCGCCTGCGGAACGGCCTATTACGCCTGCCTGACCGCAAAGTACTGGTTTGAGCAGATGGCCGGCCTGCCCGTCGATGTCGATATCGCCTCGGAATTCCGCTATCGCGAGCCGCCGATTCCAGACCGCACCGCCGCGCTTTTTGTCAGCCAATCAGGCGAAACCGCCGATACCCTGGCCGCCCTGCGCTATTGCGAGGGCAAGGCCGAGCGCATCCTCTCGGTGGTCAATGTTCCCGAAAGTTCGATCGCGCGGGAAAGCAATCTGGCCCTGCCCATCCTAGCCGGGGTCGAGGTTGGCGTGGCCTCCACCAAGGCGTTCACCTGCCAATTGACGGTGTTGTTCCTGATGGCCCTAAAGGCGGCGCAGGCCCGCGGTACGATGAGCCCGGATGAATCGGCGGATATGCTGTCACGCCTGCGCGGACTGCCCTCGGCGCTAAACATCGCACTGGAAATGAACACCGATTTCAAACGCTGCGCACAACGGCTCTCCGAGGCGGATAACGCGCTGTTTCTGGGGCGCAGACTGATGTATCCTCTCGCTCTTGAAGGTGCCTTGAAATTAAAGGAAATCAGTTATATACATGCCGAAGCTTATGCGTCAGGTGAATTAAAGCACGGCCCCATCGCCCTGATCGATAAAAAGATGCCGGTGATTGTGATGGCGCCGCGCGACGCCCTGTTCGACAAGACCGTCAGCAACATGCAAGAAGTACTGGCGCGCGGCGGCAAAGTGATCCTGATCACCGACCAGAAGGGCGCGGATGAAGCCCGGGATGGCGTCTGGCAATGCCTGACCATGCCCGAGATTGACCCGGTTTTGACCCCCATTCTTTATGCTATCCCCGCCCAGCTTCTGGCCTATCACACCGCCATCGCCAAGGGCACGGATGTGGATCAACCCCGCAATCTGGCCAAATCGGTAACGGTGGAGTAGCGGCATGGGCACGCAATATGAGTCACTCAGCGATCAGCACATTGCCTTCATCGGCAAACAACACCTGTTTTTCAGCGGCACCGCCGCGCCGAGTGGCAAGGTCAACATCTCGCCCAAAGGCATGGATAGCCTGCGCGTGCTGGACCCGAACCGCATCTTGTGGCGCAACTTCACCGGCAGTGGCAATGAAACGGCGGGGCATCTGGCACAGGCCAATCGTATGACGCTGATGTGGTGTTCGTTTACCAAACAACCGATGATCCTGCGCGCTTACGGTACAGCCCGCACGATCCACCCGTCTGATCCCGACTGGGACGACCTGGCCACCCAGTTTCCCGATCAACTCGGAATGCGCCAACTTTATGACATGAAGATAGAAATGGTGCAGAAATCCTGTGGTTATGCCGTGCCCTATTTCGAGCATGTCGAAGATCGTACACATTGAAACACTGGACCGATGATAAGGGCGAAGACGGGATCACGACCTATTGGTCCGAGCGCAACGGCCAGACACTAGACGGTCTGCCAACGGGGACTGGCAAAACATGACGTTGGACGACATGCTTGCCGCGCTGAAAGCGCTGATTGAGCCGGGCCGAAGGGATGGCTGCCTATCACAAAGTCCCGCGAGAGTATCTGGGCATCCCGAGCCCAGCGCTCAATGATCTGACCAAGGCGTGGCGTCAGGAACTGGACGTTGAAGCCCGCGTCATTTTGGCGCGCGATCTGTGGGGTACCAACATCTTCGAGGCCCGTCTGGCCGCCGCCAAATTGCTGACCCAGGCGCGTATCCGCCCGGACGGCGCCGCTTGGGCGCTGATTACATCCTGGGTGCCCGATTTTGACAGCTGGGCGATTGCCGATCACGCGATGATGGCCGGGCAAAAACGTCTGGTGGCCGATCCGACCCGCATCGAAGAGGTCGAGGCCTGGACCAAATCCGACAGCCATTGGACCCGGCGCGCCGCGATGGTCATCACCCTGCCCTATGCCAAGCAGAATCACCCCAAACCGGGTGAGGCCGCGATCCGTGAACAAGTGTTGGGGTGGGCGCAAACCTATGTGCGCGACCCCGAGTGGTTTATCCAGAAATCCGTCGCGTGGTGGCTGCGCGATCTGAGTAAACATGACCCGGATCGCGTACGTGCCTTCATGGCCGAAAACGGCAAACACATGAAACCATTTGCCCGGCTCTAGGCCGAAAAAAACCGAAAGATTAGCCGTTTACGCGAAAAACCTGCACTTCGGGCAGCCCTGTCAACGGCGCCTCGATCAGACGCATTGCAGGCAAAGACATCCGGCTGCCTGCGGTTTTCGGTCCGTCGATCGGGATCAGATCCACCGTCACCGATTTCCCGGTTCCGGGATAGAGTACGCGCCCCTTTGACGGTTTGGACACCAACGGCGTTTTCAGCCAGAACCCCGGCTCGGACGGGGCACCTAAAGAGGCAATCGTAGCGCCCAACGCCGTTTCACCACCGGTGCTGGCGGCCTCGGCCTCGCGCCGCGCCTCGGGCGATGTTATATCAAACTCTTCCGCTGTACGGGCGGAAACCGGCACTGCTGGCGCGCTTGCCACGCCACCATCGGGGCGCGCCACCGGTCGGGTGTGATCACTGCCACTCGACGCACGCTCTTGAGCGCGAGGATCAGCCGGCTGCATCACCGCGCATGCCGACAGGGCTCCGCACAAAAACCCAATGAGAACATATTGTTTCATGGTTGCAATCTAATGCGCCACCACCCCAGCCGCAATTCCCAAGATGACCCTTGCCCTGCGCGCATGTGCATCCTACCTTCGGGGGATGAAAACACCTTTGATTGATCCCTTCGCCCGCCCCATCTCGTACCTTCGGGTCTCGGTCACGGACCGTTGCGACTTCCGCTGTGTCTATTGCATGTCCGAGAACATGACATTCCTGCCGAAAAAGGAATTGCTGACCCTGGAAGAACTGGATCGCATGTGTTCGACCTTCGTGGGGCTCGGCGTCGAGAAGCTGCGCATCACCGGTGGCGAGCCCTTGGTACGGCGTGAGATCATGACGTTTTTCAATGCAATGACCCGGCACCTGGAGGCAGGTGACCTCAAGGAACTGACGCTGACCACCAATGGGTCGCAACTCAGCCGGTTTGCAGATGATCTGTATGCTGCGGGCGTGCGGCGCGTGAATGTCTCGCTGGATACGCTGGATGAGAAAAAATTTGCCGACATCACCCGCTGGGGCCGCCTGAAACAGATGATGGACGGGATTGATGCGGCGCAAAAGGCGGGCTTGCGCATCAAGATCAACGTCGTTGCGCTGAAGGATTTCAACGAGGACGAGCTGTTCAGCATCGTCGAGTGGTGCAAATCCCGTGATATGGACCTGACCTTTATCGAAGTTATGCCGATGGGCGATATCGGCAATGAGGATAGGTTGGGCCAGTATTGGAAACTCTCCGATCTGCGCAAACGTCTGGCCGAGGAATACACCCTGACCGAACTCACCGAGCGTACCGGCGGCCCGGGCCGCTATGTGCAACTGGAGGAAACCGGGCAGAAAATCGGGTTCATCACCCCACTGACCCACAATTTCTGCGAAAGCTGCAATCGCGTGCGCCTGACCTGCACGGGCGAGCTGTATATGTGCCTGGGCCAGGAAGACATGGCCGATCTGCGCGCCCCGATGCGCAACAATCCGACCTCAGATGCGCCATTGGAAGAGGCCATTCGTGCCGCAATCGAACGCAAGCCCAAGGGCCATGATTTCGACTATTCCCGTCAAAGCGTGGATGGGCGCGTCTCGCGCCATATGAGCCATACCGGCGGCTGATGACCGGGTCCCGCCCGACCCTTTTGTTGCGCCTCTATTCGCTTGCCACCAGTCTTCTGGCGCCCATGGTGATATCGCGCGTCACTGCTAAACTTAAGGCGCAAGGCGTTGATGAAAAACGCTTTCCTGAACGTCAAGGGCAGGCCACGCAGGATCGCCCTGACGGCCCTCTGGTCTGGTTCCACACTGCCAGTGTGGGCGAAAGCCTGTCAGTTCTGCGCCTTATCGGGCATATGGGCACCCTGTTACCAAACCACTCATTTTTGCTGACCTCGGGGACGGCCACCTCGGCGCAAATTGTGGCAAAACGCTTGCCGCCGCGCACCGTTCACCAGTTTGCCCCGCTGGACAGCCGCCGCTATCTGCGTCGCTTTCTGGATCACTGGAGACCTGCCGCCGCGATCTTTGTGGAAAGTGAGCTCTGGCCGCAGATGTTGCGTGAAACCGCGCGCGCTGGTGTGCCTCTGGCACTGGTAAACGCCCGGATTTCCGAGGGCTCCGCGCGTAACTGGAAACGGGCCGCCCGCAGTTCGCGCGCCTTGCTTGGGTATTTCGGGATGATCCATTGTCAGGATCAGCGCACCGCCGATCATCTGACCGATCTGGGTCTGACTCAAGCGCGCGCGGGGCGAAATCTAAAATCCTTCTCGGGCGCCCTGCCCTTCGATGCTGTCGAGCTGACGCGGATGCAGACGGTGTTGCAGGGCCGCCCGGTCTGGCTGGCCAGTTCGACCCATCCGGGCGAGGACCAAATCATGCTGGAAGCCCATCAGAGCCTTCTGGCGAAAATGCCCGCGCTGATGCTGATCCTGGTGCCCCGTCACCCCGAACGCGCGAAAGAGATTGAGGTAATGATCGCCGAGGCCGGTCTGCATGGCGCGCGGCGTGCCACAGGCGAGCGGATTGATGGGGCCACCCAAGTTTATCTGGCCGACACGCTGGCTGAAACCGGCCTGTGGTATGCGCTGTGTCCGCTGACCTGTCTGTGTGGCTCCTTCACCCCGGTGGGTGGGCATAACCCATATGAGCCTGCCTATGCCGGGTCCGCTGTTCTGCATGGGTCCCTCTATGCCAATTTTGCCCAGACATACGCGGATATGGATGCCTCTGACGGAGCGTCCGAAGTGGCAGATGGCGCAGCCCTCACAGCCAAGCTGGGCGATCTGCTGGCCGCCCCAAGCGCGCTGCATCAGATGGGTCACATGGCCCGGCAGTTTGCTGACACCCAAGAGGATGCGCTGGATCAGATCGCCCAAGACCTTTCCAAGGCCCTGTCTCTGCGCTAGGCACGCGGGCAACTCTTCTATATGCAAAGGCCCCTTGGTGCCCGACCTGATCGTGACCAATTTCAATCGCAATTTCACCGGGGTCTCGGCCACGGCAGCGGGGGTGGTACGCCAACAGGCGCAAGACTACGACCTTGTGCTGGCCGGTCATTCGCTGCCCGGTTGCCCTGCCCCGATCACCAAGGCGCAAGCAATCCGTCTGTCGCGGACACCGCCCAAGGGACGCCCGTTTACCATATGGCATGTGCGGCGAAACCCCGAAATGCGCGCGGCGATCTGGGCCCGCGATGTGCTGCGCCTGCCGATCCGCATTGTCTTTACCTCGGCGGCACAACGGACCCATTCAGCCTTTCCGCGCTGGTTGATTTCGCGCATGGATGCGGTGGTCGCCACCACCGAGCGCGCCGCAGAATTTGTCCCAAATGTGCGCGCCACAGTTCCCCATGGCGTTGATACAGAACAATTTTTACCGGCAACGGATCGCGTGGCGGCCTGGGACGAAACAGGTTATCCGGGCACGATGGGCCTTGCCACGATTGGCCGTATCAGACCTGAAAAAGGCACCGACAGATTTGTCGATGCCATGCTGCACCTGTTGCCCGATCACCCCAACCTGACCGCGCTTGTGATTGGCCGCGCGGCGACATCTGATCAGGCCTTCCTGAGTGATCTCAAATCCAAGATCGCCGCAGCCGGGCTGAGCGGTCGCCTGCTCTTTCCCGGTGAGATCGCGCCTAACGCCCTGCCCACCCTGATGCGCGCACTCATCGCCGTTGTGCAGCTGCCCCGCTACGAAGGATACGGCATGACCCCGCTAGAAGGCATGGCCAGCGGCGTGCCATTTGTGGCCACCGATGCGGGGTATTACCGAAGCTTTTCGGGGCAAGGCCAAACCGGCGTGATTGTACCCGAGGACGATGCCATGGCCACCGCCGAGGCCATTTCCAAGATGTTGGGCGATCCGAAACGTTACGCCAAAATGTCTGAGGACGCGCGCGCGACCGCTGAAACCCATTTCTCAATCCGCTCGGAAGCAGACGCCATCAATGCGGTTTATCATACCCTCTGGGCCGAAAGCTGAGCCAGCTTTTCAGTGTTCTTAAAATACTCCTGGCGGAGCCTGAGAAAATTCGTACGAATTTTCTTCACCCGGCTAGGGTCTGTTGACAATCATCGTGTTGCAATGAGCATGGCACAGAGGTGCCAGTTGGCAGCGTAGCTTGTATCAGTCTTGTCGTATCGCGTTGCTATGCCTCTGAATTCCTTGATCTTTGCGAAATGATTTTCGACGGGATGGCGCCACTTGTACATGTGGGTATCGTAGTCCCGTTGAACTTTTCGGTTCGATTTGGGCGGGATGACAGCGGTTGCGCCACGCTCATCAAGGTCTTGCAGGAGCCAGTCGGCGTCGAAGGCTTTGTCGGCCAGCAACGCCCCAAAGGAAGCCCCCTTGATCAGAGGAGCGACCCCCTTCATGTCGTGTGCCTGTCCCGGCAAAAGCAGAAACCGGAACAGGTTACCGAGCGCATCGACCAAGGCCACGACCTTGGTCGTCAGTCCGCCGCGAGAGCGTCCGATAGCCTGGTGTTGAGTCCCCCTTTTGCGCCCGAAGCCTTCTGATGAGCTTGAACAATCGTCCCGTCGACAAGGGCATATTCCAGGTCCGGCTCGCCACTCATGGCATTGAAAAGACTCTCGAACACGCCGTTCCTGGCCCATCGACGAAATCGCTTGAACTGGCTGTTCCAGTTGCCAAACTCTTTGGGCAAATCCCGCCATGGGGACCCTGTGCGTACGCGCCATAATACTGCTTCCATAAACCGGCGATTATTGCGCGCGGTAACACCCGGATCGCCTGCCTTGCCCGGTATAAGCGGCTCAATCTTCTCCCAAAGCTCATCGGAAACAGCCAAACGATTTGCGTCCATCAACACCTCCATTTTGGAAGCTTGAATCAGACTTCAGGCAAAATGGGAACCCCGAATGTCAACAGGCCCTAAACCGGCATCCGTTGTTCGACAATTCCAGCCCACCAGCTGCACCCAGCCGGGATGACCTCGTCGTTGAAATTGTATTCCGGGTGATGCACCATCGCGGTATCCCCGTTGCCCACAAGGATATACGCCCCGGGGCGTTCTTCGAGCATGAAAGCAAAGTCCTCACCGCCCATCACCAGCGGCGCATCGGCACAGTCGCCCGCAACGCTGCGCGCCACATCGGCGGCAAAATCGGTCTGGTCAGGATGATTGGCCATCACCGGATAGCTGCGCTGATAGGTCAATTTGGCAACCCCGCCAAAGCCCGCCCCGATCGCATCGCAGAGGGCCTGCATCCGCGTCTCAGCCAGATCGTGCAACTCCGGGTTCAGCGTGCGACCGTGCCCATCAATCTGGCCCGTTGCGGGATCACGTTGAAGGTGTTGGAACTGGTGCTGACCGAGGTGACCGAGATCACCAATTGCTCGGTCGGATCGGCATTGCGACTGACAATGCTTTGAAACGCGGTGATCAGATGGCTGGCCATCACCACCGGATCGACCGTGTCATGGGGTTTGGCGGCATGTCCACCAACCCCTTCAATCTCAACCTCAAACCAGTCTTAGTGTCTGATCAGAAATGAGTTGAGTGAATTCAACAGGTTGTGATTCTGTTCGGTTATGAAATTGAACGGAGATCACAATGGCCTGGACTGAATTCACCCGTGCGCAGCATATGCGCGAAACAAAGTGCTATCCAAGTGATTTGACCGATGCGGAATGGAATATCGTGCGGTCATTGTTACCCGGCCCTAACCGCCCTGGGCGTCCGCGAAAGGTGCATTTGCGTCGGGTCTGGAATGCGATTCAGTATCTTGCCGCCGCCGGGTGCGCATGGTCGCTCCTGCCGAAGGACTTTCCTGCGGTCTCGACTGTGCGTTACTATTTCCACCTCTGGCGAGATGATGGCCTGCTGGCCCGGATCAACCGCCACCTGGTCGCGGCCGTGCGCCTCGCGGCAGGCCGCGATGTGCAGCCGACAGCCGGTGTGATCGACAGCCAGAGCGTTAAAACCTCTGAAAACACGTCCCTTTCCGGCTACGATGCGGGCAAGCGGATCAAAGGTCGAAAACGCCACATTATCACTGATACCTGTGGCAATCTGATCGCATGCGAGGTCCATACGGCCAACATTCAGGATCGTGACGGTGCGCCCGGGGTCTTCGCCAGGCTCCGCCGTGAGGCCCCGAAACCGCGCCACATGTTCGCGGATGGCGGCTATGCCGGGCCGAAGCTGCGGGGTGCCCTCGTGAGCCTCGGACGCTGGACGCTACAGATCATCAAGCGCTCCGACACCGCCGGGGGCTTCGAGGTGCTGCCACGCAGATGGGTTGTGGAACGCACCTTCGCATGGCTCGGTCGCTGCCGTCGTTTGGCAAAGGATCGGGAGAAATCCATCGAAAGCGCCGAGGCCTGGCTGCTCATCGCCCACATCAGGCGCGTGACCCGACTACTTGCAACAGATTGAAATCCTTCATCCCATTTTGAATCAGACACTGAGGCCGCAAAAAACGGCCCCGGGCGAATCGCAAAGCTGTCGGCAGGCTGACCGGGCCAATTGTGCATGCCGTAAATCTCCTGAATGCCAAACCGCGCCATCAGCCCGTCGTCGCACATTTCCTTGCCACCGCCGCCGCCTTCTTCGGCGGGCTGAAAGATCACCACGGCAGTGCCATCGAAATTGCGTGTCTCGGCCAGATACTGCGCTGCACCCAGCAACCTGGTGTCAACGGCGGAGTAAAATCCGGCCACTGGGGCGGAGCAAAAGTCGGCCAGTTTGTGGAGTGCGCCTTGGGGCGTGTGGCCACCAATCAGCAAGCACGTTCCAAGGCGCATTGGCCGTCAGGCCGATTGTTCAGTTGTCAGGTTGAAGGGTTGGCAATACGTGCGCGGCTCTGATTGAGGCGGTAGCTTTCGCCGTTCATCTCGAGGATGTTGACGTGATGTGTCAGCCGGTCCGGGAGCGCGCCGGTCAAGCGTTCGGTGCCGAATGTCTCGGTCCATTCCTCGAAGGGCAGGTTCGATGTGATCAGGGTTGAGCCACGCTCGCAGCGCTGAGAGATCAGCTCGAACAGAAGCTCGGCGCCGGTTTTGCTCAAGGGGACGAAGCCCGGCTCGTCGATGATCAGCAGTTTGACCTTGGCCCGTTTGCGCTGAAGCTGCAGGAGGCGTTTCTCGTCGCGGGCCTCCATCATCCCGTGCACGAGAGCTGCGGCGGTTACGAAGGCGACAGGCAACCCTTTCTGGCAGGCGGTCAGCCCCAACCCGAGAGCGACATGGGTTTTGCCGGTTCCCGACGGGCCGAGCGCGATGACGTTCTCCCTGCGCTCGATCCATTCACAGCGCGCCAGTTCCAGCACCATCATCTTGTTCAGACCGGGGATGGCCGTAAAGTCGAAGCTGTCGAGGCTTTTGACGGTTGGAAACTTTGCCGACTTGATCCGGCGTCCGACCATGCGCCTCTCCCGATCGATTGGTTCCAGCTCGGTCAGCCGGGCTGGATAGCGCACATGATCCAGGCCTTCCGCCGCACAAATGCGCGCTTGCTTGTCATGCTCGCGCAGGAAGGTGGGCAGGCGCAGAGTCTTGAGGTGGTGTGTCAGCGGCAGTTCGGGTGCATCCGTCATGCGTCACCTCCTGACAGAAGGCTCATACAGGAAGAAGCCGAGGTGGTGGCGATGTTGGTTCCGGGCAGGAACGGATAGACATCCAAATCCAACCTCGGGGGCCTTCGCTCGACGCGGCACAGGACGAGGTGCTTGATCGCATCGAAGCTGACCGCCCCCATTCGCAGGGCGTCTTTGACGGCAAGATGCAGCACCTCCAGCTCGAACCGTTCCGACAGGCGCAGGACCTGGACATACTCCCTTTTGCCCGCCTTGCCCTGCCGGGCTTCCAGCAAGCGCCGGAGCGTGGCGAAGGCGTCAGGCAGTTCCCAACCCTGCAAGGGCGCAGCCTGATCGAAGGACATGATCCTGCGCTCGATCAGCGGCAGGTAATGCAGCGGGTCGAACACCATGTCACCGCTGTCATAAGAGCGGGGATGATCGGCGATCACCTCAGTGGCGCAACCGATAACGACGCGGATCACGAAGCCCTTGATCCAGACCGCGCGGTGGCCATATGCGACCGGTACCGAGTAGTCGTTACCGCGATACCGCAGCACCGATGTCGATGTGACCTGGCCACTTTGCAACTCACAGGCCTCGAAGGGTGCGCCGGGCAAATCCTGCATTGCCGCCGGATCGGCTTGCAGCCGTTCGCCGATGCTGGCCTTGTGTCCGCGCAGGACATCGTCCTGCCGTTTGCGGCATTGCTCTTCCAGGTGAGCGTTGAATGTCAATCGCAGAGTAAAATGGGTCCATGTCGCGGCGTAAAAATGGGCCACTTCGGTTGATGTTTTGTGGCGCTTTTGCACGCGTGCTCGTCACAAAGCTGAAGCGTGCCAAAGCGCATGCTGGCCATAAGGCCAGCATTATTCTGACTGTGATTGCGGGCTGGTTATTTTCGGTTGTTGCGACTGTGTTTGAGCCGATAGCTTTCGCCATTCATCTCGAGGATGTGGACGTGATGGGTTAAACGATCGAGTAGCGCACCGGTCAGCCGCTCAGAGCCAAAGACTTCAGTCCATTCATCGAAGGGCAGGTTCGAGGTTATGATGATGGAGCCGCGTTCATAGCATTGGGATATGACCTCGAAGAGCAGCTCTGCGCCAGATTTGCTGAGCGGTACGAAGCCCAGTTCATCAATGATCAACAGGTTCTGGCTGGTCAGTTGCTTTTGAAGGCGCTGCAATCTCCGCTCATCTTGAGCCTCGATCAGATCATGGACTAATGCCGCAGCCGTTGTGAAGCGCACCTTCAGTCCTCTTTGACATGCAGCCAGCCCAAGTCCCAGGGCGATGTGTGTCTTGCCCGTGCCTGACGGGCCGAGCGCGATGATGTTCTCCCTGCGATTAACGTAATCGCATCGTGCCAGATCCATCGTCAGGGGCTTGTTCAAGCTTGGCATGATCTTGAAGTCAAAGCTATCCAAGCTCTTGGTGCTGGGGAACTTCGCCGCTTTGATGCGCCGTTCAATCATCCGGCGTTCGCGGTCGATCAATTCCATCTCACACAGCCGCGCCAGATAGTGGATGTGATCTTTGTTCTCTGCAGCACAGAGCTGCGCCTGTTTGGCATACTCGCCTTGGAACGTTGGCAGTCGCAGTTGTTTAAGATGATGCCGTAGAAGAATCCGAGGGGCTTCGGTCATGCCGCGGTCCTTCCCATCAAGCTCATGTAACTGGATGGGCGTGTTGTGCCGACATTGGCCTTGGGCAAGTATGGATAGAAGTCCAAATCCAATCGTGGTGGCCGCTTCTCAACCCGACACAGTACAAGGTGTTTTACGGCGTCATAGCCAATTGCACCCATATCTATTGCCTGCTGGATTGCGCCTTGCACAACATCCATTTCGAAGGTCTCCAAAAGGCGCAAGACTTGAACGTATTCTCGCTTGCCCGGCTTACCCATTCTGGCTTCAAGCAGTCGGTGCAGCGTGGCAAATACATCTGGCAAATGCCAACCCTGCAAAGGCGCGGCCTGATCCAGGGCACCCACCTTTTGTTCAAGCAGGGGCAAAAAGTGCAATGGGTCAAAGACCATATCCGCTGATGTGTAGGATCGTTTGTGCCGCGCAATAATCTCATTGCCGCAGCCGATGATAACCTCATGCACAAACCCACGCACATGAACATCGTGGTGCGCATAGGCTACTGGCACCGAGTAATCATTGCTGCGATAGCGCACCATTGAGATCGACGTTGCACGCGTGCTGACGTGATCGCAGGCTTCATATTCTGCGACGGGCAATCCCATCAGAGCATCCAAATCCGACATCAGGCGTGCGCCTATGGTTTGGGTGTGACCCCGCAACGTATCGTCCTGACGTGCTAAACACTTCTCTTCCAAATGTGCGTTCAGATCATCAAAGCTGTCATAGCGAGGTGCGGGAACCATGAAGTTGCGGCGGGTGTATCCAACCATGCCCTCAACGTTGCCTTTATCGTTCCCTCGCGCGGGTCTGCCAAACTTGTCATCAAACAAGTAATGCGACTGCAGTTCCGTAAACCGACGTGTGCGGATGCGCGTCTTATCCCCGAGTATCCGAGCCACGGCGATCTTGGTATTGTCGTAGAGAATGGATTGCGGAATGCCGCCAAAGAATGCAAAGGCGGACACATGGCCATCGCAAAACGCCTCGGTTGTCTCAGCTGGATATCCCTTCACAAACACCGCATCAGAATGTGGCAAGCTCATCACGAAGAAGTGGATCTTGCATTCCACGCCACCGATCACGCCCAGCGTCTCACCAAAATCAACCTGCGCATGGCCCGGCCGATGCGACAACGGCACAAACACCTCTTTGGTGCGCCGTTTTTGCTCGCGCACGTAATAGGTCACCGTGGTCAGGCTGCCGGCATATCCATGCTCATCGCGCAGCCGTTCAAAGATGCGCTTGGCCGTGTGTCGCTGCTTTTTGATCAGGGCTTTGTCTGTGCGCAGTATCTCATCGACCACACCAACATAACCATCAAGCGTTGGCCGCCGAGGCGCTTCCGACCGACGATACCCAGGCGGAAGTTCATGGCGCAGCATCTTCGCGATCGTCTTACGATCTTTGTTCTCTAATCTGTCAATGCGTGTTTCCTGAGTTTCCTGCTTTTGATGTCAGAGGTTGCCTTTGTTCTCTTCGAACTCTGAGGTTCATGATGGGGTTGGCTGGGTGTGGGTCGGCAATGTTGAAACCGCAATCATACCGTTGGTCTTGGCTGTTGCTACAGAATCGGCGCCGTGTCTCACGCCCTCCCTCGGGCATCGTCCCAGATGGGAACTTTGATTTAGGAATCCTCGTTGTCGCCTCGTAAGCCTTACGCGGACTGGAAGTCAGTTTTGTCTCGCATAATGGCATGAAGTATGATTGCCAGACGACGCGCCAGAGCCACTCGGGCCTTTCTCATCGTTGAGCGCGCACCGATTGCGAGGGCCCATGTCTTCAATTTGAGCGGAGCGGCATACCGCGTCAGCATCACATTGGCGGCCTCATAGAGAAGCGTTCTGACGCGCACGTCGCCCCGCTTTGAGATGCTGCCCGTGTAGTCGATTTCACCAGATTGATGCCGTCGCGGCACCAGTCCAAGATACGCCCCCACATCACGCGATTTCCTGAAACGCGACGGATCATCAATTGCTGCGGCAAAGGCCAATGCTGTGATCGGACCGACCCCTGGTACCGTCATAAGGCGCTGGCAGACTTCGGATTTGCGGGTCATCTTTTTGATGTCGCCATCAATGGCTGCAACCGCCGCGAGGATTGCTTCGCGTGCTGCGAACAGTCCGCAAATTGCGGCATGGAGGCCAGGCACTCCATCGCTAACTTTTAGCGCCGCGTTTTTGAATGCCGGAGACAAAGCTCGTGGCAGCCGCACGCCGAAGACGACGACCAGACCGCGGATCTGATTGTCGAGCGTCACACGCTGTCCGACCAGCTTCTTGCGGGCTGCGATCAGCGACCGGATTGCGTGCGCTGACAGTGATTTGACATGGGTCGGCTTGTAGAATCCCGTCCGCGCCAGGTGTGCCAAACCGCGGGCATCATTGCGGTCCGTCTTGTGGCCGGCCAGAGATTTAAGGGCCTGATATGCTTGCCTGCTCTCGATGCAAACAACCGGGACACCAAGCTCCGTCAGCCCATGGTAAAGCATTGGTGCCATCCGTCCCGTTTCAAATACAACTTTGGCACATGGTGGTCCAGAAGCGAGGAAGTCAGCGATCGCTTTTGGTGTTGAGCTCGCTTTTCCTTCACGAATAAGGGCCCCTTCACGATCCAGAATGCAGATATGCGTCTCTTCCATGGACACATCCAAACCAGCAAAATATTCCATTGGTCAGTCTCCTTTTCAATTGCATGTGCATCCAGAATAACAGGGGTAACTGAGTGCTGATCCTGATTACGCCATGTTGAAAAACCGCGCCGCTTCTCGGCCAGACATACCGTCCTTCAAACAAGCACGGCGCACACGACTATAAATATCCACAGAATACATCTCCCGCCCTCCGAATAAACGAAGGGCACAAACTGGCGGACTTTTACTCCGCTACAACTGCGATATGCAGCCGCTTCTGTGGCCCAATATTGCTCCGCGTTTTACAGTTGAACGCATCCCGGTCCGGAAAGGACGGGATCGGCACCATGAAGTCGCGCCGCCCGTAGCCGACCAACCCCTCGACCGCTCCCTTGTCGTTCCCCTTGCCGGGACGGCCGTAGCGATCCCGGACCACATAATGCGACAGCATTGCGCTGAACCGTTGGGTTCTTTGCCGGGTGCCGTCCGGCAGGATCCGCGCCACCAGGCAGCGGTCATTGTCATAGAGGATCGACAGGGGAACCGCCCCAAAGAAAGCAAAGGCATGCACATGCCCATCCAGCCAGGCCTCGGTGGTTGCCGCAGGATAGGCCCGGATAAAACACGCATCGCTCTGCGGCAGATCAAAGGCGAAGAAGTGCGCCTTCCGCTCAACGCCGCCAATCACGACAGGCGCTTCACCAAAATCCGCCTGCGCATGCCCGGGCGGATGGCTGAGCGGCACGAACATCTCTTTGCCAGAGCGCTTCCTGGCCCGGACGCAGTCTTTGACGATTGTGTATCCGCCATCAAAGCCGCACTCGTCGCGCAGCCTCTCAAAGATACGCTTTGCGGTGTGGCGCCGCTTGCGCGGACGCGCTTTGTCCTCAGTAAGCCATTGGTCGATCTGGCAGGTGAACGCATCCAGCTTCGGGCGCCTAATCGGCGCTGTCCGCCGATACCCCGGTGGCTCCGAATAGGCCAACATCTTCGCAACACTGTCTCGGCCAATCCCAAAATCCCGGGCAATCCGACGCCCGCTCAACCCATCCTGAAAATGAGCCCGACGCACCTTCAAATACAATTCCACGGTGAAAATCCCCCGGCCCTCCCATCAAACGAAAGGGCAAAAGTGGACGACTTTTACGCCGCCCGCGACAACACAACGACGCCGCTACCCTGGCCGAGTATTGCTCCGCCGATTACAGTGTCAAACAACAGCTCGGGGTGTTCATGCATGTCGCGCCGCCAGGCGGTGATCTGATCGTGCAACTCGGCAAAGCGATTCTTGACGGGCATGGTGGCACTCCTTTTGCGACAACAGTCTTTTTTGTAATCTAGCACCCGTCCTGCGGGATCAAGACATGATGTCCGGCGCTGACCTCCCGATAGGTCGATGGATCGGGGGCGTGGTCGGTTTCATAGACAGGCGCTTCGATGGGCGTGGTGCGCCGCGAACGGGCTGTGTTTCTCTGGGCCGGGTCGGCAATGGGCACCGCATTGATCAGCGCCCGCGTATACGGATGCTGAGGGTCTTCAATCACCGCCGCACGGGGTCCGATTTCAACGATGCGCTCCTTATACATAACGGCCACATCATGGCTCATCCGTTCAACCACCGCCATGTCATGGCTGATGAACAAGATCGATAAGCCCAGATCACGCTGCAGCTCCAAAAGCAGGTTCAGAACCTGCGCCTGCACATGGCCGTCCAAGGCGCTGACCGCCTCATCCGCCACGATCAGTTTTGGCTCCAACGCCAGCGCGCGGGCAATCGCCACTCTTTGACGTTGCCCGCCCGACAACTCGTGCGGATAGCGGCGCATCAAGGCGCGGGGCAACTCCACCCGGTCGAACAGATCGCCCACCTGCGTGTCAATATCGCCACGGGGTATCTTGCGATAATTCCATAAGGGTTCGGCCACCTGCGCGGCCAGGGTCATGCGTGGATTGAGCGATCCAAACGGGCCCTGAAACACCATCTGCATAGTCTGACGGGCCTGTTGCAGACCTGTTAGGCCAAGTGCCGTGATATCCACCCCGTCCAGCGTGACCCGCCCCGCGCTAGGCTCAACCAGCCGCAAAATCGCCCGCCCGACGCTGGATTTTCCGCATCCCGATTCGCCAACAAGCGACAAGGTGCGCCCTTTGTTCAGCGTGAAAGACACATCCTGTACCGCATGCACCTGCGCCACGGTGCGACGCAACACTCCCCGGCGCACCGGATAGTGCAGGCCAAGATGCGCGACCTCCAGCATTGCATCTTCGCCGCCCTTCACCGGGTCGCAACGCATCTTGCCGGGAATCGCCATCGGCTCGGGGTAGGGTTTGCCGCGCATTGCGCCCAGACGTGGCGCCGCAGCCAGCAACGCCTTGGTGTGCGCATGGCGGGGCGCAGCGAAAATCTGGGCCACCGGACCCTCTTCGACGATGTGGCCACGATGCATGACGGCCACGCGATCGGCCATCTGCGCCACCACCGCCATGTCATGGGTGATGAACAGTACAGCCATACCAGTTTCGCGCTGCAACTCTTTGATCAGGGACAGAATTTCGGCCTGCACAGTGACATCCAGCGCCGTTGTCGGCTCGTCCGCAATCAGCAGCCGGGGGCGGCAGGCCATCGCCATGGCGATCACCACCCGCTGACGCATGCCACCTGATAACTCGTGAGGATATTGGTCCAGACAACCTGCCGGATCAAGCATCCCGACCTGTCGCAACAGATCAAGGGCCAGCGCGCGGGCCTGAGACCGGCCAAGGCCTTCGTGCCGCCGCACCCCCTCACTGAGCTGGCGACCGATGGTAAAGACCGGGTTCAACGCCGTCATCGGTTCCTGAAAAATCATGCCAATCTGGCGGCCGCGCAGTTGTTGCATCTGACGTTGATCGGCGCGGGCCAGGTCAATGCTGCGTCCTTGCTCGGTCTCAAACAGAAGGCGGCCACCCACGATTTCGCCGCCACCAAAATCCACCAGCCGCATCAGCGACAGCGCCGAAACCGATTTACCCGACCCGGATTCACCGACAATACACAGGGTTTCGCCCGCATATAGCTCAAAGCTGACATCCTGGACTGCCCCGACCCGTCCTGCTGCGGTGCCAAAGCTGACATGCAGGTTCTGCACGCGGGCAACCGGGTGGATAACGGGGGGCTCAAGCATTTTGCCTCTCAGCTCAGATGTGCAGCGCCGCCACGCTAACGACGCCAGTCCCCCCGTCAAACCACCCAAAACAATCAAAACACGTCAAAAACCCCAGGGGAATCGCGCTTAAAGTTTGACAGTGTCCGAGAATTGGATTCTGGAGGTTTCATCAGATGATGAGGTTTCGAGATGCCAGGATTAGATAGTATCCGTCTTGATCAAGGAGAATTTTGCGACCATTCGCGGTCAGCCTTGACAAGCGCATTTGCCATCTCGATCAGCTTTCTCATGAGCGCGGTGAGAGCGACTTTGGCAGGCTTGCCAGCTGCAATCATGGCCTGGTATTTCCTTGCGAGGTCAGGGTTGTGGCGTGCCGCGACGAGAGCCGGCATGTCCGGCATGTAAAGAGCGTCGCGCAGGAATTTACGACCGCCCTGAATGAAGGCCTTGCCGCGCCATTGCCCGGACTGTCGCGTCATGGGTGCGGGGCCCGCCGGACTGGCTGCCTTCCTGCGGTCCAGTGTTCCAATCTCTGGAAATTCGACCAGGATGGCGACGGCAGCGACCTCGCCGATGCCGGGAATGGAGCGGAGAATATCATGTGCGCGCGCCCTTTTCCGACAATCACGCAGACGCGTCCCGAGTTCATCGTCAAGAGCCGCGATCTGGCGTTTGACCTGCGTCAGGGGTGCTTTTGTCTGGCGGCGTGTGAACGCCAGAGTCTGTGTTTTCACACGGTTCAACAGCCGGGTTCTGTCCTTGACCAGGGCCATCCGCGCGATCTGCAACTCTTTGAGTTCACGTTCATTCCTGTTGTAAGGCCTGTCCGGTAGCAGATCAAACGCCGAACCCATCGTGGCCAGGATGCGCGCGTCAACGGCATCTGTTTTGGCACGCGTTCCATGCGCCTGGGCAAAGCGGCGGGCCTGTAGTGGATTGATCTTCACCAGAGGCAATTTGCCCGGGAACGTCTTCTCAAAGGAGGCATGGTAAGGACCCGTTGGTTCAAAGACCACGATTTGTGGCTGTTCGCTCCCGATCCAGCGCCTGAGCGCGCGAAAGCCGGAAGCGGTGTTGTCGAATTGGGCATGTTGTCCTGTCTTGATCCGATGCACATCCAAATGCGCTTTGGAGATGTCGACCCCGATGCTGTCCTTCATTATCTTCGATGTCCTGTGCCTGTCGTGCAGAGCCATGAGCTGCTGCGTATCCGTTCAGGCCTCATGCGAAGACGGTGGCTGATCAAACTATCAAACGGTTCATTACAACCAAGCCCCTCACGATCCAGCGACCGTCGAAGCCAGTCACGCCATATATGGCGTGACTGGCTTCGACTCAAACTTCGCATGAAACCCAGGGAAAGTCATAAGACAAGCTGTTTCAATGCGGTGGATGACCCACGCGGCGGCAATGCTCCGCGCCACAAGTTCCGTGATTTGATGACGATCGGCCTTTTGTGCGCGCTTTGCGGTGGTGATACGGCGGTGGACATGGAACCTTTCGGACAAATGAAGGGGGATTTCCTGCGTGGGTTTCCTGAGTTGCCTCACGGGATACCTTGCCATGACGCGTATTCCCGGCTGTTTCGCGTGATGAAGCCGACGGGCTTTCAGGCCTTTTTCGACAAGTTTCGCGCCGACTTTGCGGCTGGCTCCGGTGAGCACCCTGCCATCGCCATTGATGGCAAAGAGATGCGACGCGGCTTTGACAAGGCCGCCGGGCAATCGAATATGAACATTGTCACGGCCTTTGCACATGGGGCACGTCTCACCCTTGGGATTACTCAGGGCGCCAGGGGCGGTGGCGGGATCCTGGCCCTGCGTGAGTTGATTGAGATGCTTGATATCCGCGGCATCACCATCACCGCAGACGCACTGCATTGTCAGCGCGGGACCTGCGAATTGATCGTGCGGGAGGGAGGCGATTATTGCCTGCGGCTCAAGGGCAATCAGGGCGGCATGTTGGCCGATGTCCGGGCTTTCGTGGAAGACGAAGACACAGATTACATTGATGAATATAACACAATTGATGCTGATCATGGTCGTGTGGAAGAGCGGTCATACCGCGTCCACGATGTGCCGGAATATCTGATCAATACCCATAAGTGGCCGCCTCTTCGGGCTTTCGTCCATGTCGCCTCCAGGCGCGCGGTTGGCGACAAGACCAGTCACGCCGAACGGCTTTATCCGCTCTCCAAATGTCCCGCGGCTCAGGGGGCCGCCACACTGATCTGCGGCCAGTGGCAAATTGGGAACAGCTTGCATTGGTCTCTCGACGTGGTGATGAACGACGACCGACACCGCGCGCGAAAAGATCACGCGCCAGCCAGCTTTGCCGCTTTGAGGCGGATTGCCTTGAGCATCATCAAGGCCAATCCTGCAAAAGGATCAAATCGCGGCAAATTCAAAAAAACGGGCTGGAGCAATGAGGTCCTGAAAACTCTCATCCAAGACTTTTGAAGCGCGATTGCCCTGCCGAAAACCTTGACCTCGTCGCGTAACGCGGCCAAACATCAACACGTTCGGAGACGCCATGGAATAATTTCCACCACTTTCGAGACACAACCGCCCGGCAGAAGTTCCGGCACTCCTGCGGTGTGAAGAGACCGCAGATTTCGCCCTCTACCACACTCGACCCTGTAATGTGCATCAGAAGTTGAACTCTGCGGTGAATGAGAGGCCAAGGCTTCTGTAATCCGAAACCCCGATGCCATCATAGTGGCCGTCGAGGTCAAGATGGGTGTTTTCATTCAGCTTGTAATCGATACCGAATTCCGCCCGCCCGCGCGTCTGTGAGAGGGCCGGGTCCGGACCGCCATTTTCCATATGCGACAGAACCACACCCAGGCCACCGGTGACTGTCATCTCGCCCTGTTTAACAGCAACGGGAATTTCGATGTTCGACCCCAGCCCGAGCTGCCCAAGCCGGACGGTCCGCCCGGGAACCCGGATACCAAGGTCGTCGGTAAAGCCGTCCGAACTGTCCTCAATCCAGCTGGCATCCGCGTAGGGCAGAAGTATGGAACCGCCTTTCAGGGGCACTTCGCCCTCCATGCGCAGTTGTGCAAGCCAGCGGGTGCTGTCGAAGCCGCCCGTCCGGAGAAGACCCAGGTCAGGGTCCTGGAACCTGATGTGATTATAGCTCCGGCCCCCTGTACACGACTCACCCGATTTTGTGCTTAGCCCTGGGCCAATTTTGGAAGGCTTGGCCTGGATGGAAACGCAGGAGCCTCCTGATTTCGTCGAGCCCAATGCGGAAGATGGATTTTGCGAACCGCCCGTGTGATTTTCCGGGTCGCTTTCGGGTTCCCAGCTTGGCAGATGCAGTTTTTGCCGCCCATGCTACAGCGAGAGCGAGGACGCCGACTGACAGGCTCAGTTTTTTGGCGATGGTGAGGCGGGTATCTTCGAGGTTGAAGCCGCGGGTTTCAGTCTCCGCAAACAAGGATTCAATGGCCCACCGCTTGCGGTATGTTGTTAACGCATGATGCGCAGGCCGGTTGGTGACAGGAATGAGCAACTCTCCGCTCTTGAGGCGCTTGGCGGCAAAGTTCAGCCAGAGGGCTGTTGCATCCCCTGCGCGTCCGAAATGGGCGGAAAAACATCTCGGCCCTCGGCACGTTCGCAACAAGTCTTTCAGGCTTTGCCGTGTCCCATCCGATGTCGTCACATACTGGTTCGCCTTTACCCGAATGATGAAAGGAACGTCCTGAGCCACCGGAAAAGTCAACCAATCCAGTCCGATAAACTCACGATCCGCCAAGAGGTATTTGACACTCGCCGCTCCAAACCGATCAAAATAACGCGTCATCAACGTCATGCGCTCGCCGGTGTTACTGTTGCCGACTTTGCCCAAAACCGTCCAGATCAGCGGTACCCTATAGCGACGTGTGGCGACAGCGAGAACCAGAAGGTTCACATCCTTGCGTCCGATCTTCCGGTTCGTGCGGTCAAGGCACAGGTACCACTTATCCGAGAGCCCGGGCATCTGTTGAACCAAGCGCGCCGACCAGTCTTCACCAAGATCAACAAATTGAAAGAAACGCTGCAAGCGGCGGTACGTGCTTTCCACCTTGGCCTCTGTCGGCATCTCGGCGCTGATATGGCTCAGATTGACCGTTCCTGCACTCGCGATGCCGACTACCAAAAGGCAAAGAGTTTCAAGGCGGCTATTGCTTGGCGATAGCCCACCGGATAGTTTCAACGCGAGGGTGTCGATCGCTTTGCGGATCATGGGATGCTCCTACGCAAACTGAAGAATCCCTCCGAAAATCACAAATCGATACCCTCAACCACCCCTACTGTCGTGTACAGGGACTCCGGCCAAAAAGCAGGCGGCCCTCGAAATACAGTGGATGCGTCCTGTGCCGGGCAGCAAAATAGGGACCAGCCAGCCAACCCGTGCCATCAATCGCACCCTGGCCGTTCGGAAGATCCTCATCCGCCAGATCAAACTGGAGCATCACCCCCACAAGATGGGTATCTGAATACCGCTTGTGGACTCCGAGGGCTCCGAAAACATAGCGGCTTTCCGTAGAATCGCTCCTGGACCACGCACCCGTCAACTTTCCCCAGATGCCATCCTGCTCGAAGCTGCCATCAAAAACGAGATTGCCTTCCGTCGCCCTCAAGTTGAACCCGCGTGATGGATCACCAGAGGCATCCCGCCTCAAAAACCGCACAAGACCGGGTTGATGATTGACCAGGGCATTGGCCCGGTTCAGAAGAAAATCCGTAATCCGCGCAATGATCGGGTCCACTTCCCGCACCGTTACCGTAACAGACCCGGCTTCGCCAGGCGGCGCATTCTGCCCCTCAAAAGCATGAACAATCACCGCACGGTCATCCGCACTATCGGAATCCTCAACCGCTCTTACCGTCACCGCCTGCGGCTCGTCCCAGTTCCCGGTATTAAATACCAGACGCGCAGCGCTCAGCGTCACATCCGCATTGTCCGAAGACGGAACAACCGTCACTTCCCTTCCAGGATCACGGCTCAGGGTCACTCTGTAACTCCCTGTTCCTCCCTCCTGAACAGTCAGTTCCGAAGGGGCGACAATAATATCCGGCGGCCCCGCCGTCACCGTGATGCTCACCGTCGCCGCATCGGAGGCATTGCCGCTGGCATCGGTCGCCGTCAGCGTGAAGACCAGTACCTGGTTCTCCACCAGATCGCTCGGCGCGGTGAAGCTCGGGCGCGCCGCGCTCGCATCATCGAGCAGCGCAGCATTGGCACCGCTCCAGAGATAGGTCACAACCTCGCCCTCCGGATCAATCGCCGAACCCTCCAGCGTGACCGTGGCCCCTTCATCAACCGTCTGATCGGGACCCGCATTCGCGACCGGCGGATCATTTATCGCCGCCGGATTGCGCCGCACCAGGATCTCCACCGAATCCCTGACGGCATTGCCGTTGGGATCCCGCACCACCAGCACAAAATACAACCTCCCCTCCGGTGGCCGAAACGGCGCGATGAAGCTTGGGGTCGCGGATCTCTTATTGACCAGCATCACGTCAGCCGGTGTGGCCCAGTCATAGGTAAGTGCCTCGCCCTCCGGGTCGGAACTGAGCGAGCCGTCCAGCATCACATTATCCCCTTCATCAACGGTTTGGTTGGAACCCGCATCCGCGAACGGCGCACCAGGGGCCGCCTCCGTCACCGTGATCATCACCGCAGCCCTGGCGAAACGGCCGCTGGCATCGATCACAAACACTTGAAAAAACAACGGCATCGGCGGGGAATCCGTGAACGGCGCGATGAAGCTCGGGGTCGCGGAATTCTTATTGTCCAGCGTCACGCCCCCCGGCGCACTCCATTCAAAGCTCAGCGCCTCGCCCTCCGGGTCGTAACTGCTCAAGGCGTCCAGCGTCACCACCGCACCTTCCGTCACGCTCCGGTTGGGTCCCAGTATCACGACCGGCGCTTCGTTGTCCGCCGTCACCGTGATCCGAACCTCGGCCTCGGAGGCATTGCCGCTGGCATCGGTCACCCTGAGAGTGAAGACCAGCACCCTGTCATCCACCAGTTGCTCCGGCGCGGTGAAGGTTGGCTGCGCGGTCGCCGGACCCTCCAGCGCCACGTCATCCGGCCCGCGCCAGGCAAAGCTCAGCGCCTCGCCCTCCGGGTCGGAACTGAGCGAGCCGTCCAGCATCACCGCAGCCCCTTCCGCAACGGTGCGGTCGTCCCCCGCAACCACGACCGGCCTACGGTTTTCCTGGCTGGAGGCAGCAGTTGTATAAAAACATACCGCCAGTCCAATCAAAATCAAAATTAAACGCATCATACTGTAGCGCCCTAGGGTTATTGAGACACTCGTGAAGCTTATGCGGCGGCCTGGATTTTGTCCATTGCGTCACATCTGAACTGCAGGGGAATCGCATGAGTTTCACGGCGCGAGGATTTGAAGCGGGAAGCGGTTGTTCCAGCCTGCCTTTTTCCGCATTCCTCCGAGGGAGTTCTCGCTTTTTGCTTTGTTGAGCAAATTCATTGCGATGTGCTTGATGACGGCGAAGTTGGCGGGTGCGTGATCTTTTCGTATCCGGCTGTCGTCATCGCGGAAGGTGACATCAAGCACCCGGTGGAGGCGGTTTTCAATTCCCCGGTGAGAGCGTACTGCATGGGCAAGGCGCGCGGCGTCTTTTGGCAGGGACGGGATGAAGTACCGCGTTTGCCGTGTCGTCTTCCCGCCACTTTCCCGAAGCGGGACGACGCGGCCAATGCTGAGCAACCCCTCCCGATGGGGATGGCGCTTTTTCAACCGGCCGATGGCGTCGCATTGGGTGTATGTTCGCGTTTCAATCCTGCCCCTGTCGCCGTCAACCGTCTGTAGTGATTCTGTGTTTTCCCGATCCTGTTCTTCGAACCACAGTTTCACGTCTTCATGGAGAAGCCCCTGATTGCCCTTCAGGGCCGGCACGTAGTCAGCACCCTTGTCACGGATTTTGCAGGCGATCTCACGTTGGCGCCCCATCGCATCCAGCGTCACGACCGCGCCCTCCAGGAAGAGCAAATCCAGGAGAACGGGGATGTCCCTGATCCCGTTCTTTTTGTGCGCGCCGGCTTGCTGGCCGGGCACGAGGCGTAGATCGTTACACCGGGCCGGGATCAGATGCAGAGGCGTTTCACCACCGGCCCTTGAGCCTCGCGCTGTCTTGCCGTCAATGGCAACGACCGTTCCTCCAACGCGCCCGGCCAACCCGGACGCCCACGCGGCAAAGGCTGCGTTGAACTCTTCAGGATCAAGCGCCCGAAACACCGTCGAAAGCGTGTCGTGAGAGGGTATGCCATGCTCAAACGCAGCCAACTTGCGCAGGAAACCCAACTTTTCCTCGCCATAAAGGGCAACATCGACAAAACTCCCACACCCCGACACCACTCCGCACAGGCTCAAAAGCGGAATCCCATCAAGTGGATACAACACCTTCGTCTCCTGGCGGGGATCGGAAATCGACGAGGCAAAAGATTGAAACAACACGGTATTTTCCAAAACAGCGCCCTCCAGACATGAACTTTGGAAAACTGAATCAGAGATAGAAGATCAAGGCAAACCAAAAGATGCTATTCATGCGATACCCCTGATCTGAACTGGTTTGGCGAACGGTGTCCGTGTGAACTTCGTCCCTGTTTCCGGACACTGGGGTACTTTACCCCTGTCCATGAAAGGGGCACGAAATGGGACACCATCGACGGAACTATACGGACGAGTATAGGGCAGCGGCGGTTGAGCGGCTTTATGAACCGGGCGCGACACAGGGCAGCGTTGCCAGGGAGCCTGGAATCACCGGCACACAGTTGAAGACCTGGCGGCTTGAGATCGAAGCGTTCGGCTCGGCTGAAGCCAGGCGGCGGCGGAAGGCGGATGCAGCGGAACCGGCCCGTCTTCGCAAGGAGAACAGGCGCCTGACAGAGGAAGTGGAGATTTTGCACAAAGCATCCGCTTTTTTCGCGACACGGGCGGTGAAACCATGACGAACAAGCGCAGATTCGTCACTGCCCATAAAGCTCGATACGCGGTTTCCACGCTTTGCAGAGTTCCGGCGATTTCCCGGGGCCGGTTTTATGGTTTCCCGGCCGGCCAACCGGCGAGGGATCAGCGTAAAGCAGATCGAGACGTTCGGGATTTGGAACTGCCGCCCAGGATCAAGACTTTCTTCAAAGCCGGCAGGAAATGCTACGGATCAAAGCGGATCCATCAGGACCTGGTGGCCGATGGCGAAACCGTCTCCGAGCGGCGGGTGGCGCGGATCATGAAGGAAAACAAGGTGTCTCCACGCCCGAACAAGCGCCGCAAGCCCGTGACAACGGATAGCAATCACAAAATGAGCCCATCGCCAAACCTGTTGGAACAGGCGTTCCACCGCCTCACCCCCAATACGGTTTGGTTGGCCGATATCACCTGTATCGATACGGATGAAGGGTGGCTCTATCCGGCCGGCGTGAAAGACATGGCCACGCGGGAAATCGTTGGTTGGGCGATGGAGGATCACATGCGGGCCGAGCTTTGCTGTGATGCCCTGACGATGGCCCCGGGGCGCAGAGGCCCTGTTCCCGGTCTGATCCACCACTCCGACAGGGGGAGCCGGTACGCCGGTGGCGAGTATCGCAAGCTGATCGAAAAGGCAGGGATTGCGCAATCCATGAGCCGCAAGGGCGAGTGCCTGGACAATGCCCCGATGGAAAGCTTCTTTGCATCATTGAAAAAGGAGTTGGTTCACCGTCAAAGGTTCAAAACACGGGCGGAAGCCAAGGCCGCAATCTTCGAATATATCGAGGTCTTCCACAACCGTCAGCGCCGCCACTCCGCCATCGGATACCAAACGCCGCAACAGGCGTTCAACAATATGACTTGGAAAATGGCCGCATAGGGTCAATAATCAAACTGTCCGGAAACAGGGACGAAGTCCACATTGATAACGGCGGCCTTAAGGTTGTCCGGAAGAACCATCTGTCCGGGCACGCCACCAAAGAAGTTGAAGGCGCGAAGGTGGTTGCTGATCCAATCCGCAAGGCCCTGTATCCAGCCAGCTTGAACATAGGTGCAGTTCGACGCCCCCAAAGTGCTATAGCAGGCCCCCAAAAGAAGCCGTGGCGAAACACCGGGAACGAATGGAGCGCCTTGCCAACGGCCTGTTCCCCGCCACCGCGTGCCGCCCGCTCCCATTGTCCGGAAATCACGGGTCCTTCCCGGCGCGGACGGCTTGTGGGTGTTATGTGCCGCACTTTCCAACGTCTGCGTGGCTGTTTTTTTGCATTTCGTTTCGTTTCGGATTTCCGCCGCCGACAACCGGTTGCAACCATTCGGGAAATTTTTTCCGACGGCTCATCCGAAACGAAATGGCTCCTGGGCTCGAAACGAAATGCCCCCCTGAAACGCGCGGGGAAACCGCCGGAGGGGTCGCGCCGGAATTTGCGCGATACCGGCGGTGAAAAAATCGTCGGGAGGTCCGGCATGGCCAGCGGCAAAAAACCCTTCGCCCGACGTGGCGCGCTCCGGTCCTGCCCGCAGTCCGGGGATCGGGCGGCTGCCGCCCGATGTCCCCGTGCCCTGAAACCCCGTGCCCTGCGCACGGAATTCCCGCACCCGTTCTGCGCATCAGGTCCGGCAGACCGCGGCGTCGATCAGGGGACCCGGTTTTACCGGTCCCGTCCTGTTCGCCGGGGGCACCACCGTTATTGCCGGGGCAGGACCGTGTGCGATGGCGCGGGAGACGGGCATGGATGTTGTGCCCTGCATCCGGCTGCCCGGTCTCCCGGGTGAGCGGCGCCCCGCGTATATTGCTGCTGACAAGAGCCTGGCCGAACATGCAGGCCGGGACGGGGACCTGCTCCGGCCCGGGCCGGGGGAATTGCGCGACCCCGGGTTTCGTCCGGACAGATGTCGGGATGCCGGTGGCTGATGACCGGATTGACATGTGCCGGACCGGTCCGCCCTGCAACGCCACCGCAGGCAAGGCCGGGTACGACACCATGGACAGCCCTGCCCTGCCCGCCGTCCTGACCGGTGCCCCGAGCCCTGCGTTTCCGGTCGGGAAGACCGGCGCGGCGGTCCGGTTCAGTCTGCGGTCTTATGCAGGGATGGTCCGCCGGGAGGCAAGCGGGGCGCGGTGTGAACCGGCGACCGGGGATGTCCGGTCTGCACAGGCGCGGCTGACAGCCGGTCGGGCCGGTTGCCGACACCCTGGCAATACCCGTTCCCTGCCCGCCGACCGCAGGCCGGTTCCACACAGGAACATTCCATACAGGGAACAGGAGTCCGGCAGGAAATTGCGGGCCTGCACACTGCCACAGACAGGTCCCTGTACCCGGGCAATTTTTCCCCTGTTTTTTTCCCTGAATTTCCGGAGAAATCCGGGAGAGACCGGTTGGCAGCACACCGACCGCACAGCCAGCCATACTGCCTGTTTTGTCCCCTGCAGATCTGGAACGGTTTTATGCCGTGTTATCAGCAGGTTGAAAATCGATGTTTCTGACAGAGACGCTTTACCCGGGCGGATACACCCCCGGATACACCGAAAGTCTCTGCGGGCGTATTTCATCATCCATTTCGGGTATTCAGGCCGGAGTGATCCTTACCCATAGTTCCCGGGTAAACTGCGGATTTCGCTGTTCTGATCGCGGCATTGGCAGGCAGCTAACTCATAATATTTGATCCATATTCTGACGGCAGCGAGTTTCACCATTGCCATGAAGTTCTGTGACGCTTTCTCGTATTGGGTGGCGATATCCCCCGCCTCAGATTTTTTTAGTCGCCACTCAAGACCTGAGAACAGGGGATGATTGAGGTGTTGTATAGGCGTTGTTGCACGTATCCTCCTCCCTGATATTTGTTTCAGTCTGTTCTCTTGAGGATGCTGTAGATGCCGCACAGGTTCAACGCCGATCATCGTGACAGGATTCCAAAACAAAAGCAGCGCGTGAGCAACTGGCCTGAGTACAACGAAAGTCTTCGGCGGCGCGGTGATCTGACGGTCTGGATCAGCGAGGACGCGCTGGCTTTGTGGGCGGCCCCGTCACGAACGACGCGTGGCGGGCAGCCTGTCTATTCGGATTTGGCGATTGAGGCTTGCCTGACCGTTGGCATGGTGGTCAGGCAGCCGTTGCGGCAGACCGAAGGCTTGATGCGCTCGATTGCGGCGCTGTTGGATATAGATATCGCGGTGCCGGACTTTTCCACGCTCTCCCGCAGAGGCAGAGGACTGAGCTTGTCGGCCAAATCTGTCTCCAGGGACACCAAACCGGTACAACTGGTTGTGGACAGCACCGGGTTAAAGATTTCCGGCGAAGGCGAATGGCAAGAGGCGAAGCATAAAACCAGGCGTAAACGGCGATCCCGGCGCAAGCTGCACCCTGGTCTGGATCTCGTCAGTGGCGACATCGTTTGCTCCGGTTTGACCACCAATGATGTCGGCGATCCGACGGCCTTGCCGGAGATGCCGGATCAAATTGACGGGTCCGTCGAACTCTTTTCGGGGGACGGGGCTTATGATGGGGAGCCAACAGGCGACGCTCTCACCGAACGCTTCGGCTCGACGATTGAAGTCACAATCCCGCCCCCCGGGAACGCCGTCCCGAGCCCGAATGCGGCGCAGTATCCGACCGTCCGCGATCGCCATATTGCCGACATACGCACGTACGGGCGGATGGCCTGGCAGAAGTCATCGGGCTGCAATCAGCGCAGCCGGGCTGAAACCCTGATGGGGCGCTGGAAGACGGTCATTGGGCCCGGACTCAAGGCGGGGGCGTTCGAAAATCAGAAGACCGGGGCCGGGATTGGTGTCCGTGTGCTCAACCGAATGACCGGACCTGGCCGCCCCGATCTCGAACGCACCGCCTGAAATCCGTCTCGGGTAGGGTGAGGTCCGGGCTAATCAGTCTCCATGCAACAACGCCGTTCTTGGGTGCGATGGATCGCTAGGGCAGCTTGCTGATCCCATGCTTCACGTGTGTGCTTTCAAATTGGGGTACATTTTCATGTTTTTCCTGCCTTACCCCGTTCAATTTCTGGTGGTGAATAGGCTTTGGTTGGTCCTGTTTGATCCAAGAACTTCTCGATACCAATCAAGCAACTGTGCGCGGTTGGCCCCTGCGCGAGTTCTGAGGTGCCTTGGTCGCGGGTAAGGGTATTGGGGTTGCCGTTGCGGCAAATCAGAGTTCCATCTGTCTGCCGTTCGGCATCAAGCCATGCCCCGGTGCTCATCGCCACACAGCCTTGCGTTATTGAAACATCGAGTCGCGCACTCGCCAAACATGCGCCGCGATCATTAAACACCCGAAGTAGATCACCATCGACAATCCCAAGCGCCTTCGCATCGGACGGATTGAGGTCAACAGGGGTTCGACCCTTTGGCTTCGCTGCCCTGCTTTCGGGTCCATGATCCAATTGAGAGTGCAGCTTGTCTGCTGGTTGCCCCGAAATCAGATGAAAGGCGCGCGGACCGGCAGCATTACCAAGCCATTCGGTCGGCGGATACCACGCGGGGTGCGGCAGAACACCGGTGCTGCCAATTCCCATGATGTTCTTGCTGCAAATCTCGATCCGCCGGGATGGCGTTTTGAGTGGTGCTGCCTCAGGAGCTCTGCGATATTCGGCTAGGGCACCGCTGCCTGTTTGTGTCGGATCGATATAGTGCCACCCCTTGGCGGTAAATTCCTCGTAGTCCGGCAGCGTGATGTCAAATGTCGCAGCCCTTTCACGGCTTTCATCATAGAGCCAACGCAGCCAGTCCTCGCTACTTCGACCTTCTGTAAAGGACTGTTCTACACCGAGGCGGCTGCCGATATGCGACAGAATGGTGTAGTCGTCGCGCGCTTGCGCATAGGGCGGAACAACTGCCTCCATCGCAACGACATAGGGATCGCGCGGTGTCATCATGAGGTCCCGACGTTCCAACTGCGTCGTGCATGGCAGAACGATATCCGACCGTTTGGACAGTGCGTTCCAGCACCACTCATGGGCAATGATCGTATCGGGCCTTTGCCAGGCCTGCTCCAGTTTCGTCAGGTCCTGATGATGATGAAACGGATTGCCACCCGCCCAGTAAACGAGTTTGATATCGGGATATCTGTGCGTTTGACCGTTGAACCGGAATGTACCGCCGGGATTTAACAACATGTCACTGATCCGGGCCACGGGAATGAAACTTTTGACCGGGTTGGTGCCCTGAGCAAGCGAGGCGAATTTGACGGGCCTCCGCTCCATCCCGATAGAATTGGCGGCGCAATAACCAAAGGCGATGCCGGCACCGGACAACCCAATCTGACCCAACATAGCGGCCAGCGTCGTGGCCATCCAAAACGGCTGCTCGCCATGCTCTTGCCGGGTCAATGACCAACTCACCGAGATCAGAGTGCGCGACTTTGCCATACGCGCGGCCAGATCCTTGATTGTTTGAGCCGGAACATGCGCGATCTCAGCCGCCCACGCTGCAGATTTCACGACCCCGTCCGATTGACCAGTCACGTATCGTGCAAAGGTTTCAAAACCCGTTGTGTAGCGGTCGAGAAAGGCCCGGTCATGCCAGCTGTTCTTAAGTAGTTCATGGGCAATGGCCAACATCAGGGCCACATCACTGCCGGGTCGCGCAGCTATCCACTCCGCGTTCAGGTCAGCGGCCACATCACTGCGCACGGGCGAGATATTGACGAAAGATACGCCGTTGTTCTTGGCCTCTGAAAGCGCGGTTCGTGCACGATGCGCGCCGGTTCCACCGGAGCTGATCTGGCTGTTGCGCAGGGGCATTCCTCCGAACGCCACCAGCAACTCGCCGCTTTCAACTACTGACTGCCAGCTTGGCGGATTATGGATGAGCGTCGCCGGATCGCCCAGAATGTGCGATAGGATCACCTCGCCGGCTGCTAGGGAATATGTGTTCACCGACTTTGTGTAGCCACCAATGCAATTCAGAAACCTGTGGAGCTGGCTTTGCGCATGGTGAAACCGGCCCGCGCCCGACCACCCGTAAGAGCCGCCATAGATCGCTTCATTCCCATACATTGATTTGACGCGGCTCAACTCATTGGCGACCAGCGTCTCGGCCTCATCCCATGTGACCTGAACAAATGAGTCATGGCCGCGCTTGTGGGTCGCGCTGCCGGGGCCGTTTTCAAGCCAGCTTTTGCGCACCATGGGCGCATCAATCCGCAAGGCATCGTCCAACACACCAAGATAGCCATCGGCAATTGGAGAAGGATGAGGGTCTTGCTCAAACGGATGCAGGGCGCAAAGCTTGCCGTCCTTGACCTCTGCCCGGTAGACGCCCCAATGCGCGGCCGTTAGCGGCATGTCTTCAACAGATGTCTTACGCGGCATTGAAACGGTCGATCATACTATCCCAAACCGGCACCAAATCCATCAACCCATCCCAGAACGACTGGTCGCGGCGACGGTCGAAGGCTTCCAACGAGGTGCCCTGTTGCTCGACCCAAGTGTAGTAGGCAAGGTTGAAGATGCGCTCGCGGTCAAATCGGCCCAGCTCTTGAGTGTGGTCAATTCCGGTGCCCAGCATGTGCTGGCCAAATGCCTCTGCGGCCTGCAACTCGCCAAATCGTCTGCCAAAGCGCCGGTCCTCGGCAATGGCCATTTCCGTGTGATACATATCCGCGCCATCCGTAGCGACAGTTAGCACCACTTCGTCTGCGCCAAGATCATTGAACTTGGCGTATTTGATCGCCCCGATGATATTCGCGATGGACGACAGGCCCAGATCGCCCAGCTGCGCAATCTGCTGCTGGGCCAAGCCCCGATGCTGCGACAGGTAGGCACGACCTGCAGATGTGTTGAAAACAAGGTTCAGATTATCGCAAGCGACATCAGACACCCCAATGACAAAATCAGACCCCATCACGTTGTGGATCAGGGGAACATGCTTGTCACCGATGCCCTGAATATTGTGCTCACCGTATCCGTTATACAGCAATGTGGGGCATTCCAGCGCCTCGATCACACCTGTCTGGGTGCCAAGCGCCTGTTTCAGATGGTCACCTGCCGCCAGTGTTCCGGCGGAGCCGGTCGCAGCGACAAAGGCACGGGCGCTTAGGGTGCCGTCGGCGTTTACATAGTCAAAGATACGCTGCAAAGCGGGGCCGGTAACGGCGCGGTGAATGACATAATTCCCGTATTCACCAAACTGGTTGAGGATCAGGTTCTCGGGGTCTTTCGCCAATGCGTGGCATGCATCGTAGATTTCTTTGACGTTACTTTCTGTTCCGGGCGTGCGGTAAATGTCATTTGGGTCTGCCAGCCAGCGGTTAAGCCAGTCAAAGCGTTCCCGGCTCATTCCTTCAGGCAGAACGGCCACTGATCGGCAGCCCAGCAACGTCGCAATTGCGACACCACCTCGGCAATAGTTGCCGGTCGAGGGCCATACAGCCCGGTGCCGGGTGGCGTCAAAAGCGCCCGACATCAAACGCGGGATCAGGCAGCCATACGCCGCCAAAACCTTATGCGTGTTGATCATCGGGAACCGATTGCCCAAGGCGACAACGATCTTTGCTTTCACACCTGTCAGAGCATCGGGGAGAACGATATGCTCTGGCACCGACACCAGGCTGCGGCGGTCTTCCCCATTATGCCAGTGCACACGGAAGAGGTTTCGTGCATCTGGTGAATCGGGATCCGCATCTGCGATTTCAGCCATTTTTCCAGCAAGTCTTTCGGGGGGATCAGCCAGATCGGATATCCGCGGCAGCACAAGCGCAAGGCTGTGCAAGCTTTCAACATTGCGATCATAGCTCTCTTGATGCGTGATCGTGGTTTCCAGCCCTGGAATCATCTCGTCTTCCCCTGTCTTTTTGGAATAGCCCTTATCAGGGTAAATGTGATTCAAGAGAAAAAAGCGCAATTTATCATCTGAGTGCGACGAAATTGATTGTAATCGCGCAGAATTCGAGGTTTGCGCTCATAGCGTGATTTTTCGGTTCGACCCGGCGGCGTCCCTTGGTTTTGCGCCGCCCGACACCACCGTCCGACGACGTCAAATCAGCGCCGACGGCAGAATCACAGTGACCTGTATGTCAGCTTCTGGAAAGCGTCGCGAACTTGAAAAAATACGAATAATTTCATCGCTGATCAGCTATCTTTTGACGATAACTTCTGCTCATACAGCCTAATGTGACGCGTAAATCACACGAGAGACAAAGATGAATGCCTTTCAGAACAATTTGACTGACCTGCGCCGGGCCTTTCATCGTGATCCGGAGGTTGGTTTTGACGAAGTGCGTACCAAAGCCAAGGTGGCCGACTGCCTGCGCGCGCTTGGTATTGAAGTGCATGAAGGCATCGGAGTTATCGGCGTTTTGCGATCTGGCGGCGGTCATCGCACCATCGGCCTGCGCGCCGACTTGGATGCCCTTCCGATCCGGGAAATCAGCACTCATGACTATGTCTCGCAAAACGCCGGTGTGATGCATGCCTGTGGCCACGACGGACATATCACGATGCTCTTGGGGGCTGTTGAACTATTGGCCAGCGACCCCGACTTTGACGGTAAGGTCGTCTTTATCTTCCAGCCCAACGAAGAACATGGGCTGGGCGCACGGGCGATGATTGATGACGGCATGCTGGAAAAGTTTCCACTGGACGAAGTCTATGTCATCCACAACCTGCCCGGCGCGCCATTGGGCGAGGTGTCAACGCGCACTGGCCAGATCTGCGCGAGTGAGAGCCTTTTCGAGATCGAAATCACAGGTCAGGGGGGGCATGCCTCCATGCCGCAGGTCGGTGTCGATGCGATCACGGTTGGTGCCGAAATGGTACAGGCGTTGCAAACCATCGTATCGCGCAAACTGGCACCCAGTACCGGGGCCGTCGTGTCTGTGACCGAGTTCCTGACAGACGGACAACGCAACGTCTTGCCGGGCACCGCGATTTTGAAAGGCGACGTGCGAACCCGGCTGCCACAGGACCGGAAGGACGTCGAACGGTTCATGCGTCAAATCGCCGATGGCATTGCGGTCGCCCATGGTGTGTGCGCCGAAACGACATTCAACACGGAATTCATCGAAACCATCAATGCTCAGGGACCGACCGACGCCGTGGTTCAGGCCGCAAGAAACGCTGGCCTCAAAGTGATCGGCGATCGCCCCCCCATGAGCTTTTCCGAAGATTTCGCCCATTTCTGCGCGGCGGTTCCGGGATGTTTCCTGCTTCTTGGAAATGGCACCGAGTCACCTTTTAGCCAACCGCTGCACGCTGCGGACTATGACTTCAACGATGCGCTTCTTCCTATTGGTGCTGCTCTTTGGGCGCAGCTTGTGAAGGACCGCCTGCCAAAACGAAAGACCACGTGATGACAACTCTACTCCCCAAAGCGCCCATCCGGCATGTCGCCGCAAAGCTGACTAAAGGAGATGCCGCACATCGTGTCCTGACAGCTGAGAGTTTCGCGACTGCTAACCGGGAAATTACAGCATGGGACGGCTATGAGCCAACGCCGCTGGTCTCTCTTTTCGCTATCGCCGCCGAGATCGGCATCGGTGAGATCCTGTATAAAGACGAAGGCCCACGCTTTGGGCTTGGCAGCTTCAAGGCATTGGGTGGGTCTTATGCAGCTCTTCGGGTTTTGCAGCGCGAGATTTCCAAGCGCATGTGTAAAACGCGGAGCAATATTGGGCCACAGAAGCGGCTGCATATCGCAGTTGTAGCGGAGTAAAAGTCCGCCAGTTTGTGCCCTTCGTTTATTCGGAGGGCGGGAGATGTATTCTGTGGATATTTATAGTCGTGTGCGCCGTGCTTGTTTGAAGGACGGTATGTCTGGCCGAGAAGCGGCGCGGTTTTTCAACATGGCGTAATCAGGATCAGCACTCAGTTACCCCTGTTATTCTGGATGCACATGCAATTGAAAAGGAGACTGACCAATGGAATATTTTGCTGGTTTGGATGTGTCCATGGAAGAGACGCATATCTGCATTCTGGATCGTGAAGGGGCCCTTATTCGTGAAGGAAAAGCGAGCTCAACACCAAAAGCGATCGCTGACTTCCTCGCTTCTGGACCACCATGTGCCAAAGTTGTATTTGAAACGGGACGGATGGCACCAATGCTTTACCATGGGCTGACGGAGCTTGGTGTCCCGGTTGTTTGCATCGAGAGCAGGCAAGCATATCAGGCCCTTAAATCTCTGGCCGGCCACAAGACGGACCGCAATGATGCCCGCGGTTTGGCACACCTGGCGCGGACGGGATTCTACAAGCCGACCCATGTCAAATCACTGTCAGCGCACGCAATCCGGTCGCTGATCGCAGCCCGCAAGAAGCTGGTCGGACAGCGTGTGACGCTCGACAATCAGATCCGCGGTCTGGTCGTCGTCTTCGGCGTGCGGCTGCCACGAGCTTTGTCTCCGGCATTCAAAAACGCGGCGCTAAAAGTTAGCGATGGAGTGCCTGGCCTCCATGCCGCAATTTGCGGACTGTTCGCAGCACGCGAAGCAATCCTCGCGGCGGTTGCAGCCATTGATGGCGACATCAAAAAGATGACCCGCAAATCCGAAGTCTGCCAGCGCCTTATGACGGTACCAGGGGTCGGTCCGATCACAGCATTGGCCTTTGCCGCAGCAATTGATGATCCGTCGCGTTTCAGGAAATCGCGTGATGTGGGGGCGTATCTTGGACTGGTGCCGCGACGGCATCAATCTGGTGAAATCGACTACACGGGCAGCATCTCAAAGCGGGGCGACGTGCGCGTCAGAACGCTTCTCTATGAGGCCGCCAATGTGATGCTGACGCGGTATGCCGCTCCGCTCAAATTGAAGACATGGGCCCTCGCAATCGGTGCGCGCTCAACGATGAGAAAGGCCCGAGTGGCTCTGGCGCGTCGTCTGGCAATCATACTTCATGCCATTATGCGAGACAAAACTGACTTCCAGTCCGCGTAAGGCTTACGAGGCGACAACGAGGATTCCTAAATCAAAGTTCCCATCTGGGACGATGCCCGAGGGAGGGCGTGAGACACGGCGCCGATTCTGTAGCAACAGCCAAGACCAACGGTATGATTGCGGTTTCAACATTGCCGACCCACACCCAGCCAACCCCATCATGAACCTCAGAGTTCGAAGAGAACAAAGGCAACCTCTGACATCAAAAGCAGGAAACTCAGGAAACACGCATTGACAGATTAGAGAACCCAGCCAACCCCATCATGAACCTCAGAGTTCGAAGAGAACAAAGGCAACCTCTGACATCAAAAGCAGGAAACTCAGGAAACACGCATTGACAGATTAGAGAACAGAAGCGGCTGCATATCGCAGTTGTAGCGGAGTAAAAGTCCGCCAGTTTGTGCCCTTCGTTTATTCGGAGGGCGGGAGATGTATTCTGTGGATATTTATAGTCGTGTGCGCCGTGCTTGTTTGAAGGACGGTATGTCTGGCCGAGAAGCGGCGCGGTTTTTCAACATGGCGTAATCAGGATCAGCACTCAGTTACCCCTGTTATTCTGGATGCACATGCAATTGAAAAGGAGACTGACCAATGGAATATTTTGCTGGTTTGGATGTGTCCATGGAAGAGACGCATATCTGCATTCTGGATCGTGAAGGGGCCCTTATTCGTGAAGGAAAAGCGAGCTCAACACCAAAAGCGATCGCTGACTTCCTCGCTTCTGGACCACCATGTGCCAAAGTTGTATTTGAAACGGGACGGATGGCACCAATGCTTTACCATGGGCTGACGGAGCTTGGTGTCCCGGTTGTTTGCATCGAGAGCAGGCAAGCATATCAGGCCCTTAAATCTCTGGCCGGCCACAAGACGGACCGCAATGATGCCCGCGGTTTGGCACACCTGGCGCGGACGGGATTCTACAAGCCGACCCATGTCAAATCACTGTCAGCGCACGCAATCCGGTCGCTGATCGCAGCCCGCAAGAAGCTGGTCGGACAGCGTGTGACGCTCGACAATCAGATCCGCGGTCTGGTCGTCGTCTTCGGCGTGCGGCTGCCACGAGCTTTGTCTCCGGCATTCAAAAACGCGGCGCTAAAAGTTAGCGATGGAGTGCCTGGCCTCCATGCCGCAATTTGCGGACTGTTCGCAGCACGCGAAGCAATCCTCGCGGCGGTTGCAGCCATTGATGGCGACATCAAAAAGATGACCCGCAAATCCGAAGTCTGCCAGCGCCTTATGACGGTACCAGGGGTCGGTCCGATCACAGCATTGGCCTTTGCCGCAGCAATTGATGATCCGTCGCGTTTCAGGAAATCGCGTGATGTGGGGGCGTATCTTGGACTGGTGCCGCGACGGCATCAATCTGGTGAAATCGACTACACGGGCAGCATCTCAAAGCGGGGCGACGTGCGCGTCAGAACGCTTCTCTATGAGGCCGCCAATGTGATGCTGACGCGGTATGCCGCTCCGCTCAAATTGAAGACATGGGCCCTCGCAATCGGTGCGCGCTCAACGATGAGAAAGGCCCGAGTGGCTCTGGCGCGTCGTCTGGCAATCATACTTCATGCCATTATGCGAGACAAAACTGACTTCCAGTCCGCGTAAGGCTTACGAGGCGACAACGAGGATTCCTAAATCAAAGTTCCCATCTGGGACGATGCCCGAGGGAGGGCGTGAGACACGGCGCCGATTCTGTAGCAACAGCCAAGACCAACGGTATGATTGCGGTTTCAACATTGCCGACCCACACCCAGCCAACCCCATCATGAACCTCAGAGTTCGAAGAGAACAAAGGCAACCTCTGACATCAAAAGCAGGAAACTCAGGAAACACGCATTGACAGATTAGAGAACCCAGCCAACCCCATCATGAACCTCAGAGTTCGAAGAGAACAAAGGCAACCTCTGACATCAAAAGCAGGAAACTCAGGAAACACGCATTGACAGATTAGAGAACCCAGCCAACCCCATCATGAACCTCAGAGTTCGAAGAGAACAAAGGCAACCTCTGACATCAAAAGCAGGAAACTCAGGAAACACGCATTGACAGATTAGAGAACAGAAGCGGCTGCATATCGCAGTTGTAGCGGAGTAAAAGTCCGCCAGTTTGTGCCCTTCGTTTATTCGGAGGGCGGGAGATGTATTCTGTGGATATTTATAGTCGTGTGCGCCGTGCTTGTTTGAAGGACGGTATGTCTGGCCGAGAAGCGGCGCGGTTTTTCAACATGGCGTAATCAGGATCAGCACTCAGTTACCCCTGTTATTCTGGATGCACATGCAATTGAAAAGGAGACTGACCAATGGAATATTTTGCTGGTTTGGATGTGTCCATGGAAGAGACGCATATCTGCATTCTGGATCGTGAAGGGGCCCTTATTCGTGAAGGAAAAGCGAGCTCAACACCAAAAGCGATCGCTGACTTCCTCGCTTCTGGACCACCATGTGCCAAAGTTGTATTTGAAACGGGACGGATGGCACCAATGCTTTACCATGGGCTGACGGAGCTTGGTGTCCCGGTTGTTTGCATCGAGAGCAGGCAAGCATATCAGGCCCTTAAATCTCTGGCCGGCCACAAGACGGACCGCAATGATGCCCGCGGTTTGGCACACCTGGCGCGGACGGGATTCTACAAGCCGACCCATGTCAAATCACTGTCAGCGCACGCAATCCGGTCGCTGATCGCAGCCCGCAAGAAGCTGGTCGGACAGCGTGTGACGCTCGACAATCAGATCCGCGGTCTGGTCGTCGTCTTCGGCGTGCGGCTGCCACGAGCTTTGTCTCCGGCATTCAAAAACGCGGCGCTAAAAGTTAGCGATGGAGTGCCTGGCCTCCATGCCGCAATTTGCGGACTGTTCGCAGCACGCGAAGCAATCCTCGCGGCGGTTGCAGCCATTGATGGCGACATCAAAAAGATGACCCGCAAATCCGAAGTCTGCCAGCGCCTTATGACGGTACCAGGGGTCGGTCCGATCACAGCATTGGCCTTTGCCGCAGCAATTGATGATCCGTCGCGTTTCAGGAAATCGCGTGATGTGGGGGCGTATCTTGGACTGGTGCCGCGACGGCATCAATCTGGTGAAATCGACTACACGGGCAGCATCTCAAAGCGGGGCGACGTGCGCGTCAGAACGCTTCTCTATGAGGCCGCCAATGTGATGCTGACGCGGTATGCCGCTCCGCTCAAATTGAAGACATGGGCCCTCGCAATCGGTGCGCGCTCAACGATGAGAAAGGCCCGAGTGGCTCTGGCGCGTCGTCTGGCAATCATACTTCATGCCATTATGCGAGACAAAACTGACTTCCAGTCCGCGTAAGGCTTACGAGGCGACAACGAGGATTCCTAAATCAAAGTTCCCATCTGGGACGATGCCCGAGGGAGGGCGTGAGACACGGCGCCGATTCTGTAGCAACAGCCAAGACCAACGGTATGATTGCGGTTTCAACATTGCCGACCCACACCCAGCCAACCCCATCATGAACCTCAGAGTTCGAAGAGAACAAAGGCAACCTCTGACATCAAAAGCAGGAAACTCAGGAAACACGCATTGACAGATTAGAGAACATGGGCCCTCGCAATCGGTGCGCGCTCAACGATGAGAAAGGCCCGAGTGGCTCTGGCGCGTCGTCTGGCAATCATACTTCATGCCATTATGCGAGACAAAACTGACTTCCAGTCCGCGTAAGGCTTACGAGGCGACAACGAGGATTCCTAAATCAAAGTTCCCATCTGGGACGATGCCCGAGGGAGGGCGTGAGACACGGCGCCGATTCTGTAGCAACAGCCAAGACCAACGGTATGATTGCGGTTTCAACATTGCCGACCCACACCCAGCCAACCCCATCATGAACCTCAGAGTTCGAAGAGAACAAAGGCAACCTCTGACATCAAAAGCAGGAAACTCAGGAAACACGCATTGACAGATTAGAGAACATGGGCCCTCGCAATCGGTGCGCGCTCAACGATGAGAAAGGCCCGAGTGGCTCTGGCGCGTCGTCTGGCAATCATACTTCATGCCATTATGCGAGACAAAACTGACTTCCAGTCCGCGTAAGGCTTACGAGGCGACAACGAGGATTCCTAAATCAAAGTTCCCATCTGGGACGATGCCCGAGGGAGGGCGTGAGACACGGCGCCGATTCTGTAGCAACAGCCAAGACCAACGGTATGATTGCGGTTTCAACATTGCCGACCCACACCCAGCCAACCCCATCATGAACCTCAGAGTTCGAAGAGAACAAAGGCAACCTCTGACATCAAAAGCAGGAAACTCAGGAAACACGCATTGACAGATTAGAGAACAAAGATCGTAAGACGATCGCGAAGATGCTGCGCCATGAACTTCCGCCTGGGTATCGTCGGTCGGAAGCGCCTCGGCGGCCAACGCTTGATGGTTATGTTGGTGTGGTCGATGAGATACTGCGCACAGACAAAGCCCTGATCAAAAAGCAGCGACACACGGCCAAGCGCATCTTTGAACGGCTGCGCGATGAGCATGGATATGCTGGCAGCCTGACCACGGTGACCTATTACGTGCGCGAGCAAAAACGGCGCACCAAAGAGGTGTTTGTGCCGTTGTCGCATCGGCCGGGCCATGCGCAGGTTGATTTTGGTGAGACGCTGGGCGTGATCGGTGGCGTGGAATGCAAGATCCACTTCTTCGTGATGAGCTTGCCACATTCTGATGCGGTGTTTGTGAAGGGATATCCAGCTGAGACAACCGAGGCGTTTTGCGATGGCCATGTGTCCGCCTTTGCATTCTTTGGCGGCATTCCGCAATCCATTCTCTACGACAATACCAAGATCGCCGTGGCTCGGATACTCGGGGATAAGACGCGCATCCGCACACGTCGGTTTACGGAACTGCAGTCGCATTACTTGTTTGATGACAAGTTTGGCAGACCCGCGCGAGGGAACGATAAAGGCAACGTTGAGGGCATGGTTGGATACACCCGCCGCAACTTCATGGTTCCCGCACCTCGCTATGACAGCTTTGATGATCTGAACGCACATTTGGAAGAGAAGTGTTTAGCACGTCAGGCCGATACGTTGCGGGGTCACACCCAAACCATAGGCGCACGCCTGATGTCGGATTTGGATGCTCTGATGGGATTGCCCGTCGCAGAATATGAAGCCTGCGATCACGTCAGCACGCGTGCAACGTCGATCTCAATGGTGCGCTATCGCAGCAATGATTACTCGGTGCCAGTAGCCTATGCGCACCACGATGTTCATGTGCGTGGGTTTGTGCATGAGGTTATCATCGGCTGCGGCAATGAGATTATTGCGCGGCACAAACGATCCTACACATCAGCGGATATGGTCTTTGACCCATTGCACTTTTTGCCCCTGCTTGAACAAAAGGTGGGTGCCCTGGATCAGGCCGCGCCTTTGCAGGGTTGGCATTTGCCAGATGTATTTGCCACGCTGCACCGACTGCTTGAAGCCAGAATGGGTAAGCCGGGCAAGCGAGAATACGTTCAAGTCTTGCGCCTTTTGGAGACCTTCGAAATGGATGTTGTGCAAGGCGCAATCCAGCAGGCAATAGATATGGGTGCAATTGGCTATGACGCCGTAAAACACCTTGTACTGTGTCGGGTTGAGAAGCGGCCACCACGATTGGATTTGGACTTCTATCCATACTTGCCCAAGGCCAATGTCGGCACAACACGCCCATCCAGTTACATGAGCTTGATGGGAAGGACCGCGGCATGACCGAAGCCCCTCGGATTCTTCTACGGCATCATCTTAAACAACTGCGACTGCCAACGTTCCAAGGCGAGTATGCCAAACAGGCGCAGCTCTGTGCTGCAGAGAACAAAGATCACATCCACTATCTGGCGCGGCTGTGTGAGATGGAATTGATCGACCGCGAACGCCGGATGATTGAACGGCGCATCAAAGCGGCGAAGTTCCCCAGCACCAAGAGCTTGGATAGCTTTGACTTCAAGATCATGCCAAGCTTGAACAAGCCCCTGACGATGGATCTGGCACGATGCGATTACGTTAATCGCAGGGAGAACATCATCGCGCTCGGCCCGTCAGGCACGGGCAAGACACACATCGCCCTGGGACTTGGGCTGGCTGCATGTCAAAGAGGACTGAAGGTGCGCTTCACAACGGCTGCGGCATTAGTCCATGATCTGATCGAGGCTCAAGATGAGCGGAGATTGCAGCGCCTTCAAAAGCAACTGACCAGCCAGAACCTGTTGATCATTGATGAACTGGGCTTCGTACCGCTCAGCAAATCTGGCGCAGAGCTGCTCTTCGAGGTCATATCCCAATGCTATGAACGCGGCTCCATCATCATAACCTCGAACCTGCCCTTCGATGAATGGACTGAAGTCTTTGGCTCTGAGCGGCTGACCGGTGCGCTACTCGATCGTTTAACCCATCACGTCCACATCCTCGAGATGAATGGCGAAAGCTATCGGCTCAAACACAGTCGCAACAACCGAAAATAACCAGCCCGCAATCACAGTCAGAATAATGCTGGCCTTATGGCCAGCATGCGCTTTGGCACGCTTCAGCTTTGTGACGAGCACGCGTGCAAAAGCGCCACAAAACATCAACCGAAGTGGCCCATTTTTACGCCGCGACATGGACCCATTTTACTCTGCGATTGACACACTTGATCGCACCCAGCCGGGATTGCCGCTCAAGAAGGGTCGCGCCGCCGCCATGACCCATGATTACAAACGCCACGGCACGACCACGCTGTTCGCCGCCCTTGATGTGAAGACGGGCACGGTCATCGGCAATTGCATGCCCCGCCACAGAGCCAGGGAGTTCCTGAAATTCCTGCGCAGTATCGACAAGGCCACGCCAGTGCGATGCGAGGTCCATCCGGTGCTCGACAACTACGCCACCCACAAGACACCCGAGGTCAAGGCCTGGCTCGAAAAGCACCCCCGCTTCAAGCTGCATTTTACCCCCACCAGCGCCTCATGGCTGAACCTGGTCGAGCGCTTCTTCGCCGAGATCACCGCCGGGCGCATCCGACGCGGCAGCTATTCCAGCGTCGATGACCTGGAGGCTGCGATCTACGACTATCCGGCGCTCCACAACGAGAAACCGAAGCCTTTCAAATGGACCAGGAGCGCCAAGGATATCCTCACCCGAGAACGCCGCGCACTCGACACGCTGGATGAAATCCGCGGAAATAGGTAAGAAGTGTCAGACTCTGAACACTAGGGTTAGGGCTCTAGCGCAAAAGCTCTGTGCCGGGGTGTTGGAACAGCTGACCAAAGCCAGATAGTTTGTCAGGAATGCCCGCCCGCCGCAGGCAACTCCAGAATTGGGCTTGATTGGACGTGATCACGGGTTTTCCGATAATCTGCTCGATCTCTTCCGCCACTTCCAGCGCGCGGATACCACCGCAGGACAGAAAGACTGCGTCGGCCTCGGGTTGATCAATCTGAATTGCAAACTCTTTCCAATAGGCAGGGGAGACCTGCCCAAACTCTATCCCCGTTTCCAGATTGAGCCCCTGAATATCGACGATATCGAACCCCTTCTGAACAAGGAACTCAGCTTCAGCGGTATTGATTTCGTCCAGATAGAGCGTTCCCACCACCAGTCTTTGCGCGCCGACAGCCGTCAAGGCATCAACAACGCCCGTAACAATGCACATTGGCCGCGCCCAAGGCGCGCCTTTGACAATTTGGTCAAACACAGGCTGTTCACCGTTGACGATGGACCCGCTGGTGCAACCATAGCTGATCACCCCGGGTTTCATGTCCGGCTGCAACCGCGACGCGGCGGCGGCCATGTGTTCAATGTGCCGCGCAAGCGTTTCACGGGTGGTATAGTCTTCGGTCTTCAACCGGGTGATGTGAATGCCCACACCCGGCGGTGCCATGTCGAAAAAGTCCTGTTCACTGGCCAAATCTGTTGACATCAGGATAAACCCCAGCTGCGCACGATCATGGCGACCGTTGTCCAGAACTGGATTCCAGGCCTTTGACGTGACCTCATCGCCGGATTTGAACATTCGAACTCCCTCCGAAAGTGGCAATAGAAGATCAGACGGCTTCTTTGACCGCGCTCAGGAATTGTTGCGTACGTTCGCGTTGCGGGTTTCCGAACAACTCGGCCGGAGGCCCTTGCTCTTCAATCTTGCCGCCGTAGAAGAAACAAACACGATCAGAGATGTCGCGGGCAAAACCCATCTGGTGCGTGACCATCAGCATGGTCAAGTTATGCTCTGACACCAGTTTGCGAATAACATTTGTCACTTCGCCGATAACTTCAGGGTCAAGCGCCGAAGTCACCTCGTCAAACAGCATCACCTTTGGGCGCATCGCCAAAGCGCGTGCAATTGCGACACGTTGCTGCTGGCCGCCAGACAGCCGCGACGGGTGCTGGTCCTTCTTATCGGCCATGCCCACCAGCTCCAACAACTCCTCACCACGGTCTCGCGCTTCACCTTTTGACAAGCCAAGGACCTGAACCGGCCCTTCCATGCAATTCTGGATCGCAGTCATATGCGGAAATAAGTTGAAGTGCTGGAAGCACATACCGATGTCGCTGCGCCGGGTCCGTAAATGCTTCTCGCTTGCCTGCACCAGTTTGCCACCCTGCGCCATATGGGTTAGCGGCTTGCCATCGACATAGATGACCCCGCCGTTGATCTTTTCCAGCGTCATCAGCATGCGCAGGACGGTTGTCTTGCCCGAACCTGACGGCCCGATAACCGACACCATTTCACCGGCCGCAACGTCCAGATCAAGGTCATCCAATACCACCAGTGACCCATAGGCTTTGCGCACCTTCTTGAAGCTGACCATTGGCTGGTCAGCGTCCGTAATTTCAGTCGGGAAACCTGACAAATCTTCCATTTCTTACATTCCTAGTTTGCGGCGCACGAAACCTTCGAATGCGCGGATAAGGCCAGCGGCAGGCAGTGAGAGCGCCAGAAAAATCACACCAACGATGGTGTAGGCTTCCAGGTAGCGCCATGTTTCTGAGCCGATTGCATTTGCCGTGTGGATCAGTTCGGCAACGCCGATCACCGACAACATAGGCGTGTCTTTGAAAATCCCGACAAGGTAGTTGCCCAAGCCCGGGATGGATGGCGGGATCGCCTGCGGGATGATCAATCGTTTGTAGGTCTGCGCGGTGGTCATGTTCAAAGCGGTCGCCGCTTCCCATTGACCCTTTGGCACGCTGTCCAACCCGCCCCGGTAGACCTCGGACAGATAGCAAGAGTAGTGCAAGCCGATGGCGATCATGCCCGACACCCACGGGCTCAACGTGATGCCAAACTGCGGACCCACGTAGAAGATAAAGAAGATTTGCAGCAGAAGCGGGGTAGAGCGGATAAATTCAACGAACTCGCGCACGAAAAAGGTCAGAACCTTGCTTTGGCTCCTCTGGGCAAGAGCAAAGGCCAAGCCGAGCACAAGGGCGATAAGATAACCCGCAGCGGCGGCGATCAAAGTGTTGCCTGTTGCCTCAATCAGGCGCGGCAGGATTTCCCATGTGTAATCCCAGCGCCAGTCAAATTTTGGGAACCATTCGTCCATGAATAGCCAGTCAAACATGATTTACGCTCTCCCCAATTTGCGGGCCATGAAGCCCTCAAGCCACCGCATGAACGGGGTTAGCAAAAGGCGTGCCAGAATATAGTAGATCACCAATGCTGTGCCGAATATCTGCGCCGACAAATATGTGCTGGCGTTGATTTGTTTGGCTTGGAACATCAGGTCCGTGACAGAGATCAGCGAAACCAAAGCCGTCCCTTTCAGGATCTCGACCATCAGGTTGCCCCATGCTGGCAGCATATTCACCAATGCCTGAGGAAGAATAATGCGTCGCATGCGGCGGGCTGCGCTCATGTTGATGGCAGTTGCCGCTTCCCACTGGCCTTTTGGCACGGACATGATGCCGCCGCGCACAAGTTCGGCCCCGTAGGCCCCGGCATTTAATCCGATCGCCACCCAACCGGCGGTGAATTTCTCAAGTGTCACTCCGAACAACGGCAGGACGAAGAAAATCCAGTAAAGCTGCACCAATAGCGAGGTGCCGCGAAAAATCTCGATGTAGACAACAGCGGACCCTTTGATCGCCCTGTTCGATGACATTTTCATCAAGCCGAACAAAAGAGCCAGACCCACGGTCAGGATCGCGCCAAGCAGGAATTGAGCAACAGTCACGCCCGTGCCTGACATCAAGCGCGGCCAGTATTGGCTCAGAAATTCAAATAAGCTCATGAGGAGTGCCCAGATCTGGTGGTGTCACAAATTGTGGCAGGCCCGTTGGGGCCTGTCACGCCGTCCGTCTGCGAACAGAAACTAGCGGTTAGCGCATGCCCATTCCGCTGTCGTGTCACCTGGAAGGTGATCCACGGTGTATTCATGCTCAGCGACAACCGCCATCATCTCGTCCGTGCCAACGTAACCACCGAGGGCCTCGTTGAAGCTGGCAAGGAAGTCCTGATCTTCATGACGGAAACCAATGCCTGCAAAGTTTTGGCTCCAGATTGGCATAAGTGAGACGTCACCCAGCTCGATTTCATCGTGATCATCGGCCAGGTGTGACGCCTCGAAATATGTTAGGATCGCCGCATCGGCGCGGCCAGCCTTAAGTGCCGCAACCATTTCTGTCGGGCCGGGCACCTGCATCAGGTTATCGCCGTCGATTCCGACGCGCTTTGCGGCCTCAACGGTGTTGTAACCTGCACCCGTCACCATCGTGAAGTCACCTTCGAGAATGTCGGTGTAATTGTTGATGTTGTTTGGATTGCCCGCTGGCACCAGAACGCCATCACCGGATTTTGCTACCGGCTCGGAGAACGACACATTTTCACAACGCGAATTCAGGATGTACATGCCACCTGTAATAAGATCGAAACGCTCTGCCTTCAGGCCTGGGATCAACCCGCCCCAGTCGGTGACAACAGCTTCGACGTTTGTCAGACCCATTTTGGCAAGCGTCTGGACGGCGATGTCATTTGTAAAGCCATCCGCATTGCCGTCCTCATCCGGGTATCCCCAAAGTGGAATGTTTGCAAAACCAATGCGGATTGTTTCGCCGACGTCGATGCGTTCCTGCAATGGACCCGCCAAAGTTGTCGTTGCTGTAGCTGCGATTGCGACGCTGGCTGCGATCAGGGTTTTCTTAAGTTTCATGGACTGTGTTCCTCCTTGCCATTGTTCAGTCAGACGCGCGCCAAAAGGGTAGCGTCCGTGGGGAGTGTGTGCGGGCAACATACAGAAAGGGCATCCCTTCAGTCGTATTGTTCGTTACTGCACAGGTTTTTAGATTTGCCCCCGACTAATGAGCTCTACTTTATCAGCAGTGAGGGAGGGATTTCGTCAAAATACACGTCCTTGCGACTAAATTTGTTGCGTAGCGTGAGAACGTCGATTTAAATCGACGCATGGACGACAAAGACCTCGAAATTCTGAAACTTGTTCAAAGCGATGCCCGCTTAACGGCTGAAGCTCTTGGTTTTGAGATCGGGTTGTCACCGTCGGCAGTCCAAAAACGCCTAAAGAAGTTGCGTGAGACCGGGGTGATCGAGCGGGAGATTGCGGTTCTTTCTTCAACCAAATTGGGTCGGGGAATGACGGTCATTGTCCAGGTCATGCTTGAACGCGAAAGTCGCAGGCATTTGGATGATTTCAAACGCCGCATGCGAACCGCCCCGGCAGTCCAGCAGTGCTATTATGCGACAGGAGAAGCCGATTTCATCCTGGTCGTGATCGTGCAGGACATTGCCGAATACGAGGAATTTACCCAAGAGTACTTTTTCGACGAGTCCAACGTCAGAAAATTTACGTCTTCGATCGTCATGGATCGCGTAAAGGTGTCATTGGATATCATGTAACCGAGGGGTCACTGCCTAGGACACGACCAGCAAGTCTGGTGCTGCCCGCGACGTAAGCAGCTTTGGTCCGCCGCCCCCCACGACAATGTTTTCCTCGTGCACCATCATGAGCCCGTCACCATAGCTCAGCGATGGCTCGATGGTCAGCACCATGTTTTCTTTCAGCTCAGTCTCATCGAAAGCGACGTGCGAGGGCTGCTCGGTCAGTTGCATTCCCAACCCATGCCCCAGGCACCCGATATCGCCGCCAGAACTGTCCATTTTCAGCAATGACCGTCGACATCGCAATGAACAGATCACGGCAGGTATTACCGGGTTTTGCGGCCTCGATCCCAGCTTGCGTGGCGCGCCACAGCACGTCATATGCCCGCTTGGCGTCATGGCTGGCGTGGCCGATGGCCCAGTTGCGATCAAAATCGCAGAAATATCCGTCCCATGTGCAACCGGTATCCAGCATCAGCACATCGCCACGCTGCAAAGGTCGACGCGATGGGGGTGAGATTACGTCGGCATAGCCACCTTGGTCAGCGGCACCAACAACATAAGGTGCGTCGTCTGCACCATTCCCGATTGCAGTCAGACGGAATTGGCGGAACACTTCTTCCAAAGGCATATCTTCATGGATGATCTCTGGCACCTTGTCGAACGCCGCAGAGCCAATGGCACAGATATGCCCAATTTTTTCGATCTCGGCTGCGGATTTGACCATACGCAACCCTTGGACAAGGCTTGTCGCATCGGCAATCTCAAGCCCCGGTAGCCCAGCCAGCAGCCGTTCCCAATCTCCGAGCGGCATCTGCAACTTGGTCTCGTGGCCATTCATTACACCGATCTTGGCACCCTCTTTTACCACCGGCCCAAGAAGGTCGAGCAACAGGCTGATCCCGTCGTCTTGCGGGGTCGGGGCGCTCCAGGTGCGAATGTCATCGAGCCAACCGCGACGCATCAGTTCGGCCCCAATTTCAGGGATCACAGCAACAGGTTTGCCGCTGGCGGGGACGAACACGAACCAGGGGCGCGTCGGGCTTTGCCAGAAGAACGTATGAAATCCGGTGAAATAGCGGACATCCTGCTCGCTCATCAGCAGCATGCCCGCGAGGCCCGACGCAGCCATCGCCGCTTGCGCCTTGGCCGTCCGGGCGCTGAATTCGACGTCTTTAAATCCCCGGTCAGGGGCTGTGGCGGTCAATGCCATGTTGTGGTGTCCTTCATTCCTTGTCAGAACTTTGTTGGCTGACGATCGCGTGGGCCGAAAATTCAGCCATCTCGCCGCGCCAGACCTGACGTCCAAAGCAAAACGGCATGCCAGCCGCGTCACGGATTACCTGTTCCAATTCGACCACCGTGTGGCTGGCGGAAATACTCAAAAGCTGCGCCTCGTCTGTTTGCACACCGCGCATACGGATCATGATATCTCCGGAGCTGGCAGACATGTCATAGCTTTTCTCAAGGATCTGTGTGGTCGACTGACACAGGTCATGTTGCAAAAAATCGGGAAACCGATCTGCAGGCAGATACTCGGTCTCGATAAAGACTGGATGGCCGCCTGTATGAAAAAGGCGGGTGTAGGCGATGATCGGACTGCCTTCGGGCAGGTCGAATAGCTCGGCCAATCTGCTGCTTGCAACGGTCGCGGCCGTCTCGACAACTTCAATCCTAAGGTCGACATCATTGGCCTGCGCAGTGCCGACAAAGCTAACCATGTTGCTGACGTTGTATTTTAGCCGCTGGGGCGAAACGAAGCGTCCGCGCCTATCCGCACTGTAAACCAGCCCTTCGGTTTCCAACGCTTCGAGTGCCCGGCGGGCCGTCATCCGGCTGACGTCGAATTGTTCTGACAGGCTGCGTTCAGATGGGAGGATGTCGTGTTCTCTCAGAGGCTGTTCCAAAAGTAGTTGAGTGATATCATGTGTTTATGATTCATTGGTTTTGAAAGAGCCTGGAGGATCCCATGACGTGGACAGACATCACCCGCGCGGAGCATAGGCGTAAAACGGGCTTTTATCCAAGCGATTTAACTATGGAGGAATGGGCGCTTGTTCGGCCCCTGTTACCTGCCGCGAAGCGAGGTGGTCGCCCTCGCAAGACGAATCCGCGCCGTGTTGTGAACGCGATTATGTATATGGCGACCACGGGATGTCAGTGGCGCATGATCCCGCAGGATTTCCCGGCGATCTCGACTGTGCAGAACTGTTTTTACGACTGGCGCGACAACGGTCTGTTACACCGGATCAACCATCTGTCAATGATGGCGGCGCGCGAATTGTCGGGCCGTGAGGCGAGCCCCACTGCGGGCGTTATTGACAGCCAGAGCGTAAAAACAACGGAAAGCGGCGGCATTTCAGGCTTTGATGCGGGCAAAAAGATCAAAGGGCGCAAGCGTCACATCGTGACAGACACGCAAGGTTTCCTGTTGCCGATCCTTGTTCACGCCGCCGATATACAGGATCGGGATGGTGCTGTGGATGGTCTCAAAGCACTGCGCATCCGCTTCCCGCGGCTGGGGCACATCTTTGCGGACGCAGGATATGCAGGGCCAAAGCTTCGGGATGCTTTGGCCCTGCAGGGAAAATGGACATTGGAGATTGTCAAGCGCCCTGACAAAGCCGAGGGGTTCGTTCTTCCACCACGAAGACGGGGTGTCGAGCGAACATTCGCGTGGCCGGGACGTTGCCGTCGTTTGGCAAAAGATCGGGAGGCAACCGTTGAAAGTTCCGTAGCATGGGTTTTGGTTGCCGGTATTCGTCTCTTGACAAGGCGGATAGCAAGGCATTCTGTTCAAACATAAACTTTTGAGTCAGACTCTCAATGCACCGGTTGCAATTTGCGTCCTGACTTCGCCAGCAATTCGCAAAAAGCGGGGGCGGGACGACGGATCGCCTTGGCTGTCTTTGCTTCTTTGCTTGTCCAACAGAACTGCGCTCCCTCGAATCGCCGGTCAATGAAATTGCTATTTGGTATATACCAGACTGATCAAGCGTTTTGTTTTGTGTTGACAGGTCTCGAACCTTTCTTGTTAACTGCGCTAAATATATCTGGTATATACCAGTTAATATAGGAGAGCATCAAATGGTCTTTTTGACGCAAGAGCAGAAAGACAGCTTCTGGCGCGATGGTGTGATCGTCTTAGAAAACGCCGTCAGCGCAGACGAACTGGCCGACTTCCGCTCCGAATTTGTACGTTGGGTCGATGAAAGCCGCGCTTATGACGACGACTACTGGAGAGACCCCCTTGATGGCCGCCCCCGTTTCGATTTGCAGCCCGGACATAACGCGGACACGCCCGGTCTGCGCCGTGTGCAATCGCCCGAAGAGGTTTCAGACGTTTCCGCAGGCGTCATGCGCAACGCCGCCACTGTCGATTTCTGCGCCGAACTCATCGGCCCCGGTATCCGGTTTCACCACGGCAAGGTTAACTCAAAACTGCCAGGTACGGCTACGCAGGTTAATTGGCATCAAGACTTCTCGTTTGAGCCGATGACAAATGATGACATGATCACGGCGTTGCTGTTCATCGATGATGTCACATTGGAAAACGGTCCGCTGGAGGTTCTGCCCGGCACCCACAAGGGTCCAATCTATTCCCATTGGCATGGCGGCGTGTTCACTGGTGCTGTGGATGACGCGATCATCGACGCACAGCGCGACAAAATTGTGAAATGCACGGGTAAGGCAGGTTCGGTTTGCTTGATGCACGCCAACCTGCTGCATGGTTCCGCGCCGAACCTGTCGGACACATCCCGCACGCTTTACATCACCACCTATTATGCAGAGGACGCGATCGAGCTGAGTCCCAACCATTTGCCCAGCACGTTGACACACGAATTGGTACGCGGTGAGGCAAGTGGGCGTGTGCGGTGTACGCCATACGAGATGGCCCTGCCCGCCGTACCCAAAGGCACGTCCTTCTTTGCCCAGCAAGAAGGGGCGGATGCGGGATGACTGAGACGATCAAGACTCTCGATTTCAGCACCGATGACGGCCTCGGTGTGCGGGCGCGTATGGGGCTGATTGTCCTGCAAACGGACCAAACCATCGAGCACGAATTCGCGCAGATCTTGGGGCTGGAAAAGAACGTGGCCCTCTACGCTGCGCGCATTCCAAATTCGATGGAAGTTTCCCCGGATACGCTGCGCCAAATGGCGATCGATCTTCCGAAAACCGCGGCGCTCTTGCCGACGCAATTCGGATTTGACGTGTTGGGCTATGCCTGCACATCGGGCGCAACCATGATCGGAGAAGACAGGGTGGACAGTCTTATCCGCGAGGTTCATCCCCTAGCCAAGACGACCAATCCAATCAGCGCCAGCAAAGCGGCATTGGCGGCGCTTGGACTGAAACGCATCGCCCTAGTCACGCCTTATCCAGTGGATGTCACGCTGGAAATGCAGGCCAACCTGCAAGCTGCCGGGTATGAGACCACGGCGGTCGCGACCTTCGGTCAATCCGATGATTTTACCGTCGCGCGCATCAGCGCCGACAGTATTTTACAGGCGGTCAAACAGATCGGGGCGCGGGACGATTGCGAAGGTGTCTTCGTGTCATGCACCAGCTTGCGCGCTTTGCAGATAATTCCGCAAGCAGAAGCGACCCTCGGCAAACCCGTCATCTCAAGCAATCAGGCGCTCGCCTGGCACATGATGCGCCTTTCAGGCCTTAAGACATGCCCAACGAACACAGGTCGCCTTTTCGCGACCCAGTTAACCTAAGCAGGAATCTCCATGGACAAACCTCTTCCCAGCCACGCACAGGTGGTGATAATCGGCGGCGGCATTCACGGCTGTTCGGTAGCCTACCATTTGGCCAAGGCAGGCTGGAAGGACGTCATCCTGCTCGAACGCAAGGTCCTGACCAGCGGCACCACTTGGCACGCCGCAGGGCTTGTCGGGCAATTGCAGGGCAGCCATGCCACCACGGCCTTTGCCGGCTATGGTGTAGAACTGATGCAAGAAATCGAAGCCGAAACAGGGCAGAACCCCGGCTTTCGGCAATCCGGATCCATCTCTATCGCGGTCAACGAAGAACGGCTGGCAGAACTGAAACGCAAGGCCGATTTCGCCTCTCTGTTCGGGATCGAAGCGCACTATCTGGACACCGCCGAGATCGCAGAACGCTGGCCTTTGATGAATGCAGACGGTGTATTGGGTGGTATCCACATGCCGTCCGACGGGTCTGCCAACCCGATTGACCTGACGCAGGCCCTTGCTAAGGGCGCGCGGATGCATGGCGCGACGATCCGCGAACGCATCAAGGTCGAGGAGGTCCTAACAGAGGGCGGTAAAGTCACCGGCGTGCGCACAGACGATGGCACGATCACGGCGGATGTCGTCGTCAATTGCGGTGGCATGTGGGCGCGCGAGCTGGGACAGCAGAACGGCGTCGGTGTGCCGCTTCATGCCTGCGAACACTACTACCTTGTGACCGAACCGATCCCCGATCTGCCCAGCGACCTGCCTGTACTGCGATCCTATTGTGATGGCACCTATTGGAAGGAAGATGCAGGCAAGCTGTTGTTCGGCTTTGCACATTTCCACGCCAAGGCTTGGGCAAAGGATGGCATTCCGGGAAGCTTTGAATTCGACAGTCTGCCCTTTGTCGAAGACGACGTGATGGAAGTGTTAGAACTCAGCATGAACCGCGTGCCCATTCTGCAGGAAACAGGCATCCGGACGTTTTTCAACGGTCCCGAAAGCTATTCCCATGACGGCCGTTTCACCTTGGGCGAGGCCCCTGACCTCAAGGGGTACTACGTTCTGGCTGGCGTGAATTCGACCGGTATTCAATCCGGCCCCGGTGCGGGCAAGGCACTGGCCGACTGGATCATGGCAGGCCATCCGCCCCTTGATCTGGCCGAGATGGACCCGGCCCGCATCGAAGATTGGCAGGCCCGCGACCCTTATTTGCAAGAACGCTGCCCGGAAACGCTGGTTCTGACTTACGCGATGCATTGGCCCGGTCGCCAACGCGAAAGCGCGCGTGGCCTGCGCCGCACGCCGTTCTACCACGCGATGAAAGCCAAAGGCGCCGTCTATGCCGAGGCACAGGGCTGGGAACGCCCGGGCTGGTTTGCCCCCGAGGGCGTCACGCCGGAATACGACTACTCTTTCCACCGCCCCAGTTGGTTCGACCAAGCCCAAGCCGAACAAAAGGCCGCCCGCGAAGGCGTGGCGATGATCGATTATTCCATGCTGGGCAAACTGATGGTCGAAGGTACGGACGCATTGTCCTTCCTGCAACGCATCTGCACCAATGATATCGACGTGCCTGTTGGTCGCGTGGCTTATACGCTGATGCTGAACGAACGCGGCGGCATTGAAAGCGACGTCACAGTGGCCCGCCACGGGGCGGACAGCTTCATGGTCATGTCCTCGATCTCGCACACCCGCCGCGACCGAGATCACCTGCAACGCCACATTTCCGACGGCGAAGACGTACGCCTGCAAGACGCAACTTCGGCCTATGCCGTTTTGTCGGTCGCTGGCCCCAAGGTGCGCGACCTGTTGGCCGCGGTCAGCGATGTTGATCTGTCGAATAAGGCTTTTCCATTCAACAGCCTACAGCACTTCCACATTGGTCACGCGCCTGTTTTTGCACAGCGTCTGTCCTACACTGGTGAGTTGGGATGGGAGATTTTCATCACACCCGATTTTGCAGAACATGTGTTTGAGGTGCTCTGGGTGGTCGGTGAACCCTTGGGCCTGCAACTGGTTGGCGGCGAGGCGTTGAACGCGCTGCGCGTCGAAAAAGGTTTCCTGCATTGGGGGCATGACATGTCGTATACCGAAGCGCCACATCAGGTCGGATTGGGATTTGTGTGCAAGCCCAACAAGGCGATCCCCTTCATCGGACGGGATGCTTTTGTCAGCCGTAAAGCAGATGGAAAGGGCCCGTTCTTGTGTCACGTCCAATTGCAAGACGCCGGCCCCCTGCTGCACCACAACGAACCCGTTCTGAAAGACGGAGACGTCGCAGGCTACGTCGCGAGTGGTGCCTATGCCTGTGCACAAGGCGCAGCCATCGGGATCTGCCTTATCAATTCTGACGACAGGGCTACGATCACGGAGGGTATGTTTGCAGTGGTTGTGGAGGGAAAGGCCATTCCGGCGACCGTCAGTTTGCACCCTTTCTCGAAGCCCCAATTGTCAAACTGATGACTCAACGCTTCCACGGATCTGAGATTAGCCATCGCCCGGTTGTCTCGCTGCCTCAGAAGGAAGGGTTCAACACTTGATCCTGAAGCTACCAATGTCCTCACTGCTGTGGCGCTTGAGGCGCTGCGCGGTGACAAGACGGTGCAGGAGATCGCGGCCAAGCGGCAATTGCATCCGACGCAGGTGAGCACCTGGAAACGGCAGGCGATTGAAGGCATGGCCAATGTCTTCTCTGACAAGGTAAAGAAGGCTGAGAACAAGGACGGCGAGATCAAAGATGTAGGCTCAATTAGCATTGATTATGCGTGGCGTGTTACAGGCAGGATGCCTGCGGCGGCGGCAAGTATCGCGCGCGGCGTTTGGTGGCTCGGAAGGACGGCAGGGTGGAACCACCGAAGGCAGTTGTCCAGGTATTTGGTCGCGATACCCCGATGGCGGCGCGGAAAGGTCTTTAACCGCTCATGCCGACTGTTCACGGTTTGAATGTGCAATTCACCACGGACACGTTCTCCGGCGGTCCGGTCGAGACTTTCATGGCTGACGCCCGTTTCTGCGGCGCAGGGCGGGTAGCCGGTGCAGCCATCGGTCACCGGGAGAGCGTCCCCATCAAGACGTGGCTGCAGAACCGTTTTGAGATGTTCGGCTGTCACCGCAGGCAAGACAGCACTGATGGCGGTGCCTGATCGGTCGACCGCAACGAGGACCGGAACCTGCTCCTTCGACAATCCGCGTTTTGAGGCCTTTCCCCCGCGTTTGCGGGCTTTTCGAGAGAGATTACGGTCCCCTTTCCGGCTGCGCGGAAAGAATGTAAAACGCGGAGCAATATTGGGCCACAGAAGCGGCTGCATATCGCAGTTGTAGCGGAGTAAAAGTCCGCCAGTTTGTGCCCTTCGTTTATTCGGAGGGCGGGAGATGTATTCTGTGGATATTTATAGTCGTGTGCGCCGTGCTTGTTTGAAGGACGGTATGTCTGGCCGAGAAGCGGCGCGGTTTTTCAACATGGCGTAATCAGGATCAGCACTCAGTTACCCCTGTTATTCTGGATGCACATGCAATTGAAAAGGAGACTGACCAATGGAATATTTTGCTGGTTTGGATGTGTCCATGGAAGAGACGCATATCTGCATTCTGGATCGTGAAGGGGCCCTTATTCGTGAAGGAAAAGCGAGCTCAACACCAAAAGCGATCGCTGACTTCCTCGCTTCTGGACCACCATGTGCCAAAGTTGTATTTGAAACGGGACGGATGGCACCAATGCTTTACCATGGGCTGACGGAGCTTGGTGTCCCGGTTGTTTGCATCGAGAGCAGGCAAGCATATCAGGCCCTTAAATCTCTGGCCGGCCACAAGACGGACCGCAATGATGCCCGCGGTTTGGCACACCTGGCGCGGACGGGATTCTACAAGCCGACCCATGTCAAATCACTGTCAGCGCACGCAATCCGGTCGCTGATCGCAGCCCGCAAGAAGCTGGTCGGACAGCGTGTGACGCTCGACAATCAGATCCGCGGTCTGGTCGTCGTCTTCGGCGTGCGGCTGCCACGAGCTTTGTCTCCGGCATTCAAAAACGCGGCGCTAAAAGTTAGCGATGGAGTGCCTGGCCTCCATGCCGCAATTTGCGGACTGTTCGCAGCACGCGAAGCAATCCTCGCGGCGGTTGCAGCCATTGATGGCGACATCAAAAAGATGACCCGCAAATCCGAAGTCTGCCAGCGCCTTATGACGGTACCAGGGGTCGGTCCGATCACAGCATTGGCCTTTGCCGCAGCAATTGATGATCCGTCGCGTTTCAGGAAATCGCGTGATGTGGGGGCGTATCTTGGACTGGTGCCGCGACGGCATCAATCTGGTGAAATCGACTACACGGGCAGCATCTCAAAGCGGGGCGACGTGCGCGTCAGAACGCTTCTCTATGAGGCCGCCAATGTGATGCTGACGCGGTATGCCGCTCCGCTCAAATTGAAGACATGGGCCCTCGCAATCGGTGCGCGCTCAACGATGAGAAAGGCCCGAGTGGCTCTGGCGCGTCGTCTGGCAATCATACTTCATGCCATTATGCGAGACAAAACTGACTTCCAGTCCGCGTAAGGCTTACGAGGCGACAACGAGGATTCCTAAATCAAAGTTCCCATCTGGGACGATGCCCGAGGGAGGGCGTGAGACACGGCGCCGATTCTGTAGCAACAGCCAAGACCAACGGTATGATTGCGGTTTCAACATTGCCGACCCACACCCAGCCAACCCCATCATGAACCTCAGAGTTCGAAGAGAACAAAGGCAACCTCTGACATCAAAAGCAGGAAACTCAGGAAACACGCATTGACAGATTAGAGAACAAAGATCGTAAGACGATCGCGAAGATGCTGCGCCATGAACTTCCGCCTGGGTATCGTCGGTCGGAAGCGCCTCGGCGGCCAACGCTTGATGGTTATGTTGGTGTGGTCGATGAGATACTGCGCACAGACAAAGCCCTGATCAAAAAGCAGCGACACACGGCCAAGCGCATCTTTGAACGGCTGCGCGATGAGCATGGATATGCCGGCAGCCTGACCACGGTGACCTATTACGTGCGCGAGCAAAAACGGCGCACCAAAGAGGTGTTTGTGCCGTTGTCGCATCGGCCGGGCCATGCGCAGGTTGATTTTGGTGAGACGCTGGGCGTGATCGGTGGCGTGGAATGCAAGATCCACTTCTTCGTGATGAGCTTGCCACATTCTGATGCGGTGTTTGTGAAGGGATATCCAGCTGAGACAACCGAGGCGTTTTGCGATGGCCATGTGTCCGCCTTTGCATTCTTTGGCGGCATTCCGCAATCCATTCTCTACGACAATACCAAGATCGCCGTGGCTCGGATACTCGGGGATAAGACGCGCATCCGCACACGTCGGTTTACGGAACTGCAGTCGCATTACTTGTTTGATGACAAGTTTGGCAGACCCGCGCGAGGGAACGATAAAGGCAACGTTGAGGGCATGGTTGGATACACCCGCCGCAACTTCATGGTTCCCGCACCTCGCTATGACAGCTTTGATGATCTGAACGCACATTTGGAAGAGAAGTGTTTAGCACGTCAGGCCGATACGTTGCGGGGTCACACCCAAACCATAGGCGCACGCCTGATGTCGGATTTGGATGCTCTGATGGGATTGCCCGTCGCAGAATATGAAGCCTGCGATCACGTCAGCACGCGTGCAACGTCGATCTCAATGGTGCGCTATCGCAGCAATGATTACTCGGTGCCAGTAGCCTATGCGCACCACGATGTTCATGTGCGTGGGTTTGTGCATGAGGTTATCATCGGCTGCGGCAATGAGATTATTGCGCGGCACAAACGATCCTACACATCAGCGGATATGGTCTTTGACCCATTGCACTTTTTGCCCCTGCTTGAACAAAAGGTGGGTGCCCTGGATCAGGCCGCGCCTTTGCAGGGTTGGCATTTGCCAGATGTATTTGCCACGCTGCACCGACTGCTTGAAGCCAGAATGGGTAAGCCGGGCAAGCGAGAATACGTTCAAGTCTTGCGCCTTTTGGAGACCTTCGAAATGGATGTTGTGCAAGGCGCAATCCAGCAGGCAATAGATATGGGTGCAATTGGCTATGACGCCGTAAAACACCTTGTACTGTGTCGGGTTGAGAAGCGGCCACCACGATTGGATTTGGACTTCTATCCATACTTGCCCAAGGCCAATGTCGGCACAACACGCCCATCCAGTTACATGAGCTTGATGGGAAGGACCGCGGCATGACCGAAGCCCCTCGGATTCTTCTACGGCATCATCTTAAACAACTGCGACTGCCAACGTTCCAAGGCGAGTATGCCAAACAGGCGCAGCTCTGTGCTGCAGAGAACAAAGATCACATCCACTATCTGGCGCGGCTGTGTGAGATGGAATTGATCGACCGCGAACGCCGGATGATTGAACGGCGCATCAAAGCGGCGAAGTTCCCCAGCACCAAGAGCTTGGATAGCTTTGACTTCAAGATCATGCCAAGCTTGAACAAGCCCCTGACGATGGATCTGGCACGATGCGATTACGTTAATCGCAGGGAGAACATCATCGCGCTCGGCCCGTCAGGCACGGGCAAGACACACATCGCCCTGGGACTTGGGCTGGCTGCATGTCAAAGAGGACTGAAGGTGCGCTTCACAACGGCTGCGGCATTAGTCCATGATCTGATCGAGGCTCAAGATGAGCGGAGATTGCAGCGCCTTCAAAAGCAACTGACCAGCCAGAACCTGTTGATCATTGATGAACTGGGCTTCGTACCGCTCAGCAAATCTGGCGCAGAGCTGCTCTTCGAGGTCATATCCCAATGCTATGAACGCGGCTCCATCATCATAACCTCGAACCTGCCCTTCGATGAATGGACTGAAGTCTTTGGCTCTGAGCGGCTGACCGGTGCGCTACTCGATCGTTTAACCCATCACGTCCACATCCTCGAGATGAATGGCGAAAGCTATCGGCTCAAACACAGTCGCAACAACCGAAAATAACCAGCCCGCAATCACAGTCAGAATAATGCTGGCCTTATGGCCAGCATGCGCTTTGGCACGCTTCAGCTTTGTGACGAGCACGCGTGCAAAAGCGCCACAAAAACATCAACCGAAGTGGCCCATTTTTACGCCGCGACATGGACCCATTTTACTCTGCGATTGACAGCGCATTGGCCGTCAGGCCGATTGTTCAGTTGTCAGGTTGAAGGGTTGGCAATACGTGCGCGGCTCTGATTGAGGCGGTAGCTTTCGCCGTTCATCTCGAGGATGTTGACGTGATGTGTCAGCCGGTCCGGGAGCGCGCCGGTCAAGCGTTCGGTGCCGAATGTCTCGGTCCATTCCTCGAAGGGCAGGTTCGATGTGATCAGGGTTGAGCCACGCTCGCAGCGCTGAGAGATCAGCTCGAACAGAAGCTCGGCGCCGGTTTTGCTCAAGGGGACGAAGCCCGGCTCGTCGATGATCAGCAGTTTGACCTTGGCCAGTTTGCGCTGAAGCTGCAGGAGGCGTTTCTCGTCGCGGGCCTCCATCATCCCGTGCACGAGAGCTGCGGCGGTTACGAAGGCGACAGGCAACCCTTTCTGGCAGGCGGTCAGCCCCAACCCGAGAGCGACATGGGTTTTGCCGGTTCCCGACGGGCCGAGCGCGATGACGTTCTCCCTGCGCTCGATCCATTCACAGCGCGCCAGTTCCAGCACCATCATCTTGTTCAGACCGGGGATGGCCGTAAAGTCGAAGCTGTCGAGGCTTTTGACGGTTGGAAACTTTGCCGCCTTGATCCGGCGCTCGACCATGCGCCTCTCCCGATCGATTGGTTCCAGCTCGGTCAGCCGGGCTGGATAGCGCACATGATCCAGGCCTTCCGCCGCACAAATGCGCGCTTGCTTGTCATGCTCGCGCAGGAAGGTGGGCAGGCGCAGAGTCTTGAGGTGGTGTGTCAGCGGCAGTTCGGGTGCATCCGTCATGCGTCACCTCCTGACAGAAGGCTCATACAGGAAGAAGCCGAGGTGGTGGCGATGTTGGTTCCGGGCAGGAACGGATAGACATCCAAATCCAACCTCGGGGGCCTTCGCTCGACGCGGCACAGGACGAGGTGCTTGATCGCATCGAAGCTGACCGCCCCCATTCGCAGGGCGTCTTTGACGGCAAGATGCAGCACCTCCAGCTCGAACCGTTCCGACAGGCGCAGGACCTGGACATACTCCCTTTTGCCCGCCTTGCCCTGCCGGGCTTCCAGCAAGCGCCGGAGCGTGGCGAAGGCGTCAGGCAGTTCCCAACCCTGCAAGGGCGCAGCCTGATCGAAGGACATGATCCTGCGCTCGATCAGCGGCAGGTAATGCAGCGGGTCGAACACCATGTCACCGCTGTCATAAGAGCGGGGATGATCGGCGATCACCTCAGTGGCGCAACCGATAACGACGCGGATCACGAAGCCCTTGATCCAGACCGCGCGGTGGCCATATGCGACCGGTACCGAGTAGTCGTTACCGCGATACCGCACCACCGATGTCGATGTGACCTGGCCACTTTGCAACTCACAGGCCTCGAAGGGTGCGCCGGGCAAATCCTGCATTGCCGCCGGATCGGCTTGCAGCCGTTCGCCGATGCTGGCCTTGTGTCCGCGCAGGACATCGTCCTGCCGTTTGCGGCATTGCTCTTCCAGGTGAGCGTTGAACGCATCCCGGTCCGGAAAGGACGGGATCGGCACCATGAAGTCGCGCCGCCCGTAGCCGACCAACCCCTCGACCGCTCCCTTGTCGTTCCCCTTGCCGGGACGGCCGTAGCGATCCCGGACCACATAATGCGACAGCATTGCGCTGAACCGTTGGGTTCTTTGCCGGGTGCCGTCCGGCAGGATCCGCGCCACCAGGCAGCGGTCATTGTCATAGAGGATCGACAGGGGAACCGCCCCAAAGAAAGCAAAGGCATGCACATGCCCATCCAGCCAGGCCTCGGTGGTTGCCGCAGGATAGGCCCGGATAAAACACGCATCGCTCTGCGGCAGATCAAAGGCGAAGAAGTGCGCCTTCCGCTCAACGCCGCCAATCACGACAGGCGCTTCACCAAAATCCGCCTGCGCATGCCCGGGCGGATGGCTGAGCGGCACGAACATCTCTTTGCCAGAGCGCTTCCTGGCCCGGACGCAGTCTTTGACGATTGTGTATCCGCCATCAAAGCCGCACTCGTCGCGCAGCCTCTCAAAGATACGCTTTGCGGTGTGGCGCTGCTTGCGCGGACGCGCTTTGTCCTCAGTAAGCCATTGGTCGATCTGGCAGGTGAACGCATCCAGCTTCGGGCGCCTAACCGGCGCTGTCCGCCGATACCCCGGTGGCTCCGAATAGGCCAACATCTTCGCAACACTGTCTCGGCCAATCCCAAAATCCCGGGCAATCCGACGCCCGCTCAACCCATCCTGAAAATGAGCCTGACGCACCTTCAAATACAATTCCACGGTGAAAATCCCCCGGCCCTCCCATCAAACGAAAGGGCAAAAGTGGACGACTTTTACGCCGCCCGCGACAACACAACGACGCCGCTACCCTGGCCGAGTATTGCTCCGCCGATTACACGGGCCTGGGACTGGCAAAAGCCATGTCGCCACGGCTATCGGCGTGCAGGCAATCGAGCATCATCGACGCAAAGTGCGCTTCTACTCGACCGTCGAACCGGTCAACGCGTCAGAGCGGGAAAAGGCCCTTGGAAAAGCTGGTAAACCGGCTGAGATGTTGACCAAAACTGACTTGGTCATCCTCGACGAACCCGGCTACCTGCCGTTCAGCCAATCCGGTGGCGCATTACTGTTCCACCTTCTGAGCAAACTCTATGAGCGCACCGGCGTCGTCATCACAACCAACCTCAGCTTCAGTGAATGGGCGCAGGTCTTCGGCGACGCAAAGATGACAACAGCACTCCTCGATCGGCTCACTCACCGCTGCCACATCCTCGAGACTGGCAACGACAGCTACCGCTTCAAAGCCAGTTCAGAGGCTGCAAGGAAAACCACAAAGGAGGCCACCACATTGACCAAAACGTAACTGCTGATAAAAAATAAAGGCGGGTCAAATCTCGGTGACAATACCGGGTCAGTTCTCAGTGACATTCAACAAGCGTCAGCACCCAAACGATCTGTCAGCGTACTGAGCTGTTGACCGAGCTTGGTGAGCGCCGTTGAAATATCGGTGATTTCCTGGCGGATAGAGGACACCTGAATCGGTGCATCCCCCACAGCGGCGGCGCCATGTTCAAGCGGGGGCTGCAGCCGGTTCGGCACGCCCGCAGCGGCCAGATAATCGTATAGTCTGCGGTAATTATCCGGGTAGGCGGCATAGAATGCGGAATAGTCCGCCGCTTCGTAATACTGCTCCAGATGGGTGAAATATTGGGCTTGCCGAAGGGTGACCGAAGGCAGCTTGAGGTGTTCACACAGCTCTTCTGTCCGGGAGTCGTGTGTGACCCAAACGCTGGGAACCCCGGCTTGCAGGGCCGTCATGCAACCGTGAAAGCGCGACCCATAAAAGAAACGGAAGTCCTTGATAAACTCAAACCACGAATCGAGATCGTAGAACATGTGGAAATAGTCTCGAATATAGCTTTCATAGGTCTCTTGATGCAGGTCACCGAGCTCATAGAGCTTCATAAACCTTTTCGCCAACCCGGCATATTCCTCAGTCGTGTCCTGACCCTGCGTGATCAGATATTCCAGAAAGTGCTCCTGGCCCACCATATGCACATTACGATCCATGGCAAACTTGATCAGTTGCTGTTCCCGGATAGGCCCGGTATAGCTAAAGCCAACCGGCTTGTCCGAAGCATCTGCCGGGTTGGGCAGGGTCAGCGGGAATTCAGGGGTCAGGTGCCAGAAACAGGATTGGCACCCCATGACCTCGGCATTTTTCACCCCGAAATGCTCGAGAACCCCGGCGGTGAAAGCGCCGCGCACCGCAATCTTGCGACACCGCTCTCCTAACAACTGGATCAGTTCGACGGTCTCAGGGGCAGTGACCAGGGCAGTGACCAGATCATCGCCCGGCGCAAGCCGCCGCCGCGCCTGAGAACCAAGGCCAAAGACCACAACCGGCAGGTCCACTTTGCGCAGGTTCTCAGTGATCGTCTTGTGGAATCGCGCCGCTTGCGGCGCGGGATTATCCAGGCGGATCGCATTGGCTAACACGATCACGATATGGGAATGGTTTGCCTGCAAACGCTCGACAATGGCCTCACCCCAGAGCGTGGCTGTTGGAAAATCGACATAGTCCCCCAGAATCCTGCGGGCGGCCACAGCATGTGTCAGGTTGCCGGTGTTCGCGTTTCGATTGCCTGCCTGACACTTGCCAGAGACGCCGATCACAGCTGGGATTTTCTGAACCATGGTAGTTTTCTTTCTTTACGAACGGGAACTGCCCGGGATGACCCGATCTAGATTCCCTTGGTATTTTTCAGGATGACCACATCCTGGAACCCGGGATGGCGGCGATGGAATTCGGCAATTTCAAAAATCCGGCCCCAGACTCTATGGATATAGTCCAGTGAATAGAACACGTGACTGCTGTAAGAGCGGTTGTTGCGCCAGCGGAACACCCTGCGATCTTCCGTCATCGGTTCGCGGTCTGCCAGGCCCGGGAAATCCTTGTGGTTCTTCAACGCGCCATAGAGCGGCCAGCTCTCTTCGATATCAAGCCAGGTGTGATGCGACTGCAGCGTGATCCAGGCGATCGCTCCCGGCTTCATGATCCGGCGCAGTTCCATCAACCATGAGGTTTCAAACGCTTCGATATGGGTAAAAACAGAATAGGCCGACACCAGATCGAGATAGCTGTCAGGCAGCGGCAGAGACGGGATCGAGCGGTTCATGAAGGCCGTCACGTTCCCGGGCAGATGGGTGTTCACCCATTCCACATGGTGACGATTGAGATCGGACCCATAGGTTTCAATCTGCGGCTCCTGCACCGCGAAATGGCGGATCACCCGGCCAGTGGCACAGCCAAAATCCAGGTAGCGTTTTACGTTGACGTCATTGCGCTTGGCACTGTCCATCAACATCTGCATATGGCGCAATCCGCTGGCCCAATAGCTGTAATGATGCGGCCCGTAATACCCTTCGCGGATATTGGTGGGCGGGAGGGGATACGTGTCGGCCTCCAGGGCTGTGTCAAGGTCGCGCGTCACGTTCTCCCACTTCATGGGGTGTTTGTCGGCCTCGCGGTGCTCGCTGGCAGGACCCAGGGCGGACAAGTCCGGCTCGGAGTGGGCATTGCGCGAAATGAAATCTTCCCAAATGTCATCCATGGCTATCTCTCGGTTCTCTTGGTCTTGGTGGCAAGACGTATTGGGTTCAGCAACTCACCTTCGTCAATCGCTGTTCCCGCCACTTGCCGTATGTGAGCTTTTGCGCCACTTGCAAGGACTGTCTGTGACATATCCCGGCGCCGTTTGAAAATAATCGTATCGCGCACCGCAACATGAACCCATCCTGCCGCAGTGGTCTCGATGGCCCATTGCCAATCTTCGTAGGCATAGCCATCTGCCACGGCGCGATCCGGATAAGGGTGGTCCAGCCAGACCTGCCGCAGCCCCATGCACAGCGCATCATAAGGGTTCGAGACCAGCAGATATTCCGGCACATAGAACGGGTCATCCTGTGACGGGATAGCCAACACGCTCTGGCCGGCGTCAAACAGCCAGTTCAACTCGGGGCGGGCAATCCTGCGTTCTCCGTTGGCGTCCGCCGCCGCAAGCGCGCGCACTCCCTCAAGGAACCAGTTCTCACTATAAAGATCATCCGCATCGAGAAAGGCCATGAACTTTCCCGTGGCATGTTCGGCCAGCGCATTGCGGGCCTTGCCCTGATCCCTGAACGAGAACTCCATGCGCTCCCATTCATCAAAGCGCGGCTGGAACACGAAATCGCGGGTCTGATCCGAACAATTGTCCAGCCCCATCAGAAGTTCGATTGTAATACCGTCCTGCCGGGCCGCCTCGACAGCCGCTTCAACGCTGCGCAAAGTGGGTCCCAGCAAGATCGATTCATTATGCGCCAGCAGAGCGATGGACAGATCAACCATGGGTCTCTATCCTGTGTGGTGACATCCGCGGCGACGGCGAAACCTCTGCTGCAATGCGCCGTACACTTCTGAAAACTTCCTGTGTGGTGACATCTGCGGCGACGGCGAAACCGGCGACAAAGCTGCGCAGCCCGGCATTGTTGCGCTCTTGTGCGATCTGATCGCGCAGCTTTACGGCGCGCGTCCGGGCCCGATCGGGGTTGGCAAGTATGTCGCGCAGGGCACTCACATAGGCCTCGACATCGTTGACCTCTGTGACAGGCCAGCTCAGGTGGTCCTTCAGCACCTCACCCGTGCCCCCCACGACAGAGCCGACAATGGGAACACCGGTCATACAGACCTCAAGCAGCAGATGCGGCACCCCATCCCATTCCGAAGTATAAAGCCAGGCATCACATTCGTTCAGGGGCAAGTCATCGAATGACTCATACGTGCCTTCCAGCACGATATTGGGCAGCTCCAGTCCAGAGGCATCGAAATTATCCAGAACCGACCGCCCCCAGACGCGGAAGGTCACATCCGGCATCCGCATGGCGATCAGCGGCAGCAGATCCAGCCGCTTTTGCCGGTCAAACCGGCCTGACCAGAAGACCTGCGATCCCCGGATGGGGGTGCGCGGGGGTTCGGGGGCCAGAGCGACGGTGCTATCCGCCGGGGCCTCGATCACCCGGACCCGGTCCTGCATGGCGGCGGGCAACGCGAAGCGTTCGACCAGCTCGTTCTTCAAATAATGGCTGTCCACAATCAGTTCTTCGCACCAGTCAAAACAGCGGTAGACATATTGCACCGGATACCCAACCCATGCTCCGAAGTAGTTTTTTTCGTTACAGAATAAATAGTTATATATCTTCATCTCTTGCGACATGACTGCGGGATATGACATCTGACAACGCCAGGACAACAGGCTGTTGATGTTGAAAAAGGCGATGGGGCGCAGGCTGCGCAGGAACGTCAGCAGCACATCAATGGCCACGTCTTCGGCGCTGTTCTTGACCGCAGCCTTCAAGTTCACCTCCCGGACCCCGGGGGGAAAGCGGCCAGGCACCGGATCATCGTTGACGTCGGTATAGATCACCAACACAGAATCCGGCCCGTAGGCTTCGACCAGAAACTTGGCCAGATAGCCTTCTTCCTTCAGGCCACTGCCCCAGCGGGGCCGGTTGACGGCAATCACGAATTGCGCGGGCCGATGGCCGGCCGCCGTGCGCAGGGTGCACAGAGACTCCAGCTTGTCCCCGGTGCGCGGCGTATGGAAAGGCGGCATCTTGGGCCTCTGCACCTCGGGCCAGGTGGCCGCAACCAGCGGGTCAAGCTCGGAGGCCTTGGCGACCATCTCGCCCAGTTTGCCGTATTTCAGGCGATCCAGAAGCGCGCCGCGCCGCGCCGCAAGCTGGCGCTCGCCCTCCGGAGGCTCCATCCCGATACGCCGCGAGATCACCGGAAATTTATGGAACGGGTCTCCGATTTCGCCAGCGTCACGACCCGATTGGATCCAATCCACGAATGCATTGACCCCGGGGTCAAGAGCTTTGTTCTGACGGGCTTTATACAGGCTCGTGCTGAAATGCGGCGACGGATCATAGTTCTTATGCGCGCCGATCTGCAGGTAGTGTTGCAGGGGATTCAGCCCTGAGCGCAGCGCGCCCTGATAGCTGGTCAGGTAAAACTCGGCATCAAAGTCCGGCGCAATCAGCTCAGCCGCCGCCTTGAACCTGGGGGCAATCTCAACCTTCATGGCCGCCGCGATCTGGCGTTTGAGATGCGCATCGATATGCCAGGCGCGGCGCACCGGACCAGGATGAGCGTCGGACGCAGTCAACGGAGCAGCGGAAACCGTGTGGTCCTTGTCACGCCCCAGCTTCAGATTATACGGCAACAGATAATACAACAACGCCCCACCTTCAGATAATACAGCAACGCCCCACCGGAAAAAAGAAGCGCATCGGGATAGGCCGCTTCATAGGCTTTCGCATCAAACTGACCCGACGGATTCCGCCCCAGCCGGGTACCGATCTACAGGTAATGTTCGACCGGAGCAAGCGAGCTGTGCGACGCGTCGGCATAGGCGCTTTCATACCAGCCTGCATTGAACAGATCGCTGCTTTCGTTCAGCAACAGGTCGTCCTGGTTGACCACAGGGTTACTCATGCTTTGCCCCTTGATGACGGCCCACGACGCCTCAGCGCCGCAGAAGGCCTGGCGTTTCGTTCGGCCTGGAACTGCTTCAGTTTGGCTGTCGCCTCGCGGGCAGTGCGCGTAGCGTCACGGGCCTGCCCGGCATAGGTCTCAAGCCGGGTGCTGACTTCAACAGTCATTTCGTTAAGCGCCTGACGCGCTTCGTTCACGGCTGCGCGTTGCTTTTGTGCCTGTTGTTCGAGAGCCGCTTTTTCGGCCTCCAGGGCCGAAAGGCGCGAGTGATAGTCATCCGTGATCTGGCGCACGCGCTCCTGCGCATAGGTGCTGGCCTCGGCCAACTGGGTCTGGATGCTCGACAATTCTGTCTGGGTGGAGGCCAATTCCGCCTGCACCTCGGTCAGACGGGTTTCGCTTTCCTCTGCCCGGGACAGCGCTGCGGCTTCGGCATTTCGGTGTACCAGCATCTTTTCCTCTGACTGGAGCATCTTTTCCTCTGACTGGAATGTCTTGCGCTCAAGCTCGCGGGCCTGCACCGACAGGTCGCGGCTTTCGCTGACCAATGTGCGATAGGAGGGGGCAGAGCCGTCAAACCCCCTGGCAATCTCGCCTAACGTGCTCTGATCGCCTTTGGCCACGGTATCCTGGCACCAGGCCCGCAGGATTCCATAGGTCTGCTTAACCCATGGGCTGATCGCCGGATCGTTCAGCACAGCCTCGTCCTCGGCATGATGGTGGCGCCACTTCTCAGACAGGAATGCATCAATCTCCTGGGCGGCGGTGGGGCTGTCGGGCCAGGTCATATCCAAAGACTGCCCAATCCGGGCAACCGACTGGCCCCAATCCGCCAGAAGATCATTGTAATGCACGAAAACCCGGCTGCATCCGCGGGTACTGCGTTCCGCGTCCAGCACAAAGCGCAGCCATGACAGCAGGCTTTCGCCCTGCAGGATGCGATTGCGCTTATAGAGCGAGCCTGCAACATCCAGAGGGTTGCGGATCGGCAGAACACATAAGACTTTTATCTTTTTCTTGGTCAGCGCCTTATGCCACAGGGGGAACAGCAGGCTGATGCGCGGGTCTTTCATGACAAACCGCTGGGCATTGCCGAATTCGTCCTCAATCAACTGGCCCGCGCGGGCAATAAAATCCTGTGTCAGCTCTTTGGGCACAAGATCAAGCCTGGGCGGCGCGAAATCATACCAGTGCGAGCCGATGGCCTTCAAAAACTCGTCATTGAGGTCAACGACCGGCTGGCTTTCCCAAAATCCCAGATCATTGTCGTTCTTGCTGCGCGCAACCAGCGTCTTGGGCAGTTCAAACCCGAGCAATTTAAGCGTGTACGTCAAAGCCGAAGACCCAGAACGGTGCATCGGCAAAACAACCATGCAAGTTCGCATCTTATAAAATCCAATCTCTGGAGCCGCCGGGTGCGCCTCGCCCCTGGAATGCACCGGGTCATTTTCTGCTATATCATTATACCATATTCAGAGTCACGAGGCATTCACAGGGCGATTCAGAGAAGGGCGATTTTCTGTTTATCCGATACGAACCTGACAGCCTTCCGGCGATTTTCCCGCACTGTTTCGACAGCTCCTGCAGGCGCGTTCGGGATGCGTTCGGGCAATGCGCGCGCGGCGCTGTTGTGGGTGAGGATATTGCGGGGGCATGTCCCGGGCGGTTGGTGTATCCATCTTCGCCCGGCGTCACATCCCTGTCGCGATGCATGGCCTCGATCCGCCAATGCCTGCGGTCGAGGCGCAGAATATCGTCAGGATCAGACTGCCCCGGGCTGGTGATCAGGTACGTTGTTTCGGTTTCGGTTTTGACACTGTGCCCGGCCCGGACGTGCCCGCGCTGACGCTCGATGCGGGCAATGGTGCAAACCGGGGGCCATGTGGTGCGCATGTGTTCGCCGGGCGCATCGGCGGGCAACAGGGCGATGCCACGCAGGTCGATCCGCCCGTGCCCTGTTCGGACCCTGTCCGGGGCGGGTCCTGCCATTCAATGAGTATCCGTATTGGTCAAGTCCGTGTTTCAGTCCATTTCCGACTGTCACGCAGCAACGCATTTGCCATGACCACAAGCTTGCGCATGACCGCAGTAATCGCAAGTTTCCTGCATTTCCCTTTGGCAATCATCTCGTGATATTTTGCTTTCATATCCGGATTGAAGCGCGTGGCGACAACGGCAGGCAGGTAGATCGCTCTTCGCAGGCAGGCCCGCCCGCCCCGGATGCGCTCTTTGCCTTGCCATTTGCCGGATTGCCGGGAGATTGGGGCAAGACCTGCCAGACTCGCGGCTTGCTTGCCGCTCAAGCTGCCCGGCTCAGGCATTTCGATCAGTATCGCAAATGCAGTGACTTTCGCAATGCCGGGAATGCTGATGAGAATATCAGCCTTTTCGGAGAGTGCTTTGTCAGCCGGGATTGTCGTCTCAATCGCTGCATCTATTTGCGCAATGTCACGGTGGTGTCTTGAGTCTGGTGGAAATTTGAAGTTGGCGTAATCTCCGGGTGAGTTCCAGGCACCCAAACCGGCGGTTTTAGCCGCCTTGGGAGATCACACCATGACGAACGCTACAGCAACTTCACCTTTTTCGCTACCGGCACATGAAGAGGGCCACGATCCGATCGAGGATCGGCTTCGCGCCAACATTCGCGCGACGATTGAAGCGGTTTTTGAGGAAGGGCTTGAGGGTCTCCCTGGCCGTTGTCGCTACGGACGGGAGAGCGCAGGCCAGAAAGGCTACCGCAATGGCCACCGGGAACGCGGGATCATTGGAACCTTTGGCTCAGAGAAGGTCAGCGTACCTCGTGCGCGTATTGCACAGGAAGATGGTCGAACCACGGAATGGCGCTCCAGGGCATTGCCCCGTTATCAACGTTTGACGAAGAAGGCGGAAGCGCTGATTGCGGCGGTGTATTTGTCGGGGACCAACACGCGCCGGGTAAAGCGCGCGCTTTATGGATTGTTCAAGGGCGCTGTGGGCAGGGACGTGGTGAGCCGGGCGTGGCGGAAGGTGAAGGCGGACCGGGAGGCGTGGTGTACTCGCGATTTGGCGGATGAGGATATCGTTCGATCGATCCTGGACGGCACGGTGGTCAAGACACGAATGGACCGTAAAGCCGCCAATATCCCGGTTCCGGCGGCCATTGGCGTCAGACGGGATGGCCGGAAAGTGCTGCTTTCCATTGGCAATATGGGGGGAGAAACTACAGCCGCGTGGCGACAGTTTCTCAATGATTTGGATGCGCGGGGCTTGAAGCGGCCCGGGTTTGTCATTGTTGACGGAGCCCCGGGCCTGGAGGCCGCGCTTTCCGGTCTCCGGGGCGATGATCTGGAGATCCGGCGTTGCACGGTTCACAAACACCGCAATCTGCGGGCCCATGCACCCGGCCATATGCACGAAGAGCTGACTGAGGATTACCGCGACATGATCTACGCCGATACAGCAGTTGAGGTGCACAGGCGCCGCAAGGCGTTTCCACGCAAATGGCGTCTGAAATGCCGTGCCGTGGCTGACAGCCTGGAGGAAGCCGGCGACAGGCTCTTCACCTTCACCCGGCTTCCTCAAAGCCAATGGAAATCAGCGCGTACGACCAATGCCATTGAGCGCCTCAATGAAGAATTCAGACGCCGTATCAAGACGCAAACCGTGCTGCCGTCCCCAGAGACCGTGCCGATGCTGTTCCGGGCCTTGATGGCTTCCGGGCAAATCCAGATGCGCAAGGTCGATGGTTGGGAAACACTCCATCAGCCACTCGTAACCGAAAACCTTGACCCCGTCGCGTAACGCGGCCAAACATCAACACGCTCGGAGACGCCATGGAATAATTTCCACCACTTTCGAGACACAACCCAATGTCACGCTCAACCTGGCGCAGGCGCAGAGTGGCCTGCTTCCCGAGCAACGGGTGTGTTGCGGTTGCAAGCCGAGTCCCTGCGGCCGTCCGATCCTTGATTGGAGCCTGTCGGGCGGTTGTCATCCCTTTGAGATTATGAAGCATTTGCTTTTTGGCTTGTCAGCTTGCAACTCCGGAAGAGATCCCATTCTGGCCAGCATTGCTGCATCAACCCGATCCGTTTTGGCCAGTGTCCCGGTGCCTTCGGCGAAGCGACGTGCCTGGCGGGGATTCACCCGTGCAAAAGATAAAGTCATGCTCTGCAAGGCTGGTTTCCGGCAGCCGGTGGTAAATGCCGGTAGCCTCGAACACGACTGAAGACACTTCTGCCTCTCGTATTCAGCCGGTGAGAGCCCTCAAGCCTGTTTTGGTGTCGGCAAATTGCTTGTGTTTCCGTTTTGAAAGCCAAAAGGCGTCCAGCGAATCTTTCGAGATGTCGACTCCAATGGTATCGTTCATATGTCTTTTCCTTACCTCGTCCTGTCATGCGAGCCCAAAGCCCATGTATCCGTTCAGGTCAGCGGAAAAGACGGGGGCGACCATACTCGGCGACGGTCCACAACGACCGGGAGGGGAACGGTCCGACCCCCGCCACCGCCCGTCATAAACGACGTGCCGGGCAGTGGCTCCACAATCACATGAGAGCCGGGTTATTTGTAGGACAAGAGGGTGTCGATTGCTTTTCGGATCATGGGATGCTCCTGTCGCAGATTGAAGAATCCCAATGAAAATCACAGATCTGCGCCCTCAACCACCTCTACTGTCGTGTACAGGGGGACTGGAGTTCAAGGGCACGCGGCTCGGTCCGGATGGCGGTCTCCTGGTGATGCGCGAACTTGATGACGCGCCCGGACTGTCCGATCTGGCTTCGGTGACGTTGCGCGACAGCCGTCGGGGCAAAAACACCGTCCACCGGCTTGATGGGCTGTTCCGGCAAGCGGTCCATGGGCGGGTCGTCGGCTACGAGGATGTGAATGACGCTGGCCGTCTCGCCCACGACCCCGTCATGCGCGAGATCCGCGGGGCGGGCGGACCTCGCGCAGGCATCCCCGGCCCCGCAGACGGGGCGGCTGGAGACCGACACGCTGGCCATGCCCGAAAACCTGGCTGCGCTGGCCGACCTGAACGGCCAGTGGATCGACCGCTTCCATGGCCGAAACGGGCTTCTGAACTACACTCTTATTAACCAGGTTAGGCTGATGTAGGTTCGCCCGACAAAAGGATTCGGGGAAACTCACATGGCAGGCTCAGTCAACAAAGTCATTATCATGGGCAATCTGGGGCGCGACCCCGAGGTGCGCACCTTCCAGAATGGTGGCAAAGTGTGCAATTTGCGCATTGCCACGTCAGAAAACTGGAAAGACCGCAATACGGGCGAACGGCGCGAGCGCACGGAATGGCATTCGGTGGCGATTTTCAACGAAAACCTCGCCCGTCTGGCAGAGCAATATCTGCGCAAGGGTTCCAAGGTCTATATCGAAGGCAAGCTGGAAACCCGCAAATGGCAGGATCAATCCGGTCAGGACCGCTATTCGACCGAAGTCGTTCTGCGCTCCTATGGGGGTGAGTTGACCTTCCTGGGCAGCCGCGATGGCGGTCAGGGCGGCGGTGGCAATTTCGGCGGCGATGACAGCTATGGCGGTGGCCCCTCCTCTTCACCCGCCGCACCTGCTTGTGACATCGACGACGAAATTCCGTTCTAGCCCGGATTATTACCGGGATCTCCTGAAATGAAATTATACCTTTATATTTCATGCACTTATAAAGATTATGCATTGGACAAAAAATGTCCCACGCCGTCTCCATGCAATATGTTGGCTTTGAAGGGTTTCCTCATTTCCCAACGCGCCTCATGAATAATCCGGGCTAGGGATTGCTCAGGTGATTGCACCCTGGCAGCGCCAGTTCGTGGTAAGCGAGGGGCCAGCCCCTCGCGCTGCCCGTTTTATCCCATATTTCCCAGGTGCGCACGGAGTCGATCCTGACGTGTCGGCCAACCGTTTCCCGCCACCGAACGATGCCCGGGTGGTAAGCATTAAGGGAACCCCCCCATACTTGTCCTGATCTGCGAGCGTTGCGCATCACCGTCAGCAATTCCGGAGATGTCTATACCATCGTTTCGGAGGAGGGCACCGATACGGTCACGAACGTCGAGGAGTTCAGCTTTACCGACATGACCCTGAGCGCGGCGCAGATGGATGCCATTGCCGGGGGAACCACCGCCAAAGGCCAGTTGCTCGTCGGAGAAACGGGCGACGATGCGATCTTTGGTGTCGCTGGCAGTGACACGATCCGGTCCGGTGCCAGCGATGACTCGATCAATTCCGGGTCGGGCAATGACGACATCAAGGCCGGTGATGGCAATGACACGATTGATTCCGGCTCCGGCGATGACAGGATCTTTTCCGGTGCCGATACCTTCGTGTTCAACAGTGGCCATGACAGCGACGTGATCCATGACTTCGAGCTTGACTTTGATATACTGCGCCTGTCCAGCGCGCTGACCAACGGGAAGAGTGCGGTGGATATCGTCTCGGACTACGCGACAATCACGAACGGCGCTGTGGTGTTCGACTTTGGCGGAGACGACATCATCACGATCTCGAACCTGGACTGCCTCACCGGCCTGTCGGAAAATATCGAGATTTTCCGAGGCTTCTCCCGGGACAGGACAAACACGAAAGGCCCGCTCTCAGGGCGGGCTTTTTTTCCGCGCTTCGTCTCTGTAAAACGCGGAGCAATATTGGGCCACAGAAGCGGCTGCATATCGCAGTTGTAGCGGAGTAAAAGTCCGCCAGTTTGTGCCCTTCGTTTATTCGGAGGGCGGGAGATGTATTCTGTGGATATTTATAGTCGTGTGCGCCGTGCTTGTTTGAAGGACGGTATGTCTGGCCGAGAAGCGGCGCGGTTTTTCAACATGGCGTAATCAGGATCAGCACTCAGTTACCCCTGTTATTCTGGATGCACATGCAATTGAAAAGGAGACTGACCAATGGAATATTTTGCTGGTTTGGATGTGTCCATGGAAGAGACGCATATCTGCATTCTGGATCGTGAAGGGGCCCTTATTCGTGAAGGAAAAGCGAGCTCAACACCAAAAGCGATCGCTGACTTCCTCGCTTCTGGACCACCATGTGCCAAAGTTGTATTTGAAACGGGACGGATGGCACCAATGCTTTACCATGGGCTGACGGAGCTTGGTGTCCCGGTTGTTTGCATCGAGAGCAGGCAAGCATATCAGGCCCTTAAATCTCTGGCCGGCCACAAGACGGACCGCAATGATGCCCGCGGTTTGGCACACCTGGCGCGGACGGGATTCTACAAGCCGACCCATGTCAAATCACTGTCAGCGCACGCAATCCGGTCGCTGATCGCAGCCCGCAAGAAGCTGGTCGGACAGCGTGTGACGCTCGACAATCAGATCCGCGGTCTGGTCGTCGTCTTCGGCGTGCGGCTGCCACGAGCTTTGTCTCCGGCATTCAAAAACGCGGCGCTAAAAGTTAGCGATGGAGTGCCTGGCCTCCATGCCGCAATTTGCGGACTGTTCGCAGCACGCGAAGCAATCCTCGCGGCGGTTGCAGCCATTGATGGCGACATCAAAAAGATGACCCGCAAATCCGAAGTCTGCCAGCGCCTTATGACGGTACCAGGGGTCGGTCCGATCACAGCATTGGCCTTTGCCGCAGCAATTGATGATCCGTCGCGTTTCAGGAAATCGCGTGATGTGGGGGCGTATCTTGGACTGGTGCCGCGACGGCATCAATCTGGTGAAATCGACTACACGGGCAGCATCTCAAAGCGGGGCGACGTGCGCGTCAGAACGCTTCTCTATGAGGCCGCCAATGTGATGCTGACGCGGTATGCCGCTCCGCTCAAATTGAAGACATGGGCCCTCGCAATCGGTGCGCGCTCAACGATGAGAAAGGCCCGAGTGGCTCTGGCGCGTCGTCTGGCAATCATACTTCATGCCATTATGCGAGACAAAACTGACTTCCAGTCCGCGTAAGGCTTACGAGGCGACAACGAGGATTCCTAAATCAAAGTTCCCATCTGGGACGATGCCCGAGGGAGGGCGTGAGACACGGCGCCGATTCTGTAGCAACAGCCAAGACCAACGGTATGATTGCGGTTTCAACATTGCCGACCCACACCCAGCCAACCCCATCATGAACCTCAGAGTTCGAAGAGAACAAAGGCAACCTCTGACATCAAAAGCAGGAAACTCAGGAAACACGCATTGACAGATTAGAGAACAAAGATCGTAAGACGATCGCGAAGATGCTGCGCCATGAACTTCCGCCTGGGTATCGTCGGTCGGAAGCGCCTCGGCGGCCAACGCTTGATGGTTATGTTGGTGTGGTCGATGAGATACTGCGCACAGACAAAGCCCTGATCAAAAAGCAGCGACACACGGCCAAGCGCATCTTTGAACGGCTGCGCGATGAGCATGGATATGCCGGCAGCCTGACCACGGTGACCTATTACGTGCGCGAGCAAAAACGGCGCACCAAAGAGGTGTTTGTGCCGTTGTCGCATCGGCCGGGCCATGCGCAGGTTGATTTTGGTGAGACGCTGGGCGTGATCGGTGGCGTGGAATGCAAGATCCACTTCTTCGTGATGAGCTTGCCACATTCTGATGCGGTGTTTGTGAAGGGATATCCAGCTGAGACAACCGAGGCGTTTTGCGATGGCCATGTGTCCGCCTTTGCATTCTTTGGCGGCATTCCGCAATCCATTCTCTACGACAATACCAAGATCGCCGTGGCTCGGATACTCGGGGATAAGACGCGCATCCGCACACGTCGGTTTACGGAACTGCAGTCGCATTACTTGTTTGATGACAAGTTTGGCAGACCCGCGCGAGGGAACGATAAAGGCAACGTTGAGGGCATGGTTGGATACACCCGCCGCAACTTCATGGTTCCCGCACCTCGCTATGACAGCTTTGATGATCTGAACGCACATTTGGAAGAGAAGTGTTTAGCACGTCAGGACGATACGTTGCGGGGTCACACCCAAACCATAGGCGCACGCCTGATGTCGGATTTGGATGCTCTGATGGGATTGCCCGTCGCAGAATATGAAGCCTGCGATCACGTCAGCACGCGTGCAACGTCGATCTCAATGGTGCGCTATCGCAGCAATGATTACTCGGTGCCAGTAGCCTATGCGCACCACGATGTTCATGTGCGTGGGTTTGTGCATGAGGTTATCATCGGCTGCGGCAATGAGATTATTGCGCGGCACAAACGATCCTACACATCAGCGGATATGGTCTTTGACCCATTGCACTTTTTGCCCCTGCTTGAACAAAAGGTGGGTGCCCTGGATCAGGCCGCGCCTTTGCAGGGTTGGCATTTGCCAGATGTATTTGCCACGCTGCACCGACTGCTTGAAGCCAGAATGGGTAAGCCGGGCAAGCGAGAATACGTTCAAGTCTTGCGCCTTTTGGAGACCTTCGAAATGGATGTTGTGCAAGGCGCAATCCAGCAGGCAATAGATATGGGTGCAATTGGCTATGACGCCGTAAAACACCTTGTACTGTGTCGGGTTGAGAAGCGGCCACCACGATTGGATTTGGACTTCTATCCATACTTGCCCAAGGCCAATGTCGGCACAACACGCCCATCCAGTTACATGAGCTTGATGGGAAGGACCGCGGCATGACCGAAGCCCCTCGGATTCTTCTACGGCATCATCTTAAACAACTGCGACTGCCAACGTTCCAAGGCGAGTATGCCAAACAGGCGCAGCTCTGTGCTGCAGAGAACAAAGATCACATCCACTATCTGGCGCGGCTGTGTGAGATGGAATTGATCGACCGCGAACGCCGGATGATTGAACGGCGCATCAAAGCGGCGAAGTTCCCCAGCACCAAGAGCTTGGATAGCTTTGACTTCAAGATCATGCCAAGCTTGAACAAGCCCCTGACGATGGATCTGGCACGATGCGATTACGTTAATCGCAGGGAGAACATCATCGCGCTCGGCCCGTCAGGCACGGGCAAGACACACATCGCCCTGGGACTTGGGCTGGCTGCATGTCAAAGAGGACTGAAGGTGCGCTTCACAACGGCTGCGGCATTAGTCCATGATCTGATCGAGGCTCAAGATGAGCGGAGATTGCAGCGCCTTCAAAAGCAACTGACCAGCCAGAACCTGTTGATCATTGATGAACTGGGCTTCGTACCGCTCAGCAAATCTGGCGCAGAGCTGCTCTTCGAGGTCATATCCCAATGCTATGAACGCGGCTCCATCATCATAACCTCGAACCTGCTGTCAATCGCAGAGTAAAATGGGTCCATGTCGCGGCGTAAAAATGGGCCACTTCGGTTGATGTTTTGTGGCGCTTTTGCACGCGTGCTCGTCACAAAGCTGAAGCGTGCCAAAGCGCATGCTGGCCATAAGGCCAGCATTATTCTGACTGTGATTGCGGGCTGGTTATTTTCGGTTGTTGCGACTGTGTTTGAGCCGATAGCTTTCGCCATTCATCTCGAGGATGTGGACGTGATGGGTTAAACGATCGAGTAGCGCACCGGTCAGCCGCTCAGAGCCAAAGACTTCAGTCCATTCATCGAAGGGCAGGTTCGAGGTTATGATGATGGAGCCGCGTTCATAGCATTGGGATATGACCTCGAAGAGCAGCTCTGCGCCAGATTTGCTGAGCGGTACGAAGCCCAGTTCATCAATGATCAACAGGTTCTGGCTGGTCAGTTGCTTTTGAAGGCGCTGCAATCTCCGCTCATCTTGAGCCTCGATCAGATCATGGACTAATGCCGCAGCCGTTGTGAAGCGCACCTTCAGTCCTCTTTGACATGCAGCCAGCCCAAGTCCCAGGGCGATGTGTGTCTTGCCCGTGCCTGACGGGCCGAGCGCGATGATGTTCTCCCTGCGATTAACGTAATCGCATCGTGCCAGATCCATCGTCAGGGGCTTGTTCAAGCTTGGCATGATCTTGAAGTCAAAGCTATCCAAGCTCTTGGTGCTGGGGAACTTCGCCGCTTTGATGCGCCGTTCAATCATCCGGCGTTCGCGGTCGATCAATTCCATCTCACACAGCCGCGCCAGATAGTGGATGTGATCTTTGTTCTCTGCAGCACAGAGCTGCGCCTGTTTGGCATACTCGCCTTGGAACGTTGGCAGTCGCAGTTGTTTAAGATGATGCCGTAGAAGAATCCGAGGGGCTTCGGTCATGCCGCGGTCCTTCCCATCAAGCTCATGTAACTGGATGGGCGTGTTGTGCCGACATTGGCCTTGGGCAAGTATGGATAGAAGTCCAAATCCAATCGTGGTGGCCGCTTCTCAACCCGACACAGTACAAGGTGTTTTACGGCGTCATAGCCAATTGCACCCATATCTATTGCCTGCTGGATTGCGCCTTGCACAACATCCATTTCGAAGGTCTCCAAAAGGCGCAAGACTTGAACGTATTCTCGCTTGCCCGGCTTACCCATTCTGGCTTCAAGCAGTCGGTGCAGCGTGGCAAATACATCTGGCAAATGCCAACCCTGCAAAGGCGCGGCCTGATCCAGGGCACCCACCTTTTGTTCAAGCAGGGGCAAAAAGTGCAATGGGTCAAAGACCATATCCGCTGATGTGTAGGATCGTTTGTGCCGCGCAATAATCTCATTGCCGCAGCCGATGATAACCTCATGCACAAACCCACGCACATGAACATCGTGGTGCGCATAGGCTACTGGCACCGAGTAATCATTGCTGCGATAGCGCACCATTGAGATCGACGTTGCACGCGTGCTGACGTGATCGCAGGCTTCATATTCTGCGACGGGCAATCCCATCAGAGCATCCAAATCCGACATCAGGCGTGCGCCTATGGTTTGGGTGTGACCCCGCAACGTATCGTCCTGACGTGCTAAACACTTCTCTTCCAAATGTGCGTTCAGATCATCAAAGCTGTCATAGCGAGGTGCGGGAACCATGAAGTTGCGGCGGGTGTATCCAACCATGCCCTCAACGTTGCCTTTATCGTTCCCTCGCGCGGGTCTGCCAAACTTGTCATCAAACAAGTAATGCGACTGCAGTTCCGTAAACCGACGTGTGCGGATGCGCGTCTTATCCCCGAGTATCCGAGCCACGGCGATCTTGGTATTGTCGTAGAGAATGGATTGCGGAATGCCGCCAAAGAATGCAAAGGCGGACACATGGCCATCGCAAAACGCCTCGGTTGTCTCAGCTGGATATCCCTTCACAAACACCGCATCAGAATGTGGCAAGCTCATCACGAAGAAGTGGATCTTGCATTCCACGCCACCGATCACGCCCAGCGTCTCACCAAAATCAACCTGCGCATGGCCCGGCCGATGCGACAACGGCACAAACACCTCTTTGGTGCGCCGTTTTTGCTCGCGCACGTAATAGGTCACCGTGGTCAGGCTGCCGGCATATCCATGCTCATCGCGCAGCCGTTCAAAGATGCGCTTGGCCGTGTGTCGCTGCTTTTTGATCAGGGCTTTGTCTGTGCGCAGTATCTCATCGACCACACCAACATAACCATCAAGCGTTGGCCGCCGAGGCGCTTCCGACCGACGATACCCAGGCGGAAGTTCATGGCGCAGCATCTTCGCGATCGTCTTACGATCTTTGTTCTCTAATCTGTCAATGCGTGTTTCCTGAGTTTCCTGCTTTTGATGTCAGAGGTTGCCTTTGTTCTCTTCGAACTCTGAGGTTCATGATGGGGTTGGCTGGGTGTGGGTCGGCAATGTTGAAACCGCAATCATACCGTTGGTCTTGGCTGTTGCTACAGAATCGGCGCCGTGTCTCACGCCCTCCCTCGGGCATCGTCCCAGATGGGAACTTTGATTTAGGAATCCTCGTTGTCGCCTCGTAAGCCTTACGCGGACTGGAAGTCAGTTTTGTCTCGCATAATGGCATGAAGTATGATTGCCAGACGACGCGCCAGAGCCACTCGGGCCTTTCTCATCGTTGAGCGCGCACCGATTGCGAGGGCCCATGTCTTCAATTTGAGCGGAGCGGCATACCGCGTCAGCATCACATTGGCGGCCTCATAGAGAAGCGTTCTGACGCGCACGTCGCCCCGCTTTGAGATGCTGCCCGTGTAGTCGATTTCACCAGATTGATGCCGTCGCGGCACCAGTCCAAGATACGCCCCCACATCACGCGATTTCCTGAAACGCGACGGATCATCAATTGCTGCGGCAAAGGCCAATGCTGTGATCGGACCGACCCCTGGTACCGTCATAAGGCGCTGGCAGACTTCGGATTTGCGGGTCATCTTTTTGATGTCGCCATCAATGGCTGCAACCGCCGCGAGGATTGCTTCGCGTGCTGCGAACAGTCCGCAAATTGCGGCATGGAGGCCAGGCACTCCATCGCTAACTTTTAGCGCCGCGTTTTTGAATGCCGGAGACAAAGCTCGTGGCAGCCGCACGCCGAAGACGACGACCAGACCGCGGATCTGATTGTCGAGCGTCACACGCTGTCCGACCAGCTTCTTGCGGGCTGCGATCAGCGACCGGATTGCGTGCGCTGACAGTGATTTGACATGGGTCGGCTTGTAGAATCCCGTCCGCGCCAGGTGTGCCAAACCGCGGGCATCATTGCGGTCCGTCTTGTGGCCGGCCAGAGATTTAAGGGCCTGATATGCTTGCCTGCTCTCGATGCAAACAACCGGGACACCAAGCTCCGTCAGCCCATGGTAAAGCATTGGTGCCATCCGTCCCGTTTCAAATACAACTTTGGCACATGGTGGTCCAGAAGCGAGGAAGTCAGCGATCGCTTTTGGTGTTGAGCTCGCTTTTCCTTCACGAATAAGGGCCCCTTCACGATCCAGAATGCAGATATGCGTCTCTTCCATGGACACATCCAAACCAGCAAAATATTCCATTGGTCAGTCTCCTTTTCAATTGCATGTGCATCCAGAATAACAGGGGTAACTGAGTGCTGATCCTGATTACGCCATGTTGAAAAACCGCGCCGCTTCTCGGCCAGACATACCGTCCTTCAAACAAGCACGGCGCACACGACTATAAATATCCACAGAATACATCTCCCGCCCTCCGAATAAACGAAGGGCACAAACTGGCGGACTTTTACTCCGCTACAACTGCGATATGCAGCCGCTTCTGTGGCCCAATATTGCTCCGCGTTTTACACGTACGAAAATTTCGACATTCAGTGCTTCTTCAAGATTTTTTATTCCCGTTGAAACAGCAGGTGGCGAAGCAGCTAGTGTTCAGCACCTGACATAAGATTCCCACTGTCGGTTTTCTGTGCCATACCCGGCCCATGAGACGCACTGACATCTGCCTTTACCTTGGCCCCGCCGAGCGTTCTGAGCTTCAAGCCCTGATCGCCAACCGCAACAGCCCTCGCAAACTGGTCTGGCGGGCCGAGATCGTACTGGCAACGGCGGATGGTTGCGGCACGTTTGAGATCATGCGGCGGGCGGGCACTTCGAAACCTACCGTGTGGCGTTGGCAGCAACGCTATCTCGATGAGGGTGTAGCTGGCCTCAAACGTGACAAGACCCGACCTTCGCGGGTGCCGCCGCTGCCGATTGCGACACGATTGAAGGTGATCGCCAAGACAGTTCAGGAGTCCCCTGCGAATGCCACTCACTGGAGCCGCAGCCTGATGGCCGAGGCCGTGGGTATTTCGCCTTCGAGCGTGGGACGCATATGGGCCGAGGCGGGCCTGAAGCCGCACCTCACGAAAGGGTTCAAGGTGTCGAACGATCCGCTGTTCGAGGAGAAAGTCGCCGATATCGTCGGGCTCTACCTTGACCCGCCGGAGCGGGCGGTGGTGCTGTGCGTCGACGAGAAGTCGCAAATTCAGGCACTTGATCGCACCCAGCCGGGATTGCCGCTCAAGAAGGGTCGCGCCGCCACCATGACCCATGATTACAAACGCCACGGCACGACCACGCTGTTCGCCGCCCTTGATGTGAAGACGGGCACGGTCATCGGCAATTGCATGCCCCGCCACAGAGCCAGGGAGTTCCTGAAATTCCTGCGCAGTATCGACAAGGCCACGCCAGTGCGATGCGAGGCCCATCCGGTGCTCGACAACTACGCCACCCACAAGACACCCGAGGTCAAGGCCTGGCTCGAAAAGCACCCCCGCTTCAAGCTGCATTTTACCCCCACCAGCGCCTCATGGCTGAACCTGGTCGAGCGCTTCTTCGCCGAGATCACCGCCGAGCGCATCCGACGCGGCAGCTATTCCAGCGTCGATGACCTGGAGGCTGCGATCTACGACTATCCGGCGCTCCACAACGAGAAACCGAAGCCTTTCAAATGGACCAGGAGCGCCAAGGATATCCTCACCCGAGAACGCCGCGCACTCGACACGCTGGATGAAATCCGCGGAAATAGGTAAGAAGTGTCAGACTCTGAACACTAGGGCCTGTTGACATTCGGGGTTCCCATTTTGCCTGAAGTCTGATTCAAGCTTCCAAAATGGAGGTGTTGATGGACGCAAATCGTTTGGCTGTTTCCGATGAGCTTTGGGAGAAGATTGAGCCGCCTATACCGGGCAAGGCAGGCGATCCGGGTGTTACCGCGCGCAATAATCGCCGGTTTATGGAAGCAGTATTATGGCGCGTACGCACAGGGTCCCCATGGCGGGATTTGCCCAAAGAGTTTGGCAACTGGAACAGCCAGTTCAAGCGATTTCGTCGATGGGCCAGGAACGGCGTGTTCGAGAGTCTTTTCAATGCCATGAGTGGCGAGCCGGACCTGGAATATGCCCTTATCGACGGGACGATTGTTCAAGCTCATCAGAAGGCTTCGGGCGCAAAAGGGGGACTCAACACCAGGCTATCGGACGCTCTCGCGGCGGACTGACGACCAAGGTCGTGGCCTTGGTCGATGCGCTCGGTAACCTGTTCCGGTTTCTGCTTTTGCCGGGACAGGCACACGACATGAAGGGGGTCGCTCCTCTGATCAAGGGGGCTTCCTTTGGGGCGTTGCTGGCCGACAAAGCCTTCGACGCCGACTGGCTCCTGCAAGACCTTGATGAGCGTGGCGCAACCGCTGTCATCCCGCCCAAATCGAACCGAAAAGTTCAACGGGACTACGATACCCACATGTACAAGTGGCGCCATCTCATCGAAAACTACTTCGCAAAGATCAAGGAATTCAGAGGCATAGCAACGCGATACGACAAGACTGATACAAGCTACGCTGCCAACTGGCACCTCTGTGCCATGCTCATTGCAACACGATGATTGTCAACAGACCCTAGGTTCTCAGCAGCAACCGCAATACTTCCCGTTTCTGAGACTGCCAGAAAATAACGAAGTTGTTTTAGGGTTATGTGGTTCAAAACAGGGCCGCTCCTAAAGATCCAGTGGCACAACAATCAACAAATTTCCTTGAATATACTACTGCGGTAATCCCCCCATTTTTAATGGGGTCCGCCTGTAGAACTACGCGGCCATTTTCAGTTTCATAGCGGGTGTGATCCCGCCGATGGCCATGTTGGGCCGGTCGTTGTTGTAAGTCCAGAGCCATTCGGTCGCCTGATCTTGAGCCTCCTCTATCGTTTCAAAGATGTTCCGGTCCAGCCATTCGTGTCGCACCGTGCGATTGTAACGCTCGATGCAGGCGTTCTGTTGCGGCTTTCCCGGCTGGATGTATTCGACGCTGATGCCGCGCTTCCCGGCCCACTGCATCAGTAAGCTGCTGACATATTCCGGGCCGTATCAACGCGGATCACCTTCGGTGCCCCGCGCCACTCAATAATCTGGTTCAGGCTGCGCACAACGCGCACAGCAGGCAGAGAGAAGTTCACTTCGATACCCAGCCCCTCACGATTGAAGTCGTCCAACACATTGAGGGTGCGGAACTTTCGCCCATCCGCAAGTGGCTCCACAATCACATGAGAGCCGGGTTATTTGTAAGACAAGAGGGTGTCGATTGCTTTTCGGATCATGGGAGGCTCCATCGTAAATTGAAGAATCCTAACCAAAATCACAGATCTGCGCCCTCAACCACCTCTACTGTCGTGTACAGGGGCACTGCACATAAGGATAGCCACATAACGTATTGGAAAAGCGGTCAGGTTCGCCGGATTTGCAGCCCGGAAGAGACAGGGCTGCGACCCTGCGGCAGGAGACCCTGGCTTCCGGCCCGGTCATCGGTGCGGGTGCGGGCTTGTTACAGACGCGCATCCGGCGCGAATGTGTTTGAATCCCAACCGTCTTCACAGCCGTCACGTCCAGCGGATTCACTCCCTTCAAGGCCTCGGGCGATGCGTACAGACCCTTGCAATTTGATCCGCCCAACCGTACAGTTCTGATCCGCCAGGTGATTTCAGGGTATCCGCCCACCCTTTCCCCCGGGAAAAGGCCGCGCTGCGCCGCAGGGAACGAATGGAACGGCTTGCCAACGGCCTGTTGGTTGCCACCATGTGCCGCTCCCGTTGTTCAGAAATGACGGGTCCTTCCCGGCGGAGACGGCTTGTGGGTGTTATGTGCCGCACCTTCCAATGTCTGCGTGCCGATTTTTTTGCATTTCGTTTCGTTTCGGATTTCCGCCGCCGACAACCGGTTGTAACCATTGAGAAAATTTTCACCGACGGATCATCTGAAACGAAATGGCCCCTGGGCTCGAAACGAAATGGCCCCCTGAAACGCGCGGGGAAACCGCCGGAGGGGTTGCGCCGGAATTTGCGCGATACCGGCGCTGAAAAAAAACCGTCGGGAGGTCCGGCATGGCCAGCGGCAAAAAAACCTTCGCGCGACGTGGCGTGCTCCGGTCCCGCCCGCAGTCCGGAGATCGGGCGGCTGCCGCCCGATGTCCCCGTGGTCCCCGTGCCCTGAAACCCCCGTGCCCGTTCTGCGGATCAGGTCCGGCAGACCGCGGCGTCGATCAGGGGACCCGGTTTTACCGGTCCCGTCCTGTTCGCCGGGGGCAACACCATTGTTGCCGGGGCACGACCGTGTGCCGACGGCGCGGGAGACGGGCATGGATGTTGTGCCCTGCATCCGGCTGCCCGGTCTCCCGGATGAGCGGCGCCCCGCGTATATTGCTGCTGACAACAGGCCGGCCGGACATGCGGGCCGGGACGGGGACCTGCTCCGGGCTGCGGGAATTGCGCGACCCCGGGTTTCATCCGGACAGATGTCGGAATGCCGGTGGCTGATGACCGGATTGACATGTGCCGGACCGGTCCGCCCTGCAACGCCACCGCAGGCAAGGCCGGGAACGAGACCATGGACACCCCTGCCCTGCCCGCCGTCCTGACCGGTGCCCCGAGCCCTGCGTTTCCGGTCAGGAAGACCGGCGCGGCGGTCCGGTTCAGTCTGCGGTTTCATGCAGGGATGGTCCGCCGGGAGGCAAGCGGGGCGCGGTGTGAACCGGCGACCGGGGATGTCCGGTCTGCACAGGCGCGGCTGACGCCGGTAGGGCCGGTTGCCAACACCCTGGCAATACCCGTTCCCTGCCGACCGCAGCCCGGTTCCACACAGGAACATTCCATACAGGAACAGGAGTCCGGCAGGAAATTGCGCGCCTGCACACTGCCACAGGCACGTCCCTGTACCCGGGCAATTTTTCCCCTGTTTTTCCCCTGTTTTTTCCCCTGAATTTCCGGAGAAATCCGGGAGAGACCGGTTGGCAGCACACCGACTGCACAGCCAGCCACACTGCCGGTTTTATCCCCTGCGGATCTGGAGCGGTTTTATCCCGTGTTATCAGGATGTTGAAAATCGATGTTTTCAACAGAGACGCTTTATCCGGGCGGATATACCCCCGGATACACCGAAAGTCTCTGCCGGCGTATTTCATCATCCGTTTCGGGTATTCAGGCTGGAGTCCGAATGGTCGGGCAAGCGGCTCCACAGGGGTTTTCGTCCTGTCGTTCGTCGCCTTCAAGGCGTCCACTGGACGCTTTGACCCTTGCGGGTTGGCGCGACCCGTTGGCAGCGCGTCCGGCACACCAGATCAGCGAAATGCGTAAACCCGGTGAATAGCCTGCTTCCGGCAGGACGAGCACCGCACCGCATCAAGCGAATCGCGGACCCGAACGGCGCGACCATGTCGCGCAATCAGCGGTGCCACCGGGACCTCACCCACGTGACCGCAGGTACACTCCACCTGAAGGAAGGGACAGTCCAGTGCATCAAGGCGCAATCCATCAGCCCGGAGCCGCGGCATCCCGCTCACCGGGGCCACGGACGGCAGCGGGGCTTTCGTCCGGTCCCGCTCCTTCACAGATCGACGCTGCAGAAACGCCAGAGCACACATCCTTCTGTTGCGATTGATGCGATTGATGCGAAACCGTAGCGCATTCACCACAGGCCCGGCAAGACCTCAAAAGACCCCCGCGTCGTGTGTCGAATCCCGAGGCCCCGACAGGCCGAGGCCAGCCGCACCCCGAACATGGATCACCCGGAGGGTGCGGGTGCCATAGACAACCGGCCCCTGCCCCGAAGCGGTTTCAGCCCGGCACGGCAATCCGCAGCTTTTTCGGCACGAGGGTGTTCATCCGCCGGATATGCTCCGGCAGGCACAGGGTCCTGAAATCATATGTCCCGACCACATGCGCCCGCGCCGCCGGACCCGGATGCGCACAGGCGCCGGGATTGGCCAGCACGTCGATCACCTGATCCGCCAGCGCATCCGCATCAAGGAAATCCACCGGCAATCCGGTTTCGCCATGGGTGATTGCCTCGCGCACCGAAGGCACGTCCGGGGCAACGATGGTGGCCTGCATCGCCATTGATTCCACCAGCGACCAACTCATCACGAACGGCATGGTCAGATGCAGATGGCAGCGGCTGATCTGAACCACCTGGCAAAAGCTGGACCAGGGTACCCTCCCCAGAAAATGCACCCGGTTCCAGTCGACACTGTCGCCGAGTTTCCCGGTCAGTTCGGCGCGCAACCCCCCGGGGTGCCCGCTCTTGCGACCACAGGAGACATCGTCGCCGCCCACCACCGGCACCCCGGGCCTGCGGACGGGCTGTCAGGATCCGGGGCAGCGCGGCCATGAAGATGTGAAAGCCGCGCACATGTTCCAGATTGCGGGCCATACAGGTGAACACCTCATCCCCGCGCGTGACCGGTCGGTCCAGCCGGCCCAGCGACAGGGACACATCCGGGTCGGGACCCAGTCGCTCGGTACGGATCCCGTCATGGCAGGTATGGAATTTCGGATGGAACGAGGCCGGGAAGGTGTTCTTTTGCCAGACGGTCGGCACATGGCCCGGATCCACATGCTCGATATTGGCACAGGGCACCACGTTGCGGGCCTCCATCAGGAACGGCGTGTGATCCGAAACCGGATCGTCCGGGTCGAAGCCCACCACACCGCCTGTGGCGTTATGGAAATATTCAAAGAACCCCAGGATCGGTACATCCGGCCAGATCTGTTTCATGAACAACAACTCACCCCAGCCGGTATGGCCCAGGATCAGGTCGGGCCGGAAGCCCTCGTTCGGCATTGCCAAGTTGTTCAGCGTTACTGATTTTGGTACAGGGTGGTGCATGAAAATACCGACGTCAATGCCGCGCCCGAAGGGGTACCGCTTTCCCCGTGAAATCATCGCCTGCGCCGTCCGGGCTTACCACCGGTTCGCGCCGGGCACGGCGGATGTTGAGGATCTGCTTGCCAAACGGGGCGTGATTGCAAGCCGCGAAGCGATCCGTCTATGGGTCAATCGTTTCGGGACGCATTTTGCCGCTTGCATCCGCCGTGACCGACCACGCCCGAACGACAAGTGGCACCTCGACGAGGTTGTGACCCCGATCAACGGCGTGAAGCATTGGCTCCGGCGCGCAGTCGACGCCAACGGTGATACGCTCGATATTCCGGTTCAGACGCGCCGAAATGCCAAAGCCGCCAGGCGCTTCATGGCAAGGCTGATCGCGCAATTTGGCCAGCCAGGGGTCGTCATCACAGACAAACCGCGCAGCTGCATCAAGCCGATTGCCCATCAGGCACCGGACGCCGGTCATCGCGCCCGCAAAGGCCTCGACAACAGGATTGAAGGCAGTCACAGGCCGACGCGGCGACGAGAGAAAACCATGGGGCGGTTCAGGTCGCCGGGACAGGCGCAACGCTTCCTCACCGCACATGACCGGATCAATAACATCTTCCGCCCTCGCCGCTACCGCCTCTCGGCAACATCATACCGTCATGCAAGGGCAGATGCCTTCTGCCTCCGGGCTGACTATGCCGCTGGGATGGTCGCTTGAAACCAGACGCTGTGCCCTCCCGAAATCACGCCAAAACAACTTGGCAATGCCCACCGAAAACTTACAAACCATCCAGAACAACTCTGCCCCGTCGAAAGGTATGATCATGGAAAGCTCCAAAAAAACAAATCGAGACCTGATTGAAGGGCAAGCGGCCCTGGTCGTGATTGATATTCAGAAATCGACCTTCGCCCCGATTCCGGATGATGAACGCTCGATTGCCCACATGCCGGACTATGCTGATCGCATGGCGTTGTCGCGCAAGGCGATTGATAAGGCGCGTGAGGTCGGTATTCCGGTGGTGTTCATTCAGGAAATCCACCGTGCCAACCTGATCGATATGGGGCGAGAAACAGACGGAGATGAAGACGTTCACTGCCTCGACGGCAATCCTTTGACTGAGTTCGCCGAGGAAGAGATAGGTATGCGACCGGATGATTACCGCATTTCTAAGCGCCGGCATTCGGCCTTCTATGGGACCGATCTAGAAATCCTGCTCAAGGGGCTAAAGGCCGAAACACTGATCCTTGTCGGCGGGCTGACGGATGTCTGCGTGCATTACACTTTTGTTGATGCGCATCAGAGGGATTACTTCTGCCGGGTTATCGAGGACTGCGTCGCTGGCTCCAGCCTTGAGGCGCACAATGCGTCACTGAAGGCTGTGGAATATCTGCAGCACGGTGCGGTGCGTTCGCTTGACGACGTACTGGCAGCCATGGGCGCGTAAGCCTGACCCAATGAGCACCAATCAGAACATCGTGGCAGCCGGATTGGCTCTGGTTGCTTCGGCAATTCTCAGTTTCATTGACAATTTCGTAGGTGCCGTCGCACAGAAGGCCGGGCTGTGGCGATTCCAGCTGTTCCGGGCCCTGTTTGCCCTGCCGCTGTTACTGGTGGCAGCGCGTGTTTCCTGAGCGTCAATCGGGCCGCAAAACCTGCCGCGTCTGGCAGGGCGCAGCATGGCGGTTTCTCTCGGGTTGCTGATCTATTTTGCATCCCTGGGCGCTTTGCCCGTGGCGCAGGCCGGAGCGGGTCTCTTCAGTGCTCCGCTCTGGGTTGCGCTTTTGGCGGTTGTTTTCTTTCGGCAGCGAATGAGTGTCATCGGCGCTTTCGCCGTTGTGAAATTCTCCTTGATCAAGACGGATACTTGTCTGTTGGCATGGATAGCTGACAGATGAGGTGAAAGATTGAAACGAAACAGCATCCTCCAAAGCGGCACCCTTCTGGAATCGACTTTGGAAAACTGAATGAGGGATCAGCACACAGCACAAACCCTAAAGCAGCTTTCATGCGATCCCCCTGCCGCTCACCAACGAAATTCTTGACCGCGCCACATAACTGCGCCAATCATCAAGCCGCCCGGAGACGCCATGGAATAATTTCACCAATTTCGAGACACAACCCACTTGGGCTCTACGGCAGGTGTAGTCAGTGACCGGGGAGGATATCGACGCACATGGAATTTCCAATCGCGCAAGTGCGTGCCCGGTTCTCATCGTTATCTGTGACAGATGGCGATATGGGCCGGACATATCTGGACAATCCGGCGGGTACGCAAGTGCCTGCAACGGTTGTCGACGCGATCAGCCATTACCTGCTGCACAATGCCAGCAATGCCGGTGGTGCATTCGGCACGAGCGTTGAGACAGACCGCGTCTGGCTGCAAGCGCATGAGGATATGGCCACGTTTCTGGGTGCGAACTCTGCCGCAGAGATTGTGATCGGCCAGAGCATGACCAGCCTGACATTTCACATGTCGCGCAGTATTTGCCACGATTTTCAACCCGGCGATCAGATCGTTGTCACCCGGATGGAGCATGAGGGAAATGTCGGCCCCTGGCTGGAGATCGCCAGGGATAAAGGGCTCGAAATTGTCTGGGTCGATTTCAACCGCGACAGCTGGCAGGTCGAGCCCAACGACCTCGCCGCTGTGCTGACGGATCGCACCCGGCTGGTGGCGCTGAACTATGCCAGCAATATGACCGGCTCGGTCAATGACGTGCAGACACTGACGCGTCTCGCGCAGGACTCGGGCGCGCTGGTTTATGTCGATGCCGTGCAGCTTGCGCCGCATCATCTGGTGGATGTGCAGGCATTGGGCTGCGATTTCCTGGCCTGCTCGTCCTACAAATTCTTTGGACCCCATCTGGGGATCGTCTGGGGTAAAGAGGAGCTTTTGACATCGCTTTACCCCTACAAAGGCCGCTGTGTGTCAGACGCCAGCCCTGATCGGTTCGAGATGGGTACGCCTCAATATGAATTGCTGTCGGGCCTCTCGGCGACGGTCGCGTATTATGCAGAACTCGGTGCGCTCTGCGGCGGCACCGGAGATAAGCGTGTACAAATCGCGAATGCGTACGTCGCGCAACGCCGCTATGAGGAGCCGCTCACCAACCGGTTGATCGACGGGCTTCAGATCATCCCCGGCGTCACGATTTACGGTATCATCAACCCCAACCGGATTGCGGAACGTGTTACAACTGTCTCGTTCCGCCATGACACTCATGATCCCGAGACCATCGCAACGGCGCTGGCACAGTCGGGCATTCATGTGTGGCATGGACATAACTACGCCTATGAACCGGCCCGTGCCCTGAACTTGCCGCTTGAGGAGGGGGGCGTGAGGATCGGGCTATCGCATTACAATACCCAAACCGAGGTGGAGCGCACTTTGAATGAGATCAATAAAACCGTCACAAAAGCCGGATGAAGTCGGCAGAGGGGTTCACCATAGCAAGGAGGAGTGAAACACCATGAAACGTTTATACAGCCCTTACGTCAAAACCCGAAATTTCCCGTGAGTGACGATGCGGAATCTGTCTGACACTTGGCTTCGGAAGGTCTTCCACTGATCTGGGATGGTTTCGCGAAAGAATTTCAGGATCGCATTCGCAAACTGTTTTTGTGAGGGGTAGTATTGATTGTGCGTCACATGTTGATGCATGACGGCCCATAATCGTTCAATGGGGTTGAGATGTGGGCAATACGGCGGCAACTGGATCAGGTGGATACGGCAGTCTGGCCTTGCGAGGAAAGCCCTGATGTCTGGCCCTTTGTGATAGGCTGCGTTGTCCCGGATGACGTGAATGATGCGCTTGTCGGGGTTGCGAGCCTCGATCTTGGCGAGAAGCTGTACGGCACTGACCCCGTCAACGGTGGTTGGCTCCACAAAGGGCGTGTCGAAGGTTTCAAGGTTGAGCGCACCATGGATATTCACGCGGCCACGTCCTGCCGTGGTGGTGACCGCTGGGTTTGATCCGGCCTTGACCCAGCCGTATGCAGGCTTTGTCTGATATTCCGGGTGGACGGCATCGGCGAAATACACGGCTTCATCCGCTCCAGGCTCGGTCATCAGGCGTTCATACATCGCAATGAACTCGGCCTGCTTGTCGGCCGATGCTACCTTCGGCAAGGGCTTGGGCTTGCGGTACTCGAAGCCCAACCGAGCCAGAAGCTTGATGCAGCCGGAATGTGAATATTCCAGGCAAAATCTAGACGTAATGCGCGATCCAATCTCAACTGTCGAGCGGCAAAAGCGTCCCTCCAGCCAAATGCATAGTGCAGCTTCCTGTGTCGACGTCAAACGTGATTGACCACCTTTCCAGCCGTCGACGGTAAGTGCGTCCCAGCCGCTGTCACGATAGGTTTTGTGCCAGCCAAGAATGGTGTCGTCGTCCAAATATAGAAATTTGGCAATTTGGACGCAGCTCTCACCGTCATCCAGCGGCAAGATCGCATTTGCGCGCCGGGCTATGCCATGATCCTCGCGCTGCCTGCGAACGCAGGCCTCAAGCTCAAGGCGCTCTGTAGAAGAAAGAAAATCAGGCCGGATCATCACCCTACTTGAATCGATCGCCGCTATGACGTCAACCCGTGAAAATTCGGAGGCCCGAGGACTCGGTGTATAAGCATCTTTTTTTGACTTGTCCCACGGTCTTGCCTGTGATTCAGCCTTCGCATATGTGGGAGGAGCACAATGGCGGGAACATCGAAGGTCAGAGCAACGCAGGCAGATCGGGATGCGCTCAAAACCTTGTCCGGGAGTTTGGATCGTGGTGAGGCGGATCGGGCGCGGGCTGTTCTTCTGACGCTGGAAGGCTGGACAGCGGGTCGGATTGCGCAGGCTTTTGGTGTTCGCGAGGATACGGTCCGCCAGTGGCGCAGTGATTTCATGAAGGGCGGGATTGATGCGGTGAGGGTCCGCAGGGCACCCGGTCCGGAGCCGGTAAAGACACAAACCGCTTTGCGTGTGGCCGCGCCACTGTTTGAAGCATCGGCGCAGGATCGCCCCGACTGGACATTGTCACGGCTGGCCGCCGAGGTTGAGCGGTGTGAGGGCATCCCGATCAGTCGCCCGCAACTGTCGAAGGCTCTCAAAAAGGGGGCTTTGTCTACAAGACTCGATTCGCAATAAGGGCGGTTATTTTTGATACGGAGGTATCCCTGCCCATTTGGTCAGGCTGTTTTCAAATTCAGGTTTGCCAGGGCCGCTACATTCTTTGCGATCATATCCGCCTGGCCATTATCGCGATGGGTATCGGCAAAAATCCCGAACTTTTTCATGCGGCAAATTCCATGCTCTGCGCCGATGCGCAGCTTTGCGTGCCATGTGTTGCAGCTTTTCCGCTCTTTGGCAAGGGGATGGTTCTTTGAGACAGGGCAATCGCGCTTCAAAAGCCTTTGATTAGTGTTCGCAGGAAATCATTACTCCAGCCCGCTTTTTTGAATTTGCCGCGATTTGATCCTTTTGCAGGATTGGCCTTGATGATGCTCAAGGCAATCCGCCTCAAAGCGGCAAAGCTGGCTGGCGCGTGATCTTTTCGCGCGCGGTGTCGGTCGTCGTTCATCACCACGTCGAGAGACCAATGCAAGCTGTTCCCAATTTGCCAGTGGCCGCGGATCAGTGTGGCGGCCCCCTGAGCCGCGGGACATTTGGAGAGCGGATAAAGCCGTTCGGCGTGACTGGTTTTGTCGCCAACCGCGCGCCTGGAGGCGACATGGACGAAAGCCTGAAGATGCGGCCACTTATGGGTATTGATCAGATATTCCGGCACATCGCGGACGCGGTATGACCGCTCTTCCACACGCCCGTGATCAGCATCAATAGTGCTATATTCATCAACGTAATCAGTAGCCTCGTCTTCCACAAAAGCCCGGACATCGGCCAACATGTCGCCCTGATTGCCTTTGAGTTGAAGGCAGTGGTTACCGCCTTCTTTTACGATCAATTCACAGGTCTCTCGCTGGCAATGTAACGCATCAGCGGTGATGGTGATGCCATGAATGTCAAGCATCTCGATCAACTCGCGCAGGGCCAGGATCTCGCCGCCGCCCCTGGCGCTTTGCTTGATGCCAAGGGTCAGCCGCGCCCCATGTGCAAAGGCCGTGACAATGTTCATATTCGATTGCCCGGCGGCCTTGTCAAAGCCGCGTCGCATCTCTTTGCCATCAATAGCGATGGCTGGTTCCTCTCCACATCCAGCCGTAAAATCGGCACGAAACTTGTCATAAAACGCTTGAAAACCGGTCGGCTTCATCATCCGGAACAGACGGGAACAAGCGTCATGACAGGGTACGCCATGAGGCAATTCGAGAAAATCGCGCAGAAAATCCTCCTTCATATGACCGAAAAACTCCATGTCGACCGCTGTATCGCCGCCGCAAAGCGCGCATAAAAGGCTGATCGTCATAAGATCACAGAACCTGTGACGTGGCGCATTGCCGCCGCGTGGGTCATCCATCTCATTGAAACAGCTGTCCAGGTTGGGCATCGCGAAGCTCCATCAAGTGATGAAACCTCCAGAATCCAATTCGCAACCGCTGTCAAACTTTAAGCGCGATTCCCCTGTCCCTGAGGCTTTGAGCGGGACTTCCAGCGACGTTCCCGGATAACCGGGATCGCCCGGGACAGGCACACCGGGGGGCTTGTCCACGCGCGCTTCATCATATATCCGCCTGTCGTGCTTTCGCCCCGGCTGTGCAGGACCAACGGCCAGGATCCTTTTCCTGTCGTCGGTAATGATCCGGTGCGACGCTGTATGGCGTTTCTTCTTTCCTGAATAACTGGCTTTGCGCCTTGACGGCGTCCCGGGGCGCTGAACAGGGCGCTCGGTACCATCGATCATAAGATAGAGAAGATCGTTTCTTTCCTGTGTCGATAATTTGATCCTGCGCTCCGGCATGGCGAAATGGCCAGCCATCACCGTCGTCATGGCGCGAACGCGGCGACAAACTGTAGGGCTGGAAATGTCGAAAAGCAGGCCAACAAAGGCCTGGCCGGCGTATGTGCGGTAATGGATCAGGCACAAAAGCATTTGTTCCGCCAGTTGCAGCCGATACTTCCTGCCGCCCCCGATGGCCCGTTGTCTGTTCTTTCGGGACAAACGCGCGGCTTCACCGGCAAGCCAAATCGGGTGAAGCTGACAAACCGGAGCATCAAAATCCGCCGGACGTATTCCGGAAAGGCGGAAAAACAACTCTGGACGTGCCCGTAAAACTTTCAGTACGGCCATTCCGGCAAACTCCACTGCTTCGGTGAAGCTGGAATAGCAGAAATCTACCTATTGCGAAACAGGTCTACAAAAGGCCCCGGCATACCCTGAAAGGCCGACAGGATGCGCAGGCCGTGGATCGTGCGGGGGTACGGCTCAGGCTTTTGAAACAACAGGCAAGGGCCGGAGACATCATGCTTCTTTTTGCTGATGAGAGCGAGGCTTTGACACATCCTTATCTGGCCCGTGCGTGGGCGCGTCGCGGCACTGATTTCGCATTCCCGCGCCTGGTCAGGCATCAAGGATCGCCATAATGGGCGCGCTTGATTATGCCGCGAACCAACTCACCGTCACCACGTCGCGCACCAGGCGTTCAAGTGATTTCATTGACTTGCCGGCTGAACTGGATCGGCTTTTTGCTCCGGCACCGGGCAGGCCGGAGAAGCCTGTTGTACCGGTTCTCGACAACGGACCGGTCCATACCGGCAAGCTGACCCGCACGGCGCTGGAAGAACGTGATCATTGGCTTACCGTTGAATGGCTGCCTGAATATGCTCCCGAGCTCAACGACATCGAACCGGCATGGAAAGCGCTCAAAGCGACCGAACCGGCACACCAGACGTTCAGCGATATCGACGACCTCGAAAACACCATTCACCACAGCGTCAAAAACCGAAATAGCGAGCGCAAAGGCCATCCGTGGGACAAGTCAAGAATCTCTGCTTAGGGTTGTCTCTGAAGAAGCCCTTGGCTGTTATCAGCTTGTCTCGTTTTTTGTGGCCATCCTCCAAGATCAACCTAATACCAGCGGCCTTAATGTCTGACTCACTTTTGTGATTTCAAATTTACTGCATTTCTGAATCAATGGCCTCCAGAAGCAAGGAGGTGCTCATGGGTGGGGCAGTCAAGATTACGCGCACAGATATGTCCGCGCAAGATTTGCGTTGTGCTGCAAAGCGAACCAGGGATGGTCGTGTTGTCCGTCGAATACTCGCCATAGCGCTGGTGCTTGACGATGTGGACCGCGCAACAGCGGCCCGTAGCAGCGGTATGGATCGCCAAACTCCCAGAGACCGGGTGCATCGCTACAATGCAGAGGGCCTTGGTGGGCTTTCTGATCGGTGTGGCAAGGGTGCAAAACCACGCCTGTCCCCAGAGCAACAGGCGCTGTTTGTGGCTTGGGTTGAGGCTGGGCCTGACCCGGCAAAAGATGGCGTAGTGCGGTGGCGCTGTGCCGATTTGCAGGTCCGCGTTGAAGAAGAATTCGACGTAAAGCTACATGAACGTACGATTGGCAAGTATCCAGCCAGGCATGGTTTTCGTCGCCTTTCCGTGCGCCCGGAGCATCCCGGAACTGATCCCGCTGCACAGCAGGCTTTTAAAAAAACTTTGCCAGCCTCATAGCCGATACCCTGCCAAAACATGCAAAGGGGAAGCCGCTTGAGGTATGGTTCCAGGATGAAGCCCGCGTCGGGCAGCAAGGACCCCTCACCCGCAAATGGGCCAGGCGTGGAACCCGCCCGCGCGCACCACGTGATACGCGCTGCAAATGGAGCTGTATCTTCGGCGCAGCCTGTCCTGCCTGTGGCACGGCGGCTGGGCTGGTCCTGCCTTACGTCAACGCCGAAGCAATGGGGCTGCATCTCGATGAGATCGCAAAGACAATCGCACCCGGCGCACATGCCTTGCTCATCATCGACGGGGCTGGTTGGCACGGAGCAAAATGCTTGCAGGTGCCAGATAATACTACACTCGTAAAACTGCCCCCATACTCACCGGAATTGAACCCAATGGAAAACGTTTGGGCCTATCTGCGGTCGAACAAACCCGCTGTCTCTGTCTTCGACACATATGAAGACATCCTCGAAAAATGCGCCCGGGCCTGGAACTTCTTTGCGAACGACCCTGAACGCATAACTTCAATCACAGATCGAGGATGGATAAAGGTCAATTAATTGGGCCGTTGGTATAAGCTGGTGTTCGCGTAGCAATACGCTATCTTGTTTTCTCTGATTGTTATAGCATATCGGCATACCCTACCGTTGTTGTGTTAGGGCAACTAAGGTCAACGGGTTTCCTGCAGAATCCCGTTGCTGCAGATTATTGACTAGCCAAGCGCTCAACCTGGCGCGGCGGGGAATATCACCCCCACCAATACCGTGCCTGCTATCCCTCTCGAACCACTCACGCCATCATACTCCCAGATAGCTCTTTCTCGTCCATCGCCTTCCGCGCAGCGCTTGGGAAATCCCTCCTTGGCGCTTCACCGGAAGGAGATGAACTATGGGTACTCTGCAAGAAGACACAGAAGAAGACATCGGCACGGTTCCGTGCTGTAAAACATGTGGCTCTGAACGGGTTATCAAGGACGCCTGGGCGTGCTGGAAACCCAATACGGGCTGTGGGAGCCAGAGAACGTCATTGATGACCTGCACTGCCACCAGTGCTAGGACGCAACGAAGCTCGTGTGGTCGCGCCTGTAGCGCCCTAGGGTTATTGAGACACTCGTGAAGCTTATGCGGCGGCCTGGATTTTGTCCATTGCGTCACATCTGAACTGGTTTGGCGAACGGTGTCCGTGCCGCTGGATCGGCCATTCTTCGTTGTAGTCCTCCTTGAACTTTTGCAGGGCGGCCTGGAGTTCCTCGATGGTGTCGAAAGTTCTGACCCGGAGCGGGTTTTCCTTCAGGGTTCGAATGAATCGCTCGGCGCGGCCGTTGCCTTCGGGAGCGCGGACAAGGGACGGCGAGGATTTCGCGCCCGGCCAGGCAATCCCGTTCTGGAAGTCGTGGCCGATGTACTGCGAGCCATAACACCTTCGGAATGATGCTGATTGAGAGGCTATGACCGCCTGCGCAGCCCGCCGGGCAATGGTCAACCGCGATGAAGACGGCAACCTGGCGACCTGTGCCGGGAACGGTCCCCGTCATATCCGTGCCCCACATCTCATCGATGTTGTCCGGGATGATCGTGCCGTCATGGGCACGGGGGCCATGGGCGGACCCATGGCATGGCTTCGCACAAAGCCCGTTCTCCCGCATGAGCCGGAGCACCCGCGCCTTCGAGGTTCGAATGCCCTTGCAGCGCAGACGTGCCCGGATCTTGCGGTGGCCCTCGCCATGGAACCTGCTGTCAGTGATCACTTGTTTGATCCTCTCGACCAGATCAGCGTCAGACATCGCTCCCCGAGGACCAGGGCGGCGGCGCGGCGCGGGTTCCGCCGGAAGCGGGCGCAAGTCACGATACACGCTTGCGCGGCCCAGTCCCCAGACCCGGCACACCCGGGAAACGCCGTAGGCTTTGCCCGTGGAGATCGAGATGACGGCACTCATCGTTTCGACCTCCGGCACCCGAAAGGGTGGCCCGCCTCCATCTTCGCGATCTTCTCATACAGAAGTTCGTTATCCATGGTGATCTCACCCACCCTGGCCCGCAGACGGTCAATCCCCTCATCGCGCACGTCGCGCGGACGGGACTTCAGGTTTGATGACCCTCCTTCGGGAAATGCATCCCGCCAACCGCTGACATCCGCAGCTGTCGCACCAAACGAACGTGCGACCAATTCAACATCTTCGCCGCGAAGAACGCGCGGAACGGCCTCTTGCTTGCGTGTAGCCGTAAGTCTCCGGCGCCGGGCCGGAGCCGGATCCGCTGCGATATGTGAAGTCTCCGCAGCTCCGGATCCTTCGCGCTCAACCTTCCTTTGTTCCGTCATGATACACCTCAATCATCCCCTTGGGTCATGTCTTGAACGGTGTCTCAAAAAACTCTAGGGCGGGGGAATCGCCAAGACGTGCCACCGCATTCGCGAGTCGACCGACCGGTTTCGCAAAGAGTGTACCGGCAACGACTCAATCATGTTCACGACTGGAATCCAGAGGTGTGTCGGAGATTTTTTCGGTCGAGGCGGTGAGGCGTCATGGCCATTCGTTCCTTACCGTGCACAACTCTACACCTAGTGTTCAGAGTCTGACACTTCTTACCTATTTCCGCGGATTTCATCCAGCGTGTCGAGTGCGCGGCGTTCTCGGGTGAGGATATCCTTGGCGCTCCTGGTCCATTTGAAAGGCTTCGGTTTCTCGTTGTGGAGCGCCGGATAGTCGTAGATCGCAGCCTCCAGGTCATCGACGCTGGAATAGCTGCCGCGTCGGATGCGCCCGGCGGTGATCTCGGCGAAGAAGCGCTCGACCAGGTTCAGCCATGAGGCGCTGGTGGGGGTAAAATGCAGCTTGAAGCGGGGGTGCTTTTCGAGCCAGGCCTTGACCTCGGGTGTCTTGTGGGTGGCGTAGTTGTCGAGCACCGGATGGACCTCGCATCGCACTGGCGTGGCCTTGTCGATACTGCGCAGGAATTTCAGGAACTCCCTGGCTCTGTGGCGGGGCATGCAATTGCCGATGACCGTGCCCGTCTTCACATCAAGGGCGGCGAACAGCGTGGTCGTGCCGTGGCGTTTGTAATCATGGGTCATGGCGGCGGCGCGACCCTTCTTGAGCGGCAATCCCGGCTGGGTGCGATCAAGTGCCTGAATTTGCGACTTCTCGTCGACGCACAGCACCACCGCCCGCTCCGGCGGGTCAAGGTAGAGCCCGACGATATCGGCGACTTTCTCCTCGAACAGCGGATCGTTCGACACCTTGAACCCTTTCGTGAGGTGCGGCTTCAGGCCCGCCTCGGCCCATATGCGTCCCACGCTCGAAGGCGAAATACCCACGGCCTCGGCCATCAGGCTGCGGCTCCAGTGAGTGGCATTCGCAGGGGACTCCTGAACTGTCTTGGCGATCACCTTCAATCGTGTCGCAATCGGCAGCGGCGGCACCCGCGAAGGTCGGGTCTTGTCACGTTTGAGGCCAGCTACACCCTCATCGAGATAGCGTTGCTGCCAACGCCACACGGTAGGTTTCGAAGTGCCCGCCCGCCGCATGATCTCAAACGTGCCGCAACCATCCGCCGTTGCCAGTACGATCTCGGCCCGCCAGACCAGTTTGCGAGGGCTGTTGCGGTTGGCGATCAGGGCTTGAAGCTCAGAACGCTCGGCGGGGCCAAGGTAAAGGCACATGTCAGTGCGTCTCATGGGCCGGGTATGGCACAGAAAACCGACAGTGGGAATCTTATGTCAGGTGCTGAACACTAGGTAATCTATAACGGCGAGCTCAATCTGTTTTTGGCAAACCGGAAAAGCAGACTTTGATAATATCTCATAATATCTCATTAAAAGTCTGATAATATCTCATTAAAAGTCTGATAATATCTCATTAAAAGTCTGATTTGTCTAAGGTTTGTGGCTGTTGTCATCGTGAGATGCAGCGGCGACAAATCTGACAAGGAGGAAAGCGTGGGCGGATTTCGGTGCTATGGGGATTGTGTACTATGGCTGCGGTGATTGATGTGCAGAACTATCGGCTGCGTGATGACAAGCAGCGCTGATAAGTCGATTTTCCCAGCCCGATTTGGCTGATTGATATCCCGTTTTGCCGCCATTGGCCTGTTGTAGCGCAGGTTTTGGCGGGATGGTCGCACCGATGGGTCCGGCGTCCGCGTAATGAAGGACCCGATTTGATAGTCGTATCATGCGGCGTCCTCCCATGGCGGTGCGCGGGACTTGGGTGTTTGGCCCCGCATGAAGGTCTCGATGATGATCATTGCGCCACCGCATTTGGGGCACGGCTGGGACTGGTCTCGTTCGTCGGTATCGACACCTTGATCCTCATGGGCTTTCGGAATGGCGTCTGCTTCAACCTCCAATAAAGACCTGATCTTTGCGATCCTGTCGCGACGGATGCCATTCGCGAGGAAGCCTGTGTGGCGGATGCGGTGGAAGCCGGAGGGCAGGACATGGATCAGGAAGCGACGGATGAACTCGGACGTCGGCAGACGCATGACCTTCATCCTGTCCCCACGTTTGATGCGATAATCTTTCCACCGGAAGGCCACAGTGTTGGCATCAGCGCTGATCAGGCGGTGGTTTGAGATCGCCACGCGGTGCGTGTAACGGCTCAAGTACGCCAGCACGGCCTCAGGCCCGCCGAAGGGTGGTTTGGCATAAACCACCCAGTTGGTTTTGCGCAGCGGCGCGAGATGGGCGGCGAAGGTATCGGGGTCGGCCAGCTTTGCCAGTTTGCCGAAGAAGCGCAGCTTGCCTGCTTTGTGCAATCCGCTCAGCCCTTCGAGGAACAGGCGGCGGAACAAACGCGCGAGCACCTTTACCGGCAGGAAGAAGCCTGAGCGGCAGTTCTTCCAGCGCTTGCCATCGGACGACAATCCACCGCCCGGCACGATGATATGCACATGCGGGTGGTGCGTCATCGCGGATCCCCATGTATGCAGCACGCTCGTCATGCCAATCTTTGCACCAAGATGTTTTGGATCGGCTGCGATTGTCAGCAGAGTTTGCGCCGCCGCCTTGAACAGGAGGCCGTAGACCACCGCTTTGTTCTGGAAGGCAATGTCGGCGATTTGCGATGGCAGCGTGAAGACCACGTGGAAATACTCAATGGGCAACAAGTCTTCCATGCGCGCCTGCATCCAGTCCTGCGCCGCTGCACCTTGGCACTTCGGGCAATGCCGATTGCGGCACGAGTTGTAGGCGATGTGCTGGTGACTGCATTTGGTGCAAGCGGCAACATGCCCGCCAAGCACAGCGGTCCGGCAGCTCTCTATCGCCGACATCACTTTTAACTGCTGTAGGTTCAAGTGTCCGGCGTGGGCCAGGCGATAGGTAGCACCATGGGCGCGGAAGATGTCTGCGACCTCCAGCTTGAGGCGAGACATGGAAGCCTAGTTTAACCGGGTCCGGCCTCCCGCCGCACCAGCAGATCAAACGGGCTGGTGACACTCTGGATCGTCTTGGTTGCCACCTTGGTATAGATCGTCGTCGTTTCCAGCTTGGCATGGCCCAGAAGCACTTGGATCACCCGGATGTCGGTCCCACCCTCCAGCAGATGCGTGGCAAAGCTGTGCCGCAGAGTGTGGGGCGACACCTGCTTCTTGATCTCTGCAAAATCGCATGCGACCCCAAAGGCCCGATTGAACTGCCGCGTCGAGATTGGATCGATCCGGTTACGACCCGGGAACATCCAACCTCTCGGCCGCACTTCTCGGTAATAGTCGCGCAACAGGCTCAGAAGGTTCGGCGACAACATGACCTGCCGGTCCTTACGACCCTTACCTTGCTCAATCCGGATCAGCATCCGGTCGCTATCTATGTCGCCAACTTTGAGATGGGTGACCTCGCTGGCGCGCAGCCCGCCACCATAGGCCACGCTGAAGGCCGCGCGGTATCGTAACCCAGGCCCAGGTGCCGCTTCGATAATACGCGCGACTTCCTCGGCGCTGAGCACAACGGGGATCTTCTTAGCCGCCCGTTGATAGCGCATATGCCGCTTCATCTCGGGACGCGGGCACGTCGTCGCAAAGAAGAAACTCAACACTGTCAGCCGGTTGTTGAAGGTCGGTGCGCCAATGCCGCGCTCCTTCATATCGAGCTGGAACGCCCGCAGCTCTTCCGGTGTCGCGCTATCCGGCGCGTGACCCAGAAACCGCGTAAAATCCCGCATCCCTCGCAAATACATTGTCTGCGTTTTCGACTGCAGCCCTTTGATCCGCATATCTTCGAGAAATCGCTGGCGCAGTGCAGGTACATATTGGTCTGACATTGAAACCTCCTATCGTCAGATTGAGAAGGTTCCAATCGTCCAACAGAATCGTCAGTTCACAAAATCACGGCGCTTCGATCAGCGCGAAACCCTCGACACAAGCGCCAATACCGCGAGAGCGGTTTCGTCCTCGTCCGCGAACCGGCATTCACCACCTTTGAGTTTTTTTGGTAATGAATCTAGACGCCCCGCGAACGCCTTTTGTGCGAAACAGGGGTGATCTTGCACAAGGTCAAACATCACGAGCTGTCGCTCCACCGCCCCAAAGCCGCCTCATCTTCATCTTTTGCAGCCACCCAATCAGCGCCGTCGCGGGTTTTTTCCTTCTTCCAGAAGGGCGCGCGGGATTTGAGATAGTCCATCAGAAACTCTGCCGCTTCAAACGCGTCCACCCTGTGCGGTGCCGAGGTGGCCACCATCATGATCATGTCGTTGGCGTGCAAGGACCCATGCCGGTGGATGACCAGAACGTCGCCTAGATTCCAGCGGCTTAACGCCTCTTCGGCGATCCCGCACAGCGCGCTTTTAGTCATGCCCGGGTAATGCTCGATCTCCATCACCTCAAGGCCGCCGGCGATGTCGCGCACAATGCCACTGAAGGTAACAACCGCGCCCATGCCGCGCTGCCGGGTGGCAAAGGCATCGGCCTCGGCGCCAAATTGAAACGGCTCGGATTGCACCCGGATATCCATGGCCTAGCCCCCCGTCATGGGCGGAAAAAACGCCACCTCGCGCACATCGTTCAGCGGCGCGTCAAAACCGGTCAATTCCTGATCCACAGCCACCCGCAGCGCGTCCAGATCAGCAAAGGCCGCCTCATACCGCGGCTCGCGGGCGCGCAGTTCTTCGACGAGATCCATGACGGTGGCCGCTGTCGTCTCAACCTGATCCTTGGGGTGTCCGATCCGTTCACGCACCCAGGCAAAGTAAAGCACGTCAATCATGGTCTTTCCTTCAGGTAAGGGATTGATTTCTTGAAGTAATCAAAACCCGAGATAAGTGTCATACCGGCCGCGATCCACAGCATCCAAAACCCGATCCGCCCGGACCAGATCATGGCATGATAATACCCAAGCAACCCGTTCACATCCTCGATCTCGCCCAGCATGACCTGATCAATCATCGCCTGATCCATGCCATAGCTGTGCATGACCAGGTGATGCTCAAAAATCCCGCGGGAAAACAGGATGGCGATGGCCACCATCTGTGCCGTGGTCTTCCACTTGGCCAGTTGGGTCACCTTCAGCGTGCCCGCCGTATCGCCCAGAAATTCGCGCAGGCCCGAGACGAACACTTCGCGAAACAGGATCACCGTTGCGGGCAGCACCAGCCACGGGGTCCAATAGACATCGGAGAACCCGACAATCACCATCAACGCAATCACCACCATCGCCTTGTCGGCAATCGGGTCCAGCATCGTGCCCAGCTTGGTGGTCTGTTTCCAGGTGCGCGCCAAATGCCCGTCCAACCAATCGGTGAGTGCCGCGCTGATGAACAGGACCAGCGCAAACCAATCCGCCCAGGGCCGGTTGAAATAGAGAAACATCACCGCAAGCATCGGCGCAGCCAGAAGCCTTAACACGGTCAGGATATTGGGAATGTTCCAAGTCATGACCACTGTCTATCCCGGAATGTTGAGAGGGGAAAGACGCCGTGACATCACCACGCACCCATTTTCTTCGAAGAAAATGCCACGGAAAATTCGAATGTTCCGGGACCAGAATTTTCTAAAACTCCGGGCGCTATCCGTTCTCGTGGAAATAGTCATAAACCTTCTGCGCCAGCGCATCTGACACCCCTTCCACCGCCTTCAGGTCAGCAAGCGCCGCGCGGCTGACCGCTTTGGCCGATCCGAAATGCTGCAACAGGGTCCGTTTGCGCGCCGCTCCGACGCCCGCCACATCATCCAGCGGAGTTGCCCCAACGGCTTTGGCACGTTTGGCGCGGTGGGTGCTAATGGCAAAGCGATGCGCCTCGTCCCGCAAACGCTGCACAAAATAAAGCACCGGATCATTGTGGCGCAGCGCCATCACCTGCTTGCCGCGACGGTGGAATTCTTCTTTGCCATGATCGCGGTCAACACCTTTGGCGACCCCGACCATCGGGATATCCTCGACCTTCATATCGCGCATAATTTCGGCCACTGCACTGACCTGACCGGCACCGCCGTCAATCAACAAGAGGTCAGGCCAATGCCCCTCATCGCGATCAGGATCGTCTTTCAACAAGCGCTTGAACCGCCGAGTCAGCACCTCTTTCATCATGCCGAAATCATCACCGGGCGTCAGATCGTCCCCCTTGATGTTGAACTTGCGATAGTGGTTTTTCATAAAGCCATCCGGCCCCGCCACAATCATGGCCCCCACCGCATGTGCCCCCTGAATATGGCTGTTGTCATAAACCTCGATCCGTTGCGGAGGGGTATCCAGATCAAACGCCTCGGCCAGACCTTTCAACAGCTTGCCCTGCGTCGCCGTCTCGGCCATCTTGCGCGCCAGGCTTTCGCGGGCATTGCGCAACGCGCCGTCAATCAGCTCGGCCTTTTCGCCCTTTTGCGGCACCAGCAAGGTGACCTTGCGCCCCAACTTGTCACTTAACGCCTGTTGCATCAGATCATCATTTTCAATCGGGTGCGACAGGATCAACTGTCTGGGGGGGTCTTTGCTGTCATAGAACTGGCCGATGAAGGCCTCCAGCACCTCGGGTTCGGCCACATCGGCCATCACACGCGGATAGAAATCACGGTTGCCCCAGTTCTGCCCGCCGCGGATGAAAAACACCTGAACACAGGCCTGCCCCTTTTCCAGATGCAGGGCGATCAGGTCAGCCTCGTCCACAGTGCGCGGGTTGATGCCTTGCGCGGTCTGCACCTGCGTCAGCGCCTTGATCCTATCGCGCAGGGCGGCGGCGCGTTCAAACTCCATGACCTCGGAGGCCTCTTGCATCTGCGCGGCCAGCTTTTCCTGAATCTCGGTCGATTTGCCGGCCAGATAGCGTTCGGCATCGGCAACCTGCGTCGCGTATTCCGCCTTGGAGATGTGCCCCACGCATGGCGCGGTGCAGCGTTTGATCTGATATTGCAGGCAGGGGCGCGTGCGGCTATCAAACATCGGATCACTACAATTGCGCAACTGAAACACGCGCTGCAATTGGCCCAGCGTCCGGTTCACCGCCCCCGCGCTGGCAAAGGGACCGTAATAGGCACCCTTTTCCTTTTTCGCTCCGCGATGTTTTTTGATCATCGGGAAGTCATGCGCCTTGGTGACGAGGATATTGGGGAAGCTTTTATCATCCCGCAGCAGGACGTTGAATTTCGGCTTCAGCTGCTTGATCAGGTTCTGTTCGAGTAACAGTGCCTCGGTTTCCGTCGCGGTGGTCAGGAACATCATCGAGGCTGTGGCGTCGATCATCCGCGCGATCCGCGGAGTGTGCCCGGTGGGCCTAGCATAACTGCTGACGCGCGCCTTGAGGTTGCGCGCTTTGCCCACATACAGCACCCGCGCCTGCGCATCGAGCATGCGGTAAACGCCGGGCGAGGCGTCCAGCGTCTTGAGGTAGGACTGGATCACCTCATGGCCGGTTTTGGGGGCAGTTTGCTGGGTCACGAGGCGGGTATACTTTCAGATATGATTCTCTGGTCTTGCTGCAATCTTACCAACCCGGTAGCAAGAGAAAACCTGTCCACGAAACATGTGGATAACTCTGCCGATAAGTTTCGCCGGTTTGGAAATTTCCTTTGTTTTTGGCCCAGTTCCCTGATGTGCCTATTTTTTCGGCACTTTTTCAAGCTGTTGTTTTTGCTGACGAAAAAACTTACCAAATGGCAAAACATTGAAAACATTAACATTTTTGTAACGCTTTCATGACGATTCTGCTCTAAGGTGCAAAAGTCAGGACCAGACTCACCAATTTACTCCACGTCCACCACATCCGGCGTCTGCCAGCCCAGATGCTGGCCACCATCAACACAGAGCAACTGACCGGTCACAGCGCGGGCATTCAGCAGGTAATCCAGCGCCCCGATAATCCCCTCGGGATCGGACCCGCGTTGCAGGATCGTCGCCTGCCGCTGAAGTTGAAATTGCTCGGCTGTCTGCGCCGGTCCTTGCAATGTCGGCCCCGGACCGATGCCATTCACCCGCACCCGGAGGGCCAGACCCTGCGCCATGGTTTGCGTCATCGTCCACAGCGCAGATTTGGCAATTGTGTAGCTCATGAATTCGGGCGTCAGCTTGCGCACACGTTGGTCGATCATGTTGATGACCACGCCCTGCGCCACCGGCTCTCCATTGGCATCCATCACCGGTTCGGGCACCTGTGCGGCCAGCGCCTGAGTCAGCACGAAGGGCGCGCGCAGGTTGCTTTCCAGATGTCTGTCCCAACTCTCACGCGTCGCGGTTTCCACCGTGTCATGCTCAAAGATCGAGGCGTTGTTGATCAGCGTGGTGATCGGTCCGCCCAGGGCTTTAGCCGCGCGCGGCAGCAGGCTCTGCATCTGCGCCTCATCCAGCAGGTCGGCCTCAAGCACCACAGCCTGACGGCCCATCGCCGTGATCAGATCCGCCACCTCTTGCGCCTCGTCTTCGGACCCGGCGAAATGCACCGCGACGTCATAGCCCCGTTCGGCCAAAGCCAGTGCCATCGCCCGGCCCAGCCGCCGTGCCGCTCCAGTTACCAATGCGCGTGTCATATGCCGCCTCCGTTCAGGTCAGGACGATCACAACATAGGTCAAATAGAGCGTCGTCAAGGTAATCCCCCAACCGCGTTTGATGTCCTGTTTGAAAAACACGAAGGGGATCAGCAGCAAGGACGCTGCCAGCATCACCCAGAGATCGAACTTGAGGAAATCGGGATCGACCGGGATCGGACCCACCAACGTGGTGATCCCGATGATCGCCAACAGGTTGAACATGTTCGACCCAATGACATTGCCCAGAGCCACATCGGCCTGTTTGCGCAGCGCGGCCATCACCGTTGTCGCCAGTTCCGGCAAGGATGTCCCAAGGGCCACCAGCGTCAGCCCGATCACCGCATCACTGACCCCAAAGGCGCTGGCAATGATTGAGGCGTTATCAACCAACAGATCAGCCCCCAGAGGCAAGCCAATCAGGCCCAGCCCAAGGAACACGTAAATCTGCCACCACGGCATGTCCGGGTCAGCGCCCTCGACGTCTTCGTCATCGTCCGGCTCAACCATGGCGGCCACCGCCTTGCGATGGCGATGGGCATCACGGAAGGCATCAAACAGGACATAGGCCAGCGCGGCCAGCAGAACGATGCCCGCGTACCAGTCAAACACACCCCGGAACGCCAACCCGATAAACAGGACCGTGGCAGCGATCATGAACATGAATGTTTTCTGGCAACTGCACGAGCTGGTATGAAGCCCGGCCAGCAGTGCGGGCACCCCAAGAACCAAAAGGATATTGGCGGTATTTGAGCCTACCACATTGCCCAGCGCCAGGCCCGGTTTGTCATCCAGCACCGCATTGGTGGAAATCAACAGCTCAGGCGCGGACGTACCAAAAGCGACAATGGTAAGGCTGACGATCAGGGCCGGGATACCGACCCGAAGGCTCAGGTTGACCGCCCCTTTGACCAATGCATCGCCCGCCAGCAGCAAGATCAACAGGCCCAGGCCCGACAACAGCCAAGCCATGATCATACGCGCGGGCCTTTCTGACAGGAGCAGGGGCCCTTACCAATACGGTAGCGTCCACATTTCTTGCATTTGGCCGAGGCCAGGCGTTTCTGGCCCGGAAACCTCAGCTTCCCGAACATGCCAAGAACCGCGATAAACACCAGAAAAAGAGCGACGATTTTTGCAATCACATCAAAGCCCGAAACGCGCGTAATTCGCCCGCTCCTCAACCGTGGCAACTGCATCGCGGGCCAGGTCGGCACCGAACCGGCTCAGCAGGCCGCGTTTACGGCCATACCATTTCAGGCGCACCTTCTCGCCGTAGAGATCTTTCAGCTTGGGCATCAGATGCGCCTCGCCGTCGACCAGACCCAATTCCACGGCCCGACGGCCCAGCCAGAATTCACCGGTGAACAGGTCGGTCTTATCCGTCAACTTGTCCCCCCGGCGCATTTTGACCTGCGTGACGAACTGTTCATGGATTTGTTCCAGCAAGGAATTCAGCCGCGCCACATCCTCTTTCTTTTCAGGCAGGAACGGGTCAAGCAGACTTTTGGATTTCACGGATGTGTGCACCCGTCGCTCAATCCCTTGCCGCGCCAAAAACACCGGCGCGCCAAATCCGGATGAAATCACCCCGATCGAGCCGACGATTGATCCGGGATCAACCCAGATATCATCCGCAGCCGTGGCCAGCCAATAACCCCCCGAGGCAGCGACATCCTCGACAAAGGCATGGACCGGAATGGCATGTTCTTCGGCCAGCCGACGAATGCGCGCGCCGATCAGTGAAGATTGCACCGGCGATCCACCGGGCGAGTTGATCAACAAGGCCACCGCTGCGGGTTTGCCGCGTTTAAACGCCTTCTCAATCACCGGGCCGATGGCCTCGTCGCTCAGTTGCGAACGGCTTGTCGCGCCGATTGACCCGGTCAGTCGGATGACGGCAACGCTGGGTTCGGATTTGAGGAATGGGATCAGGTGCTTCATGCAGGCCGATTTAGAGCGCCGCCGCCCGTCAAACAAGGTGGTGCCTCCCCACAAACCGCAATGTGGCTGAAAAGATACGCCAAACCTGTCAGGATTTGATCCGATATCCCGTTTTGAACACCCACCAGACAACGCCAAGGCACATCACGGTAAATCCAAAGATGGCCAGCAGGCTCCACATCACCGGCACATCCGCGACGCCAAAGAAGGCCCAGCGGAAGCCTGAGATCAGATAGACCACCGGGTTGAACAGCGTCACCGTTTGCCACGCGGCAGGCAGCATCGAGATCGAATAGAACGCACCGCCCAGAAACACCAAGGGCGTGATCACCAGCAGGGGGATCAGCTGTAACTGCTGGAAATTCTCGGCCCAGATGCCGATGATGAACCCGAACAACGCAAAGGACACGCAGGTCAGGATCAGAAAGGCGATCATCGACCAAGGGTGCAAAATCTCGATATCGACAAACAGTTTCGCGGTGACCAGAATGATCACCCCGATCAACAGCGCCTTGGTCGCCGCCGCCCCGACATAGCCCACCACAACTTCAAGAAAGCTGACCGGGGCCGAGAGCAACTCAAAAATCGTACCAATGAATTTCGGGAAATAGATGCCAAAACTGGCATTGCTGATCGCCTGTGTCATCACGCTCAGCATGATCAGACCGGGAACGATAAACGCGCCATAGCTGACCTCTTCGACCTGATCAATCCGGCTGCCAATCGCCGCGCCAAACACCACGAAATAGAGCGAAGTTGAGATCACCGGCGACAGCAGGCTTTCCATCAGTGTGCGGAAAAACCTTTTCATCTCATACATATAGATGGCTTTGATCGCATAAAGGTTCATGCCGCATCCTCCTGCACCAAACTGACGAAAATCTCTTCCAGGCTGGATTGGCTGGTGTGCAGATCGCGCAGTTGCAACCCCTCGCCCGCCAGCGCCTGTAACAGCTTGGTAATGCCTGTTCCCTCGCCGCGCGTGTCATAGTGATAGAGCAGCGCCGCACCCCCGTCAGCCAGTTCCAGATCATAGCTGGTCAGAGCTTCAGGCAGCGTTGTCAGCGGTTCACGCAGGTCAATCTGCAAGGTCTTGCGACCCATGCGCGCCATCAGAGCCGCCTTGTCCTCGACCAGCAGCAGATCACCCTTGGCAATCACGCCAACACGGTCGGCAATCGCTTCGGCCTCTTCGATGTAGTGGGTGGTCAGGATGATCGTCACGCCATCGGCCTTCAGTGCCTTGACGATCTCCCACATGTCACGGCGCAGTTCGACATCGACCCCGGCAGTGGGTTCATCCAGAAACAGCACCCGGGGTTCGTGACACAGCGCCTTGGCGATCATAACCCGCCGCTTCATGCCTCCCGATAACTCGCGGGTGCGGGCGGTGCGTTTGTCCCACAAAGACAGCTGCCGCAGGATCCGCTCGATCAGCGCATCATCGCGTTTCTTGCCAAATACCCCTTGTGAAAATCGCAATGTGTTGATCACCTTCTCAAATGGCTCCAGCGCAATCTCTTGCGGGACCAGGCCGATCAGGCTACGCGCGGCACGATAGTCGGTTACGATATCATGCCCACCGACACTGGCACTGCCGGATGAGGGCGTTGTGATCCCGCAAAGCGTTGAAATCAATGTGGTCTTGCCAGCGCCATTGGAGCCAAGAAGCGCCAGAATCTCACCTTCTTCAATGCTCAGCGACACGCCTTTGAGCGCCTCAAACCCACCTTTGTAAGTCTTGCGCAGGTCATTCACATCCACAATCGGGGTCATACTGCCATTCCTCTGAGCCGTTTTTGGGCACAGTAGGCGAAAGTCATCGGCGTGCAAATCTGTGTTGGCGCAGAGCAGGTTGTGCGGTGCTGCGGAAACAGAGTGTTTAGCCCCAGCATTGTCATTGATGGTCGATTTCTTAACAGCGGTTGAGGATACTGCCGCTGGGGCTTTGGTTAACTGCCATCATCTGGCGGGCGTGAAGGAATTTTGAATTGGTTATTAAGCAAAAGCTTATATGGGTTTTTTGCGCCCTCTTTGCCTTGGCAAGCTGTGGCGAGGCGGTTACCCGCGATGATCAGGCACGCATCCTTTTGGTGGGCGATTCACTGATGGCCGCCAACGGCGGCGTCGGCAAGGCGATCTCGCATTCGGTCGAGCGTGAGTTGGATGAGCAGGTGATTGACCGTTCGGTTATCGGTGCGCGGATGATCTATGCGCTACCGATTTCGGGGGCTGCAGGACTGAACATTCCCAAACAGTATCGCCCGGGAAAATGGGATTGGGTCATCGTCAATGGCGGTGGCAACGATCTGTGGTTGGGCTGTGGATGCAGCTTGTGTGATACCAAGATGGAGCGGTTGATTTCCGAAGATGGCCGCAAGGGCGCGATCCCCGGTTTTGTCTCGCAACTGCGGCAGGACGGGGCCAAGGTCCTTTATGTTGGCTATCTACGCTCGCCCGGTTTGGGATCGCCGATTGAGTACTGCAAGGATGAAGGCGACGAACTTGAACGCCGGATCGACAAGCTGGCCCGTTTGGACAAGGGCATCTATTTCCTGTCTCTGGCGGATTTGGTGCCACCGGGTGATCGCAGCTATCATGCGTTTGACATGATCCATCCATCCTCCAAGGCCAGTGCCGAAATCGGCAAACGGATCGCGGCGGTGATCGGGCGAACATCCAGTCGCTAAAGCGTCACGCAGACGGTTGATCGATTACGTTGTGCATAACACAGCGCAGTACAAACAAGCTCTGTACGTCTTAGATTGGTTAGCTTTCTCAGGGTGGGCGAGAGACGCGTCAACTGATCAGCCGCTTTAACCACCCCTTTTTTTGGTCTCTTCGGTGTCGTCGGCCTCTGACGCATCGTCTTCTTTGGGACCCTCAATCACCTCTTCCAGCCGGGTAAAAAACTGATCCGCCATCTTTTTGGCGAATCCATCGACAATGCGGCTGCCTAGCTGGGCCAGTTTGCCCCCGACTTTCGCCTCGACATCATAGGTCAGCCGGGTTCCGGTTTCACTTACCTCCAGCCGCACAGTGGCGCTACCCTTGGCAAATCCGGCAGCCCCGCCCTTGCCCGATCCTGACAAGGTCAAGCTTTCATGCTCGACCATATCCGACAGGGTTACATGGCCTTTGAACGTCGCCTTCACCGGGCCGACCTTCTGCACAACGACGGCGTCAAAACCGTCCTCCGGCGTGCCGGTCAACTCTTGCGCGCCGGGCACACATTCTTTCAACACCTCAGGATGCAACAGCGCCGCCCAAACGGTTGCGCGGTCTGCCTTGATGTCTCGTTCGTCGTGCATTTTCATCGGCGCATTCTCCTTGTCCTGTCAAGATTCAACCAGCCTACTCCAAGCACGGCGCACCACCAAGCGGCCATGTCGAAAACGGGCGTGACCACCCCATTACCCCATGCTAGGTCAGTCAGGAAAGGACCCGTCCGATGACCACCCCGGCCAAGCTGAACAACCCTGCGATGGGCATTGGGCTGATCCTGATTGCGATCGTGGCCATCTCGATCAACGACATGCTGATCAAACTGCTGTCGGGCGGCTATCCGCTGCATCAGATGGTGTTCATCCGCTCCAGTATTGGCATCTGTTTCAGTCTGCTGTTTGTGCAGCTCGAAGGCGGCTGGGGCATCCTGAAAACCAAGACTCCGTTCCTGCATCTGCTGCGCGGTCTGCTGATCGTGGTGGCAAACCTGTCATTCTTTGCCGCCCTTGCCTCGCTACCACTGGCCGATACCACCGCCATCGCCTTTGTGGCTCCGTTGGTGATCACTCTGCTCAGCATTCCGATGCTGGGTGAAAAGGTTGGGCCATTGCGCATCGGCGCAGTGCTGGTGGGGTTTGTCGGCGTGATCATCGTCATCCAGCCGTGGCAGGGCAGCGATGCGCGCGACGTCCCATTTGTGATCTACCTCTTGCCGCTGCTGGCGGCGGTGACCTACGCGTTGAATTCCCTGATGACGCGGATGTTGGGTGTCACCTCCAAGGCGTCGGCGATGGCCGTCTATATCCAGATGACCTTCATCGTGGTCAGCCTGCTGTTCTGGGTCGTCGCAGGCGATGGACGCTATGCCGAAGGGCTGGAAAATGAAAGCCTGATCTTCATCCTGAGGGCTTGGGTCTGGCCGCAGGGGTCCGACCTCTGGTTCTTTCTGGGGCTTGGCCTGAATTCGGCCATTGTCGGCTATACGCTGGCCGCCGCCTACCGGATGGCCGACGCGGCCACCATCGCGCCGTTTGAATATGTCGGATTGCCGCTGGCGATCATGTGGGGGTGGGTGATCTTTGGCGATCTGCCAGGGCCGGTGGCCACCATCGGCATCACGCTGATCCTTGGGTCGGGGCTGTTTGTTTTTGTGCGCGAACGACAAAAGAAACGCCGCCTCGTCAGTGACAGGCGCATCAACAGGCGGTACTAGGGCACCATGCTGAACGGATTTCGTATCATCGAGTTTGAGGGGATCGGCCCGGGCCCGTTTGCGGCGATGATGCTGGCCGATCTGGGGGCCGAGGTGATCGTGATCCAACGCCCCAACAGCGCCAATCCCACAGTGGGGGATCACAACCTTCTGGATCGCGGAAAACGCACGATCATCCTTGATCTCAAGGACAGCGCCGATCTGGCCGTGGCCATGGCCCTGATCAAATCATCTGATGCTTTGATCGAGGGCAACCGCCCCGGCGTGATGGAACGTCTGGGCCTTGGCCCTGACACCTGCCATAAGGCGCATACCAAACTGGTTTATGCCGCATGACAGGCTGGGGGCAGGATGGCCCGCACGCCACGCAGGCGGGCCATGATTACAACTACATCGCCACATCCGGGGCCATGTGGTACGCCTCACAACCCGGTCAGGCACCCCAAACCCCGGCCACCCTGGTGGGGGATATCGGCGGTGGCGCACTTTATCTGGTGGCAGGGATTCTGGCGGGGCTGCTCAATGCGCAAAAGACCGGCAAGGGCACCGTGGTGGACGCCGCCATTGTCGATGGATCGGCCCATATGATGGCGCTGCTGATGTCGATGGCGCCCAGTGGCAATTTGGTAGAGCCTCGTGGTCAGAGTCTGCTGGATGGTCCGCATTGGAGCCGGGTCTATCAGTGCGCCGACGATCAGTACCTGTCGGTGCAATGCCTTGAGCCAAAATTCTATGCCGCGTTTTTGCGCATCCTCAGCCTTGGCGATGATCCGCGCTTTGCCGTGCAATTTGATCCCGGTAAATGGGCTGCACAAACCTCGGAACTCAAGAGACTGTTCGCAAGTCGCCCCCTGCAACATTGGGCCGATCTGTTTGAAGGCAGTGACGCCTGCGTTGCCCCGGTCCTGGCCCCCGAAGATGCGGCAAGTGATCCGCATATGAGTGCGCGAAAGGTCTGGCATGAAGGTCCATTACAGCCAGCGCCCCGGTTCGATGGCGCGGCGCGCACACCAGATCCAATCCCTGAACGAGGCGCAGATGGGGATGCGCTGCGGGCTGAGCTGCGGGCCAAGGGGCTGCTCTAGGTCGCCAGCCCGTCCTGCGTTCCGGCCTCGCGTTCCCACTCAAACCGCAAACGACGACATCGGTCGGGACATGTCTCACCAGTGGGCGCACACGCGTTGATCCGGTCAATGCGGAAGTGGCGAAAGCCCTGGCGCAACTCGCACCAGGCGGCCAGAACCACGGCATCGACGTAGTAGATCATCGCCAGCGGCAACACGATACGCGTGCTTTGCGTATCGCTCAGATCGGTGTAGTCGATCAACAAGGCCGCACTGTCGCGAATGAACTGGCGCAGATCATCCGCGCGCAAACCCGTGTCAGGAATGCCTGTCCAGTTTGAGACACGCAGCGGCACATCAGGGGCCTTGGCACCGGGAAGCACTGCGGCGATCTTGCCCGTGGCGCTTCGGGCCGCGCGTTGCAACCCGGCATCCCCTGTCCGTTGCAACAAGGCGGCACCTACAAACAGCGCCTCCACCTCTTCTGAGGTCAGCATCAGAGGCGGCAGATCGAACCCGGCGCGCATGACATAGCCAATTCCGGCCTCACCTTCGATCGGCACGCGCATCCCCTGCAACGCCGCCATATCGCGATAGACCGTGCGCGGCGTCACCTCTAACGCCTCTGCAATCGCCTGAGCGGTGACGGGCGCGGGGGCAGCGCGCAGGATCTGAATGATCTCAAAAAGGCGAGTCGAACGGGCCATGGCGGCACCCTAGCATGACTACTGACAAGATGCTGTCAGGAGTGCGCTGCTAGGACAATCTGCGAAAACCGGAGAAAGACCCCATGACAGATGAACTGACTGCCCTTGATATGACCCCCGCCGTGCTGGAGCGCGAATGGGTGGTAACCATCGACACGCCCAATGGCGGGCTGGAACAGCTGTTGATGGCGCTGGGGGACGGCTTGCCGCTGATCCAGGGACCCTATGACAATTGCATGTATGTGCGCGATGCGGGGTATCAGAGGTTTCGCGCTCTTGAAGGGTCACATGCGGGTGACGAGGGCACGATCCAGCAGGTTCCCGCCAGTCAGGTGGTGATTTCATTGCCACCGGATCAGGCAATTCTGGCCCGTGCGTTTGCGGTGATCTTTGCCGCGCATGTCAACGAAGAGCCGACAATCCGGGTCAGCGAAGAATGGGCAAGCCGCTCAAAGCTGCTGGACGACAAGGACAATCCCAACCGCTATTGGAACCGGCCTGATGCACAGGATTTGCACGGCGAGGTGGTGGGGTGAGCCTGACAGATTACACCGCCAAATCCGGCCATTTTGAACCGGTCTGGACCTTGGAAATCCAAACGTTGCCTGAAGACACAGATCGCATTCTGGACGCGGTGATGCAGGTGCACCCGTTGGGATATGGCCGGTATCACCGCACCGCGTCCATCTCGGCCACGGGGCGCGAAACCACGCAACCGCAGGCAAATTCGACCACCACGACCCACAAGGCAGGGTACACGGCGGGCCAGACCGAGACCTATCCGATGGTCGAACTGAAGATTTCAATCGAACGGGATCTGAGCGCGCTGGAGCAGGTGATGGATGCGATTCTGCAGCTGCATCACTACGAACAGCCCGCCATCTATCTGCGCGAGGATTGGGCCAGCCGGGCAGCCTATGACCCGGACAACACCAACCCCAATCGCTGGTGGAACAATGGGCGCGGATTGCCCGATCAACTGGACTGAAGGAGCCTGACAATGATCAAATATTATTACCCCGATGGCAGCCATTGCTATCGCGCGCTGCACACCACCCACGCGGTGTTTCAATCCGACGACGGCAAGCTGATCGCGCGCACCATGCGCCCTGACAACAGCGAACTCTACGAGGTTGAGATCCTCGGGTTTGAACTTTTGGAACCGGGGGTGCGGTATGGGTGAGACGGCAATGCAAGCCGGACTTGATACAAGGCCGATCATCATGCGCCCGATGTGGCAGGTGGCGTTTCTGGCCCCGCGCGAGGATATCGACCGTATCTTTGATGCGGTGGCCGAGGTGGCCCCGCTGGACTATGGCGCAACCACGCGCAACGGCTACCGCATGACCGGCGGAGTCGAGTATTACCAACCTTCCGAGGATGCACCAACAGGGGCCGACGGCCCGCGTCAACGCCCGGATGTGGATCAGATGCGGCTGTTTATCTCGCGCGATAACAAAATGCTGACCAGCGTGATCGAGGCGATTTACGTGGTCCATTCCTACTACGAGCCACCGATCACGGTGACGGACGTGTTGCGCAGTCAAACCAAGGAGTTGGATGACAGCCAGAATCCGCATCGTTGGTGGAACAAGGACGGCGATTGGAAAACCGGTTAGGGCAGATCGCGCGCTGACCGTTGGGCGGCGAAATCCTCCAGAATAGGGACGATATCGTTCAGCGGCCAACTCAGCTGTGCCAGTTGCGCACGGCCCTCTTCGATCTCAAGGGTCATCACGCTGCCTTTGGCCCAGGTGGTCAACAACACGCGGGCAGGTTCGCCAGAGATGCGACAGGTGCTGCCTTTGCAATGCGCGATGTCAACGGTTTGTGCCCCTGAAGGCGTGATCACGGCGATCCTTGTGTCACGGAAGGTAAACCCTGGCTCGATATCAAACCGCACATGCGGGTCAGCACGCCCATCCGCACCCCCATGCATCACCACCTCAACCATCGCGGCTGCAAAATCGGGGCGCGGGCGATAGACATCAACATACTGGATGTAACAGAGTTGATCCGTGCCATCCATCGCAGTGTCGCAGGCCACGTCCCAGAACCCATAGACCTTGTGATATGTCGATATCCGTCCCGGCAAGGTCTGGCGCGGCTCGAGCCAGCCAAGTTGCCAACTTGTCAATCCTGAAAGCACCAGAAACGGCAGAAGAAAGATAATGAAAGACCTGCGCATAAGGCCACTCTAACCGCTTGCCCCCACATATGGCCTCACATTGGCGCGAGCATTTCAGCGTGGTTGAACCGCCACCTTTGGTGACTATATCGCAAGGTCCGCTGGACAGGCCCTCGCCGACCTTATAGGACACCCAAATGGCCAAACCGAAGGACAATCCAAACTACAAGGTGATCGCCGAAAACCGGCGTGCCCGGTACGATTATGCCATCGAGGACGATATCGAATGCGGCATCATCCTGGAAGGGTCCGAGGTGAAATCCCTGCGCCAGCACAGCGCCAATATCGCAGAAAGCTATGCGATGGTCGAAGACGGCGAACTGTGGTTGGTGAATTCCTATATTGCCCCCTACGAGCAGGCCAAAACCTTTGGCCATGACGAAAAACGCAAGCGCAAACTGCTGGTGTCGCGCAAAGAATTGTCGCGGTTGTGGAATGACACCCAGCGCAAAGGCATGACGCTGGTGCCGCTGGTACTCTATTTCAATCATCGCGGGCTGGCCAAGCTGAAGATTGGTATCGCCAAGGGCAAAAAGAACCACGACAAACGCGCCGACGATGCCAAGCGCGACTGGAACCGCCAGAAACAGCGCCTGCTGCGCCACCGTGACTAAAGGACCCCTCGATTTTTGACCTGTTTTGTGTTTTTCTGTGCTGTGGTTTGAGGCGCGGGTGATCTCGTTGATCCTGAAACCCGTTGTTTCGCGCCTTTCGTGATTTGATTATTCAGCCGGGCGTCCTGTTCGGCTTGCCGGTTTGCCGGGTGTTCACGCCGGGCAGGGATTTATGCGGCGCAACACAACGAGGCGGCGCATGTTGCAGGCGATGTTCTTCATCCCGATCCTGGCTTTGGCGCGTGCGATGCCGATCGTGCGTACCATCGGCCCGCCCATGTCGTTGGTCTGCGCGCCAAAGACGTGTTCCACCCGGGTCCTTACTTTGGATTTGGGGCCTATATACTTATCTAGCCGTTGGCCACCCCACGGGGCGATGAATCTTTAGCCCTTTCATCAAGCGGTAACTCAAGATTGGTGCCATACTTAGGAAGTGACCTGTTAAGCAGTTTTTCGAACTCTTTTTTTCCAGAAGAGGCGTCCATGAGCACCATCACCTTCTTCAAATGGTCTTTTAGTTCTGGAAGTCCATAGTCCTCAGTAAGATGCTGGTGATGTCTTTTCTTGCGATCTCCTGAGGGAAGCCTTGGGTTTATCTCCTTGAGTCTCTCCTTAATTCCGGGGGCAAGCCTAGAATAGACGATATCATTGACCCAATGGCCAACAAAGGCCGGTCGTTTCATGGCGTAGTAACTGTTGTGTCCCTTCACCTTAACAAGCTTCTGCCAAAATTCATCAGGGAATGTCTTTGACCACGTGCGCGCCTCGTCTTTCAAGAACTTGTCGAGAATTTTCTGAAGAGCGGCATTGTCACGTACGCTCTGGTAGCCTGTGGCCTCGTCGACCAAAGCTGCGATGCCAACTCGCGCAAATCCTCTAACTAGGTTTTCGGCATAGCGGCTGTAGCGGATTTCTTGTTCGGTTTTCAAAGCGTCTGCTTTTCTGGCCTCTAATATTGCGTCACATAAATCAGCAAGTATCTCTGCCCTGTAACCATGTACTGGTTTAGATGTTTTCCCAGTGATCTCAACCGGCTGTTCAATGGCCATAACCAAGGCATTGTTCATAAAAGGTTTTAGGGTGGAATTTGCGGAAATACGCTGCATTCCTTGGCCACGGCCTTTCATGCCGATAGCCGTAGTCATACTACGCCCTGAAATGAACCTCTCACCGTCGCCTGTAACGAAGCAACTCAACTTAATTTCGCCCAGTGACAACGGCCCGGCATACTCAGCTTTCTTGGTTGCCAGACCATAGGCATTAGGCGTCTGAATAATGTCAATGTCACCGCTTTCATCTACAATTCTGTCAACAACATCACCAAAATCTGCGTCTATAGGTTCTATTGTTTCAGGTTTCTTAGCCATTGATCAAATCCTTATAAGTCAGGCGCTTATCAAGCATCCGGTCAATCGTCATGTTGATGAAGTTCATTGTGCCAGCTTTCGCCGTGTTGTGGCGAAAGGAGAACTCGTTGATATAGCGGTGCAAGTGCTTGGCACTCATGTAGTGATAGATACCGATGTAACCGCGCTTGAGCAGCGCCCAGAAGCTTTCGATGCCGTTTGTATGGGCCATATCGCGAACATACTCACCTGCGGAGTCATACTCACCTGCGGAGTGACGGACTGTCTTGTGATCGAAGCCATGATTGGGAAGGCTGCGGTAGGCTTTGAACTCATCTGTCACGACTGTTGCGCCCATTGGGGCATTGTCCTTGACGAAACCGGCCAATGTCGCCGCGTTGGTGCGCTCGACAGGCTTGGCACGAACTTCACCGTACTGACCGCGCATACCAACAACCGCAACCTTGCCAACGGCACCACGGCCAGCGCGTAGTTTCTTGTTCGCGTGTTTATTGCTCTCTTTGCCGCCGATGTACGCCTCGTCAACCTGAGTGTGATCGCCCATGTCGCAGCTATCGTTGCCGTTCATCCATGTTTCGCGGATGCGCTGCGCAAGGAACCATGCTGTTTTCTGAGTTACGCCCAGTTCACGCGCCATCTGGGTGCTGGGGATGCCCTTGCGGGCGCTGGTGAGCATGTAGATGGCAAGCAACCACTTGAGCAAGGGAAGGCGGCTCTCAGCCAGTACCGTGCCTGTACGAACGCTGAAATGCTTGCGGCAAGATTTACAACGCTAAGCCATTGGCTTATGGTCTTTGCACTCAGAGTCTGACTCAAAAGTTTAGGCTCAATTAGCATTGATTATGCGTGGCGTGTTACAGGCAGGATGCCTGCGGCGGCGGCAAGTATCGCGCGCGGCGTTTGGTGGCTCGGAAGGACGGCAAGGTGGAACCACCGAAGGCAGCTGTCCAGGTATTTGGTTGCGATACCCCGATGGCGGCGCGGAAAGGTCTTTAACCGCTCATGCCGACTGTTCACGGTTTGAATGTGCAATTCACCACGGACACGTTCTCCGGCGGTCCGGTCGAGACTTTCATGGCTGACGCCCGTTTCTGCGGCGCAGGGCGGGTACCCGGTGCAGCCATCGGTCACCGGGAGAGCGTCCGCATCAGGACGTGGCTGCAGAACCGTTTTGAGATGTTCGGCTGTCACCGCAGGCAAGACAGCACTGATGGCGGTGCCTGATCGGCCGACCGCAACGAGGACCGGAACCTGCTCCTTCGACAATCCGCGTTTTGAGGTCTTTCCCCCGCGTTTGCGGGCTTTTCCGGAGAGATTACGGCCCCCTTTCCGGCTGCGCGGAAAGAACGTCCCGTCGGCTTCGACGATCCCGCACAGCTTGACCGCACCGACCGTTACAGCCTGAAGAAAGCGATGACGCCAACGAAAAGCTGTGGTGTCGGCCACCATACAACGCCCGTCGGACGCCTTTACCGTTTCGCCGTCGCGCAGGGAAGCTGCGAACCCTGCCCATCTGTCCCTGTGGCGCAAGCGGGCAAGCGGCGTCCCGGTCAGCGCGTTGAAGGTTTTGCGACAGCTTTTGCAAAGGCTCAATTAGCATTGATTATGCGTGCCAACCTGTAATAGAACACACCATGAACAAAATTATGGGGTGCGGCACATGGATCATCAGGCTTTTTTGGTGTGGCTCAACGAGACCGACGACCTTTCATCGAAACAACGGGCTGTGTAAAACGCGGAGCAATATTGGGCCACAGAAGCGGCTGCATATCGCAGTTGTAGCGGAGTAAAAGTCCGCCAGTTTGTGCCCTTCGTTTATTCGGAGGGCGGGAGATGTATTCTGTGGATATTTATAGTCGTGTGCGCCGTGCTTGTTTGAAGGACGGTATGTCTGGCCGAGAAGCGGCGCGGTTTTTCAACATGGCGTAATCAGGATCAGCACTCAGTTACCCCTGTTATTCTGGATGCACATGCAATTGAAAAGGAGACTGACCAATGGAATATTTTGCTGGTTTGGATGTGTCCATGGAAGAGACGCATATCTGCATTCTGGATCGTGAAGGGGCCCTTATTCGTGAAGGAAAAGCGAGCTCAACACCAAAAGCGATCGCTGACTTCCTCGCTTCTGGACCACCATGTGCCAAAGTTGTATTTGAAACGGGACGGATGGCACCAATGCTTTACCATGGGCTGACGGAGCTTGGTGTCCCGGTTGTTTGCATCGAGAGCAGGCAAGCATATCAGGCCCTTAAATCTCTGGCCGGCCACAAGACGGACCGCAATGATGCCCGCGGTTTGGCACACCTGGCGCGGACGGGATTCTACAAGCCGACCCATGTCAAATCACTGTCAGCGCACGCAATCCGGTCGCTGATCGCAGCCCGCAAGAAGCTGGTCGGACAGCGTGTGACGCTCGACAATCAGATCCGCGGTCTGGTCGTCGTCTTCGGCGTGCGGCTGCCACGAGCTTTGTCTCCGGCATTCAAAAACGCGGCGCTAAAAGTTAGCGATGGAGTGCCTGGCCTCCATGCCGCAATTTGCGGACTGTTCGCAGCACGCGAAGCAATCCTCGCGGCGGTTGCAGCCATTGATGGCGACATCAAAAAGATGACCCGCAAATCCGAAGTCTGCCAGCGCCTTATGACGGTACCAGGGGTCGGTCCGATCACAGCATTGGCCTTTGCCGCAGCAATTGATGATCCGTCGCGTTTCAGGAAATCGCGTGATGTGGGGGCGTATCTTGGACTGGTGCCGCGACGGCATCAATCTGGTGAAATCGACTACACGGGCAGCATCTCAAAGCGGGGCGACGTGCGCGTCAGAACGCTTCTCTATGAGGCCGCCAATGTGATGCTGACGCGGTATGCCGCTCCGCTCAAATTGAAGACATGGGCCCTCGCAATCGGTGCGCGCTCAACGATGAGAAAGGCCCGAGTGGCTCTGGCGCGTCGTCTGGCAATCATACTTCATGCCATTATGCGAGACAAAACTGACTTCCAGTCCGCGTAAGGCTTACGAGGCGACAACGAGGATTCCTAAATCAAAGTTCCCATCTGGGACGATGCCCGAGGGAGGGCGTGAGACACGGCGCCGATTCTGTAGCAACAGCCAAGACCAACGGTATGATTGCGGTTTCAACATTGCCGACCCACACCCAGCCAACCCCATCATGAACCTCAGAGTTCGAAGAGAACAAAGGCAACCTCTGACATCAAAAGCAGGAAACTCAGGAAACACGCATTGACAGATTAGAGAACACCCAGCCAACCCCATCATGAACCTCAGAGTTCGAAGAGAACAAAGGCAACCTCTGACATCAAAAGCAGGAAACTCAGGAAACACGCATTGACAGATTAGAGAACACGCATTGACAGATTAGAGAACAAAGATCGTAAGACGATCGCGAAGATGCTGCGCCATGAACTTCCGCCTGGGTATCGTCGGTCGGAAGCGCCTCGGCGGCCAACGCTTGATGGTTATGTTGGTGTGGTCGATGAGATACTGCGCACAGACAAAGCCCTGATCAAAAAGCAGCGACACACGGCCAAGCGCATCTTTGAACGGCTGCGCGATGAGCATGGATATGCCGGCAGCCTGACCACGGTGACCTATTACGTGCGCGAGCAAAAACGGCGCACCAAAGAGGTGTTTGTGCCGTTGTCGCATCGGCCGGGCCATGCGCAGGTTGATTTTGGTGAGACGCTGGGCGTGATCGGTGGCGTGGAATGCAAGATCCACTTCTTCGTGATGAGCTTGCCACATTCTGATGCGGTGTTTGTGAAGGGATATCCAGCTGAGACAACCGAGGCGTTTTGCGATGGCCATGTGTCCGCCTTTGCATTCTTTGGCGGCATTCCGCAATCCATTCTCTACGACAATACCAAGATCGCCGTGGCTCGGATACTCGGGGATAAGACGCGCATCCGCACACGTCGGTTTACGGAACTGCAGTCGCATTACTTGTTTGATGACAAGTTTGGCAGACCCGCGCGAGGGAACGATAAAGGCAACGTTGAGGGCATGGTTGGATACACCCGCCGCAACTTCATGGTTCCCGCACCTCGCTATGACAGCTTTGATGATCTGAACGCACATTTGGAAGAGAAGTGTTTAGCACGTCAGGACGATACGTTGCGGGGTCACACCCAAACCATAGGCGCACGCCTGATGTCGGATTTGGATGCTCTGATGGGATTGCCCGTCGCAGAATATGAAGCCTGCGATCACGTCAGCACGCGTGCAACGTCGATCTCAATGGTGCGCTATCGCAGCAATGATTACTCGGTGCCAGTAGCCTATGCGCACCACGATGTTCATGTGCGTGGGTTTGTGCATGAGGTTATCATCGGCTGCGGCAATGAGATTATTGCGCGGCACAAACGATCCTACACATCAGCGGATATGGTCTTTGACCCATTGCACTTTTTGCCCCTGCTTGAACAAAAGGTGGGTGCCCTGGATCAGGCCGCGCCTTTGCAGGGTTGGCATTTGCCAGATGTATTTGCCACGCTGCACCGACTGCTTGAAGCCAGAATGGGTAAGCCGGGCAAGCGAGAATACGTTCAAGTCTTGCGCCTTTTGGAGACCTTCGAAATGGATGTTGTGCAAGGCGCAATCCAGCAGGCAATAGATATGGGTGCAATTGGCTATGACGCCGTAAAACACCTTGTACTGTGTCGGGTTGAGAAGCGGCCACCACGATTGGATTTGGACTTCTATCCATACTTGCCCAAGGCCAATGTCGGCACAACACGCCCATCCAGTTACATGAGCTTGATGGGAAGGACCGCGGCATGACCGAAGCCCCTCGGATTCTTCTACGGCATCATCTTAAACAACTGCGACTGCCAACGTTCCAAGGCGAGTATGCCAAACAGGCGCAGCTCTGTGCTGCAGAGAACAAAGATCACATCCACTATCTGGCGCGGCTGTGTGAGATGGAATTGATCGACCGCGAACGCCGGATGATTGAACGGCGCATCAAAGCGGCGAAGTTCCCCAGCACCAAGAGCTTGGATAGCTTTGACTTCAAGATCATGCCAAGCTTGAACAAGCCCCTGACGATGGATCTGGCACGATGCGATTACGTTAATCGCAGGGAGAACATCATCGCGCTCGGCCCGTCAGGCACGGGCAAGACACACATCGCCCTGGGACTTGGGCTGGCTGCATGTCAAAGAGGACTGAAGGTGCGCTTCACAACGGCTGCGGCATTAGTCCATGATCTGATCGAGGCTCAAGATGAGCGGAGATTGCAGCGCCTTCAAAAGCAACTGACCAGCCAGAACCTGTTGATCATTGATGAACTGGGCTTCGTACCGCTCAGCAAATCTGGCGCAGAGCTGCTCTTCGAGGTCATATCCCAATGCTATGAACGCGGCTCCATCATCATAACCTCGAACCTGCCCTTCGATGAATGGACTGAAGTCTTTGGCTCTGAGCGGCTGACCGGTGCGCTACTCGATCGTTTAACCCATCACGTCCACATCCTCGAGATGAATGGCGAAAGCTATCGGCTCAAACACAGTCGCAACAACCGAAAATAACCAGCCCGCAATCACAGTCAGAATAATGCTGGCCTTATGGCCAGCATGCGCTTTGGCACGCTTCAGCTTTGTGACGAGCACGCGTGCAAAAGCGCCACAAAAACATCAACCGAAGTGGCCCATTTTTACGCCGCGACATGGACCCATTTTACTCTGCGATTGACAGGGCTGAAACCGGACGGCTCGTTGCCGGGGTTTCGTCGCTGGAAAGCGTGATCGATCTCCCTGAGGCGAATGTTCGCGAGGGGCGTATCTGTCCGCACTGTGCTTCGGGCGGTGCGATCATCAGGGGCCATGCAAGTGGCCTGACGAGGTTCTTTTGCAAAGGCTGTCGCAAAACCTTCAGCGCGCTGACCGGGACGCCGCCTGCCCGCTTGCGCCACAGGGACAGATGGGCAGGGTTCGCAGCTTCCCTGCGCGACGGCGAAACGGTAAAGGCGTCCGACGGGCGTTGTATGGTGGCCGACACCACAGCTTTTCGTTGGCGTCATCGCTTTCCCGAGGCCGTAACGGTCGGTGCGGTCAGGCTGTGCGGAATCGTCGAAGCCGACGGGACGTTCTTTCCGCGCAGCCGGAAAGGGGACCGTAATCTCTCTCGAAAAGCCCGCAAACGCGGGGGAAAGGCCTCAAAACCCGGATTGTCGAAGGAGCAGGTTCCGGTCCTCGTTGCGGTCGACCGATCAGGCACCGCCATCAGTGCTGTCTTGCCTGCGGTGACAGCCGAACATCTCAAAACGGTTCTGCAGCCGCGTCCTGATGCGGACGCTCTCCCGGTGACCGATGGCGGCACCGGTTACCCGCCCTGCGCCGCAGAAACGGGCGTCAGCCATGAAAGTCTCGACCGGACCGCCGGAGAACGTGTCCGTGGTGAATTGCACATTCAAACCGTGAACAGTCGGCATGAGCGGTTAAAGACCTTTCCGCGCCGCCATCGGGGCATCGCGACCAGATACCTGGACAGCTGCCTTCGGTGGTTCCACCTTGCCGTCCTTCCGAGCCACCAAACGCCGCGCGCGATACTTGCCGCCGCCGCAGGCATCCTGCCTGTAACACGCCACGCATAATCAATGCTAATTGAGCCTTTGCAAAAGAACCTCGTCAGGCCACTTGCATGGCCTCTGATGATCGCACCGCCCGAAGCGCAGTGCGGACAGATACGCCCCTCGCGAACAGTCGCCTCAAGGAGATCGATCACGCTTTCCAGCGACGAAACCCCGGCAACAAGCCGTCCGGTTTCAGCCCGTTGTTTCGATGAAAGGTCGTCGATCTCGTTGAGCCACACCAAAAAAGCCTGATGATCCATGTGCCGCACCCCATAATTTTGTTCATGTTCTGTGCTGTCACAGGTTGGCACGCATAATCAATGCTAATTGAGCCAAAGTTTATGTTTGAACAGAATGCCTTGCTATCCGCCTTGTCAAGAGACGAATACCGGCAACCAAAACCCATGCTACGGAACTTTCAACGGTTGCCTCCCGATCTTTTGCCAAACGACGGCAACGTCCCGGCCACGCGAATGTTCGCTCGACACCCCGTCTTCGTGGTGGAAGAACGAACCCCTCGGCTTTGTCAGGGCGCTTGACAATCTCCAATGTCCATTTTCCCTGCAGGGCCAAAGCATCCCGACGCTTTGGCCCTGCATATCCTGCGTCCGCAAAGATGTGCCCCAGCTGCGGGAAGCGGATGCGCAGTGCTTTGAGACCATCCACAGCACCATCCCGATCCTGTATATCGGCGGCGTGAACAAGGATCGGCAACAGGAAACCTTGCGTGTCTGTCACGATGTGACGCTTGCGCCCTTTGATCTTTTTGCCCGCATCAAAGCCTGAAATGCCGCCGCTTTCCGTTGTTTTTACGCTCTGGCTGTCAATAACGCCCGCAGTGGGGCTCGCCTCACGGCCCGACAATTCGCGCGCCGCCATCATTGACAGATGGTTGATCCGGTGTAACAGACCGTTGTCGCGCCAGTCGTAAAAACAGTTCTGCACAGTCGAGATCGCCGGGAAATCCCGCGGGATCATGCGCCACTGACATCCCGTGGTCGCCATATACATAATCGCGTTCACAACACGGCGCGGATTCGTCTTGCGAGGGCGACCACCTCGCTTCGCGGCAGGTAACAGGGGCCGAACAAGCGCCCATTCCTCCATAGTTAAATCGCTTGGATAAAAGCCCGTTTTACGCCTATGCTCCGCGCGGGTGATGTCTGTCCACGTCATGGGATCCTCCAGGTTCTTTCAAAACCAATGAATCATAAACACGTGATATCACTCAACTACTTTTGGAACAGCCTCTCAGACACATTAACAGAACCGCAGTGACCACATACGGGTACACCGCCCCATCGGCGATTTTCGAAGAACGTCCGTGCAGCTTCCTCATTTGGGAATTTCTGAAAGAACTCAAATGTGCTAAGTGTATCTGGCATGGGCCTAATTTCTCCTGTTGGGATTATACTAGCCAGAAATAGATGTAACGTCAAGAAAATTGTGGCTAGTTAAGTATATAGGCCCCTTATATTTAAACAGGAAACCGCACTTCCCGCTCATCGAATGCAAACCCGGCTTCATCAAGAACGAGTTGAACGCAGTCTATACAATCCGGTGTAGTAATTCAGACTTGATCTGACAGTTGGCCGTTTTTCCGGCGGCGTCTGTCAGGTTAAGTCTGAATTACTACACATTATCCGATGCAGCGCGGCGTCCATATCGTCTTGATGCCCCCCACGTGCCTCAAGAAGTCCAGCCGCAGCATCTCGACTGTCGTCACATGATGGCGTTCTTTTTTATAAATAATCTTGGCGGTTCTGACTCTCGTCGTCTTTATCGTACAGGAATTACACTTATTAAAAACCAAGCATAGGCCAGCGAACTCCTGTGCATAATGCGCCCATTGCAAAAGGTGAGTATTGTCTGGCTGCCCGTCAGAACGGCCAATAGAGAAACACGCTGTGTTCACATCATTTGGCAGGTTTTCGAAAAAGAGGATATGCCTTTTTACCAAAGCCCCGAAGAACTCTTGAAGGGTAACATTCTCGTCCTTCGGCCCCCTCAGCCAGGAATTTTTCGACAGCTGGCCCTCATGTTCAACGAACAACCTATTATACTCTGCTTCAAACTCAGCAAAGTCAGACACATCATAAACGGGATGCCCTTCGAATGGATCATTCGCACGCTCAAGCGGGCTGAGCCATATCTTCCCGTGGGCAAGCTGTTTTATCTCTTCTTCGAAGAATTCACTGCCAACCTCACGGTACCGAAACAGTGTCTCCGGCAGTTCTTCAAAACAGCCATTCTCAATCGCCTTCTGAGCCATTTCCTGTTCGCGCTCCTATCCTGAATTGGACCGTCCTTTTAACCAATAGCTGAGAGACCAGTGTAACTACTGGTTCGCCAGATCGCTATGATCATGTGTTGTAAAGCGCGACTGTTCAGTTGCGACAGCATTTTAGGCGGGATGAACCCCGCCCTACGGCAGGTTGGATGTAGGGCTCCGCCCGTTCGCGCCTCAACCGCTCCCCCGGAGCGATTGCCGGGCAAGCCCGGATCGGCGCTCACTCATCCATCTTCAGCGCAGAGATAAACGCCTCTTGCGGGATATCCACCTTCCCGAACTGGCGCATCTTCTTTTTGCCCGCTTTCTGCTTGTCCAGCAGTTTGCGTTTCCGGGTGGCGTCGCCGCCGTAGCACTTCGCCGTCACGTCTTTGCGTAAGGCGCTCAACGTCTCGCGGGCAATCACCTTGCCGCCGATGGCCGCCTGGATCGGGATTTTGAACATGTGGCGGGGGATGAGGTCTTTGAGCTTTTCGCACATGGCGCAGCCGCGGGTTTCGGCGCGGTCGCGGTGGACCATCATCGAGAGGGCATCGACCGGCTCTTCGTTCACCAGCACCTGCATCTTGACCAGGTTATCCTCGCGGTAGCCTTCCATCTGGTAGTCAAACGACGCGTAGCCCTTGGTGACCGATTTCAGGCGGTCGTAGAAGTCGAACACCACCTCGTTCAGGGGCAGATCATAGACCACCATCGCGCGGGAGCCGGCATAGGTGAGGTCCATCTGGATGCCGCGGCGATCCTGACACAGCTTGAGCACGTCGCCGAGATATTCATCGGGCACAAGGATTGTGGCCTTGATACGCGGCTCTTCCACGTGGTCCACCAGCGTCATGTCAGGCATGTCGGCGGGGTTGTGCAGATCGATCTTGGAGCCGTCCCTCATGTAGACATGGTAGATCACCGAAGGGGCGGTGGTGATCAGCTCGATGTTATATTCGCGTTCGATCCGGTCGCGGATGACCTCGAGGTGCAGGAGGCCAAGGAAGCCGCAGCGGAAGCCAAAGCCCAGCGCCGCCGAGCTTTCCATTTCCGAGCTGAAAGACGCATCGTTCAGCCCGAGCTTTTCGATGGCATCGCGCAGGTCTTCGAACTCGGCCGAATCCACCGGAAAGAGGCCACAGAACACCACGGGTTGGCTGGGTTTGAAGCCCGGCAAAGGCTCGGTCGTGCCCTTTTTCTCGTGCGTGATGGTGTCGCCCACCTTGGTGTCGCGCACCTGTTTGATCGAGGCGGTGATGAAGCCGATTTCGCCGGGGCCGAGGCGGTCGATCTTGGTCATGGCGGGGCGGAAAACGCCGATTGTGTCGACGCCGTATTTGGCGCCGGTCTGCATCATCGTGATCTGATCGCCCTTTTTCAGAACGCCGTCCATGATGCGGACCAGAACGATCACGCCGAGGTAGGCGTCATACCAGCTGTCCACCAGCATGGCCTTGAGCGGGGCATCGGGATCGCCCTTGGGCGGCGGCAGGTGGTGGACGATGGCTTCCAGCGTTTCGTGAATGCCCTCGCCGGTTTTGGCAGAGACGGGGATGGCACCGCTGGCGTCGATGCCGATGACATCCTCGATCTGCTCAGCCACACGGTCGATATCCGAGGCAGGCAGGTCGATCTTGTTGAGCACCGGAACCAGGTCGTGATCGGCATCAATGGCCTGATAGACATTGGCGAGCGTCTGCGCCTCGACCCCTTGGGTAGAGTCGACCACCAGCAGCGAGCCTTCAACCGCGCGCATAGAGCGGGAGACCTCGTAAGCGAAATCGACATGGCCGGGGGTGTCGATCAGGTTGAGGACATAGGCCTCGCCATTATCCGCCACGTAGTCGATGCGGACGGTGTTGGCCTTGATGGTGATGCCACGCTCGCGCTCGATATCCATACTGTCGAGCATCTGTGCCTTCATATCGCGTTCGGCCACAGTGTTGGTGGACTGGATCAGGCGATCCGCCAGCGTGGATTTCCCGTGGTCGATATGCGCCACGATGGAGAAATTGCGGATATGGGAAAGCGGTGTCATGGTGGTGGGATATGGAGTGGTTTTAGGGGTTTGGCAAGGTGGGTTGAACGGTATGAACCAATGGATATGTTGCCCCAACTTGTAATGGAAACCGATTTGGAAATTGAAAGCTCACAAGAACTCAATGCTTGGCTACAGAAGCAGACACTAGAAACCTGCGTGCTGATCGCCGCCCGGGCAGCGCTGCGGGTATTTCCCATTGTCACCCACCCTTTCAAAAACGACGGGCAAAACGAAATGATCGCTATCATGACTGGCCGCGCGATTTTGACTTCAGTGGTTACCGCCAAAACCCGCACCGCCGAGGTCAAAGCCGCTGCCTCCGCCGCTTACTCCAGCGCCAGCGCTGCTGCTTTGTCGGTCGCCTACAAGCTTGCCAATCAAGCCCATAACTATTCCGCTATCCATCCCGCCGTTGAAGCTGCTACCTACGCAATACGTGCCGCCAACGCCTATGAAAACGAAGACGAAGACGAAGACGACGGCGCGTATGCAAACCTTGCCGGCCACGCGGATGCATACTTCGCTCATGCCGCGATCATCCATGCTGGCGAAGCGGCCCATACTGATACTGCTTTTATCGATACGCAGTTCAGCTCTGAAAAGCTGCTGCAAACCACATTGTGGCGCCAATCACATGAACCAGATTGGCTGAGTTCAAGACTAATCACCAAACACAATCTGCTCGATAGCGGCCCGGAGTGGTCCTTCTGGCGCGAGTGGTATCAGGGCTTTCTTGAAGGCAGGCCGATGGATTGGGAGCTTCAGCGACGGGTGGCGTTGATCCCTGACCCCATCTGGGAGGCCGGGCCGGTGGCGGTGGCGGAGGAGACTGAGCGGATCAGGGCGGGGTGGCTGGCGGAGAAGACGGCCATTGGGCCTGCTGCGCTCTACAATGAAGATACACAGAAATTCAGCCTTGACTACAAGCCTTCCGAAGCGCGGGATTCACTTGAATTTGTGGTCGAGCGGGTCGAGCTTGCGTTGGCTAATGCGATTGAAGCCAGTCATGGCAACGGCCTCACCGAGCGGTCTATCGAGGTCGTGATATTGCGTCGCGCGATTGCTACGCACCGAGACGATGCGAGCCAGCTTGCAACGGCCTTTTTCGATGCGCGTGGCGCGCTGGAGCATAATCTGAAATCAGGAGAATATCCGGAAGACCCCTCTCTTTTGATCCTGTCCAACACGCTGTTCGCCAACAAGGAAGAATTGTGTGAGCGCGACTCGCTGGCGCGGGAGCGTTGCCAACACGCTGTTCGCCAACAAGGAAGAATTGTGTGAGCGCGACTCGCTGGCGCGGGAGCGTTGTAATCGGCTTGAGGCATTGGTGTCGCCGAAAGCAATCTCTCAGCAGGACCGTGATGCTGCCTTGGAAACGCCTGAAGTGCTGGGAGACATTATTGATGATGACTTCAGAGAGCGGCTTGAAGTCGTCGCGGATGAGATCGCGCATTCTGATAAACCGTCGAAAACAGCAGTCGCTCGATTTACCAATTGGATAGCAACAATCCAGCTTTGGGGAGACAAAGCGCAGAAGAGCGAAAGGCAGGTTGTCTGGTTGGCAAATCTGGTACGCTGGATATTTGAATGGTGGCCCTTCTAGGTTGGGAGTGGCGGGGTGAAACCCCGCCCTACGCTTGTTGGACACGGTAGGGTTCTGCGCCTCTAGCCCGGTTAACAGGCCCCGGGCCATCGTCAGCCCCCGGGTTGGCGATTGGGTGAGGGTGGACAGGGCGGTGGGATGGGTTAGGTGAAAGGCAAAGGAGGCGCAGACATGCAGGTGATCTGGCTCTATCTTGCGACAGCATTCGTGTTCTTTGGGCTCGATTTCTTTGGGCTACGCTATCTGATCAAGCCGGTGTTTGATCGGTATGTCGGCGAGTTGCTAGCCGAGGGCATTCGTATTGGCCCGGCGTTTGCGTTCTATTCGGCCTATATTGTTGGCGTGCTCTATTTCGCGTCATGGCCTGCGCTGAAGGCGGACAACCCGACGATGGCGCTGGTGAACGGGGCCATTCTGGGGGCGCTGGCCTATGGCACCTATGAGTTCACCAATCTGGCGACGCTGAATAGGGTGGACATGGCATGCTGAAAGGGTGGACATGGCATATGGTGGCGGTGGATCTGACCTGGGGCACGCTGTTGACGGGCGTGTCGGCCTGGGCCGGGGTGATGATCGTGCGGGCGCTGAGCTGAGCACACTGCCCGAAGTTTCCGCCGCGTCCCGCAATCTTGTGAATTGAAAAACCGCGCCGGATCAGGCAAAACCAACATACCGGACCGGGTGAGCAGGCAAATAGAGGGCGAAACGCTCCGACGCCCGACCGCAACAAAGAGGCGATGTTATGAAGCAGGTCATTTTATTGGTGCTGATCTCGGCCCTTGCGGGCTGTGGGGGATATCATAAGGCCAAACGAGGCGGCACGCCCAAGGTGGCCCCGGCGCCGATCCCGATCACCCCGACAGTTGTCGGTGTCACCACACCGGGCGTTGCCCCGAAACCGGTTGCCGTGGTGCCCGTGGCCAAACCCTTTGCCCGGGGTCCATTGCAACAGGCCTGCATGTCCTCGGACCGCAAAGCGCGCTCGCGCGAGCTGTGCGGCTGTATTCAGGCGGTGGCAAACGACACGCTCAGCAATTCGCAGCAACGCATGGCGGTCAGTTTCTATGGCGACCCGCACCGCGCGCAGGAAGTCCGCCAGTCGGACAATCCAAACCATGAAAAGTTCTGGAAAGCTTACCGTGCCTATGGCGATGCAGCCGAGCGAACCTGCCGGTAATCCCGCCTAGGCCTTGAGCCGCGTGCCGCGTGCGATCATCGTCCAGCCCAGCACCGAAATCGCCAGCGTGGCTGTTACCGCTACCGCTAGGCCCAACACGGGCGAGCTGTCTGAGACGCCGATCATTCCGTAACGCACCCCGTCGATCAGGTAGAAGATCGGGTTGAGATGTGTGATTTCGTTCAGCACCGGAGGCAGATCCTGCACCGAGTAGAACGTGCCCGACAGGAAGGCCAGCGGCGTGACGATGAAATTGGTGATCGCCGCCATCTGGTCGAACTTGTTCGCATAGATCCCGGCGACAATCCCCAGGCCGCCCAGGAAGGCCGCGCCCAGTACGGCGAATGTCAGCGCCCAGAGCGGATGTTGCGGCACGATCCCCAGAAACAGCGCCAGCCCCAGCGCGATCACACAGGCCACCAGCGTGCTGCGGGCAATGGCCCCGGCCAGATAGCCCAGCACGATCTCGCCTGCCGACAGCGGCGGCATCAGCGTATCGACGATATTGCCCTGCACCTTGGAGATCACGATCGAGGACGAGGTATTGGCAAAGGCGTTCTGGATCACAGTCATCATCAGGATGCCCGGCGCTATGAAGGTGGTGAAGGGCACCCCCATCACCTCGCCCCGGCGCGGACCGATGGCAATCGAGAAGATCAGCAGGAACAAAGCGGCCGTGACCAGCGGCGCGCAGAGGGTTTGTGTCCAGACCGACAGGAAGCGCTGCACCTCGCGCGAGGCCAATGTGTAAAGGCCCAGCCAGTTCACCCGGCCAAAGCGGCGCGTGCCCATCTGATCTGTTTGCATGTGCCGTGATCCTTCGTGTGATTCGATGCCTTGTAACTCGGCACGGGGTGATTAGAATAGGGGACTGAACGGATTTTGGTCAAAGGCGGCGCTGGGTGCCGCCTTTTGAGATAAGGATAAGCGTATGTCCTGGAGTGACGAGCGCGTAGAGCTGCTGAAAAAGATGTGGGGCGAGGGCCAGTCGGCCAGCCAGATTGCCAAGGAACTGGGCGGGGTGACGCGCAATGCCGTGATCGGCAAGGTGCACCGTCTGGGCCTGTCCAATCGCTCGGAGTCAGGCAAAAGTGACGCCACCAAGGCCAAGGCCAAGCCAGCGGCGAAACCCGCAGCCGAGGCCCCGGCCCCAATGACCCGCGCGCGCGCGGCCATCATTCCGGCCGGCCAACGCCTGCCACCGCAGCCCTCGGCCAACGAGATCGACCCCGAGGCATTGGCCAAGGTCAACGAGATCGAGAAGAAGGCCAAACGGCTGACCCTGATGGAGTTGACCGAGCGGACCTGCAAGTGGCCCGTGGGCGACCCTGCAACCGAGGATTTCTGGTTCTGCGGGCTGCCGGTGCAATCGGGCAAACCCTATTGCGAAGCGCATGTGGGCGTGGCCTTCCAACCGATGAGCAGCCGACGCGACCGCAAGCGGTAGACATCCTGGCAAAAACCGGCGCGTGCGACCCTGTGGGCAGGCCTATACGGGTGCGTCGCCGGGTGCCATTCTGCCAAAACACCGCACTGGCGTTGTGATGTCCTACACGCGTTGCGTTCATTTGTGCTGGATGGCGCAAAGGACAGGAGCGTCTGAGGCACTAAAAGACGCAAAACTGCAAAAACCCACAGCCGGTCTTGCAACGAGCTTACAGCACAAGACTTCTAGTGGAGTTCAATCAACCAACGTACCCAAGCAAAATGGCCGCTTGAAAGCGCTTCGAGCTAAACTTGATGTGTATTAGTTCTGACTTTATCTGACACCGTCCCCTTCTCAGCTAGCTGAGAAGGGGACGGCACATCTCTTGAAGGAGATGATGGTTATCCGTTTTGATGGTGGTGCACACCAACCACAAAACGAGGAAACCATCATGTTGAACACTACCGACAAGATCATCAAACACAAAACCGGCCTGCTGAACCTGGCCGAGGAACCGGGTAATGTCTCGAAGGCCTGCCAGGTCATGGGCTACAGCCGGGACACGTTCTACCGTTACAAATCTGCGGTCGAGGACGGCGGCGTTGAAGCCCTGTTCGAACGCACCCGGCGCAAACCCAATCCGGCAAACCGGGTTGATGACGCCACCGAACAGGCGGTGATCAAATCCGCCACCGACTTCCCGGCTTACGGCCAGGCCCGCACCTCGAACGAGTTGCGCAAGTCGGGGGTGTTTGTATCGCCATCCGGGGTCCGGTCGATCTGGCTGCGCCATGATCTGGCAAACTTCAAAACCCGGCTCAAGGCACTGGAGGCCAAAGTGGCCGCTGACGGCGGCATCCTGACGGAGGCACAAGTGCAGGCACTGGAAAAGAAGAAGCTGGATGATGAGGCCTGCGGTGAGATCGAGACTGCCCACCCTGGCTATCCGGGTTCACAGGACACGTTCTACGTCGGCACCCTGAAGGGCGTTGGGCGGCTCTATCAGCAGACTTATGTGGACACCTGTTGCAAGGTGGCGCATGCCAAACTCTACACCACCAAGACGCCGATCACAGCGGCTGATCCGCTCAATGACCGGGTGCTGCCGTTCTACGAAGAGCACGACCTGCCAGTGCTGCGTATCCTGACAGATCGCGGAACGGAATATTGCGGGCGTGTCGACAAACACGACTTCCAGCTCTTCCTGGCAATTAACGACATCGACCATACCAAAACCAAGGTGAAATCGCCTCGGACAAACGGCATCTGCGAGCGGTTTCACAAGACGATCCTGCAGGAGTTTTACCAGATCACGTTCCGCAAAAAGGTCTATCAATCCATCGAGGAGTTGCAGGCTGATCTGGATGAATGGCTGCGACACTATAATACCGAACGAACTCATCAGGGCAAAATGTGTTGCGGTGGAACCCCGTTCCAGACCATGATTGAGGGCAAGCAGATCTGGAAGGAAAAGTCAGTGAACTGAACTTGGCCTGACAGACGCCGCCGGAAAAACGGCCAACTGTCAGATCAAGTCTGAATTACTACACTTGATGCACACGCTTAAGCGAAACGCACGCAAAATTTAAGGTTTCACTGCGTTTCGCGAAGCGCTTTAGATAAGCGCGGGATAGGGCGCTGTATACGAATGCACAAACAGACCAGAGCCCACAACACGTAAGCCGATCAGATGGTCGATTTATAGTCGCGGGCGGACTCCGGGTCCCTAGCCTTTAAACCAGGCTAGTGTTCAGCACCTGACATAAGATTCCCACTGTCGGTTTTCTGTGCCATACCCGGCCCATGAGACGCACTGACATCTGCCTTTACCTTGGCCCCGCCGAGCGTTCTGAGCTTCAAGCCCTGATCGCCAACCGCAACAGCCCTCGCAAACTGGTCTGGCGGGCCGAGATCGTACTGGCAACGGCGGATGGTTGCGGCACGTTTGAGATCATGCGGCGGGCGGGCACTTCGAAACCTACCGTGTGGCGTTGGCAGCAACGCTATCTCGATGAGGGTGTAGCTGGCCTCAAACGTGACAAGACCCGACCTTCGCGGGTGCCGCCGCTGCCGATTGCGACACGATTGAAGGTGATCGCCAAGACAGTTCAGGAGTCCCCTGCGAATGCCACTCACTGGAGCCGCAGCCTGATGGCCGAGGCCGTGGGTATTTCGCCTTCGAGCGTGGGACGCATATGGGCCGAGGCGGGCCTGAAGCCGCACCTCACGAAAGGGTTCAAGGTGTCGAACGATCCGCTGTTCGAGGAGAAAGTCGCCGATATCGTCGGGCTCTACCTTGACCCGCCGGAGCGGGCGGTGGTGCTGTGCGTCGACGAGAAGTCGCAAATTCAGGCACTTGATCGCACCCAGCCGGGATTGCCGCTCAAGAAGGGTCGCGCCGCCGCCATGACCCATGATTACAAACGCCACGGCACGACCACGCTGTTCGCCGCCCTTGATGTGAAGACGGGCACGGTCATCGGCAATTGCATGCCCCGCCACAGAGCCAGGGAGTTCCTGAAATTCCTGCGCAGTATCGACAAGGCCACGCCAGTGCGATGCGAGGTCCATCCGGTGCTCGACAACTACGCCACCCACAAGACACCCGAGGTCAAGGCCTGGCTCGAAAGGCACCCCCGCTTCAAGCTGCATTTTACCCCCACCAGCGCCTCATGGCTGAACCTGGTCGAGCGCTTCTTCGCCGAGATCACCGCCGGGCGCATCCGACGCGGCAGCTATTCCAGCGTCGATGACCTGGAGGCTGCGATCTACGACTATCCGGCGCTCCACAACGAGAAACCGAAGCCTTTCAAATGGACCAGGAGCGCCAAGGATATCCTCACCCGAGAACGCCGCGCACTCGACACGCTGGATGAAATCCGCGGAAATAGGTAAGAAGTGTCAGACTCTGAACACTAGGGGTTCAAAGCAGATGTCGCTCAGATTATCCCAACTGAAATCCGAATGCTGACAGACATGATCCCTTCCGCCTCGCCCTGCATATCGACTGGAAAGTCGATAGCGGCATAGTCACGTATCGAAACAGCAGTTTTAGACTGGTCAACCTTGCCGAACATCAAACCGTCAGTCCGGGTCTCGCCGTTTGTCGATGCACGGGCTGTCCACCGGGACCTGGTCTTGCCCATTTCACTGACGATTTGCACCTCTGCAAACGAGTCCATGCCGTTCACCACCTGCGGAGTAAGCTGTAAGCTACCAATCAGGAGCGGAAGGCTTCCGACTGCACTCTTGCTGGACGCACGCAAACCCAGTTTGAAAGACCCGGTCCGTATGTGCGATGCGCCACGGCTGATTTTGCCGACATCACGCAGCAAGCCTATCGCGTTTAACGTCACTATTCCCTCCGGCACGCTCGGCTTTGGGACGCTGTCAGCGGGAGATCCTGTGTCAATCGCAGAGTAAAATGGGTCCATGTCGCGGCGTAAAAATGGGCCACTTCGGTTGATGTTTTGTGGCGCTTTTGCACGCGTGCTCGTCACAAAGCTGAAGCGTGCCAAAGCGCATGCTGGCCATAAGGCCAGCATTATTCTGACTGTGATTGCGGGCTGGTTATTTTCGGTTGTTGCGACTGTGTTTGAGCCGATAGCTTTCGCCATTCATCTCGAGGATGTGGACGTGATGGGTTAAACGATCGAGTAGCGCACCGGTCAGCCGCTCAGAGCCAAAGACTTCAGTCCATTCATCGAAGGGCAGGTTCGAGGTTATGATGATGGAGCCGCGTTCATAGCATTGGGATATGACCTCGAAGAGCAGCTCTGCGCCAGATTTGCTGAGCGGTACGAAGCCCAGTTCATCAATGATCAACAGGTTCTGGCTGGTCAGTTGCTTTTGAAGGCGCTGCAATCTCCGCTCATCTTGAGCCTCGATCAGATCATGGACTAATGCCGCAGCCGTTGTGAAGCGCACCTTCAGTCCTCTTTGACATGCAGCCAGCCCAAGTCCCAGGGCGATGTGTGTCTTGCCCGTGCCTGACGGGCCGAGCGCGATGATGTTCTCCCTGCGATTAACGTAATCGCATCGTGCCAGATCCATCGTCAGGGGCTTGTTCAAGCTTGGCATGATCTTGAAGTCAAAGCTATCCAAGCTCTTGGTGCTGGGGAACTTCGCCGCTTTGATGCGCCGTTCAATCATCCGGCGTTCGCGGTCGATCAATTCCATCTCACACAGCCGCGCCAGATAGTGGATGTGATCTTTGTTCTCTGCAGCACAGAGCTGCGCCTGTTTGGCATACTCGCCTTGGAACGTTGGCAGTCGCAGTTGTTTAAGATGATGCCGTAGAAGAATCCGAGGGGCTTCGGTCATGCCGCGGTCCTTCCCATCAAGCTCATGTAACTGGATGGGCGTGTTGTGCCGACATTGGCCTTGGGCAAGTATGGATAGAAGTCCAAATCCAATCGTGGTGGCCGCTTCTCAACCCGACACAGTACAAGGTGTTTTACGGCGTCATAGCCAATTGCACCCATATCTATTGCCTGCTGGATTGCGCCTTGCACAACATCCATTTCGAAGGTCTCCAAAAGGCGCAAGACTTGAACGTATTCTCGCTTGCCCGGCTTACCCATTCTGGCTTCAAGCAGTCGGTGCAGCGTGGCAAATACATCTGGCAAATGCCAACCCTGCAAAGGCGCGGCCTGATCCAGGGCACCCACCTTTTGTTCAAGCAGGGGCAAAAAGTGCAATGGGTCAAAGACCATATCCGCTGATGTGTAGGATCGTTTGTGCCGCGCAATAATCTCATTGCCGCAGCCGATGATAACCTCATGCACAAACCCACGCACATGAACATCGTGGTGCGCATAGGCTACTGGCACCGAGTAATCATTGCTGCGATAGCGCACCATTGAGATCGACGTTGCACGCGTGCTGACGTGATCGCAGGCTTCATATTCTGCGACGGGCAATCCCATCAGAGCATCCAAATCCGACATCAGGCGTGCGCCTATGGTTTGGGTGTGACCCCGCAACGTATCGGCCTGACGTGCTAAACACTTCTCTTCCAAATGTGCGTTCAGATCATCAAAGCTGTCATAGCGAGGTGCGGGAACCATGAAGTTGCGGCGGGTGTATCCAACCATGCCCTCAACGTTGCCTTTATCGTTCCCTCGCGCGGGTCTGCCAAACTTGTCATCAAACAAGTAATGCGACTGCAGTTCCGTAAACCGACGTGTGCGGATGCGCGTCTTATCCCCGAGTATCCGAGCCACGGCGATCTTGGTATTGTCGTAGAGAATGGATTGCGGAATGCCGCCAAAGAATGCAAAGGCGGACACATGGCCATCGCAAAACGCCTCGGTTGTCTCAGCTGGATATCCCTTCACAAACACCGCATCAGAATGTGGCAAGCTCATCACGAAGAAGTGGATCTTGCATTCCACGCCACCGATCACGCCCAGCGTCTCACCAAAATCAACCTGCGCATGGCCCGGCCGATGCGACAACGGCACAAACACCTCTTTGGTGCGCCGTTTTTGCTCGCGCACGTAATAGGTCACCGTGGTCAGGCTGCCGGCATATCCATGCTCATCGCGCAGCCGTTCAAAGATGCGCTTGGCCGTGTGTCGCTGCTTTTTGATCAGGGCTTTGTCTGTGCGCAGTATCTCATCGACCACACCAACATAACCATCAAGCGTTGGCCGCCGAGGCGCTTCCGACCGACGATACCCAGGCGGAAGTTCATGGCGCAGCATCTTCGCGATCGTCTTACGATCTTTGTTCTCTAATCTGTCAATGCGTGTTTCCTGAGTTTCCTGCTTTTGATGTCAGAGGTTGCCTTTGTTCTCTTCGAACTCTGAGGTTCATGATGGGGTTGGCTGGGTGTGGGTCGGCAATGTTGAAACCGCAATCATACCGTTGGTCTTGGCTGTTGCTACAGAATCGGCGCCGTGTCTCACGCCCTCCCTCGGGCATCGTCCCAGATGGGAACTTTGATTTAGGAATCCTCGTTGTCGCCTCGTAAGCCTTACGCGGACTGGAAGTCAGTTTTGTCTCGCATAATGGCATGAAGTATGATTGCCAGACGACGCGCCAGAGCCACTCGGGCCTTTCTCATCGTTGAGCGCGCACCGATTGCGAGGGCCCATGTCTTCAATTTGAGCGGAGCGGCATACCGCGTCAGCATCACATTGGCGGCCTCATAGAGAAGCGTTCTGACGCGCACGTCGCCCCGCTTTGAGATGCTGCCCGTGTAGTCGATTTCACCAGATTGATGCCGTCGCGGCACCAGTCCAAGATACGCCCCCACATCACGCGATTTCCTGAAACGCGACGGATCATCAATTGCTGCGGCAAAGGCCAATGCTGTGATCGGACCGACCCCTGGTACCGTCATAAGGCGCTGGCAGACTTCGGATTTGCGGGTCATCTTTTTGATGTCGCCATCAATGGCTGCAACCGCCGCGAGGATTGCTTCGCGTGCTGCGAACAGTCCGCAAATTGCGGCATGGAGGCCAGGCACTCCATCGCTAACTTTTAGCGCCGCGTTTTTGAATGCCGGAGACAAAGCTCGTGGCAGCCGCACGCCGAAGACGACGACCAGACCGCGGATCTGATTGTCGAGCGTCACACGCTGTCCGACCAGCTTCTTGCGGGCTGCGATCAGCGACCGGATTGCGTGCGCTGACAGTGATTTGACATGGGTCGGCTTGTAGAATCCCGTCCGCGCCAGGTGTGCCAAACCGCGGGCATCATTGCGGTCCGTCTTGTGGCCGGCCAGAGATTTAAGGGCCTGATATGCTTGCCTGCTCTCGATGCAAACAACCGGGACACCAAGCTCCGTCAGCCCATGGTAAAGCATTGGTGCCATCCGTCCCGTTTCAAATACAACTTTGGCACATGGTGGTCCAGAAGCGAGGAAGTCAGCGATCGCTTTTGGTGTTGAGCTCGCTTTTCCTTCACGAATAAGGGCCCCTTCACGATCCAGAATGCAGATATGCGTCTCTTCCATGGACACATCCAAACCAGCAAAATATTCCATTGGTCAGTCTCCTTTTCAATTGCATGTGCATCCAGAATAACAGGGGTAACTGAGTGCTGATCCTGATTACGCCATGTTGAAAAACCGCGCCGCTTCTCGGCCAGACATACCGTCCTTCAAACAAGCACGGCGCACACGACTATAAATATCCACAGAATACATCTCCCGCCCTCCGAATAAACGAAGGGCACAAACTGGCGGACTTTTACTCCGCTACAACTGCGATATGCAGCCGCTTCTGTGGCCCAATATTGCTCCGCGTTTTACATATCTCTAAAGCACGCCATGAAGTCCTGGTTGCCGTTCCTGGCAAGAAGCGCCGCCGCCGACTGACTGTTCTGAACCAACTGGCCGATTTCAACCGGTTGATCGTAAGTCTGTCAGAATACGGCCGTCCTGTCCGCGTGGCATTTGAAGCCACCGGTAATTACCACCGTGCCTTAGCTTATCATCTGGCAACAGCAGGTTTTGAGATGAAGCTGGTGTCGTCGGTGGCCCTGGCGCGGACCAGAGAAGCTCTCAACAACAGCTGGGACAAGAACGACCCAAAAGACGCCCGGGTCATCCTGCACATGATGGAGATCAGAAACGAGCGGTTTTACCACGATCCCCTCCTGCGTGGCACCAATGACATTCAGGAGTTGTCCAAAACCCACGATATCGTTTCCAAGTCGAAGACCGAGCTCCGGCACCGGGTGCTGACGCATTATCTGCCCTTATACTTCCCTGAAGCTGACCGCTTTCACCGCAGCTCGCGCAGCGACTGGTTCTTTGCCTTTCTGGAATGTTATCCGTCACCCCATTTTATCTCGGCCATGAGCAAGGACGCATTCATCGCAGACGCTTGGGCCGTCGTTGGCCGCAGGGTCGCAAAAGAGCGTTTACCTGCAGATATTTACGAGACCGCAAAGACATCTGTGGGGCTGCCCGTTGCCCCAGAATCCGATGCGATCAGGATGTTCCGCCTGATCCTTGGCGAAGGCCGAAGCCTGATCGCACAACGCAACGAGATTGAAGATCGTGCCGTCGCACTCCTCAAAGATCATCCCGACTATCAATTACTTACCTCGATCCCCGGGATCGGTCCCATCAACGCTTTGACCATCTTAGCCGAAGCAGGTGATTTACGCCGCTTCGGGCATCACCGGCAGTTCCTGAAGTTCTGCGGCATGGACCTCGCCACAATCCAATCCGGCACTTTCCGCAGCCAAACCAAGCTGTCAAAATACGGCAGCGCCCGCCTGCGCCGTACCCTCTGGATGGCCGGTCAGGTCGCCATCTTGCAGCGCGCCAACAGCTTTCGTGACAAGTTCGAGCGTTACATCGCCAAGGACCGTCACAACACCCATTTGCGCCGTAAGGCGTATACCGCAATCGCCGCAAAGATGGCCCGAACCGTTCATGGGATCATCAAACACGGCGAGCCATATCGTCCCTTTTTTGAGGGGTGATCGACAGCAGCGGGACCTTTCTCTGTAAGGCCGTGGAGGCGGTTTTTGACCTCGTAGATAATGTTCAGGCCTTCTGCTCAACGACCCAAAGAGCTCGTCTTAAGGACGGTGAGAGCCGCAAAAGCGTACTCTGTGTTTGTTATGGGAGAGACAGTTCGTTGACCAAAACGCCAAACTGAGACATGCTTCAAACGTGTCGAGACATCTCGATGCGACAATAACCTGATGCCAAATCAGCCGATCATTCCGCCCATAGGACGTTGTCATGGCGGATGGTCAGGCCAGGAGCCACATCCTTTCCGATGGCCCCGAAGCATTCGCGCACCCCCTGGCGGATCGCTCGAAGGGCCTCGAGGCGAGCACCTCGAATGGCGGCATGAATGCCGACGCAGCCCGCCGGGCAATGGTCAACCGCGATGAAGACGGCAACCTGGCGACCTGTGCCAGGAACGGTCCCCGTCATATCCGTGCCCCACATCTCATCGATGTTGTCCGGGATGATCGTGCCGTCATGGGCACGGGGGCCATGGGCGGGCCCATGGCATGGCTTCGCACAAAGCCCGTTCTCCCGCATGAGCCGGAGCACCCGCGCCTTCGAGGTTCGAATGCCCTTGCAGCGCAGACGTGCCCGGATCTTGCGGTGGCCCTCGCCATGGAACCTGCTGTCAGTGATCACTTGTTTGATCCTCTCGACCAGATCAGCGTCAGACATCGCTCCCCGAGGACCAGGGCGGCGGCGCGGCGCGGGTTCCGCCGGAAGCGGGCGCAAGTCACGATACACGCTTGCGCGGCCCACTCCCCAGACCCGGCACACCCGGGAAACGCCGTAGGCTTTGCCCGTGGAGATCGAGATGACGGCACTCATCGTTTCGACCTCCGGCGCCCGAAAGGGTGGCCCGCCTCCATCTTCGCGGTCTTCTCATACAGAAGTTCGTTATCCATGGTGATCTCACCCACCCTGGCCCGCAGACGGTCAATCCCCTCATCGCGCACGTCGCGCGGACGGGACTTCAGGTTTGATGACGCTCCTTCGGGAAATGCATCCCGCCAACCGCTGACATCCGCAGCTGTTCTCTAATCTGTCAATGCGTGTTTCCTGAGTTTCCTGCTTTTGATGTCAGAGGTTGCCTTTGTTCTCTTCGAACTCTGAGGTTCATGATGGGGTTGGCTGGGTGTGGGTCGGCAATGTTGAAACCGCAATCATACCGTTGGTCTTGGCTGTTGCTACAGAATCGGCGCCGTGTCTCACGCCCTCCCTCGGGCATCGTCCCAGATGGGAACTTTGATTTAGGAATCCTCGTTGTCGCCTCGTAAGCCTTACGCGGACTGGAAGTCAGTTTTGTCTCGCATAATGGCATGAAGTATGATTGCCAGACGACGCGCCAGAGCCACTCGGGCCTTTCTCATCGTTGAGCGCGCACCGATTGCGAGGGCCCATGTCTTCAATTTGAGCGGAGCGGCATACCGCGTCAGCATCACATTGGCGGCCTCATAGAGAAGCGTTCTGACGCGCACGTCGCCCCGCTTTGAGATGCTGCCCGTGTAGTCGATTTCACCAGATTGATGCCGTCGCGGCACCAGTCCAAGATACGCCCCCACATCACGCGATTTCCTGAAACGCGACGGATCATCAATTGCTGCGGCAAAGGCCAATGCTGTGATCGGACCGACCCCTGGTACCGTCATAAGGCGCTGGCAGACTTCGGATTTGCGGGTCATCTTTTTGATGTCGCCATCAATGGCTGCAACCGCCGCGAGGATTGCTTCGCGTGCTGCGAACAGTCCGCAAATTGCGGCATGGAGGCCAGGCACTCCATCGCTAACTTTTAGCGCCGCGTTTTTGAATGCCGGAGACAAAGCTCGTGGCAGCCGCACGCCGAAGACGACGACCAGACCGCGGATCTGATTGTCGAGCGTCACACGCTGTCCGACCAGCTTCTTGCGGGCTGCGATCAGCGACCGGATTGCGTGCGCTGACAGTGATTTGACATGGGTCGGCTTGTAGAATCCCGTCCGCGCCAGGTGTGCCAAACCGCGGGCATCATTGCGGTCCGTCTTGTGGCCGGCCAGAGATTTAAGGGCCTGATATGCTTGCCTGCTCTCGATGCAAACAACCGGGACACCAAGCTCCGTCAGCCCATGGTAAAGCATTGGTGCCATCCGTCCCGTTTCAAATACAACTTTGGCACATGGTGGTCCAGAAGCGAGGAAGTCAGCGATCGCTTTTGGTGTTGAGCTCGCTTTTCCTTCACGAATAAGGGCCCCTTCACGATCCAGAATGCAGATATGCGTCTCTTCCATGGACACATCCAAACCAGCAAAATATTCCATTGGTCAGTCTCCTTTTCAATTGCATGTGCATCCAGAATAACAGGGGTAACTGAGTGCTGATCCTGATTACGCCATGTTGAAAAACCGCGCCGCTTCTCGGCCAGACATACCGTCCTTCAAACAAGCACGGCGCACACGACTATAAATATCCACAGAATACATCTCCCGCCCTCCGAATAAACGAAGGGCACAAACTGGCGGACTTTTACTCCGCTACAACTGCGATATGCAGCCGCTTCTGTGGCCCAATATTGCTCCGCGTTTTACATATCTCTAAAGCACGCCATGAAGTCCTGGTTGCCGTTCCTGGCAAGAAGCGCCGCCGCCGACTGACTGTTCTGAACCAACTGGCCGATTTCAACCGGTTGATCGTAAGTCTGTCAGAATACGGCCGTCCTGTCCGCGTGGCATTTGAAGCCACCGGTAATTACCACCGTGCCTTAGCTTATCATCTGGCAACAGCAGGTTTTGAGATGAAGCTGGTGTCGTCGGTGGCCCTGGCGCGGACCAGAGAAGCTCTCAACAACAGCTGGGACAAGAACGACCCAAAAGACGCCCGGGTCATCCTGCACATGATGGAGATCAGAAACGAGCGGTTTTACCACGATCCCCTCCTGCGTGGCACCAATGACATTCAGGAGTTGTCCAAAACCCACGATATCGTTTCCAAGTCGAAGACCGAGCTCCGGCACCGGGTGCTGACGCATTATCTGCCCTTATACTTCCCTGAAGCTGACCGCTTTCACCGCAGCTCGCGCAGCGACTGGTTCTTTGCCTTTCTGGAATGTTATCCGTCACCCCATTTTATCTCGGCCATGAGCAAGGACGCATTCATCGCAGACGCTTGGGCCGTCGTTGGCCGCAGGGTCGCAAAAGAGCGTTTACCTGCAGATATTTACGAGACCGCAAAGACATCTGTGGGGCTGCCCGTTGCCCCAGAATCCGATGCGATCAGGATGTTCCGCCTGATCCTTGGCGAAGGCCGAAGCCTGATCGCACAACGCAACGAGATTGAAGATCGTGCCGTCGCACTCCTCAAAGATCATCCCGACTATCAATTACTTACCTCGATCCCCGGGATCGGTCCCATCAACGCTTTGACCATCTTAGCCGAAGCAGGTGATTTACGCCGCTTCGGGCATCACCGGCAGTTCCTGAAGTTCTGCGGCATGGACCTCGCCACAATCCAATCCGGCACTTTCCGCAGCCAAACCAAGCTGTCAAAATACGGCAGCGCCCGCCTGCGCCGTACCCTCTGGATGGCCGGTCAGGTCGCCATCTTGCAGCGCGCCAACAGCTTTCGTGACAAGTTCGAGCGTTACATCGCCAAGGACCGTCACAACACCCATTTGCGCCGTAAGGCGTATACCGCAATCGCCGCAAAGATGGCCCGAACCGTTCATGGGATCATCAAACACGGCGAGCCATATCGTCCCTTTTTTGAGGGGTGATCGACAGCAGCGGGACCTTTCTCTGTAAGGCCGTGGAGGCGGTTTTTGACCTCGTAGATAATGTTCAGGCCTTCTGCTCAACGACCCAAAGAGCTCGTCTTAAGGACGGTGAGAGCCGCAAAAGCGTACTCTGTGTTTGTTATGGGAGAGACAGTTCGTTGACCAAAACGCCAAACTGAGACATGCTTCAAACGTGTCGAGACATCTCGATGCGACAATAACCTGATGCCAAATCAGCCGATCATTCCGCCCATAGGACGTTGTCATGGCGGATGGTCAGGCCAGGAGCCACATCCTTTCCGATGGCCCCGAAGCATTCGCGCACCCCCTGGCGGATCGCTCGAAGGGCCTCGAGGCGAGCACCTCGAATGGCGGCATGAATGCCGACGCAGCCCGCCGGGCAATGGTCAACCGCGATGAAGACGGCAACCTGGCGACCTGTGCCAGGAACGGTCCCCGTCATATCCGTGCCCCACATCTCATCGATGTTGTCCGGGATGATCGTGCCGTCATGGGCACGGGGGCCATGGGCGGGCCCATGGCATGGCTTCGCACAAAGCCCGTTCTCCCGCATGAGCCGGAGCACCCGCGCCTTCGAGGTTCGAATGCCCTTGCAGCGCAGACGTGCCCGGATCTTGCGGTGGCCCTCGCCATGGAACCTGCTGTCAGTGATCACTTGTTTGATCCTCTCGACCAGATCAGCGTCAGACATCGCTCCCCGAGGACCAGGGCGGCGGCGCGGCGCGGGTTCCGCCGGAAGCGGGCGCAAGTCACGATACACGCTTGCGCGGCCCACTCCCCAGACCCGGCACACCCGGGAAACGCCGTAGGCTTTGCCCGTGGAGATCGAGATGACGGCACTCATCGTTTCGACCTCCGGCGCCCGAAAGGGTGGCCCGCCTCCATCTTCGCGGTCTTCTCATACAGAAGTTCGTTATCCATGGTGATCTCACCCACCCTGGCCCGCAGACGGTCAATCCCCTCATCGCGCACGTCGCGCGGACGGGACTTCAGGTTTGATGACGCTCCTTCGGGAAATGCATCCCGCCAACCGCTGACATCCGCAGCTGTCGCACCAAACGAACGTGCGACCAATTCAACATCTTCGCCGCGAAGAACGCGCGGAACGGCCTCTTGCTTGCGTGTAGCCGTAAGTCTCCGGCGCCGGGCCGGAGCCGGATCCGCTGCGATATGTGAAGTCTCCGCAGCTCCGGATCCTTCGCGCTCAACCTTCCTTTGTTCCGTCATGATACACCTCAATCATCCCCTTGGGTCATGTCTTGAACCGTGTCTCAAAAAACTCTAGGGCGGGGGAGGGGCTGCATCTCAAGGAGATCGCAGGGATGGTCGCACCGGATGCACATGCCCTGCCCATCGTAGACGGAGCGGGCTGGCACGGAGCAAAATGCCTGCAGGTGCCCGACAATATTACCCTCGTGAAGCTGCCGCCATATTCGCCGGAATTGAACCCGATGGAAAATGTATGGGCATATCCACGGGCCAACAAGCTCGCCATTTCCGTATTCGACACCTACGGGGAAATCCTCGAAAAATGCGCCGGGGCCTGGAACTTCTTCGCGACCGATCCAGATCGAGTGACCTCAATCACAAATCGAGATTGGATAAAGGTCATTTAATCGGCCCGTTGGTATTATTGTCTTCGGGTGGTTTCAGTTTCAGCCCAAAGCATCGTGATCTCCGCGTGTTCCTGCAAGCAAACGTAATCACGACCCTCTTGAAATTGAAATCACCCGGCTCATGTTGAATCATGCTCCCGGAAATGCCGGGTCCTTCCCGGCGGGGACGGCGAGTGGGTGTTATGTGCCGCACTTTCCAACGTCTGCGTGGTTATTTTTTGCATTTCGTTTCGTTTTGGATTTCCGCCGCCGACAACCGATTGTAACCATTCAGGCAATTTTTTCCGACGGGTCATCTGAAACGAAATGCCCCCTCCGCCCGAAACGAAATGCCCTCCCGAAACGCGCGGGGAAACCGCCGGAGGGGTTGCGCCGGAATTTGCGCGATACCGGCGGTGAAAAAATCGTCGGGAGGTCCGGCATGGCCAGCGGCAAAAAAACCTTCGCGCGACGGGACGTGCTCCGGTCCCGCCCGCAGTCCGGACATCGGGCGGCTGCCGCCCGATGTCCCCGTGCCCTGCGCGCGGAATTCCCGCACCCGTTCTGCGGATCAGGTCCGGCGGGTCGTGGCCCCGGTCGGGCTCCGGGCGACAGCCATGGAGACGAAGCGCGGAAAAAAAGCCCGCCCTGAGAGCGGGCCTTTCGTGTTTGTCCTGTCCCGGGAGAAGCCTCGGAAAATCTCGATATTTTCCGACAGGCCGGTGAGGCAGTCCAGGTTCGAGATCGTGATGATGTCGTCTCCGCCAAAGTCGAACACCACAGCGCCGTTCGTGATTGTCGCGTAGTCCGAGACGATATCCACCGCACTCTTCCCGTTGGTCAGCGCGCTGGACAGGCGCAGTATATCAAAGTCAAGCTCGAAGTCATGGATCACGTCGCTGTCATGGCCACTGTTGAACACGAAGGTATCGGCACCGGAAAAGATCCTGTCATCGCCGGAGCCGGAATCAATCGTGTCATTGCCATCACCGGCCTTGATGTCGTCATTGCCCGACCCGGAATTGATCGAGTCATCGCTGGCACCGGACCGGATCGTGTCACTGCCAGCGACACCAAAGATCGCATCGTCGCCCGTTTCTCCGACGAGCAACTGGCCTTTGGCGGTGGTTCCCCCGGCAATGGCATCCATCTGCGCCGCGCTCAGGGTCATGTCGGTAAAGCTGAACTCCTCGACGTTCGTGACCGTATCGGTGCCCTCCTCCGAAACGATGGTATAGACATCTCCGGAATTGCTGACGGTGATGCGCAACGCTCGCAGATCAGGACAAGTATGGGGGGGTTCCCTTAATGCTTACCACCCGGGCATCGTTCGGTGGCGGGAAACGGTTGGCCGACACGTCAGGATCGACTCCGTGCGCACCTGGGAAATATGGGATAAAACGGGCAGCGCGAGGGGCTGGCCCCTCGCTTACCACGAACTGGCGCTGCC
>CBDBLS010000069.1:0-297987 GCA_965207105.1 Roseovarius sp. | reverse complement strand
CCCCTGGCGATCAGCAGCGGGGCAAGATCGCGCTGGAAGGTCTCGAAGGTCTGCCCTTCGGCCAGGGCTTTGTCGACGGCGGCGCGGATATCGGTCAAAATGTCCAGGCGCATCACCTTCGCGACAGTGAAGGAGCGGGCGTGCCATGCGGCTTTTGTGTCGCGCCAGTCATAGCCGATGTGGTAGCCTTTGGCGCGGAAAAACTCCACCGCCTCTTCGGGGGGCACATCACGGATATCGGGGGGTGGATCAGCCATGGCTGCCGGTCATGGTCCCGATGATGTCGGCGACATCCTGAGTGGCAGTCATCATGTCTCTCCCCCGGGTCCGTCTTTACCGGCCTCCGCTATTTGTGCGGCTGCGCCGGCGCGCCCGAGGCTTGCGGCGATCCGTTGCGTATCCATGGCATCAAAGAGATCACCGCGTCCCAGCGTTTCCTGAAGACCGGCAAAGTCGGATGCTTGCCTGACGGCCTGGATCACGGGATTCGCCGCCGGGGTCATCATCGCCTCCCAATCGCCCAGCAGGGCGGCGGTCGCCGGATCCACCGCATCGTCATCCGCGCTCCCGGCAGCGAGGCGTGCCGGTGCTGCAGGTGTTGCGGGCGGCGTCCCGGCGGGCCCGTCGGCAGGGGCGGATGTCTCTTCCCACTGACCGCCATAGATGTCCTCGACATAGGCCCTCGTTGGCCGCAGTCCCGAAGCTCCGGCAATGGTCGCGTCGCGACGCGCCCGCGCTTGCAGATCTTCCCGGCGGGCTGAGATCCCGACGCAGGCGCGGCACGGCGGCACCGGGAAAGTTCCAGTGTGTGAGCCATGTGGCGATGGTTGTTTGCAGTGCCGCACAGATGCGCCGCGCATCTGCGGCCCCGAGCCGCTCAAGGATCTTCAGATGTGCCGCGCCCGTGCCCACATGCTGGCCGATCTCGGCGGTGGCGTGCTGCCCGGTGATGGCGTCTGCAAGCATGCGGTCCATCCGCAGGAGAAAGTCGGCATAATCGGCACCGGTGCGTTTGGAGCTTTCGAGAGGCTCGATATCCTGCCCCTCGCGCAGAGAGATAGAGGCCCCCCGTCGCCAGCGCCTCCGTTGCCTCCAGCGCCAGTCTGATCTCACTGTCGGGCGCGTTTGCCCTGTGCCTGGTGATTGCAACCGGCGAGGCAAATCGCTCCGGCGCCAATGCCCACATGCGCACGGTCTGTTGCTTGAACCAGATCGGCCAGAGGCACCAGTTGCTCAGACCCGGTCCGTGTGGCCAGCCACCATTGGCGCGGGGCGCGCGCACCAGAACAAATTTGGCATCCGGCAGGGGAATGCCGCCCGGTGCCGCCCGGGTCAGCAGCAAAGGCATATGGGTCTGTGCATCCCATCGGATGATGCGGGGTGAGCGGGGTCGTAAATCCGCCAGACGTACCTGACTTCCCGAAACATCCCAGATGCATTCGGCAATCGACCATCCGTACCAGGCGGCATAGGCCAGTTCGCGACAGATGCTGTCGATTTCGATATTTGCAAATCGGGCCGCCAGATCCCCGGCCGCCATACGGTCCCGACGCATTTTCCCGCCGGGTTCAATTTCGAGCGGGGCCGCGAGACCCATCTCGATCCGTTGTCCCAGCAGCGCACGCACCTTGGGGTCCTGCAGTGCCGCCTCCGCCGCACTCAGGTCGGACGATCCCGTGCGCCATGCCCCGGGATCACGGCCAATGCCATCGCTCCAGGCGGCGCTCCGGTTCCATATCGGGGACCCCCCGATCCAGCTTTGTTGCGGAGCCGTGATCTCGTCGGTCTGTGGTCGGTTTGGTATATCCATCGCTCTCACCTCATCGCACGGCCAAGGGCTGACCAGGCGACACCGAGAGTGACATCGATCTCATGGCCTGAGCCCGGTCCATCCATCACACCGTGCCGTCCCGCCCCGACCCGGGCCTCGAAGGGGCCTGCGGTGTCGGCGGCGGCGGTCACGGCCAGCGCCATGGCCCAGAAGCGGTCAGCGTGACCATCCGTGCCGGAACGATCCGCTACAAGACGCGGTGCGCCGGTGGCACCGGGCTCAACACGTATCGCGTGCAAATCGTTTCCAAGCGCGTCATCGGCCGGAATGCGTATCCGGCGATCCTCGAAGGCCTCCCGCAGGCGTGTCGCCACATCAAGCCGACGCGACGCCGACATCTGCACCCCTTCCACGGTCAGGGTGCCGTGATCTTCCTGATACTGTTCAACAGGAGCCTCACCCATCCCGGTCTGATCCACCGCGATCCGGAGCGGGCGATGGATGCGCACGAGGCGCGCGAGTTCGGCCCGCTGTTCGGAAAAGGGCGCATCCCGCAATGTCACCATCCGGCGGAGCCAGAGCAGACCGCCCGTATCCTCGATCACAGCGGCCACCCAGAGATCGCGACGGCGCGCAATGTCGACTCCAATGAAGGTTGGAGACCCTGTGCTGTTTTCCGGACGGCCCGCATCCCTGTGTTCCGCCGCGCGCACCAGGTCCCATGTAATCCAGGCTCCGCCACCTGCGGATGGTATGCAGTCGAGCTCTTCGGCGGCAAAGCGGCCATATTGGGCGCGTATGCCAGCCTCCCATGCCCCTGCCGCCCCGGGCGTAACAGGCTGCCGCGTGATCGCGGCGATCCGCTCATAAAGGCCCTGAGCCAGGGCGTCGGCCAGTGTTACACGCTGCACAGTGCCGGGTTGGCGGGCTTCGCGGATATCGCGGCAGAGCGTGTTGAAGGGCGAGGCCTCGCCGTTGTGGGTGGAAATGATGCGCACCCGCCCGCCCCATGTCCGAAACGCCAGCGCGGCTTTCAGCACTTCATCAAGATCATCGACAAACGCGGCCTCATCGACCACGGCCACATCGCCTGGCCGGCCTTTCGAGCGAAAGGCCCTCGGGCTCGATGTCATTGCAAATATCTGCCGCCCCGAGGCCATACGCAACCGGAACGCCTGAATGTCTGTGCCTTCGTTGTCGATCAGGACTTCACCGGCGGCGTGGGCGGCAATCCCGAGATCGCCGGCCCAGCCCGCGCAGTCATCGATGAAGCCACGCGTCATGTCGCGGGCATAGCTTTGATAGTAGACATCGCCGCGTCCCTCGCCCGCATGCATGACCGCATGATAGGCCTCGGCCCATGAAATGCCGATGCGCCGGGATTTCTCGATGACGGCCAACCCGGTCCGATCCTGGACCCATCTGCGTTGATACGGCAAAAGATCCCGCCCGCTCATGCAGTCACCTCCGGTGCTGCGGGTCCGCCTTCCACAGCCGCCCGGGTCGCGGCGGCCACCTCGGGGCTGAGACCTGCGCGACGCGCGGCGGTGGTGGCGCGCTCGCCCCCTGCACGGCGCTCCTGCGCAGCCAGGCGCCGGCGCTCATTTTCCGACAGCGCCTCCCGCAGGCCGGACGAGGCCATCAGATCTTTCAGCATACGCCCCAGAAAATGCAGATCCCGGGGCGAAATATCCTCTCCGGCCTCCTTGAGGCGGGCCTTCGTGGCCTTGAAGGCCAGCGTGGTGATCATCTCGAAGAGTGCCGAATGACGGCGGGCCTCATCCTCCAGCCCGACCTCCCCTATCCATTCCGCAGCCCAGCCGGAGGCTTCCCGCTGCAGCTGTGCAAACTCGCGGTGCTCCGCGCCGTATTCAATGACGGCGCTTTTGCCGACAGAGATTTCAATACCGGCCCCGGCGATGCGCGTATTGAGGCCCTCCGTGATCTCCCGGTAATCCGAGTGACCCCGGTCCATGAGTTCCTCGCGCAGCCAGTCCTGCAAGGCGGCGGGCAGGAGATCGATTTTGCGGCGGCGCATATCAACCCGCCTTCGGCACCGGCCGGCGCACGCCGTCCTGCCGCGCCCGGCCAAGAGCAACATCCAGACCCTGCGGCGTGATCGTGACGACCAGGAACCCCTCGTGATCCTCGATCCCGACAAGGTCTTTGTCGCGCAGCCAGGCCAGGTCGGCCGCCATGGCCTCACGGCTGGTCACAATGCCCACCCCGTTGGCCACCTCGTAGAGGATCTCTCCATTCGAGCGGTGGTCCGAACAGGCTTGCAAATGGATCAGCACCGCAAGGCGGCGGTGCGCGTTCAGGGTATCGGTATAGGAGCTGCTCATGAGGCCTTCCCGTTCAGAAGATGTTCATTCAAAATGGCGACCGTCCGGGTCAGGGTGTCCGTCGCCGATTTGCTGCCGTCGAGAATTGTTTTAATCTCCCGGACATCGCCGCCTTGCGGTTCAAGCAGCAATCGCAGCGCGGCGAGGTCATCCCGGGTGGCAAGCGACGGAAAGGCGGTCTCCAGCGATCTGATCCGCTGGTCGTGCTTCTCTGTCTCCTCCCGCATGCCGCTCATGCTTTTCTCAACCGTTGTCAGCAGGTGACCGTGCCGCGTGACATCTTCGCGCAATCCACCGGCGTCGCTCTCGATCCTTTCAACGCGGCCCTCCAGCCTGGTATGTGACGCGGTGCCGGACGTATCGCCATTGCCCCGGAAAAAGCCCATGCGCTTCAATCCAAGAGCCGCTCCACCCAGAAGCGCGATAATAGCGAGAATGGAGGCGAAGGTCTGCCAGTGTTCCGGTGTCGGCGTCATTGTCTGCCCTGTTTTACTGATTGCACGTCAGTCTATCAGGGCGCGTTGCCCTTTGGCACCGGACCATGGTCCGCCAGAGCCTCGATGATCCGGTGCCTGCGCCGCCTTCACCCAGGCCAAACAGGCGTCATGCAGGTCTTGCCCATGGCCGATGATGCCATGGAGCTGGATCTCGACGACACTCCGCGCCGCCTGCGGGATATCCACCACACCGTTGTTTTCGGGAATTGCAGTCGTAATGCCCTCGACCATATCAACATCCTCTCGCCGCACTGCAACCTGGTCCAGTAATGCCGTAACAGCCTCGTTGTCGCTCATCCCCGCGATTTCCCGCTCTGTCCGATGTATCGGCGCGCGCTGCGCTCTGTGATCTGCAGCCGCTCTGCAATCTGCGCAGCTGTAAGGTTCCGGCGCGCCAGCCAGGACACCACCTGCCGCCGCGCCATCGGGATATCCAGCACATGGCCCCCAAAGGCGGCTATCAGTGTCCGGGCCGCATCCTTTCCAACACACGCCGCAAGCCCGTGCCCGCCCATGCTGTCAAGCCGCGACGGCACACGCCAGTTCCGCCCGCCATAGGCGAGTGCAATGGCGCAGGCTGCGTCCCTGCCGATATGATCGGCGATCTCCGGCAATGACCCCGGCAGGGCGGAATGAGCAGTGCTCATGACAGAGACAACTCCGTCTGACGGGCGCGGGGACGCAGAGGCAGATACGGAGACTGCACCGCAGTCGATATCCGCCCCTGCGCCATCCCGAACGTCTCCGGATTGATCTCGACCCCCGTAAAGCCGCGCCCGGCCTGCACCGCCGCCATGCCTGTTGTGCCGGATCCCATAAACGGATCACAGAGCGTCTCGCCGGGCTGGCTGAACTGGTCGACAAGGGCCGCCATCACCGGCACGGGCTTGGAGCCCGGCAGGCCGCCTTTGGCGGTGTTACACGTCAAAACGCCCCGCGTCCCACCGCCATTCCAGCGCCGCCGCCCGGATCCCGCCCAGGCCACAGCAATGCACTCAAAGCCCCGCGCCGGGCCAATACCGGCAAACTGTGGTGCCGCATCCGGCTTGATCCAGGCCATGGTGCCGTGCCAACGCGCCCCGGCCCCCGTGAGCGCATCATGCCATGGGCGTACCCCCTCGGCCAGACAGAACACCAGCACCCACCCCGCCGAGCCCGCCACCATCGCCTGCGCGGCTGCCTCCCGGATGGACTCTACGCCGGCATAAGGGACAGGGCGCGGCGCGCCCCGTCCATCTGTACGGGCTATGGTGCCCCTGGCGTGATGCGCGTGGTGGACGTCCTCGTAAGGAGGATCAGTGATGATGTGATCAAACCCCGCGCCGCGATCCGCCACAAGGCGCGGCAGCACCTCAAGGCAATCACCGCAGTGGAGATCGGGATCAGACCTGTCGATCATCACGCCTCGCCTCCGTTCGTCTCGCCGGCTTCGGCCCGGGCCAGGCTGCCATTCGGCACCTCGTTCCATTCCCTGCCGTCGAGCATGCGACCGGCACGCTTTTTGCCGATCCGGACGATTGTTGGCCAGGCGTCAAAATCGGTCGGATGCCCGCCGAAATGGAGCCTGCCGCCGTCATCGATCGTCCGCACCGACAGGTGATCCGACAGTCCGGCGAGCGTAAAATCATCGTCGATGCCGCGATACTCGCCCCACTGCTTGAAAAAAAACGGAATCCCGGCCGCCACGCATTGATCGCGCAGACCGCGGGGCCAGGCCGGGTGCATGGCCCCGGCGAACGGTCCGCTTTCCCCGCCGCAGATAACCCAGTCAAGCTTCCCCCAGTCCGGTTCGGCACCGTGAACCGGGTGGATGTCCGACTGTCCCCGCAGCGCATCAAAGAAGTGATGCGGCAGATATTGGTCATCGACGTCCTTTGTCCCGCGAAAGATATCAAGCATGTCAAGTCGGGTCAGATCGACCGGCTCCAGCATCGGCTCTGCGCTGACAAAACGGAGGGCCGCCGGCGTGGCCAGCAGGTGGGGGATATTTTGTCCTGCCGTTTTCCGCGACCCCGCGCTGGTGCCCAGCCAGACGTGGAGCCAGCCATCGCCCCAGTCCGGCGGCAGCATCCCGCCCGTATTCTGCGGGCGCTTCGTGAGCAGTTGCCAATCCAGTTGGTCGCATTCGCGAATGAGCGCCCAAAGATCATCGCGCCAGTCGGGGTTCACCGCGTTGTCGAAGACATCGCCCAGGGAAGCGCAGAACACCCGCTGTCTGCGTCCGTGGGTGGCCTGGAAGGCGTCTGCCTGTGCATTCCAGCGGCGCGGCTTTTTCCAGTTCGCCGCACTTGTCCGGCGGCGTGGTGCCTTTGGCCCCCAATGGGTGCCGCCCGTGAAGCGCACATCCCGCGCTTCGGCGTAGCAGTGGTCGCATTCCGGCGCGACCTTCAGACAGCCTTCCCATGGATTGAACGTGTGATCGGTCCACTCGATCCTCGATTTTTCAACCATCACGCCTCGCCTCCGTTCGTCTCGCCGGCTTCGGCCCGGGCCAGCATTGCTTTCAGCGCGCGGATCACATCCGTGATACAGCCCGTGTCGGTGAGCGCATCCACATCCACAGGGATAAAGGACCAATGCGCCCCGAAGCGGGCCCGGATAAAAGCGTTGAGCCCGGCCCGGCCCGTTTTGTTCAGGGCACCCTTCCGGCCCAGCTCGGACCAGAGGGCATGAATGAGCCGCAGATCGGCGCGCGGGGCCGGCGGATGGCGGTGGCCGACCCCTTTTCCCCCCCGCCCCTGCGCGGCGTTCAGACGATCAAGCAGGCGGCGCAGATCAGCGCCACCCATGTCCCGCATGGACGCCTTGCCGGTCACGGCCATCTGCATGTCGTGGCGGGCCTCCTCATCCAGGCCGACCGCACGGCAGGCCCGCATCAGGCGGGCACGATCATCTTTGGCGGGGCGGGCCATGGCCTTATCCCGCCTTCGCCAGATCGACGGTGATCGCTTCCCAGGCCGCGTCCGGCGTGGCGCGGTGATAGCAACGGATGTATGTTCTGGACCCGACAGGGCGCATGGCGGCGTGGATCGCCGCCATAGCCCGCTGCCAGCGCCCATCCTCGATATCGAGCCGCAGCAGTGCGTAAATCCCGCTGCGGCTTATCTCGCCTTCCCTGTCCACCTGGAAAGCATGGGAGACGATGGCGCGTATCTCGTTCCGGCTGTCCCTGGCCCATTCCGCCAGGCACTCCTCTACGAGATCACGTGCGATCTGAAGCTCTGGCCCAAAGGCGACACGCTCGGCGATCTGCACCTGAACCCTATATGTCCCGTCATAGCTGAGATAGGTGCGGTTGCCCTTTACCGACCGCCGGGTGTGGCCGCCATATTCCTGTTCCAGCAGCGCGTCAAAGCCCCCGATGTCGTCAAAACAATGCACCCGAAAGCGGCTTATCCGCTGTGACAGATCACCCGCATAGCCGATAATCCTGCGCACCATCTCATCCTGCAGCTCATCCTGCGGGCGCACCATGGCCCGGGGCGTCAGACGCCCCCGACCATCGCGCATATAGATCTCGCCGTCGATCTCCACGCGGCCCGCGCTGTCCGGCACATTCTGCGTATCGCTGTTTTGCCGATCTGTCATATCTGTCTCCCTTGTCTTGTGCTGTTACGCTCCGCCCGCCGCCGCTCCGGTCATGTCACAAGGGGCGATGGCATCCCGCCCATCGGCGCGCGCAATCATGAACGCCCGTGCCAGCAACCGCCGCAGTGCATGCATTCCACCCGGGCCGGTCGCGGCGGCCAGTGCCGCCTCCCGCTCTGCACGCTCCGGTGCCCGACCCAGAACGCCCGTGACCAGCGCCGTGACATCCATCTGGCCCGGTGCCGTGAGCCCGGCCCGGATACCGATCCGCCCCGTCACCTGCGGACAGCGCCCAAGCGTCATACGGATGGTGTCGTCGCCGACAAGAGCCAGACCGGCACCGGACAGATCCCGCAGCCCGCGCAACGCATCGACAAGCCGGGCCGAGAGGTGCTGCGCCTCGTCTATAGCCAGCAAGGCCTGCCGCCCCTCCAGCCGTGCAAGGATCGCGTCCTCCATCTCCAGCGCTGTGCGCCGCCCGTCCGCATCCAGCGTCCGGGCAATCCGTCCGTAAAGACCCGCGAGAGACGTAATGCCGCAGGTCACGGTCAACAGATGGACGCCGGCCCGTGTGTCCGCATAGCGACGCAGAGCCCGGCTTTTGCCCGTACCTGAACGCCCATGGATCAAGACCACGTCACCCGTGGCCTGCGCATGGGCCAGCGTGGCCATCACCTCACCCGTCACGCCAAGCTCGGCATGGGCGTCGAGACCCGCGGGAAGCAGTGTGTGCTCCCGTGCCTCGGCCCGGGTCTCGAGCCAGAGACGGGCCTTGCCCGCCAGCCTGTCGTTGTCACCCTCATGCCTGCCATTCAGCCAGCGGTTGAACATTGCGGTTCCGACACCGATACCGCGTGCCGCATCTGTCTGGCTCAGACCGTATCCGGCCATCTCTGCGGCCACCGCGCGGTGCAGGGCGTCGAGAGGCGGCGGTGACGCCGGATCTTCCGTTTCCGCAGCATCCGAATGCAGCCGGGCTATCTGTCTGGTCATTTTGTCAGTCTCCCTCCGGGAGATACAGCTTCTTCAAAACGTCGCTGAAGGGTGCCGGTGGACCCGTGCGGGTCGCAGCCTGCCGGCTTGCCTGCGCAGCCTTCTTCGCCCTGCCCGATTGTTCGAGTGCCGGCGTTTCATGGCGCACACCGCCCTGTGGCAGCGCCACCACCTTGCCTGCGTCGCGCCCGGCCGCCTCAAGCACCTCATCCATCGCGCGGCCCGGGGCGTGGCCCTGTCCAAGATCCCGCGCCCGCCTGCGCGCCGCGCTGTCCCGTTTCCGGGCATCGGCCTTCGCTTGTGCCGCAACAGCCGCACGGTCCACACCGATCCGGTCAGGATCCACAGCCATGCACAGGAAGGTGCCGTCCAGAGCGAACACAAAGAGATGTGCCGGATCGCCCGGGTCCATCCGAACCTCGACACGTTACCTTTATCCGTGAGCCGAACTCCGGCGCGATATAGTGCCGCCCGCCCACCGAGATCCCGCTCTTGCCTATGGATCGCCGCCCGCCACCGCCGATGGGCTCCGCCAGCAGCGCGTCCAGCGCACGCTCATCGGGAATACGCCGCAAGGGGGCCGTCCAGCCCGCGACCCGGGCAAAGGGGCTCTCACCCGTGCCGCTGTGGCTGCGCCGCCCGTAGACAGCCTCACACCACAGATCGCATTTCTGCTGAAGCGCGGCGGCGGTGAGACTGACACTGAACGTCTCCCGATCTCCCTCACCCCGCCGCGCGGCAAAGGACCTCTTCGCCTCAAGCCGCTTGCGATCCGCCACGTTGTGTCCGACAAACCCCGGCAGATACGCAAACAGATCCCGCGTCATCGTGCCGAAAAACCTCTCGATAAAGGGCTTCGCCTCCGGCGTGTAGGGGGGCAGATGTCATGATCCACACCCAGATCGGCGAGCACCCGGGACAGATGTCTGGACGTGTAGTCCCTGCCTTCATCGGTCCGGACCGTTTCCGGCACACCCCAGGCGATCATGCAGGCCCGCAAAAGCGCGCAGATCGCCGTCGCCCGACTGCTCGCCACCACCAGCACACGCCCGCGCCGGGGCCACACATCAATCGCCCCCACCAGCGTGTGACGCCCGTCACTGCACATCACGTCCGCAGGCGTGCTGTCCAGCTCCCAGACCATATTGGGGGCATCCGCTCCCGCCGCGCGGCTGCCAAAGGCAGGGGCGCGCCGCGAGCGATGTCCGTCCGGGTCGCTCACAGCGGAAAGCGCGCGCGCCTGTGACTTTCAGATCGCCCAGGCAGCGCTGCACCGAGCGCAATGACGGCGCCGCGCCGTGGCGTGTCGCCAGAACCCGCACCACATGGGGGGCCGTCAGATGGGGCCCATGCTCATAGAGCAGCGCTTCCACGCAGTCCTGCATATGCGGCGACAGGGCCTGTCGCCGTGCGCCACCCTGCTGACCCGACAATGCTCCGGGGCGATCCGCAAAAGGCAGCCCCGCCACCGCCGCACGCCAGCGTCGCACGCTGTATACAGACGTGTCTGCCCGGGCTGCAGCCTGCGCATCGGCCTGCGCCCGCGCCATACCCAGTGCCGCCAGCCGTTCGGAATGCGCCACCGCATCAAGCCGTGCCCGCGCCACCGCCGGATCAGCGGAGCGGCTGCCCTGCGTCACAGAGTCCGGGCGCACAGGGGCGGCAGGCCCGGCGCGCGCCGGTGTTTTGTGATTGCGCAGGCGGAGGCGGAGGCGGGTCATGATGCTGCGGCCCGACCCGGTGCCGGTGCCGGTGCCGGTTCAGCACCCTCATCCCGCCCGACCGTACCGGCGTCGTGACGGTCGGCGGGACTGCCGGAGAGCGCGTCAAAGGCCTGCCCTATCCGCTCGAACAGGGGATCGGTGCGGGCAACGATGCCGTTCATCCGGGCTTCAAGGGACGGGGCGAGCCTGCGCCGCGCATTGCCGTGCAACGTGCCCGCAGCCCGACCCAGGTCTTCGCTTGTGACCGCCGCCAGGATACGCCTGCACCCTTCAAGCATCATCCTGCCGCCCGCCTCGATCTCCGCCCGGGTATAATCGATCACACCCCGCGCTTGATCCGGGGCCGCATGGGTGGCCTTGAGCGCCGCGACCTGCCGTTCCGCCGCGCGCGTCGCACCGCGCTCATGCAGCACCCCGCGCAGCCGGTCGACCGACCACGAATACAGCGCGGCCTCCGACAGGGCCGCCTCCGCTTCCCCGGGGTCAAGTTTCGCGACTTCGGCGTGATGCGACCAGCTCAAACCCTCCCGGCGTCGTGACGGTTCGATCCGGCGCGCAACCGAAGCCCGGTTCTTCAGGGTGCCCACCGGAATATCGAGTTCCGCCGCCAGGCCGGTCATATCGCCATAGGAGGTCTCCCGACCCGCTGCCCAGTCTCCCATCTGCCAGGCCAGACTATCGCGCGCGCCGTCCAGCTCCCGCTCCCGCTCCACAATCTTCCGGCCCTCGTCAAGCCAGTCCGCGTCGATACGTGCCCTGATGGCTTCCCCTGTCTCGATCATGAGCCGATATCCTTCGCTACCTGTCTATGCCCCCGGTCCCGTGGGCCTTGTTCCTGCGGGGCAGGTCTCACCATCCGGTAAAACCAGATGCGCCCGCCCGTGTTGAAGTCACGTCCCTGTCGACAGACAATCCGCGCTCCGTTTTCGCGCAGCTCCGCCACCACCGCATTCACCGCGCAGACATCCGCGCCCGTCACGATCTCCCGCGTCGAATGCTCGCGCCCGTCCCGCAGCAATGCATGCACCCGCCGAAGCCGATCCGAACGGATGAGGGACGCCGCATGCATCATGCCATCCCCACGGGTGCGTCCGCAGCGAGCCCCTCAAGCACCCCTGTCGCCATCAGGGCGGTATCATCACAGACCGCCAGACGCTCCTTCGCGCGCTTGATGCCGTGATGGAGCGTTGTGTGATCCCGCCCTCCGAGAGCCGCCCCGATAGCGGTCAGGGGCGCGCCTGTCAGCGCCGCCGCCAGCAGCATGGCCAACTGCCGCGCCCGGACCACCCCGGCGGTACGACCCGCGCCGCGCAGCGTGTCCGCGTCCAGATCGGCAACGTGCGCCGTCCAGACGATAATCCTTGTGACCGCACGGGTCCGGCAGCCGGACAGCCGTGTCACGGGGCCCAGTCCCTCAAGCGCCGCCCTCAGCTCCGCCCGCCGCCCTGTGTCTGCAGTCCCGGTTGGCAATCGGGAGGCGTGCAATGCGCGCTCCGCCCGGTCCATATGCCCGGCAGTTTCCAGGGCATGCGCCTGTGCAACCGCCACGCGCAAAAGCCCGATCAGCTCACGGGCTGTATCGGTCGCACCGGTCGCACCGGTCGCACCGCGCGCGCTGTGCTGATCCATCCTGCGCAACAACGCGGCCGCACCACCAAGCGCGCGCCGCATCTCCCTGAACTCCGCCAGCGCGCTCATCGGGTGCCCCCGAGCGCGTGACCAAACAACAGGAACATCCAAAGCACACCGAAAAGCGAAACCACCCCGATCAAATCCCCCAGCCAGTGATCCTCCAGCCGCGCCACCGCGCCGCACAGGCCCCGCCAGAAGCCCCCGACCCGCGCAAGACAGGATCTGCGCAGGGTCGGGGCAGGTGCCGCCACGAAAACGGACAATCGTGGCGGAGACGGGTGGCGGTGCCCGGTGGACCTCATGTGACACCTCCCGGAACACGGTCCAGCAACCACAGCGCGGCGGTCAGAACAGCCGCGGGCGGGACGGTAATGATCCCGGTGTCGTGACGATTGGCCCGATCCAGCACAAGCCGGTATATATCCCGCCGATCAAGCTGAATTGTCGTATGTCCCGGCGACAGTGTGGCCATGCCCGCGTCAGGAGTGGCGCGGATATCCCAGCGGTTTATTCGAAGGGTCCCGCTCACCGGTCCCGCTCCGGCCGCTTCAGACCGTGTTCGGCGTCCATCCTGCCGCCAGGCCCGGGACAAGCTGCGCGACGCGGGCCGCCAGGGTGTCCCGGCAGTCCGGACAAAGCTCCACCATGCCCGGTACCGATCAGATCAACGGCTCCGGCGGGGCGTTTGTCTTTCGGCAGAGGATCCCAGACATTCATCCTGATCGAGGCCCCTCCACGCATTGTCGCCCTGAACTCCAGATCCCCGTCTGCCTGCATGACCAGCAGCAGCCTGCCCTCGTCGGGGCCGCGACCCGCCTTCGCAAAGCAGCGCTCTGCGATGATGGAGCGTTCGAAAATCTCCATCTGCGCCGCCGCCGTGAAGCTCAGGCGCGCCGCAGACGCGGTTTTCGAAATCCACAGGGAAAATGATATGCCCGTTCTGGCGGTGTGCGTTTCGGGTGGTGCAACGTCAGTGAAGGACATGGCTATATGCTCCTGGATTTGCCATCGGGGACGGTGCCGGGGCCATCCGCCGCGACACCAGTGGGTTTTTCGAGGGGCTTGCGGGACATGGACAGCACCTGCCCAAGCCGCTTTTCGGCGTTCACACAGCGACCGTAGAGACCGGGCCGCAGTCGGGCCGCAGTGCGCAGATCGGCAACAGATGCCATGATGCAAAAGCAGCACGAAAGCCGCGTCATGCCCGCCGCATAGGCCCAATGCGGCTCCTGACCCGCATCGCGTATCAGTTGATAGACCATGGATTCCGTCAGATCGTGGATGGGCAGCCAGTCATACCATTCCCGCCCGGCCTTCGAATTGCGCCGCGACAACCGGAACACGGTCTTTTTGGCCCGCGCCGCGCTTTCCTGCGCCCGCATCCCCATGCAGTTGACCACCAGTCCGCCAAACTCCGGGTGCCCTTTCAGGTACCCCCGCACCTCGCGCTCGATCGGACCGCGCTTGAGGTCTGGCGTGCATTGACGAATGGCCGGGCTCGGGAACATGCCGCGCCGTTCAACCATGTCAAAAAAGCCGGTCCTGGACACGGCGGTGATGATTGGAACGTTGCCGGCAGTCGCGTGGATGTGGTCAAGGTTTCCGGGCCATTCCACGTCGCCCGGATCGGCATGAACAATCAGCATCTGACCTTCCGGGATGCCTGTGCGCCTCATCCACAAAAGCATGGCCTGGCTGTCCTTTCCCGCCGAGTGGTTCACCACAAAAAAGCGCCCCGCTTTACCAGATCAGGGATCGGCACCCCGCTCATGCCGCCCCCTCCGTCCCGGCGTCGTGACGATTGGCGGGGCCATCCGCCTCCCGGACCGGGACAAGCTGCGCGACGCGGGCCGCCAGGGTGTCCCGGCAGTCCGGACAAAGCTCAACCATGCGCGCGCAGGCAACCGCGTCCGGGTCCATAAGCCCGTCATCAACGCGCATGAGCGCCAGCTCGTAAATCCCGGCTCCCGCGACCCCGCATCTATCGCAGCCCCCGCTCATGGCGCATCCCCGGTTTGCGGGGCCGCGGGAGCCGCAGCCAGGCCCGCAGGCGAATCAGGCGCAGGCGCGGGGCGGGGAATGTCGTCGGGCCACGCAAGGCCGGAGGGCCAGTGGTCGGAGGTATTTTGGATGATCTGCGCTGACCTGCGAGAGGTTAAACTCATCCCAACGGTGAGCCTCTTTAGGGTGTCGCCAGACCCAGTAAGAAGGCGCGAAGCATACGACGAAGATATCCCTCGTCCGACAGCGAATACTTCAATTAAGCGGAAGATTTGTAGATCTGCGTATACCATAGTGTATGACATGCATTTTCAGCCACGTCATGCAAGCACTATTATGTGTGGCTGAAATGTGCAAAACTATGCACATGATTCGACCAACAGAAATACTTCGCGATGCCGTGGCGGCAGAATTACTCAAACACGATGTTGGCCTTAGGAAGTTTGAGGACGATATCGGCCTAAAGCCTTGGAACCTCAGAGGATTGATGGACCCTGCAAGAAAGCAGTCTCCATCAGTGGATCGGGCCGCAGGGATCTGCCGCGCCCTCGGCCTAGAGTTCTACATTGGCCCGCCACGGGGCTCCGCGCCCGCCGAATCGGCACCCGCCGCCTGGACCAGCTTTGCGGAGACCACGGTCCCGCACCGGGGGCTTGCGAAATGCTCAGTTCAGGGCTGGGGCAAGCCGCAGCCCGAGCGTGACCCTTTGCCAACACCGGAGACAGCCATGGATCAGGATATGTTCTGGGTCTCGGCAATCGGCCAGTCGATGATCCCCGAGGGGATAGCCTCTTCGGCCTTTTGCCTTGTGGCACCGGACACGCGGGCGCGGGAGGGGGACCGGGTCTGGGTGCTCGATCACGAGGGCAAGGCTGCGATCAAGCGACTGGTGGAAAAGCGGGAGAACGGCGATCTCAGGCTGCGCGGCTGGATGCCGATCCGGGACGGGCAGCAAAGAGACCTTGTGGAAGAGCGCCTTGCGGCGGGCCTCCGTGAGGTCTATCCGGTGATTGCGGTTTTCAGGGGCAAGCCCGGATCGGAGACCTGCAGCTATATTCCCGATCCCAGGCCACCCGCCCATGCGGTGCCGCCCGCGCCGGAGCGAATCCCCGGGGCGATCACCGATCTGCTGGGCCTGCCGGAGGGGGCGGCGGCGGAGTCGGTTGTGGCGGCGATGCAGGCGCAGCTTGCACACCGTGGCACGGCACATGCCACACCCGCAGCGGCCCTGGACAGGCGCACGCTCAAGGCGCAGAACAAAGCACTGGAAGAGAAGCTGGCGGCCACGCTGGAAGAGAAGATGGCGGCCACGCTGGAAGAGAAGCTGGCGGCCACGCTGGAAGAGAAGCTGGCGGCCACGCTGGAAGAGAAGCTGGCGGCCACGCTGGAAGAGAAGCTGGCGGCCACGCTGGACGCGCGTCTGCCGCCACTCCAGCCGCCACTCCAGCCACCGGCCCGGCCGCAGTCCAACCCCTTGCCCGCCGAATCCGGCCTGTCCGATCCGAAAACCCCTGAGGCGTCCGTCACCCGGCTGCGGTTTGCGGGCGATGTGCGTGCGGCGGCCGGCGCGGGCGAGGAGGTGTTTGAAGAGACGGAAATGTCGATCACAATCCCGAGCGAGGCGCTGCCGACGGGGCTGGACCCCGACACATGCATCGCGCTGCGGGTCGAGGGCGATTCGATGGAGCCGACCATCCACTCGGGCGATACCCTGGTGATTGACCAGAGCGACCGTGAGCCTCTTGAGGGCCGGGCCTATGTGGTGCGCAGCGCGACAGGGCTGATCATCAAGCGGCTGCGGCAGGAGGCCGGTGCCTGGATCATGGCCAGCGACAATCCGGACTTCCCGCCACGCCCCATGGCCGGGGAGGACCGCATTCTTGGCCGCGTCCTGTGGTTTGGCCCGGAGAAGGCCGCCGTGGCGGGAGGGTGAGTGAAATGGAAATGATGCCAAAGGCAGATAATCCCATGCCGTCTTCACCCGCCGCCCGAGACCAGCAGCTCGGTCCGCTTTCCCCGGCTGCCCGCTTTTTTGCCGATCGTATAGGAGGTCTGCGCCTCCTCGACGTCGGCCCAGTCGAATAGGGCGCGGATTTCGGGATGATCATTGATCGAGAGGATAAAGCGCCCCTTGATTCCGTGCAGCTGCCGAGACATGCGGGTGAAGTCCGCGCGCACAAACCTGCCCTTGCCGTAGTCGGCCTCATTCCCCCGGTAGGGCGGGTCGAGATAAAACAGCGTATTATCGCTGTCATAACGGGCTATGAAGGGCGCATAATCGAGGCATTCAATGACAACCCCCGCCAGACGCCCATGCAGATCCTCGAGCATCGGCTCAAGCGAGGTGAGGTTGAAGCGGGCGGGTCTGTCTTTTGTCACACCGAAATTGCGCCCCGACGGCTTGCCCCCGAAGGCGGTGCGCTGGAGATAGAGGAACCGCGCGGCCCGTTCGAGATCGGTGAGGGTGCCCGGGTCGGTATCGGTCAGGCGGATGAACTCGGCGCGTGTGGTCAGCTGAAATCGCAGCACTTCGAGGAACTGGGGATAGTGACGCTGCAATATCCGGAAAAGATTGCTGACGTCACGGCCAAGATCATTGATGACCTCGGCTTTGGGCCGCATCGAGCGGCGCAGGAATATCCCGCCCATGCCGACAAAGGGTTCGGCATAGGTCAGATGCCGGTCGGCATCGGTGCGGGCGCAGATGCGCCTTGCGAGATTGCGTTTGCCGCCCGGATAGGGGGCCACGGGGCTGACCGGATCCACGGGGGTCAGATGACGGGCGGCGGAAATACATCCGCCGGATGATTGGGAGGTGGACAAAGGAGGGCGATCCCACGATCCTGTTCCCGCCGCGTGCGCGGTGACGGGACGGCCATGACTGGCCGGTTATGGTCGTGGGAGGCCCTTCTCCCGGTTCGGGGTGTTCCACGCACCCCGACCCCCGTCCAGGCCGCTGGAGGCCCGCACCGGCGGCATTGCGATCTCATATCACGGGTGGTGACACGGCGTCACCGGACCATGGTCCGTCCGGGGTCGGGCCCGTAATTTCAAACTGGCCGAGCAGATTGTTCGTCGCTACTATGTTCTTGCAATTCAATCGTTCTGGACGGATCAGCTATGGCACGAACGGCCTCACCACTCAGATACCCCGGGGGTAAGAGTTGTCTCTATCCTTTGGTTTCTCAAATTCTCAAGGCCAACAGACTGGAGAGGAAACGCTATGCCGAACCGTTTGCGGGTGGCTGCGGCCTTGCCCTGTCTTTGTTGTATGAGGGGCATGTCGGCGACATTCATATCAACGACGTTGATGCGTCGATCTGGGCGTTTTGGCACAGCGTTCTGGATCACACAGAGGACCTTACATACAAGATTGGAAAGACACCAATCACCATTGAGGAATGGCAACGGCAACGAAAAATTCACCTTGCCCAAGACATATCTGATCCAGTGGAGCTTGGCTTCTCTACATTCTTTCTTAACCGAACAAACAGATCCGGCATCATTGAAGCCGCCGGGGTGATCGGGGGGCAAGATCAATCGGGCCACTACAAAATGGATTGTCGGTTCAATCGAGATGATTTGGAGAAGCGCGTCCGCAGAGTGGCGAAGTATCGCAACCTGATCCATCTTACACGGCGAGACGCAGTGGACTTCATTAAAGAGGTCGATACCCACCTCCCGCCTTCAACATTTCTGTGTGTTGATCCGCCCTATTTTCACAAGGGCCAAGGGCTTTATACGAGCTTCTATGACCCAAAAGATCACGCTGTTCTGGCCAGTGCTATACTTCGCTCGGAGAAGCCGTGGATCGTTACATATGACAATGTTGATACGATTGGGCATTTGTATCGCTCCCGTCGGCAATATGAATTCGATATTAACTATTCTGTTCAGGAAAAGCGGAAAGGCACCGAACTTCTGATTGCCTCAAAAGGGCTTCGAATGCCCGTGCAGGTCAGAGACAGACAGGTAAACAAACCGCAATATCGTGCGGCCTGATCTACTTAGGCGGACGCACCGGCCCTTTCATACCACGGTGGCGCAGGTGGATAAATACCCGCCATCATTGTGCTCCCCGATGTCGCTCACTCCGGCGACTATATTTGCTCAAATGCCGGGGCAGCCTGAAGACAGCTCAGGGTTCACACACGGCGTGCCAGACATCGAGAAACCGCGCCCCGGCCAGCTTGCTTCGCTCCGTATCCTGGCGGCTCCACGTGGGCAGCGCGGGGCGCAGCCCGTCACAGATTGCGTCGGCGGGGCTATGAACGGGGGTGTGCAGGCGGTGAGGGTGAGCAGTACGCCGCCGTGACCATGAGCCTGTTCATCTGAGCCTCCCGTGTTCGTCCGGCCGCTCGTCAACGGGCCTTGCGTCGCCATCAGAGGCCCGCAGGGCGTCGTCCGCTGTTTTGCGGGTATCGACATAGCCTTGCAGCGCATCGCGCTCTGCGGCCCTCTCCGCGTCTCTGCGGCCCCTTTGGTACAGAAGGGCCACTGACAGGACAAAGCCGCCCGCCAGTGCGACCATGCGCCCGGCTTTGCTGCCGGCGAGCCAGCGCCATATGATCGCGGGGGCGGCCATGATTATGCAGGGGCGGCCTTGACGGCCCACATGGCGGCCTCCTCGACGGCTTGGATTGCGATGAGGGCGTGACGGCAGGCGGATAAGTTGTCCTCCCCGATCCTCTCGCATTCCGAGATCAGCGCTGCGGCGAGCATTTTGATGCGGTCTACGGTGGGGTGTTCGGAGGGGTCGAAGCCTGCGCGAACAAGGTCGGCGGATGTTGTGCTGACAGCCGTCTGCACAGCGTTGTTCAGGCGTGATTTGGTGACAACGTGCATGATTGTTCCTCGTTGTCTGGTTTCGGTCAGGTTGGCCCGCCGCGTTTTTTATCGCGCCGGTACCAGACCTCGGTGGCGAGTGCGACGATGGCACCCGCCAGCGCGGTGAGCAGATCGGGCGAGGACAGGAGCGCGCCCGTCTCCGCACCGACGATGCCGCGTGTCACAAGCGCCGCCGTGCCATAGCGCAGCAGGATGCGTATGAGGGGGACATGCTGTGCGGGATCCATCAGCCTATGCCCTGCGCCCATTTTTTTATCCGCTCACGCATGATCCACGCGGCGGCCAGCGCAATCACCCCTGCGCCCGCGATGAGCGCATATGTCGAGGGCAGCGCCCCCGTGACCGCGACAGGTGCCGCGACCCTCGCGACGGTGGCGAGCTGCACGGCGCCGGCCTGCACCGTGGTGGAGGCCATTGCGGACGCGCGGGGGGGGGCGTGGCCCGGCGAATACCAAGGAGGCGGTTGGGCGCGTATCCCGCGACGCTGACCTTATTGCCCTGATTGCCGCCAAGGACGTATATTCTTCCCTCTGCGCGGCGGTGGAAAAACGCCACATGGCCCTGCCAGCCGCTCTTGCCTCCACGCCAGAACACCACCACATCGCCGGGCCCTGCATCGTCCGGAGCCACCTTTTGTCCCCATTTGAGATAGCTGCGGGCGGCAAGGGAGCCGGTGCCCTGCAAGCCGCATTCGGCGAGCATGGTCCCTACAAAGGCGGCGCACCAGGGGGTTTCATCATCGGGCATGGGTTGTCCGGCTTTGCGAAAGTAATCCAGCACTTGCGGATTATGCGCGGCTCCGGGCCATTCGGCGGTGCCCTTGTGAGCCCAGGCGGCGGAATGAACTGTTTTTGACAGTGTCTGTATCATGGGAATCTCCGTGTGCTGACCGGTTGCGTGTCGGATCAAGCGTTCAGATTACCTGATCGGGCAGGCCCCCGCGACGGACCATGGTCCGTCGCGGGGGTCTCTGGCATCGGCTAGACTGGCGGGCATGACAAAGAAAACACTCCCTGCCGCACAGCCCGCCGCTGCCGCGCTGTCAGCGCTCGACAGCTGGTTCGATGTCTGCCGCACGGGCACGCATACGGACATGCACAACACCACCTTCACCCTCTCCGAAGGGGACCTTGCGCGTATTGCAGCCGCTTACGCGACCTCTGATCCGGCACCTGTTGTCGTCGGACATCCGGAGACAGATGCCCCTGCCTGGGGCCGGGTGGATGGCCTGCGCGTGGTCGGCGATACGCTCCAGGCAAAGCTGACACGTCTCGACGATGCCTTCCGGGCGGCTGTCGAGGCCGGACGCTATGCGGGCCGCTCGGTGGCGATTGACCGGGACGACACCGGTGGCTGGAGCTTGCGTCATATCGGGTTTCTGGGGGGCGTTGCTCCGGCGGTGCAGGGTCTCAGCCCGGCCATGTTCAGGGCTCCCGCGACGGCTCCCGCCGCGACACTGGAACTCGCGGTTCCGCTGGGCGGCACTGAAGAGCGATCCGCCCGGGACACCACGGCACGGGCGCTGCGCGGCCTGCGCGAGTGGGTTATCGAGCGCTCGACGATTGAACAGGCGGATCGCATTTTGCCCGACTGGGCGTTGACCGAAATCCAGGCCCTCGGGGAGCCGGAGGACGGTGACTTTCTCGCGTCCCTCGCCTCGCGATTTACACAGGAGACATCTATCATGAACGACATCCCGCCCATTCCCGACCCTGCCGCCGCCCCGAACCCTCCGGCTGACCCGGGTCTTGCGCGGGAGCAGGCCGCACTGGCGGCAGAGCGTGCGCAACTGGCAACCGAACGTCTGCAACCGGCGGCGCAGCGGTGTCTGTCCGAGGCGCATGAGCGTGTCGGGACCCATGTGAGCGCAGGTCGGGTATTGCCCGCAGAGGCCGCATCGCTGGAAGCGCTGTTCGCGGCGCTCTCCGGACAGGCCGCTTCGATCCGGCTGGCAGGGTCAGCCACCCCCCAAACCCCCGGGGAGGCGCTGCAGGCCTTCCTGTCCGGCTTGCCCGTGCGCGGACCGGACACGGCGGAATATGCCGGTCCCGGCCAGATCGCCATGAGTGGCGCACAGGCTCCTGTGATGCGGGACGGGCAAACCGCGCAGCATGTCGCGCTGGCGGCGAAGGCGCTGATGGGGAGCGATCCCACAGGCACAATGACCATCGCGGATGCGGTGCGTCAGGTGACAGAGGGAGGTCGCTGAAATGGCCGGACATTCACCTGTTGCAACGGTCTCTTTCAAGGCGTTCGGTGATGTGGCCGCGCGCCGCATCGTGCGGCTGAGAACCTCGAAGGGCGGGGAAGCGGTCCAGGCGGACGCGGACTCCGCCAGAACAGCGGGAGAGCGGCCCATAGGCATTTCCGGTGAGGTGGCCACCGGGTCCGGGCAGATCCTGGATGTGCATATTGCGGGCATCGCCGACCTTGAGGCCGGGGGCGCTGTCATGCGCGGCACGGCGCTGAAACCCGATGCCGAGGGCAAGGCGACAGCCACCGACACCACCGGTGATTGTGTGGTGGGCATTGCTCTGGAGGCCGCCACGGCTGCCGGTGACATCATTCCCGTGCTGCTGTCGCAGCATCGCATGTAAGGAAGGCCTGACAGATGGCAGACAACATTATTTCCACGTACCCTGTGGACTTCGAGCGCACCGCGACCGCGGTGGGCTATGGCAATGACAGCTGTATCGCCGATATGGTCCAGCCCCGGGTCGATGTGGGGCGCAAGGAATACCGCTATACCGAATACCCGCTGGCCGAGAGCTTCAGCGTTCCCGAAACGCGTGTCGGTCGGCGCGGGACGCCCGTTATGGTGCATTTTTCGGCGGAGGAGAAATCAGGCGCCTGTCAGGATTACTCGCTTGAGGATCTGATCCCCGACGATGATGTGCGCAACGCGCCGCCCACAACGGTTGATCCGATAGATCGCTCCACAATGATGCTGACCGATCTGCTGATGATCGATCGTGAAAAGCGCGTGGCGGATCTGGTGTTCGACGCCGCAAAATACGGCGCGGACAACAAAGTCACACTGGCGGGCAATGATCAGTGGTCCGCCAGTCATGACGACAGTGATCCCGTGGCCGATATTGTCGATGCGGTCGAGAGCATGATCGTCAAGCCAACACATTTCTGCATGGGTTCGGAGGTCTGGAAGGATCTGCGCACGCACCCGGCGATCCTGAAATCGGTCAACCGCAATGAAGGGGATCGCGGCATCGCCTCGCGGATGATGGTCGAGGATCTGCTGGAGGTGAAAATTGTTGTTGGCCAGGCCTGGATCAATGCGGCCCGCCCCGGTCGGGAGGCAAGCCTGAAACGCGTGTGGGGCAAGAACGCACTCTTTTACCGTGCCGATCCCAATGCAGCGCCCAATGGCCCGCCCACATTGGGGATCACAGCCTCTTATCGTGGGCGCGAGGTGTATTCCGTCTTTGACCCTGCGCGCGGCGCGCGCGGCGGGCATCGCCTGCGGGTTGTTGACACCTGCGATGAGCGGATCATTGCCGCCAGGGCGGGATACCTGTTCAAAAACGCAGTGGCGTAGGGAGGGCGTAATGGTCGAAACAGTCAAGGCAGCCGAACCGGCTCCTGCAGCCAAAGCGGCCGAACCGGCCCCTGCATGTGTCGCGATCAATCCGGTTCAATATGCGCGCAAGCGCTATATGCCGGGCGATCCGCTGGATCTTCCGCAGGACGTACTGGCCGCGCTGGTTGCGTCGGGGGACGCAAAGGTTCCGTACGCCGGTCCTGTGGCTGCGGGTCCGGATACTGAAGACACCCCGGACGGGGTCGCCTGAGCCATGGCCTATGCGACCCGCGATGATCTTGAAGCCCGCTATGGTTCGGAAGAGATTGCGCGTCTGTTGTGTGATGATGCAGAGGATGATGCAGAGGATGCCGCTGCACGTCTGGCGGCGGTGCTGTCGGACGCGGCGGGCGAAATCGATGCAGCCCTTGCCCGGGAATATATCCTGCCTCTTGCACAGGGTGATTATCCATCCCTCAAGGCCATTGCCTGTGCCCTGGCGCGGCTGGCCCTTTACGACGACGCGCCGAAAGAGGCGGTGACAGACGCGGCGAAGGCCGCGCGCGATCAGCTCTCCCGTCCGGCGCAGGGCTATCTGCGCAGTGGCGATGGTGCGGAACCGCCACGGCGCAACTTTGGCCCTGCAATCAAGGCCCCGCCTGCGCGGATCCGCGAGACGATTGACAGGATCAATCGTCGTGGAGGGTATTCGTGATGGCCGGGGCAGGTGTCCGGATCGATGTCGAATGGGACGATGCCGGGGCCCGGGCGGCTCTGGGGCGTGCGGTCACGGCCCTGGACAACCCATACGAGATGTATGACGAAATCGGCCAGATGCTGGCCTCCGCGGTCCTGCGGCGCTTCGAGACGGAAACGGGTCCGGACGGCACAAAATGGGCACCCTCGCGGCGCGCGCGCAAAAAAGGGGGCCAGACCCTGACAGATTCCGCGCGCCTGCGTCAGTCGATCACACACCGCGCCGATGCCGCCGGCGTCGAGGTGGGCACAAATGTCGTTTACGCCGCGATCCACCAGTTTGGCGGCACCATCAGGAAGAAAGCCCGGAAACAGACCCTTGAATTTGACGATGACACAGGTCGGTTCATATCCCGCAGGAACGCGGCGCGACGCAAGACCGGGCTGATCCGGATCGTGAATGCCCAAATCGGGGCGCACAGCGTCACGATGCCCGCCCGGCCATATCTGGGCGTTTCCGGCGATGACCGGACAGCCGTTCTTGATATTGCGACGCGCATGCTGGCGGAGACGCTGCGATGATTGTTTCCGCATCGGCATGGCCCGGCTTTGCCGCCGTGGATGCGGTTGCCGAACGCCTTCGCACGCTTGAGACGCTGGTTGACGTGCTGAACGTCTACGACGTGGCGCGGGTGGATGCCCCAAAGCCGCCGTCCGCTGTCGTTGCGCCGTTGACGGAACGCGCCTTGTCCGCTCAGTCCGTCCCCGGTCAGACCCTTCTTCCCCTCGCGGTGGAGATGCGGATCGGCGTGGTGCTTGTCGTTGACGCTGCCAATGACCCGTCCGGACGCAGGACCCGTGCGAAAAAAACGCTGGCTGACGTACTGGGGCAGACCCGTCAAAAGCTGTTGGGCTGGGTACCGGCCCCGGAACCGGAAAACCATGGGGTGACCGGGCCGCTGGCATTTGTGGCCGGACGTCTCACCGAGATCGAGAATGGTCGTATCATCTGGCAGGACGAATGGACCTGCCAATACAGAACATCAAGGGAGTGTAACTGATGGCGCAGAATTTCATCATCGGTGCCGGCAAACTTTATTTTGCCCGGGCCACACAGGACGGCGCGCCCGGAGCGGAGCGCTGTCTCGGGGACGCCGAGAGCACAACGCTCCGGATCAACGAGGAGCGCGTGACGGTGCAGTCAGGCTCGGGGGTGCCGCGCGTGCTGGTCGACGCGGTACGCTCCACCGAGCGCATGATCGACATGGTGCTGCGGGATATGTCCCTGGGCAATATCGCCCTGTTGTTCGCCTCGGATACGATCCCGGTGCCCGCGACAACGGTGACAGGCGAGCGGATTGCCGTCGGCCTGTTGGATGGCGGCCCATGGTATGGGCTCCCGTCCGCCAGGGGCCGTCGGATCTCGGACCTCATCCTGCGCCCTTTGCGCGGCGGAACAGCCTACACGCTCAATACCCATTACCGCGCCGATCCGGGATCCGGCACAATTCGCATTCTGGATGCCGGGGCGGATGGTATCGCCGCCAACACCACAATCCTCGCGTCCTATACGATCGACGCCGCGACCCGCATCTCTGTGGGGCAGGCCCGGGTCGTCACGGGCGCACTGCGCTACGTCGAGCACGCTCCGACGATCAATCCGGCATCAAAGGGCCGTAACATCTACTGCCCGGACGTCAAGCTGCGCCCAAACGGTGACTGGACGCTCACCGGGCGGTCGGAGCAGCGGATCCCGCTCAGCGCCAATATATGGCAGCCCGAGGACGGCTCCGCCGCGATGATGATCGACGGGGAGGACCTGCGATGAGCGACGATGCGGAGACCCTCGCCATCCTTGATCCGGATGTAACAATCACACTGCGCGATCCGGACACCGGCGCGGCGGTGGAGATAACAGTGCGCGAGTTCCGGATGCGCGAGGGCCTCGATGTTCAGGTGATCGGGGCTCCCCTGATCCGTGATCTTGCGGTTCAGGTGGGCGACACGGCGCAAGAGCCCGATGCCGTGCGCACCGGCGCTGTGCTGGGGGCGCATGCGGATATCTGGCTGCGCATCTGCGCTATGGCCAGCGGGCAATCGGTGGAATGGATTGGATCGCTTGCGGACACCGAGGCCCATGCGCTGCAATCGGCGGTCTGGCAAGTCAACACGGGTTTTTTTATCCGCCGCCTGGTGGCCCAGGCACTGGGCCAGGGGGTGGTGGAGACCGTATCGCGCTCTCTCGCGTCCTCGAGCAGCTTGCAGCCGACGGGCACGGAGATATCCGAAGCCTCCCCGCCACACTGACATGGAGACAGATCATGCTGATCTGGCAGGCAGGACAGTCGCGCCGTATCGAGATGCCGGGCCATAGTCTGGTGCGGGGCCTGATGCAATGACGCAGGATATCGACCTCGCCCTGCGCGTCAGTGGCGATATAGGCGACGCGCTGGCCGTCCTGCGCAAGACCAGGGCCGAGCTGGATGCGACGGGCGATGCGGCGCAGGGGCTGGGAGGACGGACCACACGGGCAGGGGCCGCCGCCGGGCAGGCGAGCACTGCATCGCGCGCCCTGGGTGAGCGCATGAGACACCTGCGCCCACAGATCCAGAACACGGCGTGGCAGGTGGGTGACTTCGCCGTCCAGGTGGGTGCAGGCACATCCGCGAGCCAGGCGATGGCCCAGCAGCTTCCGCAATTGCTCGGTGGGTTTGGCGTTCTTGGCGCGGTTCTGGGTGCTGTCGCGGCCATTGCCGTGCCTCTCGGTGCCGCATTTTTGCGCACAGGCGAGGAAGCGGAGAGTGCGTCCGACGCCACATCGCGGCTCGCGGATGCCACGGAGAGGCTGCGGGGACTGAAAGACCTTGGCGGTGATCTTGAGGATCTGGCCGAGCGTTACGGGGTTGTCACAGCGCGGGTTCGGGACCTTCTGGCCGCGCAGCGTCAGCTGGCGGAGCGTGAAGCGCGGGATGCACTGCGCGCGACAGGAAAGGGCCTGCTGGACAGTCTGCCCGAGGCGCTGGCCGCCGGACAGGACCGGGTGGCGGCGGATTTCGAGGATATTTTGCAAGGGACCGTGCACCGCTCCGGTGACGTGCTTCGCGAAGCTGGTCTGGATGTATTCGACGTCTCGGACAACGACAGCGTGAAAGCCCATCTGCGAGACACCTTTGGAGAGACCCCGACAGGGTTCGTCAAGGATGCCGATCTGGACAAGACCCCGGGCGCACCGTCACGATCCTGGCCGTAAAGCAGTGATAATGTGGCGTTTTCGACCTTTGATCATGTTTTCTCACACCGGCTGCACATCGAAGATGTCGATACCCTTCTGAACACGATAATCATCAGGCTGCGCTTGTTCAACGAGGGCGCGGTCCGGACCAGCTTCGCCGTTATGGAGGCCTCCGAATCCATGTCCGCCGCCCTGCGCCGGTACGCAGATGAACTCGGACTTGCCGGTGAACAGCTTGCCGGTGAACAGACAGAGGCACTGTCATCGGCATCACTTGATCTGCGCAACGCTCTTGACGGCGATGATATCAATGAAGTTTCCGACGCCGTCGCAAACATGCGCAAAGTCCTGGAGAATGCCCTGGGGGGTGAAGACCTCACCACAGATCAACGAAAGGCGCTGGACGTACTGATCGACCGGTTGATCGCAGCCGAAGACCAGGCACGCCGGCTCGGGACGCTCAAGACGGGTGATCTGGGCCTTGGCGTTGCCATCAAGGCCGCAAAGGCGCTGGCGGATGAGGCCGCGCGCGCCCGCGATGAGCTGGCCGCTTTACCGGGGGTGCAGGCGGCCGCTCTGGCGGTGGCGCGTATTCGCGAGGCCACGGTTGGCGACCCGGAGGCCCGGGCACGTCAGCTGGCGGAGCGTGGTGCCTTGGCATTACAGGCGGCGGCCACGGCGGGCCGGTCGGATCTGGACCCCGCGCAGCGCTTCGATGCCGAAGCGATCCGGGCGGCCGGAGATAACGCGGTAGCCCTGGCCCGTATCAACGCGCGCACGCGCGAGGCCGAGGCCGGACTGCGCAAATCAATCTCCGGCAGCGGTGGCGGCGGTGGTAAAAATGATCCCGCCACAGCCCTGATCAAGACGTTGGAGCAATATCGGAGCCGTGCAGAGATCGCCTCTATCCGCCTGCAAGGGTTGGGGGGCGGGGAAGAGGCGGGGTTTATCGCCACCGCAGAGGCCGCGCGGCTGGCGGAGACAGCGATTGCGAAAATCGGCGATAACCCTGCAGCGGCTGCACAGGTGCGTGAACTGGAAGCCGCTGTCAATGCGGCAGCCGAAGAGGCTATCGCAATAGAGCGCGCGCTGAGCCGGGGACCGCAGGGCGTAGACGCCATCCGCGCTGGACTGCGGGGCTATGCCGAGGAGGCGAGCTTTGCGGGCAATGAGATCGAAAGCGCCGTCGGCGGGGCATTCAATGGCCTGGAAGATGCTCTCGTGCAGTTTGTCTCTACGGGCAAGCTGGAGGTCGGGGATCTGGTCGACAGCATCATCGCCGATTTTGCCCGCATCGCCATTCGCCAAAATATCACCGGCCCGTTGGCCGATGCTTTGGCCGGGGTTTTGGGCGGGGGTTTTGGCGGGGGTTTTGGCGGCGGCACGGCACCGGCACCGACGACGGCGGTGCGGCCCCGGGGCAGACCGTTTCACACAGGGGGCGTGGCCGGGGGTGTGGCCGGGGATGTGGCTGGTCGGGCGCAAGCCATCATTGCGGCCTCCGCCGCCACAGCGGGGCGCACGGCACGCGAAGTGCCCGCCATCCTGCTGGAGGGTGAGGCGGTGCTGACCGCTGATCAGTCCGCCGCATTGAGCGAAATGCTGCGCCGGAGAGACCGCCCCCGATATCATCGGGGCGGGGCAGCGGGGATCGACCCCGCGCGCATTCCGGCCGTCTATAAAACGCAGGCACCGGGTGCCGCAGGCATGGAGGCGGGTCCCGACGTGCGCCCCGCCAATGTCACCGTGAATGTCGAGAACAAAGGTGCGCCCAGGACAGCCACTGCAACAGCCCGGTCAGACGGGCTGCGCGGTCTCATTGTCGCGATTGTGGCCGAAGATGTGCAAAGCGGCGGGGCGATTGCACAACAGGTCACCCAGACGCTGCGCCGCCAATCAAGCGGTGGTGATGGGTTCTGATGGCAAGCTGGCCTGCATATGCGCGGATCATCGCGGACGGCATTGTGGCCGGTCAGGATGAAAATACCCGACGCACGGCGTTTGAGAGTGGTGCGGTCCGGCAGGCCCGCGCGCGCAGTGCGGCCCTGCGCTTCTGGCAGGTGTCCGTACATCTTGAAAGCGATACGCATATGGGAGATTTCCGGACCTGGGCCGAGACCCATGGACACGGGGCCTTCGACGGCTCCGATCCGGTTGCCGGTGATGCGGTCCACCTGCGGCTGCGCGGGGGATCGGGGTCCGTGAGCTGTCGCGGTACCGTCAAGGGAGGTCGTCGCCACTGGACCGCCGACATGGTGCTGGAGGAGGTCCTGTGACATTAACCTCCGCCGGTCGTGAAGCTCTTGTTGGCCTGTCTCCGGACGATCTGATCCTTTATGCGCTGGAAATCACGCATCCCGACCTGGCGGATGCCGTGCGGGTGGTGGCGGATGGCCGCGCGCGCGAGATCGAAGGCCAGACCTATATGGCGCTGGCGTTCTCGGTGCGTCTGGCCAGGGATGAAGAGCGCCGGGCCCCGCGTGCGGAACTGCGCATCGATAATGCAGGACGCGACATCATGATCTGGCTGGATCGCGCAGGCGGTGGGCAGGGTGCAGGTATCCGGGTCCTGCGCTGTCTGGCGGACGGAGACAGCGCCGCACGGGATCCCGACTGGGAGGCTCAATTGGATGTGCTCCAGATCAGAGCCGATCAGCAAAGCGTAACGGCGATCATCGGCTATGACCCGTTGCTTGACAGGCCCGCTGTGGGTCTGCGCCACGACCCGGAAACATCTCCCGCGCTGTTTTGAAAGGATGGAGCGCAAATGACTGACATAATCGCACTGAAACAGGGGGACACGCTGAGCCTGCCCGCCCAGGCGCATCACACACCCCCCCGCCCCGGACGGGACGGGGGGGGTTGCGCGCAACCTTGCTGACTGGACCCCTGACGCGGCCCTGTATCATGACCGGAGCGGAACACGGGCCCTGTTGACCTGCCGCGTGACCGATGCCGGTGACGGGCTGTTCACCCTCTCGGCCACCGCGCGCCAGACCGCCGCATGGCCACCGGGCAAGTGGCGTGGAGATATCACATTCACGGATGGGAATGGTGTCAAAGCGTCGACAGAGACTTTCACAATCATTCTCAAGGAGGCAATCTGATGTCCGTCACTCTCAACCCCGCAGGCGGCGGGGTCACGATCAATCCCGCAGCCCCTGTCTCATCGGATCTGTCCGCGCAGGCAGATCGTGCCGCCGCCGCCGCGACCTCCGCCGCCGCCGCGGAAAGGCGCTACAAGGCACTGGAAGCCAATCTGCACCGGGCGGGGGAAGTAAGAGTGTATGTTGATGCCGGTGGCGACGACAACGCGGCAGGCACCGACGCCGCGCCGCTGCAAACGCTCACCGCCGCCCTGAGAAAGGCACCGCCAGGCGGAACGCTCACTATACATCTCAAGAGCGACATCACAGTGGACGCGTTTGCGCGCTGTTTGTTATGCACGGATGGTTCAGCTGCTCTCGGATGGCGATGACAGACGCACTCTGACCGTTCAGGCCCCGAACCCCCTTCCGGACGCCCCGGTGCGCGCGGGCGCATATTGGATCCAGATGATCGATACGGACGCGGTCTTCTTCTTCAACAATATCGAGGTCGACATCGCGCTGTCAGCGGCCGGGCTGCAGGAACCCGCCTTTATGACCGGCGTGGGGCAGTTGACGCTGCGCGCCTTTAACAGCCGTCTGCGAGGCCGGGAAAACGGGGGCGGCATCGCTTTAATGTCGGGGGCTGTGGTCTATGCGCTCGCCATCGAAAGCTCCTCGGTCTCCGACATGGCGGGGCATTGGATCAGCGGTGTGGCACCCGGAACACCAAAAGTCGATGCAGCCAATCTGCTGTGGTCAACCGTGGCCACCCTTTAAAAGGAGCATAAAATGAAACTCACACTCACCCACGAAGGCCTGGACTATATCAGCTATACACCCGGCGAGCTGGCGGAGGCCGGAGTTCCTCAAGAAGCCATCTCTGCGGCGCAGGCAACGATGGTCGGGCAGGAAAGCCGGCAGAAGAAGGTCAAGGCCGCACTCTCCGCCGCAGGCGGTGTCGAGGCAGGGCTGGTTGATAGCCTCGATCTGACCACTGTCGCGCTGTCCGGGCTGGCGCGCCTCGCACAGGCGATTTCCACCGCCAGTACAATCGCAGAGATCCGTGCCGCCGCTGTACCCGTCTCCAGCCTGCTTGAGGATTGGCGGGACAAAACAGTGCAGGTGCCCCTCGATGCCGCAAGTGACGTGCAAACAGTATTGAGTAAGGGGGCCGGGCGCGCAGCGGCCATCACAGCCGCATATGAAGCACAATGACACCTGCGCCCCTGGCCCCGCCGCCCGATCCATTCTGGGCGGTGGCTGCGCTGCACAGGAACCCGCCGGGAGATTGCGCGGCTTATGTTATGGCCATCCTGGAGTGCATGTTCGCGCGCACCATCTCTCTTCCCCGAAGCCCCGGGAGCCTGCGCGGCAGGGATCGGGCGATCGGTGCCGCCATTGCGGAGCACCTCGCCGTCTCTCTTGAAGGAACATCGCCGTCCGAAGGGGATGCCGTCCTGATGTGCGCCGCCGGTCGCAGGGCCTGTATCGGACATCACATCGGGCTGTGGACGCGGACAGGAGGACAGGCATATGTGCTGCATCGCATGGAAGGCCAGCGCCCGCGCCTTGATCCGCTGGCCGGTCTCAAACACCGGGGCCTGACACTGACCGGGCTGTATCGCTGGACATAAATCATGGTTGACCGTATCGGAAACCCCGGTTGCGCGCCGTTTGCAAACCGCCCGCAACCGGGATATGTGGCGGATGTCCTGCCGCACCCGCTCACCCGCGACGGGGTGCGGACTGTCACCTTGCCGGCGGGCATCTCCCTTACCCGGGCGTGTCGCATTTGCCTGCCCGATATACCGCCCGGGAGGATCGCCGCCGCTGTCAACGGGGAGCCTGTGCCGCACGCCCGTTGGGAGCAGTCTCTACCGGCAGGCGCGAAACTCGCCCTGCGCCCGGCCTTGCACGGCGGCGACAGTGATCCCGTCGCCGCCGTGCTCAGTATCGCGATTGTTGTCGCCGCGCCCGTTCTGGCACCCCATGTACTGGGTGCACTCGGTGTGACAGCCGGCACCACGGCGCTGGCCGTGGCCACCGCAGGCCTGCAGATTGTCGGAGGCCTCATTGTTCAGGGGCTCTATTCACCATCACTTCCCGACCGGAACAACACGGGAGCGCCCGATCCCCTCCACAGCCTCGCAGGGGGTCGAAATCTGGCACGACCCTATGAACCGGCCTTGCTGGTGCTGGGCCAACACCGCATCTGGCCCGATCTGGTCGCGACCCCATGGGCCTCCTATGAGGATGGGGAGCAGTACCTGCACCAGGTATTCGGCGCCGGAATAGGGGCACCTGTACTCTCCGACTGGCGCATCGGAGAAACTCCGGTCGGTCAATATGATGAAGCCACGCTCACTGTCCTGCCTCCGGGCGGCATCCTGCCCTTCGATCTCGACGTGCAGACAGAGCCGGGCGGCGGTGCGCTTGAAAGCACAGAATGGGTGCGGCGGACAACCGCAGGCGGGGTACACAGGATTGCCATTGATCTGGATGGCCAGCTTACAGGGCTGGGGGGGTCCCGGCCTGAACCTTTAGCCCGGTCCGTCGAGATCAGGTGGCGACGGGCGCAGGATGGAGACACACCCGCCAGATCATGGTCTGTTGTGCGCATTGTGGACCTGCCCGGAATACCGGAACACAATGCGCAAAATCCGTTTCGCCGAACATTGACATAGGCTCAATTAGCATTGATTATGCGTGCCAACCTGTAATAGAACACACCATGAACAAAATTATGGGGTGCGGCACATGGATCATCAAGCTTTTTTTTGGTGTGGCTCAACGAGATCGACGACCTTTCATCGAAACAACGGGCTGAAACCGGACGGCTCGTTGCCGGGGTTTCGTCGCTGGAAAGCGTGATCGATCTCCCTGAGGCGAATGTTCGCGAGGGGCGTATCTGTCCGCACTGTGCTTCGGGCGGTGCGATCATCAGGGGCCATGCAAGTGGCCTGACGAGGTTCTTTTGCAAAGGCTGTCGCAAAACCTTCAACGCGCTGACCGGGACGCCGCCTGCCCGCTTGCGCCACAGGGACAGATGGGCAGGGTTCGCAGCTTCCCTGCGCGACGGCGAAACGGTAAAGGCGTCCGACGGGCGTTGTATGGTGGCCGACACCCCTGTTTTTCGTTGGCGTCATCGCTTTCCCGAGGCCGTAACGGTCGGTGCGGTCAAGCTGTGCGGAATCGTCGAAGCCGACGGGACGTTCTTTCCGCGCAGCCGGAAAGGGGACCGTAATCTCTCTCGAAAAGCCCGCAAACGCGGGGGAAGGGCCTCAAAACGCGGATTGCCGGAGGAGCAGGTTCCGGTCTGAGTTGCGGTCGACCGATCAGGCACCGCCATCAGCGCTGTCTTGCCTGCGGTGACATCCGGACATCTCAAAACGGTTCTGCAGCCGCGTCTTGATGGGGACGCTCTCCCGGTGACCGATGGCGGCACCGGTTACCCACCCTGCGCCGCAGAAACGGGCATCAGCCATGAAAGTCTCGACCGGACCGCCGGAGAACGTGTCCGTGGTGAATTGCACATTCAAACCGTGAACAGTCGGCATGAGCGGTTAAAGACCTTTCCGCGCCGCCATCGGGGCATCGCGACCAAATACCTGGACAGCTGCCTTCGGTGGTTCCACCTTGCCGTCCTTCCGAGCCACCAAACGCCGCGCGCGATACTTGCCGCCGCCGCAGGCATCCTGCCTGTAACACGCCACGCATAATCAATGCTAATTGAGCCTTGACATATGACCTTGGGCGACCCGGGCGGGCGGTGGATGTGGAAATCCGCCGCACAGGCGAGCCCTCAACGGAGTCCAGCCATATTGACCGCATCATATGGACCGGGCTACGGGCCTTCCGGGCCGGCACGGCCGTCTTTGCGGACCAAACCACCGCTGCCGTCCGGATAAAGGCCAGCGGCCAGCTCAACGGACAGGTTGACAGCCTGTCCGCCACCGCGTCACAGCCCGTACGCGTTCGGGCCTCCGACGGCACATGGACGACTGCCGAAAGCACAAATCCGGCGTGGATATTCCGCTGGCTTGCGCTCGGCATCACAGCCGCAGACGGTCGGTTGATCGCCGGAGCCGGACTGCCAGGGAACCGCATCGACAAGGCTGCAATCACAGAGTGGGCGGCATGGTGCGATGCCAATGCCCTGACATGCTCCGCTGTCATCGACCGCCGCATGTCCTGCGCCGACATGCTCACACTCGTTGCGCGCTGCGGGCGCGCCAGCCCCACATGGCGGAGTGGAAAGCTCGGCGTCGTGTTCGATGACCCGGACACCACCGTCACAACCCTCATCACTCCCGAAAATGTCGTTCTTGGCTCTATGGGTGTCGAGTGGGCCGCCAGTCCGGCCCCCGATGAGATTGCCCTGCGCTACATCGACCCCGATTCCGATTGGCAATACCAAACCATCCGCCGGCGCGTGCCGGGTGCCACAGGCCCGGTTGTGAACACATCAACAGTGACCCTGCGCGGGGTCACCTCCTCCGGGCAGGCAGCCAGGGAGGCAAATCTGCTCGCGGCGCGCCAGCGATATCATCGGCGACGCATCACCTGGGAAATGGGGCCGGAAGGCTACCTGATCCGGCGCGGCGATGTGGTATGGATGACCCATGACATGCTGGCCGGAGGGGCCGCAGGGCGGCTCAATGGCGGCAGTGCCGCACAGATCACACTTGATCGAGCCCGGCCTGCAAGTGATGGAGATCATATCATACTGCGCCTTGCGAACGGGACGTTGCATCGGTCTGCTGCCACACCGCCTCTCCATGCCGACGCAGACAGCCCATTGCGCGACCTCGCAAGCCCGCTCCCTGACGCACCCGACGCCGATGGCCGCGGCCCCGCCGATATCCTCTATCGGATATATTCCAACAGCGCCCCGCCAGACCCCTTGCGCATCACCGTTATTGAACCAATAGACGAAGAGAGCGTGCGCCTCACCGCCATCGATCACATGGCGGAATACTATGCCGCCGAGACCTCCGATCTCACCACCCCGGATGCAACGCCGCGCGTTCAGGCGCAAAGCAGTATTCGGGCCGTCACACTGCAAGCCCGCATCATGGAGGGATCCACCCGGGTGTCCCTGTCCCTTGCCGTCGCAGGCCAATGGGCAGGCGCATCCCTTGTTTCAAACGATCCCGCAGCCCCGGAGAATATCCCCAACGGAAAACTGAATGCAGAATGGGCCACTGAACTTGCCGCCGGAGCGAGGCTCACCGTCACCATAACCCCATTGCCCGGTCCGGGTGGGGCAGGTGCGCCCGCCACATCAACCGTCATCATCCCAACCGCCACCGCGCCCTACAGATCGAGACACGACAGGAAGTGAACCCCCTGCACCGATTTGGAAGGGTGAACGTACCGTGCGCCAATCAAGTGCGCAATCAAGAAGAAAAGCGCCGGGAAAATCAACGGTAAATACCCATGTAAATACCCGGGAAAATCACGTCGATTGCGCACTTGATTGGCGTAATTGCTCATTTTGATTGGCGCGCTACACAAAGGTGTGACACTGGCATTGCTGTGGGAAGAGTATCGCGGCGTCTATCCCGATGGCTACGGATACAGCCGGTACTGCGAACTCTACACCCGCTGGGAGGGTCGCTTGTCGCCGGTGATGCGTCAGCGCCATCCTGCGGGTGAGCGGCTGTTTGTCGATTACGCGGGACACACGGTCGATGTTGTTTGCCCTGAGACGGGCGAAGTGCGCACCGCCCGGATCTTCGTCGCGGCCCTTGGTGCGTCGAACTACACCTATGTCGAGGCAACCTGGACCCAGAGCCTGCCGGACTGGATCAGCAGCCACGTCCGCGCTTTTGCATTCCTCGGTGGTGTGCCTGTGCAGGTGGTCCCTGACAATCTCAAGGCCGCCGTGATCAAAGCCTGTTTCCATGATCCAGCGATCAATCGCACCTATGGGGATATGGCGGCACATTACGATACCGCCGTCGTTCCTGCGCGACCGCGTAAGCCGAAGGACAAGGCGAAAGTCGAAGGTGCTGTTTTGCTGGCCGAACGCTGGATTTTGGCGCGCCTGCGCAACCAGACATTCTTCAGCCTGGATGAGTTGAACGCGGCGATCCGGCCCCTGCGTGATCACCTCAACAGCAAGGTCACCCGGCACCCTGGGGCCAGCCGCCGGGCTTTGTTTGAAACACTGGACAAACCCGCGTTGAAGCTGCTGCCCGCAGAACCATACGTCTATGCGGAATGGAAACTGCGGCGTGCGGGGATTGATTACCACATCGATGTGGACCGGCATTACTACTCGGTGCCGCACCCGCTGATCAAACAGAAGCTATGGGTGCGCGTCACCGCCCGTACCGTCGAAGTCTTCCATAAGGGTCAAAGGGTTGCTGCCCATGCCAGAACATCGGGAAACCGTCAGCATTCCACCATCCGGGATCACATGCCGCCCAATCACCGGTTCCGGTCGGACTGCTCGCCCGAGGTGATCCGCACCCGCGCTGCCCGGATCGGTCCCCATGTCGCGACGTTCGTGACGCTCATGATGGGCAAGCGCCGCCACCCCGAACAAGCGTATCGTGCCTGCCTCGGGGTGCTCAAATTGGCGCGCGGCTTTGGCAATGATCGCCTTGATCGCGCCTGCGAACGTGCGAACGTGCCCTCGAGATCAATGCCTACAGCTACTCATCCCTGCATTCCATTCTGAAGAATGGTTTGGATCGTCAACGCCGCCAGCCCGCCACGGACGGCCCCACGATCACACACTCCAATATCCGTGGCGCGGGATACTTCCATTGAAGAGGACAAAATATGCTTGATCATCCAACACTGGATCAGCTCAGAACACTCAGGCTCGACGGCATGGCAGAAGCCTTTGCCGAGATGCAGACACAGGACGGCACCGCCGACCTGACCCATGCTGAATGGCTGGGGTTGCTGATCGACCGTGAAGCCACCAGTCGAGAGACAAAACGCTTTGAAAGCCGGATGCGCCCCGCGCGCCCGCGCCATGTCGGGGCTGCCCCAGAGGACGTGGATTACAAAACCCGTCGAGGTTTGGACAGGGCGCTCTTCCAGAGCCTGCTCACCGGCAAATGGATACGCGACAAACGCAACCCGATGATCACAGGCCCCTGCGGTGTCGGCAAAACCTGGTTGGCCTGCGCTCTGGCGCAAGCCGCCTGCAGAGAAGGTACAACCGTCCTCTACAAGCGCACGACGCGTCTGTTCGACGAATTGGAACTGGCCCACGGTGATGGGCGCTTTCCTCGTCTGTTCAAAGCGCTGACCAAGACGCAACTGCTCATTCCGGACGATTGGGGACCAGACCGGCTCAATGCCAGCCAACGACGTGATCTGATGGAGATCGTCGAGGATCGATATGGCACCGGCTCAACCCTGATCACCAGCCGGTTGCCCATCGGCACATGGCACGATGTCATCGGCGAACCAACCTTCGCGGACGCCATCCTCGACCGCCTCGTACACAACGCCTGCCGGGTCGAGCTGGAAGGCCAATCGTTCAGAAAGCAGGAGGCCAAATCAGGTGACGAAACCGCCGCGAAATGATAGTTGAAACCTCAAGCCTCAACGCGGCGCGCCAAAAGTGACCGGATGCCCCGGTTTAGGTGGCCGGATGTTGTCGGAATGACCGGCCGCATAGACCGGAATGCGCAGCGATCTGGCCGGGTTGGCAGACGTTGATGCATTTGCCGCCTGGCTTGCGCCGTTTCGCAAGTCCGAATGGGTGGTCTATGCCAAACCGTCCTTCGGCGGACCCGAAGCCGTACTGGCATACTTCAGCCGCTACACGCATCGGATTGCCATCTCCAACAGCCGCCCTGTCAGCGCTGATGCCCGAACCGTGGTGTTCCGCTGGAAAGACTGCCGGATCAAACGTGGAGACCGTATGAAGGTCATGCGGCTTGATACGCACGAGTTCTTGCGCCGGTTCCTCATCCATGTGCTCCCAGGCGGGTTCCACCGCATTCGTCACTACGGCCTGTTGGCCAGCGCAACCCGCAAAAGCAACCTTGCCAGGATCCGCACGTTGCTCGGCGCGCAACCAGCAATGCAGCAAGACGCATCCACCGCCGATGTCATCCCGATGACATTGCGGGAGCCATGCCCCGACTGCGGCGGGCGGATGCGCATCATCGAGACCTTCCGGCGCGGGGAGCTTCCACGGTCTCGTGCTCCACCACGGAGGCAGGCCGCATGACCGAAAGCCTGTCCATCCCGTCCACCCCAGACCGGTTGCTGCGGCAATGTCGGCCAAGCCACCTCGTCTGCAGCGCCCCGACAGGCCGCACGAACGACGCAAAAGGACATCCATCCGAGGCAAATCCTCTGGCAAAACTCGGAGACGACCGGCCTGAACCCCCAAGCCGGTGCGTCCGTGACAGTCAAAGACAAAGCCAACCGCACTCTTTCCCCATAGATAGCACCTAGCCCCCGCGGCTTCCTCCCTGAGAGGTTTGTCAACACGGGCCACAGTCAGACCGTGCCGAAACCCCGCGCAATGACCCGCGTCGAAAAACCTTCATCAAAGCGGACACCCAGTGGTCTTCGTGACTCACCTTAGAGTGTCTCGAATTGCGCTTTCTGCATCGCGGTCCAACGTAAGGTCAGCGTGCACCCGTCCTCGCCCTGCGTCTCATCTTCCACCAATCCGCGCTCGTAAAGCCATGCCCGTTGGCGGCCCTGTGCAAAGCCAAGCACCAGGTCTTCCTCGAACGTTGTGCCAGACAGAGCCTCGGTGATCGCCTCGATCAGCGCATCAATCCCTTCGCCGGTAACGGCAGAGATCGCCAGGACATCCTCGGCCCGCTCGGCACGGGTCAGCACGGCGGCTTTTTGCTCGCCCTCCAGTCGGTCGACCTTGTTCCATATCTCGATACGGGGCGTCGCCTCGAGCACCCCGAGGCTTTCCATAATCGCGGCCACATCGCGCGCCTGTTCCTCGGTTTCGGGGTGCGAGATGTCGCGGACATGGCATATCAGATCGGCCTCCAGCACCTCTTCCAGCGTCGCGCGGAAGGCCACCACCAGTTCAGTTGGCAGGTCGCTGATGAAACCCACCGTATCGCTGAGAATGATCCGGGGCCCGCCGCCGGGCAATTCGATCTTGCGCATGGTCGGGTCAAGCGTGACAAACAGCATGTCCTTGGCCATAACTTCGGCCCCTGTCATGCGGTTGAACAGGGTAGATTTTCCGGCGTTGGTATAGCCCACCAGCGCGACAATCGGAAACGGCACTTTGGCGCGTGCGGCGCGGTGCAGCGTGCGGGTTTTGATCACCTTGGCCAGTTGCCGGCGCAGGCGCACCAACTGATCATCAATCGCGCGCCTGTCGGCCTCGATCTGTGTCTCACCGGGGCCGCCGACAAAGCCAAGCCCCCCGCGTTGCCGCTCAAGGTGAGTCCAGGCGCGCACCAGACGGGTGCGTTGATAAGTCAGCGCTGCCATCTCAACCTGCAACACCCCTTCACGGGTGGCGGCACGATCACTGAAAATCTCCAGGATCAGCCCGGTGCGATCAAGCAGTTTGAGGCCCCAGGCCTTTTCCAGATTCCGCTGTTGCACGGGGCTGACCGGGCCGTCGATCAGAACCAGCTCAATCTCTTCTGCCTCAAACAGCGCGCGCAGTTCTTCCAGCTTGCCCTTGCCAAACAACGTGCCGGGATGTGGGGTTTTCAGGCGCACAACTGAATCGCCTGCAACCTCCAGTTCGGGTAAGGCATGCGCCAATGACACCGCTTCCTCCAAGGCAAGAGCGGGATCGCGAGAGCGGTCCTTGGACGGAATGTCAGGATGCAGCACCCAAGCCCGGGTGCCCACAGGGGTGTCCCCCATCAAGAGGCGTCATCACCATCGTAAAGGTTCACCGGCTGGGACGGCATAATCGTGCTGACCGCGTGCTTGTAAACCAGTTGGGATTGACCGTCACGGCGCAGAAGAATGCAGAAATTGTCAAACCAGGTGATCACACCCTGAAGCTTGACGCCGTTGATTAGAAACACGGTGACCGGAAGCTTGGTCTTGCGCACCTGATTCAGAAACGCGTCCTGCAGGTTTTGTCGGTCGTTCGCCATAATTGTCTTAACCTTTGTTCTTGCCTGTTGTGCCGCGGACCGGCACCTCTTCTCCCTCAGCAAGAGTATGGCGGCACCGTTCGGGGTTTGCCACCCCAAAAATCAAGTTGCTACTCTTGGGCGCAGTCCCGAGCCTAAAGCATCTTAATACAAGCGTGATACACGGCTTCTCGAACCCCTCTGCCAGCGATGAATTTGTCCCGGCCAACGGCGCGTTTTCTACGCGGGCCGAACGGTCGGATGGCAGCTGGCAGCGGCATAGAAGCTTGGAGCCTGCGCTGTGGCGATCCGTTGGAACCTTAGTTCATACCTGCCATTGGAAGGCTGGATTATGCTCCCGCCGCGTAAACTGCACCTGTTGATCGCTGCCCACATAAGAAGGGCCCCGGTTGATCGCCGGGGCCCTTCCATTTGTTGTTGGGCCTGATCACTCGGCTGGCATGATCGATGTTTCCGGATCAATCGTTGTGGCCACACCTGCGGCTTCGCGGCGACCATCGTTCCAGATCGCCTTGATCAGGGCGATGCACATCAGCGCCATGACGATCGAGAACGGCAACGCCCCGATCACCATCGCGGTCTGAATCGCCCCTGTCCCGCCAGAGATCAGCAAGCCACCGACCACGAACGCCAGAGCAGCGCCCCAGAACAGGATGTGATACCAGCGGCCTTAATGTCTGACTCACTTTTGTGATTTCAAATTTACTGCATTTCTGAATCAATGGCCTCCAGAAGCAAGGAGGTGCTCATGGGTGGGGCAGTCAAGATTACGCGCACAGATATGTCCGCGCAAGATTTGCGTTGTGCTGCAAAGCGAACCAGGGATGGTCGTGTTGTCCGTCGAATACTCGCCATAGCGCTGGTGCTTGACGATGTGGACCGCGCAACAGCGGCCCGTAGCAGCGGTATGGATCGCCAAACTCCCAGAGACCGGGTGCATCGCTACAATGCAGAGGGCCCTGGTGGGCTTTCTGATCGGTGTGGCAAGGGTGCAAAACCACGCCTGTCCCTGGAGCAACAGGCGCTGTTTGTGGCTTGGGTTGAGGCTGGGCCTGACCCGGCAAAAGATGGCGTAGTGCGGTGGCGCTGTGCCGATTTGCAGGTCCGCGTTGAAGAAGAATTCGACGTAAAGCTACATGAACGTACGATTGGCAAGTATCCAGCCAGGCATGGTTTTCGTCGCCTTTCCGTGCGCCCGGAGCATCCCGGAACTGATCCCGCTGCACAGCAGGCTTTTAAAAAAACTTTGCCAGCCTCATAGCCGATACCCTGCCAAAACATGCAAAGGGGAAGCCGCTTGAGGTATGGTTCCAGGATGAAGCCCGCGTCGGGCAGCAAGGAACCCTCACCCGCAAATGGGCCAGGCGTGGAACCCGCCCGCGCGCACCACGTGATACGCGCTGCAAATGGAGCTGTATCTTCGGCGCAGCCTGTCCTGCCTGTGGCACGGCGGCTGGGCTGGTCCTGCCTTACGTCAACGCCGAAGCAATGGGGCTGCATCTCGATGAGATCGCAAAGACAATCGCACCCGGCGCACATGCCTTGCTCATCATCGACGGGGCTGGTTGGCACGGAGCAAAATGCTTGCAGGTGCCAGATAATACTACACTCGTAAAACTGCCCCCATACTCACCGGAATTGAACCCAATGGAAAACGTTTGGGCCTATCTGCGGTCGAACAAACCCGCTGTCTCTGTCTTCGACACATATGAAGAAATCCTCGAAAAATGCGCCCGGGCCTGGAACTTCTTTGCGAACGACCCTGAACGCATAACTTCAATCACAGATCGAGAATGGATAAAGGTCAATTAATTGGGCCGTTGGTATGAGGACGCGCTTTCGGGCCTTCGTCACCGGCCGCGTTGATGGTGTTCACGATCAGCACCGCCGAATCCGCCAAGGTGACCAGGAAGGTCATCAGCAGGATCACGATCAGAACCGCCATACCCTAGGCCAGAAACTGTGCAATGGGCGCCAGCATGAACTCGGTCATGGCAAAGATCTTGTCGCCATTGGCCGCATCCAGAATGACGCCATTCGCGCCGCCATTCAGTTCAAGGTCAATCGCGGTGCCGCCGGCCCAAGCGAACCAGACAAAGCACATCAGCGAGGGGACGATCATTGCACCCAGCACGAATTCGCGGATGGAGCGACCACGCGAGATGCGTGCCAGGAACAGGCCAACGAAGGGCACAAAAGCAATCCACCAGGCCCAGTAGAACACCGGCCACCAGCCCTGCCACTGTGTCAGCAGGAACGACTCGGAGCCTTCAACGCCGCCCGAAGTGTAAACATTAAAGCTCAGCCACGGCAGTGCGATCAGGTAATCCCAGATCCCAACGAAGAACGCCAAGGCCCCGAACCAGGTCGCACCAAAGATGATGAAAAAGCCCAGCAGAAAGATCGACAAGACCATGTTGATGTTGGACAGCCATTTGATGCCCTTGCCAACACCCGATAGCGCCGACAGCGTCGAGGCCCCCATGATGACAAGCAAGGCCACCACGATCCCAAGCGTCGTTGCCGATCCGTCTTCCAGTGCAAGACCGCCGACCCCGATCCGCGTCAGACCTGCTACAAACTGCTCGACACCAAAGCCAAGCGTCTGCGCCCCGCCCAAAATGGTGGCCACAACCGCCACGATATCAATCAGATGCCCGGCGTTGCCCGACAGTGATTTGCCAAACAGCGGTGTCAGCGACGAGCGGATCGTCAACGGCAACCCGCGGCGATAGCTGAAGAAGGCCAGCGACAGGCCCGCAATTGCGTAACACGCCCAGGCGCCCAGCCCCCAGTGCAGGTAGGACCAGATATAGGCCGTGCGCACGTTGTCTGCGTCCAGCGCTGTGGTCACGCCCTGAATAACCGAGGGATTGTTGTTGAAATGCGCGAGCGGCTCGGCAACCGCCCAGGTCAGCATTCCGACGCCGATTCCGGCACCGAACATCATCGAGAACCATGAGAAGTTCGAGAATTCGGGTTTTTCGCCATCTGCACCCAGGTTTAATCGCCCGGCCGCAGGCCAGATCGCCAACCCTATGCAAACAATCACAAAGGCAGTCACAACCCAGATATACCAGGCCGCAAATTGCGACAGAATGGCCGCGTTCCACTCGCCCAGAACATTGCCTGCCTGTGTAGGCCAGACAATGCACCAGACCACCAGCAGGCTGATGATGATTTTGCTGACGACGGTCACGTTGACACTGAACCCGCGATAAAAACTGCTTTCGGCGGTCTGAATCGGCAGATCAGATAATGGAGGTTTCATAGACATCACTGTTTTCCCTGTTCTGATTGCGCGCTTAACGCACGACTATTTTGGGACAATAAGGTGGACATGATGTTTGATAACCGGCAACCATTCAAATCATAGTTTCATTAAAAGGAAACCTCAGATGGCCAAACGTGCACTCATTCGCCGACTCAGCGATGTCGATATTCGCCTTGTGCGGATCCTCATCACCGTCACGGAATGCGGCGGGTTTGCTGCCTCCGAGCTGGAACTCAACATCGGGCGCTCAACCATTTCCAAGCATATCTCGGACCTGGAATTGCGCGTCGGTCTCAAGCTGTGCAATCGCGGGCCGTCGGGGTTCTCCCTGACAGCTGAGGGCGAACAGGTTCTGGCCGCGGCCCGCAAACTGCTCGCGTCGATTGACGGGTTTCAATCCGAGATCGACAATATCCACGCCAAGCTCACCGGCACCTTGAGGTTGGGCCTGTTTGATCAATCCACCACCAACCCCAATGCCCATATTCATGAAGCTATTCAAAGGTTTGATGATATCGCACCAGACGTGGGCCTGGAAATCGCATTGGACCCGCCCGGCGTTCTTGAGGCGCGCATAACCGATGGCAGCATGGATGTGGCGATTGTACCCGTTCACCGCCAATCCACACTGCTCAGCTATACGCCCCTCTATACCGAGCATATGACGCTTTATTGTGGTGAGGGACACGCCCTGTTTGGCGTTTCCGACGACCTGAGCGCCGCCGAGCTGAACCTGCTGGATCACAAATATGCGGGCTATGCGTTCAACTCACCCAACATGAAGGTCGGACGAGAACTGGGCGTCACCCGCGCAGCACAGGTTCAGGAGGAAGAGGCTCTGTCGCTTCTCATTCAATCCGGACGGTATCTGGGGTTTCTCGCCAATCACGTCGCCGAAACGTTCTTGCATAAAGGCGCTTTACGTCCGGTTGCCCCGGCCGAGACCAGCTACTCCAGCACCTTTGCCGCCGTCACCCGCAAGAAACCCGAGCCTGATCGCAAAACGCTCGAATTCATGTCCTGTCTCAAAGCAGCGCACGCCACCCCTACCCTCCAGAGCAGCCCTTAGGCACAGATCGCATCAGTCCCCAGGCACTGGCCGCCGGTAAGTACAGACCATTCTGTAGGATTTGTTCGGCCCCGACACATCCCAGCTGACCATCCATTCGGGCCAGATATCGAAGGTGTATTTCACCTTATAGGTATCGGGGTCACACCAATGGGTGTCTTTCAGGGCCGCGCGATCAAAACTGTGAAAGGCGCGGCCATCCTCAAATAGCACCTCGATGCGCGCCCCTTCGGCTTCGCGCCACAGATAGGTTCGCTGTGCGCTGACCGGGCGCTGCCCTTCGACCTTGATTAACCCCTTCTCTTCATAGCGCAACCCGTCCCCATCCGGGATGAACCGTGCCGAGCCGCGAAACTCGGCATTAGGCGCATTGTCATGCACCATCCGCTTTTCCAGCACCCATGCGCCCTCGAAATCCAACAGGCTCACTGCCATTGCCTTGCTGCCTCTGCCTCACCCGGTTAAACCGCGCTCAACCTCTAACGCAAAGCCAAAGGCCCGTCACATGATTCCCCGCTATTCCCGTCCCGACATGGTTGCCATCTGGGAGCCCGCCACCAAATTCCGCATCTGGTACGAGATCGAGGCCCATGCCTGTGACGCCATGGCCAATCTGGGCGTGATCCCGCGGGAAAACGCCGAAGCCGTTTGGAAAGCCAAGGACGTCGAATTCGACGTGGCCCGCATTGATGAAATCGAGGCGGTGACCAAACATGACGTGATCGCCTTCCTCACCCACCTGGCCGAGCATGTGGGCAGCGACGAGGCCCGGTTTGTGCATCAGGGCATGACCAGCTCGGACGTGCTGGACACCTGCCTGAATGTGCAGCTGGTACGCGCCGCCGACATCCTGATCGCGGATATGGAGGGTCTGCTGGCCGCGCTGAAGCGCCGCGCGCGGGAACATAAAGACACCCTGCGCGTTGGCCGCAGCCACGGTATCCATGCCGAACCGACCACAATGGGGCTGACCTTTGCGCGCTTTTATGCCGAGATGGACCGCAACCTCACCCGTCTGCGCACCGCGCGAGACGAGATTGCCACTGGCGCGATTTCCGGCGCGGTTGGCACCTTCGCCAATGTCGACCCGGCGGTTGAAGAGCATGTCTGTGCGCAACTGGGCCTGACGCCCGAGCCGATCAGCACGCAGGTCATTCCGCGCGACCGGCACGCCGCCTTCTTTGCCACGCTGGGTGTCATCGCCTCGTCGGTGGAAAACGTCGCGATTGAAATCCGTCACATGCAGCGCACCGAGGTGCTTGAGGGCGCGGAATTCTTCTCGATGGGCCAGAAAGGTTCGTCTGCAATGCCGCATAAGAAGAACCCGGTGCTGACCGAGAACCTGACCGGCCTGGCCCGTCTTGTGCGCATGGCCGTGATCCCGGCGATGGAGAACGTGGCGCTGTGGCATGAACGCGACATCTCGCACAGCTCGGTCGAGCGGATGATCGGCCCCGATGCCACCGTGACGCTTGATTTTGCGCTGGCCCGGCTGACCGGCGTGATCGACAAGATGCTGATCTTCCCGGAAAACATGCTGGATAACATGAACAAGTTCCCCGGCCTGGTGATGAGCCAGCGGGTGCTTCTGGCCCTAACGCAGGCGGGCGTCAGCCGCGAAGATGCCTATTCCATGGTGCAGCGCAACGCGCTGAAAGTTTGGGAACATCGCACTGATTTCAAAGAGGAACTCCTGGGGGATGCTGATGTTGTCGCGGCACTTGGTGCGGACGGAATCGAAGAGAAATTCGACATGGGCTATCACACCAAACATGTCGACACGATCTTCAAACGGGTCTTTGGCGGCGACGGCTGACACGAAAACGTTATCGGTCTCCGCGAATAAAAACCTATCTGGCAGGGTTAATCGGTCAGACAGCAATTCAAAGGAGGTCTCATGTTTCGTTCTCTCATCCTCGTCGCGGCGGTCCTGCCCGTGGCAGCCCTTGCCGCAGGTGGGGGTTCCAGCAGCGCACCCAAACCCTCTGAAACCACAACCCAATGCAACGATGGTCAGGTCTGGGACACGGGCAGTCAGTCATGCGTAGACGTCAAGAGCAACCTTCTGGATGATGACGCGCTCTATGAGGCAGTGCGTGAGTTTGCCTACATCGGACAACTGGCCAACGCACAGGCAACCCTTGCCGCTATGCCCGATCAAAGCGACGATCGCGTCCTGACCTATTGGGGTTTCACCCACCGCAAACTGGACAGTGTTGAGATCGGCATGACCTATTGTTCAGAGTCTGACACTTCTTACCTATTTCCGCGGATTTCATCCAGCGTGTCGAGTGCGCGGCGTTCTCGGGTGAGGATATCCTTGGCGCTCCTGGTCCATTTGAAAGGCTTCGGTTTCTCGTTGTGGAGCGCCGGATAGTCGTAGATCGCAGCCTCCAGGTCATCGACGCTGGAATAGCTGCCGCGTCGGATGCGCCCGGCGGTGATCTCGGCGAAGAAGCGCTCGACCAGGTTCAGCCATGAGGCGCTGGTGGGGGTAAAATGCAGCTTGAAGCGGGGGTGCTTTTCGAGCCAGGCCTTGACCTCGGGTGTCTTGTGGGTGGCGTAGTTGTCGAGCACCGGATGGACCTCGCATCGCACTGGCGTGGCCTTGTCGATACTGCGCAGGAATTTCAGGAACTCCCTGGCTCTGTGGCGGGGCATGCAATTGCCGATGACCGTGCCCGTCTTCACATCAAGGGCGGCGAACAGCGTGGTCGTGCCGTGGCGTTTGTAATCATGGGTCATGGCGGCGGCGCGACCCTTCTTGAGCGGCAATCCCGGCTGGGTGCGATCAAGTGCCTGAATTTGCGACTTCTCGTCGACGCACAGCACCACCGCCCGCTCCGGCGGGTCAAGGTAGAGCCCGACGATATCGGCGACTTTCTCCTCGAACAGCGGATCGTTCGACACCTTGAACCCTTTCGTGAGGTGCGGCTTCAGGCCCGCCTCGGCCCATATGCGTCCCACGCTCGAAGGCGAAATACCCACGGCCTCGGCCATCAGGCTGCGGCTCCAGTGAGTGGCATTCGCAGGGGACTCCTGAACTGTCTTGGCGATCACCTTCAATCGTGTCGCAATCGGCAGCGGCGGCACCCGCGAAGGTCGGGTCTTGTCACGTTTGAGGCCAGCTACACCCTCATCGAGATAGCGTTGCTGCCAACGCCACACGGTAGGTTTCGAAGTGCCCGCCCGCCGCATGATCTCAAACGTGCCGCAACCATCCGCCGTTGCCAGTACGATCTCGGCCCGCCAGACCAGTTTGCGAGGGCTGTTGCGGTTGGCGATCAGGGCTTGAAACTCAGAACGCTCGGCGGGGCCAAGGTAAAGGCAGATGTCAGTGCGTCTCATGGGCCGGGTATGGCACAGAAAACCGACAGTGGGAATCTTATGTCAGGTGCTGAACACTATTATCGAAAGGCTCTGTCACAGAACTCCGGTAATATTCTCGCCCGCTCGTACATGGGCCAGGCGCTGGTCGAACAGGGCGATCTGATCGGCGCGCGTGATCAGCTTCTGGCAATCCGCGAGCATGGAGGCAAAGGCAGCTGGGCCGAGGTCGCGCTGCTGCGCGCGATCACCGACGGGACAGGCTATTCCTACTAGGGTCTGTTGAGATTCATCGTGAATTGATGAGGCTGCAACGCCAACCGTGTCATAGCAGTGGCCCCACAGCAGGATATATCGCACAAGATTTGCAAGCGCATCGGCGCGGGCAAGGATCTTGGTCACCCACCCGCTCAACCCACATCGATCTTGCGACATGTCTTCGTCAACCTCGCCCAAAAGGACTGGAGAACACCACGCGAAACCAACCTGAGGCTGCTATAGTTGCGCGATCAGCAAACTTGATTTGTTGCCTTTGAAATTCACCGCCCAATCACGATATCAGCCCGCAAACCTCCCAGTCTCTGGCTTTCGCTCAGCCGGACAACGCCGCCATGGGCGCGGGCGATATCCATTGTGATCGCAAGGCCCAGCCCCACCCCTGCCCCGCAGTTCTGATTGCGGGCCGGTTCCAGCCGCGCAAAGGGTTTCATCGCCTCTTCGCGTTTCTCCGCAGGGATGCCCGACCCGTCGTCCTCAACCCAGATGCGCAGGGATTTTTCGGACAAAAGCACCGAGACTTCGGCCTTTGTGCCATAGCGCACCGCATTGCCGACAAGGTTCTCAACCGCCCGCCGGATCCCACCGGGGCGCAGCGGTAACTCACCCTCACCCTCAACCTGCACCAGCGCGACCGGCACTTCGCTGCGTTGGAAATCCTCGACAACCTGACGCACAAGAGCAATCGGATCGGTCGGTTCAGGTTCGCCCTCTGACGCACCACGCGCAAAGTCCAGAAACTCGTCCAGCAAGCGTTGCATATCCTCGACATCGTGCAGCATCGCGGCACTCTCCTCATCATCCAGCATGCTCAGACCCAGTTTCAAACGGGTCAGCGGCGTGCGCATATCGTGGCTGACGCCCGACAACATCAGGGTGCGTTGTTCGATCTGGCGTTCGATCCGGGCGCGCATGTCGACAAATGCACTGCCCGCCGCACGCACCTCGGTGGCCCCCGCCGGGCGGTAGGTCACATGACTGCCCCTGCCAAACGCCTCGGCCGCACGCGCCAGACGGGTAATGGGGCGCAGCTGATTGCGCAGATAAAGATAGGACACAATGGTCATCAAAATTCCGATCACAAGCACATTCACCGGCAATTGATGCGGGTTCGAGGCCGACACCCGACGTCGGTCAAAATCCAGCCGGATTACCCCGTCGCCGCGCGCCACATAGAGCAGCACGGTCTTTTCGTCCGGCAGACCCACCGCTTCGATATCAGGCAACAGGCGGCGCAGTTCACGGATCACGACGCCCGCAGTCAGATCAAACCAGCGCTGTTCATCCGTTTGAGGGACCTCTGCGCCGGACACAGGCTGTACCCTGATCAGCAACGTACGCGCGACCTCTGAGGTGCCGATCTGTTCGGCCGTGGCCGCCTCATCCGCCAGCAGCAACCGCACCTCGCGACTGACAGACAAGGCCATCTGCCGGGTCACACCTTCAAAATGGCGCTGCACGAACACCACTGAGACCACCAGCAAAACCGATAGCACCGGCAACAGCAGGATCAAAAAAGCACGCCCATACAGGCTGCGCGGCATATAGGATTTGAGCCCCCGGAACGTCATGGGCTAACCCTAGAGCGTTTCGAGAAAAACTTGAATCACAACTTTTCGCGAAACGCCACCGATCGCTTGGATGTTGCGCGCGTTTCGACTTTACTGTGTCGCGCAGCAAGAGGACCGATTATGACAGCCAGCGACGGATTCAATCCACCCGTTGGCGTGGCCGAACCCCTTGGCCCCGGACTGCGGCGTATTCTGGCGCCCAACCCCTCACCGATGACCTACCGTGGCACCAACACCTATCTGCTGGGTACGCGCGATCTGGCAGTGATCGACCCTGGCCCGGACCACCCTGCCCATCTCTCGGCCATCCTGGCGTCAGTTGAGTCAGGGCAGCGCATCACCCATATCCTTGTCACCCATTCCCATCTTGATCACTCGCCCCTTGCGCCGGTTCTGGCCGCGCAAACCGGGGCGCCAGTGTTGGCCCATGGCGATGCCAGCACCGGACGCAGCGCCGTGATGCAGGATCTGGCAGAGGCCGGTCTGACCCAAGGCGGCGAAGGCGTGGACCGCACATTCCGACCCGACATCGTGCTGGCCGGCCAGGACGTAATCGATGGACATGGATGGCAGTTAACGGCCCATTGGACGCCAGGTCATTTTGGAAACCACATGAGCTTCGCCACGGAAAACATTGTTTTCACAGGTGACCTTGTGATGGGATGGGATGGGCCAGTTCACTGGTCTCACCCCCTGACGGCGACCTGACCGATTTCATGGCATCGTGCCGCAGATTGCAGACCCTGAGGGCCAGCACTTTCCATTCCGGGCACGGCGCACCGATCACAGACCCTGCCGCGCGGCTTGACTGGCTGATCTCTCACCGATTGGCCCGTGAATCGTCCATTCTCGACACCCTGGCCCGTGGCCCCGCCACGGCGGCTGAACTGACCCAATCCATCTATACTGACACACACCCTGCCCTGATGCGCGCCGCCGAGCGCAACGTGTTGGCCCATCTGATCGACCTCCATGGCCGCGCCCATGTGCAGCCTCTCGGCCCGCTGTCCGATACCGCGCAATTCCATTTGACGTGACCCAATGTGCGCATCGCGAAAAAGAGTCACAATCCCTCTGGACGCGGTAAATCCGTGTTGCTATATGCGCCTGCATGGTCCGGCGTAGCTCAGCGGTAGAGCAGTTGACTGTTAATCAATTGGTCGTAGGTTCGATCCCTACCGCCGGAGCCAATTAAACTCTTATAGATCAATATGATGAAGGCTGCCCCGAAGGGCGACCATCGTTGTTTTGGTAGGCTCTACAACAACTCTACAACATTAGGCTGCTTTCTTGCCATCGAGCCGAAGGCAACGAATTGCTTCGCGCGCGCATGGTTGCTCGGGATCACCGAGCGCAGCCGACAGACGCCGATAGTGATAAGCCAGAGCACTCGGGATCATGTTGACGGCATCTTCGCTGCCCTCCAACGAGTAGAACGTGTTGTGACCCTCCATGTATAGCTCCTACCCCGTGACAGGGTCATACAGAATTTCTGGCTCTCCACCGCAAATGTGGCTCAAATTGACGGTTCGAACGCTGGCAATGCTAATCACCGGAAGGCAGAGTGTTTCGAGGCGACTATTGCTCAGCGACAAGCCATCGGATAGTTTCGCCGAGAGGGTGTCGATTGCTTTTCGGATCATGGAAAGCTCCATCGTAAATTGAAAAATCCTAACCAAAATCACAGATCTGCGCCCTCAACCACCTCTACTGTCGTGTACAGGGGAGCGTTACATCAACAAGCGACTAAAAGGGCGCGGCGAGGAACAAACCCTCAAGACTGCCTACTATCGCGGGCTTCGCATGGCTCAGAATGAGATTGCGCTGATGCAAGCCATCGCTGGCGGTGACACTACCACTTCGACGGAAAGAAAAGCGTCGGCTGGCTCGGCAGGATCAGACGATCCTTGACCGCAACTTTGGTCCCGGCGCGTTTCGGTTTCCCTTTCGAGGACAGCACCTCAAGCTCACGTGCCTGAGCAAGTTCGGACAATACGGCAAAGATGTCTTCGTTAGTTCCAGCGGTCCTGTTCCCGATCTCAGCCAAGAGACGGGACATCTCAAGCTGACCGCCATTCATGATGCGGTGAACCTCAGACGGAAGCGCGTTGATCAATTCCTTGTTGAGCGCGGTCCTATCAATGTCGGAGAAGCTGAACAATGAGTCGCAGCTTTCTTTCAGGCGGGTATCATATCCTAAGTTGAACAGCCCGCCAGAACCCACATGGGTAAAGCTGTTTTGCTCCTGCCAATGAACACCCAGCATCTTGTCCCGCGCCGCCTGATGCTGCGAAAGGTGTGCGAGCATCATCCAGCGATTATCCGTGCGAGACCACAGCATGAACGGGGTAAAGAATTTGGCACCGCTGTTCGCGTGAATATGTGCCATCAATGCGCGCTGAGTTATTGCCCGCCCCATGCTTTCATCTTTTCGCTGCTGCCAGTCTGCAATGAAACGGGCATCAATCCCGAATTGGCGGTAAAGCGGCAAGTCTGCCGATGCTTCTTGGAGGTAGTTCAAGATACTATCAATCGCAAAATTCAGCACAACCTCGGCTCGGTCCAGTGAACCAAAGATGGTTTGGATAGCTGACATCGGAACGTCAGAGTAACCGAACTGATCCAAGAAAAAGATAGAGCGCCCTTTGCGCTGCGTCTTCGTGATCAACTGCATGATGTTCGGCAGGTGATCGACGAAGGTTCCTTCGAAGATTGTAATGCGCGGATCATCCGTCGCATATCCGCAGCCTAGCAATTCTCGGCGTAGTGCGGCGACATGTTCTGGTTCATCATCAACAAATATAAAGCGTGCATTGATCTCCAGAGGTTTCTCGCGTCCCTCGTTCAATCTGGTCGCCGCTTCCTCAACGGCATTGAGCAGCACCAGTGGGCTACCGGCACGGGTTCGTGCGCCGTCTGAATATGCGCCACCTCCGCTGAAACCATCTACGAGCGTAATGTTTAGACGATCTTGCGCCGGATTGCGCACCACCGTGTCAAAGTAGATGTCGAGATAGTTCTTGAGAACATCGAGTTTGCGCTTCGTGTGTTCTTCGATGCGAGGCAGCGCACCGTCTGGCCCCCAGATGAAATTCTTCGCCATTCGAAACCTAACTCGTCAATTCAGCCATGATAGCGTCAGGCACAATCTGCCACGGAAACCCGTTCCATTCTGCACCTTCAAGCAACCGGCCACCAGATTTCGGACGCGCACCGCCCCACTGCTTGAAGAAGAAGGCAACATCGAACTTCTCACAAGCCAGCCGCAATTCTGTGGCCCATGAGGGTTCCATCGGTCGCGCCTTTGGCCCACTTTCGCCGCCGGCAATTGCCCACGCAATGCCAGTCAGATCGACTTCACCTATCTGTCCAAGAAGCGGCTCGAATGAAATGAAGCGTGCATCGGAGTTGATTTGGCGAAGGTGTTCAATCCGGCCTTTGTGGGCGCTATCTTCGACGGAAACCCCAAGCCAGATATGTGACGGAACACGCCCGCCTTCATACCGACTTTTGACGTAATTGCGCATCAGTGATGAACGCTTCGTCAGAACCTGATAGACGTGCCAATTCGCGCTCTCCATTGCATCGAACACGGCGTCGATATGTGCCTTCGGAATATCTTTGTGGAATAAGTCGCTCATGGAATTGACGAATATCATTCGAGGCTTCTTCCAACGAGCGGGTTGGCCTAACCTAGTGGGCCAGAGCCGCAAATCGAACCCTTGCTCGTATGGGTGTCCCTCGATACCTCGCCATCGTTCGGCAAATCGCTCTGCATAGCAGTTATCGCACCCCGGTCCAATCTTGGTGCAGCCCGTAACCGGGTTCCATGTGGCGTCGGTCCACTCGATTTGAGATTTCTGTGCCATCCTGCTCAATCCTTTTTGGACTTCACAGTATGCCAGATGGCACAAAGAGGGAACACGGAATTGGAACTATTTGCGTAGCAACGAAGGCGGGTCTGCTCGTTACCCTACCCTGACCCCCGCCAACACCGAGACGCGCGTGCAACCCCGGTTCTGCTGCGTCGTCACCAAAACCCGCGCAGCGGGGCTTGCCCGATATGCGCACCGATTGACCGATGATCGGACAACCACAAGGCCAGCGATGCAGACACAGCTAAGTCAGCATGGCCGAACTTAGTCCCACCTTCGATCCGCACACGCCCTGTCGATCCCACGTCAGCCTCAAAGCTCTCAAGCTCTTGGCGTAATAGGTCGCGTGCTTCGAAGTTACCGATGCTCAGGTCGCCTGTGTGGATGGCTGAGTTGAGCGCCGACAGCAGCCGCGTGCGCCCGACATTGTTGAATGTCTGGCCGCGTTCCTTGGTTTCGCTTTCGTTTTCACCTGACACCATTTGGACGCGGGTGTGCTGCACCGACTTTGTATTCAGTATGTCGCAGAATGCGCGGCCCACACCTGACGCATCCACGACAAGATTGAACTTCGTCCCTGTTTCCGGACACTGGGGTACTTTACCCCTGTCCATGAAAGGGGCACCAAATGGGACACCATCGACGGAACTATACGGACGAGTATAGGGCAGCGGCGGTTGAGCGGCTTTATGAACCGGGCGCGACACAGGGCAGCGTTGCCAGGGAGCCTGGAATCACCGGCACACAGTTGAAGACCTGGCGGCTTGAGATCGAAGCGTTCGGCTCAGCTGAAGCCAGGCGGCGGCGGAAGGCGGATGCAGCGGAACCGGCCCGTCTTCGCAGGGAAAACAGGCGCCTGACAGAGGAAGTGGAGATTTTGCACAAAGCATCCGCTTTTTTCGCGACACGGGCGGTGAAACCATGACGAACAAGCGCAGATTCGTCACTGCCCATAAAGCTCGATACGCGGTTTCCACGCTTTGCAGGGTTCCGGCGATTTCCCGGGGCCGGTTTTATGGCTTCCTGGCCGGCCAACCGGCGAGGGATCAGCGTAAAGCAGATCGAGACGTTCGGGATCCGGAACTGCCGCCCAGGATCAAGACTTTCTTCAAAGTCGGCAGGAAATGCTACGGATCAAAGCGGATCCATCAGGACCTGGTGGCCGATGGCGAAACCGTCTCCGAGCGGCGGGTGGCGCGGATCATGAAGGAAAACAAGGTGTCTCCACGCCTGAACAAGCGCCGCAAGCCCGTGACAACGGATAGCAATCACAAAATGAGCCCATCGCCAAACCTGTTGGAACAGGCGTTCCACTGCCTCACCCCCAATACGGTTTGGTTGGCCGATATCACCTGTATCGATACGGATGAAGGGTGGCTCTATCCAGCCGGCGTGAAAGACATGGCCACGCGGGAAATCGTTGGTTGGGCGATGGAGGATCACATGCGGGCCGAGCTTTGCTGCGATGCCCTGACGATGGCCCCGGGGCGCAGAGGCCCTGTTCCCGGTCTGATCCACCACTCCGACAGGGGGGAGCCGGTACGCCGGTGGCGAGTATCGCAAGCTGATCGAAAAAGCAGGGATTGCGCAATCCATGAGCCGCAAGGGCGAGTGCCTGGACAATGCGCCAATGGAAAGCTTCTTTGCATCATTGAAAAAGGAGTTGGTTCACCGCCAAAGGTTCAAAACACGGGCGGAAGCCAAGGCCTGTAAAACGCGGAGCAATATTGGGCCACAGAAGCGGCTGCATATCGCAGTTGTAGCGGAGTAAAAGTCCGCCAGTTTGTGCCCTTCGTTTATTCGGAGGGCGGGAGATGTATTCTGTGGATATTTATAGTCGTGTGCGCCGTGCTTGTTTGAAGGACGGTATGTCTGGCCGAGAAGCGGCGCGGTTTTTCAACATGGCGTAATCAGGATCAGCACTCAGTTACCCCTGTTATTCTGGATGCACATGCAATTGAAAAGGAGACTGACCAATGGAATATTTTGCTGGTTTGGATGTGTCCATGGAAGAGACGCATATCTGCATTCTGGATCGTGAAGGGGCCCTTATTCGTGAAGGAAAAGCGAGCTCAACACCAAAAGCGATCGCTGACTTCCTCGCTTCTGGACCACCATGTGCCAAAGTTGTATTTGAAACGGGACGGATGGCACCAATGCTTTACCATGGGCTGACGGAGCTTGGTGTCCCGGTTGTTTGCATCGAGAGCAGGCAAGCATATCAGGCCCTTAAATCTCTGGCCGGCCACAAGACGGACCGCAATGATGCCCGCGGTTTGGCACACCTGGCGCGGACGGGATTCTACAAGCCGACCCATGTCAAATCACTGTCAGCGCACGCAATCCGGTCGCTGATCGCAGCCCGCAAGAAGCTGGTCGGACAGCGTGTGACGCTCGACAATCAGATCCGCGGTCTGGTCGTCGTCTTCGGCGTGCGGCTGCCACGAGCTTTGTCTCCGGCATTCAAAAACGCGGCGCTAAAAGTTAGCGATGGAGTGCCTGGCCTCCATGCCGCAATTTGCGGACTGTTCGCAGCACGCGAAGCAATCCTCGCGGCGGTTGCAGCCATTGATGGCGACATCAAAAAGATGACCCGCAAATCCGAAGTCTGCCAGCGCCTTATGACGGTACCAGGGGTCGGTCCGATCACAGCATTGGCCTTTGCCGCAGCAATTGATGATCCGTCGCGTTTCAGGAAATCGCGTGATGTGGGGGCGTATCTTGGACTGGTGCCGCGACGGCATCAATCTGGTGAAATCGACTACACGGGCAGCATCTCAAAGCGGGGCGACGTGCGCGTCAGAACGCTTCTCTATGAGGCCGCCAATGTGATGCTGACGCGGTATGCCGCTCCGCTCAAATTGAAGACATGGGCCCTCGCAATCGGTGCGCGCTCAACGATGAGAAAGGCCCGAGTGGCTCTGGCGCGTCGTCTGGCAATCATACTTCATGCCATTATGCGAGACAAAACTGACTTCCAGTCCGCGTAAGGCTTACGAGGCGACAACGAGGATTCCTAAATCAAAGTTCCCATCTGGGACGATGCCCGAGGGAGGGCGTGAGACACGGCGCCGATTCTGTAGCAACAGCCAAGACCAACGGTATGATTGCGGTTTCAACATTGCCGACCCACACCCAGCCAACCCCATCATGAACCTCAGAGTTCGAAGAGAACAAAGGCAACCTCTGACATCAAAAGCAGGAAACTCAGGAAACACGCATTGACAGATTAGAGAACAAAGATCGTAAGACGATCGCGAAGATGCTGCGCCATGAACTTCCGCCTGGGTATCGTCGGTCGGAAGCGCCTCGGCGGCCAACGCTTGATGGTTATGTTGGTGTGGTCGATGAGATACTGCGCACAGACAAAGCCCTGATCAAAAAGCAGCGACACACGGCCAAGCGCATCTTTGAACGGCTGCGCGATGAGCATGGATATGCCGGCAGCCTGACCACGGTGACCTATTACGTGCGCGAGCAAAAACGGCGCACCAAAGAGGTGTTTGTGCCGTTGTCGCATCGGCCGGGCCATGCGCAGGTTGATTTTGGTGAGACGCTGGGCGTGATCGGTGGCGTGGAATGCAAGATCCACTTCTTCGTGATGAGCTTGCCACATTCTGATGCGGTGTTTGTGAAGGGATATCCAGCTGAGACAACCGAGGCGTTTTGCGATGGCCATGTGTCCGCCTTTGCATTCTTTGGCGGCATTCCGCAATCCATTCTCTACGACAATACCAAGATCGCCGTGGCTCGGATACTCGGGGATAAGACGCGCATCCGCACACGTCGGTTTACGGAACTGCAGTCGCATTACTTGTTTGATGACAAGTTTGGCAGACCCGCGCGAGGGAACGATAAAGGCAACGTTGAGGGCATGGTTGGATACACCCGCCGCAACTTCATGGTTCCCGCACCTCGCTATGACAGCTTTGATGATCTGAACGCACATTTGGAAGAGAAGTGTTTAGCACGTCAGGACGATACGTTGCGGGGTCACACCCAAACCATAGGCGCACGCCTGATGTCGGATTTGGATGCTCTGATGGGATTGCCCGTCGCAGAATATGAAGCCTGCGATCACGTCAGCACGCGTGCAACGTCGATCTCAATGGTGCGCTATCGCAGCAATGATTACTCGGTGCCAGTAGCCTATGCGCACCACGATGTTCATGTGCGTGGGTTTGTGCATGAGGTTATCATCGGCTGCGGCAATGAGATTATTGCGCGGCACAAACGATCCTACACATCAGCGGATATGGTCTTTGACCCATTGCACTTTTTGCCCCTGCTTGAACAAAAGGTGGGTGCCCTGGATCAGGCCGCGCCTTTGCAGGGTTGGCATTTGCCAGATGTATTTGCCACGCTGCACCGACTGCTTGAAGCCAGAATGGGTAAGCCGGGCAAGCGAGAATACGTTCAAGTCTTGCGCCTTTTGGAGACCTTCGAAATGGATGTTGTGCAAGGCGCAATCCAGCAGGCAATAGATATGGGTGCAATTGGCTATGACGCCGTAAAACACCTTGTACTGTGTCGGGTTGAGAAGCGGCCACCACGATTGGATTTGGACTTCTATCCATACTTGCCCAAGGCCAATGTCGGCACAACACGCCCATCCAGTTACATGAGCTTGATGGGAAGGACCGCGGCATGACCGAAGCCCCTCGGATTCTTCTACGGCATCATCTTAAACAACTGCGACTGCCAACGTTCCAAGGCGAGTATGCCAAACAGGCGCAGCTCTGTGCTGCAGAGAACAAAGATCACATCCACTATCTGGCGCGGCTGTGTGAGATGGAATTGATCGACCGCGAACGCCGGATGATTGAACGGCGCATCAAAGCGGCGAAGTTCCCCAGCACCAAGAGCTTGGATAGCTTTGACTTCAAGATCATGCCAAGCTTGAACAAGCCCCTGACGATGGATCTGGCACGATGCGATTACGTTAATCGCAGGGAGAACATCATCGCGCTCGGCCCGTCAGGCACGGGCAAGACACACATCGCCCTGGGACTTGGGCTGGCTGCATGTCAAAGAGGACTGAAGGTGCGCTTCACAACGGCTGCGGCATTAGTCCATGATCTGATCGAGGCTCAAGATGAGCGGAGATTGCAGCGCCTTCAAAAGCAACTGACCAGCCAGAACCTGTTGATCATTGATGAACTGGGCTTCGTACCGCTCAGCAAATCTGGCGCAGAGCTGCTCTTCGAGGTCATATCCCAATGCTATGAACGCGGCTCCATCATCATAACCTCGAACCTGCCCTTCGATGAATGGACTGAAGTCTTTGGCTCTGAGCGGCTGACCGGTGCGCTACTCGATCGTTTAACCCATCACGTCCACATCCTCGAGATGAATGGCGAAAGCTATCGGCTCAAACACAGTCGCAACAACCGAAAATAACCAGCCCGCAATCACAGTCAGAATAATGCTGGCCTTATGGCCAGCATGCGCTTTGGCACGCTTCAGCTTTGTGACGAGCACGCGTGCAAAAGCGCCACAAAACATCAACCGAAGTGGCCCATTTTTACGCCGCGACATGGACCCATTTTACTCTGCGATTGACAAAGGCCGCAATCTTCGAATATATTGAGGTCTTCCACAACCGGCAGAGGCGTCACTCCGCCATCGGATACCAAACGCCGCAACAGGCGTTCAACAATATGACTTGGAAAATGGCCGCATAGGGTCAATAATCAAGGCTCAATTAGCATTGATTATGCGTGGCGTATTACAGGCAGGATGCCTGCTGCTGCGGCAAGTATCGCGCGCGGCGTTTGGTGGCTCGGAAGGACGGCAAGGTGGAACCACCGAAGGTAGCTGTCCAGGTATTTGGTTGCGATACCCCGATGGCGGCGCAGAAAGGTCTTTAACCGCTCATGCCGACTGTTCACGGTTTGAATGTGCAATTCACCACGGACACGTTCTCCGGCGGTCCGGTCGAGACTTTCATGGCTGACGCCCGTTTCTGCGGCGCAGGGCGGGTACCCGGTGCAGCCATCGGTCACCGGGAGAGCGTCCCCATCAAGACGTGGCTGCAGAACCGTTTTGAGATGTTCGGCTGTCACCGCAGGCAAGACAGCACTGATGGCGGTGCCTGATCGGCCGACCGCAACGAGGACCGGAACCTGCTCCTTCGACAATCCGCGTTTTGAGGTCTTTCCCCCGCGTTTGCGGGCTTTTCCGGAGAGATTACGGCCCCCTTTCCGGCTGTGCAGAAAGAACGTCCCGTCGGCTTCGACGATCCCGCACAGCTTGACCGCACCGACCGTTACAGCCTGAAGAAAGCGATGACGCCAACGAAAAGCTGTGGTGTCGGCCACCATACAACGCCCGTCGGACGCCTTTACCGTTTCGCCGTCGCGCAGGGAAGCTGCAAACTCTGCCCATCTGTCCCTGTGGCGCAAGCGGGCAAGCGGCGTCCCGGTCAGCGCGTTGAAGGTTTTGCGACAGCCTTTGCAAAAGAACCTCGTCAGGCCACTTGCATGGCCTCTGATGATCGCACCGCCCGAAGCGCAGTGCGGACAGATACGCCCCTCGCGAACAGTCGCCTCAAGGAGATCGATCACGCTTTCCAGCGACGAAACCCCGGCAACAAGCCGTCCGGTTTCAGCCCGTTGTTTCGATGAAAGGTCGTCGATCTCGTTGAGCCACACCAAAAAAGCCTGATGATCCATGTGCCGCACCCCATAATTTTGTTCATGTTCTGTGCTGTCACAGGTTGGCACGCATAATCAATGCTAATTGAGCCAATAATTTTCAAGATATTTCCTATCATAGACCTGTTTCGCAATAGGTAGATTTCTGCTATTCCAGCTTCACCGAAGCAGTGGAGTTTGCCGGAATGGCCGTACTGAAAGTTTTACGGGCACGTCCAGAGTTGTTTTTCCGCCTTTCCGGAATACGTCCGGCGGATTTTGATGCTCCGGTTTGTCAGCTTCACCCGATTTGGCTTGCCGGTGAAGCCGGGCGTTTGTCCCGAAAGAACAGACAACGGGCCATCGGGGGCGGCAGGAAGTATCGGCTGCAACTGGCGGAACAAATGCTTTGGCTCAATTAGCATTGATTATGCGTGGCGTGTTACAGGCAGGATGCCTGCGGCGGCGGCAAGTATCGCGCGCGGCGTTTGGTGGCTCGGAAGTGTCAATCGCAGAGTAAAATGGGTCCATGTCGCGGCGTAAAAATGGGCCACTTCGGTTGATGTTTTTGTGGCGCTTTTGCACGCGTGCTCGTCACAAAGCTGAAGCGTGCCAAAGCGCATGCTGGCCATAAGGCCAGCATTATTCTGACTGTGATTGCGGGCTGGTTATTTTCGGTTGTTGCGACTGTGTTTGAGCCGATAGCTTTCGCCATTCATCTCGAGGATGTGGACGTGATGGGTTAAACGATCGAGTAGCGCACCGGTCAGCCGCTCAGAGCCAAAGACTTCAGTCCATTCATCGAAGGGCAGGTTCGAGGTTATGATGATGGAGCCGCGTTCATAGCATTGGGATATGACCTCGAAGAGCAGCTCTGCGCCAGATTTGCTGAGCGGTACGAAGCCCAGTTCATCAATGATCAACAGGTTCTGGCTGGTCAGTTGCTTTTGAAGGCGCTGCAATCTCCGCTCATCTTGAGCCTCGATCAGATCATGGACTAATGCCGCAGCCGTTGTGAAGCGCACCTTCAGTCCTCTTTGACATGCAGCCAGCCCAAGTCCCAGGGCGATGTGTGTCTTGCCCGTGCCTGACGGGCCGAGCGCGATGATGTTCTCCCTGCGATTAACGTAATCGCATCGTGCCAGATCCATCGTCAGGGGCTTGTTCAAGCTTGGCATGATCTTGAAGTCAAAGCTATCCAAGCTCTTGGTGCTGGGGAACTTCGCCGCTTTGATGCGCCGTTCAATCATCCGGCGTTCGCGGTCGATCAATTCCATCTCACACAGCCGCGCCAGATAGTGGATGTGATCTTTGTTCTCTGCAGCACAGAGCTGCGCCTGTTTGGCATACTCGCCTTGGAACGTTGGCAGTCGCAGTTGTTTAAGATGATGCCGTAGAAGAATCCGAGGGGCTTCGGTCATGCCGCGGTCCTTCCCATCAAGCTCATGTAACTGGATGGGCGTGTTGTGCCGACATTGGCCTTGGGCAAGTATGGATAGAAGTCCAAATCCAATCGTGGTGGCCGCTTCTCAACCCGACACAGTACAAGGTGTTTTACGGCGTCATAGCCAATTGCACCCATATCTATTGCCTGCTGGATTGCGCCTTGCACAACATCCATTTCGAAGGTCTCCAAAAGGCGCAAGACTTGAACGTATTCTCGCTTGCCCGGCTTACCCATTCTGGCTTCAAGCAGTCGGTGCAGCGTGGCAAATACATCTGGCAAATGCCAACCCTGCAAAGGCGCGGCCTGATCCAGGGCACCCACCTTTTGTTCAAGCAGGGGCAAAAAGTGCAATGGGTCAAAGACCATATCCGCTGATGTGTAGGATCGTTTGTGCCGCGCAATAATCTCATTGCCGCAGCCGATGATAACCTCATGCACAAACCCACGCACATGAACATCGTGGTGCGCATAGGCTACTGGCACCGAGTAATCATTGCTGCGATAGCGCACCATTGAGATCGACGTTGCACGCGTGCTGACGTGATCGCAGGCTTCATATTCTGCGACGGGCAATCCCATCAGAGCATCCAAATCCGACATCAGGCGTGCGCCTATGGTTTGGGTGTGACCCCGCAACGTATCGTCCTGACGTGCTAAACACTTCTCTTCCAAATGTGCGTTCAGATCATCAAAGCTGTCATAGCGAGGTGCGGGAACCATGAAGTTGCGGCGGGTGTATCCAACCATGCCCTCAACGTTGCCTTTATCGTTCCCTCGCGCGGGTCTGCCAAACTTGTCATCAAACAAGTAATGCGACTGCAGTTCCGTAAACCGACGTGTGCGGATGCGCGTCTTATCCCCGAGTATCCGAGCCACGGCGATCTTGGTATTGTCGTAGAGAATGGATTGCGGAATGCCGCCAAAGAATGCAAAGGCGGACACATGGCCATCGCAAAACGCCTCGGTTGTCTCAGCTGGATATCCCTTCACAAACACCGCATCAGAATGTGGCAAGCTCATCACGAAGAAGTGGATCTTGCATTCCACGCCACCGATCACGCCCAGCGTCTCACCAAAATCAACCTGCGCATGGCCCGGCCGATGCGACAACGGCACAAACACCTCTTTGGTGCGCCGTTTTTGCTCGCGCACGTAATAGGTCACCGTGGTCAGGCTGCCAGCATATCCATGCTCATCGCGCAGCCGTTCAAAGATGCGCTTGGCCGTGTGTCGCTGCTTTTTGATCAGGGCTTTGTCTGTGCGCAGTATCTCATCGACCACACCAACATAACCATCAAGCGTTGGCCGCCGAGGCGCTTCCGACCGACGATACCCAGGCGGAAGTTCATGGCGCAGCATCTTCGCGATCGTCTTACGATCTTTGTTCTCTAATCTGTCAATGCGTTCTCTAATCTGTCAATGCGTTCTCTAATCTGTCAATGCGTTCTCTAATCTGTCAATGCGTTCTCTAATCTGTCAATGCGTTCTCTAATCTGTCAATGCGTTCTCTAATCTGTCAATGCGTGTTTCCTGAGTTTCCTGCTTTTGATGTCAGAGGTTGCCTTTGTTCTCTTCGAACTCTGAGGTTCATGATGGGGTTGGCTGGGTGTGGGTCGGCAATGTTGAAACCGCAATCATACCGTTGGTCTTGGCTGTTGCTACAGAATCGGCGCCGTGTCTCACGCCCTCCCTCGGGCATCGTCCCAGATGGGAACTTTGATTTAGGAATCCTCGTTGTCGCCTCGTAAGCCTTACGCGGACTGGAAGTCAGTTTTGTCTAAGGTTTGTGGCTGTTGTCATCGTGAGATGCAGCGGCGACAAATCTGACAAGGAGGAAAGCGTGGGCGGATTTCGGTGCTATGGGGATTGTGTACTATGGCTGCGGTGATTGATGTGCAGAACTATCGGCTGCGTGATGACAAGCAGCGCTGATAAGTCGATTTTCCCAGCCCGATTTGGCTGATTGATATCCCGTTTTGCCGCCATTGGCCTGTTGTAGCGCAGGTTTTGGCGGGATGGTCGCACCGATGGGTCCGGCGTCCGCGTAATGAAGGACCCGATTTGATAGTCGTATCATGCGGCGTCCTCCCATGGCGGTGCGCGGGACTTGGGTGTTTGGCCCCGCATGAAGGTCTCGATGATGATCATTGCGCCACCGCATTTGGGGCACGGCTGGGACTGGTCTCGTTCGTCGGTATCGACACCTTGATCCTCATGGGCTTTCGGAATGGCGTCTGCTTCAACCTCCAATAAAGACCTGATCTTTGCGATCCTGTCGCGACGGATGCCATTCGCGAGGAAGCCTGTGTGGCGGATGCGGTGGAAGCCGGAGGGCAGGACATGGATCAGGAAGCGACGGATGAACTCGGACGTCGGCAGACGCATGACCTTCATCCTGTCCCCACGTTTGATGCGATAATCTTTCCACCGGAAGGCCACAGTGTTGGCATCAGCGCTGATCAGGCGGTGGTTTGAGATCGCCACGCGGTGCGTGTAACGGCTCAAGTACGCCAGCACGGCCTCAGGCCCGCCGAAGGGTGGTTTGGCATAAACCACCCAGTTGGTTTTGCGCAGCGGCGCGAGATGGGCGGCGAAGGTATCGGGGTCGGCCAGCTTTGCCAGTTTGCCGAAGAAGCGCAGCTTGCCTGCTTTGTGCAATCCGCTCAGCCCTTCGAGGAACAGGCGGCGGAACAAACGCGCGAGCACCTTTACCGGCAGGAAGAAGCCTGAGCGGCAGTTCTTCCAGCGCTTGCCATCGGACGACAATCCACCGCCCGGCACGATGATATGCACATGCGGGTGGTGCGTCATCGCGGATCCCCATGTATGCAGCACGCTCGTCATGCCAATCTTTGCACCAAGATGTTTTGGATCGGCTGCGATTGTCAGCAGAGTTTGCGCCGCCGCCTTGAACAGGAGGCCGTAGACCACCGCTTTGTTCTGGAAGGCAATGTCGGCGATTTGCGATGGCAGCGTGAAGACCACGTGGAAATACTCAATGGGCAACAAGTCTTCCATGCGCGCCTGCATCCAGTCCTGCGCCGCTGCACCTTGGCACTTCGGGCAATGCCGATTGCGGCACGAGTTGTAGGCGATGTGCTGGTGACTGCATTTGGTGCAAGCGGCAACATGCCCGCCAAGCACAGCGGTCCGGCAGCTCTCTATCGCCGACATCACTTTTAACTGCTGTAGGTTCAAGTGTCCGGCGTGGGCCAGGCGATAGGTAGCACCATGGGCGCGGAAGATGTCTGCGACCTCCAGCTTGAGGCGAGACATGGAAGCCTAGTTTAACCGGGTCCGGCCTCCCGCCGCACCAGCAGATCAAACGGGCTGGTGACACTCTGGATCGTCTTGGTTGCCACCTTGGTATAGATCGTCGTCGTTTCCAGCTTGGCATGGCCCAGAAGCACTTGGATCACCCGGATGTCGGTCCCACCCTCCAGCAGATGCGTGGCAAAGCTGTGCCGCAGAGTGTGGGGCGACACCTGCTTCTTGATCTCTGCAAAATCGCATGCGACCCCAAAGGCCCGATTGAACTGCCGCGTCGAGATTGGATCGATCCGGTTACGACCCGGGAACATCCAACCTCTCGGCCGCACTTCTCGGTAATAGTCGCGCAACAGGCTCAGAAGGTTCGGCGACAACATGACCTGCCGGTCCTTACGACCCTTACCTTGCTCAATCCGGATCAGCATCCGGTCGCTATCTATGTCGCCAACTTTGAGATGGGTGACCTCGCTGGCGCGCAGCCCGCCACCATAGGCCACGCTGAAGGCCGCGCGGTATCGTAACCCAGGCCCAGGTGCCGCTTCGATAATACGCGCGACTTCCTCGGCGCTGAGCACAACGGGGATCTTCTTAGCCGCCCGTTGATAGCGCATATGCCGCTTCATCTCGGGACGCGGGCACGTCGTCGCAAAGAAGAAACTCAACACTGTCAGCCGGTTGTTGAAGGTCGGTGCGCCAATGCCGCGCTCCTTCATATCGAGCTGGAACGCCCGCAGATCTTCCGGTGTCGCGCTATCCGGCGCGTGACCCAGAAACCGCGTAAAATCCCGCATCCCTCGCAAATACATTGTCTGCGTTTTCGACTGCAGCCCTTTGATCCGCATATCTTCGAGAAATCGCTGGCGCAGTGCAGGTACATATTGGTCTGACATTGAAACCTCCTATCGTCAGATTGAGAAGGTCCCAATCGTCCAACAGAATCGTCAGTTCACAAAATCACGGCGCTTCGATCAGCGCGAAACCCTCGACACAAGCGCCAATACCGCGAGAGCGGTTTCGTCCTTGTCTCGCATAATGGCATGAAGTATGATTGCCAGACGACGCGCCAGAGCCACTCGGGCCTTTCTCATCGTTGAGCGCGCACCGATTGCGAGGGCCCATGTCTTCAATTTGAGCGGAGCGGCATACCGCGTCAGCATCACATTGGCGGCCTCATAGAGAAGCGTTCTGACGCGCACGTCGCCCCGCTTTGAGATGCTGCCCGTGTAGTCGATTTCACCAGATTGATGCCGTCGCGGCACCAGTCCAAGATACGCCCCCACATCACGCGATTTCCTGAAACGCGACGGATCATCAATTGCTGCGGCAAAGGCCAATGCTGTGATCGGACCGACCCCTGGTACCGTCATAAGGCGCTGGCAGACTTCGGATTTGCGGGTCATCTTTTTGATGTCGCCATCAATGGCTGCAACCGCCGCGAGGATTGCTTCGCGTGCTGCGAACAGTCCGCAAATTGCGGCATGGAGGCCAGGCACTCCATCGCTAACTTTTAGCGCCGCGTTTTTGAATGCCGGAGACAAAGCTCGTGGCAGCCGCACGCCGAAGACGACGACCAGACCGCGGATCTGATTGTCGAGCGTCACACGCTGTCCGACCAGCTTCTTGCGGGCTGCGATCAGCGACCGGATTGCGTGCGCTGACAGTGATTTGACATGGGTCGGCTTGTAGAATCCCGTCCGCGCCAGGTGTGCCAAACCGCGGGCATCATTGCGGTCCGTCTTGTGGCCGGCCAGAGATTTAAGGGCCTGATATGCTTGCCTGCTCTCGATGCAAACAACCGGGACACCAAGCTCCGTCAGCCCATGGTAAAGCATTGGTGCCATCCGTCCCGTTTCAAATACAACTTTGGCACATGGTGGTCCAGAAGCGAGGAAGTCAGCGATCGCTTTTGGTGTTGAGCTCGCTTTTCCTTCACGAATAAGGGCCCCTTCACGATCCAGAATGCAGATATGCGTCTCTTCCATGGACACATCCAAACCAGCAAAATATTCCATTGGTCAGTCTCCTTTTCAATTGCATGTGCATCCAGAATAACAGGGGTAACTGAGTGCTGATCCTGATTACGCCATGTTGAAAAACCGCGCCGCTTCTCGGCCAGACATACCGTCCTTCAAACAAGCACGGCGCACACGACTATAAATATCCACAGAATACATCTCCCGCCCTCCGAATAAACGAAGGGCACAAACTGGCGGACTTTTACTCCGCTACAACTGCGATATGCAGCCGCTTCTGTGGCCCAATATTGCTCCGCGTTTTACACCCGGGCAATCCGACGCCCGCTCAACCCATCCTGAAAATGAGCCTGACGCACCTTCAAATACAATTCCACGGTGAAAATCCCCCGGCCCTCCCATCAAACGAAAGGGCAAAAGTGGACGACTTTTACGCCGCCCGCGACAACACAACGACGCCGCTACCGTGGCCGAGTATTGCTCCGCCGATTACACCTCAACTGGCAGGACTGGCTGCCGTATCTCGAAGACAGCGTTGCGAGTGACGCTGACAAGCGCCAGCTCATCGAAACCCTCTGGGACGTGATGCTCGCCTTTGTCGATCTCGGCTGGGATCTCGATAATGCTGAAAAAAACCAGTGGACAAACCCTTGATCTCACCGTCGCTCTGCGCGCCGCTGCGGTACACTCGCAAGAGCCACAAAGGAGGAGGTATGAGCCAGAAAGCCGTTATCTATTGCCGCGTCAGTTCCAAAGGTCAGGAGACAGACGGGCATGGTCTGGAAAGTCAGGAAACCCGTTGTCGCCAGTATGCTGAGACCAAAGGTTATGCGGTCACAGCCGTCTTCCCCGACACGATGACCGGTGCCGGAAGCTTCATGCAGCGTCCCGGCATGGTGGCGCTGCTGTCCTTCCTCGATGCGCAGCCCGACGAAAAGTTTGTTGTGATCTTCGACGATCTCAAACGCGCCAGCCGCGACACTCGAGCTTTTTTTGACCTGCGAGACGCCTTCCGCCTGCGCGGCACCCGCGTCGAATGTCTCAACTTCAAGTTCGACGATACCCCCGAGGGTGAGTTCATCGAGACGATCATCGCCGCTCAAGGGGCGCTGGAGCGCAAGCAGAACAGGCGGCAGGTGGCCCAGAAGATGAAGGCGCGCATGCAATCAGGCTACTGGATACACAACGCGCCTGTCGGCTATCGCTATGACATGGTGAAAGGGCGCGGCAAGATTTTAGTCCCAAAGGAGCCATTCGCGGGCATTATCCGCGAGGCCTTCGAGGGCTTCGCGTCAGGGCGGTTCCAGACGCAGGCGGAAGTGAAGCGCTTCTTCGAGCGCATACCCGACTTCCCGCATCAGAAAAACGGAAAGCTGGCACAGCAGCGGGTCACGGACATGCTGATCCATCCGATCTACACGGGCCACATCTGCTCCGAAACCTACGGCATCAACTGGCTCAGAGGACAGCACGAGCCATTGATCTCGCTGGAGACCTTCGACAAGGTCCAGCAGCGCCGCGCTGGCAAGGCAAAAGCCCCGAAGCGCAAGAATATCGGCGACGCCTTCGCCTTGCGCGGCATGGTCGTCTGCGGCTGTTGCGACGTCCCGCTACGGTCTTCGATCACAAAGGGCAATGGCGGATCGTACCCGTATTATCTATGCTAAACAAAGGGTTGTGAATTTTACGGCAAATCCATCAAGCGGGATCAACTGGAGGGCGAAGTCGGCGATCTGCTCAAGGCCCTGCAGCCCTCGGAGAGCCTGATCACCCTCGCCACTGCGATGTTCCGCCACCTCTGGGATGCGCGCCGCGACCAAGCAGCCGAGATCATCCGCTCCGGCAAACGCCAACTCGCCACTCTCGACAAAGAGATCGACAAGCTGCTCGACCTGATCATGGCGTCCGGTAACACCACCGCCATCCGCAAATACGAGGAAAAGATCGGGCAGCATGAGCACGACAAGGCTTTGCTTACTGAAAAAATGGCCAATCAGGCCGAACCGAAAGGCAGTTTTGAGGAAAAACTAGAACCAGCCCTCACATTCCTCGCAAGCCCCTGGAAAATATGGGAAAGTGGTGGTGAGTCTCGCACCAAATTACGCAGATTGGTGCTCAAATTGACCTTCACAGACCGCATCAAATACTGCCGAAATCACGGAGCTAGAACTACCGGAATAGCGTTACTATTCAAAGTGTTAGATGGAAAATCAGACCTCGAAGTCTGTTATGGTGCGGGTGAAGGGACTCGAACCCCCACGCCATAGGCGCCAGAACCTAAATCTGGTGCGTCTACCAATTCCGCCACACCCGCATTTTACCGCGTTTGAGCTGCGGTGATCGGGTGTCTAAAACGTTTTGCGCCAACAATAAAGACCGATATCGCTCAAAAAGCCGACCAGTCAGATGAGCAAAGCTCGCTAAATATTGGGCAAAAAGGGCGAAAATTGGCCATATGTGCGAAAAAAGGCACGACATTAACCGATTCTTGCCATAATCTGATTGAAAACTGAGGCAGTCATAAAGCGAGAAACGCCATGAAACCGAAAGCGGTCGGGCGGATCAGCGGTCAATTGATCGCGGAATCCCCTCAAGATATCTCTGAACATGTATCTGGTCTGTGGGCCGATAGCATCATCATGACCTTAAATGGCGAACGTCAGGTCTCGGATCTGCCGCCTGGCGATCGCGTGATCACACGCGACAGTGGTGTGGCACTGGTGACGTCGATCCATTCGCGTCAGGTCACAGCCCGCGCGGTCACAATTCTCGCCGGGTCACTGGGCCACACACGCCCTGAATGCGATGTCACCCTGCCTGCTGGTCAGCCAGTGCTGGTGCGTGACTGGCGCGCGCGGGCTATTTTCAACGTGCGCCAAGCGATGGTGCCGACGCACCGCTTGGTGGATGGTGAATTCATCACCGATCAGGGCGAGATCGCGATGACCATCTATGAGCTTGGATTTGACACACCTCATGTTCTTTATGTCGACGGGCTGGAAGTGGGCAGCGATGCCTCGGCTCTGAGCAACGACTATACCGGCGCACAAGCCGCCTGATCACAGTTTTCCTGATTGCAAAGCCCCGGTCTGGGGAATGTCCGAAGCTCTGTGTATGGGGTTTGGCCCATGCGGTTAAAACGGGTCATCTGTTGAACCGTTCCGGGTATAGGATAGCGAACCGGTTTCGTGCCGCAACCCATTCTCTGACACATCGACCGGATTTTTCGAAGTTGCGGATGGCCAGATAGATCAGCTTTGTTGCAGCATCATCGGTTGGAAGGCCGCCACGGGTTTTGGTAGTTTTCCGGATGACCCGGTTCAGGCTTTCTATGGCGTTGGTGGTATAGATGATCTTGCGCACATCCGGGGGGAAGGCGAAGAACGGGATCACCTCCTGCCATGCCCGCCGCCAGCCCGGGGCGATCGAGGGGTATTTTTGGCCCCATTCATCCTCGAAAGCATCAAGGGCTTTGGCGGCCTCCCCGTCGTTTACGGCCTGATAAATCTGCTTCAGGCTTCTGGCCCCTTCCTTGCGATCTTTCCAGCCGCAGAAGTTCAATGAATGGCGCACCGGATGTACAATACATGTTTGCACGGTGGTATCTGGATAGGCTGCGTTGATAGCGTCAGGGCAGGGCAATCGCGTTTCAAAAGTCTTGGATGAGAGTTTTCAGGACCTCATTGCTCCAGCCCGCTTTTTTGAATTTGCCGCGATTTGATCCTTTTGCAGGATTGGCCTTGATGATGCTCAAGGCAATCCGCCTCAAAGCGGCAAAGCTGGCTGGCGCGTGATCTTTTCGCGCGCGGTGTCGGTCGTCGTTCATCACCACGTCGAGAGACCAATGCAAGCTGTTCCCAATTTGCCACTGGCCGCGGATCAGTGTGGCGGCCCCCTGAGCCGCGGGACATTTGGAGAGCGGATAAAGCCGTTCGGCGTGACTGGTCTTGTCGCCAACCGCGCGCCTGGAGGCGACATGGACGAAAGCCCGAAGAGGCGGCCACTTATGGGTATTGATCAGATATTCCGGCACATCGTGGACGCGGTATGACCGCTCTTCCACACGACCATGATCAGCATCAATTGTGTTATATTCATCAATGTAATCTGTGTCTTCGTCTTCCACGAAAGCCCGGACATCGGCCAACATGCCGCCCTGATTGCCCTTGAGCCGCAGGCAATAATCGCCTCCCTCCCGCACGATCAACTCGCAGGTCCCGCGCTGACAATGCAGTGCGTCTGCGGTGATGGTGATGCCGCGGATATCAAGCATCTCAATCAACTCACGCAGGGCCAGGATCCCGCCACCGCCCCTGGCGCCCTGAGTAATCCCAAGGGTGAGACGTGCCCCATGTGCAAAGGCCGTGACAATGTTCATATTCGATTGCCCGGCGGCCTTGTCAAAGCCGCGTCGCATCTCTTTGCCATCAATGGCGATGGCAGGGTGCTCACCGGAGCCAGCCGCAAAGTCGGCGCGGAACTTGTCGAAAAAGGCCTGAAAGCCCGTCGGCTTCATCACGCGAAACAGCCGGGAATACGCGTCATGGCAAGGTATCCCGTGAGGCAACTCAGGAAACCCACGCAGGAAATCCCCCTTCATTTGTCCGAAAGGTTCCATGTCCACCGCCGTATCACCACCGCAAAGCGCGCACAAAAGGCCGATCGTCATCAAATCACGGAACTTGTGGCGCGGAGCATTGCCGCCGCGTGGGTCATCCACCGCATTGAAACAGCTGTCTAATCCTGGCATCTCGAAACCCCATCATCTGATGAAACCTCCAGAATCCAATTCTCGGACACTGTCAAACTTTAAGCGCGATTCCCCTGAGCGTCAGGGAAACCCTTGAGGCCATCCACAACGGCGATCAGGATGTCCTCCAGCCCCCGGTTTTTGAGATTGTTCATAATGGACAGCCAGAATTTGGCCCCTTCATTGGCGGCAATCCACAGGCCCGGAACCTCACGCTCACCATCAGGGGTGACGCCCAGGGCCACGTATACGGCCCTGTTCTTGACCTGACGGCTCTCGGCATCGCGGATTTCAACACGTAGGGCATCAAGGAAAACGATCGGGTAAACCGGCTCCAAAGCCCGGTTTTGCCAGTCCGGGACCTCCTCCAGAACAGCATCGGCGACACGGCTGATCAGGTCGGCAGAGACCCGTAACCCATAGACTTCCTCAAGGTGGCTGCTGATATCACGGGTTGATAAACCAGCTGCGTAAAGCCCGGTAGTCTTGTCATCCATCCCGTCGATCCGGGTCTGGCCTTTCTGGATAAGTTCCGGCTCAAAACTGCCGTCACGGTCACGTGGGATATCAATCGGCACCGCCCCGTCATTGCCCTTCAGCACCTTGCGCGTCGCTCCGTTGCGCCGGTTGGTCTGCTGGCTGGCAGGTTCACCGTGTGCTTCATAGCCCGGATGCTCGGTCAACTCAGCCCCCAACATCCGCTCCATCAGCCGGACCTTCAGCTCTTTCATCAGACCCTTGTCGCCAAGTAAATCTTTGGGTCGTTCAACACCGCTAGGCAGCTCGCCCGGTAGTTCCTTGGAAATCGTCATTATCGTCATGCTCCTTCAGTTTGGAAGCATGGACCGAATTACTCATACACAGAAGACAGGACACTCTCGCGGTCTGTTCGCAGGCCGGGGCTTTGCTGTCTCAGAGGCCCAAGGTTCGGAACACTTTGGGCAGTTCCTCTGGCAAATCCTCGGCGATCAAACCGGGGCCAAAGCTGCGCGCGCATTCCACGTGTAACCATGCAGCTGTTTCGGCCGCACCCATGGGATCAGAGCCGCGTGCCAAAAGCCCCGTGATGAACCCCGCCAGAACATCGCCCGATCCGGCGGTGGCCAGCCATGGAGCGGCCCGCTCGTAATGGGCCGAGTTGATGCTGCATCGCCCATCCGGCGCCGCAATCACTGTATCTGGCCCTTTAAACAGCACTACGCACCCTGCCCGCTTGGCGGCCTCGCGCGTGGCATCCACCTTGGAATAGGCAGGTCCTTTGGTCGGGGTTGCATTCAGCTTCTCGGCGATATCCGGGAACAACCGCGCGAATTCGCCAGCATGAGGTGTCAGCACACATTTGTCATGCAGCACCTCAAATAGTGCCTCAGGCGCATCCGCGAACGCGGTCAACGCATCGGCATCCAGAACTGTAGAGCGGGGTTTCACCCCGCCACATGCCGCAGGCACCAACGCCCGCGCTCTTTCCACGCCCATCCCCGGCCCAAGACAGAGCGCATTGAGCCGCTCATCCTCCAACACCTCGGCCACCCCCTCTGCGCCCTCAGCGCGCTGTAGCATCAACGCTGTGATCTGGCTCGCCACCTCCATCTGGGCATTGCCCGGCACCCCCAGTGTCACCAGCCCTGCCCCGATCCGAAGCGCCCCCCGCGCCGCCAGCCGCGCGGCACCGGTCTTTCCTGCGCCACCCGACAGCATCAGGGCATGGCCGTGCGTGTATTTGTGAGTCGAGCGGCCAAAGGGATCCGACTTTTCAAGAAAATGCTTTGAGCTTACCACAAGTTCAACTGGCTCGACTCCCGCATATGTTATGGGAGCAATGGCAACGCGAGGCAACATTATCTCAAGAGCTGGCGGCTTCAATCCAATGTCTTTCACGACCACTTTTTCGGCGTGGAATGATCCAATCGCAAGAAAATGCCCTACTTTGGGCCTGTGAAATGAAACCGTAAGGTTGGCCCAAAGGCCATCACCTTCCAACTCCAGTCCACTATCACTGCAATGCCCGGACGGAATATCCACCGCAACAACCTTAGGGCAGCCCGGTTCAAACCGAAGATCCCATTCCGGTAACAATCCACCAAACCCTTCGTCGAAGGAGAGTCCGCGTGTCAAACCGGTGCCGAATAACGCATCGACGATCAGATCATAATCCAAAGGCGAGTAATTCAAGCCATCAACCGGGAGCAGTCCAACATCGCGTCCCCACCGATCATAATTGACCTTCGCATCGGGCGGCAGCTTTGCGGGATCACCATAGAGAAACACCCCCACCTCCCAGCCCCATTCCTTCAGCAATCGCGCGACGACAAACCCGTCGCCGCCGTTATTGCCGGGGCCGCAGAGAACGACCGCGCGATGGAAGGTTTTGGCCAGTTCTGGCCATTCCTCGAACACGGCCTCGACGACCCCGCGACCAGCGCGCTCCATCAGTTCTAGCCCGGTGACCTGACCCGACTCGATTGCAGCAGTCTCAATGGCGCGCATTTGGGCGGCGGTCAGCAGTTCGGTCATGATCGACCCTTTCACGATTCAATTTTGCTTGCAGATCGGGCATCATGCCTAAATTATAGGCAAACCCTAAATCGTGCTGTCTTGCGACATACTTGCCCTACCCTATCCGATTGTCGCCCCTCAATAGAAGTGGTCAGACAGCCGCAATACCCCTTTGCCAAGGAGCCTGGCCCATGAAAAAGATCGAAGCCATCATCAAGCCATTCAAACTGGATGAAGTTAAAGAAGCCCTTCAGGATGTCGGTGTTCAGGGCCTCTCGGTGATCGAGGTCAAGGGGTTTGGCCGCCAGAAAGGCCATACCGAACTTTATCGCGGCGCTGAATATGTGGTCGATTTCCTACCCAAAGTGAAAATCGACGTTGTGCTGGAGGATGATCAGGTTGACGCCGCCATCGAGGCCATCGTCGAGGCCGCCAAGACCGACAAGATCGGCGATGGCAAGATTTTCGTCAGCCCCGTGGAACAAGCCATCCGCATCCGCACCGGTGAGTCCGGTTCGGACGCCCTTTAAAACCACCCCCAAAAGCCAAAAAAGGGAGTTCTCAGATGAGCGTAAAAGACCTGCTCAAGACCATCAAGGACGAGGAGGTTGAATATGTCGATATCCGCTTCACCGATCCGCGTGGCAAACTGCAACATGTAACCATCGTCGCCGATCTGCTGGACGAAGATTTCGTCGAGGAAGGATTCATGTTTGACGGCTCCTCGATTGCCGGCTGGAAGTCGATCGAAGCGTCGGACATGAAGCTGATGATTGATACTGAAAGCGCCTATATTGATCCGTTCTATGCCGAGAAAACGCTCTGCGTGCATTGTTCCGTGGTCGAGCCCGACACAGGCGAAGCCTATAACCGCGATCCGCGCGGCACGGCGCAAAAGGCCGAGGCTTATCTGAAGTCATCCGGCATTGGCGATGTGGCCTATATGGGCCCCGAGGCCGAGTTCTTCCTGTTTGACGACGTCAGAATGTCAAACGCAATCAACAAAGTATCCTACGAAGTTGATGCAATGGACGCGTCGTGGAACACCGATACCGAGTACGAGATGGGCAATATGGGCCATCGTCCCGGTGTCAAAGGCGGCTACTTCCCGGTGAACCCCACAGACGACGCCCAGGACATCCGCAGCGAAATGCTGAGCACGATGAAGCGTCTGGGCATGAAAGTAGACAAGCACCACCACGAAGTAGCCTCCTGTCAGCACGAGCTGGGCCTGATCTTTGGCAGCCTGACCAAACAGGCCGATGAGCTGCAGAAATACAAATACGTGATCCACAACGTGGCACAGGCTTACGGTAAAACTGCGACGTTCATGCCCAAGCCGATCTATGGTGACAACGGCACCGGTATGCATGTGAACATGTCGATCTGGAAAGACGGCAAGCCACTGTTTGCAGGCGACAAATATGCGGGCCTTAGTCAAGAGGCCCTGTATTTCATCGGTGGCATCCTGAAACACGCCAAAACGCTGAACGCGTTCACCAACCCGTCGACCAACAGCTACAAACGCCTGATCCCCGGCTTTGAAGCACCGGTTCTGCGCGCCTATTCGGCCCGTAACCGCTCGGGTTGTGTGCGTATTCCGTGGACCGAGAGCCCCAAAGCCAAGCGCGTTGAGGCCCGTTTCCCCGATCCAGCGGCTAACCCCTACCTGTGCTTTGCCGCCCTGCTGATGGCCGGTCTTGACGGCATCAAGAACAAGATCGATCCGGGCGAAGCCATGGACAAGAACCTCTATGATCTGCCTGCTGAAGAGTTGGAAGGGATCCCGACGGTTTGCGGTTCCTTGCGCGAGGCGATTGATGCGCTGGCGGCAGATCATGACTTCCTGCTGGCCGGTGACGTGTTCACCAAAGACCAGATCGACGGCTATATGGAACTGAAGATGGAAGAGATCGAGATGTACGAGCACACGCCGCATCCCGTTGAATTCATGATGTACTATAGCTGCTAAGCCGTCAGGTTCAGTAAATCCAAAACGGGGGCACCGGTAAAGAGTGCCCCCGTTTCTTTCCTCAAAGAAAAGATTTGAGGTATTCCTGATTTCTTAGGCACCTGCGTTCTTCAGTTTGAGCCGCCTGTTCTCGAGGTCAATGCCCATTTTAGCTCAGGCAGCGGTGCTCGGGTCGCCCGTGGCCCATGCAACACCCTCTCCTCGATCCATGGTCCGGAGCGTTGCCAAATCCTCGGCGTCGATGTCAAAGCTGAACAGATCTATGTTTTGTTGCATACGGGTGTAAAACGCGGAGCAATATTGGGCCACAGAAGCGGCTGCATATCGCAGTTGTAGCGGAGTAAAAGTCCGCCAGTTTGTGCCCTTCGTTTATTCGGAGGGCGGGAGATGTATTCTGTGGATATTTATAGTCGTGTGCGCCGTGCTTGTTTGAAGGACGGTATGTCTGGCCGAGAAGCGGCGCGGTTTTTCAACATGGCGTAATCAGGATCAGCACTCAGTTACCCCTGTTATTCTGGATGCACATGCAATTGAAAAGGAGACTGACCAATGGAATATTTTGCTGGTTTGGATGTGTCCATGGAAGAGACGCATATCTGCATTCTGGATCGTGAAGGGGCCCTTATTCGTGAAGGAAAAGCGAGCTCAACACCAAAAGCGATCGCTGACTTCCTCGCTTCTGGACCACCATGTGCCAAAGTTGTATTTGAAACGGGACGGATGGCACCAATGCTTTACCATGGGCTGACGGAGCTTGGTGTCCCGGTTGTTTGCATCGAGAGCAGGCAAGCATATCAGGCCCTTAAATCTCTGGCCGGCCACAAGACGGACCGCAATGATGCCCGCGGTTTGGCACACCTGGCGCGGACGGGATTCTACAAGCCGACCCATGTCAAATCACTGTCAGCGCACGCAATCCGGTCGCTGATCGCAGCCCGCAAGAAGCTGGTCGGACAGCGTGTGACGCTCGACAATCAGATCCGCGGTCTGGTCGTCGTCTTCGGCGTGCGGCTGCCACGAGCTTTGTCTCCGGCATTCAAAAACGCGGCGCTAAAAGTTAGCGATGGAGTGCCTGGCCTCCATGCCGCAATTTGCGGACTGTTCGCAGCACGCGAAGCAATCCTCGCGGCGGTTGCAGCCATTGATGGCGACATCAAAAAGATGACCCGCAAATCCGAAGTCTGCCAGCGCCTTATGACGGTACCAGGGGTCGGTCCGATCACAGCATTGGCCTTTGCCGCAGCAATTGATGATCCGTCGCGTTTCAGGAAATCGCGTGATGTGGGGGCGTATCTTGGACTGGTGCCGCGACGGCATCAATCTGGTGAAATCGACTACACGGGCAGCATCTCAAAGCGGGGCGACGTGCGCGTCAGAACGCTTCTCTATGAGGCCGCCAATGTGATGCTGACGCGGTATGCCGCTCCGCTCAAATTGAAGACATGGGCCCTCGCAATCGGTGCGCGCTCAACGATGAGAAAGGCCCGAGTGGCTCTGGCGCGTCGTCTGGCAATCATACTTCATGCCATTATGCGAGACAAAACTGACTTCCAGTCCGCGTAAGGCTTACGAGGCGACAACGAGGATTCCTAAATCAAAGTTCCCATCTGGGACGATGCCCGAGGGAGGGCGTGAGACACGGCGCCGATTCTGTAGCAACAGCCAAGACCAACGGTATGATTGCGGTTTCAACATTGCCGACCCACACCCAGCCAACCCCATCATGAACCTCAGAGTTCGAAGAGAACAAAGGCAACCTCTGACATCAAAAGCAGGAAACTCAGGAAACACGCATTGACAGATTAGAGAACAAAGATCGTAAGACGATCGCGAAGATGCTGCGCCATGAACTTCCGCCTGGGTATCGTCGGTCGGAAGCGCCTCGGCGGCCAACGCTTGATGGTTATGTTGGTGTGGTCGATGAGATACTGCGCACAGACAAAGCCCTGATCAAAAAGCAGCGACACACGGCCAAGCGCATCTTTGAACGGCTGCGCGATGAGCATGGATATGCCGGCAGCCTGACCACGGTGACCTATTACGTGCGCGAGCAAAAACGGCGCACCAAAGAGGTGTTTGTGCCGTTGTCGCATCGGCCGGGCCATGCGCAGGTTGATTTTGGTGAGACGCTGGGCGTGATCGGTGGCGTGGAATGCAAGATCCACTTCTTCGTGATGAGCTTGCCACATTCTGATGCGGTGTTTGTGAAGGGATATCCAGCTGAGACAACCGAGGCGTTTTGCGATGGCCATGTGTCCGCCTTTGCATTCTTTGGCGGCATTCCGCAATCCATTCTCTACGACAATACCAAGATCGCCGTGGCTCGGATACTCGGGGATAAGACGCGCATCCGCACACGTCGGTTTACGGAACTGCAGTCGCATTACTTGTTTGATGACAAGTTTGGCAGACCCGCGCGAGGGAACGATAAAGGCAACGTTGAGGGCATGGTTGGATACACCCGCCGCAACTTCATGGTTCCCGCACCTCGCTATGACAGCTTTGATGATCTGAACGCACATTTGGAAGAGAAGTGTTTAGCACGTCAGGACGATACGTTGCGGGGTCACACCCAAACCATAGGCGCACGCCTGATGTCGGATTTGGATGCTCTGATGGGATTGCCCGTCGCAGAATATGAAGCCTGCGATCACGTCAGCACGCGTGCAACGTCGATCTCAATGGTGCGCTATCGCAGCAATGATTACTCGGTGCCAGTAGCCTATGCGCACCACGATGTTCATGTGCGTGGGTTTGTGCATGAGGTTATCATCGGCTGCGGCAATGAGATTATTGCGCGGCACAAACGATCCTACACATCAGCGGATATGGTCTTTGACCCATTGCACTTTTTGCCCCTGCTTGAACAAAAGGTGGGTGCCCTGGATCAGGCCGCGCCTTTGCAGGGTTGGCATTTGCCAGATGTATTTGCCACGCTGCACCGACTGCTTGAAGCCAGAATGGGTAAGCCGGGCAAGCGAGAATACGTTCAAGTCTTGCGCCTTTTGGAGACCTTCGAAATGGATGTTGTGCAAGGCGCAATCCAGCAGGCAATAGATATGGGTGCAATTGGCTATGACGCCGTAAAACACCTTGTACTGTGTCGGGTTGAGAAGCGGCCACCACGATTGGATTTGGACTTCTATCCATACTTGCCCAAGGCCAATGTCGGCACAACACGCCCATCCAGTTACATGAGCTTGATGGGAAGGACCGCGGCATGACCGAAGCCCCTCGGATTCTTCTACGGCATCATCTTAAACAACTGCGACTGCCAACGTTCCAAGGCGAGTATGCCAAACAGGCGCAGCTCTGTGCTGCAGAGAACAAAGATCACATCCACTATCTGGCGCGGCTGTGTGAGATGGAATTGATCGACCGCGAACGCCGGATGATTGAACGGCGCATCAAAGCGGCGAAGTTCCCCAGCACCAAGAGCTTGGATAGCTTTGACTTCAAGATCATGCCAAGCTTGAACAAGCCCCTGACGATGGATCTGGCACGATGCGATTACGTTAATCGCAGGGAGAACATCATCGCGCTCGGCCCGTCAGGCACGGGCAAGACACACATCGCCCTGGGACTTGGGCTGGCTGCATGTCAAAGAGGACTGAAGGTGCGCTTCACAACGGCTGCGGCATTAGTCCATGATCTGATCGAGGCTCAAGATGAGCGGAGATTGCAGCGCCTTCAAAAGCAACTGACCAGCCAGAACCTGTTGATCATTGATGAACTGGGCTTCGTACCGCTCAGCAAATCTGGCGCAGAGCTGCTCTTCGAGGTCATATCCCAATGCTATGAACGCGGCTCCATCATCATAACCTCGAACCTGCCCTTCGATGAATGGACTGAAGTCTTTGGCTCTGAGCGGCTGACCGGTGCGCTACTCGATCGTTTAACCCATCACGTCCACATCCTCGAGATGAATGGCGAAAGCTATCGGCTCAAACACAGTCGCAACAACCGAAAATAACCAGCCCGCAATCACAGTCAGAATAATGCTGGCCTTATGGCCAGCATGCGCTTTGGCACGCTTCAGCTTTGTGACGAGCACGCGTGCAAAAGCGCCACAAAACATCAACCGAAGTGGCCCATTTTTACGCCGCGACATGGACCCATTTTACTCTGCGATTGACAGCGGTCAGCCCCAACCCGAGAGCGACATGGGTTTTGCCGGTTCCCGACGGGCCGAGCGCGATGACGTTCTCCCTGCGCTCGATCCATTCACAGCGCGCCAGTTCCAGCACCATCATCTTGTTCAGACCGGGGATGGCCGTAAAGTCGAAGCTGGCGAGGCTTTTGACGATTGGAAGCTTTGCCGCCTTGATCCGGCGCTCGACCATGCGCCTCTCCCGATCGATTGGTTCCAGCTCGGTCAGCCGGGCTGGATAGCGCACATGATCCAGGCCTTCCGCCGCACAAATGCGCGCTTGCTTGTCATGCTCGCGCAGGAAGGTGGGCAGGCGCAGAGTCTTGAGGTGGTGTGTCAGCAGCAGTTCGGGTGCATCCGTCATGCGTCACCTCCTGACAGAAGGCTCATACAGGAAGAAGCCGAGGTGGTGGCGATGTTGGTTCCGGGCAGGAACGGATAGACATCCAAATCCAACCTCGGGGGCCTTCGCTCGACGCGGCACAGGACGAGGTGCTTGATCGCATCGAAGCTGACCGCCCCCATTCGCAGGGCGTCTTTGACGGCAAGATGCAGCACCTCCAGCTCGAACCGTTCCGACAGGCGCAGGACCTGGACATACTCCCTTTTGCCCGCCTTGCCCTGCCGGGCTTCCAGCAAGCGCCGGAGCGTGGCGAAGGCGTCAGGCAGTTCCCAACCCTGCAAGGGCGCAGCCTGATCGAAGGACATGATCCTGCGCTCAATCAGCGGCAGGTAATGCAGCGGGTCGAACACCATGTCACCGCTGTCATAAGAGCGGGGATGATCGGCGATCACCTCAGTGGCGCAACCGATAACGACGCGGATCACGAAGCCCTTGATCCAGACCGCGCGGTGGCCATATGCGACCGGTACCGAGTAGTCGTTACCGCGATACCGCACCACCGATGTCGATGTGACCTGGCCACTTTGCAACTCACAGGCCTCGAAGGGTGCGCCGGGCAAATCCTGCATTGCCGCCGGATCGGCTTGCAGCCGTTCGCCGATGCTGGCCTTGTGTCCGCGCAGGACATCGTCCTGCCGTTTGCGGCATTGCTCTTCCAGGTGAGCGTTGAACGCATCCCGGTCCGGAAAGGACGGGATCGGCACCATGAAGTCGCGCCGCCCGTAGCCGACCAACCCCTCGACCGCTCCCTTGTCGTTCCCCTTGCCGGGACGGCCGTAGCGATCCCGGACCACATAATGCGACAGCATTGCGCTGAACCGTTGGGTTCTTTGCCGGGTGCCGTCCGGCAGGATCCGCGCCACCAGGCAGCGGTCATTGTCATAGAGGATCGACAGGGGAACCGCCCCAAAGAAAGCAAAGGCATGCACATGCCCATCCAGCCAGGCCTCGGTGGTTGCCGCAGTGTAAAACACGCATCGCTCTGCGGCAGATCAAAGGCGAAGAAGTGCGCCTTCCGCTCAACGCCGCCAATCACGACAGGCGCTTCACCAAAATCCGCCTGCGCATGCCCGGGCGGATGGCTGAGCGGCACGAACATCTCTTTGCCAGAGCGCTTCCTGGCCCGGACGTAGTCTTTGACGATTGTGTATCCGCCATCAAAGCCGCACTCGTCGCGCAGCCTCTCAAAGATACGCTTTGCGGTGTGGCGCTGCTTGCGCGGACGCGCTTTGTCCTCATACCAACGGCCCAATTAATTGACCTTTATCCATTCTCGATCTGTGATTGAAGTTATGCGTTCAGGGTCGTTCGCAAAGAAGTTCCAGGCCTGGGCGCATTTTCGAGGATTTCTTCATATGTGTCGAAGACAGAGACAGCGAGTTTGTTCGACCGCAGATAGGCCCAAACGTTTTCCATTGGGTTCAATTCCGGTGAGTATGGGGGCAGTTTTACGAGTGTAGTATTATCTGGCACCTGCAAGCATTTTGCTCCGTGCCAACCAGCCCCGTCGATGATGAGCAAGGCATGTGCGCCGGGTGCGATTGTCTTTGCGATCTCATCGAGATGCAGCCCCATTGCTTCGGCGTTGACGTAAGGCAGGACCAGCCCAGCCGCCGTGCCACAGGCAGGACAGGCTGCGCCGAAGATACAGCTCCATTTGCAGCGCGTATCACGTGGTGCGCGCGGGCGGGTTCCACGCCTGGCCCATTTGCGGGTGAGGGTTCCTTGCTGCCCGACGCGGGCTTCATCCTGGAACCATACCTCAAGCGGCTTCCCCTTTGCATGTTTTGGCAGGGTATCGGCTATGAGGCTGGCAAAGTTTTTTTAAAAGCCTGCTGTGCAGCGGGATCAGTTCCGGGATGCTCCGGGCGCACGGAAAGGCGACGAAAACCATGCCTGGCTGGATACTTGCCAATCGTACGTTCATGTAGCTTTACGTCGAATTCTTCTTCAACGCGGACCTGCAAATCGGCACAGCGCCACCGCACTACGCCATCTTTTGCCGGGTCAGGCCCAGCCTCAACCCAAGCCACAAACAGCGCCTGTTGCTCCAGGGACAGGCGTGGTTTTGCACCCTTGCCACACCGATCAGAAAGCCCACCAGGGCCCTCTGCATTGTAGCGATGCACCCGGTCTCTGGGAGTTTGGCGATCCATACCGCTGCTACGGGCCGCTGTTGCGCGATCCACATCGTCAAGCACCAGCGCTATGGCGAGTATTCGACGGACAACACGACCATCCCTGGTTCGCTTTGCAGCACAACGCAAATCTTGCGCGGACATATCTGTGCGCGTAATCTTGACTGCCCCACCCATGAGCACCTCCTTGCTTCTGGAGGCCATTGATTCAGAAATGCAGTAAATTTGAAATCACAAAAGTGAGTCAGACATTAAGGCCGCTGGTATCAGTAAGCCATTGGTCGATCTGGCAGGTGAACGCATCCAGCTTCGGGCGCCTAATCGGCGCTGTCCGCCGATACCCCGGTGGCTCCGAATAGGCCAACATCTTCGCAACACTGTCTCGGCCAATCCCAAAATCCCGGGCAATCTGACGCCCGCTCAACCCATCCTGAAAATGAGCCTGACGCACCTTCAAATACAATTCCACGGTGAAAATCCCCCAGCCCTCCCATCAAACGAAAGGGCAAAAGTGGACGACTTTTACGCCGCCCGCGACAACATAACGACGCCGCTACCGTGGCCGAGTATTGCTCCGCCGATTACACCAGGCTTGCTTTGCAGGCTTCAACGGTCTGCGCGCCGGTTTTCGCCGCATCCCCCCATGCCGGGTTGCCAGGCCATAGCTTGGCAGTCACGAAAATATCTTCCCGGGCAAGGCCGGTCGCGGCAAGCCCTGCCCGAATACCCTCGCCGACGGCCGTTTCGTTTTGATAGGCAGCGGCTGTGTCGATATGGCGATACCCTATCTCTATAGCCGTTTGAATCGCCGCCGGGGCGTCATCGCTGGACACCAGATAAGTGCCGAACCCAACCGCAGGAATTTCTGTAGTTTCATTCAGGGGAAAAGCGCGTTGTGCAGTGGTCATGATAATCTCCAGATGTTGGGGCTTTCTGGGAAGACCCTAACGAGTCTGGTGCACTGCATCCTGCCACTTCCTGCAATCTTAACATCAATTCCTACAAACTCTCAGAGAAACAGATGTATGTAAGCTCTATAAGTGATAGCCATCCAGCAGGAGGCGGCCCTGATGAAAATCACCGATCTCATTGTTCCCGCCCAGGCGTGCAGGCAAAAATCGCAGTTAGAAAACCGGATAAGCCTAGCAAATTTGTTTGTCCTGCAAGCTGAAGAGATCAATGAGTTTGAAGCAGTTATCTACGATCCGGTGATCTGTCTGATCCTACAAGGCGCCAAAACGACAACCATCGGCGATTAGGTGGTGAACCTGAACAGTGGCGATGGCTTGATTGTAAGTCACGACCTGCCCGTCCAATCAAAGATCACAACCGCATCGGTCGAGGCCCCCTATCTTGCCGTGATCATTTCGCTGGACCTCAGCATCCTGAGAAACCTTTATGAACAGGTTGGCGAAGCTCTGGATGTGGGTCCCGACCTGCACTCACTTTCATCAGGCCCGGCCGATGATACGCTCATCGATCCAATTGCGCGCTATTTGGCGCTGATGGATAGCCCCCTTGATGCCGAGGTTCTCGGACCAGCGATCTTGCGCGAGATCCATTATCGACTGCTCCTTTCGCCAATGGGGGATATGCTGCGCAGCCTGCTTTCCGTCGACAGCCATGCCAGCCGCGTATCACGGGCGATCCTGAAAATCAGGGCAGAGTTTAATCAAACCCTGAAAGTAGAAGATCTGGCGCAGTCTGTTGGGATGAGCCAATCGTCGTTTCACGGGCATTTCAAGCACCTCATCGGCACAATCCCGTTGCAATACCAAAAGGAGCTTCGCCTGATCGCCGCGCGCGACCTGATACGTCTCGGGCAACATTCGGTGTCATCGGCAAGTTTTGAAGTGGGCTACGAGAGATCTACACATTTCAGTCGTGACTACCGGCGCAAGTTTGGCGTTTTGCCCAGCAAAGACGTTGCCACGATCCCCGGGAATGCAGAAAATCGGCCTGCGGTTCAGACCACAAGCGGAGGTTTATTATGACCGCCGCACCTTGCGGAACTGGCTCACAGCAGACCGGCCAGCATCATCGGTATCAATGCACCCCGACCGGCGTCATGTTGTTCTGACGGGCCAGCACAAAGGCCAGCGCGCGGTCTTTGACCAAGGCCAGACGTTCGCCGTCCACGGAATGCACCGCATACAGCGTCTCAAGCCCTTCAGCCTGCTGGCGCACCTCGTCGGGCAAGTCCGTCACCGAAACAGGACGCACATAGACGATGGGCTGCCCTTCATCGTTGCCAAAGTCGAATTTCGTATCCATTGCTCTACCCTCTGTTGATCTTGATCGTCTGCACCACGGTTTCGGGTTCCGAGCGGGTCAGGTCTACATGCAGCAGACCGTTTTCCATGATCGCCTCGCCCACTTCCACGCCATCGGCCAGCACGAAGGATCGCTGAAACTGTCGCGCTGCAATGCCGCGATGTAGAAACACCCGTGCCTCATCCTCGTCATTCTGACGACCGCGGATCACCAACTGGCGGTCCTCAACCGTAATCGACAGGTCCGTTTCGCCAAAACCAGCCACAGCCAAGGTGATACGATAGGACGATTGCGAGGTTTGTTCGATATTGAACGGCGGGTAGCCTTCGTTGCCAGTCTTGGCGCTGCGTTCCAGCATACGCTCCAGCTGTTCAAATCCCAGCATATACGGGTGCGACCCCAGAGTAAGCTTTGTCATCGACACGTCCTTGGCTTAAGCGACAGTCCATTTTCATGCACGGCCCCGATACGGCAACCTGCCTCAGCAATATGGGGGCTTAACCCTGCCCGCGCAAGGGCTTTGCGAAATCCTTAGGAAACACTATGTTAACCCCTCACCAGCCACGGGAATCGTAAGCCATGAACGTCCTCAGCGACCTGTCGATGAAGTCAGACGAGGTTTTGCGCGTCGAACTGGAAGAGTTCCGCCGTCAGCACCGTGATCTGGACGAGGCGATCACTGCTCTGCAGGAAAAGGGCACGGCCGACGCGCTGACCGTCAAGCGCCTCAAGCAGCAGAAACTGCGGCTGAAAGACCATATCGCCCAGATCGAGGACCGGCTTTACCCCGATATCATCGCTTGATACTCACTTGGAGCAATATCCTCGTTTCTGACTAAAATCGTCACAAACACCGTTTTCCGCAGCGTTCACTAAGGCCGGTTTCAGAAATTCGCGAGTAATTTCAGAGACCAATACCTTGATCGGAGCCGATCGGCCCTTGAAGGTTTGGTGAGCGGTGCCATCCCAAAACTCATACTCCTGACGTTTGGAGAGTCCTTAAGTAATTTAGTCTTATACGCAGTTTTGATGTAGAATTTGAATGGCTGGCGCTCGGCATCTTGCGCCCTGCACCGTCTTGATAGTTCACCAGACAAGCAGGGTTCTGCGACGAATAGCAAATGCGGTAGCTATCATAGTCTTGGGGAAGTCCCCCGCCCTAGAGTTTTTTGAGACACCGTTCAAGACATGACCCAAGGGGATGATTGAGGTGTATCATAACGGAACAAAGGAAGGTTGAGCGCGAAGGATCCGGAGCTGCGGAGACTTCACATATCGCAGCGGATCCGGCTCCGGCCCGGCGCCGGAGACTTACGGCTACACGCAAGCAAGAGGCCGTTCCGCGCGTTCTTCGCGGCGAAGATGTTGAATTGGTCGCACGTTCGTTTGGTGCGACAGCTGCGGATGTCAGCGGTTGGCGGGATGCATTTCCCGAAGGAGGGTCATCAAACCTGAAGTCCCGTCCGCGCGACGTGCGCGATGAGGGGATTGACCGTCTGCGGGCCAGGGTGGGTGAGATCACCATGGATAACGAACTTCTGTATGAGAAGATCGCGAAGATGGAGGCGGGCCACCCTTTCGGGCGCCGGAGGTCGAAACGATGAGTGCCGTCATCTCGATCTCCACGGGCAAAGCCTACGGCGTTTCCCGGGTGTGCCGGGTCTGGGGAGTGGGCCGCGCAAGCGTGTATCGTGACTTGCGCCCGCTTCCGGCGGAACCCGCGCCGCGCCGCCGCCCTGGTCCTCGGGGAGCGATGTCTGACGCTGATCTGGTCGAGAGGATCAAACAAGTGATCACTGACAGCAGGTTCCATGGCGAGGGCCACCGCAAGATCCGGGCACGTCTGCGCTGCAAGGGCATTCGAACCTCGAAGGCGCGGGTGCTCCGGCTCATGCGGGAGAACGGGCTTTGTGCGAAGCCATGCCATGGGCCCGCCCATGGCCCCCGTGCCCATGACGGCACGATCATCCCGGACAACATCGATGAGATGTGGGGCACGGATATGACGGGGACCGTTCCTGGCACAGGTCGCCAGGTTGCCGTCTTCATCGCGGTTGACCATTGCCCGGCGGGCTGCGCAGGCGGTCATAGCCTCTCAATCAGCATCATTCCGAAGGTGTTATGGCTCGCAGTACATCGGCCACGACTTCCAGAACGGGATTGCCTGGCCGGGCGCGAAATCCTCGCCGTCCTTTGTCCGCGCTCCCGAAGGCAACGGCCGCGCCGAGCGATTCATTCGAACCCTGAAGGAAAACCCGCTCCGGGTCAGAACTTTCGACACCATCGAGGAACTCCAGGCCGCCCTGCAAAAGTTCAAGGAGGACTACAACGAAGAATGGCCGATCCAGCGGCACGGACACCGTTCGCCAAACCAGTTCAGATGTGACGCAATGGACAAAATCCAGGCCGCCGCATAAGCTTCACGAGTGTCTCAATAACCCTAGGGCGCTACAGGAAGGCATATCAGAAGCCCGGTTCCCGCTTGAACAACGCTGGTTTAGGCGACCAGCGTTGAATTCGCTCCAAAACAGAGCCTGTGAACAATTGCCCGCCCGTTTCAACAAGTCTGCGAAAACGGCCCTCCAGAGGGTGCCAATCACAAATGGCGCACGTCAGGCGCGACATAGAGGGCTGACCATGGCCCGGCAATGGCACCTTGATTCCGGTCTGAGACTTTAAATCGTTATTTTCTGCCCTAGCCATCCACACAACAACGCTTATGTTCCCCTCATGACCTTTCACATCCCCTTCGATAACAGCTACGCGCGCTTACCGATGCATTTCTTTACCCGTCTCAAACCGATGCCGGTGAAGACCCCTGCGCTGATCCGGTTCAATCATGATCTGGCGCGCGATCTGGGCATCACGCCGGACGATGATGACAGGCTTGCACAGGTCTTCTCGGGCAATGCGGTGCCTGATGGCGCTGACCCTTTGGCGCAGGTCTATGCCGGGCATCAGTTTGGCGGGTTTTCACCTCAGCTGGGCGACGGGCGTGCCAATCTGCTGGGCGAGACGCTGACGCCAAGCGGCACCCGCGTTGATATCCAGTTGAAAGGGTCCGGCCCCACACCTTATTCGAGACGCGGCGACGGGCGCGCGTGGCTGGGTCCGGTGCTGCGCGAGTATGTGGTATCCGAGGCGATGCATGCCCTTGGCGTGCCCACCAGCCGGGCACTGGCCGCCGTGGCCACAGGCGAGGCAGTTTACCGCGAACAAGGGGCGTTGCCCGGCGCCGTGCTGACCCGCGTGGCCTCCAGCCATATCCGCGTTGGCACGTTTCAGTTTTTCGCTGCGCGCCGTGATGTCGCGGGGCTGAAGGCACTCTATGAATATACCCAAGCGCGTCACTTCCCCGATGCGACCACGCCCTCCGAGTTCCTGCGCGCCGTGGTGGACGCTCAGGTAAAACTGATCGCGCAATGGATGGCCGTGGGCTTTATCCACGGGGTGATGAACACCGACAACACCACCCTGCCAGGAGAAACGATTGATTACGGCCCTTGCGCCTTTCTGGATACCTATCACCCCGACACGGTGTTCAGCTCAATCGACGCGCAGGGGCGTTATGCCTATTCCAACCAACCCAATGTAATCGTGTGGAACATGGCGCAACTGGCCACGGCGCTTGTGCTGTTGATGCCCGATCAGGATACGGCTGTGGAGAAGTTCACGCAGATCATCCATGCGATGCCCGATCAAATTCAATCCGAATGGTTGCGCCGCTTTGGCCAAAAGATCGGGATCGCGAAAGCAACGCCCGAGGATGAGACGCTGATCACCGATCTGCTGGGCCACATGGCCGCAAATCGCGCTGATTTCACCAACACGTTCCGGGTCCTCAGCGATGGCGCGGCCCGCGATCAATTCCTAGACCCAACCGCTTTCGATACCTGGGAGTCAACATGGCGAACCCGGCTTGAGGCCGAGACCGACGCAGAGGCCACCCTGCGCGCCGCCAACCCGGTCTTTATCCCCCGCAATCACCGGATTGAACAGATGATCGAGGCCGCTGTTTGGGGCGATTATGCCCCGTTCAACCGCCTGATGCATGTGCTGACAAAACCCTACACGGATCAAGCCGACGCCAATGATCTGACCGCTCCGCCCCTGCCTGCCGAAGTGGTACAGCAAACGTTCTGCGGCACATAAGACGCTTCATCAAAGCACGCCCAACCGCCTAGTTGACCATCTGATGGGCTTTCATTGTTCTGCAAATACTCAATGCCACACCCGCCTCACTTGCGCCGTCGACGGAAAAACCTTGGATTGCGGTCTACGAATTCGGCAATCACCCGTGGCAAGCCCCCCCCCGCGCGCTCTTTCAGATAGGCATAGCCCGCACTGGCACCCAACAGCGCACCGAGGCCGTTGACCATCAGGTCGCCCATTGTGTCGTTCAGCCCGGATTTTTGCATGTTCAGCCCGAACAGCTGGTCCATGGCAAATTCAAAAACCTCCCAGAACGTGCCGATGGCAATGGCAAAGCAAAACGCAAACACCGCCACCGCAAAATGCGGCGCGGCAAAGCGATCCCCCTGAAACATCATAAACACCAATACAAACCCGACCAACCCAAAGCCAACGGCCGAGCCGCCATGCATCACCATGTCCCACCACCAGTAGCGTTCGTAAAAATCAAATACCTCGCCCAGAAACACGGTGCCACCGATGAACATCACGATCGCGGCGATAAAACTGGGCGGGACATGGATATCCGCCCATCGCGCCGCCAGCACCGGTGTCAACGACAAGGCCAGCGTCGCCATGCCCACAAAGGCCTGCTCCCATCGAAAGGTGACCAGCGCCCACAGAACAACGCCCGACAGTGCCAGCCAGATCAGGCGTACCAGCCAGGTTTGCTCGGCAAACACAGGGGATGACTCCTCTTCGATTTCATGGTGGTATCACTTGATATGAAGCCCTCTCACATCCGAATTGCAAGCTACAATCTGCAAAAATGCGTCGGTCTTGATCTGCGGCGCAGGCCGGACCGGACACTCTCGGTGATCAACGCGCTTGGCGCCGATCTGGTGGTGTTGCAGGAGGCCGATAAACGTCTGCCCCCCCGACCTGCGGCCCTGCCTCATGATATGGTTGAGGCCGATGGCTGGCGCATCCTGCCTTTCGGGGCGCCCGGTGGATCACTGGGCTGGCACGGCAACGCGATGCTGGCACGCGGACCGGTGACCCTCACCCATACGAGCCACCTTGAGCTGCCGGGGCTCGAGCCGCGCGGGGCGGTCCGCGCCGATCTCAGCACACCCATCGGTCCGTTGAGAGTGATCGGGCTGCATCTGGGACTGATGCGCCGCTTTCGGCACCTGCAAATGGCCGCGATCATGCGGTCGTTGCGCAACCTGCCCGCCTGCCCGACTTTGCTGGCCGGGGATTTCAACGAATGGAGGGTGATGGCGGGGTTGGAGACCATGGCCCGGGACCTGATATTTCTGTCGGGCGCGCCCAGCTTTCCAGCGCCTCGCCCGGTTGCACGGCTTGATCGCTTTGCTCTTGGTCCGGGCCTCACGGCGCTGGACACCGGCACCTACTCTGCGCAGCCAGCGCGTATTGCCTCTGATCATTTACCGATCTGGGTGGACATCGCCCAGACACGGGCCTGATCCAGCCTTTCCGGGATGTTGCAAACGCCCGGGTTTTCCTCTATGGGGCAGCTCATCAACCGGCCATACTCCATGCAAAAAATCCGGGAGGACGTTTGAGGTAAGCATGATGAAGACATTGGCCAAGGTGGCCATCGGTGTGGCTCTGGCCAAAGGCGTAAGCGACCTTGCCGCAGTTTTCCTTTGCTGTTGACGCAAGGCTATTTCAACAGCACCAATAAGGCATTCTATCCCCTGATGCAGAGGATCATGCCACATGCGAACAGAGGCGCTGCAGATCTATTTCACAGCCAAACAGGGTATCTTTCAGCGGCTCAGCGAAACCGATCCATCGCTCGGTCTCTTCCTGAACGCGCTGACGGCCCTCAGCCCCGACGATATCGAGCGCACATTGGGAGAAGGCGACTGGCCTGACAAACGCGACTTTCAAGCCGATCCGGCTCTGCAACGCGTGCTCGACCTTATCCCCGAAGCATCTGCCCTGCGTCGCCCCGTCTTGCAAATGGCAGACTACCTGGATTGGTCCGTTGTCTTTGGCGGCCCCGAAGCGCCGGAGGCCCTGGGCGAATTCATGCATGTCGCGGCCCTAGCCTATCGCCCCCATACAAAAGGGCATCCCGGATTGCACTCCGGACTATTTGTACTGCATCCCCATCTGGATTACCCCCTGCATACACATCTTGCGGATGAGATCTATTACTGCGTCAGCGGCAGCGTGACGATCAAACATGGTGTGGCCGGGCGATCCTATGCGCTGTCTGCCGGGGGCTATTCGGTGACACCGTCCGAAGGGTTGCACTCGCTACACACCAGCGATGATCCTGTCCTTCTGGCCTATGTCTGGCGGGGTGCGCTGGACGCACCAAACTGGTGGTGGCACCAAGACGCCACGGGCCAATGGATCCGGGAACACTGGCAGTGGGACGACAACATGGAGTGGCGGTTTCGCGGCGTGGAGCCAGTGACAGACCAGATCATGGCACGCGCCAACCCATAGAAAAACGGCCCGCCAAAAGGCAGGCCGTTCCGGAACGTACCGTGTCTTGTGCTTAGGCCGCTTGCGAGCGGTTTCCACCACCTCCGCCCCCACCGCGCCGACGGCGGCGTGAGCGGCCTGGTGCGCCACCCGGCTTGCCACCGGGTTTGCCGGCACCACCACCAGGGCCGCGACGTCGGCCTTTGCCGCCCTGCGGCTTGGCACCCGGTTCGGGCAGATTCTCCCACGGACGCCCCGAGGCGACCGGGATCGAGATTTTCATGACCTTCTGAATATCCTTCAACTCGCCCATTTCATCGGGCGAACAAAACGCCACGGTCGACCCATCCTTGCCCGCCCGTGCGGTGCGGCCAATCCGGTGCACATAGTTTTCCGGCACATTGGGCAGATCGAAGTTATAGACATGTTTGACGTCCGGGATATCCAAGCCCCGCGCGGCCACATCCGTGGCCACGAGAACTTTCACCTGACCGTCACGGAAGGCCTTCAACGCCCGCTCGCGCTGACCTTGGCTTTTGTTGCCATGGATTGCAGCAACGGCAAAACCCGCCTGCTCCAGCTTGCGCGCCAGCTTGTCCGAGCCGTGTTTGGTACGCCCAAAGACCAAGGCCCGCTCATCGCGGTGCTTGCCAATCAGCTCGATCAGTAGATTCGGCTTTTCGGATTTGGCAATGAAGTGCACTTCCTGCGTGACCTTGTCGGCGGCCTTGCCGGGGGGCGAAACCTGCACGCGTTTGGGATCTGTCAGATAGCTGCCAGCGATCTCTTCCATCTGCTTGGGCATGGTGGCCGAAAACAACATGGTCTGACGCGGTGTCGCCAGCAGACCGGCGATTTTACGCAGCGCGTGGATAAAGCCCAGATCAAGCATCTGATCAGCCTCGTCCAGCACCAGAAAACGAGTTTCCTGCAAGGTCAGCGCGCGGCGATCCAGCAAGTCGAGCAAACGACCGGGTGTGGCCACCAGAATATCGGTGCCCTTGGACAGGCGGTTGATCTGCGGGTTGATGCCAGCCCCTCCCACAACCACGCCCACTTTCAGGGGCGATCCTGCGACCAGCGGGATCAGCGAATCCTTGATTTGCCCCGCCAATTCACGGGTCGGTGCCAGAATAAGGCTGCGAACGGTTTTGGGTGCAGGCTTGCCCTGCATTTCCATCAATTGGGTGACCAGAGGCAAGCCAAAGGCCAGCGTCTTGCCAGTGCCGGTCTGGGCCAGTCCCAACACATCCTCGCCATCCAACCCATAGGGGATTGCATGGGTTTGAATAGGGGTCGGCTCATCAATGCCCATTTGGGTGAGTTTTTTCACCAGCGGGCCGGGCAGGCCCATTTCCTGAAACAGGTTCAATTCATTTCCTTTCGGGCTCCTGCCCCAAACGGACAAAAGCCAGTAAGGCCGCCTCGGCAGCCCGTCGTCTTGTGGTTACGCCAGCAGCCCAATGTGCAACACCATCGTCGCAACATCGCCTTGGCGTTTGGCCCCACGCGTGATTTTGGGATCATCTGAACCACCATCGGTTTTTTATTATGGGGCGCTGCATATGGCAGGCCCGGTCTGCTCACGCGGCAGGATGGCGGGTTGAGGTGCATATGAGGGCGCAATGTGGATAAGTCAACCTTTGTTACCCAGACAGGGTAAACCGGGCACCTAAGTGTGGCCCGGTTATCAGCCCTTCAGATCAGTCACGGGTGCCGGAAAACCGTTCCTGCCAGTCCTCACGCTGCTCATCGGTGATCTTGGCGAAGGACACCTCGGGCACGGTGAACTCATGGCCTTCAGGCAACGCATTCAGCGCGGCAGGCACATCATCGGGCCAGGACATATCCAGCGTGTTCATCGCCGACAGCAAGCGCGCAGCGGCATCGGGAATGAACGGGGCAGACAGCACCGCGTAAAGGCGGATCAGATTCAGGCCCAGACGGATTTGCGTTGCCGCCTGATCTGGGTCTTCCTTAATCGTCGACCAGGGTGCTGTGGATTGGAGGTATTCATTGCCCGCCACCCAGATCGCGCGCAGCTCGGACGCGGATTTGTGCACTTCCATCGCTTCCATATGACCTTCATAGGCGCGAATGCGGATGGTCAACTCGGCGATCAACGCTTGCTCGGCCTCGCCATAACTGCCACCTGCAGGCACCGCCTCGCTGAATTTAGAGCGGCAGAATTTGGTCACCCGGCTGGCGAAATTACCCAGAACATCGGCAAGGTCTTTGTTCACCGAAGTCTGGAAATTTTCCCATGTGAATTCACTGTCCGAACTTTCCGGCGCGTGGGAAAGCAACCACCAGCGCCAGTAATCCGCAGGCAGCAATTCCAGCGCCTGATCCATGAACACGCCCCTGCCCTGTGAGGTGCTGAACTGGCCACCATCGTAGTTCAGATAGTTGAACGACTTGATATAATCGACCAGTTTCCACGGCTCGCCCGAGCCAAGGATCGTGGCCGGAAAGCTGAGTGTGTGGAACGGCACATTGTCCTTACCCATGAACTGGGTATAGCGCACGTCATCCGCGCCCTTGTCGGTGCGCCACCAGCGTTGCCAATCGGCGTCGCCCCGCCCCGTGGCTTCGGCCCATTCACCAGCGCAGGCGATGTATTCGATGGGCGCATCAAACCAGACGTAGAAGACTTTGCCTTCCATCCCGGGCCAATCCTGATCGCCGTTTTTGACCGGGATACCCCAATCCAGATCGCGGGTGATGCCACGATCCTGCAATCCATCGCCATCGTTCAGCCATTTGCGCGCGATCGAGGTGGTCAGAATTGGCCAGTCAGCCTTGCTGTCGATCCAGGCGTTCAGCTGATCACGCATCCCGGATTGTTTAAGAAACAGGTGTTTGGTTTCGCGCACCTCCAGATCGGTTGACCCGGAGATGGCGCTGCGCGGCTCGATCAGGTCGGTGGGGTCCAACTGCTTGGTGCAGTTCTCGCATTGATCCCCGCGCGCCTTGTCGTATCCGCAATTGGGGCATGTGCCCTCGATATAGCGATCCGGCAGGAACCGCTCATCGGCGTTGGAATAGACCTGCTTTTCCTCGACTTCCTCGATCAACCCAGCCGCCTGCAACCGCCCGGCAAAATGCTGGGTCAGGGCATGGTTCTGCGTACTGGAGGAACGCCCGAAGTGATCGAAACTGAGACGGAATCCCTTGGCGATCTCGGCCTGCACTCCGTGCATCTCGGCGCAATACTCGGCCACTGGTTTGCCCGCCTTCGCAGCGGCCAGTTCGGCGGGCGTGCCATGTTCATCCGTGGCACACAGAAACATCACCTCATGCCCCCCCGCGCGCAGATAACGGGCGTAAAGATCAGCCGGCAACTGACTGCCCACCAGATTGCCCAGATGCTTGATCCCGTTGATATAGGGGATTGCCGAAGTGATCAGATGCCTTGCCATGTTGCGCCTTTGGGTATCAGTGTCCGAGCGCCCAGTGTAACGCAGCTTGTCCGGCAGGGCCAGAGGGCTGACGTTACTTCTTGTCGCGGGCCTCTCCGGTCAGCTTACCAATCAAAAAACTGGTACACGGAGCCCAGATATAGCGGGTTCGCTCGGTTTTTGTGGGACGGGCCCGCATCCGGGTCAGACCAAACAGGATCAGTAAAACATGGCCCACTGCAATCATCACGAACATCGATGCCGGTCCATAAACTTCCATCAGGTTGGACGCCACATAGGGGGCCGCAATCGCGCCAAGCGCGTAGTAGAACATCAAGGCCGCCGACAGCTCGATCCGCTCGTCGCTGTTGGCAAAGTCATGGGCATGGGCGGCGGACACCGAATAGATCGGGAAGGAGGTCAAGCCAAACAGAAAGGCCGTCAACATGATGCCCCAGGTCGGCAGGTCATGGATCAAGGCCGAGGCAATACAACAGATCACCGCCGCCACCGATAGCCAGATCAGCACCTTGCGCCGGTCATATCGGTCCGACAGCCAGCCCACCGGGATCTGTGCCAGTGCCCCACCCAGCACGAAGATGGCCAGGAAATAGGCGATCTGTTCCAGTGCCAGTCCCACTTGCTGACCATAAAGCGGGCCGACCATTCGGAAGGTCGCGCTGGACAGCGCCGCCACCACAACGCCCATCGCCGCCAAGGGCGAGCAATTCCAGGCCAGTGCCGGGCGCAGCCTTGGCGCTTTGGGGGTCTCGGGGGGCGAGGCTTTGGTCAGGGTCAGCGGCAGGATCGACGCACAACACAGGATCGCCAGCAGGTTGTAGGAGACATAGGCAGCAGGCTCGAGCACGCCGATCATCAGCTGCGCCACCAGTGAGGCGCCCATATCGGCCACGCGATACGCCCCCATAGTGCGCCCCCGGGTTTCGTTGGTGACCTTGGCGTTCAGCCAGGATTCGATCACCGTGTAACACCCCGCGATGCACAAGCCGGGCGCAATCCGCATCACTGCCCAGGCATAAGGATTGATGATCACCATATGCGCCAGCAGGCCAATCGCCCCCGCCGCCGTAAAGGCCGCAAAGGCGCGGCTGTGGCCCACATTGCCCATCAGGCGCGGCGCCCACCAGCAGCCGATGAAAAAACCGACAAAATGGGCCGAGCCCAGCAGCCCGATCTCCGCAGTCGAGAAATGCAGCGCAATGCCCGAGATCGCATCCAGCGGCCCCACCCCTCCGGTCGACAGCTGCATCAGGATGACAGACAAAAACAGAGCGGCAAAGGAAATCATGGTGCGCATAATGCGCCCTTGATAGCATGTTTCAAGGGCCGGGTCTGCCCATTGTCGACACGTCCCTGTCGTTTTCTGTGATCTAGCGGGATATCCGCGCGACGATACGCAATCCGATCATCGGCCCGACAAACCTGCCAAAGCCATCTGCACCAAAGTCATTGCGGCTGATCGCTCCGGTCAGAAGTACGGTCAGGTTATTGCGATCCCCCAACTCGGTGCCGCGTTGGCGAAACAGCCCGGCCTGTAATGTCACTGGCCTTGTCACACCGCGCACCGTCAGATCGCCGGTGACAGTGGCTCGGCTCAGATCGCCCTCATCCTCGTCGAACGGAAAAGAATGGTCGGATGCACCCGCGTGTTCAGAACCTCGGGACCTTTCATCACCTGCGTGGCAAAGATGAATCCGGCGCGCGCCTTGCTGGGGTTCAGGGTCACACTCACCTGACTTGCGGGCACATTGTCCAGATCAATCCGCATCACGGCCAATTGAACAGGCATGGTGCCACTCTTCTCACTGCCCTCGAACGTATAGGTAAAACCGAGATCCGATTGGTCCATATCAAGCTGGTAAGCCTCGGGGCCAGACCACGCCGGGGTCGCCAAAAACGCCAGACAGAAAAGCAATAAACGCATTATGTTCATCCTTATGTCCCAGACAGATAGCACATCGGCGCAACACGTCGTGACAAAGCTGCGTGAATGGCGTGTGACCTCGGCTGGAAACAAGGTTAAGGTGCGCGTCGAAACGCGAAGAGGACAGACTTTATGCAGAAGAAACCATTGGGGCGGACCGGTATTGCGGTGAGCGAGCTTTGTCTTGGGTCAATGACCTGGGGCACCCAAAACACCGCCGCCGAAGGTCACGCCCAGATCGACATGGCGCTGGATCACGGCATCAATTTCATCGACACTGCCGAGATGTATCCGGTGAACCCGGTCAGCAAGGAAACGACGGGCCGCACCGAAGAGATTATCGGCCAATGGTTTGGCGCCAATCCGGCCCGGCGTGATGACGTGGTGCTGGCCACCAAGCATTCCGGCGCAGGGCTGCGTCATGTGCGTGACGGCGCGCCGATCACCTCGGCCACGATCCCCGCCGCGATTGAAGGATCGCTGAAGCGGCTGCGGACCGACCACATTGATCTCTACCAGTTTCACTGGCCCAACCGGGGCAGTTACATGTTCCGCCAGAACTGGCGCTATGATCCCTCCTCGCAGGACCGCGCCGAGACGCTGGCCCATATGGAGGACACGCTTGAAGCATTGCAGCGCGAGGTTGATCGCGGCACGATCCAGGCCTTTGGCCTGTCCAACGAAAGTGCCTGGGGCACCGCGCAGTGGTTACGTGTGTCCGAGGATCGCGGCTGGCCGCGTGTGGCGTCGATCCAGAACGAGTATTCGCTGCTTTGTCGGCTTTATGATACCGATCTGGCCGAGCTGAGCGTGAATGAAGACGTTGGCCTGTTGGCGTTTTCACCGCTCGCCGTCGGGTTCCTGACCGGCAAGTACCAGAACGGTGCAGTGCCCGAAGGATCACGCATGACCCTGACCAATGATCTTGGTGGACGCAATGTGCCGCGCACTTTTGAGGCGGTGGATGCCTATCTTGAGATCGCCCGCAAACACGGGCTGGACCCGACACAAATGGCGCTGGCCTGGTGCCTGACTCGCCCCTTCATGGGATCGGTGATTTTCGGGGCAACGACACCAGCGCAGTTGGAGACGGCGTTGGCGGCGGCAGACGTGACGCTGAGCGACGAGGTGCTGCGCGAGATTGACCAGGCGCATAAGGCGCATCCGATGCCGTATTGAAGCATGTTTAAAAAACCGGCCCGGAATCAAGGCGCAGCCGCCGGGCCATCGTCAGCCCCCCTTCCTTGGGCTGGCGATTGATCAACCTACGCGCATCATTCGTTCTGCACACGGGTTTGGCAGCTATAAAGTATTCTAAAACTAAGGTTCGGATCGCCATCCCGGGGACTGACGACAGCCCTGCTAATCCTCTTTACGCCCGCTTGTCCTTGATCTGTGCAATGCCCAGAACATCCAGCGCCCTGGCCTCGATATCCTCGGCATTCATCCCCGCCACTGCGTACATATCCGCCGGGCTGGCCTGATCCACAAAAATGTCAGGCAACACCATCGAGCGGTATTTGAACCCGCGATCAAACACGGCGTTCTCAGCCAAGAGCTGTGCCACATGGCTGCCAAAGCCACCCACAGCACCCTCTTCGATGGTGATCATCGCCTCGTGATTGGCGACCAGATCAAGGATCATTGCCTCATCCAGCGGCTTGGCAAAGCGCGCATCGGCAATCGTGGGTGTGATGCCCTTGGCGCTCAGGGCCTCGGCGGCTTTCATCACCTCACCCAGACGGGTGCCGAAAGACAGGATCGCGACGCGCGCGCCCTCCTGCATGATCCGCCCTTTGCCAATCTCAAGCGGCACGCCGGTCTCGGGCATCTCAACGCCCATGCCCTCGCCCCTTGGATAGCGGAAGGCAATCGGCCCCTCATCATGCGCCACCGCCGTGGCGACCATATGCGCCAGTTCGGCCTCATCCGCTGCGGCCATCACCACGAATCCCGGCAGGTTTGCCAGATACGCTATGTCATAGCTGCCCGCATGGGTGGCCCCATCGGCCCCGACCAGCCCGGCGCGGTCAATCGCAAAGCGGACCGGCAGACGCTGGATCGCCACATCATGGACCACCTGATCATAGCCGCGCTGCAGGAACGTCGAATAAAGTGCGCAGAAGGGCTTCATGCCTCCTGCTGCCAAGGCAGCGGAAAAGGTCACGGCATGTTGTTCGGCAATGCCGACATCAAAACAACGGCTTGGATAGCGTTCGGAAAACAGGTTCAGGCCGGTGCCATCGGGCATCGCAGCGGTGATCGCACAGACCTTGTCATCGCGTGCCGCCTGATCCAGCAGAGCCTTGGCAAACACCGAGGTATAGCTGGGCGCGTTGCTGGGTGTTTTCTTTTGCTTGCCGGTCACCAGATCAAACTTGGCCGTGGCATGCCCGCCATCGCGCGCCGCCTCGGCCGGGCCATAGCCCTTGCCCTTCTTGGTGGTCACGTGGATCAGGGTGGGCCCTGTGGCACGCTGATGCACCGTGCGCAGCACCGGCAGCAACTGGTTCATGTCATGGCCATCAATCGGACCGACATAGGAAAAGCCCAGCTCTTCAAACAGGGTGCCGCCGACAGCCATGCCTTTCAGCATTTCCTTGGCGCGCTTGGCCCCTTCCTGGAACGGTTCCGGCAACAAGGAAACTGCGCCCTTGGCCGCCGCCTTCAACTCCTGAAACGGCTCGCCCGCGTAAAGGCGGGACAGATACGAGGACAGAGCGCCCACCGGCGGCGCGATGCTCATCTCATTATCATTGAGGATCACGATCAGGCGCTTTTTCAGATGGCCTGCGTTGTTCATCGCCTCAAACGCCATGCCAGCCGACATCGCGCCATCGCCGATCACGGCAATCGCATCGCCATGTCCGGTGTCGCACGCCCCGCCCAGATCGCGCGCCACAGCAAAACCCAAGGCAGCTGATATCGACGTCGAACTATGCGCGGCCCCAAACGGGTCATAAGGGCTTTCCGAGCGTTTGGTAAACCCGCTCAACCCGTCTTTCATCCGCAGGGTGCGAATGCGATCGCGGCGTCCTGTCAGGATTTTATGAGGATAGCATTGATGGCTGACATCCCAGATGATCTTGTCCTTGGGGGCATCAAACACGTGATGCAGCGCCACGGTCAATTCCACCACACCCAGACCCGCGCCCAGATGCCCACCCGTTTCGGACACAGTTGAAATCGTTTCAGCGCGCAATTCATGCGCCACCTGCACCAGTTCCGCATCGGAAAACCGTTTCAGATCAGCCGGGCTGGCGATCTGATCCAGCAAAGGTGTGTCCGGGCGTTGGGTCATTGGCCCCTCCTTGGGGGGTGATCATGTCTGACGCGAGATAACGAAGCGCGCGAGCTGCTGCAAGGTATTTGCCTTGTCACCGTAAATAGATAGGGCGTCGCAGGCCGTATTCACAAGGGTTTCGGCGCGGCTTTTTGCCCCGTCGAGCCCCAGAAGCGACACGAAAGTGGCCTTGCCTGCGGCGGCATCCTTGCCAACGGCCTTGCCTGCGGCCGCCGCATCGCCGGTGACATCAATCACATCATCCTGAATTTGAAAGGCCAGACCCAGGGCACGGGCATAGGTGGAAAGCGGCGACGGATCGGCCTGTGCCATGCGCGGCCCGGCCAGCGCGGCCCATTCGATCAGCGCCCCGGTCTTGCCCGCCTGCAGGTCGGTGATCTGTTCAAGGGTCAGAGGCGTTTTAGCGGTTTCCGCCGCGATATCCAGCGCCTGACCCAGAACCATCCCCTGCCCGCCTGACGCGCGCGCCAGAGTCAGGGCCAGATCGGCGCGCACCTCGGCAATGGGTGCGGCCTGCGGTGCGCTCGCCAGCTCGAACGCCAGCGCCTGCAATGCGTCGCCCACCAAAACAGCCGTCGCTTCGTCCCATTTGATATGAACGGTCGGCTGACCCCGGCGCAGATCGTCGTCATCCATGCAAGGCAGATCATCATGCACGAGGCTATAGGCATGCATTGCCTCGATTGCGGCCCCGGCCCAAACGGACTGCGCATCGTCAATCCCATGCAACCGCGCGCCTTCCATGGCCAGCATGGCGCGAATCCGTTTGCCGCCGGTCGTGGCATAGCGCATGCCCTGCGCAACGGGCGTGTCGCGAAACGGCGCGAACGCCTCCGCAAACCGCGCCTCGATCGCGGCAACCACCTGCGCATGACGGGTCTTCACAGGGGTTACATCCCCTCGACGGGGGTGGTGCCCGTGGGGGTGCCATCACGATCCAGCGTAATAGCGGCTACTTTCTCTTCGGCCTCTTTCAGCTTGGCTTCGCAACGCTTCTTCAACTCGGCGCCGCGCTCATAGAGGGTAATCGACTCTTCTAGGGCCACATCGCCGCGCTCCAGCTTGCCGACCACCTGTTCAAGCTCTTTCATCGCCTGTTCAAACGACATTTCAGTGATGGGCGTGTCGGTCATGGCGGTCCCTTTGACGGCTGTTGGTTTCGCCCACCATAGTGCGGCGCGCAGCGGGGTTCAATTCGGTTGACGCGCCCGGGCGGCTGCGGGATGGTTACGGGATGACGCCCCCCTCTCCCTCCTTGCCTGATCTTGATGCGATGATGAATGTCACCGCCCGGTTTGAGGCCGCGCGGCGGGCCGATCCTGCGCTGCAAACCGCACAACTGGATGAGATGCTGCGCCATGTGCCCGGCAAACGTGCCATTCTGACGGGCCGCTTTCAGGGGCGCGATGCAGTGTTTCGCATGGCCCTGGACCCCAATGATCAGATGCCGGCGCGCGAATGGACCGAAATGTCCCGGATCTGGCCCGATATGTGCAAAGGGCCCTACCGGATTGCTGAGCCACTCCATTTCACGCCCCAGCATGGGCTGTTGGTGATCGAGGCAATTCTTGGCACGCCGCTGATGCAGCATATCTGGCATCTGGAATCCGAGCAGCGCCCCGGATTGATGAAAGGGTCCGCCGAATGGCTGGCCAATACACCAAAGGGTCGGAACGCGACGGAGAGGCGCGCGCCGGGGCCTGGCTGAGACGCGCCGAGGCCGTCGCCGAACAGCAACCTCATGAGAAGTTACGCCGCCGCGAGGCCCGCGTTCTGCGCCGGTTGCGGCGCTTGGCCAAACCTGCAGATACGCAGCCCTGGCGCTATGCGATCAGCCATGGGGATTTTCACCCCAACAACCTGCTGATCAACAGGGACCGGTTGACGGACATCGACAATGGCGGCTCGGCCTCAATGCCTATTTACAAGGATATGGCGCGGTTCCTGATGCATATGGGGCGGCGTGGGCTGATCCCGTCAGGGGGCGCGCGCTTTGGCGTTGATCTAGGGCCTGTTGACATTCGGGGTTCCCATTTTGCCTGAAGTCTGATTCAAGCTTCCAAAATGGAGGTGTTGATGGACGCAAATCGTTTGGCTGTTTCCGATGAGCTTTGGGAGAAGATTGAGCCGCCTATACCGGGCAAGGCAGGCGATCCGGGTGTTACTGCGCGCAATAATCGCCGGTTTATGGAAGCAGTATTATGGCGCGTACGCACAGGGTCCCCATGGCGGGATTTGCCCAAAGAGTCTGGCAACCGGAACAGCCGGTTCAAGCGATTTCGTCGGTGGGCCGGGAACGGCGTGTTCGAGAGTCTTTTCAATGCCATGAGTGGCGAGCCGGACCTGGAATATGCCCTTATCGACGGGACGATTGTTCAAGCTCATCAGAAGGCTTCGGGCGCAAAAGGGGGACTCAACACCAGGCTATCGGACGCTCTCGCGGCGGACTGACGACCAGGGTCGTGGCCCTGGTCGATGCGCTCGGTAACCTGTTCCGGTTTCTGCTTTTGCCGGGACAGGCACACGACATGAAGGGGGTCGCTCCTCTGATCAAGGGGGTTTCCTTTGGGGCGTTGCCGGCCGACAAAGCCTTCGACGCCGACTGGCTCCTGCAAGACCTTGATGAGCGTGGCGCAACCGCTGTCATCCCGCCCAAATCGAACCGAAAAGTTCAACGGGACTACGATACCCACATGTACAAGTGGCGCCATCCCGTCGAAAACCATTTCGCAAAGATCAAGGAATTCAGAGGCATGGCAACGCGATACGACAAGACTGATACAAGCTACGCTGCCAACTGGCACCTCTGTGCCATGCTCATTGCAACACGATGATTGTCAACAGACCCTAGAAGGGATCGAGGCGTTTGCCGTCGCCTTTGATCTGAGCGCGCATGAGCGCGACGTGATCCTGCCCTTCTTTATCGGCTGCGAAGCCCTGCTGCGCGTCGAAAACCCAAGCATGAAACGCGGACGCATCATGCGCGCAGCACAGATGTATGATCAGCTGAACCCCGATCTTGGGGCGCTTACCGCCCTTTGAAGAAACTGCCCAGGATTCCGCGCACGATTTTGCGCCCGGTGGTGCCTTTGAGTTCCTTGATCACCGCCTCGGTCATCGCCGAGGCAAAGGTATCCTGCTTGCGCTGCGTCCCGGCCCGAGGTTTTGAGGTGGAACGCGCAACACCCTTACCCGAATAGCGCCGCGCCTGACTGAATTCGCGCAGCATCGGGCTGAGGTCTTCGACTTCGGCCTTTTCTTCCTCAACTGCGGCCTCTTTGGCGGCAGCATCGGCGCGTGCGGCGAGGATTTCATAGGCCGACCTGCGATCCAACACGGTGTCATATTTCCCCGCCACCGGCGATGTGGTCATGGACAGCTTGCGATCCGCATCACTGATCGGGCCCAGTTTCGAGGATGGCGGGCGGATCAGAGTACGTTCAACAATCCCGGGCACACCCTTGTCTTCCAGCATCGAGGTCACGGCCTCGCCCACCCCGACATCACGGGTCGCATCGGTGGTGTCAAAGCGCGGATTGGGGCGATAGGTTTCAGCGGCACGGCTAAGGGCACGTTGATCCCGCGCGGTAAAGGCGCGCAAAGCATGCTGGAAGCGATTGCCCAATTGGCCCAGAATATCCTCGGGCACGTCATCGGGGTTATGGGTGATGAAGTAAACGCCCACGCCTTTGGAGCGGATCAGCCGTGCCACCTGTTCGACCTTATCGACCAAAGCGTCCGGTGCGTCGTCAAACAGCAGGTGCGCCTCGTCAAAGAAGAACACCAGCTTGGGTTTGTCTGGGTCACCTACCTCGGGCAACGTCTCAAACAGCTCGCTCAGCAACCACAGAAGGAAGGTCGCATAAAGCCGCGGACTGCCCATCAACTTGTCCGCCGCCAGAATGTTGATCTGTCCGCGCCCGTCGGCACCAACATGCATCAGGTCTTCCAGTTCCAGCGCCGGTTCGCCAAACAACTGATTGCCGCCCTGGTTTTCCAACACCAGCAACTGACGCTGGATCGCGCCCACCGACTGGGCCGAGACATTGCCATACCGCAGCGACCATTCTTTGCTATTCTCACCCACCCAGATCAACAGGGCCTGCAGATCCTTGAGATCAAGCAGCGGCATGCCCTCTTCATCGGCGACGCGGAAGGCAATGTTGATCACGCCTTCCTGGGCATCACTGGCATCCAGCAGCGCGACAGCAACAGCGGACCCATCTCGGCCACGGTGGTGCGCACCGGGTGACCTTGTCGGCCCAGCAGATCCCAGAAGGTGACCGGGAACGCGTTGTAAGTATAGTCGTCAAAACCGATGGTGCCTGCGCGTTTGGTAAAGGCCTCGTGCAACTTGAAGTCAGCCGAGCCGGGTACTGCGAGCCCCGACAAATCGCCCTTCACGTCGGACAGAAACACTGGGACGCCAGCCGATGAAAACCCTTCGGCCAATATCTGCAATGTCACGGTTTTACCCGTGCCAGTAGCCCCGGCAATCAGCCCATGACGGTTGGCATATTTCAGGCTGAGCCCTTGTTTGTCGCCGTAATCCGGCCCGCCGCCGCCAATAAACACGTTATTTTCCAAGGCACTGCTCCCATTGTCTAACTTTTTTCACGGTGTGAACATACAAAGTTAAGAATTACACGCCAGTATCATTCTCACCCGAAAGGCCGCATGTCCTCTGGCCCTTGGGTGACTTCCTCCCTGTCAGACTGGCCGCGCCTCGTACGCGGCCTTTTTTTACAAATTTCCTAAATGATAACGGCGATTGACTGTTGACGCCTGCACTTTCCTATCCTAGCGTCTGGCCAATGATAAGTCGGCCAGTCCGACAGGGAGATAAAGACGAAAGAGGCCGTAAGGCCTCTTTTGCATTTTTTAAATCCCCAATCCCGCTTTCAAAGCCGCGTGATCCCCCAATAGACAGCGGATTTCTGCCTTGCGCCCGCGTCCGGGCTGCGATTTTATCCTGACACCCGAGTGGCACCATGATAGAGCCGCAGGCAATCGTTTGGACAGATAAATAGGGGACACTATGCCCAAGCTTCTTTACACCCTGCCATTCCTGGCGGCGCTTGCCATTGGCGCACCCGCCTTTGCGCAGGAGGACACCACCACTAACGAGGCCGAGACCGCTGAAGCCGCCGAGGCGGAACCTGCTGCTGAAGAGACAACTGCCGAGGGCGCTGACGCCACTACGGCAGATAATGGTCTGGAGATGGGCCAGCCTGTTGAGGAAGACCCGACCTATGTCAAAGAGACCTACGGCGACTGGGAACTGAAATGCTTCCGCTCTGAGGCCGAAGAAGACCCCTGCCAGATGATCCAGCTGCTGCGCGAAGAGGCGGGCAACTCGATTGCCGAGTTCAGCATTTTCCGTCTGCCCGAGGGCGCTCAGGCTGCTGCCGGGGCCACCATCGTGGTGCCGCTGGGTACAATGCTGACCGAAGAGCTGAAGATCGCCGTCGATGGCGGCAAGGCGAAAAGCTATTCTTACCGCTTTTGTAGCGTGGTGGGATGCTATGCTCAGATTGGCCTGACTGCCGAGGATATCGCAGCCTTCAAACGCGGGGTCACAGCCACCTTGCAGATCGTGCCGGCCCAGGCCCCCGATCAGACGGTCAATATCACAGCCTCACTGTCAGGGTTCACAGCTGCGTTTGAGAACGCATCGGTACTGGAAAACTAAGACCAAGTATTGTGATTTAAGAAGAGCGTGACCTGCATAGGGTCGCGCCCTTTTCTTTTATCCGGACGTCAGGGCGCGCGTTTCAGGGCCAGCACCGCGTTCAGCCCGCCAAAGGCAAAGGCATTGGACAGAGCCACCTGCACATCTGCCTCGCGCGCCTCGTTTGGCACCACGTCCAGCGCGCATTCCGGGTCCGGTTCCTGATAACCAATCGTGGGGGCCACGATCCCGTCCCGCAGTGCCATGATGCAGGCCAGCAGCTCGACAGCGCCCGTCCCACCAATCAAATGGCCATGCATGGATTTGGTCGAGCTGATCATCAGCCGGTCAGCATGGGCCCCAAACACATCTGCGACAGCGGCACTTTCGGTTTTGTCATTGGCCGCCGTGCCGGTGCCATGGGCGTTGATATACCCCACGTCTTCCGGATTGATCCTGGCGTCCTGCATCGCACCCTTGATGGCGCGCGCCGCGCCCTGTTTTGAAGGCATGACGATATCGGCGGCATCCGAGGACATGGCAAATCCGGCCACCTCGGCCAGAATGTCCGCGCCGCGTTTGCGGGCGTGCTCATATTCCTCGAACACAAAAACCCCAGCGCCTTCGCCCTGCACCATACCGTTGCGGTTGGCGGAAAACGGGCGGCAGGCATCTTTGGACATCACCCGCAGCCCTTCCCAGGCTTTGACCCCGCCAAAGCACAGCATCGATTCTGATCCACCTGTGATCATCACCGGGCTGAGCCCGCCATGCACCATCTGAAAGGCCTGCGCCATGGCGTGATTGGACGAGGCACAAGCAGTCGAGACGGTAAAGCTGGGTCCTTTGAGGTTAAATTCCATCGACAGGTGGCTGGCGGCGGCATTGTTCATCAGTTTGGGCACCACAAATGGGTGCACCCGGTTTTTGCCGTCTTCGTAAACGGTGCGATAATTATCATCGAGTGTGGTCATCCCACCACCCGAGTTGCCCAACACCACCCCTGCCCGCGCGGCCAGATCGCCGGAAAACGCGAGACCCGCTTGCGCAATCGCCTCGCGTGCGGCGATCAGGGTGAATTGCGTGAAACGATCATAAAGGGCGAGCTGCTGGCGATTGAACCGTTCCTCGGCTTCATAGCCTTTGACCTGACCGCCAATGCGAATCGACAAACGTTCCACATCTCGAAACTCAAGATCGCCGATGCCACAACGCCCCTCGCGCATCGCCTCAAGCGTGTCAGGCACATTCTGCCCCAGCGCGTTGATCGTGCCCGCACCGGTTATGACGACTCTTTTCACGACTTCTCTTTCACCAGCGCTTCGATGCCTGTGATGATCGAGGCCACCGAAGAGATATCAAAATCGCTTTCATCCGGGGCGTTGGCGTTGAAGGGGATCGAAATGTCGAACTCTTCCTCGATGGCAAAGATGCTTTCCACAAGGCCCAGGCTGTCGATCCCGAGGCTTTCAAGCGTGCTGTCGAGAGTCACATCCGACGGCTCTAAAACGGCCTGTTCGGCAATAATGTTGATCACACTGTCGTTGATGCTCATTCCTGTCACCTCACACCTAAAGCGATGCGCAGGACTTAGTCGCTCGTGTCGGGTTTTGAAACCGTTTTCTTCAACTCTGCGACATCAGTGAACAACCGCTTGAGGCGACGGAGATTCTTGTAGACATCCATCTGCGTGTCCATCTTCATGCCCGGATAGCCCAGCATCACCCGGCCTGCCGGTACGTTGGACAGCAATTTGGTGCCCCCCCCGGTGATCACATTGTCGCCGATAAAAATATTATCACCGACACCGGTTTGCCCGGCCAGCACCACGTTGTTCCCAACATTCACTGACCCGGCCAGACCGGTCATACCGCAGAGCAGACAATCGGTGCCGATCACGCAGTTATGGCCGATATGCACCAGATTATCGATCTTGGTACGATCGCCAATCACCGTGTCGCGGATGGTGCCGCGGTCAATCGTGCTGTTCGCGCCCATCTCGACATCATTGCCCATCTGGACCGATCCAAGGCTGTGAATGCGAACGTAGGACTGCGCCGTGATATCGCCCTGATCGCCCAGCGACTGGCGCGCCTTTTCCACGCCTGACACGTCCGGTGTCACATAGGCAAATCCGTCGGCCCCGATCACCGCACCAGGTTGACAGATAAAGCGATCTCCGATCACCACCCGCGCGCCAATGCGCACGCCTTCGCGCAGGAACCCGTTCGCGCCGATCACCGTGTCCGTGCCAACGAAACATTGGGGCCCAATCACCGTGCCATCGCCGATGTGCACTCCAGCCCCGATCACAGCCAGCGGACCAACAGACACGCCTTCGCCCAAGACCGCCATCGCATCCACGACAGCCGAAGGATGCACGCCCGTGCCCCAGCCCTGCCCCGGGTCCATCAACTGGGTCAGCCCCGCCATCACATAGCGCGGACGTGGTGCCACAATCGCGGCCTCCAACCCCAGCGCCTGCCAATCGGCCCCATCCCACAACATGGCGGCACGCGCCGCCCCCTTTGGCAAGGCCTCGGCATATTCAGGCTTCATCGCCAGCGCCAGATCGCTGGGGGTTGCATCGCCCGGTTCTGCCGCTCCGGTGATCTCAATATCAACGGCACCAAAGGCCTCTGCCCCTAACGCCGTCGCAATCTGCTGAATTGTAAATGCCATCCCAGACCTCCTAAAGCGGTTCGCGAACACCTTGAACGTTCTTTGTCACGAAACGCGCAGAACACCTAATATGTCATCCGGCGTTTCGCCAGTCCCTGTCTCGGGAGCCAAGCGAAACGCAGTGATTTTGGAGTTGATTTAGCCTCGAACGCCCGCCAGTGAAACCCCTGCTTTGGACAGGGCGTTCCAAATCACGCCATCGCGGCCATAGATATCGCGGCGATACTGGGCCTTGCCATGCGGCGTGGTGAAAGCAGTGCGGTAAATGATATGCACCGGGATCGCCTGATCCAGCACAACCTTGGTTTCGCTGCCGGTGCGCAGTTTGGAATGGAACAGCCCCTCGGGATCGTCCGATTGATCGGCCAGCAGCGCATAGGCAAACTCGAACGGTTGCTGCAGGCGGATACAGCCATGGCTGTAGGCACGCGTCTCGCGGGTGAACAGGTTCTTGGCCGACGTGTCATGCAGGTAGATGTTGTATTTATTGGGGAACATGAACTTCACCAGCCCCAGCGCATTGCGCGACGAGGGCGGCTGTTTGATCGAATAAGGGAAGTTCCGGGCGTTGTAGGCACCGAAATTGATTGCCCTGCGGCTGACCGCGCGACCACGGCGGTCATACAGCTTCAGATGCCCCGCCGCATTGCGGTTCTTCTTCATCATCGGCAGGTATTCTTTCACCGTGATCGAACGCGGCACATGCCAGGTCGGGTTGATCACCATGAACTCCATTTCATCGGAAAACTCCGGTGTGCGACGATCGCCGACATTCTTGCCAACGACCGAGCGGGTGGTGAAGACTTGGCGATCATCCTTGATGATGCGGGCGGTGAAATCGGTCAGATTCACCAGAATATGGCGCGATCCCCGTTCGCGGTTGAACCAGCGTTCCCGTTCCAGGGCCACCATCACCGATTTCAGACGCGCCTCGGTCAAGGTGTTGATCTCTTTCATCGTGCTGGCCCCGGCGGTGCCATCCTCCTCCAGCCCGTGGTTTTGCTGGAAGGTTTGCACGGCATCCTGCAGGGCCGCATCATAGCTGCCACTGGCGTTGCGGGTCAGATAGCCCATCGCCACCAATCGGCACGCAGAGCCAGAACAACAGCACCCGTCTGACCGGGTTTCAGGCTGTCTGCGGGCACGGTCTTGCCCCAGCCACCTTGAGCAATCAGATGTTCAAGCCGGGCTTTTTCTTTCATCAGGCGGGCGTACTCATTGGTTTGCGGTGCCAGCGAGCGGAAGAACCGGCGCGGGTCAGCGTATTTCACTTCGCTCAGATAGGTGGTGCGGTCGCGTCCAACGACGGCACGTTTATTGCCGAGAATAACGCTTGAGGGCTTCAACACACCGGTTTGCAGGTCGGCGGCCAGACGCAGGAATGTCTTGCTCATCTCGACCTCGGCAAAGCCCAGATCGCGGGGGCTGCGCACGGATTTCAGCCGCTCCATCAGTCCAGCGGGATCATACCGCTCCATCGGCAAACCATGGACTTCGGCGCTGGCGATGGCGGCAAACAGCGCTTTGCGCCGCGCCTTGTCTTCGGGGGTCTGCCCGGTCCACAAACCTGCATAAGCGTTGTCGCGGTAGTACCCGGCAAGCTTGCGATCATCCGATGCGGCCTCGGCCACGGCCTGTTTGAAGGCGGTTACCTGCGCGGCCACCGGCGCCGGTGTCATCACATAAACCAGCGCCATGATCGCCAGCGCGATCCCCCCCCCGAAGGCCAAAGCCGAATCTTGCCAAGTGCATGATATTCCCCTGCATCTTTCGTCGTTCCCCTGTAATTATACTCCCGCGACCGAATTGACCAGAAGATTTGAGGTCAGATCAGCTTGTATTCCTTGAGAGAAAGGATCCTGAAATTGTCGGTATGAAATTGTCGGTAACAGTGTCGCGAAAATCGCGCCGTTTGTCGGGTAGGGTTTGGCGGAAGAAGTTGAGAATGGCCTCGGTGAACTGGTTGAACGTGGCGTAATGGCGATTATGGGTGATGCATTCGTGCATGACACCCCAAAGGCGCTCAATCGGGTTGAGATGCGGGGCGTATGCCGGCAGGAACTTCAACTTCACCCGACGTTCGGGGCTGTGCGGCCATGGCTGGAGTATCCTGGCATGGTGATAACGCGCATTGTCGACAAAAACATGGATGGTCGTTTTGGTTGAGGTGTTGCGCTCCGGCTTTTCCAGCATGAGAGTGTCGTTTGGGCATTGATCTTCCCGCCTTCCACAAAGGTGAACCGGAACGTTTCAAGATCGAGCGCACCCTGAATATTGAGGCGCCTGCGCCCCGATGTTGCCTTCAGGGCCGTCTTTTGCCCCTTCGGGAACCGGCCATGGGCGTGACGGCTCCGATGCTCGGGATGCACAGCATCGGAGAAGACCACCATCCCATCGCCTGCAAGTTCGGTCATCAGGGCCTCATACATGGCGATAAACGCCGCCTGTTTGACTTCATCGGCCTGTGCAGGCGGCAATCGTGGCTTTTTATACTCAAACCCCGGACGGCGCATCAGCCTGGCGGCCCCCGAGGGACTGTAGCTCCGCCCGTATTCCGCCGGAACATACGCACAGACCCCGTCTACGTTCCGTGCCGGGTTTTCGGCAAAACGGGCTTTCAAAGCCCGTTCGCGCTCCCCCGACAAATGCCCTTGTCGCTGGCTGTAATCCTTCAAGCCGAAAAACGACAGCCCCGCCCCGGAAAAGGCAAACCGCCACTCCGTCAGAACCGTCGGGCCGATATCCAGAATCCGGCAAACCGTTCCGGCGTCTTCTTCTGCATCCAACAGCGGAAACGCACGGACGCGCCTCCAGACAAGCGCTTCAACCTTGCGGCGGCGGCAAATGGCCTCAAGGGCCAGGCGCTGATCGGCAGATAGCGAAACCGTTTTGTGGGGCTTGTTCATGCTCTCAAAGTGCATGCTGTGATACGTATGACCATGCGGCAAATTGAATCAACCTCTCTACAAATTCTTCAGGTCAATTCAGGCGCAGTAGTATAACAACTATCAGGACCCGACCCAGCCCCTGTCCAATCAATTTTTCATCAGCACCCGCACAGTGCCCGAAATGTGGCTATATCGGCCGGGCCACGTTGCAGAAATGTGGCACAACGACTCCATTTTGCGCAAAAAAATTGCCGAAAACCCTTGATAGTTGCGAATGCGACAAAAACGTCCTTTTTCAGTGATTCTTAATATGCAATAAGCATAGTGCATCTGGGGATGGGATGGCAGAGTCACTAACACGTGGCACAAACAGGTAAGCGACGGGACAGGCGCACTTATGACTTTGAGCATGACGCGACGCGGCATTTTGGGTGCTTTTGCAGCAACCGCAATCACAGCCGCACCAACCTACACAAATGCATCAGGATTCTTGCGCGGTGCGGGCGATATTCGCCGCCTGCGTATGTCCTCACCCCGGACCGGTGAGAAGATCGACATGATCTACTGGATCGAAGGCGACTACCTGAAGGACAGCGTCCGCGAAATTGAGAATTTCATGCGCGACTGGCGGACCGATGATGTGCATCGCATCGACATCCGCACAATCGACATCATGGCGGCAGCCCACAACATGCTGGATTCTCACGAGCCCTATATGTTGCTTTCGGGCTATCGCAGCCCCAAGACCAACGCGATGCTGCGCAGCCGTGGACGCGGCGTGGCCAAGAATTCGCGCCACATGAAGGGTCAGGCCGCTGATCTGCGTCTGTCTTCCCGCTCGGTCAGCCAAATGTATCGCGCTGCCAAAGCCTGTCGTGGCGGCGGTGTTGGCAAATACTCGGGCTCAAACTTCGTGCATATGGATTGCGGCCCGGTCCGCACCTGGGGCAGCTAAGCAAGCCCAAGCGACTGATTGCTATATCAATAAAGCGCCGCGTTTGTCAGCCCGGCGCTTTATTTTTGTTGGGCGCAACTATTCGAAATAGTAGGAACACTGGTCCTGGCATGATTTGTGAAGTTGCGAGCGCCAGATGCCAGCCGCCCAGACATACCCCCCCGTGCATGTCGCCGTTGCCGCCGCACCGCCAAAGACAAGCCCCGCAACACTGGCCCCTTCCGTGAAAGCACTAAGCCCCCACGCGACTGAACCTCCTCCGACTAAAGTCAGAGGGTTCAGTGGTTCATGAGCGCCTTCGGCGCACGTTTGAATGTTTTTCCGACTAAAGTCGGAGGCTTTAGACCAGATTGTGGAAAGTAAACTGACGGACGCACCACAGCCCACACCGCCCTCAGAGGCTGTTCCAAAAGTAGTTGAGTGATATCACGTGTTTATGATTCATTGGTTTTGAAAGAGCCTGGAGGATCCCATGACGTGGACAGACATCACCCGCGCGGAGCACAGGCGTAAAACGGGCTTTTATCCAAGCGATTTAACTATGGAGGAATGGGCGCTTGTTCGGCCCCTGTTACCTGCCGCGAAGCGAGGTGGTCGCCCTCGCAAGACGAATCCGCGCCGTGTTGTGAACGCGATTATGTATATGGCGACCACGGGATGTCAGTGGCGCATGATCCCGCGGGATTTCCCGGCGGTCTCGACTGTGCAGAACTGTTTTTACGACTGGCGCGACAACGGTCTGTTACACCGGATCAACCATCTGTCAATGATGGCGGCGCGCGAATTGTCGGGCCGTGAGGCGAGCCCCACTGCGGGCGTTATTGACAGCCAGAGCGTAAAAACAACGGAAAGCGGCGGCATTTCAGGCTTTGATGCGGGCAAAAAGATCAAAGGGCGCAAGCGTCACATCGTGACAGACACGCAAGGTTTCCTGTTACCGATCCTTGTTCACGCCGCCGATATACAGGATCGGGATGGTACTGTGGATGTTCTCAAAGCACTGCGCATCCGCTTCCCGCGGCTGGGGCACATCTTTGCGGACGCAGGATATGCAGGGCCAAAGCTTCGGGATGCTTTGGCCCTGCAGGGAAAATGGACATTGGAGATTGTCAAGCGCTCTGACAAAGCCGAGGGGTTCGTTCTTCCACCACGAAGATGGGGTGTCGAGCGAACATTCGCGTGGCCGGGACGTTGCCGTCGTTTGGCAAAAGATCGGGAGGCAACCGTTGAAAGTTCCGTAGCATGGGTTTTGGTTGCCGGTATTCGTCTCTTGACAAGGCGGATAGCAAGGCATTCTGTTCAAACATAAACTTTGGCTCAATTAGCATTGATTATGCGTGCCAACCTGTAATAGAACACACCATGAACAAAATTATGGGGTGCGGCACATGGATCATCAAGCTTTTTTGGTGTGGCTCAACGAGACCGACGACCTTTCATCGAAACAACGGGCTGAAACCGGACGGCTCGTTGCCGGGGTTTCGTCGCTGGAAAGCGTGATCGATCTCCCTGAGGCGAATGTTCGCGAGGGGCGTATCTGTCCGCACTGTGCTTCGGGCGGTGCGATCATCAGGGGCCATGCAAGTGGCCTGACGAGGTTCTTTTGCAAAGGCTGTCGCAAAACCTTCAACGCGCTGACCGGGACGCCGCCTGCCCGCTTGCGCCACAGGGACAGATGGGCAGGGTTCGCAGCTTCCCTGCGCGACGGCGAAACGGTAAAGGCGTCCGACGGGCGTTGTATGGTGGCCGACACCACAGCTTTTCGTTGGCGTCATCGCTTTCCCGAGGCCGTAACGGTCGGTGCGGTCAAGCTGTGCGGAATCGTCGAAGCCGACGGGACGTTCTTTCCGCGCAGCCGGAAAGGGGACCGTAATCTCTCTCGAAAAGCCCGCAAACGCGGGGGAAAGGCCTCAAAACGCGGATTGTCGAAGGAGCAGGTTCCGGTCCCCGTTGCGGTCGACCGATCAGGCACCGCCATCAGTGCTGTCTTGCCTGCGGTGACAGCCGAACATCTCAAAACGGTTCTGCAGCCACGTCTTGATGGGGACGCTCTCCCGGTGACCGATGGCTGCACCGGCTACCCGCCCTGCGCCGCAGAAACGGGCGTCAGCCATGAAAGTCTCGACCGGACCGCCGGAGAACGTGTCCGTGGTGAATTGCACATTCAAACCGTGAACAGTCGGCATGAGCGGTTAAAGACCTTTCCGCGCCGCCATCGGGGCATCGCGACCAAATACCTGGACAGCTGCCTTCGGTGGTTCCACCCTGCCGTCCTTCCGAGCCACCAAACGCCGCGCACGATACTTGCCGCCGCCGCAGGCATCCTGCCTGTAACACGCCACGCATAATCAATGCTAATTGAGCCTAAACTTTTGAGTCAGACTCTCAATGCCATCGACGGTCATGTCCAGCGTTTGACACATGTCGCATCGATCACGGCAGGTTTGCAGCGACTGTTCATCCTGCAGCTGATCATTGGAACACTCGGTGTCGTAGGGACCGACAGTCTGTGGATCAATCTGCGCCTGCAAATTGTCAATCGCTGTACGCCGTGTTTCGGGACTGAGCACGAGGGCAAGACGCACGCGCGCCACCGCGGCCCCTTCACGTTGCGCTTGTGAGGGGCCGGCGACCGCCAGGGACGATACATCCGCTCCACCCTGCCGAGCAAACGGGCTAGGGCAGCCGGGTTGAAACGGATTCTGATAACACGTCTGCTCCTGAACCAGTCCGCCAATTGCGTTAGAAGACATCCCGCCGCCTGTGTTGGTGTCTTCCGGATCTTCTACCAGACCATTGTCGATATCCCACTGCGCCACACCCGGTGGCACATTCCCCGACGTGGCCGCTTGTCTTATGACTTTCCCCGGGTTTCATGCGAAGTTTGAGGCGAAGCCAGTCACGCCATATATGGCGTGACTGGCTTCGACGGTCGCTGGATCGTGAGGGGCCTGGTTGTAATGAACCGTTTGATAGTTTGATCAGCCACCGTCTTCGCATGAGGCCTGAACGGATACGCAGCAGCTGCTGGCTCTGCACGACAGGCACAGGACATCGAAGATAATGAAGGACAGCATCGGGATCGACATCTCCAAAGCGCATTTGGATGTGCATCGGATCAAGACAGGACAACATGCCCAATTCGACAACACCGCTTCCGGCTTTCGCGCGCTCAAGCGCTGGATCGGGAGCGAACAGCCACAAATCGTGGTCTTTGAACCAACGGGTGCTTACCATGCCTCCTTCGAGAAGACGTTCCCGGGCAAATTGCCTCTGGTGAAGATCAATCCACTACAGGCCCGCCGCTTTGCCCAGGCGCATGGAACGCGTGCCAAAACAGATGCCGTTGACGCGCGCATCCTGGCCACGATGGGTTCGGCGTTCGATCCGGTACCGGACAGGCCTTACAACAGGAATGAACATGAACTCAAAGAGTTGCAGATCGCGCGGATGGCCTTGGTCAAGGACAGAACCCGGCTGTTGAACCGTGTGAAAACACAGACTCTGGCGTTCACACGCCGCCAGACAAAAGCACCCCTGACGCAGGTCAAACGCCAGATCGCGGCTCTTGACGATGAACTCGGGACGCGTCTGCGTGATTGTCGGAAAAGGGCGCGCGCACATGATATTCTCCGCTCCATTCCCGGCATCGGCGAGGTTGCTGCCGTCGCCATCCTGGTCGAATTTCCAGAGATTGGAACACTGGACCGCAGGAAGGCAGCCAGTCCGGCGGGCCCCGCACCCATGACGCGACAGTCCGGGCAATGGCGCGGCAAGGCCTTCATTCAGGGCGGTCGTAAATTCCTGCGCGACGCTCTTTACATGCCGGCTCTCGTCGCGGCACGCCACAACCCTGACCTCGCAAGGAAATACCAGGCCATGATGGCAGCTGGCAAGCCTGCCAAAGTCGCTCTCACCGCGCTCATGAGAAAACTGATCGAGATGGCAAATGCGCTTGTCAAGGCTGACCGCGAATGGTCGCAAAATTCTCCTTGATCAAGACGGATACTATCAGTTCGGCCCAATGCGCCATGGTCGGCCAGAAACCATACTCTGCAGTATAGGGGTTGTTGTAAGCCAATTCAGCTCCCTCCCCGACGGCAGCCGCATTTTCAAGCAAGGTTCGCCATGCACCGGGCATCATCGGTATGGAGGGGCTACTGCCCGTGTGCATCGCGATGCTGCTATTGATCCGGATCGTAAATGTCGGCGGAGCGTCAAGCGGGTAATCGTGGATAAAGGTGATATCCGGAGACGCGGGACCTGTCTGAATGAAGGTGGCGATCAACTGAGGATGGGACACACCTTGCCCCTGATAAACATCTGCACAGACAAGCAGGCCGCAATTCAGGTGGTCAACATCGAATGGCTCATCATAGGGCTGGGCGTTGGCGGGAGAAAAAAACATCAAACAAAGGCATATTGCCTGTAAGAGTCTGACTCAAAAGTTTATGTTTGAACAGAATGCCTTGCTATCCGCCTTGTCAAGAGACGAATACCGGCAACCAAAACCCATGCTACGGAACTTTCAACGGTTGCCTCCCGATCTTTTGCCAAACGACGGCAACGTCCCGGCCACGCGAATGTTCGCTCGACACCCCGTCTTCGTGGTGGAAGAACGAACCCCTCGGCTTTGTCAGGGCGCTTGACAATCTCCAATGTCCATTTTCCCTGCAGGGCCAAAGCATCCCGAAGCTTTGGCCCTGCATATCCTGCGTCCGCAAAGATGTGCCCCAGCCGCGGGAAGCGGATGCGCAGTGCTTTGAGACCATCCACAGCACCATCCCGATCCTGTATATCGGCGGCGTGAACAAGGATCGGTAACAGGAAACCTTGCGTGTCTGTCACGATGTGACGCTTGCGCCCTTTGATCTTTTTGCCCGCATCAAAGCCTGAAATGCCGCCGCTTTCCGTTGTTTTTACGCTCTGGCTGTCAATAACGCCCGCAGTGGGGCTCGCCTCACGGCCCGACAATTCGCGCGCCGCCATCATTGACAGATGGTTGATCCGGTGTAACAGACCGTTGTCGCGCCAGTCGTAAAAACAGTTCTGCACAGTCGAGATCGCCGGGAAATCCCGCGGGATCATGCGCCACTGACATCCCGTGGTCGCCATATACATAATCGCGTTCACAACACGGCGCGGATTCGTCTTGCGAGGGCGACCACCTCGCTTCGCGGCAGGTAACAGGGGCCGAACAAGCGCCCATTCCTCCATAGTTAAATCGCTTGGATAAAAGCCCGTTTTACGCCTGTGCTCCGCGCGGGTGATGTCTGTCCACGTCATGGGATCCTCCAGTTTCTTTCAAAACCAATGAATCATAAACACGTGATATCACTCAACTACTTTTGGAACAGCCTCTAAGGGGCGAAAAATCATCCTGGTGCTCCAATAGCAAAAAAACTGCATGAAAATAGTATCGACTGAATTCAGTGTAGCGCCGTGCGCAAATGCACGCATAGAGCGAAAGCCCATAGCGACAGATATCGGAGGTTTTCCGCCGAAACGGTTCAGGGAATTACGCTTCGGCCAATTTCCTGGTCCGTGCCTCGCGCAACTGCGCGAAATCATCGCCCGCGTGATAGGACGAGCGGGTCAGCGGTGTCGCCGAGACCATCAGGAAGCCTTTGCCATAAGCCGATTTCTCGTAGGCTGCAAATTCGTCCGGGTGCACGAACCGGTCAAGCGCCTGATGCTTGGGCGTGGGCTGTAGGTACTGGCCGATGGTCAGAAAATCGATATCTGCCGCCCGCATGTCATCCATCACCTGATGCACGCCCAGCCGGTCTTCGCCCAGCCCCACCATGATTCCCGACTTGGTGAACATGGATGAATCCAGCTCTTTCACCCGTTGCAACAGGCGCAGCGAATGGAAGTACCGCGCGCCGGGGCGCACTTTTGGATAGAGGCCCGGCACGGTTTCCAGATTGTGGTTGAATACATCTGGGCGCGCCTCAACCACCACTTCCAGAACCGACGGATCGCAATTGATGAAATCGGGCGTCAGAATCTCGATTGTCGTCTTCGGGCTGCGATGACGGATCGCGCGGATCGTCTGGGCAAAATGCGCAGCTCCGCCATCCTTGATGTCATCACGATCCACGCTGGTCACCACCACATGGTTCAGACCAAGCTTGGCCACTGCATCGGCCACGCGACCCGGCTCAAACGCGTCCAGATCCTCGGGCGGCTTGCCAGTCGCGATGTTGCAGAAGGTACAGGCCCGCGTGCAGACCTCGCCCATGATCATCATCGTGGCGTGGCCCTGGCTCCAACATTCGCCCACATTGGGGCACCCTGCCTCTTCGCAGACCGTAGTCAGCTTGTGCTCGCGCATGATCCTGTTGGTATCGGCATAGCCTTTACCGCCCGGTGCCTTCACGCGAATCCAATCTGGCTTCTTGGGCTGAGGGTTAGAGGGGCGGTGCGCCTTCTCGGGATGGCGCTGCTCGGGTATCTTGAGGTCTCGCACGAATTATTCCCCGCGAATGGTTTGGTAACATCTCTTACCTATAGTCCATAGCGGTGGAGAGTTCCAGTTCACGAAGTCCGCCTCGCGGTCGACTTTCAAGGTTAACCAGTACCACCGCGTTTCAAGGTTGTCTGGTGTTTAGGGTCCGTGTCCTTTTGGGGCACGGGCCTCTTTTTCAGGCCAGTATGGGCAGATCTGACCGGGCCTGCGCCAACAGGCGCGTTCCCACCGCCCTCAGAAGTTCGGTCAACTCTGCAAACCAGCTTTCGTCATGGCTGCTGACACGTCGCACCAACCCGATCTGACGACAGGGCTCGGGTGCGACAAAGCGCATCAGGCACATGTCCGGGGCGGCGCGCAGTTCGGTTGGGGCAGCCAGTTCGGGAATCAATGTCAGACCGAATCCAGCGGCCACCAGCCGCGACAGGGTCGGCAAGGACGACGCCCCCATATCGATCTGCGCATTGTTGCGCGCACGCCCGCACAACTCCAAAGTCTGATCGGTCAGGCAATGGCCATCTTCCAACAACAACAGTGGCGCGCGGCCCAGCCCCGTCGGACGTAGCGTTTCAGCCCGCGCCCCCAGATCGGCCAACCGCGCCGCATTGCCCGCCAACATAAAGCGATCCTCAAACAGCGCCGCCCCCACCAGATCATCTGGTGCCACCGGCAGCGCCATCACCGCCGCATCCAGGTGACCCGACGTCAGCAATGGAATCAGCCGATCGGTCTTGGCCTCCTGCACATGCACATCCAGTGAAATGTCATCGCTGCGCAGCGCCTCAAGCACATCCGGCAGGATGTAAGGGGCGATCGTCGGAATCAGCCCCAGGTTCAGCCGCCCCGACAACCCGCCCCGCCAGCGCGCCGCTTCGTTGAGCGCCTGCATTACGGCCAGTACCTTTTCGGCATGATCCAGAATCATCCGCCCGAAGGGCGTAAGCACCACATCGCGCGTGCGCCGCTCGACCAATGGCTGGCCCAAACTGGCTTCCATCTCGCGGATTTGCACGGACAAGGCGGGCTGTGAAATATTCACCGTCTCGGCTGCGCGGCCGAAATGACGCTGGTCTGTCAGAGCCTTGAAATAGGTCAGTTGTCGAAGCGTAATATTCATAACTAAAAGCTATCGCAATCAAAAGAAACTGCAATTGGATTTTATAATGGGCACGGTGTCTACTTTAGAAGAATTCCAGATTGTGCCAGCCCACGCCAGCATGATCGACCTGTATTCAACCCTATTCTTAATCCGGTGGAGGACCAAATGGACGGCGATATCAAATGCCCGATGTCAGGCAAAAAACATGTGAGCAACCGTGACTGGTGGCCCAATCAGTTGAACCTCAAGATCCTGCACCAGAATGCCGCTAAGGGCGATCCTATGGGCGCGGATTTCAACTATGCTGAAGCCTTTAAATCGCTTGATATCAAAGCGTTGAAAGAGGACCTTTATGCATTGATGACGGACAGCCAGGATTGGTGGCCCGCGGATTACGGCCACTACGGTGGCTTGTTTATCCGCATGGCATGGCACGCCGCCGGCACCTATCGCACTGGCGATGGCCGTGGCGGCGCGGGCACCGGGCAACAACGGTTTGCCCCGCTCAACAGCTGGCCGGACAATGGCAACCTGGACAAGGCCCGTCGCCTGCTGTGGCCGATCAAACAGAAACACGGCAATAAAATCTCATGGGCTGACCTGATGATCCTTGCGGGCAACTGCGCCATCGAATCGATGGGCGGTCGCACCTTTGGCTTTGGCGGCGGCCGCGCCGATGTGTGGGAGCCGGAAGAGGATGTCTATTGGGGATCCGAGCAGGAGTGGCTGGCCACCAGCGACACGGAAAACAGCCGCTATTCGGGTGAGCGCGAGTTGGAAAACCCGCTGGCCGCCGTGCAGATGGGTCTCATCTACGTCAATCCCGAGGGGCCGGATGGCAATCCTGATCCCCTCGCCTCGGGCCGTGACATTCGCGAGACCTTTGCGCGCATGGCGATGAATGATGAGGAAACCGTCGCGCTGACCGCTGGCGGGCACACCTTTGGCAAGGCGCATGGTGCGGGCGATGCGGCCCATGTAGGCGTTGAACCCGAGGGCGGCGATCTGGAAGCGATGGGCTTTGGCTGGCTCTCGACCCACGGGTCGGGCAAAGGTGGTGACGCAATCACCAGCGGCATCGAAGGTCCGTGGACCCCCAACCCAATCCAGTGGGACAACGGCTTTTTCGACGTGCTGTTTGGCTACGAATGGGTGCTGACTGAATCCCCGGCAGGGGCCAAACAGTGGACGCCGAAAGACCCGAAAGAGGAAGACATGGCGCCCCACGCTGCGGATCCCTCTAAGAAAGTGCCGCTGATGATGACCACGGCGGATATGGCGATGAAAATGGACCCGATTTATGGGCCGATTTCCAAGCGATTCCACGAGAACCCCGAAGAGTTCGCCGAAGCCTTTGCCCGCGCTTGGTTCAAGCTGACCCACCGCGATATGGGTCCCAAAGCTCTCTATCTGGGTGACGAAGTGCCCGCCGAAGACCTGATCTGGCAGGACCCGATCCCGGCGGTCGCGCATGATCCGATCAGTGACGCCGATGTGGCGACCCTGAAGGATGCGATCAAGGCCATCGGCCTCTCGGTATCCGAGATGGTCAGCACCGCCTGGGCCTCGGCCTCGACCTTCCGGGGATCGGACAAACGCGGCGGTGCCAATGGCGCACGTATTCGTCTGGCACCGCAAAAGGATTGGGAGGTCAATGAGCCTGCCAAGCTGGCCAAGGTTCTGAGCGCATTAGAAGGGGTGCAATCCTCCTTCGGCAAACCCGTCTCACTGGCCGATCTGATTGTGCTGGCCGGGAATGTCGGTGTGGAAGAGGCCGCTGCCGCCGCCGGTCACCCCGTCTCCGTGCCCTTCGCACCGGGCCGCACCGATGCGAGCGACGATCAGACCGACGCGGACAACTTTGCCCCGATGGAGCCGCAAGCAGACGGCTTCCGTAACTTTGCACGCGCCAAGTACACCACCCCGGCCGAGCATATGTTGGTGGACCGGGCACAACTGCTGACCCTGACAGCACCGGAAATGACCGTGCTTGTGGGCGGTCTGCGGGTGCTGGGTGCCAATCATGGTGGCACGGCCCATGGTGTTCTGACCGACCGTGTCGGCGCGCTGAGCACCGATTTCTTCGTGAACCTGCTGGATATGGCCACGGAGTGGTCCTCGACCAGTGCCGATCAGGATCTGTTTGAAGGACGTGACCGGGCGTCGGGGGCTGTCAAATGGACCGGCACGCGTGCCGACCTGGTGTTTGGGTCAAACGCGCAATTGCGCGCCCTGGCCGAGGTTTATGCGCAGGCCGACAATGGTGCGAAATTCATAAGCGATTTCGTCGCCGCATGGACCAAAGTGATGAACGCGGATCGTTTCGATCTGGCGTGATCCTGCCCCAGAAAATCAAAAAGGCCCGAGGGAAACCCCGGGCCTTTTTTTGGCGTTCAGCCGATCATCCCACCGGCATCGCCCAGATCATCGTAGTGCCGTTTAAGTCGCTGCAACGCGATACGCAGCACGATTTTCCCTGAACGCGCGGACCAGCCCATACGCTTTTCGATCCGCTCAAGCCCCTCAAGATAACAGCAACAGCGCAGCGCCACATCGCCAAGTCCAAGACCCAGATCACGCAGCGCACCGGTCACCCGCTGACGCGCGGCGCTGCCCGTTTCCCCCGGCATCCCACCGCCCTCAGAACTGACGCCGCCGGTCAGAAACTGATCCCAGTTCTGGGTCACACGCGGCCCCATCTGGGCCAGCTCAAAATCCTCGCGCAGACGTTCGCCCGCGCGCACCAAATCATCAGGCAGAAACGGCTGCCCATCGCGATCCTTGCGCCGGGCCAGCCCCACCAGAGGTGTCTCGCTGGCCGAATAGCGTTTGCGCCGTGTCGGTTGCGGTATGGCATCCACGGAGGCGGCTTCAAACGGGGTCTGCGCTTCGGCAAACCCCATCTCATCCTCGTCCACATCGGCCAGCAGATGATCAAGGGCCTCGCGCCCTGCCCGTGTGATGCGGTAACGGGTTACACGGCCCGATTTGCCACATTGAATCCAGCCCTTGAGGGCCATCGCCTCAGCCACTTCCTTATCGACAATGCCGATGCGGGTTGGTTCTTTGCCTTCGACTTCGCGGACGATCACCGCCTTATCCATGGCTGGCGCCACCACAAGGATCGAGCCGCTCTCGGAGAGACGCCGCAAGGCGCGTCGGCCATCCTGTTTCAGACGATCTTCGGACAGGGTTTCATTGGTGGTGTTCCGGACCCTTAGTGCAGTCATCCTTGTCTCCTTCTTAGGAGAGCCGGGGGCATTCATCGGAGGGACATATTGTCCAAGTCGCTTGAGCGCATCGTCAACAAGCGGGTCCTCGCGTCGGGTTTCAAAGCTGCGAATTTGCCTCAATACCGTCGAAGCATGACAGCCAGCATCCCGGGCAAGAGCCCGGATCGAGACACCTTCCTCGGTATGCGCCAGATAGCGCATCGCTGTCTGAGGCACCCAACCAAGGATATGATCAACACTGCAGGTCACGCGATGTCTTCTTTTTAAATTCTGGTGCCAATTCAGCACTTATCCACAGCCACACGGTATTTTCCCACAGAGTTATCCACAAAATGCACTCAACCTATCCGAGTAAGTGTTACCGGTTCGTTAATTGTTTCCACAATCACAACAATTGTAACCAAAAGGTAAACAACGCCGACCCCATCGCACGCTGCAACGTATGTCTGCGCAACACCACCTCAAGTTGTGCAATCAAACCGTATGAATATCGGGAGACATCACATGAACCATATCCTCACCATGTTGGACACATTGCGCCGCCCTCGCCTGCTTATTCAGGCCGCCCGGATCGGTGCAGCAGAATATCGACGCGACATTCATCTGCGCCGCCATCTGGGTCCGAGGCGCCTGCCCCGTTCGGGCGAGGCCCTGATGCAGTTAATGGAGATCGAAGCGCAACTGGATCAGCGCCGCAAGGCAGGCGAAGCGACCTATTGTGCCACTGATCATGTGGATATTCTCATTGTGATGATGGGCGAAGCGCGTTTGCTGCGCGCCGCCCATCTCTCATCTCAACCGCAAGCCGAAGCCTGTCGTCTGTGACCTGAAACACCGGGCAAAGTTGAAGCGCTTTATGTAAACGCGTCCGGCATCGAGGCTTTCTTCTGCGCCACGTAGGCTGCCAGCGCCTCGGCAATTGCCGGATCAAGCGCGGGTTGCTGATAAGTGTCCAGCATCTGCTTCATCTTGGCGTTGGCCAGTGTCATGGTATCGCGCTCGCCCTCTTCGGCCCATTGCTCGAACGGTTTGTAATCCAGCATGTTCGAGCGCCAGAAAGCGGATTTGAAGTTGGCCTGCGTGTGCGCGCAACCAAGGTAGTGCCCGCCCGGGCCAACCTCGCGAATCGCGTCCATGCCCTGACCGTTCTCATCCATCATGACGCCCTGCGCCAGATGGTGCAGCGTGCCCAGCTGATCGGCATCCATCACGAACTTTTCAAAGGAGGACACAAGGCCCCCTTCCAGCCAGCCGCAGGAATGCAGCATGAAGTTCACGCCCGCCAGCAGCCCCATGTTCAGGCTGTTCGATGTCTCATACGCCGCTTGTGCATCAGGCAGTTTCGAACCGGTGAACGACCCGGCCGAGCGATACGGCAGACCCAGACGCCGGGCGATCTGCCCTGCCCCGTACGTGATATGTGCGGCCTCCGGCGTGCCAAAGGTCGGCGCGCCCGAGTTCATATCGATCGAAGTCACAAACGCGCCCATGATCACGGGTGCACCAGCGCGGCACAATTGGTTATAGGCGATGCCTGCCAGAACTTCGGCCATCACCTGGGTGAGCGTGCCCGCGACCGTCACAGGCGCCATCGCCCCGCCAACAATAAAGGGAGAGACGATACAGGCCTGATTGTTCTGCGCATACACCTCCATCGCACCCATCATCACATCGTCGAAGGTCATCGGCGAGTTGATGTTGATCAGCGAGGTCATCACCGTGTTTTCCTGCACGAAGTCCTTGCCGAAAAGAATCTCGCACATCTCGACGCTGTCTTGCGCGCGGGACGGTTCGGTGACCGATCCCATGAACGGCTTGTCGCTCAGCGTCATATGGGCCAGCAACATATCAAGGTGACGCTTGTTCACCGGCACATCGGTGGGTTCACACACCGTGCCGCCCGAGTGGTGCAACCATTTCGACATATAGCCCAGCTTCACGAATTTCTCGAAATCCGCCATCGTGGCATAGCGTCGGCCACCATCCATGTCGCGCACGAAGGGCGGGCCATAGACCGGAGCCAGAACCATGTTCTTGCCGCCGATCACCACATTCCGCTCGGGATTGCGGGCATGCTGGGTAAAGCTTGACGGTGCGGTCTTGATCAACTCGCGGGCCAGACCTTTGGGGATGCGGACACGTTCGCCATCCACATCCGCACCGGCGGCGCGCCACCGCTCAAGAGCGGCGGGATTGTCGATGAAGTTCACTCCGATCTCTTCCAGCACCTGTTCGGCATTGGCTTCGATGATATCCAGCGCCTCTTCGGTCAGGATCTCGAAATTCGGGATGTTGCGTTCGATATATTTCGCGGTCTCGATGCTGACGGCGGTGCGCTCTGCACGACGCGCTGCGCCGCCCCCACCCCGTCCACGTCTGCGTGCTGCTGCTTCGGCCATCTTGTTGTACCCTTGCAAGAAAATCAGGCGCCCCCTTTGGGCGCGTTCCTTGACCACGGTATCGCAAGGCCTGAGGGCACCAGGTGAAAATAGCGGCCTATAAAGGGAAAAAGCGACATTCTGCGCCAAGCCAGTCAAAAAGCGACATCGGTGCAGATACTATTCTATCTCTTGCCGCGCGCCGCTCTTGCACTGGCGCCATCCCCGTCCTAGTAGGATTTCATGAGCCAAACATCCCATGACCGCCTTCTGATCATCGACTTCGGCAGCCAGGTAACGCAGCTGATCGCCCGTCGCCTGCGCGAGTTGAACGTCTATTGCGAAATCCATCCCTATCAGAATGTCACTGACGATTTTCTGCAGGGTTTCACGCCCAAAGCCATCATCTTTTCCGGCGGCCCCGATAGCGTCGTGCGCGACGGCAGCCCGCGCCCACCGGCCAGCGCCTTCACCGCTGGCGTGCCGATTCTTGGCATTTGTTATGGCCAGCAGGTGATGATGCAGGAGTTGGGCGGCAAGGTTGAAGGCGGCAAAATCTCGGGCGGGGGCGGCACAGCCGAATTTGGCCGCGCCTTTGTCACCCCGACGGTTCAGCATCTGGACCTGCTTGAGGGATGGTTTGCCGATGACAGTGATCGCGAACAGGTCTGGATGAGCCATGGCGACCACGTCAGCCAACTGGCCCCGGGGTTCGAGGTTTATGGCACCTCTCCCAACGCGCCCTATGCGATCACCGCCGACCCCGCGCGTCAGTTTTATGCGGTGCAATTCCACCCCGAAGTGCACCACACGCCGAACGGTGCCAAGCTATATGAAAACTTTGTGCGTCTTGCCGGGTTTTCCGGTGACTGGACCATGGGCGCTTACCGCGAAGAGGCGATCCGCAAGATTCGTGAGCAGGTTGGCGACAAGCAGGTAATCTGTGGCCTCTCGGGCGGGGTCGACAGTTCGGTTGCCGCCGTTCTGATCCACGAGGCGATTGGCGATCAGCTAACGTGCGTTTTCGTCGATCATGGTCTGCTGCGTCAGGATGAGGCCACCGAAGTCCTCACCATGTTCCGCGACAACTATAATATCCCGCTGATCCATGCGGATGAGTCCGAGCTATTTCTGGGCGAGCTGGACGGCCAATCCGACCCTGAAACCAAGCGCAAAATCATCGGGCGGCTGTTTATTGATGTGTTCCAGAAACATGCCAATACGATTGAAGGGGCCGAATTCCTCGCTCAAGGTACGCTTTACCCGGATGTGATCGAATCGGTATCCTTTTCTGGTGGCCCTTCGGTGACAATCAAATCGCACCATAATGTGGGCGGACTGCCCGATAAAATGGGCCTGAAACTGGTCGAACCGCTGCGCGAGCTGTTCAAGGACGAGGTGCGCGCACTGGGCCGCGAGTTGGGCCTGCCCGACAGTTTTATCGGGCGGCACCCCTTCCCCGGCCCCGGCCTTGCGATCCGCTGCCCCGGCGAGATCACCCGCGAAAAGCTGGAGATTCTGCGCAAGGCCGATGCGGTTTATATCGACCAGATTCGCAAACACGGGCTGTATGATGAGATCTGGCAGGCCTTTGTCGCCATTCTGCCGGTACGCACAGTGGGTGTGATGGGCGACGGGCGGACCTATGATTTTGCCTGTGCGCTGCGGGCGGTCAATTCGGTGGATGGCATGACGGCGGATTACTATCCGTTTAGCCACAACTTCTTAGGCGAAACCGCCACACGGATTATCAACGAGGTGCCGGGCATCAACCGTGTGACCTACGATATTACCTCGAAACCACCGGGCACGATCGAATGGGAATGACGGTCTCGCTGACCGGTACAATGACCTGTGCACCAGGCGATATCGACATCGTGCGCACCGCCCTGCCCCAGCATATGGCACTAAGCCGCGCCGAACCCGGTTGTCTGAACTTTGATGTGACCGAGACGGCCCCGGGCGTTTTTGAAGTATCAGAACGGTTCGCGGATATGGCGGCCTTCGAAGCGCATCAGACCCGCACACGCGCCTCAGAGTGGTGGCAGTTGACTGGGCACATGCCGCGCGATTTCACGACCACCCGATGAGCGATGCCGCCCCCTAGGTTCTTAAGGCCGCGCTATGGATGACCGGCGCGATTGCGTCCTTTTCCCTGATGGCGGTGGCCGGGCGTTCGGTTAGTTTTGATCTGGATACGTTCGAGATCATGTTGTTTCGCAGCGTCGTCGGGCTGATTATTGTTCTGATCGTGGCCGGGGCCACGGGCAGCTACCGCCAGATCACCACCTGCAGTATGGGCCTGCAAACGGCGCGCAATATCTCGCATTTCGCGGGACAGAACCTATGGTTCTTTGCCCTGACAGCGATCCCACTGGCGCAGGTCTTTGCTCTGGAGTTCACGTCTCCACTCTGGGTTTTGGTGCTGTCGCCGCTGCTGGGCGAAAGGCTGACCCCCATTCGCGCGCTTGCGGCCGTGCTGGGCTTTATCGGTATCCTGATCGTGGCCCGCCCAAGCCCCGAGGCCATGAGCATCGGCACATTGGCGGCGGCCCTCGCGGCCATCGGATTTGCCTTCTCCATCATCCACACCAAGCAGTTGACCCGGATCGAGACGCTGACCTGTATCCTGTTCTGGATGACGGCCATGCAAACCGTTTTCGGTCTGATATGTGCCGGGTTTGACGGGGACATCGCGCTGCCCTCCGCCGCTTCGCTGCCTTGGGTCATCATTATTGGCTGCTGCGGTATGATGGCGCATCTGTGCCTGACCACGGCCTTGTCCATTGCGCCCGCGACCGTGGTGATTCCCATTGATTTCGCCCGTCTGCCGGCGATCGCAGTGGTTGGCCTGCTGTTTTATTCCGAGCCGCTTGATGTGGCTGTCATCCTGGGTGCGGTGGTGATTTTTGGCGCAAACTACCTGAATATCTGGGCCGAGACCCGCCAAAAACGCTGATTCTTCACATATCTGTTGCAAAACTGCGCCGATTCTAACGTCGATTCGTTTCTTGGCGTCCGTGACGCGGCGTCAAAGATTGACCGATACGTCAAAGATTGACCGATACAACGTTAAGGGTAGCATGGGTCAGTCTTTGGAGGAGTAGGGACATATGAAACATTTGGCTCAATTAGCATTGATTATGCGTGGCGTGTTACAGGCAGGATGCCTGCGGCGGCGGCAAGTATCGCGCGCGGCGTTTGGTGGCTCGGAAGGACGGCAAGGTGGAACCACCGAAGGCAGCTGTCCAGGTATTTGGTCGCGATGCCCCGATGGCGGCGCGGAAAGGTCTTTAACCGCTCATGCCGACTGTTCACGGTTTGAATGTGCAATTCACCACGGACACGTTCTCCGGCGGTCCGGTCGAGACTTTCATGGCTGACGCCCGTTTCTGCGGCGCAGGGCGGGTAACCGGTGCAGCCATCGGTCACCGGGAGAGCGTTCCCATCAAGACGTGGCTGCAGAACCGTTTTGAGATGTTCGGCTGTCACCGCAGGCAAGACAGCACTGATGGCGGTGCCTGATCGGTCGACCGCAACGAGGACCGGAACCTGCTCCTTCGACAATCCGCGTTTTGAGGCCTTTCCCCCGCGTTTGCGGGCTTTTCGAGAGAGATTACGGTCCCCTTTCCGGCTGCGCGGAAAGAACGTCCCGTCGGCTTCGACGATTCCGCACAGCCTGACCGCACCGACCGTTACGGCCTCGGGAAAGCGATGACGCCAACGAAAAGCTGTGGTGTCGGCCACCATACAACGCCCGTCGGACGCCTTTACCGTTTCGCCGTCGCGCAGGGAAGCTGCGAACCCTGCCCATCTGTCCCTGTGGCGCAAGCGGGCAGGCGGCGTCCCGGTCAGCGCGCTGAAGGTTTTGCGACAGCCTTTGCAAAAGAACCTCGTCAGGCCACTTGCATGGCCCCTGATGATCGCACCGCCCGAAGCACAGTGCGGACAGATACGCCCCTCGCGAACATTCGCCTCAGGGAGATCGATCACGCTTTCCAGCGACGAAACCCCGGCAACGAGCCGTCCGGTTTCAGTCCGTTGTTTCGATGAAAGGTCGTCGATCTCGTTGAGCCACACCAGAAAAGCCTGATGATCCATGTGCCGCACCCCATAATTTTGTTCATGGTGTGTTCTGTTACAGGTTGGCACGCATAATCAATGCTAATTGAGCCAAACATTTAGGTAAGGCAGCCTGCGCGCTCACCGTAGCTGCCTCGATGGCATCAGCCGGGGGCATTGAACGCTGCGGCGATCCATCACAAATTTTGTTTGAAGATGGTAAAAACTATCTGGAATTTTCGTTTGCGACTGTGCATCCGAATGTTTCTGGTAATTCGTTGGTTCTACCATCCCCACCTTTTCCCGCTGGCACGCGCGCGGCTCCAACGGGCAACATCCAAAACAGCTATCAAGCCTTCGCACTCGGCTACAAGCATGACCTCAACGACAAGGTTGCTCTTGCATTTGTCATTGACGAGCCGGTTGGCGCCTCAGTGAATTATTCGGACCCGATATTCGGCGCCGGTGGTGCGTTTTTCGGGACGTCGAACGCGGAAGTGTCATCCGTGGCTTATACAGCGATGGCCAAGTATCAGGTCAACGACCGGTTCAGCGCTTATGGTGGCCTTCGTCTTGTCGGACTTGAAGGCGATCTCAACGTGATTTCGCCAGCGACTGCGCCTGCCGGCTCCGCGCCGGGCAGGCCCTATTCACTGTCGGTCGATAAAGACTATCAGGTGGGGTATCTGTTAGGGGCGGCCTACGAGATTCCGGATATTGCGCTGCGAATTGCGGCCACATATGAATCCAAAACCGAACATGATTTCAACGATAACACGGGCACGCCCTTCAAGGTTGAGCTTCCCCAAGCTTTCACCCTGCACGCCCAATTGGGTATCGCAGCAAATACACTTTTGTTCGGCTCGGTGAAATGGCGTGAATGGACCAAATTCAAAGTCCAGCCCGGCGACTTCGCCGACTTTTCAAGCGGCGCACCTGTGAACACGCCGATCGCCAGTGAAGCCAACGATATCTGGACCTATGAACTCGGGGGCGGGCGCCGGTTTAACGAAAACTGGAGTGGTGCTGCGATCCTCGGATACGAGAAGGACGAAGGCGACCGGGTCGGCAACCTGTCCGGGCGGGATGACTACATCAGCTATGGTCTGGCGGCCACGTACGAAACCGACGCTTATAAGGTGACGTTTGGCATACGTTACATCGACGTTGGCAGCGCGAATACGTCAGTCACAGCTTTCAGTGACAACGACGCGATCGCCGCCGGTCTGAAGGTTGGCTTCAAATTCTATACTACTGCGCCTGAATTGACCTGAAGAATTTGTAGAGAGGTTGATTCAATTTGCCGCATGGTCATACGTATCACAGCATGCACTTTGAGAGCATGAACAAGCCCCACAAAACGGTTTCGCTATCTGCCGATCAGCGCCTGGCCCTTGAGGCCATTTGCCGCCGCCGCAAGGTTGAAGCGCTTGTCTGGAGGCGCGCCCGTGCGTTTCCGCTGTTGGATGCAGAAGAAGACGCCGGAACGGTTTGCCGGATTCTGGATATCGGCCCGACGGTTCTGACGGAGTGGCGGTTTGCCTTTTCCGGGGCGGGGCTGTCGTTTTTCGGCTTGAAGGATTACAGCCAGCGACAAGGGCATTTGTCGGGGGAGCGCGAACGGGCTTTGAAAGCCCGTTTTGCCGAAAACCCGGCACGGAACGTAGACGAGGTCTGTGCGTATGTTCCGGCGGAATACGGGCGGAGCTACAGTCCCTCGGGGGCCGCCAGGCTGATGCGCCGTCCGGGGTTTGAGTATAAAAAGCCACGATTGCCGCCTGCACAGGCCGATGAAGTCAAACAGGCGGCGTTTATCGCCATGTATGAGGCCCTGATGACCGAACTTGCAGGCGATGGGATGGTGGTCTTCTCCGATGCTGTGCATCCCGAGCATCGGAGCCGTCCCGCCCATGGCCGGTTCCCGAAGGGGCAAAAGACGGCCCTGAAGGCAACATCGGGGCGCAGGCGCCTCAATATTCAGGGTGCGCTCGATCTTGAAACGTTCCGGTTCACCTTTGTGGAAGGCGGGAAGATCAATGCCCAAACGACACTCTCATGCTGGAAAAGCCGGAGCGCAACACCCCAACCAAAACGACCATCCATGTTTTTGTCGACAATGCGCGTTATCACCATGCCAGGATACTCCAGCCATGGCCGCACAGCCCCGAACGTCGGGTGAAGTTGAAGTTCCTGCCGGCATACGCCCCGCATCTCAACCCGATTGAGCGCCTTTGGGGTGTCATGCACGACTGCATCACCCATAATCGCCATTACGCCACGTTCAACCAGTTCACCGAGGCCATTCTCAACTTCTTCCGCCAAACCCTACCCGACAAACGGCGCGATTTTCGCGACACTGTTACCGACAATTTCAGGATCCTTTCTCTCAAGGAATACAAGCTGATCTGACCTCAAATCTTCTGGTCAATTCGGTCGCGGGAGTATAATTCGACTTAAAGTCCAGGTCCTGATTGAAATCGAACAATGTGAAACGCTGCGGAGATATCGCAACATTGCGCCCACTCATGATGCTCTTTGTCTCACCTGTGTAGTTTATCAGCAGGATAACGCGCTCTTCGCATTGCGTGGCAGAGTTTGCGGGATTGCGATGAAAGATCGTGGAATCATGCGTATATCTCCCGAAAATTGCAGTCCCGACGTCAAAGGAAGACGATTGTGCAGACATTTTCGCCAGATCGGGAACGTTCGCCTCCACCTCATAGAGACCGGCGTTGAACGTCCTCCAGGCTTCCCAACGCTCACGGGGTTCAAAATCTACCAGATCCAGATAGGTGGACGGCAGGGAATAACCCCTACTCATGGTCTTTGATCCAGCAGGGAAAGGTGCTGACGCTTGAAAGACGGCTGTTCAGATGGCCAGCCCAAACTGGCGGACACTCAAATAGAGCTGCCCGTGCACGGCACGGACGAGATGTAAATTCCAGTGGGCTTTCGTGGCCGCAATGACCCTTCTTGTTTTTTCCTGTCATCGACGTGGCCTCGGTTGTTTCTATGAAACACCCGCGCCTGGAACTAAATTTTAAACACTATCGGCTTTGTTTTATTGCCGTTTTCACTAACCACTATACCAGCGCGAATTGGCGCGGAGGATCAAGCTCCTCACATGCAAGGCAAAAGCTAACACTCAAAATACTGGAAATTTGACCATCACAGAGTTGTGAAGCCTCTGTCCACAAAACTTGAGACGCTCATACAAATTGGCGAGCTCTCGCTTACAGACTGGCAAGCTCTCGATGGTTTTTTAGGCGAACTGATCGGTGTGCTCGAAAAAGCGACACCTGAATTGAGATGTATCGGTCAAGCTGGGCTGATCGGCTGTCCGGGCCAGAAATTACGGACAGTGACCGTTGGACCGGAGATGCCCCAAGCCCACTCTCGGTCACCCTGCGACGGGCCTGTCAAAACGGACACCGGCCATAGAAATCATGTCAGCGTTTTCAAAAACATCGCTCAAAGAGTTGAAGTCACCATCCAGGCCGTGATCGCGTGGCGGCCCGCTCCGGCAACGCGACCCCGGCAGACATCGAGGCCACGAATCGTTGGATCAGGGCTGCGAATCAGCGGATCGGGGCAATTGTCTTCAAAAACAGCTCAATCTTTACGGATTTTCAGGCGTTGTTTCCGCTGAACATACAATGACTACCCGCGACGCCTATCGTGCCTAAATAATGCCCCAATTCAAGCTTTCTCCGAGACGCTCATCCAAAGATCGCGACCGCTTCAACCGCTATCTTGACCCTCGCAAAACTAAAAACTCGATCTGCGCGCAAAACCCACGCTGCGCGCCATGCGAAAGGATGAGACATGACGGATACGATTGAAAAAACACCTGACGAGACAGCCCAGCTGCACTCGGAAGTGACCATCACTCTCTCGAACGAAGTTCTGACCGGTCTGCGGTCCCGGGTTGCGTTCCGCACAGTCGGGGATGTGCAGGATTTGGTGGCTGATGCACTCAACTCCTACATCCATCTCGGCCAGCTCACCGCCAAGGGCGCAGAGCTTCTGGCCAGACAAGGCCCTGACGGGATTCTCGTCCGGCTGCACTTCCCCTTTGATCCTGCGCCTGACGCGTAGGCCAACACGATTTGATCCTGCGCCAGACGCGTAGACCAACAAGAACGGCGAAAGCGAGCACTAATCCATGCCCATCACATCTGAGTGTCTGATTCAAAATGGGATGAAGGATTTCAATCTGTTGCAAGTAGTCGGGTCACGCGCCTGATGTGGGCGATGAGCAGCCAGGCCTCGGCGCTTTCGATGGATTTCTCCCGATCCTTTGCCAAACGACGGCAGCGACCGAGCCATGCGAAGGTGCGTTCCACAACCCATCTGCGTGGCAGCACCTCGAAGCCACCGGCGGTGTCGGAGCGCTTGATGATCTGTAGCGTCCAGCGTCCGAGGCTCACGAGGGCACCCCGCAGCTTCGGCCCGGCATAGCCGCCATCCGCGAACATGTGGCGCAGTTTCGGGGCCTCACGGCGGAGCCTGGCGAAGACCCCGGGCGCACCGTCACGATCCTGAATGTTGGCCGTATGGACCTCGCATGCGATCAGATTGCCACAGGTATCAGTGATAATGTGGCGTTTTCGACCTTTGATCCGCTTGCCCGCATCGTAGCCGGAAAGGGACGTGTTTTCAGAGGTTTTAACGCTCTGGCTGTCGATCACACCGGCTGTCGGCTGCACATCGCGGCCTGCCGCGAGGCGCACGGCCGCGACCAGGTGGCGGTTGATCCGGGCCAGCAGGCCATCATCTCGCCAGAGGTGGAAATAGTAACGCACAGTCGAGACCGCAGGAAAGTCCTTCGGCAGGAGCGACCATGCGCACCCGGCGGCGGCAAGATACTGAATCGCATTCCAGACCCGACGCAAATGCACCTTTCGCGGACGCCCAGGGCGGTTACGGCCGGGTAACAATGACCGCACGATATTCCATTCCGCATCGGTCAAATCACTTGGATAGCACTTTGTTTCGCGCATATGCTGCGCACGGGTGAATTCAGTCCAGGCCATTGTGATCTCCGTTCAATTTCATAACCGAACAGAATCACAACCTGTTGAATTCACTCAACTCATTTCTGATCAGACACTTATAGATTCTTTGGCGAAAGCGTGAATGACTCAGCGGGCCTTTCGACCACGTCTGCCGGAGATTTTGACGGCGACGGGCTGGATGATCTGATCATTAGTGCGCACCGATTGGATGATAGCGGCGACTCATCAGGCGCCACCTATCTGATCTCGGCCGCTGATCTGGCCGCCGCGGATGCCGCAGATGGCACCGTAGATGGGCATATTGATCTGGCCAATGTGGCCGCGCAAGCCGACTCTTATCAATTTAACGGGGCCGATGCCAAAGACCTTGCAGGTCAATCCGCAGAGTCCGTTGGAGATATTGATGGCGACGGGCTGGATGATCTGATCATTGGTGCGCCTGGTGTCGGAGATAATCCCACGCAGGACGGCGCGGCGTACCTGATCTCGGCCGCTGATATAGCGGCGGCGGATGCTGCGGATGGCAGCGCGGATGGGATCATCGATCTGGGCAATGTCGCGGATCAGGCAGGGTCGTACGAGTTGCTCGGGATTGAAAGGGTCGAAGTAGGATCCGCCCGGCAAGTAGTGTCTTCTGCCGGAGATGTGGATGGTGATGGCGTTAATGAGCTGCTGATCAGCTCCCCTGCGGGCGACGGCAATGGTGTTGTCAACAGCGGTGAGGTGTTTTTGATCGACACAACCGGTCTGGCGGCTGCTGATGCCGCCGACGGGACTGTCGACGGTGTTGTTGATCTGGGCAATGTCGCGGGACAGGCCGGATCCTATTACATCGCGGGCCCAACCAAGAACGGTAATTTTGGGAACGATCTTGCCGCTGTCGGGGATCTTGACGGCGATGGCGTGGATGATTTCTTTGTCGCTGCGATCCCCAACACATCAAGCCCGACATCTGGGGAATCCTATTTTGTGTCCGGTGCCGATCTGGCGGCGGCGGATGCTGCGGATGGCACCACAGACGGGGTCATTGCCGCTGGCAATATTGTCGCGCAAGGCGGGTCGTATCAGATCAGCGGAGGCATCATATCGCTTGCGTCGGGAGATGTAGATGGGGACGGGCATGGTGATCTGCTTCTTGCAGGTGGCGATGGCTCAGCCTACGTGATCAACGCGTCCGACCTAGCTGCTGCTGACGCCGCCGACGGGACCTCGGATGGGGTGATCGACCAGGCAAATATCGCAGCACAAAGCAATTCATACCAATTCGTTAGTCAATTCGCAGACGGCGGATTCGTGCAGTATGTGGTATCGGCGGGGGATGTGGATGGCGACGGTGTCGATGACATCCTGTTTGGGGCGCCATTTCTAGACAGCGGTGGCGAGGACGCCGGTGGGGGGCTTTTGTTGTCGGGGGCTGAGCTAGAGGCCGCCGATGCAGCGGACGGGACTACCGACGGGATCATCGACTTCAACAATGTCCATGGCCTGGACGGATCTTACCAGTTCCGGGGGGTAGACCCCGGTGATGCGTTCGGTCGTGTCGTCGAGGCCGCCGGGGATGTGGATGGCGATGGGCTGGGGGATTTCTACATCTCGGCACCATTTGTCGATTTTGCACCACCGACCGTAACCTCCCAGCCGGGGCAGACCGTTCTGTTGTCCGGTGCAGATCTGGCTTCTGCGGATGATAATGGCAACGGGCAGGATAGTATCATCGATCTGGTTGACGTCCTTTATGACGGTGTTGTCGAAGGAACCTCGGGCGCTGACCTGATCGACACCAACTATCTGGGTGACCAGGGGTTGGACCGGGTCAACAACACCGACAACGCAACCGGGACCAATGACGATGTGATCCAGGCCGGTGCGGGCGATGACACGATCGTGGCCAGTATTGGCGATGACACGATCGATGGCGGCGCGGGACGCGACACTTATCAGAGCAGTGATCTGGGCGATATATCCTCCTACACGTTCACCACCACGGCGGCAAATGGCTTCGCCGGTCGGTCGGTGGCATCGGCGGGGGATGTGGACGGCGATGGCCTCGATGATTTGATGATTGGGGCGCCTACTGCCGATGGCGGTGGCTTTAACTCGGGCGAGAGCTATCTGATCCTCGCGAAGGACCTCGCTGCGCTTGATGGCAATGGTGATGGCGTGATCGATCTGGGCGATGTCGCCGGGACAGGTGGGTCGTATCAGTTCAACGGCGATTCAGGTGTTGACAACGCGGGCGCTTCCGTATCCTCCGCCGGAGATGTGGACGGCGACGGGCTGGATGATCTCATCATCGGAGCCCCCGGGGGCAATAGCTCCGGGTTGTTACCGGAGAAAGCTATTTGATCCTGAGTAAAGACCTTGCCGCGAACGATGGCAATGGCGACGGCGTGATTGATCTGGGCGATGTCGCCGGGACAGGTGGGTCTTATCAGTTCACCGGTGAAGGACTCAGTGACGCGTCTGGCTTCGCCGTTTCCTCTGCGGGCGATATGGACGGTGATGGGCTCGATGATCTGCTCATTGGCTCGCCCGGGGCCAATGGGGGCGGAGAAGCGTATCTGCTCTTGGCTACCGATCTGGAGTGTCAATCGCAGAGTAAAATGGGTCCATGTCGCGGCGTAAAAATGGGCCACTTCGGTTGATGTTTTGTGGCGCTTTTGCACGCGTGCTCGTCACAAAGCTGAAGCGTGCCAAAGCGCATGCTGGCCATAAGGCCAGCATTATTCTGACTGTGATTGCGGGCTGGTTATTTTCGGTTGTTGCGACTGTGTTTGAGCCGATAGCTTTCGCCATTCATCTCGAGGATGTGGACGTGATGGGTTAAACGATCGAGTAGCGCACCGGTCAGCCGCTCAGAGCCAAAGACTTCAGTCCATTCATCGAAGGGCAGGTTCGAGGTTATGATGATGGAGCCGCGTTCATAGCATTGGGATATGACCTCGAAGAGCAGCTCTGCGCCAGATTTGCTGAGCGGTACGAAGCCCAGTTCATCAATGATCAACAGGTTCTGGCTGGTCAGTTGCTTTTGAAGGCGCTGCAATCTCCGCTCATCTTGAGCCTCGATCAGATCATGGACTAATGCCGCAGCCGTTGTGAAGCGCACCTTCAGTCCTCTTTGACATGCAGCCAGCCCAAGTCCCAGGGCGATGTGTGTCTTGCCCGTGCCTGACGGGCCGAGCGCGATGATGTTCTCCCTGCGATTAACGTAATCGCATCGTGCCAGATCCATCGTCAGGGGCTTGTTCAAGCTTGGCATGATCTTGAAGTCAAAGCTATCCAAGCTCTTGGTGCTGGGGAACTTCGCCGCTTTGATGCGCCGTTCAATCATCCGGCGTTCGCGGTCGATCAATTCCATCTCACACAGCCGCGCCAGATAGTGGATGTGATCTTTGTTCTCTGCAGCACAGAGCTGCGCCTGTTTGGCATACTCGCCTTGGAACGTTGGCAGTCGCAGTTGTTTAAGATGATGCCGTAGAAGAATCCGAGGGGCTTCGGTCATGCCGCGGTCCTTCCCATCAAGCTCATGTAACTGGATGGGCGTGTTGTGCCGACATTGGCCTTGGGCAAGTATGGATAGAAGTCCAAATCCAATCGTGGTGGCCGCTTCTCAACCCGACACAGTACAAGGTGTTTTACGGCGTCATAGCCAATTGCACCCATATCTATTGCCTGCTGGATTGCGCCTTGCACAACATCCATTTCGAAGGTCTCCAAAAGGCGCAAGACTTGAACGTATTCTCGCTTGCCCGGCTTACCCATTCTGGCTTCAAGCAGTCGGTGCAGCGTGGCAAATACATCTGGCAAATGCCAACCCTGCAAAGGCGCGGCCTGATCCAGGGCACCCACCTTTTGTTCAAGCAGGGGCAAAAAGTGCAATGGGTCAAAGACCATATCCGCTGATGTGTAGGATCGTTTGTGCCGCGCAATAATCTCATTGCCGCAGCCGATGATAACCTCATGCACAAACCCACGCACATGAACATCGTGGTGCGCATAGGCTACTGGCACCGAGTAATCATTGCTGCGATAGCGCACCATTGAGATCGACGTTGCACGCGTGCTGACGTGATCGCAGGCTTCATATTCTGCGACGGGCAATCCCATCAGAGCATCCAAATCCGACATCAGGCGTGCGCCTATGGTTTGGGTGTGACCCCGCAACGTATCGTCCTGACGTGCTAAACACTTCTCTTCCAAATGTGCGTTCAGATCATCAAAGCTGTCATAGCGAGGTGCGGGAACCATGAAGTTGCGGCGGGTGTATCCAACCATGCCCTCAACGTTGCCTTTATCGTTCCCTCGCGCGGGTCTGCCAAACTTGTCATCAAACAAGTAATGCGACTGCAGTTCCGTAAACCGACGTGTGCGGATGCGCGTCTTATCCCCGAGTATCCGAGCCACGGCGATCTTGGTATTGTCGTAGAGAATGGATTGCGGAATGCCGCCAAAGAATGCAAAGGCGGACACATGGCCATCGCAAAACGCCTCGGTTGTCTCAGCTGGATATCCCTTCACAAACACCGCATCAGAATGTGGCAAGCTCATCACGAAGAAGTGGATCTTGCATTCCACGCCACCGATCACGCCCAGCGTCTCACCAAAATCAACCTGCGCATGGCCCGGCCGATGCGACAACGGCACAAACACCTCTTTGGTGCGCCGTTTTTGCTCGCGCACGTAATAGGTCACCGTGGTCAGGCTGCCGGCATATCCATGCTCATCGCGCAGCCGTTCAAAGATGCGCTTGGCCGTGTGTCGCTGCTTTTTGATCAGGGCTTTGTCTGTGCGCAGTATCTCATCGACCACACCAACATAACCATCAAGCGTTGGCCGCCGAGGCGCTTCCGACCGACGATACCCAGGCGGAAGTTCATGGCGCAGCATCTTCGCGATCGTCTTACGATCTTTGTTCTCTAATCTGTCAATGCGTGTTTCCTGAGTTTCCTGCTTTTGATGTCAGAGGTTGCCTTTGTTCTCTTCGAACTCTGAGGTTCATGATGGGGTTGGCTGGGTGTGGGTCGGCAATGTTGAAACCGCAATCATACCGTTGGTCTTGGCTGTTGCTACAGAATCGGCGCCGTGTCTCACGCCCTCCCTCGGGCATCGTCCCAGATGGGAACTTTGATTTAGGAATCCTCGTTGTCGCCTCGTAAGCCTTACGCGGACTGGAAGTCAGTTTTGTCTCGCATAATGGCATGAAGTATGATTGCCAGACGACGCGCCAGAGCCACTCGGGCCTTTCTCATCGTTGAGCGCGCACCGATTGCGAGGGCCCATGTCTTCAATTTGAGCGGAGCGGCATACCGCGTCAGCATCACATTGGCGGCCTCATAGAGAAGCGTTCTGACGCGCACGTCGCCCCGCTTTGAGATGCTGCCCGTGTAGTCGATTTCACCAGATTGATGCCGTCGCGGCACCAGTCCAAGATACGCCCCCACATCACGCGATTTCCTGAAACGCGACGGATCATCAATTGCTGCGGCAAAGGCCAATGCTGTGATCGGACCGACCCCTGGTACCGTCATAAGGCGCTGGCAGACTTCGGATTTGCGGGTCATCTTTTTGATGTCGCCATCAATGGCTGCAACCGCCGCGAGGATTGCTTCGCGTGCTGCGAACAGTCCGCAAATTGCGGCATGGAGGCCAGGCACTCCATCGCTAACTTTTAGCGCCGCGTTTTTGAATGCCGGAGACAAAGCTCGTGGCAGCCGCACGCCGAAGACGACGACCAGACTGCGGATCTGATTGTCGAGCGTCACACGCTGTCCGACCAGCTTCTTGCGGGCTGCGATCAGCGACCGGATTGCGTGCGCTGACAGTGATTTGACATGGGTCGGCTTGTAGAATCCCGTCCGCGCCAGGTGTGCCAAACCGCGGGCATCATTGCGGTCCGTCTTGTGGCCGGCCAGAGATTTAAGGGCCTGATATGCTTGCCTGCTCTCGATGCAAACAACCGGGACACCAAGCTCCGTCAGCCCATGGTAAAGCATTGGTGCCATCCGTCCCGTTTCAAATACAACTTTGGCACATGGTGGTCCAGAAGCGAGGAAGTCAGCGATCGCTTTTGGTGTTGAGCTCGCTTTTCCTTCACGAATAAGGGCCCCTTCACGATCCAGAATGCAGATATGCGTCTCTTCCATGGACACATCCAAACCAGCAAAATATTCCATTGGTCAGTCTCCTTTTCAATTGCATGTGCATCCAGAATAACAGGGGTAACTGAGTGCTGATCCTGATTACGCCATGTTGAAAAACCGCGCCGCTTCTCGGCCAGACATACCGTCCTTCAAACAAGCACGGCGCACACGACTATAAATATCCACAGAATACATCTCCCGCCCTCCGAATAAACGAAGGGCACAAACTGGCGGACTTTTACTCCGCTACAACTGCGATATGCAGCCGCTTCTGTGGCCCAATATTGCTCCGCGTTTTACACTGGAGATGTTGGATGCCATGGATGGCACCGTGGATGGAAACATCGATCTCGGAAATGTGGCCCTTGTTGATGAAACGATCACCGTTGATGTGAATGATGACGGCGACGGGACAGCCACCGGCACGTACTTCACGGGCACGGATACGTTCACTTCGGTGGAAAACTTTGTGGCGGGTGAAAACACCGACGAGGCGGATACGATCACCATTACCGATACCGGATCGGGCTATACGACAGCCGATATCTCGGGCATCGACGATAACGCGTCCGGGGTCTTTGTGCCCGCCAACGGCGACCCTTCGATTGCCTTTGGACCCGGCACAGGCACGCTGTTCAGCGATGTGGTCGACTCGATTGAAAACGGCGGCAACCTGCAAGGCGGCAGTTTTCAGATCACCGGTGGTGATGAGGACGGTCAGGTCGGCGACATCTCGTTCGAGAACTTCGAGACGATCAACTTTGCCGTTGTCTGCTTTGCACGTGGCACCGAGATTGCAACCCGCAACGGCCTTGTGGCCATTGAGGATCTTGCCGCAGGAGACCCGGTCATCACGATGGATCACGGTTTCCGTCCCATCCGCTGGATCGGCTCGCGCAAGCTCGACGCGATCGACCTTGAAATGCATCCCAAGCTCCGACCAATCCGCATCAGCGCGGGCGCGCTTGGCAACGGGCTACCAGAACACGATCTGCACGTCTCTCCACAGCATCGTGTTCTGGTACGCTCGCGGATTGCAGAGCGCATGTTTGGAAAACGCGAAGTCCTGGTCCCGGCAAACAAGCTGCTGGTTCTGGACGGGTTCGAGATCGATACGCAGGCCGAGAATGTCGAATATTTCCACATGCTCTTTGACGAACATGAGATCGTGTTCTCAAACGGCGCACCAACGGAAAGCCTGTTCACCGGCCCCGAGGCGCTGAAGGCTGTCGCGCCTGAGGCGAGGGAAGAGATCACAACTCTGTTCCCGCAGCTTCTTGATAAGGATTTCAAACCTGTCTCAGCGCGTCCTATTCCCGAGAGGGGTTGGATGATGAAGAAGCTGGCCGAGCGTTATCACAATAACAGAAAGCCACTTCTTTTTTCTGGAGAGTAGGTGCAGAATGATCCTACTTAGGATTGTGGGCTGATAAACAAGGAGCCCCCGAATGCCTATTGATGCGAACACCCGCCTGAACAGGCGGAGATTTCTAAGAGTCTGACTCAAAAGTTTATGTTTGAACAGAATGCCTTGCTATCCGCCTTGTCAAGAGACGAATACCGGCAACCAAAACCCATGCTACGGAACTTTCAACGGTTGCCTCCCGATCTTTTGCCAAACGACGGCAACGTCCCGGCCACGCGAATGTTCGCTCGACACCCCGTCTTCGTGGTGGAAGAACGAACCCCTCGGCTTTGTCAGGGCGCTTGACAATCTCCAATGTCCATTTTCCCTGCATATCCTGCGTCCGCAAAGATGTGCCCCAGCCGCGGGAAGCGGATGCGCAGTGCTTTGAGACCATCCACAGCACCATCCCGATCCTGTATATCGGCGGCGTGAACAAGGATCGGTAACAGGAAACCTTGCGTGTCTGTCACGATGTGACGCTTGCGCCCTTTGATCTTTTTGCCCGCATCAAAGCCTGAAATGCCGCCGCTTTCCGTTGTTTTTACGCTCTGGCTGTCAATAACGCCCGCAGTGGGGCTCGCCTCACGGCCCGACAATTCGCGCGCCGCCATCATTGACAGATGGTTGATCCGGTGTAACAGACCGTTGTCGCGCCAGTCGTAAAAACAGTTCTGCACAGTCGAGACCGCCGGGAAATCCCGCCGGATCATGCGCCACTGACATCCCGTGGTCGCCATATACATAATCGCGTTCACAACACGGCGCGGATTCGTCTTGCGAGGGCGACCACCTCGCTTCGCGGCAGGTAACAGGGGCCGAACAAGCACCCATTCCTCCATAGTTAAATCGCTTGGATAAAAGCCCGTTTTACGCCTGTGCTCCGCGCGGGTGATGTCTGTCCACGTCATGGGATCCTCCAGGTTCTTTCAAAACCAATGAATCATAAACACGTGATATCAATCAACTACTTTTGGAACAGCCTCTAAAGACCACCGCAGCCACGGTTGCCGCTGCGTCGATGCCGCTGCGCATGGCATCAGCAGAGCCCAAACGCGGTGGTCACCTTCGGGTCGGAAAGGCCCACGGTGCAACGACGGACACGTGGAACCCGGCCACTTGGGACAATGGGTTCACCGGGCCCATGGCCTATTGCGTGCATGGCCACCTGACCGAAGTGCGCGCCGACGGATCCGTGGAGCCCCTGGTTGCAGAAAGCCTGGAGGCGTCTGCGGACGCCAGAATCTGGCGCGTCAAAATCCGCAAGGGCGTGACCTTCCACAGCGGCAGGGATGTGACGCCGGACGACGTCATGGCGTCGATCAATTACCACCGTGGCCCCGAGTCAACGTCGGCGATTGCACCATTGCTTGAACAGATTATCGAGATCGCCATCGATGGCGACATGGTGGTGTTTGAACTGGCAGCGGGCAATGCCGACTTCCCCTATATCCTGTCTGATTTTCACCTCAGCATCCACCCGGCAAAGGATGACAGCATCGACTGGCAATCCGGCGATGGCTGCGGCAGCTACGTGCCAAAGGAGGTCAATTTCGGGATCTCGCTGACTATGGAACGCAATCCGAACCACTGGCGCAATGATGTGGCCTGGTTCGACAGTATCGAGATGCTGGCGCTGATTGATCAGAACGCCCGGACGACGGCGCTGGTGGCTGGCGATGTGGATATGATTGACCGTCTTGATCTCAAAACGGTCCACCTGCTCCAGCGCAACCAAGCTCTAAACATTCATTCAGTTGCAGGCAACCAGCACTTCACCTTTGCCATGGCCAGCAATCAGGCGCCGTTTGATGACAACAACGTAAGACAGGCGCTGAAATACGCTATCAACCGGCAGGAGCTGGTGGACAAAATCCTCTTTGGATATGGATCGGTTGGCAACGACCATCCGACCGGAGAGGGCCAACTCTATTACAACACAGACCTCAAGCAGAAAACTTACGATCCGGACAGAGCAGCGTGGTATCTCAAGCAGGCAGGGCTTGAGACGCTAAGCGTCTCGCTTTCAGCGGCCGATGCGGCGTTCACCGGCGCGGTCGACGCCGCCACGCTTTATCAAAGTTCAGCCAAGGCAGCTGACATCGATCTGAGCGTGGTGCGCGAACCAAATGACGGATATTGGTCTGACGTCTGGATGCAAAAGCCGTTTTCAGCGGTATTCTGGAATGGCCAACCCGTTCAGGACCAGATCTTTTCGACGGCTTTTGCCTGTGGTGCCGCGTGGAACGATGGGTTCTGGTGCAATGGGCGATTTGAGACACTGCTTGTTGATGCCCGCGCCGAGCTTGATCCCGGAAAACGTCAGGACATGTATTTCGAAATGCAGAGGATCGTCTCTGATGAAGGATCAATCGTGATCCCAATGTTCGCCAATTTCGTCTTCGCAACCTCTGACAAGATCGCCACACCAGGTGCCATGGCATCAAACTGGGACGTGGATGGAGAGCGTTGGGCCGAACGTTGGTGGTTCGCGTAGAGACTGCTTTCACGCCAAAATGCGGGTATGCAGAACACCATATTCGGACAGGTCAGGAGACGCGGCCAGCGCAAGGCCGCAAACACGCCGCGGCATTACAAGGCTTGGTGACAGTCAGCTAAGGGCAGGCGGCAGCGGGGATCGGTCGTCGCCATTTTTGCATTCAGACCTTGTCCAGATCAGAAACCTGCTCGTGAACCTCAATAATGTTGCCTTCCGGATCATGGAAAAACACCTGATGCCACTCCTTGGCAAAAGCTGTGCCATAGTCCGAATATGGGATACCCTTTTCGTCGAGCAGCTTTAGAAATGCCCCAAGATCGTCGGTACGAAAGGCCATGTGCCCGCGCTCGACGGGATTGATGACCTGACCATTCCTGAATGCGATATCAAAGGCGCGCTCGGCAAGGTGCATCTGCATGGTACCCTCCGTTGCAAACCGGATTTTCCCGTCAAAGCCTCTGTCTTCATTCGCTTCGGTACGCGGAAAATTATGCTGTGGGATATCATCCAGACCCAGCACATTTGTATAAAAGTCATGCATGCGGTCCACGTCGTCGGACACGAAGTTTATGTGGTGAAATTCCAGCTTCATTTAGGGTCTTCGCCTTTCAACCATTCTGTCACGTCACCTTTAGCAGTTCGAGGCGCAGCATGGGATGCCTGAAATCGAATTCGAGATGTCAAAGCACTGTAGTGTTTGCGAACGACAGCAATGAGCAGGCTGCGCTTTCGTAATCCAGGGCGATGCGCGGCGGCATTGGGTCAGCGGTTCCACATGCGCGACCGCTATGAGCTCTGCCGACTGTGGCTGTGAGTTGAGGTTTCCCTCAAATCAGATCGCTTAATGCACGGCTGTACAGATAAGTTTCAGCCACAGACCCAAGGACAGCGCCACGCCACTTCATGCTTAAGAACGGTTACAGATTATTGTGCCGCCCCGGGAGTGCGCATCGCAAATCAGCCCCGGGGCGACACTTTTGGGATCGCCTTCACACCTCGTCGGCTTTGACCGCACAGAAGACAGTGTACAGTGTCGGCACCACAATCAGCGTCAGGATGGTGGCAAAGCTAAGCCCGCAGATGATCACCACCGCCAGCGATTGAAAGAATGGATCCCACAACAGGGGTACAACCCCCAGAACGGTCGTCAGAACGCCAAGTGACACAGGCCTGACCCGGCTGACGGCGGCATCCACGACGGCCTGCATCCGCGCCTTGCCACTTCCGATCTGACTGTCCGTCTCATCAATCAGCACAATCGCGTTTTTGATCAACATGCCGGTCAGCGACAGAATCCCGAGGATCGCCATGAACTCCATCGGTGTCTGCCTGCCTGCCAGCCCCCAGATCACCCCGATCAGGGCAAGGGGCACAGTCAGCCAAATGATCACCGGCTGACGGACTGCGTTGAACAGGAAGAAGACCACTAGGATCATCGCGCCAAACCCGATGGGCATGGTCGAGGCCAGACCGGCATTCGCCTCTTTCGAGGTGCCGTACTCCCCCTTCCACTCCATGGTGTAACCGGGCGGCAGCTTGATCGCCTCAATCGGGGCGCGCACCGCTTCAAACAGATCACCCGAGATAACGCCGGGTGCATTATCAGATTGCGCCGTGATCGCCAGTTGGCGGTCAATGCGGCGCAGGTTGCCCGCTTCAAAGACGACATCAAACTGGTCAACGACCTGCGCAATCGGGATGTAGCCCCCCGTCACCTGACTAAAGACCTGAATATCCTTCAAGCGTTCGATATCGTTTCGATCTGCCTCAAACGGGCGCATGATGATCGAGCGCAGTTCGTCCCGTTCGCGATAAACGCCCAGTGCCGCCCCACTCAGATGGCCATAGATCGCATTTGATATCTCGCCCTGTGTCAGGCCCAGGCGGCGTGCATTTTCGGTATTGATCGTCGGACGGATCACTTTGACCTGCTCGCGCCAGTCATCCTTGATCGCAATCGCGCCCTGATCGGCCATCAGCCCCTTGGCCTCGGTCGCCAGATCACGCAGCACCGCCGGATCAGGGCCAAAAAAGCGCGCTTCGATCTTCGAACCGCCCCCCGGGGCCAGAACGAATTTCCAAACCTTGGAACTGGAATCCGGGAAAGTATCGTCGATCCATGCCTGCAATTCCACGCGCAAATCGTCGATCTGCGAGAAATTCTCGACATCGACCAGAACCTGCCCATAGGCCGAGTTTGCGTCTTCGCCTTCATAGATCAGCATAAAGCGCAAATGCCCCTCACCCACCGCCGTGTTTGTGCCGGTCACACCGGGCAGGGTCCGGGCATATTCGTCAATCTTCAGGACGTCGGCCTGTGTACGACTGATGTCGGTGCCCTAGGGCAGATAGTAATCAATCAGAAACTGCGCACGGGCCGAACTGGGAAAGAACCCCGAGGGCACCATGCTGAACATCGCAATCGCCGAGGCAAACAGCGCCACGATCACCGCGATGGTCACATACCGCACCTTGATCGCCTTGTTCAGCGCCGTCCGATAGAGGCGCAACACGATGTTTTCAGCCTTTTCCTCGGCCGTCCCGGCTTTCAGCAGAAGCGTGCAGAAATAGGGCGTCAGCCAGACGGCCACCAGCCACGAGAACAGTAGCGCGATAGAGACCGTCCAGAACAGGCTGCCGGCATATTCGCCGGTGTTATCAGGGGAAAACCCAACCGGGGAAAATGCCAGCAGCCCCACAATTGTGCCGCCCAAAAGTGGCCATTTCGTTTGATTGACCACGGAAATTGACGCCGCCGCCGGGCTTTCACCACGTTGGACCCGCACAAGAGTGCCTTCGACCACAACGATGGCATTATCCACCAACATACCCAGCGCGCCCAGCGAAATCCGCTGCATATCAAGCCCGTACGCATACATTCCAAACAGCGTGCCCGCCACGGTCACCAACAGGATGCCGCCCATCAGGATGCCCGAACGCAGCCCCATAAAGATCAGCAAGACGCCCACAACAATCGCCAGCGCGATCACCACATTCGCCACGAAGTCATCCACCGAGGCTTTGACTGTTACCGACTGGTCCGAGATCGGTAAAATCTCGATCCCGATGGGGCGTTCCGAGGTCAGCGCCTCCATCCGGTCTTTCACGGCCACGCCCATGTTCACCACATTGCCACCGATGGTGTTGGAAATACCAAGGCCAATTGCCGGGCGCCCATCGCGATAGAGCAGCATGCTGGCAGGATCGCGCAGGCCCCGGCTGACCGTCGCAATATCGGACAGGCGGAACGATGCCCCGGTTTGCGGGTTGGAGATAATCAGATTGCCAATCGCCTCGGTCGAAGACACACCAGATCGGGCGCGCACCTCAAGCCGGGTTTCCCCCGCCTGGATTGATCCGCCGGGCGTGACCAGGTTCTGCCCTTCCAGGATTTGCGCAATCTGCGAGGACGAAAGCCCCAGATTGATCAGTCGCGCGGGCGAGTACTCGACATAAATCACCTCGTCCTGCACACCGTTCAGGATGATCTTGGACACCCCATCGACGGTCACCAGTTCGCGCTGCAAATCCTTGGCATATTCGTAGAGTTCCGACAGGGAATACCCCTCGCCGACAACAGCGAAATACACCGCATAAACATCGCCGAAATGTCATAAACCTGACTGTTCAGCGCATTGGGAGGCAGCTGCGATTGTGCGCCCGTGATCTTGGCGCGCATCTGGGCAAAGCGTTCATAAAGCTGCGGATAAGCCGGGGTGGATTGAATGGTGAATTCCACCGTGACCCGGCTCAGGCCCGGCGAAGACACGGATCGCACCTCGTCCACACCCTGCAATTGCTGCAGAGCGTTTTCGATCACCTCGGTCACCTCTTCGGCACCGGCGCCGGGATAGGGCGTGACGATCTGCGCCTGACGGATGACGAATTCAGGGTCCTCAAACCGGGGCAGCGCGGTATAGGCAAAATACCCGGCGTAGAGAATAAGCAGTGTCGATATCGCCGAAATCAGACGCTTGTTGATGGCGAAACTGGCCAGATCCATGGTCTAACCCCCAACCCGGGTGATCGGACGGATGGTCATACCCTCCATGATCGAACTGACCCCGGCGGCCACGACAACATCGCCCTCGGCCAGCCCATCCAGAACCACAATCCTGTCGCCGGCTGCTTCGCCCAACGTAATGTCGCGACGGGTTGTGATGTTATCTGACCCCACAAGCCAGACAAATGTGGCGCCATCCGAGGCAGCAGCCAAAGCGGTCAGCGGGATCATCAGTTGCGATCCGTTGCCGGGCGCAGACGCGATGACACGCCCCACCATACCGGGCAGGATCACGGCAGTTCCGGGTTGCTTGACATTGGCGCGCCCCCTATAGGTTTGCGTCGCGCTGTCGGCCTGAAGTGAAAACTCGACAATCTCGGAATCAAAGATTTCACCCGGGAGAGCGTCAAACATCACCTGGTTGGTGATGTTGTCTCGCCCGTTGGCCGTCAGGGCCGTCACATCAGGTCCCGGCACATCAAACAACAGATCAACAGAGCTGAGCACCTGAAGCAGCGTGATGCTTTGTCCGGCCTGCACATTGGTGAAATTATCCACGTCGCGGCGCGCGATCACCCCCGCAAAGGGCGAGCGCAGGGTCGCATCATCTAGGTTGTCCTGCGCGACCTTTAGCTGCGCTTCAAGCCCGCGAAGGGCCGCCTCGGACGCGGCGATGTCTTCGGCACGCCCCCCGGCAAGACCAATGGCCAGCTGTTCCTGCTGGGCCTGCAAATTGGCCTCGGCAACGCGCAGATTGGCGTCATCCTGTTCCAGCACCGCTTCGGCGGCCACTTCGCGCTCGACCAGTTCGGCGGTGCGGTTGCGTTGTTCGCGCGCCTGATCCACCTGTGCCTGCGCCGAGGCGACAGCCGCCGCCAGTGCTGCAACTTCTTCGGTCCGCGCCCCTGTCTTCAGGGCGTCCAATTGTGCAACCGCCTGATCACGCTGACTTTCCAACTAAGCAACCTGCGATTCAAAATCCCGCAAATCAAGGCGCGCGATCATGTCACCCTCAGCAACATCCATCGAGCCACGCACCGGCAACTCCTCAAGTCGGCCACTGACCCGGAACGACAATTCCACCTCGTCTGAGGGCAGAACAATGGCCGGATAACTGCGCCGCACGATGCTTTCCGTTGCCGCAACCGCGACCACCTTGGCCGGGCGGATCGGCTCAGGGGTCTCGGCCTCCTGCGCCATGGCACCCGGTGCCACCAATCCAATCGCCAGCATTACAAAACTGCGTTTGCAAAAATCCATCATCGCGCGCGTCCTCACATCCTGTCCTGAGACCGACATTACAACGTTGGCAAGAACATGAAACCCTGAACAATGCCGGTCATCGTCGTCGATCCAGCGTTAGCTCCGTTAAAACCACTGCCAAACAGGCAGTTTGATGCTTATGTATTGCAAAGAGGCCCTTTCACCGGATCAGAGGGCCAACTATAAGGGCAGCTGTTCGCCACTGACGAGTCGCGGATCACTCAGAATTTTCCACCACAGGACGCGTTCCAATATGTCGATTTTGCACAAAATTCCCGGCCTGTTGTCTCAGGACATGGCTATCGACCTTGGGACGGCCAATACCCTTGTGTATGTAAAGGGCCGCGGTGTGATCCTGTCGGAGCCTTCGGTGGTGGCTTATCACGTCAAGGACGGCGTCAAAAAGGTGCTGGCCGTGGGCGAAGATGCCAAGCTGATGCTGGGCCGCACACCGGGCAGCATCGAGGCGATCCGCCCCATGCGCGAAGGGGTTATCGCCGATTTCGACACCGCCGAGGCAATGATCAAACACTTCATTCGCAAGGTCCACAAACGCTCGACCTTTTCCAAGCCCAAGATCATCGTCTGTGTTCCGCATGGCGCGACCCCGGTGGAGAAACGCGCCATTCGCTCATCTGTTCTGGCGGCGGGCGCGCGCCGCGCCGGGCTGATTGCCGAACCGATTGCAGCGGCCATTGGCGCGGGCATGCCGATCACCGATCCGACCGGCAACATGGTTGTCGATATCGGCGGCGGAACCACCGAAGTGGCGGTTCTGTCGCTGGGAGATATCGTCTATGCCCGCTCGGTCCGCGTGGGTGGTGATCGGATGGATGAGGCGATCATCAACTATCTGCGCCGCCAGCAAAACCTGCTGGTTGGCGAAAGCACGGCGGAACGCATCAAGACCTCAATCGGGACCGCACGGATGCCCGACGATGGCCGTGGCACCTCAATGCAGATTAGAGGCCGTGACCTGCTGAACGGTGTGCCCAAAGAGACCGAGATCAGCCAGGCACAGGTGGCCGAGGCGCTGGCCGAACCCGTGCAACAGATTTGCGAGGCAGTGATGACCGCGCTGGAAGCCACCCCGCCCGATCTGGCCGCTGACATCGTGGATCGCGGCGTGATGCTGACCGGGGGTGGTGCGCTGCTGGGCGATCTGGATCTGGCGCTGCGTGAGCAGACCGGGCTGGCGGTGTCTATCGCCGATGACAGTCTGAACTGTGTGGCCCTTGGCACCGGCAAAGCGCTGGAATTTGAGAAACAATTGCGCCACGCGATTGACTACGACAGCTAAAGCTCTCCGCGCATAAGCGGCCTTCTTTGCCATCGCGCGCCCTCTACACCATATGGGTCCCTCGATTTTTGACCTGTTTTGTGTTTTTCTGTGCTGTGGTTTGAGGGGCGGGTGATCTTGTTGATCCTGAAACCCGTTGTTTCGCGCCTTTCGTGATTTGATTATTCAGCCGGGCGTCCTGTTCGGCTTGCCGGTTTGCCGGGTGTTCACGCCGGGCAGGGATTTATGCGGCGCAACACAACGAGGCGGCGCATGTTGCAGGCGATGTTCTTCATCCCGATCCTGGCTTTGGCGCGTGCGATGCCGATCGTGCGTACCATCGTCCCGCCCATGTCGTTGGTCTGCGCGCCAAAGACGTGTTCCACCCGGGCCCTTGCCTTGGATTTGGTCCGGTTGCCGCCCTTCGCCTGCGCGGTCAGCGGCTTGCCGCGCTTGCCCTTGCGGTGGATGTGGCTCTTCAGTTTCCGATCCCGCAGCCTGGCCTCCATTTCCTCCGAGCGACAGGCCGCGTCCGCCCGGACGCCGGAGCCGGTGTTGCCCCGCATCGGCAGGGAATCCACCGCCTGGCTGTCATGCAAAGCGGCATCTGTCACGTGACAGCGGCGCACCGGCTTGTGCCTGCGGTCTACATTCACGTGGTTCCTGTAACCGTAATGCGACTTCCCGTGCTTCCTGGTCCAGCGGGCATCGGTGTCCTTCTGCGATCGTTTGGCGGGTGTGTCAGACCAGTCCTGCGGGACCTCGCCGTTCTTGATGGTCCTGTTCTCATCGCGGGTATTGTGATTGCGCGGCACCGGGGCAATGGACGCATCCAGGATCTGTCCGCCCCGAGCGATATAGCCCTGGCGGGACAGAAAACCGTCGAATTGAGAAAACAGGCTCTCGACCAGCCCCGCCTGCGCGAGCCCCTCGCGATAGAGCCGGACCGTCTTCGCATCCGGGACACGATCCTCAAGGCCCAACCCGGGAAACCGCATGAACGAAAGGCGGTCGCGCACCTGATATTCGATCCGGTCGTCAGACAGGTTATAAAGCGCGCTCGGGACCAGCGTCCTGAACATCGGTACCGCGTCCATCGGCTTGCGCCCCGCCCGAGATTTGCGCTCCGCATCCGGCTTGCGCCAGACCCGCTCAAGGGCCGGGCGAAATTCCTCCCACGGCACAACAGCGTCGATCTCGACCAGCGGATCGCGCCTGGCGTCCAGGCTCGCGTAACGGTCTGAAAGATCAAAAAAAACCCATCTTCGCCATCGTCTCACCCCCATACCAAGTCGATACCCAAAATATAACACAGCACCGGAAACAGGGCAATTTTTAGAGGCGCCCCTACAGGGCAATCGCGCTTCAAAAGCCTTGGATGAGAGTTTTCAGGAACTCATTACTCCAGCCCGCTTTTTTGAATTTGCCGCGATTTGATCCTTTTGCAGGATTGGCCTTGATGATGCTCAAGGCAATCCGCCTCAAAGCGGCAAAGTTGGCTGGCGCGTGATCTTTTCGCGCGCGGTGTCGGTCGTCGTTCATCACCACGTCGAGAGACCAATGCAAGCTGTTCTCAATTTGCCAGTGGCCGCGGATCAGTGTGGCGGCCCCCTGAGCCGCGGGACATTTGGAGAGCGGATAAAGCCGTTCGGCGTGACTGGTTTTGTCGCCAACCGCGCGCCTGGAGGCGACATGGACGAAAGCCCGAAGATGCGGCCACTTATGGGTATTGATCAGATATTCCGGCACATCGTGGACGCGGTATGACCGCTCTTCCACACGCCCATGATCAGCATCAATAGTGCTATATTCATCAACGTAATCAGTAGCCTCGTCTTCCACAAAAGCCCGGACATCGGCCAACATGTCGCCCTGATTGCCTTTGAGTTGAAGGCAGTGGTTACCGCCTTCTTTTACGATCAATTCACAGGTCTCTCGCTGGCAATGTAACGTATCAGCGGTGATGGTGATGCCATGAATGTCAAGCATCTCGATCAACTCGCGCAGGGCCAGGATCTCGCCGCCGCCCCTGGCGCTTTGCTTGATGCCAAGGGTCAGCCGCGCCCCATGTGCAAAGGCCGTGACAATGTTCATATTCGATTGCCCGGCGGCCTTGTCAAAGCTGCGTCGCATCTCTTTGCCATCAATAGCGATGGCTGGTTCCTCTCCACATCCAGCCGTAAAATCGGCACGAAACTTGTCATAAAACGCTTGAAAACCGGTCGGCTTCATCATCCGGAACAGACGGGAATAAGCGTCATGACAGGGTACGCCATGAGGCAATTCGAGAAAATCGCGCAGAAAATCCTCCTTCATATGACCGAAAAACTCCATGTCGACCGCTGTATCGCCGCCGCAAAGCGCGCATAAAAGGCTGATCGTCATAAGATCACAGAACCTGTGACGTGGCGCATTGCCGCCGCGTGGGTCATCCATCTCATTGAAACAGCTGTCCAGGTTGGGCATCGCGAAGCTCCATCAAGTGATGAAACCTCCAGAATCCAATTCGCAACCGCTGTCAAACTTTAAGCGCGATTCCCCTGTCCCTGAGGCTTTGAGCGGGACTTCCAGCGACGTTCCCGGATAACCGGGATCGCCCGGGACAGGCACACCGGGGGGCTTGTCCACGCGCGCTTCATCATATATCCGCCTGTCGTGCTTTCGCCCGGGCTGTGCAGGACCAACGGCCAGGATCCTTTTCCTGTCGTCGGTAATGATCCGGTGCGACGCTGTATGGCGTTTCTTCTTTCCTGAATACCTGGCCTTGCGCCTTGACGGCGTCCCGGGGCGCTGAACAGGGCGCCCGGTACCATCGATCACAGGATAGAGACGATCGTTTCTTTCCTGTGTCGATAATTTGATCCTGCGCTCCGGCATGGCGAAATGGCCAGCCATCACCGTCGTCATGGCGCGAACGCGGCGGCAAACTGTAGGGCTGGAAATGTCGAAAAGCAGGCCAACAAAGGCCTGGCCGGCGTATGTGCGGTAATGGATCAGGCACAAAAGCATCTGTTCCGCCAGTTGCAGCCGATACTTCCTGCCGCCCCCGATGGCCCGTTGTCTGTTCTTTCGGGACAAACGCGCGGCTTCACCGGCAAGCCAAATCGGGTGAAGCTGACAAACCGGAGCATCAAAATCCGCCGGACGTATTACGGAAAGGCGGAAAAACAACTCTGGACGTGCTCGTAAAACTTTCAGTACGGCCATTCCGGCAAACTCCACTGCTTCGGTGAAGCTGGAATAGCAGAAATCTACCTATTGCGAAACAGGTCTAGTACATTCGAGCCCCCTATCGTCGTCTGACCTTGATCGTAATTGATAACGCCGTCACGACCATGCCCGGCCGTCATCTCATCCGTTTCGATCACAACCGCACTTCCGGAAAACGTCAGACCTGCGTAGCTCTCGTCTGAGATGTCTATGTAAGTGCCAGCAGGATCAGCAAACGACTCGAAATCAAGAGTGAGCTGCTGAGGCCCCGGATCGACCGCAGGATCAATGAAGTTAAATGTCACCTGACCAGTTGTCATATCGGTCCCGTCGCTTACCGAATATGTCAGCGTTCCGACAACACTTTCCCCATCGGCGAGCCCGAGACCGGCAAACGCAATGGTCACATTGCCATTGGTGGGGTTGAATGTGTAGGGGACAGTGATCGCTGTTCCGGTTACCTCATCAAAGCCGATCTGCAATGCGCCGGGTGTGATGGTAAGCGGATCACCGTCCGCGTCAGACACCAATCTGGACTTCGTCCCTGTTTCCGGACAGTTTGATTATTGACCCTATGCGGCCATTTTCCAAGTCATATTGTTGAACGCCTGTTGCGGCGTTTGGTATCCGATGGCGGAGTGGCGGCGCTGACGGTTGTGGAAGACCTCGATATATTCGAGGATTGCGGCCTTGGCTTCCGCCCGTGTTTTGAACCTTTGACGGTGAACCAACTCCTTTTTCAATGATGCAAAGAAGCTTTCCATTGGCGCATTGTCCAGGCACTCGCCCTTGCGGCTCATGGATTGCGCAATCCCTGCCTTTTCGATCAGCTTGCGATACTCGCCACCGGCGTACCGGCTCCCCCTGTCGGAGTGGTGGATCAGACCGGGAACAGGGCCCCTGCGACCCGGGGCCATCGTCAGGGCATCACAGCAAAGCTCGGCCCGCATGTGATCCCCCATCGCCCAACCAACGATTTCCCGCGTGGCCATGTCTTTCACGCCGGCCGGATAGAGCCACCCTTCATCCGTATCGATACAGGTGATATCGGCCAACCAAACCGTATTGGGGGTGAGGCGGTGGAACGCCTGTTCCAACAGGTTTGGCGATGGGCTCATTTTGTGATTGCTATCCGTTGTCACGGGCTTGCGGCGCTTGTTCGGGCGTGGAGACACCTTGTTTTCCTTCATGATCCGCGCCACCCGCCGCTCGGAGACGGTTTCGCCATCGGCCACCAGGTCCTGATGGATCCGCTTTGATCCGTAGCATTTCCTGCCGGCTTTGAAGAAGGTCTTGATCCTGGGCGGCGGTTCCGGATCCCGAGCGTCTCGATCTGCTTTACGCTGATCCCTCGCCGGTTGGCCGGCCGGGAAACCATAAAACCGGCCCCGGGAAATCGCCGGAACTCTGCAAAGCGTGGAAACCGCGTATCGAGCTTTATGGGCAGTGACGAATCTGCGCTTGTTCGTCATGGTTTCACCGCCCGTGTCGCGAAAAAAGCGGATGCTTTGTGCAAAATCTCCACTTCCTCTGTCAGGCGCCTGTTCTCCTTGCGAAGACGGGCCGGTTCCGCTGCATCCGCCTTCCGCCGCCGCCTGGCTTCAGCTGAGCCGAACGCTTCGATCTCAAGCCGCCAGGTCTTCAACTGTGTGCCGGTGATTCCAGGCTCCCTGGCAACGCTGCCCTGTGTCGCGCCCGGTTCATAAAGCCGCTCAACCGCCGCTGCCTTATACTCGTCCGTCCCTGTACACGACTCATGCGATTTTCTGCCTGATTTTGGGCCAGTGTCGGAAGGCTTGTTCCGGCTGTGTTCGCAGGAGCCTTCCGATTTCGTCGAGACCAATGCGGAAGATGGATTTGGCGTATCGCCCATGAGACTTTCGAGGCCGTTTCCGTGTTCCGGGCCTGGTGGATGCCACCTTTGCAGCCCATGCCATGGCCAGGGCAGGGAGACCGACCAACAAGCTCGACTTTTCGGCGATCGGGAGACGGGTGTCTTCCAGGTTGAAGCCCTTTGTCTTCGCTTCGGCGAACAGGCATTCGATGGCCCGGCGTTTGCGATAGATGGTCAGGGCGTGATGGGCGGGTTGGTTGCCGACAACGACAGGCAATTCCTTACCCTTGATGCGCCTGGCTGCGAAGTTCAGCCAAAACGGTGCAGTGCCCCCGGCAGCCCTGAAGTGGGCCGTGAATGTGCGCGGGCCACGGCAGGTGCGCGGCAAGGTTCGCAGGCTTTGCCGGACGCCATCCCCGCCTGTCACGTACCGGTTCGACTTCACGCGGATGATGAAAGGAACGTCCTGTTCATGCAGGAAAGTCAACCAATCAAGGCCGATAAACCCACGATCCGCCGGAAGGCACCTGATGCTTCCGGACCCGAACAGATCCAGACAGCGCTTCATCAGTGCAATGCGCTCGCAGGTGTTGCTGTTGCCCGCCTTGCCCGACACGGTCCAGATCAGGGGCACGCGATAGCGGCGCGTGGCGACGGCAGGAACCAACAGGTTGATCTCCTTGCGCCCGATCTTCCGGTTCGTGCGATCAAGGCACGGATGCCGGCTCCCGGAGAGCCCGGGCATCCGGACAACAGGAGGGGCAGACCGGTCTTGCCCGAGGTTGACACGCTGAAAAAAGCGCTGCAATCGACGGCAGGTGCTTTCAGCCTTGGCCTGCGTCGGCATCTCACCGCAAATGTGGCTCAAATTGACGGTTCGAACGCCGGCAATGCCAATCACCGGAAGGCAGAGTGTTTCGAGGCGACTATTGCTCAGCGACAAGCCATCGGATAGTTTCGCCGAGAGGGTGTCGATTGCTTTTCGGATCATGGGAGGCTCCATCGTAATTTGAAGAATCCCAATGAAAATCACAAATCTGCGCCCTCAACCACCTCTACTGTCGTGTACAGGGACTCGTCCGTATAGTTCCGTCGATGGTGTCCCATTTCGTGCCCCTTTCATGGACAGGGGTAAAGTACCCCAGTGTCCGGAAACAGGGACGAAGTTCAATCCGGATAAATCCACCGCGAGCGACGTCGTTGCCGGATCATCCACGATGATGTCGGCGGTGATAACATTGCCCTGATCGTCGGTGGCAGAGGGATACCCGGGCGCGTCAGAACTAATACACATAAGAGAGTGCCAGATCGACTTTTTTAAGTTGCGTCGGATGGTGCCAGTGGTCTGTGCTAACCTGAACCCGCACCTTGTCATACGTACTCAGGAACTCTCCGAGCACCGGCACAAACCAATTGGAACCGAGACCCGGAATACAACAGATTTCCAACTCACCTTCGATTTCTCCGCTGCATGTTTCTTCGGTGCCTCTTGTCAGAATATCGAGCCCTTTTGAGACCGAGGCGAGAAGCTCCTCTCCTTTCGCAGTCAGTCCTAATGGCTTGCGACGACGGTCGAATAACTTGGTCGCCAACGCATCTTCAAGCTTTCTGATTTGCTGGCTGACCGCGCTGTGCGTGATGTTCAGTTCTTCTGCGGCACTGGTCATGTTGCGCTCCCGTGCCACGACTTCGAACGTACGCAATCCATTCAATGGCAGGTTTTGCCGGTTGATCCGCATGTTGGAAACTCCGAACCGCTTCTTGTTAAACTGTAAGTAAAAATAACAATATACGTCAATTTATATCGTTTTAGTGTAGAAAATTTGTGCGCTAAGCTTACGCCAGTCCGATAGCAACGCGAAAATGGACGATGGGAATCTAAGGGGTGAGTATGAAACAAGTCGAAACCAACGGCGTGGCAGCGACATCGCAGGCTACTGACACCAGCGTCAAATGGGGTGTGGATGCTCAGACAGGCATTTTAACCGATGTGTTGCTGGGCAAGCCAGATCACTTTCGATGGGTGCCGTTGAACTCGATTTCGGCGGTGACTTTGGCGAACATGGAGCAGATGGGTCACAGGTTCGATAAGCAAAGGGCCATGCAGCAGCACCGGCAGATGGTCGATATCTATGAGCGCAATGGTGTCAATGTACACTTTGCCGAGGCAGACGAAGGTTTGCCCTCCTCGGTGTTCACGCGTGACTCCAGCTTCATGACGCCCTGGGGGCTGTGATCACGTCAATCCAGACTCCGCCGCGCCGCCGCGACTATTCCATTGCAAGCGAGTTTTATCGTCAGGCGGGAATCCCAATCTGGAAATGGGTGACGGCCGGGCATTTCGAAGGTGGTGATTTCTGTATTCTGAAACCGGGCGTGGCCCTGCTGGGCTGGTCGGGGGACCGATCCAACAAGGAAGGTGCCGATCAGGTGGCCGGATGGCTGCGTGAAAAAGACTGGGAGGTCTTGGTCACACCGATCCCGCCGCAGTTTGTGCATGTGGATGCCGTTGTCGTGATGTTGGAGAAAGGCCTGGCGCTGGTGTGTGAAGACGCGCTGCAACCCTATGCCTTGGATTTCATCAAAGATACCCACGGGATCGAGACGATCAAGGTCGCGTATGCCGATTGCGTCAAGCTGGGTGGTAATCTGGTAAGCTTGGGCAACAAACGGGTGCTGTCGATGGCGCATAATGTCAACGTGAATGCACAACTCAAAGAGCGGGGCTTTGAGGTCGAAGCGGTTGAATACGATATGTTCGCTCTGGGCGGCGGCGGGGTGCATTGCTCGTGCCACGAACTGCACCGGGAAGCGGAATAACCGAACCGGGGCAAATACGCCTGATCGAGGTGCAGACCGTCATCCGCGATCGGCAAATACTTTGAGACTGCATTATTGAATGTCATTGAGAACTGACCCGGTATTGTCACCGAGATTTGACCCGCCTTTATTTTTTATCAGCAGTTACGTTTTGGTCAATGTGGTGGCCTCCTTTGTGGTTTTCCTTGCAGCCTCTGAACTGGCTTTGAAGCGGTAGCTGTCGTTGCCAGTCTCGAGGATGTGGCAGCGGTGAGTGAGCCGATCGAGGAGTGCTGTTGTCATCTTTGCGTCGCCGAAGACCTGCGCCCATTCACTGAAGCTGAGGTTGGTTGTGATGACGACGCCGGTGCGCTCATAGAGTTTGCTCAGAAGGTGGAACAGTAATGCGCCACCGGATTGGCTGAACGGCAGGTAGCCGGGTTCGTCGAGGATGACCAAGTCAGTTTTGGTCAACATCTCAGCCGGTTTACCAGCTTTTCCAAGGGCCTTTTCCCGCTCTGACGCGTTGACCGGTTCGACGCTCGAGTAGAAGCGCACTTTGCGTCGATGATGCTCGATTGCCTGCACGCCGATAGCCGTGGCGACATGGCTTTTGCCAGTCCCGGGTCCGCCAATAAGCACGACGTTTTCTGCATTCTCGATGAACTCGCCGCGATGGAGTTGCCGGACTGTGGCCTCATTGATCTCGCTCGACGCGAAGTCAAAACCCGTGAGGTCCTTGCAGGATGGGAAGCGCGCCACCTTGGTGTGGCAGGCAATTGATCGCACCTCTCGTTCCGCCATTTCCGCCTTGAGCAGTTGGGACAACATTGGGGTGGCCGCCTCAAACGCTGGAGCACCTTGTGTAACCAGGTCATCGACCGCATGCGCCATGCCATGCAGCTTGAGACTGCGCAGCATGATGATAATGGAAGCCCCTGCAGGATCATGACGCATTGCGGTTCTCCCTTGTTTGTCTGAGACCGTCATACCGATCTACGTTTGCCTTCGGTGCTGTTTCCAAAGCCAAGGCATCTGGTGGATCGATCTCAGGGTGATCTGTCTGCTTTGGATCTATCAGCCTGTGCAGCAGGTTCAGGATATGTGTTTTGGTTGGTACCCCAGCTTCCAGCGCCATCTCCACCGCCCGTGGCACAGCGCTTTCGTCATGGTGTAAAACCAAGGACAGGATGTCGACCATCTCGCGGTCTCCACCTTCTTTGCGTAGCATGTGATCCTGCAGCCGACGGAAGGTGTCAGGCATCTCGGTAAACGGTGCACCATTGCGCAGGGCCCCCGGTTTGCGCTGGATGACCGCCAGATAATGGCGCCACTCATAGATGACTTTGCCAGGCTTGCGGTGGGATCGATCAATGATGCGCTCATGTGAGCAGACAGTTTGACCTTCAGCAACAATGACCAGCCGTTCTGGATAGACACGAAGGCCTGCAGGGCGGTTCGCAAAGCTGGCAGGCACGCTGTAGCGGTTGCGTTCGAAGGTGATCAGGCATGTTGGTGACACACGCTTGCTGTGTTCGACAAACCCGTCAAAGGCTGGTGGTGGAACCATCAGCACAGGCTTCTCAGCTTCCCGGGCATCGGCGATTGAGCCCGGCAATTCCCGGTGCGCCGTCTCTGACCAGAGCGCGATGCAACGATCTTCAAGCCACTGGTTCAGTTCTCCCGGATCCTTGAAGACAGGCATGACCTGCCACAACCGGTTCCGGGCATCCCGGACGTTCTTCTCAACCTGGCCCTTCTCCCAACCCGCTGCTGGATTGCAGAACTCAGGTTCAAAGACGTAATGGCTGGCCATCGCTTTGAAGCGTGCGTTGACATCGCGCTGCTTGCCACGACCAACACGGTCGAGCGCTGTCTTCATATTGTCATAGATGCCTCGCCCCGGAACGCCGCCAAAGACGCGGAAGGCATGCCAGTGGGCATCGAACAACATCTCATGCGTTTGGAGAGGATAGGCTCGGACAATAAAGGCGCGGCTATGTGAGAGCTTGGTGTGCGCCACTTGCAGTTTGACGCGTTCGCCACCGATCGTGGCCCAGTCTTCGCTCCAGTCGAACTGGAACGCTTCACCTGGTTGGAACACCAAAGGCACAAATGTCCCACGCCCAGTCGTTTGTTCTGCGCGATGCCGATCAGCGCGCCAAGCACGCGCAAAGGCCGCCACACGCTCATAGGATCCATCGTAGCCAGGCTTGACCGGATCCTCATACATCAGCTTAACGTTACGCCGCTCTTTACGAGACTTACGCGTCTGCGCCAAAAGCCAGGCTGACAACCGATCCGCGCAAGGATCCAGCTTGCCTGGACGCGATGGCGTCTTGAACCTTGGCTCTACAGCATCTTCACGAAGATACTTTTTGATGGTGTTGCGAGACAGCCCAGTGCGCCGCGCTATCTCACGTATCGGCATTTTGTCACGCAATGCCCAGCGTCGAATGACACTCAAAAATCCCATGTCGATCACTCCATGTCCCCCTGACCAAAACCGTCAGGGTAATGTGTTCACATGGGTCAATTCTCAGTGACAATTTATGGGGCTACCGGGTCAGTTCTCAGTGACATTCAACAGGCACTTGATCTGAAGCTGCGCAAGGCCATGCAAAACGAACTGCGCCAGCTTCACCGGAACATCGGCGGGACCTTCGTCTTTGTCACCCACGATCAAAACGAGGCAATGGCCTTGGCGACACGGATTGCCGTTATGAAGGACGGCAAGATTGTTCAACAAGGCACTCCCGGCGAAATCTATGCCAACCCGGCCACCGAATTCGTCGCTGATTTCATCGGAGAGGCCAATATCTTACGGGGAAAACGCCTTTCGGGCACAGTCACCTTGGATGCTGGTACCAGCTTTGCGCATCCGGGGCCGGATGAGCAGGTGGCCATCATTCTTCGTCCTGAGGACATGTAAAACGCGGAGCAATATTGGGCCACAGAAGCGGCTGCATATCGCAGTTGTAGCGGAGTAAAAGTCCGCCAGTTTGTGCCCTTCGTTTATTCGGAGGGCGGGAGATGTATTCTGTGGATATTTATAGTCGTGTGCGCCGTGCTTGTTTGAAGGACGGTATGTCTGGCCGAGAAGCGGCGCGGTTTTTCAACATGGCGTAATCAGGATCAGCACTCAGTTACCCCTGTTATTCTGGATGCACATGCAATTGAAAAGGAGACTGACCAATGGAATATTTTGCTGGTTTGGATGTGTCCATGGAAGAGACGCATATCTGCATTCTGGATCGTGAAGGGGCCCTTATTCGTGAAGGAAAAGCGAGCTCAACACCAAAAGCGATCGCTGACTTCCTCGCTTCTGGACCACCATGTGCCAAAGTTGTATTTGAAACGGGACGGATGGCACCAATGCTTTACCATGGGCTGACGGAGCTTGGTGTCCCGGTTGTTTGCATCGAGAGCAGGCAAGCATATCAGGCCCTTAAATCTCTGGCCGGCCACAAGACGGACCGCAATGATGCCCGCGGTTTGGCACACCTGGCGCGGACGGGATTCTACAAGCCGACCCATGTCAAATCACTGTCAGCGCACGCAATCCGGTCGCTGATCGCAGCCCGCAAGAAGCTGGTCGGACAGCGTGTGACGCTCGACAATCAGATCCGCGGTCTGGTCGTCGTCTTCGGCGTGCGGCTGCCACGAGCTTTGTCTCCGGCATTCAAAAACGCGGCGCTAAAAGTTAGCGATGGAGTGCCTGGCCTCCATGCCGCAATTTGCGGACTGTTCGCAGCACGCGAAGCAATCCTCGCGGCGGTTGCAGCCATTGATGGCGACATCAAAAAGATGACCCGCAAATCCGAAGTCTGCCAGCGCCTTATGACGGTACCAGGGGTCGGTCCGATCACAGCATTGGCCTTTGCCGCAGCAATTGATGATCCGTCGCGTTTCAGGAAATCGCGTGATGTGGGGGCGTATCTTGGACTGGTGCCGCGACGGCATCAATCTGGTGAAATCGACTACACGGGCAGCATCTCAAAGCGGGGCGACGTGCGCGTCAGAACGCTTCTCTATGAGGCCGCCAATGTGATGCTGACGCGGTATGCCGCTCCGCTCAAATTGAAGACATGGGCCCTCGCAATCGGTGCGCGCTCAACGATGAGAAAGGCCCGAGTGGCTCTGGCGCGTCGTCTGGCAATCATACTTCATGCCATTATGCGAGACAAAACTGACTTCCAGTCCGCGTAAGGCTTACGAGGCGACAACGAGGATTCCTAAATCAAAGTTCCCATCTGGGACGATGCCCGAGGGAGGGCGTGAGACACGGCGCCGATTCTGTAGCAACAGCCAAGACCAACGGTATGATTGCGGTTTCAACATTGCCGACCCACACCCAGCCAACCCCATCATGAACCTCAGAGTTCGAAGAGAACAAAGGCAACCTCTGACATCAAAAGCAGGAAACTCAGGAAACACGCATTGACAGATTAGAGAACAGCCAAGACCAACGGTATGATTGCGGTTTCAACATTGCCGACCCACACCCAGCCAACCCCATCATGAACCTCAGAGTTCGAAGAGAACAAAGGCAACCTCTGACATCAAAAGCAGGAAACTCAGGAAACACGCATTGACAGATTAGAGAACAGCCAAGACCAACGGTATGATTGCGGTTTCAACATTGCCGACCCACACCCAGCCAACCCCATCATGAACCTCAGAGTTCGAAGAGAACAAAGGCAACCTCTGACATCAAAAGCAGGAAACTCAGGAAACACGCATTGACAGATTAGAGAACAGCCAAGACCAACGGTATGATTGCGGTTTCAACATTGCCGACCCACACCCAGCCAACCCCATCATGAACCTCAGAGTTCGAAGAGAACAAAGGCAACCTCTGACATCAAAAGCAGGAAACTCAGGAAACACGCATTGACAGATTAGAGAACAAAGATCGTAAGACGATCGCGAAGATGCTGCGCCATGAACTTCCGCCTGGGTATCGTCGGTCGGAAGCGCCTCGGCGGCCAACGCTTGATGGTTATGTTGGTGTGGTCGATGAGATACTGCGCACAGACAAAGCCCTGATCAAAAAGCAGCGACACACGGCCAAGCGCATCTTTGAACGGCTGCGCGATGAGCATGGATATGCTGGCAGCCTGACCACGGTGACCTATTACGTGCGCGAGCAAAAACGGCGCACCAAAGAGGTGTTTGTGCCGTTGTCGCATCGGCCGGGCCATGCGCAGGTTGATTTTGGTGAGACGCTGGGCGTGATCGGTGGCGTGGAATGCAAGATCCACTTCTTCGTGATGAGCTTGCCACATTCTGATGCGGTGTTTGTGAAGGGATATCCAGCTGAGACAACCGAGGCGTTTTGCGATGGCCATGTGTCCGCCTTTGCATTCTTTGGCGGCATTCCGCAATCCATTCTCTACGACAATACCAAGATCGCCGTGGCTCGGATACTCGGGGATAAGACGCGCATCCGCACACGTCGGTTTACGGAACTGCAGTCGCATTACTTGTTTGATGACAAGTTTGGCAGACCCGCGCGAGGGAACGATAAAGGCAACGTTGAGGGCATGGTTGGATACACCCGCCGCAACTTCATGGTTCCCGCACCTCGCTATGACAGCTTTGATGATCTGAACGCACATTTGGAAGAGAAGTGTTTAGCACGTCAGGACGATACGTTGCGGGGTCACACCCAAACCATAGGCGCACGCCTGATGTCGGATTTGGATGCTCTGATGGGATTGCCCGTCGCAGAATATGAAGCCTGCGATCACGTCAGCACGCGTGCAACGTCGATCTCAATGGTGCGCTATCGCAGCAATGATTACTCGGTGCCAGTAGCCTATGCGCACCACGATGTTCATGTGCGTGGGTTTGTGCATGAGGTTATCATCGGCTGCGGCAATGAGATTATTGCGCGGCACAAACGATCCTACACATCAGCGGATATGGTCTTTGACCCATTGCACTTTTTGCCCCTGCTTGAACAAAAGGTGGGTGCCCTGGATCAGGCCGCGCCTTTGCAGGGTTGGCATTTGCCAGATGTATTTGCCACGCTGCACCGACTGCTTGAAGCCAGAATGGGTAAGCCGGGCAAGCGAGAATACGTTCAAGTCTTGCGCCTTTTGGAGACCTTCGAAATGGATGTTGTGCAAGGCGCAATCCAGCAGGCAATAGATATGGGTGCAATTGGCTATGACGCCGTAAAACACCTTGTACTGTGTCGGGTTGAGAAGCGGCCACCACGATTGGATTTGGACTTCTATCCATACTTGCCCAAGGCCAATGTCGGCACAACACGCCCATCCAGTTACATGAGCTTGATGGGAAGGACCGCGGCATGACCGAAGCCCCTCGGATTCTTCTACGGCATCATCTTAAACAACTGCGACTGCCAACGTTCCAAGGCGAGTATGCCAAACAGGCGCAGCTCTGTGCTGCAGAGAACAAAGATCACATCCACTATCTGGCGCGGCTGTGTGAGATGGAATTGATCGACCGCGAACGCCGGATGATTGAACGGCGCATCAAAGCGGCGAAGTTCCCCAGCACCAAGAGCTTGGATAGCTTTGACTTCAAGATCATGCCAAGCTTGAACAAGCCCCTGACGATGGATCTGGCACGATGCGATTACGTTAATCGCAGGGAGAACATCATCGCGCTCGGCCCGTCAGGCACGGGCAAGACACACATCGCCCTGGGACTTGGGCTGGCTGCATGTCAAAGAGGACTGAAGGTGCGCTTCACAACGGCTGCGGCATTAGTCCATGATCTGATCGAGGCTCAAGATGAGCGGAGATTGCAGCGCCTTCAAAAGCAACTGACCAGCCAGAACCTGTTGATCATTGATGAACTGGGCTTCGTACCGCTCAGCAAATCTGGCGCAGAGCTGCTCTTCGAGGTCATATCCCAATGCTATGAACGCGGCTCCATCATCATAACCTCGAACCTGCCCTTCGATGAATGGACTGAAGTCTTTGGCTCTGAGCGGCTGACCGGTGCGCTACTCGATCGTTTAACCCATCACGTCCACATCCTCGAGATGAATGGCGAAAGCTATCGGCTCAAACACAGTCGCAACAACCGAAAATAACCAGCCCGCAATCACAGTCAGAATAATGCTGGCCTTATGGCCAGCATGCGCTTTGGCACGCTTCAGCTTTGTGACGAGCACGCGTGCAAAAGCGCCACAAAAACATCAACCGAAGTGGCCCATTTTTACGCCGCGACATGGACCCATTTTACTCTGCGATTGACACAAGATCCTTGCCGCACAGGACTTGCCCGACAGCTTGCTCACACTCGCTCTACAGGCAGCGAACCGTGTGCGTCTAAGGCTGCCACAGGCACAAATCCTGCCATGGCTGGAGCACAATTCACCATCCGTCCGGGCCCGGGCCTTCGCCCTTATACAATCAAGCAACCCGCAGCGAAGTACTTTGGAAATCGGCTTCAGCGACCCAGACCCTTCAGTCCGACGGGCAGCTCTGACAGCGGCAGGGAATCCGGGCCATATCAGCTCAAGGACAGGATTGCTTGCCGAGTTCCGGAAAAACCCAACCAGTCACACAATAGAAGCGCTCTTATCTGTCGCCGATGAGGACATCGTTGTTGAAATTGGAAGATACGCACTGGAAGATCCGCCTCACCAGGCCCTCATCGCAAGTGAACTTGAGGCTCTGGACACACCCAAAGCTCGAAAGCTGGCCCAACGTATCAACGATCTGATACAAAAGCGTTGATGTTTACGTTGCAGGCGCAGATCGGCAATGAGGGTATCTCTGCTCAGGATCGCTCGCGCATGGGCGGCGCGCTCGGCGGCCAGGGCGGCCTCCATCTCATCTTTGAGCCGCTTTTGCGCGGTGGCATGGCTGAGTGAGAGGCCTGACATCTGAGCATCCTTACGGGCCAGTTCCGCCGCTTGCGCGGCAACAAAGGCCTGCACATCAGCGGGCAAATCAGCCGGATTTGGAGTAGGTTCGCTCATGCCGTCATATAACAAAATCGAGCCTCAACGGGAATCCCGAAACGACAGGAAAACCCATAAAACATTACCCTATCCGACCATCCCGGGCCGCCATGTCCTGAGCGGCATGCGCCAGTCAATGCCTTCCATCAGCATCGCAAGCTGCGCACGGCTCAGGTTGATCTTACCCTCTTGTGCAGAGGGCCAGATAAACCGACCGCGCTCAAGGCGCTTGGTGAACAGACACGCCCCCTGACCATCCCACCATATGACTTTAATCTGATCTCCGCGCCGCCCGCGGAACAAAAACAGATGGCCGGAGTAAGGATCACCCGCCAAAACCTGCTCGGTCTGTGCTGCCAGGCCGTTAAACCCGCGCCGCATATCCGTAACACCCGACGCCAGCCAGATCTTTGCATCCGCCAGAACAGGGATCATGCCGCCAGCCCCCGCGCCAGTTCAAGAACAAACCCTGCATCAACACCATCGCTCACGCTCAGCCTGCGCCCGTTCTCAAGCGTGATCTCTATCCGGGAACCAGCTTTAGGCAGCACTTCCGGCTGCACGGCTGCGGCATCGTGATCGCCGCCTGAAATCTCAACAGGCATGAAACCCGCAGCGTCCGACGCGTCCGGCTGGAACCGGGCATCGCCGCGCCACGCATAAATCCGATTGGCGCCCACACCGTGCTTCTTGGCCACCATCGGCACACTCACGCCATCAGCATGGCTCTCCGCCACAAGCCGCCGTTTAAACTCATCCGAGTATTTGGAACCTCGCCCACCCCGTCGCCTGCTCATCAGCAAAATCCTCATATCGCGCCAGCCATACCGCCAGCTTCGCGCAATAATCGCATCTCACATCATGCCAAAATAGAGGGGGTTCCCTTGATGCTTACCTACAATCTATAGGAGCTTGCAGCGCATAGGGATCAAAACAGGCTCTTAGCGTAGAATCCTGCCCCCTCCGGCATCAGACCCCAAGAAGATTCAGGAAACCGCTACCTAGGCCGCCGACAGGGCTCAATTGGCCCGAAGCGGCACATTTTTTATCAGAACATTCAGGGAATGAAACGACCATAGGCTGAGCCTTCAGCTTGGTCGTTGCGAGGCGCGCCAAGCATTCCAGTCCACATCCGCGATTTCGACAGAACTGATCTCGTCTAGATCACAGTTCTGTGGGAAGACCACCAGATTGGTGCTGCCGTGTCTGGCGTTTGGGACCAGCATAGCCTCAAAACCGAGGAAGTTGACCGCTTCGCCTATCTTCTGGGTCTGATCATATAGAATTTCTGAGTAACGGCTCGGATCAATACCAAGCCGAGTCAGAAGGTCAATATTGGATAGATCGAGCGTTCGCTCAAACTGGGCGCGTAGTCTGTGGACCGTCGAAGTCAGGCGGCTCGGAAAGACCGATTGCTGTCGACTGATGTGGAAGTGAATCTCAGATAGCGCCCCATCTTTCTCTAACGCGCAGTAAAGCACTTCGCTCTCTCTGAGATTCCAACGGCCAGCACCTTTTGAGCCGTCGATCGGTGATCTTACGCCATTCACGACACGCCAAAGATCATCCGCGAATGGTGCTTCCGGGAGATCACTCAACGCATCAAGCAGTGAGATATCATGGCTCGATCGCCGGGGTGACATTTAGAGGAAAACCCCGCTTTCCAAGCGATCAATTATCTCCAGAACCTCGGCCGTGCGATCTTCGTTGATGAGGTCGTAAGGTTTCTCCCCGCTTAACTGTGGATGTCCGGTCTGAAGCCACAGGCGCGCTTCGTCTGGTTCGTAAAAGTCCGAAAGCCGCTCGGCCACCCATCGCAGCTCCGCGATGACCTGTTGTTTCTCTATGGTAGGGGAACCCTGACCCTTACTCCATCGATGCACGGTAGGGGGTGAGACACCCACGATATTTGCCAGATCGACGTTCTTTAGACCGCCAAGCTGTCGCAGTTCATCGACCATCCGGGAAACGGCGGTTGTTCTTTGAGCCACGGCGTTCATGGTCTGTTCCTAGAGACAATGCTGTTTGCATCTATGGATGAAGGCAAAGTAGCCTCGGGAGCGAAAGGAATCTGGCCTATCCGTTGTGAGGTTTGTTCGAGAGTGGTTTTCATTCTTGTGAGCCTAGTTGTCGCTTTTTCAGCTTTTTTGAGGAAGTCTTCCGGTGCCTTCTTGAGCCGTGAAGAGCGTTCGGCTTTGACACGCATCGCATCGAGATAATTGTCAAAGTAGTAGTCGGGGCGTCGAGCTTCCGGCACCTGGCTCAGATCAACCAATATTTTCTTCTGTTCGCGCAGGTAGTGCGCTTCAGGTTCGCGTAGCATCGCGTCTATATTGCTGCAACAGCCAGTGTCCCGGCATCCATAGACAGAACGTGCTGTAGCGGACGCGTCGAAAAGCGCTTTCATTTCTTTCACGGTCACACGACGATCAAGGCCAGACACGAAAACGGCGCGATCATTTCCACCCCCACCACCGCCACGCGGCTTAAGCCACCCACCTGTTTGGAAGCCATCCTTGCCCTTTAGCCCGTTGGTGTAGCCGCTGGTTACACCAAGGGAGGAGAGGGCGAGGGCGGTCTGGCCACCAAGCCGGTCCATTATGATCGGAATGCCCAACTCATGAAAATGCAGAACCGCACGGGCCATCTTGTCGACGCCCGCACCAGTGGCATCAACACCGAAGCCTGCCACACGCAACCATAGAGCTGCAATCGGCAGCCCTTGCAGACCAGCAACGATCTTTTTGACCAACTCAGCGTCCTTGATTTGGGCGTTGTCCAAAATCAGTGCGTAATTGATACCAATCTGTTGCCCACCCTCACGGTCGAGCGCATCCCTCAAGGCTTGGCAACTGCGACGGTCCACGTCGAACCAGAAGAACTGGTTTCCGCCCAGATAGTGGGTCGGGCTCAGGATCGTATGAAAACCTTTCACTACTGCAAAGCGTGAGATCGGCTCCAGAACGCTTCGGTTTGTTCCGGCCTGAAAGTCTTCCGCTTCAAGAGGGCTATCTTTGCGCGCCCATGGCGCGTTTGCCACGGTCCCGGAAAAGCGTCCTAAAACACTCTGCTCAGCGATATTCGTATCAAGGATCAACTCGCGATCTTCGGCGCGAAGGTCTTGAATGAGGTCTGATTGCGTCTCGACGTGGCAAGCGTCGAAGACGAAGCCCTGCTCTGAGAAGCGCCCCTCAGCGCGCATTCGGTCTCCTAGAACGTGTTCCCGAAAGCCGATGCGGAGGTAGTGAGCGATCTGCGGCGGCGGCTGGTGGAGATGAACAACATTGGACATAGGAAAACTCCTTCGCGAGAAGATTACAGAAAAATTTCATCAGTGTCTAGGTGTAAAATTTTTATGCAACGCCACTCTCTGTTCTGATCCCTGCAGGCATCCCACGTGGGCGGCTGCCGCCGGATGTCCCCGTGCCCTGAAACCCCGTGCCCTGCACGCGGAATTCCCGCACCCGTTCTGCGGATCAGGTCCGGCAGATCGCGGCGTCGATCAGGGTGTCCGGTTTTACCGGTCCCGTCCTGTTCGCCGGGGGCAACACCGTTATTGCCGGGGCAGGACCGTGTGCCGACGGCGCGGGAGACGGACATGGATGTTGTGCCCTGCATCCGGCTGCCCGGTCTCCCGGATGAGCGGTGCCCCGCGTATATTGTTGCTGACAACAGGCCGGTCGGACATGCGGGCCGGGACGGGGACCTGCTCCGGCCCGGGCCGGGGGAATTGCGCAACCCCGGGTTTCATCCGGACAGATGTCGGGATGCCGGTGGCTGATGACCGGATTGACATGTGCCGGACCGGTCCGCCCTGTAACGCCACCGCAGGCAAGGCCGGGAACGACACCATGGACAGCCCTGCCCTGACCGGTGCCCTGGTCCCTGCGTTTCCGGTCAGGAAGACCGGCTCTGGGTCAGAACTTTCGACACCATCGAGGAACTCCAGGCCGCCCTGCAAAAGTTCAAGGAGGACTACAACGAAGAATGGCTGATCCAGCGGCACGGACACCGTTCGTCAAACCAGTTCAGATGTGACGCAATGGACAAAATCCAGGCCACCGCATAAGCTTCACGAGTGTCTCAATAACCCTAGGGCGCTACACACAAAGCATCCGCTTTTTTCGCGACACGGGGCGGTGAAACCATGACGAACAAGCGCAGATTCGTCACTGCCCATAAAGCTCAATACGCGGTTTCCACGCTTTGCAGAGTTCCGGCGATTTCCCCGGGCCGGTTTTATGGTTTCCTGGCCGGCCAACGAGCGAGGGATCAGCGGCAAGCAGATCGAGACGTTCGGGATCTGGAACTGCCGCCCGGGATCAAGACTTTCTTCAAAGCCGGCAGGAAATGCTACGGATCAAAGCGGATCCATCAGGACCTGGTGGCCGATTGCGTATTCCGGAGCATCCGGCCGGTCATTCCGATAGTATCCGGCCACCTGTACCGAGGTATCCGGCCACCCTTGTTCAGCGGCTGCGAGGCCTGAGTTTTTGGTTATCAGTTTTGGGCGCTTTCGTCACCTGTTTTGAGTTTGGTTTTGCGCATGCTCTGGCCGTCAAGTTCGACGCGGCAGGCATTGTGTACGAGGCGGTCGAGGATAGCATCTGCGAAGGTGGGCTCACCGATGACATCGTGCCATGTGTCGATAGGCAGCTGGCTGGTGATCAGGGTTGACCCAACTTCATAGCGATCTTCGACAATTTCCATCAGATCGCGCCGCTGACTTGCTTCGAGGCGATCAGGACCCCAGTCATCCAGGATCAGCAGTTGGGTTTTGGTGAGAGCCTTGAACAGGCGCGGGAAACGCCCGTCCCCGTGAGCCAGTTCCAACTCGTCAAAGAGGCGCGGCATGCGTCTGTAAAGCACGGTGACCCCATCCCGACAGGCGGCTTGCGCGAGTGCGCAGGCCAGCCATGTTTTCCCGACACCACAGGGCCCTGTGATCATCAAGTTGCGTTTGTCTTTGATCCAGCGTCCGGTCAGCATCTGCTGGAACAGGGCTTTGTCGAGGCCGCGTCGCGACTTGTAATCCACGTCTTCCGGTGACGCGCCTACATGGCGCAGCCTGGCTGTGCGCATGCGGCTGTCAAAACGTTTGGTCTCTCGGCTACTGCTTTCTCTGTCGATCAACAGACCGAGCCATTCAGCATGGGTCAGATTGGCTGTGCCGTCTTGCGACTGCATCTCGGCAAAGGCCTCCGCCATACCGTCGAGCCTGAGCGTTCTGAGCTGATCCAGCGTTGGATGATCAAGCATATCCTGTCCTCTTCAATGGAAGTAATCCGCACCACGGATATTGGGGTGAGTGATCGCGGGGCCGTCCGTGGTGGGTTCGCGGCGCGGGCGATCCAAACCATTCTTGAGAATGGAATGCAGTGATGTGTAGGAATGTGCGTTGATCTCAAGCGCACGGGCGCAGGCAGCATCCAAGCGGTCGCTGCCGAATGCCTTGGCCAATTTGATCACACCAGGACAGCTTCGATATGCCTGTTCTGGATGGCGTCTTTTGCGCATGACCACATCGACAAACACTTCGACGTTTGGTCCAATGCGCACGGCTTGCCCGCGAATGCGCTCAGGCGTCCAATCGATCCGGAAGCGATGATGCGCGGGCATGTGATCGCGGATAGTGGAATGTTGGCGATTGCCAGAGGTTCTGGCGTGGGAGGCGACGCGTTGCCCTTTAAAATATACCTCTACCGTGCGTGCGGTGATCCGAGCCCATAGCTTTTGTTTTAACAATTGATGCGGCACCGAGTAATAGTGACGGCCAATATCAACATGGTAGTCAAGACCCGCGCGGCACTGCTTCCACTCGGCATAAACGTATGAGGTAACGGGCAGCGGCTTGAGTGCGGGGCGATCCAGGCGCTCAAACAGTTCCCGGCGACTGGCCCCAAGATGGCGCGAGACCTTGCCATTGAGCTGTTCCGGTAATGGTCCGATCGCGGCGTTCACCTCATCAAGGCCAAAGAACCGCTGATTGCGCAACCGTGCCAAAACCCAGCGCTCGGCCAGCAACACAGCGCCTTCAACCTTGGCCTTGTCTTTGGGTTTGTGTGGGCGAGCCGGAATAATAGCCGTGTCATAGTGACTGGCCATATCTGCGTAGGTGCGATTGATGGCTGGATCATAAAAACAGGCCTTGGTGACGCCTGCCTTGAGATTGTCCGGGATCAACTGCGCAGGCACGCCGCCGAAAAACTCAAAGGCCCGAACATGGCTGGATATCCAGTCCGGCAGGCTCTGCGTCCACGTGGCTTCAATATAGGTGTAATTGGACGCGCCCAACGTTGCGACAAAGATCTGCGCTGTGCGCACCTCTCCGGTTTTGGGACAAACAACATCCACGGTGTGGCCCGCATAGTCGACAAACAGGCGCTCGCCAGCAGGGTGACGTTGACGCATCACCGGCGACAGCTTGCCTTCCCGGCGCGTGTAAAGTTCGCAGTATCCGCTGTAGCCGTATCCATCCGGATGAACTCCGCGATACTCTTCCCAAAGCAGTGAAAGCGTCACACCCTTGCGCCGCAACTCTGCGTGTACGCAGGCCCAGTCCGGTTGAGGAACGCCGCCACGCGCTTCGCCTGGGCTATAGGGAAACAGCCGCTGCTCCAGGTCTGCATCAGACAAGCCGTCTGGCAGAGGCCAGCTCAAGCCTTCAACATCGGCGCGCCGGAAATACTCCGATATCGTCGCGCGGCCCACCGACAGGCTTTGCGCCACACGGCGTCCTGAAAATCCATCTGATCGAAGCCGCAAAGCTTCCCGTATCTTCCGCATTGGCAATCTCTTCATTGGGCTCTCTCCCGTTCAAAATGAACGCCGGAGTAGCCTTGCTACAGATTGCCTCGCAGATGCTTGAACAGTGTCGAAATGGGGGTGGCCGGATGCCCCGTGTGTGGACGCCCCCGGAAATGCAAGTGTTTTTTACGGTGATGATGAGAAATGCGGTCGAGTTCCTACGTGTGTCCGGCCTCTCTTTGCGGCGATTGGTTGCTGCGGACCCTTATGGATAGTTCGAAGATCAGGTCCAAATCGGAATCGCGCGGTGAGAGCCGCTCGGGGCATCACTGGTTCTCCTGATCTTGTCATTCTCGACTTTTCGCCCATAACCCTCCGCTCGGAACCACCGCATTCCCTGGCATCCGCCATCGCCGTCAGGCGGCGAGCGGAACCGGGTAAACTTCGCCTTTCGTCATCAAGGCCCATGCCGTACGCGCCATTCTGTTGGCCAAGGCAACCGCGACCAGCATTTTTGGCTTGCGGGTCAGCATTCGCGCCAGCCACGATCCGTCCGGTGCACCGCCCCGCCTCTCGGTGGCCTGGATCACGGACATCGCTCCGATAATCAGAAGCCGCCGGATGTCACGTTGTCCCATTTTTGACGTTCGGCCCAATCGTGCCTTGCCGCCGGTCGAATGCTGCTTTGGTGTCAGGCCCGCCCAGGCCGAGAAATCCCGGCCTTTGGCAAATGTCGAGCCGGGCGGTGCGAGTGTGGCCAACGCCACTGCGCAAATCGGTCCGACCCCGGGGATAGTTGTCAGGCGGCGTGCCGTATCGTCTTTTCTCGACATCGCCTTCACCTGGCGGGTCAGATCATTGATTTGCATACTCAAGGCTTCGATCTGATCGAAAAACCGGCGGCAGAGCGCGACCACCACCTCTGGCAGGTCGTATTTTGGATCGCCAAGCGCATCCTCAAGTCTGGTCAGATTTGCCAGACCCGTTGGGGCGATAACACCGTATTCGGCGAGGTGGCCGCGCAAAGCGTTGACAGCTTGTGTGCGCTGCGCCGTAAATAAATCACGCGTCTTTAGAACCATTGCCTGACCCTGCTGACCCGCAGATTTCACAGAAACAAAGCGCATCGAAGGGCGCGAGGCTGCCTCGACAATAGCCTCTGCATCGGCGGCATCATTCTTCTGACGTTTTACAAACGGTTTCACATATTGCGGTGGGATCAGCCGTACGTCGTGACCCGACTTGCCAATCTCACGACCCCGGTAATGGGCAGACGCACAAGCTTCCAACGCGACAAGACACGTGTCAAACCGGGCCAGAAAGTCCAACACCCGAGATCGTGACAGGGCCTTGCGGAAAACAACCGCGCCATCGCCCGATGCCCCGTGAAGGTGAAAAACATTCTTCGCGATATCAATTCCAATTGTGCTAACCTTGTCCATGGACGTCTCCCTGTAGTTGTTTCATAACGCTACCTTGGCACATTGCCATGCCGTAGGGGCGTCCACCCCATCGGAATCCCCGACCGGATCAAATCGGTACAGGTGGCCGGATACTATCGGTACAGGTGGCCGGATCACCCCGGAATACGCAACCTGTATCGATACGGATGAAGGGTGGCTCTGGCTGGCCGGCGTGAAAGACATGGCCACGCGGGAAATCGTTGGTTGGGCGATGGAGGATCACATGCGGGCCGAGCTTTGCTGCGATGCCCTGACGATGGCCCCGGGTCGCAGGGACCCTGTTCCTGGGTCGCAGGGGCCCGGTTCCCGGTCTGATCCACCACTCCGACAGGGGGAGCCGGTACGCCGGTGGCGAGTATCGCAAACTGATCGAAAAGGCAGGGATTGCGCAATCCATGAGCCGCAAGGGCGAGTGCCTGGACAATGCGCCAATGGAAAGCTTCTTTGCATCATTGAAAAAGGAGTTGGTTCACCGTCAAAGGTTCAAAACACGGGCGGAAGCCAAGGCCGCAATCTTCGAATATATCGAGGTCTTCCACAACCGTCAGCGCCGCCACTCCGCCATCGGATACCAAACGCCGCAACAGGCGTTCATGTAAAACGCGGAGCAATATTGGGCCACAGAAGCGGCTGCATATCGCAGTTGTAGCGGAGTAAAAGTCCGCCAGTTTGTGCCCTTCGTTTATTCGGAGGGCGGGAGATGTATTCTGTGGATATTTATAGTCGTGTGCGCCGTGCTTGTTTGAAGGACGGTATGTCTGGCCGAGAAGCGGCGCGGTTTTTCAACATGGCGTAATCAGGATCAGCACTCAGTTACCCCTGTTATTCTGGATGCACATGCAATTGAAAAGGAGACTGACCAATGGAATATTTTGCTGGTTTGGATGTGTCCATGGAAGAGACGCATATCTGCATTCTGGATCGTGAAGGGGCCCTTATTCGTGAAGGAAAAGCGAGCTCAACACCAAAAGCGATCGCTGACTTCCTCGCTTCTGGACCACCATGTGCCAAAGTTGTATTTGAAACGGGACGGATGGCACCAATGCTTTACCATGGGCTGACGGAGCTTGGTGTCCCGGTTGTTTGCATCGAGAGCAGGCAAGCATATCAGGCCCTTAAATCTCTGGCCGGCCACAAGACGGACCGCAATGATGCCCGCGGTTTGGCACACCTGGCGCGGACGGGATTCTACAAGCCGACCCATGTCAAATCACTGTCAGCGCACGCAATCCGGTCGCTGATCGCAGCCCGCAAGAAGCTGGTCGGACAGCGTGTGACGCTCGACAATCAGATCCGCGGTCTGGTCGTCGTCTTCGGCGTGCGGCTGCCACGAGCTTTGTCTCCGGCATTCAAAAACGCGGCGCTAAAAGTTAGCGATGGAGTGCCTGGCCTCCATGCCGCAATTTGCGGACTGTTCGCAGCACGCGAAGCAATCCTCGCGGCGGTTGCAGCCATTGATGGCGACATCAAAAAGATGACCCGCAAATCCGAAGTCTGCCAGCGCCTTATGACGGTACCAGGGGTCGGTCCGATCACAGCATTGGCCTTTGCCGCAGCAATTGATGATCCGTCGCGTTTCAGGAAATCGCGTGATGTGGGGGCGTATCTTGGACTGGTGCCGCGACGGCATCAATCTGGTGAAATCGACTACACGGGCAGCATCTCAAAGCGGGGCGACGTGCGCGTCAGAACGCTTCTCTATGAGGCCGCCAATGTGATGCTGACGCGGTATGCCGCTCCGCTCAAATTGAAGACATGGGCCCTCGCAATCGGTGCGCGCTCAACGATGAGAAAGGCCCGAGTGGCTCTGGCGCGTCGTCTGGCAATCATACTTCATGCCATTATGCGAGACAAAACTGACTTCCAGTCCGCGTAAGGCTTACGAGGCGACAACGAGGATTCCTAAATCAAAGTTCCCATCTGGGACGATGCCCGAGGGAGGGCGTGAGACACGGCGCCGATTCTGTAGCAACAGCCAAGACCAACGGTATGATTGCGGTTTCAACATTGCCGACCCACACCCAGCCAACCCCATCATGAACCTCAGAGTTCGAAGAGAACAAAGGCAACCTCTGACATCAAAAGCAGGAAACTCAGGAAACACGCATTGACAGATTAGAGAACAAAGATCGTAAGACGATCGCGAAGATGCTGCGCCATGAACTTCCGCCTGGGTATCGTCGGTCGGAAGCGCCTCGGCGGCCAACGCTTGATGGTTATGTTGGTGTGGTCGATGAGATACTGCGCACAGACAAAGCCCTGATCAAAAAGCAGCGACACACGGCCAAGCGCATCTTTGAACGGCTGCGCGATGAGCATGGATATGCCGGCAGCCTGACCACGGTGACCTATTACGTGCGCGAGCAAAAACGGCGCACCAAAGAGGTGTTTGTGCCGTTGTCGCATCGGCCGGGCCATGCGCAGGTTGATTTTGGTGAGACGCTGGGCGTGATCGGTGGCGTGGAATGCAAGATCCACTTCTTCGTGATGAGCTTGCCACATTCTGATGCGGTGTTTGTGAAGGGATATCCAGCTGAGACAACCGAGGCGTTTTGCGATGGCCATGTGTCCGCCTTTGCATTCTTTGGCGGCATTCCGCAATCCATTCTCTACGACAATACCAAGATCGCCGTGGCTCGGATACTCGGGGATAAGACGCGCATCCGCACACGTCGGTTTACGGAACTGCAGTCGCATTACTTGTTTGATGACAAGTTTGGCAGACCCGCGCGAGGGAACGATAAAGGCAACGTTGAGGGCATGGTTGGATACACCCGCCGCAACTTCATGGTTCCCGCACCTCGCTATGACAGCTTTGATGATCTGAACGCACATTTGGAAGAGAAGTGTTTAGCACGTCAGGACGATACGTTGCGGGGTCACACCCAAACCATAGGCGCACGCCTGATGTCGGATTTGGATGCTCTGATGGGATTGCCCGTCGCAGAATATGAAGCCTGCGATCACGTCAGCACGCGTGCAACGTCGATCTCAATGGTGCGCTATCGCAGCAATGATTACTCGGTGCCAGTAGCCTATGCGCACCACGATGTTCATGTGCGTGGGTTTGTGCATGAGGTTATCATCGGCTGCGGCAATGAGATTATTGCGCGGCACAAACGATCCTACACATCAGCGGATATGGTCTTTGACCCATTGCACTTTTTGCCCCTGCTTGAACAAAAGGTGGGTGCCCTGGATCAGGCCGCGCCTTTGCAGGGTTGGCATTTGCCAGATGTATTTGCCACGCTGCACCGACTGCTTGAAGCCAGAATGGGTAAGCCGGGCAAGCGAGAATACGTTCAAGTCTTGCGCCTTTTGGAGACCTTCGAAATGGATGTTGTGCAAGGCGCAATCCAGCAGGCAATAGATATGGGTGCAATTGGCTATGACGCCGTAAAACACCTTGTACTGTGTCGGGTTGAGAAGCGGCCACCACGATTGGATTTGGACTTCTATCCATACTTGCCCAAGGCCAATGTCGGCACAACACGCCCATCCAGTTACATGAGCTTGATGGGAAGGACCGCGGCATGACCGAAGCCCCTCGGATTCTTCTACGGCATCATCTTAAACAACTGCGACTGCCAACGTTCCAAGGCGAGTATGCCAAACAGGCGCAGCTCTGTGCTGCAGAGAACAAAGATCACATCCACTATCTGGCGCGGCTGTGTGAGATGGAATTGATCGACCGCGAACGCCGGATGATTGAACGGCGCATCAAAGCGGCGAAGTTCCCCAGCACCAAGAGCTTGGATAGCTTTGACTTCAAGATCATGCCAAGCTTGAACAAGCCCCTGACGATGGATCTGGCACGATGCGATTACGTTAATCGCAGGGAGAACATCATCGCGCTCGGCCCGTCAGGCACGGGCAAGACACACATCGCCCTGGGACTTGGGCTGGCTGCATGTCAAAGAGGACTGAAGGTGCGCTTCACAACGGCTGCGGCATTAGTCCATGATCTGATCGAGGCTCAAGATGAGCGGAGATTGCAGCGCCTTCAAAAGCAACTGACCAGCCAGAACCTGTTGATCATTGATGAACTGGGCTTCGTACCGCTCAGCAAATCTGGCGCAGAGCTGCTCTTCGAGGTCATATCCCAATGCTATGAACGCGGCTCCATCATCATAACCTCGAACCTGCCCTTCGATGAATGGACTGAAGTCTTTGGCTCTGAGCGGCTGACCGGTGCGCTACTCGATCGTTTAACCCATCACGTCCACATCCTCGAGATGAATGGCGAAAGCTATCGGCTCAAACACAGTCGCAACAACCGAAAATAACCAGCCCGCAATCACAGTCAGAATAATGCTGGCCTTATGGCCAGCATGCGCTTTGGCACGCTTCAGCTTTGTGACGAGCACGCGTGCAAAAGCGCCACAAAACATCAACCGAAGTGGCCCATTTTTACGCCGCGACATGGACCCATTTTACTCTGCGATTGACACGTTCAACAATATGACTTGAAAAATGGCCGCATAGGGTCAATAATCAAACTGTCCGGAAACAGGGACGAAGTCCAAACACCTTTGGGGCACTTCTTGCGATCAAGCAGCCATTAATTTTCCCTGCGGCCTTGTTACAGCGCCTTGTCGAATACAGCACTCAGTCGTCTTACGAATTCTGCCGGATCTGAAGGCGCTTCGCCGTCAGCAATCTTGGCCTGATCCAACAGCAAATGCGCTGCGTCCTGCAACAGAGGGTCAGACGCAGCTTGCTCACCCTTTGCGCGTTGTGCCAGCTTTTGCAGGATACTGTGGGTGGGGTTGAGCTCAAGAATTCGAGTGGTTCTGTCCACCATTTGACCATGTCGTTTCAACAATCTTTCAAGGTTGGCATCCATATCACCTTCGTCGGCGACAAGGCACACCGGGCTGTTTGTAAGCCGCTTTGAAGGACGCACATCCTTAACTGCATCACCAAGTTCGGCTTTCATCGCTGCGATCAGATCATTAAGGTCGGATTCGTCTGATGAGTCTGTGCCGTCATCCTTGGACTGGTCATCTTCGATCTTGTCGATCTCAGTCGCGCCACGGGTGACAGACTTAAAGTTCTTACCTTCAAATTCTGCTACATGTTGTAGCCAGAATTCGTCCACATTGTCAGACAGCAGCAGAACTTCAACACCTTTGGCTTTGAACCCTTCAAGCTGCGGAGATTGTTCCAACTTCTTACTGTCTTCACCTGTGATGTAGTAGATGGAGTCCTGCCCCTCTTTGCAGCGCCCTACATAGTCGGACAAGCTGGTTAGACTGTCATTTCCAGTTGATGAGAAGCGACAGACCTCCAGCAGCTTACTTTGCAAATCCGGGTCTTCAATCAAGCCCTCTTTAAGTACCGCACCAAAGTTCCCCCAAAACGCAGCGTACTCGGCGGGGGCTTTGTCTGCCTTCTTCTTCAGTTCGCTTAGTACTTTCTTGGTCAAGGCCTTTTTGATCTTTGCCAGCTTCGGGTCCGATTGGAGCATTTCTCGGGATACGTTTAGAGAAAGGTCTTCTGAATCGACAACACCCCTAAGAAATCTCAGACAGGACGGTATGAGCCCTTTGGTGTTTTCGGAGATAAAGACCCGGTTCGCATAGAGCTTCACATGGCTTTTGCGCTCGTTGTCATAAAGATCGAACGGTGCCACTGAAGGCACGTACAAAAGGCTTGTATGGTTCACAGTGCCTTCGACCCGGTTGTGCAAAACCAACCAAGGTGTATCAAACGCATGTGAAGAATGATGATAGAATTCCGTGTGCTCCTCCTCCGTCACGTCCTTCGGAGGGCGGGTCCAGATCGCAGACGCAGAATTCAAAGTTTCCTCCCCCAGAAGCACAGGAAAGCCGATGTGATCTGAATAAGTCCGCACGATATGTTTGATCCGTACGTCTTCCAGGAATTCCCTGGCATCCTTTTTCAGATGCAACATCACTGTCGTGCCGCATTCACTTCTATCCGAGGCTTCAATGGTGAATTGCCCTTTACCATCCGACGTCCACAGCCAGCTTTGGTCTTCCCCCGCTTTCCGGGTTATCACCTCTACTTTGCTGGCAACCATGAATGCCGAATAGAACCCAACCCCGAATTGACCAATCAGCCCGAGATCACTTTTGCTATCTTCTTTTAGCGTCTCAAGAAAAGCGCCGGTGCCGGATTTTGCAATTGTCCCCAGCGTTTCCAGAAGATCAGCATGGTTCATCCCGATGCCGTTGTCCGAAATGGAAAGCGTTTTGGCCTTCTTGTCGACATCAAGAGCAATTGTAAACTGCTCTGCGTTCGCGGCGAGCTCCGGTGTTGTGAGGGCTTCGTAACGAAGCTTATCACAGGCATCTGAGGCGTTTGAAATCAACTCGCGCAAGAATATCTCACGGTTTGAGTAAAGAGAGTCGGCCACGATATCCAACAACTGGCCAACTTCCGTTTGAAAGGAAAAAGTTTCTTTAACATCAGCATTCGTCATCGGGATATTTCCTTGCTTCAAATGGAAGGTCGATCATATTTCCCGGCGAACATATGAAACTGGGAGTGAGCTTTCAACCAGCATTCTCCAATGCATCCGAAGCCGTTCATTGCGACCTCTCAAGACGCCTTCGGAAGCAGAAAACATGAGCGATCCGCTCAGCTCGATACCTTCATTCCCGAACATCTGGCTCTGGCGATAGAGCGGCAAGCGAGTCGCGCGAAGGAATTTCACCTTCACGCGCTTCCGGAACCGTACGTGAACCTCTCAATTCATACAGGCTCCCGGCATTCAGTCGTTTGCGTGAAGAAGAGACCAGTGGGCGAACAGTCCCGGCGTGGATTTCGCAATTCCGGCGAGCCAGAGCCGCGCTTGCCGGGGCCGTTGCCGGAAGCGTTTGTACTTCCGCATCACCCATCGGACCAAATGGGCGTCGATCAGACGTAATGTCGGATAGAGTGCCGACTTGTAGAAGCATCTGAAGTAGTTGATCCAGCCTTCAATCTGTCGATTGAACATGCGTGCCGGATCAATCAGCCCCTTGTCGCTGCGCCGCTGCAAACCCCGGTTGCGTACCCGATGCCGGAACGCCTTGAGTGCTTTGGGGCCTGCAGCCGGAAGACAGGATACGCCAAACAGACCTCCGCGCCAAAGTGCCAACCGAGGCTGGAACCTGTAACCGAGGAAGTCGAACGCAACCGTCGGGAACACTCCCTTTCGGTTCGTGGCCCTGCAGTAGACTGCGTTGTTGCACGGATCCTCCTCCCCTGATATTTGTTTCAGTCTGTTCTCTTGAGGATACTGTAGATGCCGCGTAACCACCCGGTTGTTACCGCAGTTCGTTGGCGGCGATGCGTTCGATTGTTTCGGGGTCGCAGCCTTCGTCGACGAGGAACTGCCATATGCCACCCTGCCAAGTGCGGACATCTGCTATGAACTCTTGCAGGTTTTCGATGCCTCTGCCGGTGAAGGCGGTGATGGCCACGTCGGGGCCAGTGACGACATCGATCATTTCGCCACAGTCGATGTTGTCCGAGTTTTTGGCGATTACTTTGAGCAACTCAAGGTTTTCGCCGGTCCGTTTGGCGACGTAATCTATCGCGCAGATGTAGGTATCCCTCCCCATCAGGCTGCCTGACCTGAGGCAGCTCTTGCCGGAGCCGAATTCCACGGCAAGAGTTCATCGATGCGGTTGATCTTGTGATCGTGTATGCGGTCGAGAACGTCGGCAATGCAGGCTTGTGGATCGATGGCGTTCAGCTTGGCGGTTTCGATGATCGTCATCGCACGTGCCAAGGTTTCCGCCCCGGTGTCAGCACCCGCAAAGAGCCGGTTTTTTCGGCCGATCCCCAGTTCCTGTTCATTCTGCCCATGTCGGGTCAGTTTACCGCGTGCGGTACAGGTGGCACGCATATTTTGGTGCCGATGTTAAAGTCTATCGATCCTATCGGCGTGGCGATGGGACGTATGTGGGGATTGAACGAGACCCGGGCGTTGCTGTCATGGCTCCGGCATGGGTTCTGGACGCTTCAATCTGTGGAATGATGGCACTTGGGTCACCGCAAGTGTCGACGGCGGGCTTGCTGGATTTATCTGCAGTTCTGACAAGGCATGGCTTTCGGCGAAGCTTTGATGAGTGCGACTCATCGAAGGAAGCTGAACATGATCCCTCACAAGACAACCAATCGGGCGCAACTGCCCCTGCCATTTCATCCGCTGGTGATTGCGCCCATGAGCGAACAAGAGCGGCTGATGTTGAAGCAAGCTCTTGCGCAATTGCTCCTGGAAGCGGTCAGGATGACACAGGAAGGGTCAAATGATGGATAATGACCTTACGCCTCTCGCAATATTGCCGCCTGCGTTGTTGCAGCGCCGGGCCATCGTCTATGTCCGGCAATCGACACAAAGCCAGGTTATGACCAATCTCGAGAGCCAGCGGCGGCAATACGATTTGGTGTCTTCTGCGCGCCAGTACGGTTTCCAAACGGTAGATGTCATCGATGATGATCTCGGTATATCCGCAAGTGGCAGCGTTGCCCGACCGGGGTTTGAACGTTTGGTTGCGGCTCTTTGTTCTGGCGAAGTGGGTGCAGTGTTTTGCCTCGAGGTCTCGCGATTGGCCCGCAATGGGCGCGACTGGCACCATGTTCTTGAGATCTGTGGCATGGTTGAGGCACGCGTTGTCGACTACGATGGCGTGTATGATCCTGGCTTGCCAAACGACCGGCTTTTGCTGGGCATGAAGGGCAGCATCAGCGAGTTTGAACTGGGGATACTGCGAACGCGGATGCTAGGGTCTGTTGACAATCATCGTGTTGCAATGAGCATGGCACAGAGGTGCCAGTTGGCAGCGTAGCTTGTATCAGTCTTGTCGTATCGCGTTGCTATGCCTCTGAATTCCTTGATCTTTGCGAAGTAGTTTTCGATGAGATGGCGCCACTTGTACATGTGGGTATCGTAGTCCCGTTGAACTTTTCGGTTCGATTTGGGCGGGATGACAGCGGTTGCGCCACGCTCATCAAGGTCTTGCAGGAGCCAGTCGGCGTCGAAGGCTTTGTCGGCCAGCAACGCCCCAAAGGAAGCCCCCTTGATCAGAGGAGCGACCCCCTTCATGTCGTGTGCCTGTCCCGGCAAAAGCAGAAACCGGAACAGGTTACCGAGCGCATCGACCAAGGCCACGACCTTGGTCGTCAGTCCGCCGCGAGAGCGTCCGATAGCCTGGTGTTGAGTCCCCCTTTTGCGCCCGAAGCCTTCTGATGAGCTTGAACAATCGTCCCGTCGACAAGGGCATATTCCAGGTCCGGCTCGCCACTCATGGCATTGAAAAGACTCTCGAACACGCCGTTCCTGGCCCATCGACGAAATCGCTTGAACTGGCTGTTCCAGTTGCCAAACTCTTTGGGCAAATCCCGCCATGGGGACCCTGTGCGTACGCGCCATAATACTGCTTCCATAAACCGGCGATTATTGCGCGCGGTAACACCCGGATCGCCTGCCTTGCCCGGTATAAGCGGCTCAATCTTCTCCCAAAGCTCATCGGAAACAGCCAAACGATTTGCGTCCATCAACACCTCCATTTTGGAAGCTTGAATCAGACTTCAGGCAAAATGGGAACCCCGAATGTCAACAGGCCCTAGTGTTCAGCACCTGACATAAGATTCCCACTGTCGGTTTTCTGTGCCATACCCGGCCCATGAGACGCACTGACATCTGCCTTTACCTTGGCCCCGCCGAGCGTTCTGAGCTTCAAGCCCTGATCGCCAACCGCAACAGCCCTCGCAAACTGGTCTGGCGGGCCGAGATCGTACTGGCAACGGCGGATGGTTGCGGCACGTTTGAGATCATGCGGCGGGCGGGCACTTCGAAACCTACCGTGTGGCGTTGGCAGCAACGCTATCTCGATGAGGGTGTAGCTGGCCTCAAACGTGACAAGACCCGACCTTCGCGGGTGCCGCCGCTGCCGATTGCGACACGATTGAAGGTGATCGCCAAGACAGTTCAGGAGTCCCCTGCGAATGCCACTCACTGGAGCCGCAGCCTGATGGCCGAGGCCGTGGGTATTTCGCCTTCGAGCGTGGGACGCATATGGGCCGAGGCGGGCCTGAAGCCGCACCTCACGAAAGGGTTCAAGGTGTCGAACGATCCGCTGTTCGAGGAGAAAGTCGCCGATATCGTCGGGCTCTACCTTGACCCGCCGGAGCGGGCGGTGGTGCTGTGCGTCGACGAGAAGTCGCAAATTCAGGCACTTGATCGCACCCAGCCGGGATTGCCGCTCAAGAAGGGTCGCGCCGCCGCCATGACCCATGATTACAAACGCCACGGCACGACCACGCTGTTCGCCGCCCTTGATGTGAAGACGGGCACGGTCATCGGCAATTGCATGCCCCGCCACAGAGCCAGGGAGTTCCTGAAATTCCTGCGCAGTATCGACAAGGCCACGCCAGTGCGATGCGAGGTCCATCCGGTGCTCGACAACTACGCCACCCACAAGACACCCGAGGTCAAGGCCTGGCTCGAAAAGCACCCCCGCTTCAAGCTGCATTTTACCCCCACCAGCGCCTCATGGCTGAACCTGGTCGAGCGCTTCTTCGCCGAGATCACCGCCGGGCGCATCCGACGCGGCAGCTATTCCAGCGTCGATGACCTGGAGGCTGCGATCTATGACTATCCGGCGCTCCACAACGAGAAACCGAAGCCTTTCAAATGGACCAGGAGCGCCAAGGATATCCTCACCCGAGAACGCCGCGCACTCGACACGCTGGATGAAATCCGCGGAAATAGGTAAGAAGTGTCAGACTCTGAACACTAGACGCTGCCCGCACGAAGGCCAGGCGTGGTGAGCTGCGCCATACCCCACCGATTGGCTATCTCCGGGACCGTGATGCAGGGATCATGTTCGATCCAGACCTGCGGATTCAGGAGGTGATCGGTGCGATCTTTACCCGTTTCCAGGAGTTGGGCAGTGCCCGACAGGTTTTATTGTCGATGGCGGATCAAGAGGTTCACTTCCCGCGACCATCGGACGGTATTCGGCTGACATCTTTTGAATGGCAACCAATCCGCTATCGCAATGTCATCAGCGTTCTCAAAAATACATTCTACGCTGGCGTTTATGCTTATGGTAAAACTGGCAAGAAGACGGAGATCAGGGACGGACACGCCCATGTCAGTTACAAGAACCATAAGTCGCCGGAAGATTGGGAGGTGGTTCTGCATGATCACCACGCCTCCTATGTCGATTGGGATACGTATGAACGCAATCAAGCCCAGCTGGCTCGCAATGCTTTTGGCAAGGCCGGTGGTTCCAAATCGGCTCGGGGTGGCAAAGCGCTACTGTCAGGGCTTATGTCCTGTGCCCGATGTGGCAGGCGCTTGCATGTTGTGTACGCTGGCCGAACGCATCGTCCTGTCTATCGCTGCGATAATCCCAACCTGCTATTGGGCCGGAAACGGTGCTTCACATTCGGCGGCGCGCGTGCTGAGAAGCTTATTGTCAGTGCCGTTTTGGATGCCGTCGCCCCGCTGGCCATCGATGCCGCGTTGGAGGCGCAAATCTGTGTGACCAAGGCAGAGGAAGATCGCCGTCGGCTATTGGAGTTGGAACTGAAGCAAGCACAATATGATGCCAAACTCGCTGAGCGTCGCTATGCGGCATGTGATCCAGATAATCGCCTGATAGGCCGCCACGTTGGAGAAACGCTGGGAGGAGGCCCTCTCCCGAGTTCAGACCTTTGAGGAACGCATGACTGGTTCGACACATGCGTGCAAGATCATTGATCCAAAATTATTGCAGGGCCTTGCGATGGATTTGCAAGCGGCGTGGGATGCACCCAGCGTGAGCATGCGTGTTCGCCAGCAACTACTTCGGACTCTCATCGAGGACATCGTCGCCGATGTCGATGATATAACCCGTGAGATTGTGCTGGTCGTCCACTGGAAAGGCGGTCGACACACGGAGTTGCGGGTCAAAAAGCCGCAGACAGGCGAGCACGGTGCCAAAACCAGCGATGAGGCATTGGCGATCATCCGAGAGATGGCAGGGCGATGGTCAGATGGATCTATCGCGGCTTCACTGAACCGCATGGGTATCCGTACTGGTCAGGACAAAACCTGGAATGCAAAGCGCGTATCCTCCATCAGGCGCGTGAACAACATCCACGGCTATCTCTCCGCAGACAAGGATAGCCCGTGGCGGACCATGTCTGAGGCTGCAAAAGAACTCGGTGTGACCAATCATGTGATCCGCAAGCTGATCAAGGATGGGGTCCTGCCCGCAAAACAGGTTGTCGACGGCGCACCTTACCAAATTAGGAGCGATGAACTACAGTCCGAAGATGTTATGCGGGCAATCAACCGCAACAAGCGCCCGTGTCGCAACGAAGACGATCAACAGCTTTCAATGTTTACAAGCACTTAAAATGGAGGTGCACAATGACCAACCGTTCCCGATTGGGCGCATTGCCCGCTCGGCGGCGTTGTTGTCGATAGCCACGCGACCATCCTCAGGGAACAAACAGAACGACGGCCAACGGTTCAGGCCGTAGAGGAACGCTTTTGCCAGATCGCTTTTGCCCGGGATGCGCGTCAGTTGTTGTTCGGCCCAGTGTTTGAACGCCTCAACCTTCGGTCTGCTCAGCTTTTGACGTGCTGCAAGGCGCGTATCTGCAGGCTGCCCGGCAATTCCGCGCTCGATGTCGTAAATATCTCCCATCCGGTCGAGGGCCTCACGGGCGATCTCTGATTTATCGGACGTCCAGACATCATGAATGTCTCGACGCAGATGGGCCCGGCAGGCGGCTTCCTTGGAACTGGTGCCTGCCGTCAGCGCCATTTTCGTATAGCATATTGAACCCGGTATAGTGGCCGGGGTCGCCGTCACCTGCCAAATGGTGCGTGCCATCCTCTCTACGATCCGCTGCCTTCGATCCCCGCCGACATATGCATGACGCTGAAACTGCCCCGCAGCGAACGAAACCGGCAGGGCAGGTCTGTCCGTCGCGCTGAAAAACGGATCCCGCAAGGCAGCGCGACGTATCATGCCCGTCAGATTGTCCCGGAAGGAGGCGTTCCGTTGCACCCGGGCATCGTTTGGAAGCGAAAACGGTTGGCCGACGCGTCAGGATTGGCTACGTTCGCCCCAACCGATACCCCACCTGGGGAATATAGGTAGAAACCACGGCGTCAAAGTATCAGGAAACACGAAGAAGCACAGGAAGTAAGGGGACACAAAATGCCTATTGATTACAGCAGTCTAAGCACTCAGGAACTCGGATCAATCATTGCAGAAGCTCAAACAGCGATCAAGGCAAAGCGCGAACAGAAAAAAGACGAAGTAAGATCCGAGATCCTCACACTTGCTGAATCCCGTGGCTACTCTATCGACGAACTTTTCCCAACTGGTGGCAAGGGCAAGAAGAAGCCTGCACCAACCCCAGGGCAATCGCATTTGGAAATCCAAGCCCTTCGCTGACGAACATAGCATGAACTTTTTGGCTCTCTCGTTGCGTTTGTGGTCAGGTCTTGATGTTTTTCAACCTCAATGTGGCAGGAGAAATCCAAATAATGTGGCAGGAGAAATCCAAATGCGATTGCCCTGGCACCAACCCACCGCGACCCCGGCAATCCAGGCAACACCTGGACAGGTCGGGGGCGTAAGCCAAAGTGGCTTCTGGAGGCACTGGACGCTGGTAGAACTATTGAAGAATTTGTGATTTCCTAGTGTTATGGGCTTTGTTGCAACAAAGCCTCCCAAAGAGATCATCGCCTTTGCCGTTTGGCTCTGCCATCGCTTCGCCTTATCAGGGGTATCGCATGAATAGCATCTTTTGGTTTGCCTTGATCTTCTGTCTCTGATTCAGTTTTCCAAAGTTTATGTCTGGAGGGCGCTGTTTTGGAAAATACCGTGTTGTTTCAATCTTTTGCCTCGTCGATTTCTGATCCCCGCCAGGAGACGAAGGTGTTGTATCCACTTGATGGGATTCCGCTTTTGAGCCTGTGCGGAGTGGTGTCGGGGTGTGGGAGTTTTGTCGATATTGCCCTTTATGGCGAGGAAAAGTTGGGTTTCCTGCGCAAGTTGGCTGCGTTTGAGCATGGCATACCCTCCCGTGACACGCTTTCGACGGTGTTTCGGGCGATTGATCCTGAAGAGTTCAACGCAGCCTTTGCCGCGTGGGCGTCCGGGTTGGCCGGGCGCGTTGGAGGAACGGTCGTTGCCATTGACGGCAAGACAGCGCGAGGCTCAAGGGCCGGTGGTGAAACGCCTCTGCATCTGATCCCGGCCCGGTGTAACGATCTACGCCTCGTGCCCGGCCAGCAAGCCGGCGCGCACAAAAAGAACGGGATCAAGGACATCCCCGTTCTCCTGGATTTGCTCTTCCCGGAGGGCGCGGTCGTGACGCTGGATGCGATGGGGCGCCAACGTGAGATCGCTGCAAAATCCGTGACAAGGGTGCTGACTATGTGCCGGCCCTGAAGGGCAATCAGGGGTTTCTCCATGAAGACGTGAAACTGTGGTTCGAAGAACAGGATCGGGAAAACACAGAATCACTACAGACGGTTGACGGCGACAAGGGCAGGATTGAAACGCGAACATACACCCAATGCGACGCCATCGGCCGGTTGAAAAAACGCCATCCCCATCGGGAGGGGTTGCTCAGCATTGGCCGCGTCGTCCCGCTTCGGGAAAGTGGCGGGAAGACGACACGGCAAACGCGGTACTTCATCCCGTTCCTGCCAAAAGACGCCGCGCGCCTTGCCCATGCCGTACGCTCTCACCGGGGAATTGAAAACCGCCTCCACCGGGTGCTTGATGTCACCTTCCGCGATGACGACAGCCGGATACGAAAAGATCACGCACCCGCCAACTTCGCCGTCATCAGGCACATCGCAATGAATTTGCTCAACAAAGCAAAAAGCGAGAACTCCCTCGGAGGAATGCGGAAAAAGGCAGGCTGGAACAACCGCTTCCCGCTTCAAATCCTCGCGCCGTGAAACTCATGCGATTCCCCTGTTCGCCTTATAGTTTCCAGTCCCTGTACACGACAGTAGGGGTGGTTGAGGGTATCGATTTGTGATTTTCGGAGGGATTCTTCAGTTTGCGTAGGAGCATCCCATGATCCGCAAAGCGATCGACACCCTCGCGTTGAAACTATCCGGTGGGCTATCGCCAAGCAATAGCCGCCTTGAAACTCTTTGCCTTTTGGTAGTCGGCATCGCGAGTGCAGGAACGGTCAATCTGAGCCATATCAGCGCCGAGATGCCGACAGAGGCCAAGGTGGAAAGCACGTACCGCCGCTTGCAGCGTTTCTTTCAATTTGTTGATCTTGGTGAAGACTGGTCGGCGCGCTTGGTTCAACAGATGCCCGGGCTCTCGGATAAGTGGTACCTGTGCCTTGACCGCACGAACCGGAAGATCGGACGCAAGGATGTGAACCTTCTGGTTCTCGCTGTCGCCACACGTCGCTATAGGGTACCGCTGATCTGGACGGTTTTGGGCAAAGCCGGCAACAGTAACACCGGCGAGCGCATGACGTTGATGACGCGTTATTTTGATCGGTTTGGAGCGGCGAGTGTCAAATACCTCTTGGCGGATCGTGAGTTTATCGGACTGGATTGGTTGACTTTTCCGGTGGCTCAGGACGTTCCTTTCATCATTCGGGTAAAGGCGAACCAGTATGTGACGACATCGAATGGGACACGCCAAAGCCTGAAAGACTTGTTGCGAACGTGCCGAGGGCCGAGATGTTTTTCCGCCCATTTCGGACGCGCAGGGGATGCAACAGCCCTCTGGCTGAACTTTGCCGCCAAGCGCCTCAAGAGCGGAGAGTTGCTCATTCTTGTCACCAACCGGCCTGCGCATCATGCGTTAACAACATACCGCAAGCGGTGGGCCATTGAATGCTTGTTTGCGGAGACTGAAACCCGCGGCTTCAACCTCGAAGATACCCGCCTCACCATCGCCAAAAAACTGAGCCTGTCAGTCGGCGTCCTCGCTCTCGCTGTAGCATGGGCGGCAAAAACTGCATCTGCCAAGCTGGGAACCCGAAAGCGACCCGGAAAATCACACGGGCGGTTCGCAAAATCCATCTTCCGCATTGGGCTCGACGAAATCAGGAGGCTCCTGCGTTTCAATCCAGGCCAAGCCTTCCAAAATTGGCCCAGGGCTAAGCACAAAATCGGGTGAGTCGTGTACAGGGGTTTCCAGTAATACCTGATACGGGGTTTTCCGAAAGTATAGTGGGGCTCCGAAAGAGGCTGCTGCGAAACGCCGGGAACGGCTTGCCAACGGCATGTTTACTGCCACCAGGGGCCGCTCCCTCTTTCACGAAATCACGGGTCCTTCCCGGCGGGGATGGCTTGTGGGTGTTATGTGCCGCACTTGCCTACTTCTGCGTGGCGATTTTTTTGCATTTCGTTTCGTTTCAGATTTGCGCGCCCGGCAATACATTGAATCCATTGGGCAAATTTTTACCGACGGGTCATCTGAAACGAAATGGCCCTCCCCGCCGAAACGAAATGCCCTCCCGAAACGCGCGGGGAAACCGCCGGAGGGGTCGCGCCGGAATTTGCGCGATACCGGCGGTGAAAAAATCGTCAGGAGGTCCGGCATGGCCAGCGGCAAAAAAACCCCTTCGCGCGACGTGGCGTGCTCCGGTCCTGCCCGCAGTCCGGAGATCGGGCGGCTGCCGCCGGATGTCCCCCTGCCCTGAAACCCCGAGCCCGTTCTGCGGATCAGGTCCGGCAGATCGCGGCGTCGATCAGGGTGTCCGGTTTTACCGGTCCCGGCCTATGCCGGGGGCAACACCATTATTGCCGGGGCAGGACCGTGTGCCGACGGCGCGGGAGACGGGCATGGATGTTGTGCCCTGCATCCGGTCGCCCGGTCTCCCGGTCTCCCGGATGAGCGGCGCCCCGCGTATATTGTTGCTGACAAGAGCCTGGCCGAACATGCAGGCCGGGACGGGGACCTGCTCCGGCCCGGGCCGGGGAATTGCGCGGCCCCGGGTTTCATCCGGACAGATGTCGGGATGCCGGTGGCTGATGACCGGATTGACATGTGCCGGACCGGTCCGCCCTGTAACGCCACCGCAGGCAAGGCCGGGAACGACACCATGGACAGCCCTGCCCTGCCCGCCGTCCTGACCGGTTCCACACAGGAACATTCCATACAGGAACAGGAGTCCGGCAGGAAATTGCGGGCCTGCACACTGCCACAGACAGGTCCCTGCACCCCGGCAATTTTTCCCCTGTTTTCCCCCTGCTTTTTTCCCTGAATTTCCGGAGAAATCCGGGAGAGACCGGTTAGCAGCATACCGACCGCACAGCCAGCCACACTGCCGGTTTTCTCCCCTGCAGATCTGGAGCGGTTTTATGGCGTGTTATCAGGATGTTAAAAATCATCGTATCGGACAGAGACGCTTTACCGGGGCGGATATACCCCCGGATACACCGAAAGTCTCTACAGGCGTATTTCATCATCCATTTCGGGGATTCAGGCTGGAGGGATCCTTACCAGTATTCCCCGGATAAACCGCCGGTTTCGCTGTCCTGATCGCGGCATTTTCGATATCAATCAGGGTGGTGGCGGGCGGGCGGGTTTCATGGAACCCCCGGAGGGTGCGGGTGCCATAGACAACCGGCCCCTGCCCCGAAGCGGTTTCAGCCCGGCACGGCAATCCGCAGCTTTTTCGGCACGAGGGTGTTCATCCGCCGGATATGTTCCGGCAGGCACAGGGTCCTGAAATCATATGTCCCGACCACATGCGCCCGCGCCGCCGGGCCCGGATGCTCGTAGGTGCCGGGATTGGCCAGCACGTCGATCACCTGATCCGCCAGCGCATCCGCAACCACAGAAGAAGAGGTCAGGTTACACCGGGGCCTGTCGAGATTCTGGATTCCCAAATCGCTTAACTTCTGATTCAAATTTCGAAAAGGAGTTTCGGATGTCATCAGATCGTTCTGTCATCACCGATCGGATGTGGGCGTTGATGGAGCCGCATTGTTCAGGCCGGAAATGCGATCCGGGCCGGACGGGCAGTGATCCTCGATTATTTCCGGAGGCGGTTTTGTGGATTGCGCGCACGGATTGCCCATGGCGGGATCCTCCGCCCTCTTTCGGCAAATGGAATACTGTCTTCAAGCGGTTCCGGGATTGGGTGAAAGCCGGTGTTTTCAAACGCATTTTCGACGCGTTGTCAGGGGAACCCGACATGGGGTATGCCATGATTGACGGAACGATTGTCAAGGTTCATCGTCACGGCCAAGGCGCAAAAGGGGGACTCAAAGCCAGGCTATCGGGAAATCCGGAGGTGGGTTAAGCACCGGAATACCGGCACTGGGTGATGGTCCGGAAATCCTGCAAGGTTCGGCGTGATGCCGGGACAACGCGGTGAAACGACCGGTGTGACTGCGTTGATGGAGGGTGTCAGTTGCCGCGCGTTCCCCGGCGACAAGGCTTATGACGCTGATTGGCTGCGGGAAATGTTATCCACACGCGGTATTGAGTCCGTCATACCCGCCCGAAAGGGGAGCAAACACCCGGCTCCCCATCACGAAGAGAAATACAGATGGCGGCACTTGGTCGAGAATTATTTCCGGAAGCTGAAGGAATTCAAGACGCATAGCCATGCGGTCAGACAAAACCGACCAAAGCTTCTCTGCGATGATCTATATCTCCGCTGCAATCATAAACGCACGGTGAATCTCAACACGCCCTACCCAGTGCATCTGTAAGAATCTCAATCAAAGCGCCATTGCCAGCCATTACCGCAAGGTCAAGTGCGGTCATACCGGTTTCCTCATGGGCACGTCGCGGGTCTGCCCCCGCTTCGATGAGCTCCGCGACAATCCCGGCATGGCCCGCCTGCGCGGCCTGAAGCAGCGGGAACGTGCCACTCTCCGAATGCACCGCATCGACATTTGCCCCCGCTTCGATGAGCTGCGCGACAATCCCGGCATGGCCGTTCTGCGCGGCCTGAAGCAGCGGGAACGTGCCATTCTCCGAATTCACCGCATCGACGTCTGCCCCCGCTTCGACGAGGTCCGCGACAATCCCGGCATGGCCCTCCTGCGCGGCCATCAGCAGCGGGAACGTGCCATTTGATGCCTGTTTCGAGATATCTGCCCCCTTCGACAGATAAGCGCGCATTAGCCCAACCAGACCAAAGTAGCTGGGTAGATTGGCATCTAAATCATCGGCAAACTGTGTCTGGTCCTGTCGATCAGAGTGCATCGAGAGCGCGTCAGCCGGCAATTGAGCCTCGAAGAGCGCACGCGCCGTGGCATGCTTCGGAAAGTCCTCGGCCAGACGGACAAAAAAGGCTGTCAGATCCGACGGTGCCAGCCGAAACGCGTCCTCTGTCAAACGCGCAAGCCGCGTGCGGTGACCCTGCAACATTGGTTCGGCACCCAGTTCCAGGAGAACCTGATACTCCGCCAGAAGGTCGGGCTGCCGCGCGACAAGCGGCGCGACGCCTTTCCTGCCCAGGGGTTGGACATGATAGCCCAGGGCTGTGTTCGTCTGGTTCAGGTGGCAGGTATCGAATGCACCATAGAATTCTCCGAAAGCGGCCTCGTCCGGCGCGGCGCTTTCGAGCGTTTCAGCGTGGTTCCTATGGTCATAGATGCCGATCATGGATGTAAGGCAAGCCAGGTTCAAAGCCTGTGGCGAGAGGGCAGCCGGTTGTCCGTTATCGTCCTTTGGCCATATTTCTTCCCGTTCCGCCTTCAGGGCATCGTCCAGAATATCTTCGATGGCATCGTCGGCGTTCAACGTTGTATCAAATCTGTCAATCCGCTCTCCAAGCATCATCGCAAAAAGCGGGCGCCAGGCCTTTTGTCGCCCGGAATGGCCGCTCTTGCCCATCAAATTGACCAACTTCCCGGTTTGCGTATCACTAAGCGGCGGAAGCTCACGGCCCGGGCCTGCGCGCCACGAATTGGCAATAGCGATCATCTCGTCCCGGGAGAGGTCCTGAAGTTCCAGCGAGTGCGGCGCGTGCCGGGTCGCCGTCACTGCTGGCACTGCCCCTTGTCGAATCATTCCATACCAACTGGCCGCGCCATTGGATGTGTGTGCGTCGTCATCAAACCCCGCGCGTTCGAGCACAAGAAACCGGACCGGCTGCGTGATTGGCCGGGCATCCGGCGTTACCTGGCCGTCTGCTCCCGGGACCCGTCGCGCCAGGGCCTCGATCGCTTCCACGAACTTGCGCGCCTTTCCCGGGGCAGCAAGATAGTCCACAATAACCAGCGTCGGGCGGTTGAAATCTTCCCTATTCCAGTCGCGGTCAAGCCCCCGGGTTCCCAGGAATCCCGCATGCCATTCCGGTCCGATCGTGTCGATCAACCGCAAGCCAAGGCGGCTTTTCCCCTGCCCTCCCGCGCCCGATACCTGCCACCAGGCAAGTATCTTTTCTGACTCGAGAAAATCCTGCAACCCATGCAGTTCTGTGGTGCGCCCCACGAACTCTGTGCCCCGCTGCTCGAAACGCATATTGATGAATGGCTGGCGCGCATCAACGTCGTGGCGCGGCATTCGATCGAGGGACAGGGTGACAGTGTTATCTTTATCGTCAGCCGGAACCGGGGGCACATGAGAATTTCGTTGTGACAGGCGTGATTGCCATCCGAGTTTGCCCATCAGGTCTTCCTCAGACCATTTTCTACCGGGCTCGGTACAACGGACCAATTCAGGCAGGAGGTCCATGATGGCTTTAACCTTGCCTCTTTCGCCGGGTTGAAACGATGCGATGGAATTGGAGTACAGCGAACGCTCACCTTCAATAGAGAGGCCAACCAGGAATTCGAGGAAAGCCGCCTCGCCCAGGCCGGACCCGATCTTCAGGTTTTCAACGGTCCCGGACCAGATCGACGACCGGACGATCTCGGCTGTAAGATCGTCACGCGACAGGAAACGGGCAAATTCCGCGCTGTGCCGCGCACCCGTAGAACCTTTATTCGCCAAGCCTGTGTCCCACACACTGAAAGGGCCGGGAAAAATATACGTGAGACGTACTTTTCGTTTGAATTTATCGCTCAGGCCTTGCCACGCCTTCGCCATATCCTCGACTAGGTCGGCTTTGAACTCGGTTTTCAAAGATACATAGCGCGCGTTGCGCCTGCTTTTGATCTGTGTCGCTTTGACATGGGTTTCTGAAAGGACGACCAAGTCGTCGAAAATACCTGCCTCAGGCTCACACAGGCACAAGCTTTCGAAAGCCCCGTCTTGCATTAATCGGTACAAAACGGCGGCAGAATACTCGTACTGCTTCCCGTATCCGCCCATAGCGGCTTGCTCGCCTGAATAAGATGCGCGCTGACCCTTCGCCATTCGTAATCCTTCGCACTGCTTTACTCATGGATAGGCGATCGAAACCGATTCTGCTACAGGTCAACCGGGGACGGTGCCACCGGGCCTCTCGCGGCCCGGTGCGATCAAAAATAAAGGCTCGGTTCCCTGTACACGACAGTAGAGGTGGTTGAGGGCGCAGATCTGTGATTTTCATTGGGATTCTTCAATCTGCGACAGGAGTATCCCATGATCCGAAAAGCAATCGACACCCTCTTGTCCTACAAATAACCCGGCTCTCATGTGATTGTGGAGCCACTGCCCGGCACGTCGTTTATGACGGGCAGTGGCGGGGGTCGGACCGTTCCCCTCCCGGTCGTTGTGGACCGTCGCCGAGTATGGTCGCCCCCGTCTTTTCCGCTGACCTGAACGGATACATGGGCTTTGGGCTCGCATGACAGGACGAGGTAAGGAAAAGACATATGAACGATACCATTGGAGTCGACATCTCGAAAGATACGCTGGACGCCTTTTGGCTTTCAAAACGGAAACACAAGCAATTTGCCGACACCAAAACAGGCTTGAGGGCTCTCACCGACTGGATACGAGAGGCAGAAGTGTCTTCAGTCGTGTTCGAGGCTACCGGCATTTACCACCGGCTGCCGGAAACCAGCCTTGCAGAGCATGACTTTTCTTTTGCACGGGTGAATCCCCGCCAGGCACGTCGCTTCGCCGAAGGCACCGGGACACTGGCCAAAACGGATCGGGTTGTCAACGGCGGAGCAATACTCGGCCACTGGGGCGGAGCAAAAGTCGGCCAGTTTGTGGAGTGCGCCTTGGGGCGTGTGGCCACCAATTAGCAAGCACGTTCCAAGGCGCATTGGCCGTCAGGCCGATTGTTCAGTTGTCAGGTTGAAGGATTGCGTAACAGAGGCAAAAGAGGCGTCTTTTGCATCCAGTCTATCAACAAGCCTTGCAAAGTCAGGAAGAGACCGTGTCAGGCGGTCAATCCTGTAGACAACGATTTGATCAACATCACCGTCATCGATCCGGGCCATTAATCTTGGCTCAATTAGCATTTATTATGCGTGCCAACCTGTAATAGAACACACCGTGAACAAAATTATGGGGTGCGGCACATGGATCATCAGGCTTTTTTGGTGTGGCTCAACGAGATCGACGACCTTTCATCGAAACAACGGGCTGAAACCGGACGGCTCGTTGCCGGGGTTTCGTCGCTGGAAAGCGTGATCAATCTCCCTGAGGCGAATGTTCGCGAGGGGCGTATCTGTCCGCACTGTGCTTCGGGCGGTGCGATCATCAGGGGCCATGCAAGTGGCCTGACGAGGTTCTTTTGCAAAGGCTGTCGCAAAACCTTCAACGCGCTGACCGGGACGCCGCCTGCCCGCTTGCGCCACAGGGACAGATGGGCAGAGTTCGCAGCTTCCCTGCGCGACGGCGAAACGGTAAAGGCGTCCGACGGGCGTTGTATGGTGGCCGACACCACAGCTTTTCGTTGGCGTCATCGCTTTCCTGAGGCCGTAACGGTCGGTGCGGTCAGGCTGTGCGGAATCGTCGAAGCCGACGGGACGTTCTTTCCGCGCAGCCGGAAAGGGGACCGTAATCTCTCTCGAAAAGCCCGCAAACGCGGGGGAAAGGCCTCAAAACGCGGATTGTCGAAGGAGCAGGTTCCGGTCCTCGTTGCGGTCGACCGATCAGGCACCACCATCAGTGCTGTCTTGCCTGCGGTGACGGCCGAACATCTCAAAACGGTTCTGCAGCCACGTCTTGATGGGGACCCTCTCCCGGTGACCGATGGCTGCACCGGCTACCCGCCCTGCGCCGCAGAAACGGGCGTCAGCCATGAAAGTCTCGACCGGACCGCCGGAGAACGTGTCCGTGGTGAATTGCACATTCAAACCGTGAACAGTCGGCATGAGCGGTTAAAGACCTTTCCGCGCCGCCATCGAGGTATCGCGACCAAATACCTGGACAGCTGCCTTCGGTGGTTCCACCTTGCCGTCCTTCCGAGCCACCAAACGCCGCGCGCGATACTTGCCGCCGCCGCAGGCATCCTGCCTGTAACACGCCACGCATAATCAATGCTAATTGAGCCTTAATCTTTGCAGGGTCGGTCGCTCCAGCGTTCCTCCACCGGATTTACCGCCATCGTCATAGTGTTCCGGCAGGAGAACCCACCCTTCATGTTTCTGGCTGGCTATATAAGCCTCGCAAGCCTCTCGCTGTGCATCCAGGGAATTGAACGCCTGCTCCAGACCCTCTTCAGAAGATTTACGGGTATATGCAGTCTATGCATCCTGAACCACCCGTTTTGTATTGAGGCCAAAGAACCGTGGGCCGGACCATTTGGTTCCCGTTATCTTTCCGGCAACGGCTGTGAGCGATGCATATTCCTTGCCATCCATCCTGAAGCCCTGTTCAAGAACATTGACCTGATACGTTCGTCCATTCCACTCCCGCACCAGGGTTACACCCTGTTTTAAATCCGTTGCCGGGAGTGACCCTTTTGACCTGCCGCCAATCTCAAGTGCACGTTTCACATCAATGGAAAGTCCACCCGCCGACTTTGCCTGCCGCTCCCATTCCAGAGTTGAATGCATTAAACCCAGGGACAGGTATTTTGGTGGCGGGTGTCCATATAATCGGCGCCAGTCATCGATGACCTGCGCACGGCTTGTATCTTCATCAGGTTTTCCATTATGGGCCATGCGGATATCCTTGCAGCGAAATAAACAATGTTGCCCGGTACCGGGGAAAGCCCGAACGGGACGGGCGAAAGGGTGATCTGACAGCCACACTACCGCGTCCTGTCGAGCTAAAGTCCAGTCTTTATGTGAATTTGAAATGATTGCCATATCCATTTATTCATGCGGTATAGCTTGCGGCCTGGCAGAAGCTCCGGCATTCCCCAGGTGTGAGAGAGATCGCAGATGTCGCCAAGGGCAGCGTTGGGGGATACAGGTTTTTCCGAAAGTGCTATAGCAGACCCCCGGAAGCGACCCCGGCGAAACGCCGGGACCGAATGGACCGGCTTGCCAAAGGCAGGTTGGCTGCCACCACCAGGTGCCGCTCCCGGTGTCCGGAAATCACGGGTCCTTCCCGGCGGGGACGCATGTGGGTGTTATGTGCCGCACTTCGCAACTTCTGCGTGCCGATTTTTTTGCATTTCGTTTCGTTTCGGATTTCCGCCGCCGACAACCGATTGTAACCATTGAGCAAATTTTTACCGACGGGTCATCTGAAACGAAATGGCCCCCGGCTCGAAACGAAATGGCCCCCTGAAACGCGCGGGGAAACCGCCGGAGGGGTCGCGCCGGAATTTGCGCGATACCGGCGGTGAAAAAAAATGTCAGGAATCCCGGCATGGCCAGCGGCAAAAAAACCCTTCGCGCGACGGGACGTGCCCCGGTCCTGCACGCAGTCCGGAGATCGGGCGACTGCCGACGGGTGTCCCCGTGCCCTGAAACCCCGTGCCCTGCGCACGGAATTTCCGCACCCGTTCTGCGGATCAGGTCCGGCAGATCGCGGCGGCGATCAGAATGTCATTGCCATCGCCGGAAAAGATAAAGTCATCGCCATCGCCAACATTGATCGTATCATTGCCACCGGTGCCGACAAGCATCTCGTCGGGGATCGCCGCACGGGCAGATGGATGTTTTGATCTCTCAGCCGCCTGTCCGGCGGGGGGCCACCACACCTGTCCCGGCATTGCCATGTGTGGACGGTTCCTGTTTTGCATGTGTGGACGGTTCCTGTTTTGCAAGGTTTTTTTGACGCCGTGATCATAGCGGGTTGCGGTCATGTGTCCGGCCTGTTTTTGCGGCAATAAGGCCGCTGGCCCTGATGAAGTCCGCGTGCCAGTTCCCTATCAAGTTGCCGGACTACTTGTATCCTGGCAATACCTCGGGGTGTTCTGACTGCGGCTTGCTTTGATCATCATCACGTCTATTGCCCTTGCATCCTGAAGCGCAGTTTTGGTGCTCGGTCTTCCAAGCGCGCTTATGTGGCTTGGTACGTTCCTCCTCTTGCCAGGAGCGCCCATACGATCCGCGCAGTTTTGTTGGCCATTGCGACACTAACCAATCGCGGTGCCTTGCGTTCCAGCAGGCTGCGGATCCAGGCAGCGGTGCGGGTTTGTGTATCAGCAACATGCCTGAGAATGGCCGTTGCCCCAACCACCAGGAGTTTGCGCAAATAACCATCACCCATCTTGGTAATCCGCCCCAACCGCTCTTTTCCGCCCGAAGAGTTTTGCCGGGGGACCAGCCCGAGAAAGGCTGCGAACTGGCGTCCGGACCGGAATTGCGAAGGGTCCGTGACAGAAGCTGCCAGGGCTGTCGCTGTCAGCACGCCAACTCCTGGAATGGTTGCCAGGCGCTGACTGGTATCGTTCTGGCGGTGCCACACAAGGATCTCACTATCAAGTGCGCGGATCTGCTGGTTCAGGTTTGCGCGCTGATCGGCCAGGCTCAGCAAAGCGGTTCTCGCTATTTGTGGGATGTCTTCATTGGCACCCTCTTCAAGCTGTAGCAGCAATCGGGAAATATTTTCTGGCCTTTGAGGCGCAATGATCCCCAGCTCAGCCATGTGGGCGCGCAGCGCATTTATCAGCATCGTGCGTTGCCGTACCAGAAGATCGCGCGCCCGATGCAGCATCATAACTGCCTGCTGATCCACGCTCTTTATGGCCACAAAATGCATGTTCGGGCGCGTAACAGCCTCACAGATCGCCTCAGCATCCGCCGCATCATTCTTTTGTCGCTTCACGTATGGTTTTACATAGGCGGGAGGGATGAGCTTCACCTCGCGGCCGAGTGCTGTGATCTCACGCGACCAATGGTGGGACGTCGCACAGGCTTCAATGCCGATCAGGCAAGGTGGCAATTTAGCCAGAGTATCTAGGACTGCGTTCCGGCGAAGCTTCTTCTGTAGAACGGTTTGTCCTGTCGCATCGATCCCGTGAAACTGGAAAACTGACTTTGCAATGTCGATCCCTATCGTTGTAATTTCCATCTGGGCGGTTCCTTTCAAAGCTGGTTCATACCCCAGCACTTTGGCACATTGCGATGCCGGTGGGTGGAACCGTCCAACTCATCAAGTTGGTCAGCGTTACTGATTTCGGTACAAGGTGGTGCATGAAAATACCGACGTCAATGCCCCGCCTGAAGGGGTCAGGGCAATCGCATCTGGAAATCCAGGCCCTTCGCTGACGAGCATAGCATGAACTTTTTGGCTCTCTACGTTGCGTTTCCGGTCAGGTTTTGATGTTTTCAACCTCAATGTGGCGGGACAAATCCAAATGCGATTGCCCTGCTGAAGGGGTACCGCTTTCCCCGTGAAATCATCGCCTGCGCCGTCCGGGCTTACCACCGGTTCGCGCCGGGCACGGCGGATGTTGAGGATCTGCTTGCCGAACGGGGCGTGATTGCAAGCCGCGAAGCGATCCGTCTATGGGTCAATCGTTTCGGGGCGCATTTTGCCGCTTGCATCCGCCGTGACCGTCCACGCCCGAACGACAAGTGGCCCCTCGACGAGGTTGTGGTCCCGATCAACGGCGTGACGCATTGGCTCCGGCGCGCAGTCGACGCCAACGGTGATACGCTCGATATTCCGGTTCAGACGCGCCGAAATGCCAAAGCCGCCAGGCGCTTCATGGCAAGGCTGATCGCGCAATCTGGCCAGCCAGGGGTCGTCATCACAGACAAACCGCGCAGCTGCATCAAGCCGATTGCCCATCAGGCACCGGACGCCGGTCATCGCGCCCGCAAAGGCCTCGACAACAGGATTGAAGGCAGTCACAGGCCGACGCGGCGACGAGAGAAAACCATGACGCGGTTCAGGTCGCCGGGACAGGCGCAACGCTTCCTCACCGCACATGACCGGATCAATAACATCTTCCGCCCTCGCCGCTACCGCCTCTCGGCAACATCATACCGTCATGCAAGGGCAGATGCCTTCTGCCTCCGGGCTGACTATGCCGCTGGGATGGTCGCTTGAAACCAGACGCTGTGCCCTCCCGAAATCACGCCAAAACAACTTGGCAATGCCCACCGAAAACTTACAAACCATCCAGAACAACTCTGCCCCGTCGAAAGGTATGATCATGGAAAGCTCCAAAAAAACAAATCGAGACCTGATTGAAGGGCAAGCGGCCCTGGTCGTGATTGATATTCAGAAATCGACCTTCGCCCCGATTCCGGATGATGAACGCTCGATTGCCCACATGCCGGACTATGCTGATCGCATGGCGTTGTCGCGCAAGGCGATTGATAAGGCGCGTGAGGTCGGTATTCCGGTGGTGTTCATTCAGGAAATCCACCGTGCCAACCTGATCGATATGGGGCGAGAAACAGACGGAGATAAAGACGTTCACTGCCTCGACGGCAATCCTTTGACTGAGTTCGCCGAGGAAGAGATGGGCATGCGAGCGGATGATTACCGCATTTCTAAGCGCCGGTATTCGGCCTTCTATGGGACCGATCTAGAAATCCTGCTCAAGGGACAAAAGGCCGAAACACTGATCCTTGTCGGCGGGCTGACGGATGTCTGCGTGCATTACACTTTTGTTGATGCGCATCAGAGGGATTACTTCTGCCGGGTTAGCGAGGACTGCGTCGCTGGCTCCAGCCTTGAGGCGCACAATGCGTCACTGAAGGCCGTGGAATATCTGCAGCACGGTGCGGTGCGTTCGCTTGACGACGTACTGGCAGCCATGGGCGCGTAAGCCTGACCCAATGAGCACCAATCAGAACATCGTGGCAGCCGGATTGGCTCTGGTTGCTTCGGCAATTCTCAGTTTCATTGACAATTTCGTAGGTGCCGTCGCACAGGAGGCCGGGCTGTGGCGATTCCAGCTGTTCCGGGTCCTGTTTGCCCTGCCGCTGTTACTGGTGGCAGCGCGTGTTTCCTGAGCGTCAATCAGGCCGCAAAACCTGCCGCGTCTGGCAGGGCGCAGCGTGGCGGTTTCTGTCGGGTTGCTGATCTATTTTGCATCCCTGGGCGCTTTGCCCGTGGCGCAGGCCGGAGCGGGTCTCTTCAGTGCTCCGCTCTGGGTTGCGCTTTTGGCGGTTGTTTTCTTTCGGCAGCGAATGAGTGTCATCGGCGCTTTCGCCGTTGTGAAATTCTCCTTGATCAAGACGGATACTTGTCTGTTGGCATGGATAGCTGACAGATGAGGTGAAAGATTGAAACGAAACAGCATCCTCCAAAGCGGCACCCTTCTGGAATCGGCTTTGGAAAACTGAATGAGGGATCAGCACACAGCACAAACCCTAAAGCAGCTTTCATGCGATCCCCCTGCCGCTCACCAACGAAATCCTTGACCGCGCCACATAACTGTGCCAATCATCAAGCCGCCCGGAGACGCCATGGAATAATTTCACCAATTTCGAGACACAACCCACTTGGGCTCTACGGCAGGTGTAGTCAGTGACCGGGGAGGATATCGACGCACATGGAATTTCCAATCGCGCAAGTGCGTGCCCGGTTCTCATCGTTATCTGTGACAGATGGCGATATGGGCCGGACATATCTGGACAATCCGGCGGGTACGCAAGTGCCTGCAACGGTTGTCGACGCGATCAGCCATTACCTGCTGCACAATGCCAGCAATGCCGGTGGTGCATTCGGCACGAGCGTTGAGACAGACCGCGTCTGGCTGCAAGCGCATGAGGATATGGCCACGTTTCTGGGTGCGAACTCTGCCGCAGAGATTGTGATCGGCCAGAGCATGACCAGCCTGACATTTCACATGTCGCGCAGTATTTGCCATGATTTTCAACCCGGCGATCAGATCGTTATCACCCGGATGGAGCATGAGGGAAATGTCGGCCCCTGGCTGGAGATCGCCAGGGATAAAGGGCTCGAAATTGTCTGGGTCGATTTCAACCGCGACAGCTGGCAGGTCGAGCCCAACGACCTCGCCGCTGTGCTGACGGATCGCACCCGGCTGGTGGCGCTGAACTATGCCAGCAATATGACCGGCTCGGTCAATGACGTGCAGACACTGACGCGTCTCGCGCAGGACTCGGGCGCGCTGGTTTATGTCGATGCCGTGCAGCTTGCGCCGCATCATCTGGTGGATGTGCAGGCATTGGGCTGCGATTTCCTGGCCTGCTCGTCCTACAAATTCTTTGGACCCCATCTGGGGATCGTCTGGGGTAAAGAGGAGCTTTTGACATCGCTTTACCCCTACAAAGGCCGCTGTGTGTCAGACGCCAGCCCTGATCGGTTCGAGATGGGCACGCCTCAATATGAATTGCTGTCGGGCCTCTCGGCGACGGTCGCGTATTATGCAGAACTCGGTGCGCTCTGCGGCGGCACCGGAGATAAGCGTGTACAAATCACGAATGCGTACGTCGCGCAACGCCGCTATGAGGAGCCGCTCACCAACCGGTTGATCGACGGGCTTCAGATCATCCCCGGCGTCACGATTTACGGTATCATCAACCCCAACCGGATTGCGGAACGTGTTACAACTGTCTCGTTCCGCCATGACACTCATGATCCCGAGACCATCGCAACGGCGCTGGCACAGTCGGGCATTCATGTGTGGCATGGACATAACTACGCCTATGAACCGGCCCGTGCCCTGAACTTGCCGCTTGAGGAGGGGGTCGTGAGGATCGGGCTATCGCATTACAATACCCAAACCGAGGTGGAGCGCACTTTGAATGAGATCAATAAAACCGTCACAAAAGCCGGATGAAGTCGGCAGAGGGGTTCACCATAGCAAGGAGGAGTGAAACACCATGAAACGTTTAACAAAACTTATTGCCGCCACCGCAGCCGTGTTTGCGGTAGGTGTGCCAGCGTCGGCTGAAAGCCTGCGTGTGGGGATGGAATGCACCTACGCGCCCTTCAACTACCGAACGAATTCCGGTGAACTTGAAGGCTATGACGTCGATGTCGCCAAAGGTGTGGCAGAAATCATCGGTGCCGATCTGGAGTTCGTCTGCCAGCAATGGGATGGCATGATCCCGGCGCTTCTGGCCAACAAGTTCGACCTGATCGTTGCATCGATGTCGATCACGAACAGTCGTCTCGAGAAGATTGATTTTTCCAGTCCCTATCGTGACTCAGTCGGGCGCCTGGTGGGTAAATCGGGTGGCGAACTGAACCTGGTTGACCCTTCGGGCAATCCGATCCCCGAAAACTTTGCCGGTTTGCGCATCGGACTGGAGCGCGCCTCGACCTATGAATCGTGGTTCAACGCACGTCTGCCTGACGCCGACGTTGTGCTCTATGACGGATCTGAGCCACTCTATCTTGATCTAATCAATGGACGTGTTGATGCGATCATGACCAATCCGATGAAGGCGCATCTGCGATTCCTGGCCAGGGAAGAAGGCAGCGGGTTCGAATTTATCAGCCCGGCCATTAGCGAAGTTGAATTCTTCGGGATCGGCGTCGGCATCGGATTACGGCAAGGCCAGCCAGAACTGAAGGCACGGCTGGACGGTGCGATCAAGCAGTTGATCAACGATGGCAAGCTGACAGAATATGCTCTGAAATACTTCCCCTTCCCCATTCACAACGAAGAATGGGGTGATGGCTGAGACCGCACAAATGGGCGGCGTATCATCGTCATGCACCGCCCGCATCTAACACAATCCACTCCAGCCGAGGGAGGCTAAATTGGAAGTCTTGTCAGGTTGGTGGGATGATTTTTTCCGGGGCTCTGTCGTTGTGGCGCAGGTGTTTTTGGCTTCGGTGGTGCTTATGATCATTTTCGGCCTGATCGGGGCGGCGGCCAAACTGTCAAACAGCCGGGCCGCCCAAAAAATCGCCAACGGATACACCATTGTCTTTCGCGGCACGCCCGAAATTCTGGTGATCCTGCTTTTGTACTTCGGATCGGCCATCACGCTCACTGCGATTGCGCAGATGTTTAATCCCGAGATTAGGTTTCTGGATGTTCCACCCTTCTGGGCCGGAACCATCGCGATAGCCCTGATCGTAGGGTCCTACGCAACCGAGACGTTCAGGGGTGCTTTCCTGGGCGTCAAACCCGGAAGTATCGAGGCCGCCCATGCATTGGGTATGTCCACCGTGCAGGTTTTCTTTTACATCCGCGTGCCCGAGATGTGGCGGCTGGCACTGCCTGCTTTCGGCAATCACATGCTGTCGCTGATCAAGGACACCGCGCTGATTTCCATCATTGGCCTGAATGAGACGCTGTTTGTGGCCAGGCAGGCCATCGGCACAACCGGCAAACCCTTCACAATGTATATCGTCGTGGGCCTGATCTACCTCGGCTTTTCCACGGTGATCACGCTGACGGTCATGGGGCTGGAACGCTACGGGCAACGAACGGTAAGGGTGGGTGCATGAGCTTTGATCTCTCGCTGATTGCCGAAGCCCTGCCGAAGATGCTGATGGGCATTGGCCTGACGTTTCAGTTGTTGATCCTGTCGGCCGTTCTGGGTCTGGCGCTGGCCATCATCATCATGCTGATGCGGATCAGCGGGAAATGGTACCTCTCATGGCTCGCGCAGGTCTATATTTACATCTTCCGCGGTACGCCCATATTGGTACAGATATTCATCGTCTATTACGGTTTCCCGCAGTTGGACTTCATCCGCGAAAGCTTTCTCTGGCCGATCTTTCGTGATCCGTTCGGCTGTGCCATCGTTGCGCTGACCCTGAACACCGGGGCTTATGTCTCGGAAATTCTGCGCGGCGGGGTGCTGGGTGTGGATCGCGGCGTGCTGGAAGCGGGCGAGGCTTTAGGCCTCTCTAAATCGCAGCGCTTTATCTATTTAACCACGCCAATAGCGTCACGGCTGGCCCTGCCTGCTTATGGCAATGACATCATCAGCCTGCTGAAATCGACAGCGCTGGCCAGCACCATCACACTGGCGGACATGACTGGTATCGCCCGTACCATCGTGGCGCAAACCTACGCGCCGTATGAAATCTTCATATCCCTGGCGATCATCTACATGATCCTGACATTCTTTTTACAAAAACTGCTGGGCCGGGTCGAGCGATACCTTGGCCGCTACACAGTAAGAGAGGGCTGACATGACGTCCCCGCAACCGCTTATCCAGATGCAGAATGTCGACAAGCATTTCGGAAGTTTCCAGGCGCTCAAGGATATCAGCCTGAGCGTTACCAGGGGCGAACGTATCGTGGTCTGCGGCCCATCCGGATCGGGTAAATCCACTATGATCCGCTGCATCAACCGGCTTGAGAAACATGACGGCGGCACGATCACGATAGGCGGGCTCGAACTGACAGATGATCTGAAGGATCTCAATGCTGTGCGCCGCGAAGTGGGCATGGTATTTCAAAGCTTCAACCTCTTCCCGCATATGACGATTGTGAACAACCTTATGCTGGCGCAAAAACTGGTGCGCAAAACACCCAAAGCCGAAGCGCGCGAGATCGCCATGCATTACCTTGAGCGCGTGAAAATCCCTGAGCAGGCGGACAAGTATCCGATCCAGTTGTCGGGCGGGCAGCAGCAACGCGTGGCGATAGCCCGCGCATTGTGCATGAAGCCCGAGGTGATCCTGTTTGATGAACCAACATCCGCGCTCGACCCCGAAATGATCAACGAAGTGCTTGAGGTCATGGTCGATCTGGCCAACGATGGGATGACCATGATCTGCGTGACGCATGAAATGGGATTTGCGCGATCGGTCGCGGATCGTGTGATCTTCATGGATGCAGGCGAGATCGTGGAGGAGGCCGAGCCAGAAGCCTTCTTCAATTCTCCCAAAAACGACCGCACCAAGCTGTTCCTCAGTCAAATCCTGTCACATTAAGGCTCTTCACATGTCATCTGATCTCCCCCCCTATGAGGAATTCCTGGCCTTTGCCGAGAGGCTGGCCGATCAGAGCCGCGAGATGCTGTTGACCGCCAGTGCAACAGACCCCGATGTCGAAATCAAGCCGGATGCGTCCTACGTGACCTCCACCGACAAGGCGGTTGAGATAGCCCTGCGCGATATGATTGAGCTGGAATACCCTGACCACGGCATTCTGGGCGAGGAATTTGAGAACACCAACACTGACGCTGAGTTTGTCTGGGTGCTTGACCCGATTGATGGCACCGCCGCCTTTGTCGCGGGCATTCCGGTTCATGGCTCTTTGATCGCGCTGGCCTGGAACGGGGCACCGTATGTGGGCGTGATTGAACAGCCTATGACTCGGGACCGCTGGGTCGGCGTGGCGGGGGAAATGGCGCAATTCAATGGCAAACCCATTCGCACAAGGGCCTGTACGTCGATTGAAACGGCGCTGACCACCTGCAGCAATGCCGACTTCATGAACGCCGGGGACCGCGCGAAGTTCGATCAGGTTCGCCACCGTGCGCAATATGTTCAATATGGTGGGTCGTGCTATTCCTACGGGGTTCTGGCCTCAGGCCGCACGGATCTGGCCCTTGATGGCGGCTTTGATGCGTTTGACATCTATGCCCCGGCGGCAGTGATCACCGGTGCAGGTGGGTTTGTCACGGACTGGAACGGTAATCCGCTGTCGTTTGACATGAAGGGTAATGTGCTGGCCGCAGGTGATAAATCGAGACTGGATGAGGTGATCTCTATCGTGAAAGGTTGATCTGTCGTCTGACAAATGGAAATACCTGTGGAACAAACTCCTTCATCCAATGGCCCGCAATTCTGGACGCTGCCGCTGTCGAGACGTTACTGCCGCAACTGGATGTGCAGGCCCGACTGCGCGTGATGTTCAAGGCGATGGGCAAGACAAGACCGCACAACTGCCCCAGACTGTGACCGAATTTCCTGGCAAGGGCGGCGATTCCATCACCTATATGGGCACGGTGGCGGCGATGGGCGTGTCCGGGCCAGGCTTTCGCCCTATATCGTAACGGATGCCGCCCTGATCATAGCCGCCTGGACCGTGCTGATGAGTATACAAACCGGCGAGCCACTGGTGTGGTGCGAGGCCGGGTTGTAAAACGCAGCGTAAAAACGGGCCAATGTCGCAGCTGCCAGAAAACCAGCCGTGTCAAACGCTTTAGGGGGCATTTTTGCATGCCTGCTCCCACTCGCATGATCCCGGGCGTTGGCAGGCATTGGCAGGCCCCCGAAAGGCCTCGGCGAAACACCGGGCCGAATGGACCGGCTTGCCAAAGGCACGTTGGCTGCCACCGGGTGCCGCTCCCGGTGTCCGGAAATCACGGGTCCTTCCCGGCGGGGACGGCTTGTGGGTGTTATGTGCCGCACTTGCCTACTTCTGCGTGGCGATTTTTTTGCATTTCGTTTCGTTTCAGATTTCCGCCGCCGACAACCGATTGCAATCATTCAGGAATTTTTTCCCGACGGGTCATCTGAAACGAAATGGCCCCTCCGCCCGAAACGAAATGCCCTCCCGAAACGCGCGGGGAAACCGCCGAAGGGGTCGCGCCGGAATTTGCGCGATACCGGCGGTGAAAAAAATCGTCGGGAGGTCCGGCATGGCCAGCGGCAAAAAAACCTTCGCGCGACGGGACGCGCTCCGGTCCTGCCCGCAGTCCGTAGATCGGGCGGCTGCCGCCCGATGTCCCCGTGCCCTGCATCCGGCTGCCCGGTCTCCCGGATGAGCAGCGCCCCGCGTATATTGTTGTTGACAACAGGATGGCAACCCTTGCGCTTTGGCGCTGCCTGTGCCGGTTGAGTGCAATACCCTTTGTCGCCAAAAACCGCACCCTGATCCGGACAGACATGGCGCACGCCCCGGGCATCCGTCACATTCGCCGGCGTGGCGGCAACCCTGTTGATCAGACCAGACTGCATATCAACACCGGTGTGCTCTTTGCAGCCATACCGGAATTTGTCCTTGCCCCTGGCCCCAAAGCGCGCCTGTGGGTCCGCGGCCACCTGGTCCGCCGTCTCATTGTTGAACTTTTCCAGGCCCCTGGCGATGGCTTTGTCGCGGTCATCCCGGGTAGATAGCTTCGAGACCGACTTGCCGGCATCAACAAAGGTAAACACCTCGCGGATCAGGCCTGCCTCTTTCAGGCCGTCGCGCAAACGGTTGAACAGGTCCATCAATCGCTTCGTCCCCGGGCGTTGGCGGAAATCGCCGAAGAATGAATGGTCGGGCGGGCGCTCACTCAAGGCAAATGCGCAAAACCACTTGCCCGCCAAATTCTCTCGCATGAACCGTTCCATCCCGCAGTCCGGGAGGTCTTCTGTAAACTGCAGAACAAGCATCCGGAACGCGCGTTCAGCCCCCGGTTCAGGCCGCCCGCGATCCGAATAAAGCGCGACCAAAGGGCCGGACAAAACCGCCAGGCCACCACCGCCTCAAAACGACGACAGGGCTGATCCCCTGAAACCAGCCCATCCGGTGATGTAAACATCTCAACCTGATTACGACCCATAAAATCCTCCGTTCCAACATCAAAATTCAGTGAATCAGAACCACAACTATAAATCCACAAAACAAGACACTTTCCCGACAGGCCCTTGCAATCTGATCCGCCCAATTGTACAGCTTTAGCTCGCCCGCTGATATCGGGGTATCATCGCCCCCCGAAAGAGGCTGCGGCGCGCCGCCGGGAACGAATGGAACGCCTTGCCAACGGAATGTTGGCTGCCGTCAGGCACCCCTCCCGTTGTTCGGAAATGACGGGTCCTTCCCGGCGGCGGACGGCTTGTGGGTGTTATGTGCCGCACCTTCCAACGTCTGCGTGCCGATTTTTTTGAATTTCGTTTCGTTTCAGATTTCCGCCGCCGACAACCGATTGCAACCATTCAGGAAATTTTTACCTATACACAGAGTCCTCGAGCACCCGACTTTTGACGGGTTGACGTCTGACCGTAGAACGATTCAGCTAGCCGCATGATCCGTCCCAACTTTCTTTCTCCCACGGAGCGCCTTGAGCTTGAGTCCTGTGTGCGCAGTCAACGCGAAGATCATGGGATTGCACGGCGTGCAAATGCGCTCCTTTTGCTGGATGACGGGAAGTCCTGTCAAGTAATCGCGGAATTTCTATATTTGGACGACGACACCATTCGTGGCTGGCACAAAACCTACCGTGAAAGCGGCTGGGACGCGCTTGCCGCCGATGGCTGGAAAGGGGGTCAATCTCGTATGGCCCCAGATCAAGAGGCTGCATTATGCGATTGGCTGAACGGTCGCTTCTGCCGTTCGACAGTTGAGATAAGAGCCCATATTTCAACAGAATTTGGCCTGCGCTACTCGCATTCTGGCTGCATCAAGCTTCTTGCCCGGCTCGGGTTTGAGTATCGCAAACCCAAGGCCCTGCCACGGGGTGTATCTGTCGAGAAACAGGCCAGCTTCATTACGATGTACGAGCGGTTGATGACCGAGCTTGGCGCTGATGAAGCCGTTTATTTCGCTGATGCCGTCCACCCAGAATATCAGACAAAGCCTGCATATGGCTGGGTGAAGGCAGGCTCAAACCCCGCAGTCCCGACCACTGCTGGGCGAGGCCGTGTGAATATCCATGGCGGGCTCAACCTTGAAACCTTCGACGCGCCCTTTGTCGAGCCAACCACCGTCGACGGTGTCAGTGCCACGCAGCTTCTAGCCAAGATTGAAACGCGCAACCCCGACAAGCGATTAATCCACGTCATCTGGGACAACGCGCCCTATCACAAAGGGCCGGATGTCAGGGCGTTTCTCGCAAGGCCAGATTGCCGCATCCACCTTATCCAGTTGCCGCCATACTGCCCGCACCTGAACCCCATTGAACGATTATGGGCTGTCATGCACCAGTTCGTGACGCACAATCATCATTACCCAACCCAAAAACAGTTTGCGAATGCAATCCTGAAGTTCTTCCGCGTAACCATACCAAACGAGTGGAAAACATTCCGAAGCCAAGTCTCAGACAATTTTCGCGTCATAACTCATGAGAAGTTTCGGGTTTTGGCGTAGCTCCGGTATACATGTCATCTGAAACGAAATGGCCCCTGGGCTCGAAACGAAATGCCCCCCTGAAACGCGCGGGGAAACCGCCGGAGGGGTCGCGCCGGAATTTGCACGATACCGGCGGTGAAAAAAATGTCAGGAGGTCCGGCATGGCCAGCGGCAAAAAAACCTTCGCGCGACGGGACGCGCTCCGGTCCTGCCCGCAGTCCGGAGATCGGGCGGCTGCCGCCGGATGTCCCCGTGCCCTGAAACCCCGTGCCCGTTCTGCGGATCAGGTCCGGCAGATCACGGCGTCGATCAGGGCGTCCGGTTTTACCGGTCCCGTCCTGTTCGCCGGGGGCAACACCATTATTGCCGGGGCAGGACCGTGTGCGATGGCGCGGGAGACGGGCATGGATCCCCGTGCCCTGCATCCGGCTGCCCGGTCTCCCGGATGAGCAGCGCCCCGCGTATATTGTTGCTGACAACAGGCCGACCGGACATGCGGGCCGGGACGGGGACCTGCTCCGGCCCGGGCCGGGGGAATTGCGCGGCCCCGGGTTTCATCTGCACGTGACCGGGTTTGACCGGTCAGAGCCGGACGCGCTGTTTCCCGACACCGATGGTCCTGGGGAAGAGGGCAACACCGGAGACAACGGGATGCTGCCGTTCGGCACGTTCCTCACGTCGCGGCGCGCCGATGCCCATTGCTTACGCCGCCAAATAATGGCACACAAAACCAGAACAAACCCTACTCAAGGGTGGCCCTCATAAAAGGGGCAGGTCACATCAACTCCTTGATTGATCAGTGTAAGACCAATTCTGTAGGCGGCCTTCCTCCGGGCGTGGCAATAAGTGCAGAACTCAGCGAATTCTACATGCAGGATTTTGATCGCCGCATGAGAGATTCATTGGGAGCGCATTATTTTGCACGGTATGTCGATGATATCGTCCTCATCTTGCCCGAACTGGACATCCCAAAGGATCTCAAAAACCGGATCGAGGATGCGCTGCCTAAGGGCCTGAAACTGAATTTCTCAAAGTCGAAGATATATGTTTTCAGAAATGCGAAAGCCAACACCCCGACGGTCGAGGACAGCTTCGATTACCTCGGCTTCAAGTTTAGCGTCTTTCAAACGAATAAAAAGAGACCCTGTTCTCGCAGCGTCGAGCTAGACATTGCGGCATCAAAGGTAAAGAAGAACAAGACACGAATTGTGAAATCCCTTCTGCAGTATTTGTCTGATGGAAACTTTCAAGATCTCAGAGACCGTGTCCGCATACTGACCTGTGGTTATCAGTTTTTTGACGAAAGGCAGCAAAAGAAGCGAAGCGCTGGTCTACAACACAGTTATAGCCTCATCGATAGTGACGCTCCTGCATTGGTCGAACTCAATAGGTTCTTCGCCGGGATTGTATTGTGCCGATCCGGGTCAATTGGTGGGAGACTGGCTCTCACGCTGAGCAATCGTGAACGAAAAGAACTTCTAAAATATTCATTTGTCACAGGTGTGGCCAACCGGGTCCACTTCAGGTTCAACGCTGACCGATTGGCGCAACTTATGGAGTGCTGGAAGTATGCCTAGTAAGCGCAAGTCACGAGTCAACCTAAATAGGGCGGACAAATGGCGCGTCGTGCTCACTGACACCTTACCGTTCGAGGTGCCGATTATCGTTAGCAACGATGGGTTCTATAAGAACCTTCATGATACGGACAAAAAGTCGGCGCACTTCAAAGAGTTGATCAAGGCACTTGTGCTGGAGGATGACGGCAAGGGCCACACTGTTCCGTTAAGGTACAATATCGTCAAGGATTCTCGCAGCGTCAGGACCTTGAGTCTCCTTCATCCGAAGGGGCAGGCCATTTTGGCCGAGTTCTACCAGAAGTATGACGAGTTGATCTGCGAATATGCTTCTCGTGGGCCATTTTCTATACGTGCGCCGAAGAAAGTTGGGTGTTCCTTTTTTGTGCCCTCTTCTGTTGAGGACAAGAACCGGTACAAGAACGCAATGATCGACACGACGGAACTGGACAAGCTCGTCCGAAACCCTGCTAGCTATTTCGCCTACTCCGGTTTTGATCGCCTCTACCAGTTCTTCGCCTCGAATGATCACATTCAATTAGAGAAAAAATTCAGATATCAGTTGTCTTTGGACATCAGCAAGTGCTTCGACAGCATTTACACACACTCGATAGCTTGGGCGACAAAAAGCAAAGAAGAGGCAAAAGAAAATACGTTCGCGCTGAGTTTTGGAAATCAGTTCGACAAGGTAATGCAGAGGCTAAACCACAACGAAACCAGCGGGATTTGCATCGGTCCAGAAACCAGTCGCATCTTTGCAGAAATCATACTAGGGCCTGTTGAGATTCATCGTGTGCGGATTATTGTCGCTCCGATGTGGATCATGGCTTCGAAACTGGTGTCGGTTTTGCAGGCACGCATTGCTATACGTTTGAATTCTTTGAGTTTCTGAAAGAAGTTTTCGACGAGATGCCTCCACTTATAGATTTCCATATCACATGAAGCTGGGCTTTTGCGGTTGGACTTGGGTGGAATAACGGCTTCAATGTCCCTTTCTGCCAATAACGCCCGAAGCCAATCCGCGTCAAAGGCCTTATCCGCCAACAGATTTCGGCAGCAAACATCTGCCAGCAATTCACGTGTTTTGAGCAGGTCATGCGCCTGTCCGGGCATCAGCCGGAAGTCGATGAGGTTGCCAAAGGCGTCGGTCAGCGCCAGAATTTTGGTGGTCATTCCGCCGCGAGACTTTCCGATGGCCTGATTTTGAGTCCCCCTTTTGCGCCCTGTCCATGACGGTGTACCTTGCAGATCGTGCCATCAATCATCGTATATTCGAAGTCGATATCTTCGGATAACTCATTGAACATACGATGAAATACGTCCCGTTTAACCCAATATCTGAACCGTGTGAAAATCGAATTCCATTTGCCAAATTCAGCCGGCAAGTCCCGCCATGGCGCACCTGTCCGGGCGATCCACAAAACAGCCTCCACAAACAAACGGGCGTCACCTCCAGTCCGCCCCGGATCGCTCTTCTTGCCAAGGCAATGGGGCTCTATAAGATCCCATTGCCCGTCACTTATCAAAAACCGGTCACTCAACATTCTCGCCTCCATTTTGGAAACTTGAATCAGAAATTAATGGAAATGGGAATCCTGTATCTCAACAGGCCCTAGCGAAGGTGGATCAAAACGTACGCCGAAACCTCGAAGAGAAAAGCCCTCCCATACGTGACGGCGTCGACTACGAATGCAAGCGCTACGTAGACAACTACTATGTTTTTTCCAATAATTGCATTACTGCCAATCGAGTTGAGCACGAGCTATCAATCGCGTTGCGCGAATACAAGCTGCACCTGAACACTGGGAAAAGGGAGTTCGACAAGCGGCCGTTCTATTCGAAAAAGTCATTCGTGATTGACGAGATCAATAAGTCGCTTGGCGCTCATTGGGAAAAGTTGTTTGAATCTGTAACCTCGCCGACGAGCGGCAAGAAGATGCTGCTGCCGAAGTATATCAACAAGTACCGTTCATTGTTCGGAAAGTTCACAAGAGAGGTAAAGGCTGCCTGCTTTGCTTCCGAGCTAGGCTATGACGCCGTGGCGAACTATGTCATCGGGGCTATACGTCGCAAAGTTATCGATATCGCAGATATCGATGCTGATCTGGTCACGATGCAAGAAAGCCCCGTCGTTGATCGGGACTATCGGCAGATGTTCTTTTTCCTGCTGGATGTTGGGTTCTATTTTTTCACGCTTCATCCAACCGTTGCATCGTCACTTCGCCTATCTCACGCCATTGTACGCGCTGCGCAGCACCTGCAAGAACACGATCCTGAAGGCTTTGATATTCTGAAAGAAGCCTCCTTTCATTGGGCGTCACAATTGGAGGGAGCATCCAGCATCGAAGGCTTGTTCTCAAAGAAATCAGCCATCCCAATCGAGATCCTGAACATTTTGATCAGTCTCCAGCAATTTGGGGGCGATGGACTGTTGGAACACGAACTGATTTCACCCACCAAACTGGACAGAAAGAGCCAAGGATATTTCGAGCTGGTCGTGAAGCTATTCATCTACGGAGGCCGACCAGAGTTTGCTAACCAGCGAGAAGAAATCTGGAAAATCATCTGCAAACGCGTAGCTTCAGAGAAGTATCTGACAAGGGATTCAGAAACAGTGCATCTGTTGCTCGATACCCTTTCTTGCCCTCACGTTGAAAAGGTAAAGCGAGCAAAGTTGCTCCGGGATTCTTGGAGGACGATGGGCTCCAGCATTGGCAACATCAATGCCACTGAGGCCGAGGCTTTAGTCGAGGAAATCCAGCAGCAACATTGGTTTGTTCGCTGGGACGGCGTCGACCTTTTGAACATGATCGAAAAGAAGGAATTGAGCAGCGTCTATGCTTAGGCTACCTTTGGCATGGGTGTCGGCCATGTTTTGCCGTAACTTGTGCGGTACAGACAAGTCGATCAAACTGCGTGGACCGTACAATCTGCGTAAGAAGTCGGTTTGAGCAACAATGCACACACTTACTGTGGCTGGCATCCAGAAACTCCTACCAAGCCAACATTGTCAAATTGAGTTGATGCGCTGCAAAGATGATATCGCGATCATGAAAATCTTGCGGTTGGTAAAACCGCTTAGTGGCCCTGAAATATCCGCACATCAGCAGGAATCCAGAGGTGGTCCTGCTTTTTCGACCAGTTTGCAGCCTTGCTAAGATGGATCAGGGTTTCATTCAGGCTGCTAATCTCATTGGTTCTGTTTTGCTGGCATAGGCCTCATCCGGGGTCAATATGCCGTGGGTCGAATGGGGGCGCTCAGAGTTGTAGTAGGCCAGCCATTTGCTGATCCCGGCTCGCATTTCTGATCCGGTCTCAAAGGCGTTCAGGTACACACATTCATATTTCAGCGACCGCCACAGTCGCTCGATCATGCGGTTGTCGCGCCAAGCGCCTTTCCCATCCATGCTGATTTTGATCTTTGCGTCGATCAGCACGTCGATCCAAGCGCCGCTGGTGAACTGGCTGCCCTGATCGCTGTTGAAGATCTCAGGTTTGCCGTATTTTGATAAGGCCTCTTTCAGGGCCTCCACGCAGAAGTCCGCGTCCATGCTGTTTGACAGCCGCCACGCCAGCACCTTGCGACTGTACCAATCCATGATCGCAACCAGGTACAGGAAGCCCCGCCGCATAGGGATATAGGTGATGTCTGCGCACCAGACTTGGTTCGGGCGGTCAATCACCGCGTTGCGCAGCAGATATGGCCAGATCTTGTGCTGCGGATGTTTCTTGCTGGTGCTGGGTTCCTGATAAATCGGAACCAGACGCATAAGCCGCATCAACCGTCGGACACGGTGACGGCCACATCCGTGATTGTTGCGCTTCATGTAACGCGCCATCTGCCGTGATCCGTACCACGGCGTTTCCAGGAACTGCTTGTCGATGATTTCCATGAAACGCAGGTTCTCAGCGCTCTCGCCCTTCGGTTCATAGTAAAGATTGGAACGCGACAACGTCAGCAACGCACACTGCCGACGCATGCTCAGCTTGTGATCCTTGCTCACCATTTTTTGCCTCGCGTACCGAGCAACCGGTGCGAGGCATCGGCCAAAAAATCCCGCTCCACAACAAGTTGACCGATCTTGGAATGAAGCTTGTCAACGTCGGCGGCGCTCACCTGCCCGGGGGCTGAACTCCGGCGCGTAAACGCTGTCGCCATGTTCTCTATCGCCGCGCGTTTCCACGTCCCTATCCGGGTTGGATGCACGCCGTATTTCTTGGACAGCTCAGCCAGTGTCATCTCATCACGGATAGCCTCAAGCGCAACCTTGGCTTTGAACTCGGGCGAATGGTTCTTTCGTTTCTTCATTTCGGATCACTTCTTTCATCATGCGATCCACCTTAACGACTGGTCGAAAAAGCAGGACCACCTCTGTTCTGGATGGTCCGGGAAATCAGCCCTTCGTCAACGGCCAACACGACAACCCTGTAATCGGTCAGCAGCTCATTCTCGACCGCCCAGCCAAACCCGCGATGAAACAGATCCTTGCCGAACTTTTCCGGATCATCCATAGACGCCAGTTTTGCGTCGTGGTCATCGGCCTTGCGCTTGGCCGTATCCGCAAAAATCCGGGGCGTGGCCGTCATGTAGAGGCGTTTTTTCGCGGCCACGAAGTCATTGTCATGGATGCGAACAAAATTGCTGTCGTCTTCGTCCCTGAGCGTAACACCGGTGGTGCGGTGTGCCTCATCACAAATCACCAGATCGAACTCCGGCAGGTCGTATTGTGTTCGGGCGCGCGTCAAAACGTCGATGGAGTGATAGGTGGAAAACACAACAGTCATGCGGTCAGCAGGCGCATTCGTGACCTGTCGAGAGATTTTTTCTGGATCTGTCGTAGCAGGAAAGGCCAGATCATGCACATTCAGGTCGAGGCTGTCAGCATCTGCTCTTCGCCCTACCCTGGTGTCTGAACAGGCCGAGAATGCGGTGAATTCGTCCTGACAGTCATTTTTCCACTCACGCACTGTCTGCGACATCAGCGCCAGTGAGGGGACCATGAATAGAACGGATTTACCTTGTCCGGCGAGAGTTTCAGCAATACGCAGGCCGGTAAAGGTCTTGCCCGTTCCACAGGCCATGATGAGCTTGCCCCGATCCGCTGTTTCAAGGCCGTTTGCAACAGCCTCCAATGCCTCTCTCTGGTGATCGCGCGGCTCTTTTTTTGGCGCGAGACTGACTGTTCCAGTGCGGACAAACTGTGACCAGTCAATCCGACTGGCCTCCAGCTCATTGAGGCCGATGCGGTTCCATTCCCTGGACAGCTTGTCCAGCGTTTCCTTTGCGTTGCGCCCAAACTCTTTCTGCGTGGTGTCAGCAATGATCAACCGTGTGAACAGGTCGTTTGACGCCGCAGAGATAAAGCTGTCGATATCCGGCTTTTGAATGCTGTGGTCGGGCGCATGGAATTTGCATTGGATGGCCGTAAAACCCGAACCATCTGCAAGCGTGGCAACAAGATCAATGCCAGTGTCGGCATTGCTCCAACCCTGAGCCGCAGCCCAATCTGCAAAGGGCACAACTTTGGAATAGAATTGCTTCTGCGTATCGTCGTTCTCCAGGAAGACACGAACCAACCGCTCAAAATCATCGCCCTTTTCCCGCTCTGTCCGGGCAGCTTTACGATAGGAGTTCAGAATTTCATGCAGCTGCATCACGTAACGACCTCAAATAACCTATTTTTATTATGACGGGATTCGATTGCGTATCCTTTTCATCAGCATTTGTAGCGGTTCATGGTATTTTGAGCCACTACAGATTGTGTTGTGTGGGATAGTCGGCCTGCTGCACCAATTCCAAAATCGCCCCGGCATCGCATCCGATGGCCTGGATAATCTGTACGAATTCAACCCCCTCAATGCGCCGCTCGCCATTTTCATATTTTGCAACAAAAGACTGCGGGCGGCTCAGCCGATCAGCCTCATGGGCAAGCCTGCTGCATTGACGCGAAGGTGAATCTTGGTCGTGAAGCCACCTCTTGAGCGGCCAAAACCCTGCCGTAGAGTCCCCCTTTAGCGCCCGCTGCCTGCTGATCGGCGCGAATTACAGTGCTGTCGACCATTTGCAGAGCGTCGGGAACTGACCTGCAAACATAATCGGCTCGACCTGCAATCATCGCGATTTTTGGCCCGAATTGTCTGCATCTATCCGGGGTGCCAAACCCGGATTATCTGCGAAAGAGCCCACATTGTTTGCAACCAGCCTGCAATCATCCGCTCCGGCTCACATTAAATGCGAATAGGGTTTTGGCCTTGTTTTCAAGCACCTGCATACGTCTGGCTTCACACCCGAGATTTGCAACGCTGAACGTAGATACTTGGACGGGATTTCCGGACAAGATTATTCAAGGTCTCTAGGCGCGTGTTCTGGGGCGTCACGGTGTCTGGGAAACGCTCGTTTGGCAGACACCCCAAGGTCGGCTCGTCCCAGACCAGCCCTCTGTGATCTGCGCGGCGAAAGAGGTGGAAGATGTAGGTTTCTCGGACGCCTTGCGCTGTGTTTGAGTGACGCGGTTTCGTTGCTTGGCGTCGGAGAAGCGCTCAAGCGGGAAATCGCGGGGTTGGGCTTTGGTGGGTTGGTTGTTATGGGGATTTGCGCGTTGGGCTTGCGTCTGGTTTGACCTGACAGACTGGTTGAACAGACCTTGTTGTGCTTGCACGGTGTCTGCGTTGCCAACACCTTGTCGATATGCGCGGTGTTTTGTCGTCGTCATCACCTCTTGCTTTATCCACGACAAGATCAGTGCACAATGATGGGTTCGCAGGTGATGTCGCCTGCGGCTGAAGGTGTTGTTCGTTATGTGTGGCGCGCGTTTCATGCTGCGGCCCTTTTTGATTTTGGTGGCGCTCTGGGGTGCTGATTTGGCGCAACTGTGTCGATGATGATCAACCGCCCGCCGCAACACGGACAAGGAAGCGCGAGGACACGGGGCAACTCAATAGTATCGCCGGGATCGTCCTCATCAGTGCGATCTTTGTTTGATCGGTTGGCCCCGAGCAACTGCCTGATCCTGGCGATATTGGCCGCGCGATTGCCGTTCCCGAAGAACCCGTAGTGGCGGATGCGGTGCTGGCCTTTGGGCAAGACGTGGATCAGGAAGCGGCGGATGAACTCAGGCGTCGTTAGCGTCATGGCAGTGTGGCGACCCGCGCCTTTAAGGCGGTAATCCTTGACGCGGAAGGTGACACTGCGCTCATCGAAACGGATCAGGCGGCTGTTGGAAATGGCGATCCTATGGGTGTAGCGCGACAGGTATGCCAGCACGACCTTTGGCCCCGCGAACGGTTCCTTTGCATAGATGACCCAGTCGATCCTGCGCAGCGGTTTGAGGAAGGCATTGAAGGAATTTTGGTCGGTTAGGTCCGTAAGATCGCCAAAGAAGTGCAACTTCCCGGCTTTGTGTGGTTTGACCAGTCCTTCCAGAATGAGACGTCGGTACAGACGCGATAGCACCCGAACGGACAGAAAGAAGTTCTTGCGACAGGCGATCCACTTTGTGCCGTCCGCAGACAAGCCACCGCCCGGCACAATCATGTGGACATGCGGGTGGTGCGTCATGGCCGAGCCCCAAGTGTGCAGCACAGAGATCATACCGGCCCGGGCATCGAGGTGCTTCGGATCGGCTGCGATTTTGATCACCGTGTCGGCGCTGGCCCGCATCAACAGATTGTAGATCTCGCGTTTGTTTTGATGTGCAATGCCGGCAATCTGCTTTGGCAGGGTGAAGACGAGGTGAAAGTACCGCACTGGCAGCAATTCAGCCTCGCGTGCCGCCAACCATACCTTTGCCGCACCTGCCTGACATTTGGGGCAATGGCGGTTGCGACATGAGTTGTAGGCGATGTGCTCGTGGGCGCAGTCGGCGCAGCGTGCCACATGCCCACCAAGCGCCGCTGTGCGGCAGCGTTCGATGGCGTTCATCACCTTGAACTGGTCAAAGCTGATGTGACCTACATTTATGGCGCGACACGCAGCACCATAGGTGCGGAAGATTTCCGCAACTTCCAGCGATGGAGAAGGCAAAGTGGCTTACGAAGGCCTGGCTTTGCCTTTCCTGCGTCTGGATTTGTTCAAGTCATCCAGTGGGCTGTCGACTGCTGCAATCATCCCAGTCGCAACGCTGGCGTAGCGGGCGGTTGTCGTCAGTTTAGTATGACCGGGAAGTGCTTGTATCACCCGGATATCGACGCCACGCTCCAACAGATGGGTCGCAAACGAATGACGCAATGTGTGCAACGTGACCGGCTTAGTGATACCCGCCTCCTGCGCAGTCTGTTTGAACAATCGAGATATTTGTCGAGCCGAAAGGTGTTTGCCACGATAACCGGGGAACAAGACCCGCTCTGGCCCAGGCACATCCTTATCCTGACCCGTTGGACGTTCTTTCCACCAATCACGCAAAAGCCCCGGAATATCGCCGGGCAGCATTACGTTGCGGTCCTTGCGTCCCTTCGCCTGGACAATCCGGATGATCTCTTGCGCGCCGTCGATATCACCAACCTTGAGCCGAACGACCTCGCCCGCGCGCATCCCGCAGCCATAAGCGAGTGACAACATCACCTTCGCCTTCAGACTGGGTGCCATCGCCAGGATCCGTTTGATCTCCTTCTTGCTCAAAACCAGCGGCACCTTCACCGGTTCCTTGAGGCTGAAAATCTCAGCAACCAGATCGTGCCGCCTGAGCGTCACACGAAACAGAAACTTGACGCCCGTCATGGTCTGATTGCGCGTGCAGATGCTGGTGCCTGTCTCCATCAGATGAAGCTGGAAATGCTTCACGTCATCGGCTGTAGCCGTGTCCGGAGAGCGCCCCAGCCAAGCCGCAAAACGCTTGCAGGCACGCAGGTGACTGGTCTGTGATGCAGGTCCAGGCGTACGCGCCGCCATGTCCGAAATCATGCGTGCACGAAGCGGTGTCGATTGCTGAATGTTCATGGGAAATCCTCTGTCAATCGAGGCAAAATCACCTCGACAAACAGCAGACACCCGACCTCAAAACCCGCGCAACGTATCCCTGTGCAACCAAACGCCCGCAGCAAACGCCCTATCGCGAAGCGATTTAGTGCTTGAGCCCACTTTAAGCGATGCTGCGCGATGCCCCAACGACAGCAATGCGCAGAAAGTGAGCTTTGCAAAGTCGAAACAGTATTTCCCATAGGTTAATTCGATAAATTCATCTGTTCGTTCAATACGTAAAGTCAGCTATCAGGCGTAGGAAAAAGGAGCTCAATCTGATTGTCTGCCTTGTACAGCTTAATATTCGCGACTCCTTGGTCTTGGTTCGCCAAACTTAGACCTGCTTCCCGAATGTTTGCTTCATAGTCAGGTGGAGCTAGTGTTCAGAGTCTGACACTTCTTACCTATTTCCGCGGATTTCATCCAGCGTGTCGAGTGCGCGGCGTTCTCGGGTGAGGATATCCTTGGCGCTCCTGGTCCATTTGAAAGGCTTCGGTTTCTCGTTGTGGAGCGCCAGATAGTCGTAGATCGCAGCCTCCAGGTCATCGACGCTGGAATAGCTGACGCGTCGGATGCGCCTGGCGGTGATCTCGGCGAAGAAGCGCTCGACCAGGTTCAGCCATGAGGCGCTGGTGGGGGTAAAATGCAGCTTGAAGCGGGGGTGCTTTTCGAGCCAGGCCTTGACCTCGGGTGTCTTGTGGGTGGCGTAGTTGTCGAGCACCGGATGGACCTCGCATCGCACTGGCGTGGCCTTGTCGATACTGCGCAGGAATTTCAGGAACTCCCTGGCTCTGTGGCGGGGCATGCAATTGCCGATGACCGTGCCCGTCTTCACATCAAGGGCGGCGAACAGCGTGGTCGTGCCGTGGCGTTTGTAATCATGGGTCATGGTGGCGGCGCGACCCTTCTTGAGCGGCAATCCCGGCGCATCACATTATGAGGAGCGGTACCGCAACCGCGTGCTCGGCAATCTCAAACGCCGCGCCAAATCGTTCGGCTATGATTTGCGCGAATTACCACCGGAAGCTGAAATGGTTGTTTCTTAGGAAGCGCTGCAATCGACGGCAGGTGCTTTCAACCCTGGCCTGCGTCGGCATCTCCCCACTGATGTGACTCAGGTTCACCGTTCGCACGCTGGCAACGCCAATCACCGGGAGGCAGAGCGTTTCGAGGCGGCTATTGCTCAGCGACAAGCCGTCGGACAGTTTCGCCGAGAGGGTGTCGATTGCTTTTCGGATCATGGGAGGCTCCTGTCGCAGATTGAAGAATCCCAATGAAAATCACAAATCGATACCCTCAACCACCTCTACTGTCGTGTACAGGGCTTGGAGAGTTTGAATGGCACTAACAATGGGAATGGATGCAAAGAAAGCTGGGCTTCTGTTGCGGGCGGCACTGCTGGACGATGCAACTACTGCTGGACGATGCAACTAATGTGAATGAACGGTTGGCTGCTTTGGGCGCTGATATCAGTGTTGACGGTGACGCATGGATCGCACTCGACATGGACCTTTGGCCTGAGGACAAGGATGCTCCCGAGGCTGAGGCCATTGCAAAGATGCTCTGGCTCGAAGTTGATTGGTCATCGACCACAGGCACCTTTCCATTCGCATGGCCAGGCGTTGGAGAGTACACCGACAAAACGACCACGTACTTTGAAATGGTGTTGAATGCATATGGTGGGCAGAAACCGGACAGCATTGCTTAGAATACACGCCGGACTTACGCACCACCGCACCCATAGAATTTTCTGACATGAAAAAGCTGCGCATTCGATGTGAATAACTCCACACTTTACATTTCGGTTTCACGATCTTATGTTTGTGAAATCGAAAGGATACAGCTATGAACGTCGTCACCTTCCCATCCCAAGCCGCACTCTATCAGCCAATCGGCCACTTCATCAGACCGGGCGATAGTGGCTACAGGAAAAACGCAGAATTGCACGCGCAGAACCTGCTCAAGGCGAAGCGGTTCGTTGTGAATGGCTCCAGGATCGGATACCAGCGCGAGGACATCCGCATGTTGCGTGAAGGCGGAGCGGAAGTTGTGCTTGATCCCCGAACGGTCGAACCGGGGTCTTTGAAATACTGCGGCGGCGATGCCGCCAAAGCCCCTCGGGCCTTGGAAGATGGATCGGTCCTGACGCCCGACCTTCGCGTCCCCGGTCACATCTTCGATCTTTATGGGCGCATTGCCAGATGTGCCGTCGATCATCAGGTTGATGCGGTTCTTAGCCCGTCCAGCCTGGTAACTGGGAACGGCTTCAAGGCAGCGTTCGATATCGACCGGGCAGCCTGCTTGGCCATGCGATCCGCCCTTGATGCAAATGGTGGAAAGGAAATTGCGATTGACTACCTGCTGGTCGCGCGCCTTACCGATCTGACAGATGAGAAGCGCAGGTTGGAACTGATCTCAGGTCTTGTCGATCTGCCGTTCGAAAACCTTTGGCTTCGGATCGCAACTTCAAGCGGCACTGCCGGACCGCTGACAGCTCAACGGCTTATCAAGGTGCTGTCGGCAATCCACAATATTGGAAAGTCGATCATACTGGACTACACTGGTGGACTGACTGGCGAGGCCTTGATCTCGATGAACGTCGTGTCCGGTGTGGCCCATGGTATCGGTAGACATAGTTCATTCGACGTAGGCGGGTGGAACAGGCCTCCCCGCAAACCAGATCCAGAAGAAAAGCGTCAAGGTGGTCAGGCGGTGCGAGTGGATGTGCCGGTCTTCGGGCGCAGTTTTACAATTCCTGAAATGGAAACTTTGCTCTCTGCCAAAGGTGCAAAATCTCTGCTCGTTCCCACCGATAAGCGTATCTTGCCTAACGGTCCGTCTGATTTGCGCAGCGATGCTCGGCGGCTTAACGCCCTCGAAGCTGAAAAGCGGATAGATGTCATTGCAACCACCCCGACCGTCAAACGCCCGGAATCATTTGCAGAAGTACGCATGAAAGAAGCCGATCAAGCCGCCCGCAAAGCCGTGCGCCTGACGCCTAATGCGAAGGTGGCGACAGACAACAAGGTCGATATCGACAAGCTGCGCGCACGTCTGGCAGACAACGCAGGAACCATTGGAAAACTCCGTGACGTTTATGTCGCTCAAGCCGAAGAGCGTCAGGAACGCGGTGATATTGCCCGTGCCGTCTCGCCGCCACGCCACGCCACGCTTTATTCAGAGACAGGATCGTGAGTATGGCATCGACAGCAATCTCCCGCAGCATCAGCGATTTGGAAGAAATCGGCGGACTCAACGGCATGGACATTGCCAATGTCACCGATGTTTCGAAGGCGACCGTCTCACGGTGGCGCACTGGAATCAAGAAGCCGCAACCCAAGAGTGAACGGGTTCTGGCCGATCTCGTCTATGTCGTCCGGCGTCTGGAGGACTATTACACAAATGACGAAGTTCGCATCTGGCTCTATGCACGACACCCCCAGCTCGAAGGACAACGCGCTATCGACCTGATCCATGAGGGCAAGGTAATCGAGATATTCCAGGTTCTCGACCGCTTGGATGCGGACGGATATCTCTGATGACGACCGCGCCGAGGGACCGCGATCTGATCGACGCCCTCGATGCGATGGCTGTCGAACCCTTTCACGCCACTGTCTGGCGTGTTCGCCGGGAAGGACATGATCCGACGATCTCCTACGCTGGCGGCAACCGCTGGGACGATGGATCATTCGAGGTTCTCTACACGGCACTTGAAAAGGAGGGCGCGCTTGCGGAAATGCGCTTCCATCTGTCTCGTGGGCAGCCTGTTTTCCCGTCGAAGGTCCGATACTCCCTTCATGAACTGACCGTCGAAATCGAAGGCGTTGTCAACATCACCGAATGGGCCTTTCTCGAACGCTTCGGTGTGGAAAAAGCCGGGTTCGGCAAGATGCCGTATCTGACTCGCGAGACTGAATATTCGGCCTGTCAACGGATCGGTGAAGCCATACATTTTTTGGGCAGCGACGATCCGTCCGACCCGTCCGGATTCCTCGTTCCAAATGCGAGGCGGGAAGGAAGTAACTTGGTTCTGCTAGGGCCTGTTGAGATACAGGATTCCCATTTCCATTAATTTCTGATTCAAGTTTCCAAAATGGAGGCGAGAATGTTGAGTGACCGGTTTTTGATAAGTGACGGGCAATGGGATCTTATAGAGCCCCATTGCCTTGGCAAGAAGAGCGATCCGGGGCGGACTGGAGGTGACGCCCGTTTGTTTGTGGAGGCTGTTTTGTGGATCGCCCGGACAGGTGCGCCATGGCGGGACTTGCCGGCTGAATTTGGCAAATGGAATTCGATTTTCACACGGTTCAGATATTGGGTTAAACGGGACGTATTTCATCGTATGTTCAATGAGTTATCCGAAGATATCGACTTCGAATATACGATGATTGATGGCACGATCTGCAAGGTACACCGTCATGGACAGGGCGCAAAAGGGGGACTCAAAATCAGGCCATCGGAAAGTCTCGCGGCGGAATGACCACCAAAATTCTGGCGCTGACCGACGCCTTTGGCAACCTCATCGACTTCCGGCTGATGCCCGGACAGGCGCATGACCTGCTCAAAACACGTGAATTGCTGGCAGATGTTTGCTGCCGAAATCTGTTGGCGGATAAGGCCTTTGACGCGGATTGGCTTCGGGCGTTATTGGCAGAAAGGGACATTGAAGCCGTTATTCCACCCAAGTCCAACCGCAAAAGCCCAGCTTCATGTGATATGGAAATCTATAAGTGGAGGCATCTCGTCGAAAACTTCTTTCAGAAACTCAAAGAATTCAAACGTATAGCAATGCGTGCCTGCAAAACCGACACCAGTTTCGAAGCCATGATCCACATCGGAGCGACAATAATCCGCACACGATGAATCTCAACAGGCCCTAGGAGACTACGTGCCGTTCGACAACATTACGCATGTTAAAGACCATGGTGTTATTGACTGGAACGCGAGCTAAACGTCAATGTGTCTGTGATAGCGCCCGTTGTAAGGTGCTGCGATTCACGCCAAGGATCTCAGCCATGCCGGAAACGGTCTCGCGCTTCGTCTCGATGGCGGTCTTTGCATGGGCGATTTGAGTGGCAGAGAGAACCGGCGGTCGGCCAAGACGTTTGCCACGTTTCTTCGCGGCGCGCAGACCCGCCTTCGTTCGCTCCTGGATCAAGTCGCGCTTGAACTCAGCCAAAGCTCCCATGATGTGAAACACCAGCCGTCCGCCTGCGGTCGTCGTGTCGATCCCGTCCGTCAAGTTGCGGAACTCGATTCCGCGAGGTGAAACATTCAGGACAAACGTCGGAAACTGGCGAGTACGCAAGAGAGAGGCCCATTCTTTTCTTGGCCGCGAATCCGCGCCCCGGGAGAGATGACTAAAAGTTGGTGATGGCCCCTGAGCCAGCACGGCGCTTAGACGTTTGTTCTCGGTGATTGCGGCATGTGTTAGGATTGAAATGCGAACATACACCCAATGCGACGCCATCGGCCGGTTGAAAAAGCGCCATCCCCATCGGGAGGGGTTGGTCAGCATTGGCCGCGTCGTCTCGCTTCGGGAAAGTGGCGGGAAGACGACACGGCAAACGCGGTACTTCATCCCGTCCCTGCCAAAAGACGCCGCGCGCTTTGCCCATGCCGTACGCTCTCACCGGGGAATTGAAAACCGCCTCCACCGGGTGCCTGATGTCACCTTCCGCGATGACGACAGCCGGATACGAAAAGATCACGCACCCGCCAACTTCGCCGTCATCAAGCACATCGCAATGAATTTGCTCAACAAAGCAAAAAGCGAGAACTCCCTCGGAGGAATGCGGAAAAGGGCAGGCTGGAACAACCGCTTCCTGCTTCAAATCCTCGCGCCGTGAAACTCATGCGATTCCCCTGACGCCAGTGCCAGTGCCACTTGACTGGCGGTATTTTTTACGCTCTTGTTGGCTTCGGGTGGTTTTGCCCCAAAGCATCGTGATCTCCGTGTGTTTCTGCAAGCAAACGTAATCACGACCCTCTTGAAATCACCCAACTCATTTTGGATCAGGCTCCCGGAAATCACGGGTCCTTCCCGGCGGGGCCGCATGTGGGTGTTATACGCCGCACCTTCCTACTTCTGCGTGCCGATTTTTTTGCATTTCGTTTCGTTTCAGATTTCCGCCGCCGACAACCGATTGCAACCATTCAGGAAATTTTTTCCGACGGGTCATCTGAAACGAAATGGCCCCTGGGCTCGAAACGAAATGCCCTCCTGAAACGCGCGGGGAAACCGCCGGAGGGGTTGCGCCGGAATTTGCGCGATACCGGCGGTGAAAAAAAATGTCAGGAGGTCCGGCATGGCCAGCGGCAAAAAAAACCTTCGCGCGACGGGGCGCGCTCCGGTCCTGCACGCAGTCCGGGGATCGGGCGGCTGCCGACGGATGTCCCCGTGCCCTGAAACCCCGTGCCCTGCGCACGGAATTCCCGCACCCGTTCTGCGGATCAGGTCCGGCAGACCGCGGCGTCGATCAGGGGACCCGGTTTTACCGGTCCCGTCCTGTTCGCCGGGGGCAACACCATTGTTGCCGGGGCGGGACCGTGTGCCGACGGCGCGGGAGACGGGCATGGATGTTGTGCCCTGCATCCGGCTGCCCGGTCTCCCGGATGAGCGGCGCCCCGCGTATATTGCTGCTGACAACAGGCCGGCCGGACATGCGGGCCGGGACGGGGACCTGCTCCGGCCCGGGCCGCGGGAATTGCGCGACCCCGGGTTTCATCCGGACAGATGTCGGAATGCCGGTGGCTGATGACCGGATTGACATGTGCCGGACCGGTCCGCCCTGTAACGCCACCTGCGAGGCAAGGCCGGGAACGACACCATGGACAGCCCTGCCCTGCCCGCCGTCCTGACCGGTGCCCCGAGCCCTGCGTTTCCGGTCGGGAAGACCGGCGCGGCGGTCCGGTTCAGTCTGCGGTTTCATGCAGGGATGGTCCGCCGGGAGGCAAGCGGGGCGCGGTGTGAACCGGCGACCGGGGATGTCCGGTCTGCACAGGCGCGGCTGACGCCGGTCGGGCCGGTTGCCAACACCCTGGCAATACCCGTTCCCTGCCCGCCGACCGCAGGCCGGTTCCACACAGGAACATTCCATACAGGAACAGGAGTCCGGCAGGAAATTGCGGGCCTGCACACTGCCACAGACAGGTTCCTGTACCCGGGCAATTTTTCCCCTGTTTTTTCCCTGAATTTCCGGAGAAATCCGGGAGAGACCGGTTAGCAGCATACTGACCGCACAGCCAGCCATACTGCCGGTTTTCTCCCCTGCAGATTTGGAGCCGTTTTATGCCGTGTTATCAGTGTGTTAAAAATCGATGTTTCCGACAGAGACGCTTTATCCGGGCGGAAATACCCCCCGGATACCCGAAAGTCTCTACAGGCGTATTTCATCATCCATTTCGGAGATTCAGGCCGGAGGAATTCTTACCAGTATTCCCTGGGCAAACCGCCGGTTTCGCTGTCCGGATCGCGGCATTTTCGATATCAATCAGGGTGGTGACGACGATGCGGGGCGGGTTTCGTGGAACCCCCGGAGGGTGCGGGTGCCATAGACAACCGACCCTGCCCCGAAGCGGTTTCAGCCCGGCACGGCAATCCGCAGCTTTTTCGGCACGAGGGTGTTCATCCGCCGGATATGCTCCGGCAGGCACAGGGTCGTGAAATCATATGTCCCGACCACATGCGCCCGCGCCGCCGGTCCCGGATGCGCACAGGTGCCGGGATTGGCCAGCACGTCGATCACCTGATCCGCCAGCGCATCCGCAACCACAGAAGAGGTCAGGCTACACCGGGGCCTGTCGAGATTCTGGATTCCCAAATCGCTTAACTTCTGATTCAAATTTCGAAAAGGAGTTTCGGATGTCATCAGATCGTTCTGTCATCACCGATCGGATGTGGGCGTTGATGGAGCCGCATTGTTCAGGCCGGAAATGCGATCCGGGCCGGACGGGCAGTGATCCTCGATTATTTCCGGAGGCGGTTTTGTGGATTGCGCACACGGATTGCCCATGGCGGGATCCTCCGCCCTCTTTCGGCAAATGGAATACTGTCTTCAAGCGGTTCCGGGATTGGGTGAAAGCCGGTGTTTTCAAACGCATTTTCGACGCGTCGTCAGGGGAACTCGACATGGAGTATGCCATGATTGACGGAACGATTGTCAAGGTTCATCGTCACGGCCAAGGCGCAAAAGGGGGACACAAAGCCAGGCTATCGGGAAATCCGGAGATGGGTTAAGCACCGGGATACCGGCACTGGGTGATGGTCCGGGAAATCCTGCAAGGTTCGGCGTGATGCCGGGACAACGCGGTGAAACGACCGGTGTGACTGCGTTGATGGAGGGTGTCAGTTGCGGCGCGTTCCCCGGCGACAAGGCTTATGACGCTGATTGGCTGCGGGAAATGTTATCCACACGCGGTATTGAGCCCGTCATACCCGCCCGAAAGGGGCGCAAACACCCGGGACGAAGAGAAATACAGATGGCGGCACCCGGTCGAGAATCATTTCCGGAAGTTGAAGGAATTCAAGACGCATAGCCATGCGGTCAGACAAAACCGACCAAAGCTTCTCTGCGATGATCTATATCTCCGCTGCAATCATAAACGCACGGTGAATCTCAACACGCCCTACCCAGTGCATCTGTAAGAATCTCAATCAAAGCGCCATTGCCAGCCATTACCGCAAGGTCAAGTGCGGTCATACCGGTTTTCTCATGGGCACGTCGCGGGTCTGCCCCCGCTTCGATGAGTTCCTCGACAATCCCGGCATGGTCGTTCTGCGCGGCCAGCAGCAGCGGGAACGTGCCATTCTTCGAATTCACCGCATCGACGTCTGCCCCCGCTTTGACGAGCTCCGCGACAACCCTGGCATGGCCGTTCTGCGCGGCCTGAAGCAGCGGGAACGTGCCTCTCTTCGAATTCACCGCATCGACGTCTGCCCCCGCTTTGACGAGCTCCGCGACAACCCTGGCATGGCCGTTCTGCGCGGCCAGCAGCAGCGGGAACGTGCCACTCTTAGAATTCACCGCATCGACGTCTGCCCCCGCTTTGACGAGCTCCGCGACAACCCTGGCATGGCCGTTCTGCGCGGCCTGAAGCAGCGGGAACGTGCCATTCTCCGAATTCACCGCATTGACATTTGCCCCCGCTTTGACGAGGGCCGCGACAACCCCGACATGGTCGTTCTGCGCGGCCATCAGCAGCGGGAACGTGCCATTCTCCGAATTCACCGCATTGACATTTGCCCCCGCTTTGACGAGGGTCCCGACAACCCCGGCATGGCCCTCCTGCGCGGCCAGCAGCAGCGGGAACGTGCCACTCTTAGAATTCACCGCATCGACGTCTGCCCCCGCTTTGACGAGCTCCGCGACAACCCTGGCATGGCCGTTCTGCGCGGCCTGAAGCAGCGGGAACGTGCCATTCTCCGAATTCACCGCATTGACATTTGCCCCCGCTTTGACGAGGGCCGCGACAACCCCGACATGGTCGTTCTGCGCGGCCATCAGCAGCGGGAACGTGCCATTCTCCGAATTCACCGCATTGACATTTGCCCCCGCTTTGACGAGGGTCCCGACAACCCCGGCATGGCCCTCCTGCGCGGCCATCAGCAGCGGGAACGTACCATCCTTGGAATCCACCGCATCGACATTTGCCCCTGCCTCGACGAGGTCCGCGACAATTCCGGCATGGTCGTTCTGCGCGGCCTGAAGCAGCGGGAACGTGCCATTCTCCGAATTCACCGCATCGACGTCTGCCCCCGCTTTGACGAGCTCCGCGACAACCATGGCATGGCCGTTCTGCGCGGCCTGAAGCAGCGGGAACGTGCCACTCTTCGAATTCACCGCATCGACATTTACCCCCGCTTTGACGAGGGCCGCGACAATCCCGGCATGGCCCTCCTGCGCGGCCAGCAGCAGCGGGAACGCGCCATTTGATGTCTGTTTCGAGATATCTGCCCCCTTCGACAGATAAGCGCGCATTAGCCCAACCAGACCAAAGTAGCTGGGTAGATTGGCATCTAAATCATCGGCAAACTGTGTCTGGTCCTGTCGATCAGAGTGCATCGAGAGCGCGTCAGCCGGCAGTTGAGCCTCGAAGAGCGCACGCGCCGTGGCATGCTTCGGAAAGTCCTCGGCCAGACGGACAAAAAAGGCTGTCAGATCCGACGGTGCCAGCCGAAACGCGTCCTCTGTCAAACGCGCAAGCCGCGTGCGGTGACCCTGCAACATTGGTTTGGCACCCAGTTCCAGGAGAACCTGATACTCTGCCAGAAGGTCGGGCTGCCGCGCGACAAGCGGCGCGACGCCTGTCCTGCCCAGGGGTTGGACATGATAGCCCAGGGCTGTGTTCGTCTGCTTCAGGTGACAGGGATCGAATGCACCATAGAATTCTCCGAAAGCGGCCTTGTCCGGCGCGGCGCTTTCGAGCGTTTCAGCATGGCTGTTATGGTCATAGATGCCGATCATGGATGTAAGGCAAGCCAGGTTCAAAGCCTGTGGCGAGAGGGCAGCCGGTTCTCTGTTATTATCCCTTGGCCATACTTCTTCCTGTTCCGCCTTCAGGACATCGCACAGAATATCTTCGATGGCATCGTCGACGTTCAACGTTCTATCAAATCTGTCAATCCGCTCTCCAAGCATCATCGCAAAAAGCGGGCGCCAAGCCTTTTGTCGCCCGGAATGGCCGCTCTTGTCCATCAAACTGACCAACTTCCTGGTTTGCGTATCACTAAGCGGCGGAAGCTCCCGGCCTGTGCGCCACGAATTGGCAATAGCGATCATCTCCTCCGGGGAGAGGTCCCGAAGTTCCAGCGAGTGCGGCGCGTGCCGGGTCGCCGTCACTGCTGGCCGTGCCCCTTGTCGAATCATTCCATACCAGCTGGCCGCGCCATTGGATGTGTGTGCGTCGTCATCAAACCCCGCGCGTTCGAGCACAAGAAACCGGACCGGCTGCTTGATTGGCCGGGCATCCGGCGTTACCTGGCCGTCTGCTCCCGGGACCCGTCGCGCCAGGGCCTCGATCGCTTCCACGAATTTGCGCGCCTTTCCCGGGGCAGCAAGATAGTCCACAATAATCAGCGTCGGGCGGTTGAAATCTTCCCTATTCCAGTCGCGGTCAAGCCCCCGCGTTCCCAGGAATCCCGCATGCCATTCCGTTTTGAACATGTCGATCAACTGCAAGCCAAGGCGGCTTTTCCCCTGCCCTCCCGCGCCCGATACCTGCCACCAGGCAAGTCTCTTTTCTGACTCGAGGAAATCCTGCAACTCACGCAGTTCTGTGGTGCGCCCCACGAACTCTGTGCCCTGCTGCTCGAAACGCATATTGATGAATGGCTGGCCCACATCAACGTCGTGGCGCGGCATTTGATCGAGGGACAGGGTGACAGTGTTATCTTTATCGTCAGCCGGAACCGGGGGCACATGAGGGACTTCACTCTTCTGCGAGGCGCCGATTGCCTGGCAGATCTTCGCTGCAAGCTGCTCGGGCGTGTTTCTCGCGACCTCAAGATAGGAAATCGTCGCGGGAAGTCCGGGGAGTTTTACATCATCGAATTTGACGGGATAGATGTACTTGTTTCTCGTCGAAATTGCCTTTGCCATGGCAGCTTGCCGCTCGACGATGGTGAAAGGTTTAGCAACGTATTCATTTGAAACAAAGATTACGACCGCATCCGTTCTTTTGCTGTAAAGGTCGTCAAGCGTGGCAACTAGATCGCAGCCCCAAAGCTCCACCTCATGAAAGCCATCGTAGAAAACATCTACACCTCGGCACTTTAGGCCAAGGGCTACTTCCTCGACATAATCGCGTTGCTCGCCTGCGAAAGAAAGGGCGACCGAGAATGATTTGCCTTTGAAAGCCGTTGTGTGTGTGCTCACGCTGCGGGCCTCACATCAATCTTACCGGTTACTGCCGCTGTGATAAGCAACGCGCGTTTTTCTTTCAGGAGCACGATGGAGCGCACGGTTTTTTCCAAGAGACCATCAATACGCGTCTTGGGATGCGGGGCAGCCTGACTTTTCTAAAATGGCCGAAATATTCTTGGAGTGCGCTGATTGCAGTCGTATTCTGATCCATATTATGCTCGGCTCCCGTTTGCTTTTCCCGTTCAGGACACCATGGCAGATCCGATAAATTGCCGCAAATGTCAATCGCAGCAAAAACGGGTCCATTGCCCCTGTATCGACATTCGGGTGTTCAGGGCGCACTGACAGTCTGCGAAAGCCCGGCTTCGCCAACCCGGTTCCCACCGTGCGTTCATAAAGTTTGACGCCGACCTCCGCCTCAATCTGGCGCCACCGCACAACACAACAAGTCTTGCAAAGTCAGGAAGAGACCGTGTCAGGCGGTCAATCCTGTAGACAACGATTTGATCAACATCACCGTCATCGATCCGGGCCGTTAATCTTTGCAGGGCCGGACGCTCCAAGGTTCCACCGGATTTACCGCCATCGTCATAGTGTTCCGGCAGGAGAACCCACCCTTCATGTTTCTGGCTGGCTATATAAGCCTCGCAAGCCTCTCGCTGTGCATCCAGGGAATTGAACGCCTGCTCCAGACCCTCTTCAGAAGATTTACGGGTATATGCAGTCTATGCACTTGAAGTTACCCACATGTATTGCCGCTGATTTTTTTGCCTTGATCACGTGGAATCTTTCATGATTCATTCTCGGGCACCTTCAATAATACAGGTGCGAGCATGGGGCAGAGTTGGGTGTGCGAAAAAAGTTCGGAAAGTGAGCTGGGTGATGCGCGGCTGAATCGCATGCCAGGGGAGATTCTGGTGGCCATCGGTGAACGGCCAGGAAAATCTTTGCCCACGGCTTTTCAGGATTGGGCGAACACCAGGGCGGCCTATCGTTTCTTCGCCAACAAGAGTGTCAGCGAAGACAAGTCCTGGAAGGCCACTTTGCGGCGTCGAAGTTGCGGATCAGGGCCACGGATGGCCCCATCTTGATTTTACAGGACACGACGGAATTCTCATTCAAACGCACAGCCCCCGAAAAGATCGGTTTTACCAGAGTAGCAACCGGCCCCAAAGACAAAGACAGGCGACGTCAGAAATACAAGATTTGCGGGCTCCCGATGCATGCCAGCCTGGCGATCCAGGGCAATTGCATTTGGAAATCCAAGCCCTTCGCTGACGAACATAGCATGAACTTTTTGGTTCTCTCGTTGCGTTTGTGGTCAGGTTTTGATGTTTTTCAACCTCAATGCGGCAGGACAAATCCAAACGCGATTGCCCTGCCTGGCGATCACACCTCAGGGCTTGCCGCCTGGACTAACGGCGGCAAATTCTGGTCTCGCCCGCAGTTCAATGGCTGCGATGCCCTCAAGCGCAAGATTAACCCCACTCGGGTGCCGATCGATCAAAAGGAAAGTATGCGCTGGCTCGACAATTTACGCCGTTCCACCGAATTGATGGGCACGCCTGAGCGCTGTGTTCATATCGGTGATCGCGAGAGTGATATCTTCGAGCTGTTCTGCCTGGCTCAGGATTTGGGACCCAATTTTCTGGTCCGCAGTTGTGTCAATCGTCTCGCCGAGGACGGCGACACGACCATCTCCCAAGTGATGTCGGAAGCTCAGTCCAGCGGCACACACGAAATCGCGTTCCACGATGTCAAGAGCAAGCCACAACAGGCCGTTCCCAGCATAAAATTCACGACGATGACTGTGCGGCCACCCATTGGAAAGCAGCGGAAATATCAGCATCGGGAGCTGCAGATTATTCATGCAGAGGAGGTCAACCCGCCAGCAGACCGCCCAGCAATTTTTTGGAAACTGATCACCAACCTCCCCGTCGAAAATCACGATGACGCCATCCACAAGTTGGGCTGGTATGCGCGGCGCTGGAGCATCGAGACCTTTTTCAAAACCTTGAAAACCGGATGCAGGATTGAAGACGTTCGGCTCACCACAGCAGATCGTCTTGCCAATTACATTGCGCTATGCTGCATCGTGGCCTGGAGAATTTCGTGGCTGACCATTCTTCGCCGCCAAGCCCCGACAACGGCACCCGCAGCGGTATTCGCCGAAACAGAACGTCTCCTGCTCGAACGAAAAATGCCATCCAGCCGAAAAAGCGCCGCAAGGGATCTTGCATTCCACATGACCGCCGTCGCCCGCCTCGGAGGGTATTTGGACCGAAACAGCGATCCGCCCCCCGGAACAACCGTCATTTGGCGGGGCTTCACGCGACTATCCGACCTCGGCGAGGGATTCCGAGCCGCAAAAACAAGCAACTGACAACTTGTGGGTAATTGAAAGTCCCAGACACCGCTTACATTTGTTCCTGTAATGTGCGCATGTATACGGCCATTCAGAATCATCGGACAAAGACGCCCATGTGTAATCTCTACTCTCGGACCAAAAGCCAGGACGCAATGCGACAGCTGTTCGATGGTGTGCTGGAAGACGGGGAAGCGCTGGTCGACGAGACCGGCAATCTTTCCGCAATGGCAGGTATCTGGCCGGACTATCAGGCACCAATTATTCGTGGTGGTGTTGGACCCACATGGCAACTTGCGATGTCCCGATGGGGCATGTCGACGCCGCCAAAATTTGTGGAAGGCAAAAAGACCGATAAAGGCGTGACCAATATCCGCGATGTATCCTCACCCCACTGGCGCAGATGGATGAGCGTTGAACATCGCTGTCTGGTCCCTTTCACCAGCCTTTCCGAACTTGATCCGCGCCGAGGCGCGCCACGCAATTCACCGGTGTGGTTTGCGCTTGAAAAGAGCCGGCCGTCGGCATTTTTTGCAGGGTTGCACACCGTATGGACCTCCGTGCGCAAACTCAGGGAGGGCGAAATCACCACAGATCTGTTCGGCTTTCTGACCTGCCCGGCCAATTCCGATGTTGGGCTGGTCCATCCCAAAGCCATGCCGGTCATTCTGACAAAACTGCAAGAATGGCATCAATGGCTGACTGCTCCCCGACGGCTTACTGAACATTGTTGCCAAAGGGGTGCGTGAAGATGCGGTTTGACCGCGCCCCTGACGATCCGCTGTCTTTAGTCTCAGCGCGCGTCCACGAAGCCGAGGGCTTGGGTCGACGAAGTTTCGCAATATTTCAGGCGGCGCGGCAGTCAGGGCCATTGATTTGGATTCTACCCGCGTATGCTGCTCAAATGCCCTTTCTGCCCGGTCTGCCTGAAGGTGTCGGCCAAAGATTGCATGTCGTTCGGCCAACCAGCGAGATTGATCTGTTGTGGTCCGTCGAGGAAGCCCTGCGAAGTAAGGGCGTTGGCCTGGTCATCGCCGAGCCGGAAAAATCGCTGTCGCTGACAGCAGGGAGACGTTTGCAACTGGCTGCCGAAGCCGGGCAAACCACCGGTTTGATGCTCATCCGGGAAGGCCAGGGCAACAACGCAACAGAGACCCGATGGTATTGTAAGCCGGTACCTAGCGAGCAGCGAGACTCCAATGACTCGACAGCGCATCATTGGAAACTTAATAAGAACAAAAAGGGAATATTAACAAACTGGATTGTACATTGGAATGGCAAGACGGCTGCTATCCATATGGTTTCTGCGGTTGGCGAGCGATACTGCGCTGCGGAGACGTCCCCTTGAAGGACCTTTCGCTCTGATCCACCGATCAGGGAATGCAGATCATGTGCATTGTCTTAACCAGTCGGCCAACGCGCGAGGGCTGCATCGTGGTATGACTCTGGCCGACGCACGCGCTATCTGCCCCGATCTGGCCACCCGCCCAGCTGATCTGGCACGAGAATCAGCCGCCTTGTCTAGCCTGCGGCGGTGGGTTGGCCGCTATTCCCCGATGGTGGCACGGGATGGGCCGGATGCTCTGATCGCGGATATCACCGGCGTGTCTCATCTCTTTGGCGGCGAAGATGCCCTGCTGGATGATCTTCATGCAAGACTGGAACGCGCAGGCCTCACAGTGACCAGTGCGATCGCCGGAACACGCGGGGCAGCGACAGCTCTGGCTCGTCATGGTGGCGGCATCATCCCCGAAGGTGGGTTGGCAGATGGCATCGGGTCTCTACCCGTCTCAGCCCTGCGGATCGACGAGAACACTACACAAGGCCTTGCTCGAGTAGGGCTGAACCAGATTGCGGATTTGATCCCCCTGCCCCGCGCACCATTGGCGAAGCGATTTGGTGCAGGTTTGGTCCTGCGTCTTGATCAGGCGCTTGGCTTGCAGCCTGAGCCTGTGTCCCCCGAAGCTGATCTGCCACATTTTGGGGTACGATTAACCTTGCCGGAACCGATCGGGTTGCAGGCCGATGTGATGGCTACCTTGTTGCGGCTTCTGAACCGGCTCTGCGAGACACTTGCCCACCATGAGCGTGGTGCGCGACGTCTACGTCTCGAATTACACCGTGTGGATCGGGAAACCGCGCATGTCGAGATCGGCCTGGCGCGGGCAATGCGGGATGCGGATCGAATTGCAGCGTTGTTCACCAAAGGTGTTGATGACGTCGAGGCTGGTTTTGGCATCGAGATGATGCGGTTGGTGGCTCATGTGACAGAAGCCCTGCCCCCTGAGCAACTCGGCGGCGGACCACAGGTGCGTCAGGAGGATGCGCTGGCTGATCTTTTTTCCCGCCTTGGCAATCGGCTGGGGTTTGATCGGGTACTGCGCCTGCTGCCCGCGACAAGCAAGATCCCCGAGCGCAGCTACCTGCTTGCACCGGCCGCCTATAGCGAAGCCGAAACGCCGCCTGCCCGCTTTGGCCCGGATCGACCGATCATCATCTTTTCTCCAGAGCCGGTCACGACACATGGCATGAACCTGCCCGGCCACCCCCCAACGCGTTTTCGGTGGCGGAACATGCGCTTCACGACCCTGCGGGCGACCGGCCCCGAACGGATTGCTCCGGAATGGTGGTCTGATGATCCAAACTGGCGTTCTGGCTTACGAGACTATTGGCGGGTTGAGACCCGCGAAGGTTTGCGCCTCTGGCTGTTTCACACACCACAGGATCCAAAATGGTTCGCGCAGGGTGAGTTTGCATGACGGATTATGCAGAGCTTTGTGTGACTACGAACTTCACCTTCCTGACCGGGGCATCGCACCCGGAAGAACTGGTTACGCGTGCCGTTGAGCTGGGACTTGCAGCAATTGCCATCACCGATCGTAACTCGGTCGCAGGTGTGGTGCGGGCTTTTTCTGCCCTGAAGGAGCTTCAGCGCCTGCGCGCGGAGGCCCGTGCGGCCTCCGGGGCGCAGCAGGACAGCCCTGCCATTCGATCCCGGCAGGTGACGGATCATTCCGGCCGTCAAAACATGCGCTATGAGCCGTTGGAACCAGGACCGCCCATTGCGCGGGATCGCCCGTTGCCAAAACTGATCCCCGGCGCACGGATCGTCCTCACCGATAGCACGACGGAATGGCTGGTCCTGCCAACAGACGTTACCGCCTGGTCGCGACTGACGCGACTTTTGTCGCTTGGCAAGCGACGGGCCGAGAAAGGGTCCTGCCATTTGGCCCGCAAGGATCTCATGGACTGGGGCGAGGGTATGGTGTTGATCGCCCTGCCTCCTGATCCGCTTGAGCCGCATAAATCAAATGTCACAGCCGAACTGCGCCAGATGCATCGAGTCTTTCCCGACCAGTGCTTTCTTGGCGCAGCCCCGCTCTATGATGGTCGAGACCCCATGCGCTTCGACAGGCTCGCGCAGTTGGGCCAGAGCACGGGGCTGGCAATGATCGCTCTGGGTAACGTACTGATGCATCGCTCCGCGCGACGGCCACTTGCAGACGTGCTGACCTGCCTGCGGACTGGTTGTACTGTTGACAACATCGGCGAACATCGCCTGACCCATGGAGAGCACCGGCTCAAGTCGGGCTCCGAGATGGCAAGGATGTTTCATCGCTATCCCGCAGCGCTTCGCCGAACGCTGGAGATTGCAGATCGGTGTGCATTCCAGCTTGATGATCTGCGCCACCAATATCCTGATGAGGCACAGAACGGTGAACCCGCTCAGGATCGCCTCACCCGGTTGTCTCGTGACGGCTTGCACTGGCGCTATCCTGACGGACCACCTGCAAAGATTGTCTCGCGCGTAGACAAAGAGCTGAAACTCATCGGTGAAATGGGCTATGCGCCGTATTTCCTGACGGTACATGACATCGTGGCATTTGCGCGCTCCAAAGGCATCCTTTGTCAGGGGCGTGGGTCAGCTGCAAATTCTGTGGTCTGCTATCTGCTGGGCGTCACAGAAGTGCCGCCTGAAAGTATCACGCTCATATTCGAGCGATTCATTTCTAAAGAGCGTGGCGAGCCCCCCGACATAGATGTGGATTTTGAGCATGAACGTCGTGAGGAGGTCATTCAGTGGATTTATGACCGCTATGGGCGACACCGCGCCGGACTCACTGCGACCGTAATCCATTTCCGCTCTCGCGCTGCGATCCGTGAGGTCGGCAAGGTGATGGGGTTGAGCCAGGATGTAATTGCGCGCCTTGCTGGTCAGATCCGGGGTTGGTCATCCAGCGCACCCGGCGAAGATCGGATGCGCGACGCTGGCATTGACCCCACTGATTACCGGATCACTCTGGCCACAAAGCTTATTGGTGAGATTATCGGGTTTCCCCGGCATCTCAGCCAGCATGTTGGCGGTTTTGTTATCACCCACGGTCGCTTGGATGAGCTTTGTCCAATCGAGAATGCAACGATGGATGATCGCACCATCATCGAATGGAACAAGGATGACATCAATGCGCTCGGGCTTCTGAAAGTAGATGTGCTGGCGCTTGGCATGCTGACCTGCATCCGCAAGGCATTTGGATTGCTGGCTGATCATCGCAATCTCAGCCTGACACTGGCAAATGTCCCACCCGAGGATGGTGTGGTTTATGACATGCTGTGTCGCGCCGATGCCATCGGTGTGTTCCAGGTGGAAAGTCGGGCACAGCTGAACTTCCTGCCTCGAATGCAGCCGCGCAAATTTTATGATCTGGTTTGTGAAGTGGCGATCATCCGTCCCGGGCCGATCCAGGGCGGCATGGTCCATCCCTTCATCAACCGCAGACAAGGCAAGGAAGACGTCGAGGACCTTGGTCCTGCGATGATGGAAGTCCTGGGTGTCAATCGCAGAGTAAAATGGGTCCATGTCGCGGCGTAAAAATGGGCCACTTCGGTTGATGTTTTGTGGCGCTTTTGCACGCGTGCTCGTCACAAAGCTGAAGCGTGCCAAAGCGCATGCTGGCCATAAGGCCAGCATTATTCTGACTGTGATTGCGGGCTGGTTATTTTCGGTTGTTGCGACTGTGTTTGAGCCGATAGCTTTCGCCATTCATCTCGAGGATGTGGACGTGATGGGTTAAACGATCGAGTAGCGCACCGGTCAGCCGCTCAGAGCCAAAGACTTCAGTCCATTCATCGAAGGGCAGGTTCGAGGTTATGATGATGGAGCCGCGTTCATAGCATTGGGATATGACCTCGAAGAGCAGCTCTGCGCCAGATTTGCTGAGCGGTACGAAGCCCAGTTCATCAATGATCAACAGGTTCTGGCTGGTCAGTTGCTTTTGAAGGCGCTGCAATCTCCGCTCATCTTGAGCCTCGATCAGATCATGGACTAATGCCGCAGCCGTTGTGAAGCGCACCTTCAGTCCTCTTTGACATGCAGCCAGCCCAAGTCCCAGGGCGATGTGTGTCTTGCCCGTGCCTGACGGGCCGAGCGCGATGATGTTCTCCCTGCGATTAACGTAATCGCATCGTGCCAGATCCATCGTCAGGGGCTTGTTCAAGCTTGGCATGATCTTGAAGTCAAAGCTATCCAAGCTCTTGGTGCTGGGGAACTTCGCCGCTTTGATGCGCCGTTCAATCATCCGGCGTTCGCGGTCGATCAATTCCATCTCACACAGCCGCGCCAGATAGTGGATGTGATCTTTGTTCTCTGCAGCACAGAGCTGCGCCTGTTTGGCATACTCGCCTTGGAACGTTGGCAGTCGCAGTTGTTTAAGATGATGCCGTAGAAGAATCCGAGGGGCTTCGGTCATGCCGCGGTCCTTCCCATCAAGCTCATGTAACTGGATGGGCGTGTTGTGCCGACATTGGCCTTGGGCAAGTATGGATAGAAGTCCAAATCCAATCGTGGTGGCCGCTTCTCAACCCGACACAGTACAAGGTGTTTTACGGCGTCATAGCCAATTGCACCCATATCTATTGCCTGCTGGATTGCGCCTTGCACAACATCCATTTCGAAGGTCTCCAAAAGGCGCAAGACTTGAACGTATTCTCGCTTGCCCGGCTTACCCATTCTGGCTTCAAGCAGTCGGTGCAGCGTGGCAAATACATCTGGCAAATGCCAACCCTGCAAAGGCGCGGCCTGATCCAGGGCACCCACCTTTTGTTCAAGCAGGGGCAAAAAGTGCAATGGGTCAAAGACCATATCCGCTGATGTGTAGGATCGTTTGTGCCGCGCAATAATCTCATTGCCGCAGCCGATGATAACCTCATGCACAAACCCACGCACATGAACATCGTGGTGCGCATAGGCTACTGGCACCGAGTAATCATTGCTGCGATAGCGCACCATTGAGATCGACGTTGCACGCGTGCTGACGTGATCGCAGGCTTCATATTCTGCGACGGGCAATCCCATCAGAGCATCCAAATCCGACATCAGGCGTGCGCCTATGGTTTGGGTGTGACCCCGCAACGTATCGTCCTGACGTGCTAAACACTTCTCTTCCAAATGTGCGTTCAGATCATCAAAGCTGTCATAGCGAGGTGCGGGAACCATGAAGTTGCGGCGGGTGTATCCAACCATGCCCTCAACGTTGCCTTTATCGTTCCCTCGCGCGGGTCTGCCAAACTTGTCATCAAACAAGTAATGCGACTGCAGTTCCGTAAACCGACGTGTGCGGATGCGCGTCTTATCCCCGAGTATCCGAGCCACGGCGATCTTGGTATTGTCGTAGAGAATGGATTGCGGAATGCCGCCAAAGAATGCAAAGGCGGACACATGGCCATCGCAAAACGCCTCGGTTGTCTCAGCTGGATATCCCTTCACAAACACCGCATCAGAATGTGGCAAGCTCATCACGAAGAAGTGGATCTTGCATTCCACGCCACCGATCACGCCCAGCGTCTCACCAAAATCAACCTGCGCATGGCCCGGCCGATGCGACAACGGCACAAACACCTCTTTGGTGCGCCGTTTTTGCTCGCGCACGTAATAGGTCACCGTGGTCAGGCTGCCGGCATATCCATGCTCATCGCGCAGCCGTTCAAAGATGCGCTTGGCCGTGTGTCGCTGCTTTTTGATCAGGGCTTTGTCTGTGCGCAGTATCTCATCGACCACACCAACATAACCATCAAGCGTTGGCCGCCGAGGCGCTTCCGACCGACGATACCCAGGCGGAAGTTCATGGCGCAGCATCTTCGCGATCGTCTTACGATCTTTGTTCTCTAATCTGTCAATGCGTGTTTCCTGAGTTTCCTGCTTTTGATGTCAGAGGTTGCCTTTGTTCTCTTCGAACTCTGAGGTTCATGATGGGGTTGGCTGGGTGTGGGTCGGCAATGTTGAAACCGCAATCATACCGTTGGTCTTGGCTGTTGCTACAGAATCGGCGCCGTGTCTCACGCCCTCCCTCGGGCATCGTCCCAGATGGGAACTTTGATTTAGGAATCCTCGTTGTCGCCTCGTAAGCCTTACGCGGACTGGAAGTCAGTTTTGTCTCGCATAATGGCATGAAGTATGATTGCCAGACGACGCGCCAGAGCCACTCGGGCCTTTCTCATCGTTGAGCGCGCACCGATTGCGAGGGCCCATGTCTTCAATTTGAGCGGAGCGGCATACCGCGTCAGCATCACATTGGCGGCCTCATAGAGAAGCGTTCTGACGCGCACGTCGCCCCGCTTTGAGATGCTGCCCGTGTAGTCGATTTCACCAGATTGATGCCGTCGCGGCACCAGTCCAAGATACGCCCCCACATCACGCGATTTCCTGAAACGCGACGGATCATCAATTGCTGCGGCAAAGGCCAATGCTGTGATCGGACCGACCCCTGGTACCGTCATAAGGCGCTGGCAGACTTCGGATTTGCGGGTCATCTTTTTGATGTCGCCATCAATGGCTGCAACCGCCGCGAGGATTGCTTCGCGTGCTGCGAACAGTCCGCAAATTGCGGCATGGAGGCCAGGCACTCCATCGCTAACTTTTAGCGCCGCGTTTTTGAATGCCGGAGACAAAGCTCGTGGCAGCCGCACGCCGAAGACGACGACCAGACCGCGGATCTGATTGTCGAGCGTCACACGCTGTCCGACCAGCTTCTTGCGGGCTGCGATCAGCGACCGGATTGCGTGCGCTGACAGTGATTTGACATGGGTCGGCTTGTAGAATCCCGTCCGCGCCAGGTGTGCCAAACCGCGGGCATCATTGCGGTCCGTCTTGTGGCCGGCCAGAGATTTAAGGGCCTGATATGCTTGCCTGCTCTCGATGCAAACAACCGGGACACCAAGCTCCGTCAGCCCATGGTAAAGCATTGGTGCCATCCGTCCCGTTTCAAATACAACTTTGGCACATGGTGGTCCAGAAGCGAGGAAGTCAGCGATCGCTTTTGGTGTTGAGCTCGCTTTTCCTTCACGAATAAGGGCCCCTTCACGATCCAGAATGCAGATATGCGTCTCTTCCATGGACACATCCAAACCAGCAAAATATTCCATTGGTCAGTCTCCTTTTCAATTGCATGTGCATCCAGAATAACAGGGGTAACTGAGTGCTGATCCTGATTACGCCATGTTGAAAAACCGCGCCGCTTCTCGGCCAGACATACCGTCCTTCAAACAAGCACGGCGCACACGACTATAAATATCCACAGAATACATCTCCCGCCCTCCGAATAAACGAAGGGCACAAACTGGCGGACTTTTACTCCGCTACAACTGCGATATGCAGCCGCTTCTGTGGCCCAATATTGCTCCGCGTTTTACACCTGGGCCGCACCTATGGCGTGCCTCTGTTTCAGGAACAGGCCATGCAGATCGCAGTGGTCGCCGCCGGGTTTTCAGCGGCAGAAGCCGACAGCTTGCGCCGATCTCTCGCCACCTTCAAACGCATGGGCACCATCGGCGCGTTTCGGGACCGGTTTATTTCGGGGATGCTGACGCGCGGGTATGAGGCCGGTTTTGCCGAGCGTTGCTTTGCCCAGATCGAGGGGTTTGGCAGCTACGGGTTTCCCGAAAGTCACGCCGCCAGCTTTGCACGATTGGTCTACATTTCCTCATGGCTCAAATGCCATCACCCCGCAGTATTCACCTGCGCGCTTTTGAACAGCCAGCCAATGGGGTTTTATGCCCCCGCGCAGCTGGTCCGTGATGCTCGCGAACATGGCGTCGAGTGCCGCTCCGTTTCGGTTAATCATTCGGATTGGGATTGCACGCTTGAGGCGCGCACAGATGGTGCATTGGCGCTGAGACTGGGATTTCGTCAGATCAAGGGCATGCGGGAAGAAGATGCGGATTGGATCGCTGCCGCTCGAGGCAATGGCTATCCGGATATGGAAAGCCTGTGGCGCCGAGCAGGGCTTCATCCCACCGCACTGGAACGCCTCGCCGAAGCGGATGCATTCGCGGCCCTTGGCCTCACGCGGCGTGACGCACTCTGGGCAGCGCGAGCGCTCAGAGCACCCAAGCCGCTGCCCCTCTTTGGAGGTGATGGCGAAGGTGGGTTGGAGCCAGAGGTTACCTTGCCGGCGATGACCCTCGGCCAGGAGGTGACTGACGACTACTTGTCATTGCGATTGTCGCTCCGCGCCCATCCGCTGGAACTGCTGCGCCCGCGCCTTCCAGAGTGTCTGCCACACGACCGGCTCGGGCAAGCAACAGGACGGGTCACGGTGGCCGGTTTGGTCATCACCCGCCAACGTCCCGGTACCGCTTCTGGCGTAGTTTTTCTAACGCTGGAGGACGAAACCGGAGTTTCTAATGTGGTGGTTTGGCGCAAAGTATATGAGACGTTTCGCAAAGCGGTGATCGCCGGGCAATTGTTGCGTGTGACAGGACGGGTTGAGCGTGAGGGGCAGGTCACCCATTTGATTGCGGAACACGTTGAAGACCTGTCGCCGATGCTGTCAACGCTGGGGCGACCAGGTTTGGTCGGCGAAAGCAAGGTGAGCACGGCAAATATCCAGCAATCACCTGACAGTAGCGGGCGTTCATCCCCGCGACACCCAGGAGAGCAAGCGAAGAAGCTTTTTCCGAGCCGGGATTTTCATTGAGTAAGGTAGTGGGCCAGCGTGTTCATTCAACTCCCGGGCTTGTTTCAGGGCGCGAGCCACGGCGGCGTGATGCCTGGGAGCAAGACGGTCAGTGATGTTGCGCGCCTTGTGGATTTGGCAACGTTGGATCGGAATATACGCGCCAAAGGTCCGGCGCGGCGCTTTGCCGAGCGCCTGGCCCCATCCACGATGAAGAGGTAGCAGCCTTCCGGGTCCAACCCACGCTCGATCAGATTGTCGAGCACGGCTTGCACGGCAGCCGCGTTCCCAGTGGCCCCTTCAACCACTCCCTGAGGGTGCTTTTGCCCGGAAACCTCAATGCCTACAGCCCCGATCATCAGCAAGTGGTCATCCAGATGCAGCCCGTCGATCTGGATTGCCACGAGATCCAGATCTGACAAGTCAAATTCCTTCCATTCATCGAACCTGGCTTGTGAACCAGACCGGGTTTACCGGAGTGCATAAAGCCTGGAAGGTAGACTATGATCAAAGGAAATTCAGGAAACCGATTTTCATTGAAGGTGCGACCGCCTGCGCATTCCGGGGATCACCGCCCGGGTATTACGCCAGTGCCGGTGCCACTTGACTGGCGGTATTTTTTACGCTCATATTGGCTTCGGGTGGCTTCAACCCAAAGCATCGTGATCGCCCTGTGCTTCTGCAAGCAAACGTAATCACGACCCTCTTGAAATCACCTGACTCATTTTGGATCAAGCTCCCGGAAACCACGGGTCCTTCCCGGCGCAAACGCATGAGGGTGTTATGTGCCGCACCTTCCAATGTCTGCGTGCCGATTTTTTTGCATTTCGTTTCGTTTTGGATTTCCTCCGCCGACAACCGATTGCAACCGTTCAGGAAATTTTTCCCGACAGGTCATCTGAAACGAAATGCCCCCTCCGCCCGAAACGAAATGACCCCCTGAAACGCGCGGGGAAACCGCCGGAGGGGTCGCGCCGGAATTTGCGCGATACCGGCGGTGAAAAAATCGTCGGGAGGTCCGGCATGGCCAGCGGCAAAAAAACCTTCGCGCGACGGGACGTGCTCCGGTCCCGCCCGCAGTCCGGGGATCGGGGATCGGGCGGCTGCCGCCGGATGTCCCCCTGCCCGGAAACCGGCTGCCCTGCGCGCTGAACAGGCCCGCTCCGCAGAGCGGGCTTTTCGTGTTTGTCCTGTCCCGGGAGACGCCTCAGAAGATCTCGATATTTTCCGGCAGGCCGGTGAGGGAGTTCAGGTTCGAGATCGTGATGATGTCGTCTCCGCCAAAGTCGAACACCACAGCGCCGTCCGTGATCGTCGCGTAGGTTGAGACGATATCCGCAGCCCTCTTCCCGCCGGTCAGCGCGCCGGAGAGGCGCAGTGTATCAATGCCAAGCTCGAACTCCTTGATCCCGTCGCTGTCATGACCGCTGTTGAACACGAAGGTGTCGGCACCGGCACCGCCAAAGAGTTCGTCATGGCCCGCACCGCCGAACAGCCAGTCATCGCCATCGCCGGCATTGATCGTGTCATTGCCATCGCCGGCCCGGATCGTGTCATTGTCAGTGGCCCCTGTACACGACAGTAAAGGTGGTTGAGGGCGCAGATCTGTGATTTTGGTTAGGATTCTTCAAATTACGATGGAGCCTCCCATGATCCGAAAAGCAATCGACACCCTCTCGGCGAAACTATCCGATGGCTTGTCGCTGAGCAATAGTCGCCTCGAAACACTCTGCCTTCCGGTGATTGGCATTGCCGGCGTTCGAACCGTCAATTTGAGCCACATTTGCGGTGAGATGCCGACGCAGGCCAGGGCTGAAAGCACCTGCCGTCGATTGCAGCGCTTTTTTCAGGATGTCAGCCTCGGGCAAGACTGGTCTGCCCCTCCTGTTGTCCGGATGCCCGGGCTCTCCGGGAGCCGGCATCCGTGCCTTGATCGCACGAACCGGAAGATCGGGCGCAAGGAGATCAATGTAAAACGCGGAGCAATATTGGGCCACAGAAGCGGCTGCATATCGCAGTTGTAGCGGAGTAAAAGTCCGCCAGTTTGTGCCCTTCGTTTATTCGGAGGGCGGGAGATGTATTCTGTGGATATTTATAGTCGTGTGCGCCGTGCTTGTTTGAAGGACGGTATGTCTGGCCGAGAAGCGGCGCGGTTTTTCAACATGGCGTAATCAGGATCAGCACTCAGTTACCCCTGTTATTCTGGATGCACATGCAATTGAAAAGGAGACTGACCAATGGAATATTTTGCTGGTTTGGATGTGTCCATGGAAGAGACGCATATCTGCATTCTGGATCGTGAAGGGGCCCTTATTCGTGAAGGAAAAGCGAGCTCAACACCAAAAGCGATCGCTGACTTCCTCGCTTCTGGACCACCATGTGCCAAAGTTGTATTTGAAACGGGACGGATGGCACCAATGCTTTACCATGGGCTGACGGAGCTTGGTGTCCCGGTTGTTTGCATCGAGAGCAGGCAAGCATATCAGGCCCTTAAATCTCTGGCCGGCCACAAGACGGACCGCAATGATGCCCGCGGTTTGGCACACCTGGCGCGGACGGGATTCTACAAGCCGACCCATGTCAAATCACTGTCAGCGCACGCAATCCGGTCGCTGATCGCAGCCCGCAAGAAGCTGGTCGGACAGCGTGTGACGCTCGACAATCAGATCCGCGGTCTGGTCGTCGTCTTCGGCGTGCGGCTGCCACGAGCTTTGTCTCCGGCATTCAAAAACGCGGCGCTAAAAGTTAGCGATGGAGTGCCTGGCCTCCATGCCGCAATTTGCGGACTGTTCGCAGCACGCGAAGCAATCCTCGCGGCGGTTGCAGCCATTGATGGCGACATCAAAAAGATGACCCGCAAATCCGAAGTCTGCCAGCGCCTTATGACGGTACCAGGGGTCGGTCCGATCACAGCATTGGCCTTTGCCGCAGCAATTGATGATCCGTCGCGTTTCAGGAAATCGCGTGATGTGGGGGCGTATCTTGGACTGGTGCCGCGACGGCATCAATCTGGTGAAATCGACTACACGGGCAGCATCTCAAAGCGGGGCGACGTGCGCGTCAGAACGCTTCTCTATGAGGCCGCCAATGTGATGCTGACGCGGTATGCCGCTCCGCTCAAATTGAAGACATGGGCCCTCGCAATCGGTGCGCGCTCAACGATGAGAAAGGCCCGAGTGGCTCTGGCGCGTCGTCTGGCAATCATACTTCATGCCATTATGCGAGACAAAACTGACTTCCAGTCCGCGTAAGGCTTACGAGGCGACAACGAGGATTCCTAAATCAAAGTTCCCATCTGGGACGATGCCCGAGGGAGGGCGTGAGACACGGCGCCGATTCTGTAGCAACAGCCAAGACCAACGGTATGATTGCGGTTTCAACATTGCCGACCCACACCCAGCCAACCCCATCATGAACCTCAGAGTTCGAAGAGAACAAAGGCAACCTCTGACATCAAAAGCAGGAAACTCAGGAAACACGCATTGACAGATTAGAGAACAAAGATCGTAAGACGATCGCGAAGATGCTGCGCCATGAACTTCCGCCTGGGTATCGTCGGTCGGAAGCGCCTCGGCGGCCAACGCTTGATGGTTATGTTGGTGTGGTCGATGAGATACTGCGCACAGACAAAGCCCTGATCAAAAAGCAGCGACACACGGCCAAGCGCATCTTTGAACGGCTGCGCGATGAGCATGGATATGCCGGCAGCCTGACCACGGTGACCTATTACGTGCGCGAGCAAAAACGGCGCACCAAAGAGGTGTTTGTGCCGTTGTCGCATCGGCCGGGCCATGCGCAGGTTGATTTTGGTGAGACGCTGGGCGTGATCGGTGGCGTGGAATGCAAGATCCACTTCTTCGTGATGAGCTTGCCACATTCTGATGCGGTGTTTGTGAAGGGATATCCAGCTGAGACAACCGAGGCGTTTTGCGATGGCCATGTGTCCGCCTTTGCATTCTTTGGCGGCATTCCGCAATCCATTCTCTACGACAATACCAAGATCGCCGTGGCTCGGATACTCGGGGATAAGACGCGCATCCGCACACGTCGGTTTACGGAACTGCAGTCGCATTACTTGTTTGATGACAAGTTTGGCAGACCCGCGCGAGGGAACGATAAAGGCAACGTTGAGGGCATGGTTGGATACACCCGCCGCAACTTCATGGTTCCCGCACCTCGCTATGACAGCTTTGATGATCTGAACGCACATTTGGAAGAGAAGTGTTTAGCACGTCAGGACGATACGTTGCGGGGTCACACCCAAACCATAGGCGCACGCCTGATGTCGGATTTGGATGCTCTGATGGGATTGCCCGTCGCAGAATATGAAGCCTGCGATCACGTCAGCACGCGTGCAACGTCGATCTCAATGGTGCGCTATCGCAGCAATGATTACTCGGTGCCAGTAGCCTATGCGCACCACGATGTTCATGTGCGTGGGTTTGTGCATGAGGTTATCATCGGCTGCGGCAATGAGATTATTGCGCGGCACAAACGATCCTACACATCAGCGGATATGGTCTTTGACCCATTGCACTTTTTGCCCCTGCTTGAACAAAAGGTGGGTGCCCTGGATCAGGCCGCGCCTTTGCAGGGTTGGCATTTGCCAGATGTATTTGCCACGCTGCACCGACTGCTTGAAGCCAGAATGGGTAAGCCGGGCAAGCGAGAATACGTTCAAGTCTTGCGCCTTTTGGAGACCTTCGAAATGGATGTTGTGCAAGGCGCAATCCAGCAGGCAATAGATATGGGTGCAATTGGCTATGACGCCGTAAAACACCTTGTACTGTGTCGGGTTGAGAAGCGGCCACCACGATTGGATTTGGACTTCTATCCATACTTGCCCAAGGCCAATGTCGGCACAACACGCCCATCCAGTTACATGAGCTTGATGGGAAGGACCGCGGCATGACCGAAGCCCCTCGGATTCTTCTACGGCATCATCTTAAACAACTGCGACTGCCAACGTTCCAAGGCGAGTATGCCAAACAGGCGCAGCTCTGTGCTGCAGAGAACAAAGATCACATCCACTATCTGGCGCGGCTGTGTGAGATGGAATTGATCGACCGCGAACGCCGGATGATTGAACGGCGCATCAAAGCGGCGAAGTTCCCCAGCACCAAGAGCTTGGATAGCTTTGACTTCAAGATCATGCCAAGCTTGAACAAGCCCCTGACGATGGATCTGGCACGATGCGATTACGTTAATCGCAGGGAGAACATCATCGCGCTCGGCCCGTCAGGCACGGGCAAGACACACATCGCCCTGGGACTTGGGCTGGCTGCATGTCAAAGAGGACTGAAGGTGCGCTTCACAACGGCTGCGGCATTAGTCCATGATCTGATCGAGGCTCAAGATGAGCGGAGATTGCAGCGCCTTCAAAAGCAACTGACCAGCCAGAACCTGTTGATCATTGATGAACTGGGCTTCGTACCGCTCAGCAAATCTGGCGCAGAGCTGCTCTTCGAGGTCATATCCCAATGCTATGAACGCGGCTCCATCATCATAACCTCGAACCTGCCCTTCGATGAATGGACTGAAGTCTTTGGCTCTGAGCGGCTGACCGGTGCGCTACTCGATCGTTTAACCCATCACGTCCACATCCTCGAGATGAATGGCGAAAGCTATCGGCTCAAACACAGTCGCAACAACCGAAAATAACCAGCCCGCAATCACAGTCAGAATAATGCTGGCCTTATGGCCAGCATGCGCTTTGGCACGCTTCAGCTTTGTGACGAGCACGCGTGCAAAAGCGCCACAAAACATCAACCGAAGTGGCCCATTTTTACGCCGCGACATGGACCCATTTTACTCTGCGATTGACAGATCAACCTGTTGGTTCCTGCCGTCGCCACGCGCCGCTATCGCGTACCCCTGATCTGGACCGTGTCGGGCAAGGCCGGCAACAGCAACACCTGCGAGCGCATTGCCTTGATGAAGCGCTGTCTGGATCTGTCCGGGTCCGGAAGCATCAGGTGCCTTCCGGCGGATCGTGGGTTTATCGGCCTTGATTGGTTGGCTTTCCTGCATGAACAGGACGTTCCTTTCATCATCCGCGTGAAGTCGAACCGGTACGTGACAGGCGGGGATGGCGTCCGGCAAAGCCTGCGAACCTTGCTGCGCACCTGCCGTGGCCCGCGCACATTCACCGCCCACTTCAGGGCTGCCGGGGGCACTGCGCCGCTCTGGCTGAACTTCGCAGCCAGGCGCATCAAGGGTAAGGAATTGCCTGTCGTTGTCGGCAACCAACCAGCCCATCACGCCCTGACCGTCTATCGCAAACACCGGGCCATCGAATGCCTGTTCGCCGAAGCGAAGACAAAGGGCTTCAACCTGGAAGACACCCGTCTCCCGATCGCCGAAAAGTCGAGCTTGTTGGTCGGTCTCCTTGCCCTGGCCATGGCATGGGCTGCAAAGGTGGCATCCACCAGGCCCGGAACACGGAAACGGCCTCGAAAGTCTCATGGGCGATACGCCAAATCCATCTTCCGCATTGGTCTCGACGAAATCGGAAGGCTCCTGCGAACACAGCCGGAACAAGCCTTCCGACACTGGCCCAAAATCAGGCAGGAAATCGCATGAGTCGTGTACAGGGGTCGGAAACATCAAAAGGCAGCCCAAACTGATCACTCTTCCCGCAAATGCAACCGGACAGCAAACAACCCCAATCCTGTGGGACCTCGCGTACCTTTATGCCGATAGACCCTCCGGGCGTGTTTCCAATGTTCCGCCGGATAGTCGTAGAAGGTCAGCAGCGCGCGCCGGTACGGACAAGCGGGCGCGGGCCGGATACTATAGCAACGGACACCGTGAACGCGGGATCATTGATCATCCCGACGCGGGTTTTGCGCTCTCGGTGCCAAGAGCCGGAAGCGTTGGCCCTGATCAGGGCAAAAAGCCTGTCAGCCCCCTTCGGACTCCGACAACCGATCCCGGATCAAAACTGCGAGTTGGTCGAAAAGCGAGCGTGACTGATCAATTCGGTCAAGCGCCTTTTCGATTGGCCCCAGGGCTTCCGTGAAATCCCCTTTGCCGAAAGCTGTGGCCAGGGGCTCGCGCTCGAGTTTTTTAATGGGTAGCTTCAGTTGCCCGGTAAGCTCCCACCGGAAACTTTTATTGGTGAACTCCTTTATCAGCTCCGGATTATCCTTGAGCAGTTTTTTCAAAGGCTGCTTCTTCAGGGTGTCTGATACTGCTACCATATACATGCCAGACCCGGCTACCCCTAGAAAATCTGACACCGCCATCGTATTTTTATCATGATTATCACAATCCAAGTCCAGGTACAGATCGTATTCACCGTCACCTTTTGTTTTTGAGATCCACTCTTCCGGGGCCAACCACGGTAGATTATCGCGCACGTTACGCTCATCACCTCCCTGACCTCCCTGCCAGCCAAATTCATCCAGCTTCTGATCGAATATTGCAATGATTTCGCGTCCAAGTCTGGCGTCAATAGTATCGACGCCGTATTCTATGGCACTTTCGAGCAGTTCGGCGTTGCGAATGATGATGGCCCCAATGTCTTTGTGCGCCTTTTCCATATGCGTAATCCTCCTAAAGATCTCTGACGTAATCCCCGAAGCGGGCAATATACTGTTCTATAAAACTTCTCTTTTGCTCGGGGAAACCGGCTGCCGCATCGGCAGCGGCTGCTACATCCCTCCATGAAGTGGAATGGACACTTTCCAACGGCGCCCGAGATGGTGCAAGGAAAACGAGATGAGCTTCCCGACGCGTACAGTCGGCCCAAAAACCCAATGCTTCGAGATAGCGCTCCAGCTGCCGGTCGCCGAGTTGGGCATCGACCTTGACCTCGATGCCGACAAGGTGGTGTTCAGTCTCAATCACAAGATCAATACGATCCTTACGCTCGTCAAGAAGGTTGACCTCAGTGCAGATGCGGTATCCGGAATTGATCTCTTCTACCCAGGGCACTGCCGAAATGGCGCGGGACAGGTATATGGTCAGGAATTTGCGGGACACGTCGCCGCCAAACTCTTCCTTGCACAGCCCTGCCAAGGCTCCGGATATGCGGCCTTCATCCCTTTTCAAACCCGCGAAATCCCACGGATTCAGAAATCTGCCTTGGGCCCTGGATGTCTCAACGGGTTCCCGTAGCGCTTCAAAAACGCACAAGAGGTCTTGAGCGGGAGGTGCCGACAGCACATCCTTCCCCGCCATGATCGCCTGAAAAGGCGCAAGAGCCTCAAAACAGGTACTTAAAGCGTTTCGACTTATTGTTAAGCCACGATAATAAGTCAAACGCGCGGAACCTATCAATGGTGTGGGCGTTTCGAAATCAAGTTGTGAATCAACTTAATCTCGAATCGTCAATGCTATCATTCCTTTGTTAAAGTACTTTGCGGCGACCTATCGCAATCTGTCAATCCCGGAGCAAAAAGGGTCAGTTTCCCGGCGTAAAATGGGACAGTTTGATTGGAAGTTGGCGGTGCCTTGTCGCGCGTGCTTGTCATTAACCCCAAGAGCGAGAACGCGAGGATCGCCGGGGAAGCGCGGCGGCGGTTCGGAACGATTCATGTCCTCGATCCGTTTGAGGTCTCCGGGATGCCTTCGTCTGCCTACAACCCGCTCGATCGGCTCATACCGGACAGCCTCGATCTGGGCGAGGACGCCGCCTCCCTGACAGAGGCACTGGTCATGGACCCGCCGGGCCAGGTCTCGGAAGCGCATTGGAACGAGGAAGCCAAAGCCATCCTCGGCGGGCTGATCATGTTCTGTGTCTGCCACGAGGATCGGCCACGCCGGTCGCTCGCCACAGTCCGCGAATATCTTACCCTGCCCCCGGACCGGCTGCGGGCCTTGCTGGAGCTGATGCAGGACAGCGATGCTGCAGGCGGTCTGATCGCCCGCGCCGCCAATCGGTTTTTCGGCAAGGCGGATCGGGAAGCAGCCTCGGTCCTGTCCAACGCACAACGCCATACCCACTTTCTGGACAGCCCGCGTATTGCCAAAGTCCTGTCGCGGTCGGATTTCCACTTCTCGGACCTGCGCCACCGGATCACGTCGGTGTTCCTGGTGCTGCCGCCCAACCGCATGGACGCCTACAGCCGCTGGCTGCGCCTTCTGGTCTCTCAGCCCTTCAGGGCATCGCACGGGGACGCAGAGGCCGCTGTGGGCGCTCAGGGGCCTTCTCAGCGCCTCAAGGCTCCTTGCCCTCTTCCTCCTCGATGAATTTGCCGCCCTGGGCCGTCTGGAAGCCGTAGAACGCGCCATGGGGCTGATGGCAGGTTATGGATTGCAGCTCTGGCCGATTTTGCAGGACATGAGCCAGCTCAAGGACCTCTACGGCGAACGGGCCGGAACCTTCATTGCCAATGCCGGGGTGCAACAGGTCTTTGGCGTCAATGATTTTGAAACCGCCAAATGGCTGAGCCAGATGATTGGCCAGGAAACCACCGGGTTCCAAACCGACAGCTACAAGCCGGGTGACAACCCCAGCTTCAGCAACAACCTGACGGGCCGCGACCTGCTGACCCCGGATGAAATCATGCAGATGCCGCCAGACCTCCAGCTTCTGCGGGTGCAGGGCCAGCCTTCGGCTCTCTCGCAAAAGCTGCGCTACTACGCGGACCGCGAATTTGAGGGGCTGTTCGTCCCGGAAACCAATTGATCCAAAGGATAACCCACCATGACTGACGAAACGCCACCTGACCGCCCTGCCCTTTTCGATGCAGAGCTGCGCGAAACCCTGGACCGCTTGGGGAACTTGTCGCTGCGCGTATATGATCAGGTGCAGGAACAGACCAAGGCGATCAATCATGCCACCACGGCTGCGGACGAGGCACGGCGGGCCGCGAAGGCAACGGAGAAACAGACAGACCCGGAAACCTATGGCGAGCTGGTGGGTGCGACGATTGATGGCCGTATTGCCAATAGTCTCAAGCGTTTGAACAAGGCTGCTGCGGCACTGCTGAGCGGTGCTGAAAGATCAAACGCATCTTTCCAGGAAACCACAACCGCACATTCCAGCACTCTTCGCCTGATCGACCATCTTCATCGTGAACAACATCAGGATCGAAGATGGTCTCGCTGGGTAGGTCTTGGCGGTATCGTTTTGGCTGTGGTACTGACCGTCGCTCTTCCCCGTTTCATAGGCTCTTTAGAAGAGGGATGCGTGGTTCTGGGTGGGACGTGGACGCAGACCACAACAGCTGTGGATGTCTGCGTTTTTTCTTGATCCTGTCGTTTGATCTATGCCGATGCGGCAGGTCTGAGCTGCAGGCAGGGTGTTATACCAGCGGCCTTAATGTCTGACTCACTTTTGTGATTTCAAATTTACTGCATTTCTGAATCAATGGCCTCCAGAAGCAAGGAGGTGCTCATGGGTGGGGCAGTCAAGATTACGCGCACAGATATGTCCGCGCAAGATTTGCGTTGTGCTGCAAAGCGAACCAGGGATGGTCGTGTTGTCCGTCGAATACTCGCCATAGCGCTGGTGCTTGACGATGTGGACCGCGCAACAGCGGCCCGTAGCAGCGGTATGGATCGCCAAACTCTCGGAGACCGGGTGCATCGCTACAATGCAGAGGGCCCTGGTGGGCTTTCTGATCGGTGTGGCAAGGGTGCAAAGCCACGCCTGTCCCCAGAGCAACAGGCGCTGTTTGTGGCTTGGGCTGAGGCTGGGCCTGACCCGGCAAAAGATGGCGTAGTGCGGTGGCGCTGTGCCGATTTGCAGGTCCGCGTTGAAGAAGAATTCGACGTAAAGCTACATGAACGTACGATTGGCAAGTATCCAGCCAGGCATGGTTTTCGTCGCCTTTCTGTGCGCCCGGAGCATCCCGGAACTGATCCCGCTGCACAGCAGGCTTTTAAAAAAACCTTGCCAGCCTCATAGCCGATACCCTGCCAAAACATGCAAAGGGGAAGCCGCTTGAGGTATGGTTCCAGGATGAAGCCCGCGTCGGGCAGCAAGGAACCCTCACCCGCAAATGGGCCAGGCGTGGAACCCGCCCGCGCGCACCACGTGATACGCGCTACAAATGGAGCTATATCTTCGGCGCAGCCTGTCCTGCCTGTGGCACGGCGGCTGGGCTGATCCTGCCTTACGTCAACGCCGAAGCAATGGGGCTGCATCTCGATGAGATCGCAAAGACAATCGCACCCGGCGCACATGCCTTGCTCATCATCGATGGGGCTGGTTGGCACGGAGCAAAATGCTTGCAGGTGCCAGATAATATTACACTCGTAAAACTGCCCCCATACTCACCGGAATTGAACCCAATGGAAAACGTTTGGGCCTATCTGCGGTCGAACAAACTCGCTATCTCTGTCTTCGACACATATGAAGACATCCTCGAAAAATGCGCCCAGGCCTGGAACTTCTTTGCGAACGACCCTGAACGCATAACTTCAATCACAGATCGAGAATGGATAAAGGTCAATTAATTGGGCCGTTGGTATTATATATGTGTTAGAATCTGTGTTACGCGAATCATCGCCTGTGGTTTATCGTGGCACCCGAGGGGTCCACCAGCGAGCAACAGCTTTTCTGGTTGTTTGGGTTGCGACCCGAGGGCAAATCCTTCGTGTCCCGCGAATTTTCCGACGAAGAGCCGGAGCTGGACTTTGCGGCACGCTTCATTCTGGTCGAGTTCGAGGAACCCGAAGCCGACAAACTGGACAGCATCATCGAGAAGTTCGGCACCACATTTCCGAAGACGGCCGAGTTTTCCGATCTGGCCCGCCTTACCCTGCCCGAGGTGCGCGCCGAGGATGACCCGGACGCTGCCCTTATCGCATGGCTGGACCACGAGGAGGCTCTGTTCCGGCGGCTGGAGCGCAAGGTGGTGTCATCGCGGATCGAGGCGGGGTTTGTAGATGACAGTGGCACGGATGTTGACGGCTTCATCAGCTTTTCCCTGAGTGTGCAGAACCGACGCAAGTCGCGCATGGGGCATTAACTGGAAAACCATCTGGCCGCTGTTCTCAGGGCGCATGACATTCGGCATGTCCGTGGCGCAATGACTGAACACAGGCACAAGCCGGATTTTCTGTTTCCCGATCTGGAGACCTATCAGGCGGCACCAACCGAGGGTGACGCAAGACTGACGATGCTGGGGGCCAAATCCACCTGCAAGGACCGGTGGCGGCAGGTTCTGGCCGAGGCCGAGAAGATCAGCCGCAAACACCTTCTGACGCTGGAGCCGGGGATTTCAGAACCGCAGACTGAGCAGATGGAGGCGTCCAGCCTTCAGCTCGTTGCCCCCTCCCCCGTTCATGGCAGCTACACGGGCGCGCAGCGCGGCTGGCTTTGGTCGGTTGGAGATTTCATTGGAGAGGTTCGGGCGCGTCAGGGATAGCCACCGACCAGATAACGGTTTCCATTTATTCATGAGGTATAGCTTGCGGTCTGGCAGAAGTTCCGGCATTCCTCGGGTGTGAGGAGATCGCAGATTTCGCCGATGGCAGCGTTGGGGGGATACAGGTTTTTCCGAAAGGGCTTGCAGACCCTCGGAAGCGACCACGAAGAAACTGCGGGACCGAATGGAACGGCTTGCCAACGGTATATTGGCTGCCACATATTGGCTGCCACCGGGTGCCGCTCCCATTGTCCGGAAATCACGGGTCCTTCCCGGCGGAGACGCATGTGGGTGTGATCCGCCGCACCTTCCAATGTCTGCGTGGCTGTTTTTTTGCGTTTCGTTTCGTTTCAGATTTTCGTGCCCGGCAACACATTGATTCCATTGGTCAATTTTTTCCCGACTGAAATCCGAAACGAAACGGGTTTTTCGCCGAAACGAAATGACCCCGATTTTGGGAATTGGTATTCCAGCGTAAATAAAATACAAATTAAATCACATCTCTCTCTGTTTGATGTGCGCTGTTGGGGGGATCTGCAGCGCGGCCCCCGGCGGATCTAAAAAACCGCCGAAGGGGTCGCGCCGGAATTTGCGGGATACCGGCGGTGAAAAAATCGTCAGGAGGTCCGGCATGGCCAGCCGTCCGGCCACCGTCGGTTCGCCAGATACTGCGCGCAGCCTTCCTCATTGGAAAAACGCGCGTCTAGCGCCTGACGGGACATCGGTCTGTCATTTTTCCATCGGGCTGGCATAAGCAGAGCAATACCGGAACGTCACCGATTGGCAAGCAGTGTAGCACTACATCCTGTGCCGCCGGATCAAAGGGGGTAAGCCTTTATCATGATTATTGCTCGCCATGAGGTCGATCAGTCGATCCCAAGCTTGTGGAAAAAGACGCTGTTGCGCATCTCTGCATCTCGCAACACCTTGTCCCAGCTCAACACCTCCATATAGAGGTTGTTATTCCCAAACCACTTAAACCACCCCCCGCCGTCAGGCATGGGCGTGAAGTCCTGCTCCATCTTCAGCCATTCCTTGACCTTCTCCGTGATCTCACACATCACGTAGCCATAAAACGGCGTGTTATCAGCAACTTGGATTTGCCGCCCTTTTGGGGTTTTGAATTTCCCCTTCTTGACGTTGTTCACGTATCGAATGATCTGTTGAACGGGGTCTTCCTTCGAAGACGGATTCACAAAATCATCGCGCCCAGGCTTCTTGAACTCGAAAACGGTGATCGGGTTGCTCGCCTCATTGTCGCCCCTGAACAGCACTGGCTTATCGAACACCAATAGGTCAGGGCGCTCGGTCGTCCCACCATCCAGTTGTTTGTCTGAGCTAACGAAATTTGTGAAGTTAAGTCGCTCGTCGATGATCCACAGATTGTGATCCTCGTATGCTGTTGCTGCTGTATCTCCCTTACGAGGAAAGATGATGTCGTGAACCGTACCCTCAGAGGGGTATTTTCCATCATCGGTGAGCTCAAAGCTCTTGCCGAACAGCGTCAGCACATGCTTGCGCAACGCAATATAGTGGATGAGATCGTTCCGGCTTGTTTTAGATATCTGGTCGAGGATTTTGGGCAAGCCATCCTTAAGCCCATCCGCATCCGTTTCTGTGAGCATCCGATCCATCTGCTGCCGGATCGCTACCTCTTGGGTAAACTTCGCTTTCTGAAAGGCCGTCTCGATTTGTTCCGGCGACGGGTTGTATGGCATCAACGAAAGGTCGATGTCCTCCGCAATCGTTCGGTGCCAAGGTGCCGAGTCCTCGACATAGCTCTGAACTTGCGTGCGTTTCTTCTCCTGGCGAGCCGTGACCGTATCCCCCAAAGCATCGCGTGCGATATGCGCTGCGGCCCGCTCGATCTCAGCCTGGGAGATTGGGTGTAAAAGATCGTCACCTTTTGGAAAATCAAACCCGCCACGCTCTAGCGACACGTTGGAATCAAGATATGGGCCGAACACGTATGCCTTGACGATATAGTTGCGGTCTCGATCGTCGCCTTCGCTCAATCCCTCTTCGAAAAATTCATCCACGAACTCTGGTACAAAGCTATGGATGGGCGTGTCCGTAACCTCGCGGAGATCGGCAACCAAGTTGATCTTGCTCTTCTGATTTCTTGGTGAATAGAGCTTGAAAACTCGAACCTGAAACGTCTGCTCCTTGTCACCGGATCCGAGCACAATCCCTCCGTCTTCGAGAGGGATCTCCTTGATCATCGCGGCCAGTTCATTGCTGACGAAGTCGTTTAGAATGATGCGGCCAGTACCATCTTCCTCGGCGATCCCGATCTCGGGGCACTGATAGTCGGCGTCGATAAAGTACGGCAAAAGTCGCTCGACAAGCGTTCGGGCTATCGTCTTGACCTTCTTGTCAGGAAACACGCGCTTGGCTTTGCGCATTGTCACCTGCGACCCAATCTCACCATCGGGGCAATCTTCTATGTTTTCGCTGACGATGATGTCGGTCTCCCTCCCCATCTTAAAGGCGCGCTTCTTCCGCCCTTTTTCGCCCTCAAAAACGCTCTCAATGAGCAAGTCGTCAAAGTACTTCAGGCAGATAAAGCGCCCGAAGCCTTTGCCACCCTGGGCAATCTTGTGATCCGAGTAAAGAGTATCGAATGATTCCCTGTTCTCGTCGTTGAAGCCGATGCCGTTGTCGACGACCGTGAAGCTCTCAACCGGCGGCTGTCCGCCCTCAAGCTCCTGTTGGTCCGACCGCTTTACAATAATATCGACAAGCCCCTTCTCGGCCGATCCCGATTCGATCGCCTGAATGGCATTCACGATGGTTTCGACAAGCGGGGTGTAGGCGTTTGTTCCTGAACGAATATTCTCGACCGCACGTCTGACATTGACGTTGCTCATAGCTTGATCTCCGCGTCGGGGTTTCCGGCGGTGAGCGCATTCATGTAGGCAAGGCAGAGTTCGCAAGAGCGATAGCTGCCATCGTATTTCGCTTTTTCTTCGCGCTCAACGATTGGGAAGGTCGAGTAGATATAGCGGATGTCGTCGCGGTCGGTGATGCCGTAGAGGTGAAAGAAGACCGCATCGAGCTTGGCCCGCAAGACAAGACGGCGATCTGCGTCCCAGATGAAGGGCGGCTTCACGTTTCCGCACTCGTCCACGTAGCCCATATCCCGCGCAAACGGTTCCATGTCATGGGCTGTGTAGGTGAGTTCCAGCACCGTTTCTCGGATAATTTCCGAAGCAGTTTTCGAGTCGAAATGGATTTCTTCATAACGCGCGGGTGGAATGACCGCAAGTTGCTCCACAATGAACAGATTCAGAGTCTGGCCTTGGATTTTTTGACGCGCAGCATAGTCGAATGGAACCGCATTAAAGTTAGCGCACAGCAACCACTCGCGGCGGACTTCACCTTGCGGAGTAAGTAGCGGCACTTTGTTTCCGAAACCCACAAGCGGGAACAAAGCTGATATCATCGTACGAACGTTCGTCGGCGCAGTGATTTCCTTGAAGCCTAGCACCCACCCTTCACTGTGTTCCCAAACGCACTCGGAAGAGGGCACCCAGAACTGCGGATCAGGAATCCAGGCCGGGTTTTCATGCTGTTCGTCCGTCGAGGGGAGTGGCTGAGCTGGTCGATGTTGGTTCTCCGGATTAATCACTACGCTTGCAGCGCGATGATCATAGGCTTGAACCATCTTTCCTTCATAGAGAGGCAACCAATTACCAGATGGGCTTCCGAAAATGTTCTGACCAATGGGGTATGCGCTCTCCATCTCGTCCAGCTCGGCGCGAGTCCTAAACAAGCCGGAGTCATTGGTCATATGAAAAACTGTGCGATACTTGACCGGCCATGCCTTCACCTCCGCGCCGGAGGAACGATCGACCAGGGGCACGGAAGTGCCATAGATGACCGTTGTCAGATCAGCATCACGCTTAGACCTAAAGATCGGCGCAGTGCCTGTGTTGGGATTGACGCGAGCAAAGTCGTCGGCACTGAGCGCAAAACACGTCTCTGGGTTTGCCAACTCAGAGACCGCTTGCAAGAAAAATGCACATCGCGCATCGGCGTTAGTCGGTGATGGGCTCGCAACAAAAGCACAAAATTTAAAACGGCTGTCCACGTCCTCAAAGAACGGCTTTAGCTCATACCGAGAGCGCCTGTTTTCAAAATCAAAAAGCGCCTTAAGACGCCCTTCAGTCGCAACGCCCTTGAAAAATTTTGCGGCAGTCTTGTCGGATGCAATACCTGAGGGAACCAGCAAACCGATCAGGCCATCCTTTTGGACAGCAGTCATGGCACGCTCAACGAAGAGCGAATAGAGGTTCACGTCTCCACCTGAAAGCAGAGGATAGTCCCCGCCTTTTCGCGCCATGCGCGTTCCAGCCTCGGCACGCTCCGACGCCTTGGTATAATCCTGCGCCAAAGGATCACCGGCTTCTTCGAGGGCGGCAATCATCTTCTTTCTGTCAGCCGCACGCGATGCCATCGCGATCTCTGGACGCCGTTCGGCAAACCACTCGACCTGTTGCAGCTTCATCCGATCCCATGGCGGGTTGCCGATCACGGCATGAAACCCGCCGGTCAGATCTTCCTCTTCCCACTCTGACCAAATGCCTGGGAAGGTCACTTGCCAGTTGAGGAAGTTTTCCTCCGCAATCAGTATCCGCGCCTGGTCAAGAATCTCAGCAAAGCGCTGCCCCTCTTCGCGCTTGGTCCTGGGCTCTTTTTTCTCCATGGCAATGTCGAGCGGGTCTCCAAACTGACCATCGAAGAAAATTTTCAGCGCGTCCTTGCCCGCCTTGCCTTTGATGTCGAGCCAGTCGAAGGCATGGATCAGCTTTAGAAGCGCGTCGAGCGGCGCGGTCATGTCCTCGACCTCGGCAAACACGTCAGCCGATCGGTGCGCTTCTGCGATCTCGGCGTCTGTCAGCCCCTCGACGATCTGCATCTTGGACGCTGCCCGCAAGGCGCGCTTCATAGGCTCATGCAGCAAGAGCGGTATGCCGTAAGTCGCGGCTTTGTCGATGCCCTTCTTCACCCAGGAACCAAAGAGGCTATCACCACAGCGAAGATGGTGATCAAGGAAGGAAAGCGGCGCGCCCACGGTGAAGGTGTGCAGCCACAGTGCCACCTTGGCGAGTTCCACGGCCATCGGGTTCTTGTCCACGCCATAAATGCAGCGCTTGAGCACCATGCGGCGAATGATGTGCCGGTCGTCGAGCTGTTCTTCGTCGATCGTCCAGTCCCGCTCGTCGGCATTTGCTAGGATAGTGTTACGGATCGTGTCGATCCGCTCGCCAAGCGGTGAAATGTAGTCGCCCCATTCCTCGGGCGCATCGAGCTCAGCCTCGGCCATGGCGGTGATCACCTGGTCGGCCATAAAATCGACCAAGCTCACAAGGAAATGGCCGGAACCCATGGCGGGGTCGCAGATTTTCAGGTCGAGAAGGGCGGTCGCGGGATCGAGGCGCTTGAGCTGCCCGATCTTGCGATGGTCAGCCAAGTCCCCCAGCCCCAGTTCAGCGATCTTGCCACTGAAGGCGCGCTTGCGCTCATCGACAAGAGGCTCAAGGGTTTCGGTCAGAATGAGCTGCACCAGGTCGTCGGGCGTGTAGTAGCTGCCCGATCCCTTGCGCGCGAAGATGTTCGGCTGAACGGTGATTTCATCGCCGTCGCGCGTCACCTCATATTCGAGAAGCCGCTCGTAGATCGAGCCAAGCTGCTGCACCGAAAGGTTGCGATAGTTGATATATTTCCGCCCGTCTGGCGTCACCTCGAAGGACAGAGCGTCGATCACGCGTGCCATAACTGCATCGGGGATGCGGATGTTGGTCAGGATCGCATGGCGCTCCTGGTCGAAGAGCCCGCCATTGTAGGGCGGCAATCCGATCGAAGCGTCACCCTGGTCGATCACAATAAACAAATCGGCCATCGCGCCCCAATAGCGCGCGGCGGTTTCAGAGAAGACATCGTTCTTGTCTTTGCGCTCTTTGACATCGAGGCGCACTTTGTTGCGCAGCCCATAATCGTCATAGCGCGTGTCCTTGACCGGCAAGAGATCACGGTCTTCGGCGTAAAGGATGAACAAGAGACGGTAGAGCAGGATCAGCGCGGCTTCGCGTACTGCTTGCAGGTCGGCCTCGGGTGCCGCCTTGGCGATCGCGCGCACCAGATCAGGGAACACTTCCCCGAAAACCTTGTTGGAGAGGTCTTCGGCAACGCGCTCTTCGTAGAACTTGCCTTCTTCAAGGGCTTTTTCATGGAAGGTACGAGGATCAGCCCCCACAGGCAAAAATGCCTCTCGCCGGAAGATCAGCAGGAAGACCTTCAGCCAATGGCGACGATCAGCTTCGTCCAAGGCAAAAAGCCCGTCATTGTGCCCTGGCAGATCAAGGATCGCGGCGATATCGAGCTCGAAGAATTGCTCAGAGACTGATCGCGCGCCTGAAAAATAGAGCCGCCACTTCGAACCGTTGGTCAGAATACCCCATCGGAGCGTGCCATTTGTGATATCGTCGATGCGGCGCAAGTAGCGCAGCATCTGGGTCGAGGGAGCGGTTTCCTCTCCGCGTCGGCCAGAGCGCCGATCAAGGGGGCGCACCCATCTTTTGGATTCGACTACGGCGCGACCGAACTCGTAGCGTTTCCATTCTTCGGGGAAGCCGTTCGCCTTGGCCTTGGTCTCTACACTTTCAAAAAGCAGCCCATCGGGCACGTCTTCGCGGCCCTTCGGTGACAGGTTTTGCTGGCGGAGCGATTCCGTCCAGCCAAGCGCTTCAAGGATTGGCCAGATCAGATCGCCCTCTGTCTGGCTTTCATTCGGTGTTTGGGAAACCGGGAAGCGGTCGAAATGACCGCGAACGCTCTCGCCAAACTGATCAAGATCAGCATCGCCAAGCGCGTTCCATTCTGAAAGATCCTGAATGGACCCGGTCAAAAAGTCGGAAGTAAACAGGCTGCCCTCGCTTGCGATCTCACTGCTCAAATCGAGATTCCCTAATTGTTATTGGCATCCCTTTGCCCTTCCCGGATTATTCATGACGGTGCTGTTTTTTGTTGGCAGCGATGGCGTAAGTGTCTGATTTAGCGTATAGAACATGTGTACAATCAATCCCGGACGCCGGACAATGACTGCCAACGCCGCCATGAGTGATATAGCCCGGACTTCCTTCTCTTTTCCAGCCATTCGTTCCAGGAAAGTTACGGGCTGTTTTGATGGTGGTGCGATCACCTCTGACGCCGGTGTTTTGCTTCTTGCTCAGGCGGAGCGTCGTCCGGGGATCGTGGATCGTTTGGTTGGGGTAATCCCCGATGGTCGCGATCCTTCGCGGGTGACGCATCGCATGTGTGACATTCTTCGCGCGCGGGCCATGGCCATCGCGTGCGGTTATGAAGACGGTGATGGCCTGGTGCGAAGCCCAGGCAGGGGTGGACTTCATCTTTGGCTTGCCAGCCAATTCTGCTTTGCGCCGTGATCCTGTCGTTACACGCGCTCAGGATGCCTGTGCGGTTCAGCGCGCGAAAGAAGGCTTGCTTGTGTTGCGCTGCTTTTGTGAGAACCAATACGCTGCCGCGAGTTGGGGTGAGACCAGGCGCCGGGTCATCGCGCGGTTTGAGGTACGCCAGGCGCATGGCATGGCTGTCAGATACATTGTGACCTCACTCGCCGACGGCACCCCGGAGCAGCTCTATGAGCGTGTCTATTGCGCCCGCGGTCAGATGGAGAATTTGATCAAGCTCCACAAAACCCGGCTGAAGAGCGATCGTACATCCTGTTCCCCGGCAACGGCCAACCAGATGCGGCTGATCCTCCACACCATTGCCTGCTGGATGATCCGGGCGGTGCGCTCAGCCATGCCGAAGGCCGCCGGGTTGAAGCGATCCGACTTCGAGACAATCCAACGCCGTCTCCTGAAAATCGGAGCGCGGGTTATTGAAACCCAATCCCGGATCCGGGTTGCCTTCGCTTCAGCCTGTCCAGACAAAGCCTTGTTCATCACCATCCTGGACACTCTGCCGGGAAGACAGGCCAGCCACGCGCAGGCGCCGTAGACCGCGACTGCTCCTCCCGATGAACCCTGAAACCATAACCCGACAAATCAGCCGCAAGCGCCAAAGCCCGCGCAAACGATGCCCCATGCCCAAACCGTGAAAAACACCAAAAAGCCAACGCATAAGCGCCCAAATCAAAGCCGTCATGAATAATCCGGGTTAACAGTGGTTTGGATACGATGCGCTTTCAAAACACGCCAAGCGCGACCTGTCCACACGCAAGGTAGCACACTTGCATACTTATTTTACGCGTGAAGCCCATTGCTCGGGGTCAGTGAAAATGACACACCCTCGCGCTGCTTGAGGCGGGCAACCATGGCGAACAGGTTATCGGCGCGCGGATTGCCCTTGGTGCTGAGCATGCGCATCAGGCTTTTAGGGTCTTTCTGCATATCCTCGGCAAGGGTCTCAAACCCGACGGTGGCGTTCACGTAGTCACGTAGCAGCACCTTGCCCGTTTCGAGATCGTCGCTGAGCATCGCCTCGACCGCCTCACGGAACAGGCCAACACGGAACTCAGGATCGCGCTCGGCGCACGCCTCGACGGTGTCTTTGAAATCTTTGGTCAGTGGCATGTCAGTCTCCTTTCTGTATTCGGATTTTGTAGTTGCCCCAAAATGCCTTGGCCTGCTCAATGTCCTTTGACTGGCGTTTCTTTGTACCGCCACATAGCAGGATCACAAATTTGTCGCCCTCCTGGCCAAAATAGACGCGATAGCCTGGACCAAAGGTGATGCGCCGTTCAGACACACCCTGCCCTACTTGGCTTCACATCCCCCAGATTGTTCGACTTTGGCGGAGACGACATCATCACGATCTCGAACCTGTACTCCCTCACCGGCCTGGCAGAAGATAGCGACATCTTCTGAGATTTTACCCGGGACAGGACAAACACGAAAAGCCCGCTCTCCGGAGCGGGCTTTTTCAGCGCTTCGTCTCCGGGGTGTTGTCGGAGCAGATCGAAAAGAGTTGGGTGATTTCAGGGGGGTGTTATTACGCCGGTGCTTGCACTTTGATCCGCCCGACCGTACAGTTCTGGTCCGCCCGGTGATTTCGGGGGCTCCGCCCACCCCTTCCCCCGAAAGAGGCCACGAAGAAACGCCGGGACCGGCCTGCCAACGGCATGTTGGCAGCCACCGGGTGCCGCTCCCGTTGTTTGGAAATGACGGGTCCTTCCCGGCGGGGACGGCTTGTGGGTGTTATGTGCCGCACCTTCCAATGTCTGCGTGCCGATTTTTTTGCATTTCGTTTCGTTTCAGATTTCCGCCGCCGACAACCGGTTGCAACCATTCAGGAAATTTTTTCCGACGGGTCATCTGAAACGAAATGGCCCTCCCCGCCGAAACGAAATGCCCTCCCGAAACGCGCGGGGAAACCGCCGAAGGGGTCGCGCCGGAATTTGCGGGATACCGGCGGTGAAAAAAACCGCCGGGAGGTCCGGCATGGCCAGCGGCAAAAAAAACCTTCACGCGACGGGGCGTGCTCCGGTCCTGCCCCCATTCCGGAGATCGGGCGGCTGCCGCCGGATGTCCCCGTGCCCTGAAACCCCGTGCCCGTTCTGCAGATCAGGTCCGGCAGATCGCGGCGTCGATCAGGCGGTCCGGTTTTACCGGTCCCGTCCTGTTCGCCGGGGGCACCACCATTATTGCCGGGGCAGGACCGTGTGCCGACGGCGCGGGAGACGGGCATGGATCCCGTGCCCTGCATCCGGCTGCCCGGTCTCCCGGATGGGCAGCGCCCCGCGTATATTGTTGCTGACAGCCGGTCGGGCCGGTTGCCAACACCCTGGCAATACCCGTTCCCTGCCCGCCGACCGCAGGCCGGTTCCACACAGGAACATTCCATACAGGAACAGGAGTCCGGCAGGAAATTGCGGGCCTGCACACTGCCACAGGCACGTCCCTGTACCCAGGCAATTTTTTCCCTGTTTTTTCCCTGAATTTTCGGAGAAATCCGGGAGAGACTGGTTAGCAGCACACCGACCGCACAGCCAGCCATACTGCCGGTTTTATCCCCTGCAGATTTAGAGCGGTTTTATGACGTGTTATCAGTGGGTTAAAAATCGGTGTTTCCGACAGAGACGCTTTAGCCGGGCGGAAATACCCCCGGATACCCGAGAAGTCTCTACGGGCGTATTTCATCATCCATTCGGGGATTCAGGCCGGAGGGATCCTTACCCGCAGTCCCCGGATAAACCGCCGGTTTCGCTGTCCGGATCTCGGCATCTTCGATATCAATCAGGGTGGTGGTGGCGATGCGGGGCGGGTTTAATGGATCACCCGGAGGGTGCGGGTTCCGGGCGGGGTGTCCGGGTGGATTTTCATAGTCGGGAGCGACTGGCAGGTCCCGCAAGAGGCCACAGCGAAATGCCCGGAAAAATGGGCCAGTTTGCCAACGGCGTTGTCGGCTGCCAACAGGAGCCGCTCCTGTTGTTCAGAAATGACGCCCCCGCATGGGGGGCGACTTTTACGCGGTGAAAAGCCGCGCGGAGATCGAAATGTTCAGAAATGACGCCCCCGCATGGGGGGCGACCAGGTCACTTTATGACACTGTCATAAAAAGGAAAATAGCGCACTGCGCGCGAACCGTCCAGAAGACACGGGCTTTCAGTTCCAAACGATGGGTCAGGAAGACAGGAACCCATAAAAACATGGCCTGCGAACCGCCCGGCCCTTGCACGGGCGCTTGAGGTTCGCATCAGACCAGAAGCAGGCCGTCAGGATCGTCTGATGGTTTTGCGCCGACATGCTCTACACGCCGTCGCCACTCTCACCCGAGGAAGTAGAATCTCAGGCTATCTGTCTCGGCGTTGATCGCGTCGACCAAACGGGTGCGCATGGCTACCCAGCGGGCAGGGTCCACGTCACATTCAAAGACAGAATACTGCACACGCTGACTGTCAACGGCGGAGTAAAATCCGGCCACTGGGGCGGAGCAAAAGTCGGCCAGTTTGTGGAGTGCGCCTTGGGGCGTGTGGCCACCAATCAGCAAGCACGTTCCAAGGCGCATTGGCCGTCAGGCCGATTGTTCAGTTGTCAGGTTGAAGGGTTGGCAATACGTGCGCGGCTCTGATTGAGGCGGTAGCTTTCGCCGTTCATCTCGAGGATGTTGACGTGATGTGTCAGCCGGTCCAGGAGCGCGCCGGTCAAGCGTTCGGTGCCGAATGTCTCGGTCCATTCCTCGAAGGGCAGGTTCGATGTGATCAGGGTTGAGCCACGCTCGTAGCGCTGAGAGATCAGCTCGAACAGAAGCTCGGCGCCGGTTTTGCTCAAGGGGACGAAGCCCAGCTCGTCGATGATCGCACCGTAACGATGTATGTTCACGAGGGAGAGGCCGTGCTGACGTTCTCGAATGGCGAGGTTGTTGATTTGCAATCCGGTGATACGCTGACAATTAACCCCGGTGCGCATGCGGATTGGGTCATCACAACACCTGTGCGCAACAGCTTTATGTATCACGACACGTTCAAGTCCGCAACGAACCGTAAGGCGCAGGTGAAGCCGAAAACCGACTAAGCCACCGGAGTACGACAATGCCACTTGATCGCAATCAAACCACCGCACCGACCTTCATTCATGGGCTTAAATCGGCGGACGTCCCGGAGGATGTGATGCACATGGCACGTCGGTGTCTGGTCGATACGTTGGCGATTTGGGCGTCTGGAACCGCGACTGAACCTAGCCGCATTGCCCGCGATCACGCGGTGCGTAGATATAGCGGCGATGTCGCGATGCCCTTTGATGGGCGAGGCGTAAACCCAGTGGGCTACGCCTTTGCAGGTGCCTGCACTATCGACGCGATTGACGGTCACGACGGGCATCAACCTAGCAAAGGACACGCAGGTGCGGCTGTTCTTCCCGCGCTTATGGCAGAGCTGGGGCAAACCCCCGACTGCACCCTCGATGGTATGCTGGTCCATCTCATTGTCGGGTACGAAATAGCGATCCGCGCCGCGCTGTCCCTTCATTCAACCGTACCGGATTATCACTCATCGGGGGCGTGGAACGCCCTAGGGTGTAAAACGCGGAGCAATATTGGGCCACAGAAGCGGCTGCATATCGCAGTTGTAGCGGAGTAAAAGTCCGCCAGTTTGTGCCCTTCGTTTATTCGGAGGGCGGGAGATGTATTCTGTGGATATTTATAGTCGTGTGCGCCGTGCTTGTTTGAAGGACGGTATGTCTGGCCGAGAAGCGGCGCGGTTTTTCAACATGGCGTAATCAGGATCAGCACTCAGTTACCCCTGTTATTCTGGATGCACATGCAATTGAAAAGGAGACTGACCAATGGAATATTTTGCTGGTTTGGATGTGTCCATGGAAGAGACGCATATCTGCATTCTGGATCGTGAAGGGGCCCTTATTCGTGAAGGAAAAGCGAGCTCAACACCAAAAGCGATCGCTGACTTCCTCGCTTCTGGACCACCATGTGCCAAAGTTGTATTTGAAACGGGACGGATGGCACCAATGCTTTACCATGGGCTGACGGAGCTTGGTGTCCCGGTTGTTTGCATCGAGAGCAGGCAAGCATATCAGGCCCTTAAATCTCTGGCCGGCCACAAGACGGACCGCAATGATGCCCGCGGTTTGGCACACCTGGCGCGGACGGGATTCTACAAGCCGACCCATGTCAAATCACTGTCAGCGCACGCAATCCGGTCGCTGATCGCAGCCCGCAAGAAGCTGGTCGGACAGCGTGTGACGCTCGACAATCAGATCCGCGGTCTGGTCGTCGTCTTCGGCGTGCGGCTGCCACGAGCTTTGTCTCCGGCATTCAAAAACGCGGCGCTAAAAGTTAGCGATGGAGTGCCTGGCCTCCATGCCGCAATTTGCGGACTGTTCGCAGCACGCGAAGCAATCCTCGCGGCGGTTGCAGCCATTGATGGCGACATCAAAAAGATGACCCGCAAATCCGAAGTCTGCCAGCGCCTTATGACGGTACCAGGGGTCGGTCCGATCACAGCATTGGCCTTTGCCGCAGCAATTGATGATCCGTCGCGTTTCAGGAAATCGCGTGATGTGGGGGCGTATCTTGGACTGGTGCCGCGACGGCATCAATCTGGTGAAATCGACTACACGGGCAGCATCTCAAAGCGGGGCGACGTGCGCGTCAGAACGCTTCTCTATGAGGCCGCCAATGTGATGCTGACGCGGTATGCCGCTCCGCTCAAATTGAAGACATGGGCCCTCGCAATCGGTGCGCGCTCAACGATGAGAAAGGCCCGAGTGGCTCTGGCGCGTCGTCTGGCAATCATACTTCATGCCATTATGCGAGACAAAACTGACTTCCAGTCCGCGTAAGGCTTACGAGGCGACAACGAGGATTCCTAAATCAAAGTTCCCATCTGGGACGATGCCCGAGGGAGGGCGTGAGACACGGCGCCGATTCTGTAGCAACAGCCAAGACCAACGGTATGATTGCGGTTTCAACATTGCCGACCCACACCCAGCCAACCCCATCATGAACCTCAGAGTTCGAAGAGAACAAAGGCAACCTCTGACATCAAAAGCAGGAAACTCAGGAAACACGCATTGACAGATTAGAGAACAAAGATCGTAAGACGATCGCGAAGATGCTGCGCCATGAACTTCCGCCTGGGTATCGTCGGTCGGAAGCGCCTCGGCGGCCAACGCTTGATGGTTATGTTGGTGTGGTCGATGAGATACTGCGCACAGACAAAGCCCTGATCAAAAAGCAGCGACACACGGCCAAGCGCATCTTTGAACGGCTGCGCGATGAGCATGGATATGCCGGCAGCCTGACCACGGTGACCTATTACGTGCGCGAGCAAAAACGGCGCACCAAAGAGGTGTTTGTGCCGTTGTCGCATCGGCCGGGCCATGCGCAGGTTGATTTTGGTGAGACGCTGGGCGTGATCGGTGGCGTGGAATGCAAGATCCACTTCTTCGTGATGAGCTTGCCACATTCTGATGCGGTGTTTGTGAAGGGATATCCAGCTGAGACACCCGAGGCGTTTTGCGATGGCCATGTGTCCGCCTTTGCATTCTTTGGCGGCATTCCGCAATCCATTCTCTACGACAATACCAAGATCGCCGTGGCTCGGATACTCGGGGATAAGACGCGCATCCGCACACGTCGGTTTACGGAACTGCAGTCGCATTACTTGTTTGATGACAAGTTTGGCAGACCCGCGCGAGGGAACGATAAAGGCAACGTTGAGGGCATGGTTGGATACACCCGCCGCAACTTCATGGTTCCCGCACCTCGCTATGACAGCTTTGATGATCTGAACGCACATTTGGAAGAGAAGTGTTTAGCACGTCAGGACGATACGTTGCGGGGTCACACCCAAACCATAGGCGCACGCCTGATGTCGGATTTGGATGCTCTGATGGGATTGCCCGTCGCAGAATATGAAGCCTGCGATCACGTCAGCACGCGTGCAACGTCGATCTCAATGGTGCGCTATCGCAGCAATGATTACTCGGTGCCAGTAGCCTATGCGCACCACGATGTTCATGTGCGTGGGTTTGTGCATGAGGTTATCATCGGCTGCGGCAATGAGATTATTGCGCGGCACAAACGATCCTACACATCAGCGGATATGGTCTTTGACCCATTGCACTTTTTGCCCCTGCTTGAACAAAAGGTGGGTGCCCTGGATCAGGCCGCGCCTTTGCAGGGTTGGCATTTGCCAGATGTATTTGCCACGCTGCACCGACTGCTTGAAGCCAGAATGGGTAAGCCGGGCAAGCGAGAATACGTTCAAGTCTTGCGCCTTTTGGAGACCTTCGAAATGGATGTTGTGCAAGGCGCAATCCAGCAGGCAATAGATATGGGTGCAATTGGCTATGACGCCGTAAAACACCTTGTACTGTGTCGGGTTGAGAAGCGGCCACCACGATTGGATTTGGACTTCTATCCATACTTGCCCAAGGCCAATGTCGGCACAACACGCCCATCCAGTTACATGAGCTTGATGGGAAGGACTGCGGCATGACCGAAGCCCCTCGGATTCTTCTACGGCATCATCTTAAACAACTGCGACTGCCAACGTTCCAAGGCGAGTATGCCAAACAGGCGCAGCTCTGTGCTGCAGAGAACAAAGATCACATCCACTATCTGGCGCGGCTGTGTGAGATGGAATTGATCGACCGCGAACGCCGGATGATTGAACGGCGCATCAAAGCGGCGAAGTTCCCCAGCACCAAGAGCTTGGATAGCTTTGACTTCAAGATCATGCCAAGCTTGAACAAGCCCCTGACGATGGATCTGGCACGATGCGATTACGTTAATCGCAGGGAGAACATCATCGCGCTCGGCCCGTCAGGCACGGGCAAGACACACATCGCCCTGGGACTTGGGCTGGCTGCATGTCAAAGAGGACTGAAGGTGCGCTTCACAACGGCTGCGGCATTAGTCCATGATCTGATCGAGGCTCAAGATGAGCGGAGATTGCAGCGCCTTCAAAAGCAACTGACCAGCCAGAACCTGTTGATCATTGATGAACTGGGCTTCGTACCGCTCAGCAAATCTGGCGCAGAGCTGCTCTTCGAGGTCATATCCCAATGCTATGAACGCGGCTCCATCATCATAACCTCGAACCTGCCCTTCGATGAATGGACTGAAGTCTTTGGCTCTGAGCGGCTGACCGGTGCGCTACTCGATCGTTTAACCCATCACGTCCACATCCTCGAGATGAATGGCGAAAGCTATCGGCTCAAACACAGTCGCAACAACCGAAAATAACCAGCCCGCAATCACAGTCAGAATAATGCTGGCCTTATGGCCAGCATGCGCTTTGGCACGCTTCAGCTTTGTGACGAGCACGCGTGCAAAAGCGCCACAAAACATCAACCGAAGTGGCCCATTTTTACGCCGCGACATGGACCCATTTTACTCTGCGATTGACAGCAGCGCGTATTGGCCGACAAGGCCTACGCAAGCAAAGCCAACAGAGCCGCCCTGAAAGGGCACCATCGCGATGGCATCATGCGCAAGGCCGCCCGGAACCGCCCTTTGCGCCAGTCAGAGAAACGCTTCAACAAGCAGATTTCCAAACGCCGCTTCCGGGTCGAACAATGCTTTGGCACGATGAAACGTCTCTTCGGCCTGCACCGTGCTCGCTACTTTGGCGTCGCCAAAACCCACGCGCAGATGGTCATGGCCGCCATCTCGCAGAACCTCCTCAAGGCCGCAAACAAAATAACTCTCAACCAACAAACCCAGGCAATCGCATAAACCAGACCCGCAGAACCAATCCGCCTCAAATCCAGAGGCGGACCGGAAAGCATGCCCGAATTCAATAAATCAGCAAAATACGCAAGTCATGCAGAGGTCTTTCAATGTAAATCTCCATGTTGACGCTTGTGATGCGTTCTCTAATTTTCTTATCGGCCAAATCGTTACTCATAGTTCCTTGAATCATCCCCAAGCCCTCGTGTAGCGCGCCAATCAAAATGCGTAATTACGCCAATCATGCGCAATCGACGTGATTTCCCCGGGTATTTCCCTGTTGATTTTCCTGGCACCTTTCTTCCCGATTGCGCACTTGATTGGCGCACTACACATGCTTATCCGCCTTAACGCGAGTCTCGGTCGCTGTGGCGACTGCACAACGCAGCAACCGGGAATAGGCCTTCAGTATCCGGGGTAACCCCTCACCGCCATTTTCCGGCCCTCTGAGTGGGAAGTTTTTTTGCTCAGTTTACAAATCGTATGCATTGACCTGTGATTGCGGTTGCGAGGCAAGTGCGGGGCGAGGCGTTCTCCAGTTCGATGCGCTGAAACCATCGCAGGTAGTTGTCCAGATACCTGGTAGCGACGCCCCTGTAGCGGCGCAGGAAATCCTTCAACCGGCTGTGTCGGCTGTTGACCGTCTGAATGTGAAAGGCATCCCGTACCCGCTCCCCACCTGACAGGTTCAGGGCTTCGTGGCGCAGCCCCAATGCTGCGGCGCAGGGCGGACAGGCGCGGTGTCCGTCGGTTACCAAAACGATATCCGCGTCCACGCGCGGTTCGATAGCAGACCGCAGCGTATCGACATTGACCGCAGGCAGAACCACACTGACTGTCGCCCCGCTGCGGTCAGCGGCAACCAGGACCGGAACCTGTTCATGCGACAGACCTCGTTTGGCGGCCTTGCCTCCCCTGCGGCGCGCCTTGCGCGCAAGGTTTCGTTCGCCCTTTTGGCTTTGCAGACCATAGGTTTCATCAGCTTCCACAATGCCCGTGAGCCTGCGTGTTTCCGGGTCTTTTGCGGTGAGAAAGCGGTGCCGCCAACGCAAGGCGGTATTGATGGCAAACCCGCAACGTTCTGCTGAAGCACGAACCGTCAGCCCATCGGCAAGACAGGCTCCAAAGGCAAGCCACTTATCCTTGCGGTGCAGGCCCGACAAGGGGGTGCCGGTTGCCGCATTGAATGTCTTCCTGCATCCCTTGCATTGATACCGTCGCAGACCCCGTGCCTTGCCACGCGATATGGCTCCCGGTGTGCCACAATGCCGGCACCGGCGATCTTCACCCACACTGTCTTCTATCGCAGCCAGGGAAGCAGATGCCTCTGATCCCCCCGAAAGCCCGGCTTCGGCCTGTTGCCGCTGCGCCGGGCTGAGTTGGTCTATCCTGGACAGCCATTCCTGAAATTGCCTGTGATCCATGGTGATCTTTCCCTTTGATTTCGCAAGGAACATACAGTGAACGCATACAGTTTGTAAACTGAGCTTTTTTTTCCTGTTGCCGCGGAGTATGGTTGCAGAAGAACCCCGGGGATAATTGAAGGAGGACATCCTATGTTGAAATTGCCTGCTGTATTTATTGCGGCGCTGTTTGTGTTGAGTGTTCCGGTCGGGGCGCAGGCCGCCCCGGACTGCGGGAAGTGGCTGACCGACGGGTTTTGGCAAGAGGCGGGCGCTGCGGATGTGGAGCGGTGCCTGAGCGCAGGCGCGGACATCGAGGCGTGGGCCGAAAATGGCTGGACCCCCCTGGACTACGCTGCGAGGTTTGGCAGTGCCGAGACGGTGAATGCCCTGCTCGACAGGGGTGCGGACATCGAGGCGCGGAACGAAATTGGCAGTACCCCCCTGCACAAGGCTGCGTGGTATGGCAGCGCCGCGACGGTGACCGCCCTGCTCGACCGGGGCGCGGACATCGAGGCGCGGAGCGACGCCAGGAGCGGGGGCGAGACCCCCCTGCACCGGGCTGCGAGGTCTGGCAATGCCGCGACGGTGACCGCGCTGCTCGACCGGGGCGCGGACATCGAGGCGCGGGACGAAAATCGCTGGACCCCCCTGCACGGGGCTGTGGTCCAGGGCAATGCCGCGACGGTGAATGCCCTGCTCGACCGGGGCGCGGACATCGAGACGCGGACCGCACTATTCGACTTTACCCTCCTGCACAGGGCTGCGGAGCGTGGCAATGCCGAGACGGTGAACGCCCTGCTCGACCGGGGCGCGGACCCCGCAGCGCAGGTTGTGGGCAAAACACCCTTCGATTTAATCAAGGACGACAGTGGCTTGAAGGGCACTGATGCGTATTGGCGATTGAATGAGGGCAGGTTCAAATAGCTGAATTGGTGTGGTGCACGCGACAGACTGCCCGCTGGACAGGGGCGCGGGGGCAGGTGCCGATCCCCCACCCCGTAGGGGATTTTGAGGGCCGCGAAGGCGGGCTGATGGTGTCTGATTGACGACCGGCCACGGGTCAGGGAAAGTCCCTGTTGCAGTGCGCCAATCAAAATGCGCAATTACAGGAAATCAAGGCCCCCGCTGATAGTCAATATAACGGCTTATGGAAGGCGTGGGTGCGTTCGGGATGCGGATCCGACGAGGTAAACCCACGAACAGCCAGTGATGTCGAGAGTGCTTGCACTTTGATCCGCCCGACCGTACAGTTCTGGTCCGCCCGGTGATTTCGGGGGCTCCGCCCACCCCTTCCCCCGGAGGCGGCCACGAAGAAACGCCGGGACCGGATGCAACGCCTTGCCAAGGGCAGGTTGGCTGCCACGAGGTGCCGCTCCCGGTGTTCGGAAACCACGGGTCTTTAAACACCGGGTCCTTCCCGGCGGGAACGCATGTGGGTGTTATGTGCCGCACTTATACACTTCTGCGTGGCGATTTTTTTGCGTTTCGTTTCGTTTCAGATTTTCGTGCCCGGCAACACATTGACTCCATTGATCAATTTTTTCCCGACTGAAATCTGAAACGAAACGGGTATTTTTCCGAAACGAAATGCCCCCCTGAAACGCGCGGGAAAACCGCCGAAGGGGTCGCGCTGGAATTTGCGCGATACCGCCGGTTAAAAAAACCGCAGGAATCCCGGCATGGCCAGCCGCAAAAAAACCTTCGCGCGACGGGACGTGCTCCGGTCCTGCCCCCAGTCCGGAGATCGGGCGGCTGCCGCCGGATGTCCCCGTGTCCTGAAACCCCGTGCCCTGCGCACGGAATTTCCGCACCCGTTCTGCGCATCAGGTCCGGCAGGTCGCGGCGTCGATCAGGGGACCCGGTTTTATCGGTCCCGTCCTGTTCGCCGGGGCAACACCATTTTTGCCGGGACGGGGATCTGCTCCGGCCCGGGCCGGGGGAACTGCGCGACCCCGGGTTTCATCCGGACAGATGTCGGGATGCCGGTGGCTGATCACCGGATTGACATGTGCCGGACCGGTCCGCCCTGTAACGCCACCGCAGGCAAGGCCGGGAACGACACCATGGACAGCCCTGCCCTGCCCGCCGTCCTGACGGTGCCCCGAGCCCTGCGTTTCCAGTCAGGAAGACCGCAGGCCGGTTCAGTCTGCGGTTTTATGCAAGGATGCTCCGCCGGGAGAGGCAAGCGGGGCGCGGTGCGAACGGGGCGGTCGGCGAGGTCCGGTCCCGCACAGGCGCGGCTGACAGCCGGTCGGGCCGGTTGCCAACACCCTGGCAATACCCGTTCCCTGCCCGACGACCGCAGGTCCGTTCCACACAGGAACATTCCATACAGGAACAGGAGTCCGGCAGGAAATTGCGGGCCTGTACACTGCCACAGACAGGTTCCTGTACCCGGGCAATTTTTCCCCTGTTTTTCCCCTGTTTTTTTCCCTGAATTTCCGGAGAAATCCGGGAGAGACTGGTTAGCAGCACACCGACCGCACAGCCAGCCACACTGCCGGTTTTATCCCCTGCAGATCTGGAGCGGTTTTATGCCGTGTTATCAGCAGGTTGAAAATCGGTGTTTCCGACAGAGACGCTTTACCCGGGCGGATATACCCTCCGGATACCCGAAAGTCTCTGCGGGCGTATTTCATCATCCATTTCGGGTATTCAGGCCGGAGTGATCTTTCCCCGCATTCCCTGGGCAAGTTGCCAATTTCGCTGTCCTGATCGCCGCATTGGCGATATAAATCGCGGTGTCGATGACGGTGCGGGGCGGGCGAGGTTTCATGGAACCCCCGGAGGGTGCGGGTGCCATAGACAACCGGCCCCTGCCCCGAAGCGGTTTCAGCCCGGCACGGCAATCCGGAGCTTTTTCGGCACGAGGGTGTTCATCCGCCGGATATGCTCCGGCAGGCACAGGGTCCTGAAATCATATGTCCCGACCACATGCGCCCGCGCCGCCGGGTCCGGATGCTCGTAGGTGCCGGGATTGGCCAGCACGTCGATCACCTGATCCGCCAGCGCATCCGCGTCAAGGAAATCCACCGGCAATCCGGTTTCGCCATGGGTGATTGCCTCGCGCACCGAAGGCACGTCCGGGGCCACGATGGTGGCCTGCATCGCCATTGATTCCAGCAGCGACCAGCTCATCACAAACGGCATGGTCAGATGCAGATGGCAGCGGCTGATCTGAACCACCTGGCAAAAGCTCGAATAGGGTACCCGCCCCAGGAAATGCACCCGGTTCCAGTCGACACTGTCGCCGAGTTTCCCGGTCAGTTCGGCGCGCAACCCCCCGGGGTGCCCGCTCTTGCGACCACAGGAGACGTTGTCGCCGCCCACCACCGGCACCCGGGCCTGCGGACGGGCGGCCAGGATCCGGGGCAGCGCGGCCATGAAGATGTGAAAGCCGCGCACATGTTCCAGATTGCGGGCCATATAGGTGAACACCTCATCCCCGCGCGTGACCGGTCGGCACAGCCGACCCAGCGACAGGGACACATCCGGGTCGGGGGCCAGTCGCTCGGTACGGATCCCGTCATGGCAGGTATGGAATTTCGGATGGAACGAGGCCGGGAAGGTGTTCTTTTGCCAGACGGTCGGCACATGGCCCGGATCCACATGCTCGATATTGGCACAGGGCACCACGTTGCGGGCCTCCATAAGGAACGGCGTGTGATCCGATACCGGATCGTCCGGGTCGAAGCCCACCACACCGCCTGTGGCGTTATGGAAATATTCAAAGAACCCCAGGATCGGTACATCCGGCCAGATCTGTTTCATGAACAACAACTCACCCCAGCCGGTATGGCCCAGGATCAGGTCGGGCCGGAAGCCCTCGTTCTTCTCCAGCGCGCGGGCGGCCATGGCGGCGGCAAACCCCGCGCCGGTGGCCTCTTCCCAGACCCTGGACAGCCCATAGGCCCCGGCCCCGGGCTTGTGATGCGACTTGTAGACCACGGTCATCACCCCGTCGATCCAGGGCGCATCCTTGCGCTGTGTCAGGAACACGATCCGATGTCCCCCTGTGCAACCAGCCACATCAGCAATTCCCGATGCTGGCCCGGCATGTTCCGGTGCACAAAGAGGATATTCATCGCCAAGGATCCTGTCCGGTTAATGCAAAAGTCCCTTGAGACGGGTACCCTGGCCGTTCTTTTTGGTGGTGTAGCCTGATGTCCATCCGGAAATTCGCCGCCGGTTTGCACCGTGAAGCGTTTTACCGGGGACCTGCCCCCCGGTAAACCCACATTCGACACCCACATTCGCCAGGCAAACCGCCGGTTTCTTTATCCTGACTGCGGCATTTGCGATATCAATACCTTGGCCTTTGCGACATAAATCAGGGGCGACGATGCCGGGGCGGATTTCATGGATCACCCGGGGTGCGGGTTTCGAGCGCGGTGGCCGGGTGGATTTTGACAGCCGGGTGCGGATGGCACGCCCTGAAAGAGGCCACAGCAAAACCCCGGGACCGGCTTGCCAACGGCGTTGTTGGCTGCCACCAGGAGCCGCTCCTGTTGTTCAGAAATGACGGCCCCTTCCCGGTGGGGATGGCTGGTGGGTGCCCGCGCCGCACCTGTCGACCTCTGCGTGGATTGTATCCGCCCGAGAATGTTTGCGGCAGTTTGCCGGATTTGCCATTATGTCCCGAACGGGAGACGTACATGGGCAGATCAGGTAAAGTCATTTCGGCGGTCATCCTTTGGGCTGCGTTGTGGTCCGGCAGCGGGCAGGCACAATCCAGTGTCCAGCCTTGCGGGAAGGATTTCCGGCAAACAGCGACAGGTGAGCAGGTCCTGGTTGCCATCGCCGCCGAAGGAGCACGTGAAGATGCGGTTTGATACGAGCCCCGCCGGGCGATTCGCACTGGCACCGGCCCGTGTCCACGAGGCCGAAGGGCCGGGGCGACGCGGCTTTGCCCTGCTGCAGGCCGCGCGGCATTCGGGACCGCTGATCCGGGTTCTCCCGGCCCGGGCACCCCGTTTGCCCATGCTTCGCGGCCTGCCTGACGGCGTGGGACAGCGATTGCATCTGGTTCGTACGGATGACGGGACCGGTCTTTTGTGGTCAGCAGAGGAATCCCTGCCCAGCCCCGGGCGTTGGCATGGTTATTTCCGAGCCGGAAAAACCCCTGTCACCTACCGCAGGCAGGCGCCTGCAACCCGCCGGTTTCGCTGTCCTGACTGCGGCATTTGCGATATCAATCACGGTGGCGACAACGATGCGGAGCGGGGCGGGTTTCCTGGATCACCCGGAGGGTGCGGGTTTCGAGCGCGGTGGCCGGGTGGATTTTGACAGCCGGGTGCGGCTGGAGTTCCGGGGTACGCAGCCCGGTTCGGATGGCGGTCTCCCTGTGATACGCGAGCGCGATGACGCGCCCGGACTGTCCGGTCCGGCGTCGGCGGCGTTGCGCGACAGCCGTCAGGGCAACACCGTCCACCGGTTCGACGGGCAGTTCCGGCAAGCGGTCTATGGACGGCTCGTCGGCTACGAGGAAAGCACTTTCGGAAAAACCTGTATCCCCCGACGCCGCCTGAATGACGCTGACTTTCTCTCAAATCGAGCGGCCTGGTTTATGGGTCAAAGTCGACTTTTTGCGCAAAGGAAACCCCCGCAGCGCACTGCCACAGGGGTCTCGATACTGATCAATCGAACAGACTCAACCTGGCATCCTGGTCTTGCGCAGATAGGGCAGAACCTGCTCGAATTCGCCAAAGCGCTCTTTTGCGTCTTCGTTGGAAACTGCGGGCGTAATGATAACGTCCTCGCCGCTTTTCCAGTTTGCAGGGGTCGCCACCTGATGGTTGGCGGTCAATTGAATCGAATCAAGCGCCCGCAGAATCTCGTCAAAGTTCCGTCCGGTGGTCATTGGATAGGTCAGCGACAATTTGACCTTCTTGTCCGGGCCGATAATGAACACGGTACGTACCGTGGCATTGTCCGCCGGGGTCCGCCCTTCAGAACTGTCACCGGCACCGGCGGGCAGCATCTCGTATAGTTTGGCCACTTTCAACTCCGGATCGCCAATCATCGGATAGCTTACCTCGTTGCCGGTGACTGTGGTAATATCCGACTTCCAGCGGTGATGATCCTCAACCGGGTCAACGGAAATACCGATAATCCTGGCATTTCGGCTGGCAAATTCACCAGACATCCCGGCCATCGTTCCAAGCTCGGTCGTACAAACCGGTGTAAAATCTTTGGGATGTGAAAACATCACTGCATAACCGTCACCGATCCAATCGTGAAAACTGATCTCACCTTCGGTTGTATCAGCTACAAAATCAGGGGCGATGTCGTTTATTCTCAAGGCCATAACTGTGTCCTCTCCTTTGTGTTTGTGTCGCATTGAGAATTTGATCAATCCTGTCGGGAAGGATTCGCACAATCCCGCTGCAGAGTAGCACAGAGATTAACAATGCACCACGAAACCTTCGGCGGAGACCAGGGGAATCGCATGAGTTTCACGGCGCGAGGATTTGAAGCAGGAAACGGTTGTTCCAGCCTGCCTTTTTCCGGTTTCCCCCGAGGGAGCGTTTACCTTTCACTTTGCCGGGCAGGTTCATCGCGATGTGCCTGATGACGGCGAAGCTGGCGGGGGCATGATCTTTTCGCACCCGGCTGTCGTCATCGCGGAAGGTGACATCGAGCACCCGGTGCAGACGGTTTTCAATTCCCCGATGAGAGCGTACCGCATGGCCAGGGCGCGCGGCGTCTTTTGGCAGGGACGGGATGAAGTATCGCGCCTGTCCCGTCGTCTTGCCATTACTTTCCCTGACCGGGATGACGCGACCAATGCTGGCCGGACCCTCCCGATGGGGGTGACGCTTTTTCAACCGGTCGATGGCATCGCATTGGGTATATGTTCATATGTTCGCGTTTCAATCCCGCCCCTGTCGCCGTCAACTGTCTGTAATGACTCTGTGTTTTCCCGATCCTGTTCTTCAAGCCACAGTTTCACGTCCTCATGGAGAAGCCCCTGATTGCCCTTCGGTGCCGGCACATAATCAGCACCCTTGTCACGGATTTTCGCGGCGACCTCACGCTGACATCCCATCGCATCCAGGGTCACGGTCGCTCCCTCAGGGAAAAGCAAATCCAGAAGCACGGGGATGTCCCTGATCCCGTTCCTTTTGTGCGCACTGGCTTGCTGACCAGGCACAAGCCGCGGGTCGTCGCACCGGGCCGGGATCAGATGCAGAGGTGTTTCTCCACCGGCTCTGGACCCGCGCGCCGTCTTTCCATCAATGGCCACAACCATTCCACCAATGCGCGCGGCCAACCCGGACGCCCATGCTGCAAAAGCTGCGTTGAACTCTTCAGGATCGAGCGCCCGGAACACCGTCGAAAGCGTGTCACGGGAGGGTGTGCCATGCTCAAATGGAGCCCATTTGCGCAGGAAAGACAGCTTTTCGTCACCATAAAGGGCAATATCGACAAAACTCCCGCAGCCGGACACAACCCCGCAAAGGCTCAAAAGCAGAACCTCATCAAGCGGATAAAGAACCTTCGTCTGTTGGCGTGGATCGCTGATAGTTGAGGCAAAAGATTGAAACAAAACGGCATTTTCCAAAGCGGCGTCCTGCGGACATAAACTTTGGAAAACTGAAACAGAGACAGAAGATCAAGGCAAACCAAAGGATGCCATTCATGCGATACCCCTGTCGTGTGTCAGCGACACAATCGCGTTTTAGCGACAGTGATGTCGCCAGTGCCTGCGCGTTGCAATTTGATCCACCCGACCGTACGGTTCTGATCCGCCCGCTGATTTCCGGGTATCCGCCCACCGCTTCCCCGGAAGCGGTCGCAGCGAAACGCCGGGACCGAATGGAACGGCTTGCCAACGGCATCGTGGCTGCCATCAGGGGCTGCTTCCATTGCTCGGAAACCACGGGTTCTTCCCGGCGGGGGACGGCAGGTGGGTGTTATGTGCCGCGCTTTCCAACGTCTGCGTGGCTGTTTTTTTTTTGCATTTCGTTTCGTTTCGGATTTACGCCGCCGACAACCGATTGCAACCATTCAGGAAATTTTTACCGACGGGTCATCCGAAACGAAATGGCCCTCCCCGCCGAAACGAAATGCCCTCCCGAAACGCGCGGGGAAACCGCCGGAGGGGTCGCGCCGGAATTTGCGCGATACCGGTGGTGAAAAAAATGTCAGGAATCCCGGCATGGCCAGCGGCAAAAAAAGCCCTTCGCGCGACGCAGCGCGCTCCGGTCCTGCCCCCATTCCCGAGATCGGGCGGCTGCCGCCGGATGTCCCCGTGCCCTGAAACCCTGTGCCATCCACACCCGTGCCCTGAAACCGGCTGCCCTGCGCGGAAAAAAGCCCGATCCGGAGAGCGGGCTTTTCGTGTTTGTCCTGTCCCGGGAGACGCCTCAGAAGATGTCGATATTTTCCGACAGGCCGGTGAGCGAGTCCAGGGTCGAGATCGTGATGATGTCGTCTCCGCCAAAGTCGAACACCACAGCGCCGTTCGTGATTGTCGCGTAGGTTGAGATGATATCCTCGACATCTGTCATCCCGCCGGTCAGCGCGCGGGAGAGGCGCAGTGTATCGATGCCGATCTCGAAATCATTGATCACATCGGTGTCATGGCCGCTGTTGAACACGAAGGTGTCGGCACCGGCACCGCCAAAGAGTTGGTCATGGCCCGCACCGCCGAACAGCCGGTCATCGCCATCCCCGGCATTGATCGTGTCGTTGCCATCGCCGGCCCGGATCGTGTCATTGTCAGTGGCATTGCTGTTGTCAACCCCGGATTCGATGACGTCGTGGCCATCGCCGGAAAAGACAAAGTCATCGCCATCCCCGGCATTGATCGTGTCATTGCCGGTGCCGGAAAAGATAAAGTCATCGCCATCGGTGCCGACCGGTTCCTGGTTGGTGGTCCTGGCAAGGGCGTCCATCTGCGCGGCACTCAGGGTCATGTCGCCAAAGACGAACGCCTCGACATTGGTGACCGTATCGGTGCCCTCTTCCGAGACGATGGTATAGATCCCTGCGTCCTTCGTGACGTCGAATTCGCCGATGGCCGCGCCGAAACGCGCCTGATCGAAGCCCGCACCGCCGTCGATACTGTCGTCACCGGCCCCGGAAACAATGATGTCACTGTCACCGCCGGCATCGATCGTGTCATTGCCTGCGCCGGAAAAGATCGAGTCATTGTCATCGCCGGACGTGATCGAGTCGTTGTCACCGCCGGAAAAGATCCAGTCGTCGCCATCGCCGGAATGGATCGTGTTGTCGCCATCGCCACCGTCGATCGTATCCGCCCCGTCGGTGCCATCGAGACTGTCATTGCCGGTGCCGCCGCGCAGCAGCCGGTTCCCGGGGGCAGGCAAGGCACGGTCATCCATCTGCGCCGCGCCCAGGGTCGTATCCCCGAAGACGAATTCCTCGACAGCCGTGACCGTATCGATACCCTCTTCCGAGACGATGGTATAGACATCCGCGTCCTTGCTGACGGTGAATTCGCCGATGGCCGCGGCGAAACGCGCCTGATCGAAGCCCGCACCGCCGTCGAGACTGTCATTGCCCGCCCCGCCGCCCAGAGTGTCATTGCCCGCGCCGGAGCGGACCGTGTCATTGCCCGCGCCGGCATTGATGCCGTCATTGCCATCGCCGGACGTGATCAGGTTGTTGTCATCGCCGGCATTGATCCGGTTGTTGCCATTGCCGGCATCGATCGTGTCATTGCCATCGCCGGACCGGATCGTGTCATTGCCGGAGCCGGAATGGATGTCGTCATCGCCATCGCCGGACCGGATGTCGTCATTGCCATCGCCGGACCGGATCGTGTCATTGCCGGAGCCGGACGTGATCGTGTCATTGCCGGTGCCGGAATCGATCGAATCATTGCCGGAGCCGGAGCCGGAGCCGGCGTGGATCGAATCATTGCCATCGCCGGCATCGATCGTGTCATTGCCGGGGCCGGAGCGGATCGTGTCATCGCCCGCGCCGGAATCGATCGAATCATTGCCGAAGCCGGAGTAGATCGAATCATTGCCATCGCCGGAATGGATCGAGTCATTGCCGGAGCCGGAATGGATCGAGTCATTGCCGGAGCCGGACGTGATGCCGTCATTGCCGGTGCCGGAATGGATCGTGTCGTCGCCCGCACCGGAAGTGATCGTGTCATGGCCGGTGCCGCCGTCGATCACGTCATCGCCATCGCCGGACCAGACCGTGTCATTGCCATCCCCGGACCGGATCGTGTCATTGCCATCCCCGGACGTGATCGTGTCGTTGTCATCGCCGGCATCGATCCTGTCATTGCCATCGCCGGAATGGATCGTGTCATCGCCGCGACCGCCGAAGATCGTGTCATGGCCATCGCCGGCATGGATTTCGTCATCACCATGGTAGGAAGAGATCCGGTTGTTGCCATCGCCGGCATTGATCGTGTCATGGCCAGTGTCGGAAAAGATCCGGTCATCGCCATCGCCGGACCGGATGTCGTCATCGCCGCGGCCGGAATCGATCGTGTCGTCGCCATCGCCACCGATCAGCGTATCCGCCCCGCCGCCAGCGGTGATTTCCGCCCCGACACCGTCAGGGAGCCGGTCATCGGCGGTGATCCCGGCACGGGCATCCATCTGCGCCGCACTCAGGGTCGTGTCACTGAAGACGAACTCCTCGACATTGGTGAGCGTGTCGGTGCCCTCCGCCGAAACAATGGTATAGACATCCGCGTCCTTCGTGACGGTGAATTCATCGCTGGCCACGTTGAAGTGCGCCTGATCAAAGCCCGCACCGCTGTCGATACTGTCATCGTCATCCCCGGCATTGATTGTGTCATCGCCATCGCCGGACTTGATCGTGTCTTCGCCATCGCCGGACGTGATCCTGTCATTGCCGGAGCCGGACGTGATCCGGTTGTCGTCATCGCCGGAATTGATCCGGTTGTCGCCATTGCCGGAATTGATCGTGTCATTGCCATCGCCGGACCGGATCGTGTCATTGCCATCGCCGGAATGGATGTCGTCATTGCCGGAACCGGACCGGATGTCGTCATTGCCATCGTCGGCATCGATCGTGTCATCGCCGCGGCCGGAATGGATCGTGTCATTGCCGGCACCGGAATCGATGTCGTCATTGCCGGAACCGGAGCCGGAGTGGATCGAATCATTGCCATCGCCGGACCGGATGTCGTCATCGCCGGCACCGGAGCGGATCGTGTCATTGCCCGCGCCGGCATCGATCGTGTCATTGCCGGCACCGGACCGGATCGTGTCATTGCCATCGCCGGAATTGATCGTATCGCTGCCCTCGCCGGACCAGACCGTGTCATCGCCGGTACCGGAACTGATCGTGTCATCGCCATCGCCGGAATTGATCCGGTCGTCGCCCGCACCGGAATCGATGTCGTCAAGGCCCGTGTCGGAATTGATCGCGTCATTGCCCTCGCCGGACCGGACCGTGTCATCGCCGGTGCCGGAGTGGATGTAGTCATTGCCCGCGCCGGAATCGACCGTGTCTTCGCCGGCGCCGGAAAAGATACGGTCATTGCCATTGCCGGACCTGATCGTGTCATCGCCATCGCCATCGCCGGAGCGGATCGAGTCATTGCCATTGCCGGACGTGATCGAGTCATCGCCATCGCCGGAATTGATCGTGTCATCGCCCGCACCGGAATCGATCGTGTCATCGCCCGCGCCATCGCCGGACGTGATCGAGTCATCACCCGCGCCGGACGTGATCGAGTCATGGCCCGCGCCGGAATTGATCGTGTCATCGCCGGTGCCGCCGGAAAGGGTGTCATCGCCCGCGGCACCCTCCAGCAGGTCGCCGCCCGGGCCAGCGGCCAGATCTCTGGGAATCCTGTCGAACCCGGCAAGGGCATCCATCTGCGCCGCACTCAGGGTCGTGTCCCCGAAGACGAACTCCTCGACATTGGTGAGCGTATCGGTGCCCTCTTCCGAGACGATGGTGTAGACAGCTCCCTCCTTCGTGACGTTGAATGCATCGCCGGCCACGCCGAAACGCGCCTGATCGAAGCCCGCACCGCCGTCCAGACTGTCATCGCCGGTCCCGCCGGTCAGAGTGTCACTGTCGGCGCCGCCGTCGAGACTGTCGTTGTCGGCACCGCCGTCAAGACTGTCATCGCCATCCCCGCCAAGGAGCGTGTCAGCGCCGCGCCCGCCGGTCAGAGTGTCACTGTCAGCGCCGCCGTCGAGGCTGTCATTGCCGACGCCGCCGGTGAGCGTGTCATCGCCGCGCCCGCCGGTCAGGGTATCATCGCCGGTGGCGCCATCGAGACTGTCACTGTCATCGCCACCGACCAGATCCCTGGGAATCCTGTCGATCCCGACAAGCTCATCCATCTGCGCCGCACTCAGGGTCGTGTCCCCGAAGACGAACGCCTCGACATGCGTGACCGTATCGGTGCCCTCCGCAGAGACGATGGTGTAGACATCTCCCTCCTTCGTGACGTTGAATGCATCGCCGGCCACGCCGAAACGCGCCTGATCGAAGCCCGCACCGCCGTCCAGAGTATCATCGCCGGTCCCGCCGTCGAGACTGTCATTGTCAGCGCCGCCGATCAGACTGTCGTTGTCGGCGCCGCCAAGGATCGTGTCATTGCCGCGACCGCCGGTCAGGGTGTCATCGCCGGTGCCGCCCTCGATCGAGTCGTGCCCCTCGCCGGCATCGACCGAGTCACTGTCAGCGCCGGACCGGATCGTGTCATCGCCACGGCCGCCGGTGAGCGTGTCGGCGCCATCGGTGCCCTCCAGCAACTCGTGGGTGATCCCGGCAAGGGCATCCATCTGCACAGCACTCAGGGTCGTGTCCCCGAAGACGAACTCCTCGACATGCGTGAGCGTATCGGTGCCCTCCGCCGAGACGATGGTATAGACATCTCCCTCCTTCGTGACGGTGACATCGCCGCTCGCCACGCCGAAACGCGCCTGATCGAAGCCCGCACCGCCATCGAGAGTATCGTTGCCGGTCCCGCCGGTCAGAGTGTCACTGTCAGCGCCGCCATCGATCGAGTCATTGCCACGGCCACCGGTGAGCAGGTCGTCGCCGGAGCCGGACCGGATCGTGTCGTGGTCATCGCCGGACCGGATCGTGTCATTGCCGGTGCCGGACGTGATCAGGTCATTGCCCGCACGGGAGTCGATCAGGTTGTCGCCATTGCCCGCATCGATCGTGTCATTGCCGGAGCCGGAAAAGAGCGTGTCATCGCCGGCGTCGCCGACCACGTCCTGGTCGGCGGTCTCGACAATCGCATCCATCTGCGCCGCACTCAGGGTCGTGTCACTGAAGACGAACGCCTCGACATGCGTGAGCGTATCGGTGCCCTCCGCCGAGACGATGGTATAGACATCTCCCTCCTTCGTGACGGTGAATTCATCGCTGGCCACGCCGAAACGCGCCTGATCAAAGCCCGCACCGCCGTCGAGACTGTCATCGCCGGTGCCGCCGTCGAGGCTGTCATTGTCATCGCCGCCGATCAGACTGTCGTTGTCGGCCCCGCCAAGGATCGTGTCATCGCCGGTGCCGCCTCTCAGCGTGTCATCGCCGGAGCCGCCGTCGAGACTGTCGCTGTCAGCCCCGCCATGGATCGAGTCATCGCCGGTGCCGCCGTCGATCGTGTCATCGCCGGAGCCGCCGTCGAGACTGTCACTGTCAGCGCCGCCATCGATCGAGTCAGCGCCGCCGAAGCCGTTGACCGTGTCATCGCCGCGACCGCCGAAGATCGTGTTGTCGCCATCGTCGCCGACCAGCGACTCGTCGTCGAGCGCGGCAAGGGCATCCATCTGCGCCGCACTCAGGGTCGTGTCCCCGAAGACGAACTCCTCGACATTGGTGAGCGTATCGCTGCCCTCCGCCGAAACGATGGTATAGACCTCTCCGTCCCTGCTGACGGTAAACTCATCATCGGCCACGTTGAAACGCACCTGGTCGGTGCCGGCACCGCCGTCGATACTGTCATTGTCGGCACCGCCGGTGATCGTGTCATTGCCAGCACCGCCGTCGAGGCTGTCGTTGCCATCCCCGCCATCGATCATGTCACTGTCATCGCCGCCGTCGATCGTGTCAGCGCCGGTGCCGCCGTCGATCGTGTCATCGCCGGTGCCGCCGTCGATCGAGTCACTGTCATCGCCGCCGTCGATCGTGTCAGCGCCGGCGCCGCCGTCGATCGTGTCACTGTCATCGCCGCCAAGAATCGTGTCACTGCCGGTGCCGGACGTGATCGAGTCATCGCCCGCACGGGAATCAATCAGGTTGTCGCCATTGCCGCCATCGATCGTGTCATCGCCATGGCCGCCGAAGATCGTGTCAGCGCCATCGGTGCCGTCCAGGTCCTGACCGGCGACCTCGGCAAGGGCATCCATCTGCGCCGCGTTCAGGGTCGTGTCCCCGAAGACGAACTCCTCGACATTGGTGACCGTATCGCTGCCCTCCGCCGAAACGATGGTATAGACCTCTCCGTCCTTCGTGACGGTGACATCGCCGATGGCCACGCCGAAACGCGCCTGATCGATGCCGGAACCGCCATCGAGACTGTCATTGTCAGCACCGCCAAGGAGCGTGTCATTGCCGGAGCCGCCCCTGAGCGTGTCATCGCCGGAGCCGCCGTCGAGCGAGTCATGGTCAGCGCCGCCAAGGAGCGTGTCATCGCCGGAGCCGCCCCTGAGCGTGTCATCGCCGGAGCCGCCGTCGAGACTGTCGCTGTCAGCGCCGCCATCGATCAGGTCAGCGCCGCCCAGGGCAGTGATCGTGTCATCGCCACGACCGCCAAGAATCGTGTTGTCGCGCACGTCCCCGACCAGCACCTCGTCGGTGAGCGCGGCACGGGCATCCATATCCGCCGCGCTCAGGGTCGTGTCCCCGAAGACAAACTCCTCGACATTCCTGACCCTGTCGGTGCCCTCCACCGAAACGATGGTATAGACATCTCCCTCCTTCGTGACGGTAAATGCGCTGCCCGCCACGCCGAAACGTGCCTGGTCGACATCGGCACCGCCGTCGATACTGTCATTGCCGGTGCCCGCATCGATCGTGTCATTGCCGCTGCCCGCATCGATCGTGTCGTCGCCATCCCTGGAAATGATCGTGTCGGCGCCGGCGCCGGAAAAGATCAGGGCGTTGCCATCCCCGGAGCCCTGGTAAGCGCCGGCGAAAATCGTGTCATCGCCATCGCCGGACCGGATCGTGTCATTGCCGGTGCCGGAAAAGATATTGTTGTCGCCATCCCCGGCATCGATCTGGTCGTCGCCACCCCCGGTAGTGATCTGGTCATGGCCATCGCCGGAAAAGATCGTGTTGTTGTCATCGCTCCCTGTGGCAGTGATCACGTCGTTGCCATCGCCGGTAAAGATCCACTTGTCGCCACCGGAGGACGTGACCGTGTCAACGCCGTCGCCGGTAAAGATCGTGTCATTGCCAAGCAGGCCCCTGATGAAATCATCGCCCGCGCCCCGGACCAGCAGCCGGTCATCGGCGGTGGTCGCCCCGGCAAGGGCCTCCATCTGCACAGCACTCAGGGTTGTGCCCCCGAAGACGAACTCCTCGACATTCGTGACCCTGTCGACGCCCTCTTCCGAAACGATGATATAGGTATCTCCGTCCCTGAGGACGGTGAATTCGCCGATGGCCGCGCCGAAACGCACCTGATCGAAGCCCGTCCCACCGTCGAGACTGTCATTGCCACCGCCGCCATCGATCGTGTCAGCGCCCGCGCCGCCGGTGATCGTGTCAGCGCCGGTGCCGCCGTCGATCGAGTCACTGTCAGCGCCGCCATCGATCAGGTCGTCGCCACGACCGCCGTTGACCGTGTCATCGCCGCGACCCCCGAAGATCGTGTCATGACCATCGGTGCCGTCCAGCATCTCACCGGTGAGCGCGGCGCGGGCATCCATCTCCTCCGCACTCAGGGTCGTGTCACTGAAGACAAACTCCTCGACATTCGTGACCGTATCCACGCCCTCCACCGAGACGATGGTATAGACATCTCCCTCTTTGGTGACGGTGAATTCATCGCTCGCCACGCGGAAATGCGCCTGATCGGTACCGGCACCGCCGTCGAGACTGTCATCGCCGACCCCGGAAAAGATGATGTCATCGTCATCGCCGGACGTGATCGTGTCATCGCCACGGCCTGAATAGATCGTGTCATTGTCATCGCCGGACGTGATCGAGTTGTCGCCCCCGTAGGCCCAGATCAGGTCATCGCCCGCGCCGCTGTCGATCGTGTCATCGCCCGCGCCGCCGTTGATCGTGTCGGCGCCATCGGCGCCATCGAGACTGTCATTGCCCGCGTCCCCGGCCAGAGCCGGGTTGGCGGCCTGCGCTGTGGCGAGCTCATCCATCTGCGCCGCACTCAGGGTCGTGTCCCCGAAGACGAACGCCTCGACATTCGTGACCCTGTCGACGCCCTCCGCCGAGACGATGGTATAGACATCGCCGGACTTGCTCACGGCGAATTCGCCGATGGCCACGCCGAAACGCGCCTGGTCGGCACCGGCACCGCCATCGATCGTGTCATCGCCCTCGCCGCCGTCGAGAGTGTCATTGTCCGCGCCGCCCCCGATCGAGTCATCGCCACGGCCACCGGTGATCAAGTCATCGCCGTCGCCGGAATCGATCGTGTCGTGGCCATCGCCGGACCTGATCGTGTCATTGCCGGTGCCGGACGTGATCGAGTCATGGCCCGCACGGGAATCAATCAGGTTGTTGCCGCCGCCGCCATCGATCGTGTCATTGCCGGAGCCGGAAAAGAGCGTGTCGGCGCCATCGTCGCCGTCCAGGTCCTGGTCGGCGGTCTCGACAATGGCATCCATCTGCGCCGCATTCAGGGTCGTGTCCCCGAAGACGAACTCCTCGACATTCGTGACCGTATCGGTGCCCTCCGCCGAAACGATGGTATAGACATCTCCGTCCTGCGTGACGGTTTTGGTGACGGTGAAATCGCCGTCAGCCACGTTGAACCGCGCCTGATCGATGTCGTTGCCGTCGTCGTCCCCACCGCCATCGAGACTGTCATCGCCGACGCCGCCGGTGAGCGTGTCGTCGCCGGTGCCGCCAAGGAGCGTGTCATTGTCAGCGCCGCCGGTCAGACTGTCGTTGTCAGCCCCGCCAAGGAGCGTGTCATCGCCGGTGCCGCCAAGGAGCGTGTCATCGCCGGTGCCGCCATCGATCGAGTCACTGTCAGAGCCGCCATCGATCAGGTCATCGCCACGACCGCCGTTGACCGTGTCATCGCCGCGACCGCCGAAGATCGTGTCATGGCCATCGGTGCCGTCCAGCATCTCACCGGTGAGCGCGGCGCGGGCATCCATCTCCTCCGCACTCAGGGTCGTGTCACTGAAGACGAACTCCTCGACATTCGTGACCGTATCCACGCCCTCCACCGAAACGATGGTATAGACATCTCCCTCTTTGGTGACGGTGAATTCATCGCTCGCCACGCGGAAATGCGCCTGATCGCTACCGGCACCGCCGTCGAGACTGTCATTGCCGGCCCCGGAAAAGATGACGTCATCGTCATCGCCGGACGTGATCGTGTCATCGCCACGGCCCGTAAAGATCGTGTCATTGTCCGCGCCGGACGTGATCGAGTTGTCGCCCCCGTAGGCCCAGATCAGATCATCGCCCGCGCCGCTGTCGATCGTGTCATCGCCCGCGCCGCCGTTGATCGTGTCGGCGCCATCGGCGCCATCGAGACTGTCATTGCCCGCGTCCCCGGCCAGAGCCGGGGTACCGGCCTGCGCTGTGGCGAGATCATCCATCTGCGCCGCACTCAGGGTCGTGTCCCCGAAGACGAACGCCTCGACATTCGTGACCCTGTCGACGCCCTCCGCCGAGACGATGGTATAGACATCGCCGGACTTGCTCACGGCGAATTCGCCGATGGCCACGCCGAAACGCGCCTGGTCGGCACCGGCACCGCCATCAAGCGTGTCATCGCCCTCGCCGCCGTCGAGAGTGTCATTGTCCGCGCCGCCCCCGATCGAGTCATCGCCACGGCCACCGGTGATCAAGTCATCACCGGCACCGGAATCGATCGTGTCGTGGCCATCGCCGGACCTGATCGTGTCATTGCCGGTGCCGGACGTGATCGAGTCATGGCCCGCACGGGAATCAATCAGGTTGTTGCCGTCGCCGCCATCGATCGTGTCATTGCCGGAGCCGGAAAAGATCGTGTCATCGCCATCGTCGCCGTCCAGGTCCTGGTCGGCGGTCTCGACAATGGCATCCATCTGCGCCGCATTCAGGGTCGTGTCTCCGAAGACGAACTCCTCGACATTCGTGACCGTATCCACGCCCTCCGCCGAAACGATGGTATAGACATCTCCCTCCTGCGTGACGGTTTTGGTGACGGTGAAATCGCCGTCAGCCACGTTGAAACGCGCCTGGTCGAAGCCCGCGCCGCCATCGATCGAGTCATTGCCACCGCCGGCATCGATCGTGTCGTTGTCTTCGCCGCCATCGATCGTGTCATGGCCATCGCCGGACCGGATCGTGTCGTCGCCGGTGCCGCCATCGATCGAGTCACTGTCATCGCCGGACGTGATCGAGTCGTTGCCGGCTCCGCCATCGATCGTGTTGTCGCCATCGCCGGCATCGATCGTATCCGCCATGCCCCGGCCAGTCAGCAGGTCGTCGCCATCGCCACCGGTCAGCCTGAATGCGGCAAGGGCATCCAACTCCGCCGCGGTATAGCTCCGGCTGCGAAGGCCTTGATCAGTGACGAAGTCAAAATCGAACTCTTCGACATTCGTGACCTTGATGATTCTGGATACCGCACCGGTGCTTTCTAAAGTAGCGATGGTATAGACATCTCCCTCCTTCGTGACGGAGATCTCGCTGCTGGGCCCGGAGAAACGCACCCGATCAAAGCCGGTACCGCCGTCTATACTGTCATTGCCAATACCACCGGAGATCGTGTCATCGCCGGAACCGGCATCGATCAAGTCATTGCCACTGCCGGAAGTGATCTTGTCATGGCCATCGCCGCCATAGATCGTGTTGTCGCCAGCGGTGGCAGTGATCGAGTCGTTGCCGACACCGCCAAAGATCCAGTCATCGCCAGTGCGGGAAAAGAGACTGTCATTGCCCGCGCCACCGTGGACCGTGTCGTTGCCACCGCCGCCAATCAGATGGTCGTTGCCATCGCCGCCGACCAGCAGCCGGTTGCTGCCACTGGCCCTCCCGGCACGGGCCTCCATCTCCTCCACACTCAGGGTCGTGTCGGCAAAGACGAACTCCCCGACATTGGTGACCCTGTCGACGCCCTCGTCCGAAACGATGATATAGGTATCTCCGTCCCTGAGGACGGTGACATCGTCGGCGGCCACGCCGAAACGCACCTGGTCAGTGCCGGTACCGCCGTCGATCGTGTCATTGCCGTCGCCACCGTCGATCGTGTCATCGCCATCGCCACCATCGATCGAGTCATGGCCATCGCCACCATCGATCGAGTCGTTGTTATCGCCGCCCCCGATCGTGTCATTGCCGGTGCCGCCAAGGAGCGTGTCGTCGCCGGTGCCGCCGATCAGACTGTCATTGTCAGCGCCGCCATCTATCGAGTCAGCGCCAGGCCCACCGATCAGAGTGTCATCCCCGGTGCCGCCATCGATCGAGTCACTGTCAGAGCCGCCATCGATCAGGTCGTCGCCACCGAAGCCATTGACCGTGTCATCGCCGCGACCGCCGAAGATCGTGTCATCGCCATCGGTGCCGACCAGGTCCTGGTCGGCGAGCGCGGCGCGGGCATCCATCTCCTCCGCACTCAGGGTCGTGTCACTGAAGACAAACTCCTCGACATTCCTGACCGCATCCACGCCCTCTTCCGAGACGATGGTATAGACATCTCCCTCTTTGGTGACGGTGAATTCATTGCCCGCCACGCGGAAATGCGCCTGATCGCTACCGGCACCGCCGTCGAGACTGTCATTGCCGGCCCCGGAAAAGATGACGTCATCGTCATCGCCGGACTTGATCGTGTCATCGCCACGGCCCGTAAAGATCGTGTCATTGTCATCGCCGGACGTGATCGAGTTGTCGCCCCCGTAAGCCCAGATCAGGTCATCGCCCGCGCCGCTGTCGATCGTGTCATCGCCCGCGCCGCCGTTGATCAAGTCATCGCCATCGGTGCCGTCGAGACTGTCATTGCCCGCGTCCCCGGCCAGCAGTGGGTTAGCGGCCTGCGCTGTGGCAAGCTCATCCATCTGCGCCGCCGTCAGGGTCGTGTCGGTAAAGACGAATTCCTCGACATTGGTGAGCGTATCGGTGCCCTCCGCCGAGACGATGGTATAGACATCTCCGTCCTGTGTGACGGTTTTGGTCACGGCGAATTCATTGCCCGCCACGTTGAAACGCGCCTGATCGACGCCCGCACCACCGTCGAGACTGTCATCGCCGGTCCCGCCGGTGATCAGGTCGTTGTCAGCGCCGCCATCGATCGTGTCATCGCCATCGCCGGAAGCAATCGTGTCGTCGCCCGCGCCGCCATCAATCGAGTCGTTGTGATCACCGGACGTGATCGAGTCAAAGCTGGCACCGCCATCGATCGTGTTGTCGCCATCACCGCCGTGGATCGTATCCGCCCCGGCACCGCCGGTCAGCCGGTCGGCACCGGGGCCACCGGTGAGGCTGACTCCGGTACGGGCATCCATCTGCACAGCACTCAGGGTCGTGTCCCCGAAGACGAACGCCTCGACATTCCTGACCGTATCGGTGCCCTCCGCCGAGACGATGGTATAGACATCTCCCTCCTTCGTGACGGCGAATTCATTGCCCGCCACGTTGAAACGCGCCTGATCGAAGCCCGCACCGCCATCAAGACTGTCATTGCCGGCACCGCCGTCAAGCGTGTCATTGTCAGCGCCGCCAAGGAGCGTGTCATGGCCGGTGCCGCCCTTGAGCGTGTCATCGCCACCGCCGCCATCGATCGAGTCACTGTCAGCCCCGCCATCGATCAGGTCGTCGCCACGACCGGCGTTGACCGTGTCATCGCCGGAGCCGGAAAAGATCGTGTCGTCGCCATCGGTGCCGACCAGGTCCT
>CBDBLS010000068.1:0-67484 GCA_965207105.1 Roseovarius sp. | reverse complement strand
CCCGCAAATGCCGGTCATTCCGCTGGGCATTGACTGCGACGCCTTTACCCCGGATGAGAGGGCTGGCAAAGCGCTGCGCCACCGGATGGGATGGGGTGACAAGGACATCGTTGTTGCCACGCTGTCGCGGTTGGTGCCGTATGGTAAATTCGATCCCGGCCCGTTGTTTCTGGCGCTGCAACACGCACAATCCCAACTGCCCGAAGGCGTGAATCTGCACATGTTGGCCTGTGGGATTTATGGCGACAGCCACAGCGAGCGGGTATTTGACGGATGCGCCCGGGCGCTCATGCCCGAGGTCAGCTATACGCATCTGGATGGTGCCGATGCCACGGCCCGGCAAGAGACCTTTTACGGAGCAGATATCTTCACCTTTCCCATTGACAACATTCAGGAAACCTTTGGCCTTGCCCCGCTTGAAGCAATGGCCGCCGGGCTGCCCGTGCTGACCACTGACTGGGACGTTATGCGCGACACGGTGAGCGAGGATGTCGGCATCCGCGTGCCGACCACCACTGTTTCGGGCACCCATACCGGGCTTGAGGCATGGCGTTATCACGCGCGCCGCCAGAGTTACGCGCAATATGGCAACAACGCGTCGGCCATGACCGCAGCCGACGTGCCCGCCATGGTCCGCGCGCTGGTTGATCTGGCAATCAACCCCGATCTGCGCACCCGGATGGGGAGGGCCGGACAGGCCCGTGCCCGCAGGCTTTATGACTGGTCGGTGGTGATCTCGCAAATGCAGGATCTGTGGGCGGAACTGTCGAATATACGGGCCGCTGCATCTGAAAACCCCGCGCGGGCCGGTGCCAATGGCACCCTCACCCATGTCGTTGTTTCGCGCCTACCCCACGCAACAGATCAAACCAGGCCAGGGTCGGTTCTATGCCACGGATGGAACGCTGGATATGGAGACGCTCTATACGGCGCGGCGCTTTGGCAGGCTGAAACAATTCTTTGAACCCGCCGCGCGCGTTACTAAAGTGCTGGAGGCATTGCGCGCCGCCGGAGCAGAAGGCGCTGATGCCGAAACCTTGTCTGAAATCAGTGGCCTGCCCTCTATCCGGGTCGAACGCGCTTGCGTTTTTCTAATAGACTCGATTCGCAATAAGGGCGGTTATTTTTGAACGGAGGTATCCCTGCCCATTTGTGTAATCGGCGGAGCAATACTCGGCCACGGTAGCGGCGTCGTTGTGTTGTCGCGGGCGGCGTAAAAGTCGTCCACTTTTGCCCTTTCGTTTGATGGGAGGGCCGGGGGATTTTCACCGTGGAATTGTATTTGAAGGTGCGTCGGGCTCATTTTCAGGATGGGTTGAGCGGGCGTCGGATTGCCCGGGATTTTGGGATTGGCCGAGACAGTGTTGCGAAGATGTTGGCCTATTCGGAGCCACCGGGGTATCGGCGGACAGCGCCGATTAGGCGCCCGAAGCTGGATGCGTTCACCTGCCAGATCGACCAATGGCTTACTGAGGACAAAGCGCGTCCGCGCAAGCAGCGCCACACCGCAAAGCGTATCTTTGAGAGGCTGCGCGACGAGTGCGGCTTTGATGGCGGATACACAATCGTCAAAGACTGCGTCCGGGCCAGGAAGCGCTCTGGCAAAGAGATGTTCGTGCCGCTCAGCCATCCGCCCGGGCATGCGCAGGCGGATTTTGGTGAAGCGCCTGTCGTGATTGGCGGCGTTGAGCGGAAGGCGCACTTCTTCGCCTTTGATCTGCCGCAGAGCGATGCGTGTTTTATCCGGGCCTATCCTGCGGCAACCACCGAGGCCTGGCTGGATGGGCATGTGCATGCCTTTGCTTTCTTTGGGGCGGTTCCCCTGTCGATCCTCTATGACAATGACCGCTGCCTGGTGGCGCGGATCCTGCCGGACGGCACCCGGCAAAGAACCCAACGGTTCAGCGCAATGCTGTCGCATTATGTGGTCCGGGATCACTACGGCCGTCCCGGCAAGGGGAACGACAAGGGAGCGGTCGAGGGGTTGGTCGGCTACGGGCGGCGCGACTTCATGGTGCCGATCCCGTCCTTTCCGGACCGGGATGCGTTCAACGCTCACCTGGAAGAGCAATGCCGCAAACGGCAGGACGATGTCCTGCGCGGACACAAGGCCAGCATCGGCGAACGGCTGCAAGCCGATCCGGCGGCAATGCAGGATTTGCCCGGCGCACCCTTCGAGGCCTGTGAGTTGCAAAGTGGCCAGGTCACATCGACATCGGTGGTGCGGTATCGCGGTAACGACTACTCGGTACCGGTCGCATATGGCCACCGCGCGGTCTGGATCAAGGGCTTCGTGATCCGCGTCGTTATCGGTTGCGCCACTGAGGTGATCGCCGATCATCCCCGCTCTTATGACAGCGGTGACATGGTGTTCGACCCGCTGCATTACCTGCCGCTGATCGAGCGCAGGATCATGTCCTTCGATCAGGCTGCGCCCTTGCAGGGTTGGGAACTGCCTGACGCCTTCGCCACGCTCCGGCGCTTGCTGGAAGCCCGGCAGGGCAAGGCGGGCAAAAGGGAGTATGTCCAGGTCCTGCGCCTGTCGGAACGGTTCGAGCTGGAGGTGCTGCATCTTGCCGTCAAAGACGCCCTGCGAATGGGGGCGGTCAGCTTCGATGCGATCAAGCACCTCGTCCTGTGCCGCGTCGAGCGAAGGCCCCCGAGGTTGGATTTGGATGTCTATCCGTTCCTGCCCGGAACCAACATCGCCACCACCTCGGCTTCTTCCTGTATGAGCCTTCTGTCAGGAGGTGACGCATGACGGATGCACCCGAACTGCCGCTGACACACCACCTCAAGACTCTGCGCCTGCCCACCTTCCTGCGCGAGCATGACAAGCAAGCGCGCATTTGTGCGGCGGAAGGCCTGGATCATGTGCGCTATCCAGCCCGGCTGACCGAGCTGGAACCAATCGATCGGGAGAGGCGCATGGTCGAGCGCCGGATCAAGGCGGCAAAGTTTCCAACCGTCAAAAGCCTCGACAGCTTCGACTTTACGGCCATCCCCGGTCTGAACAAGATGATGGTGCTGGAACTGGCGCGCTGTGAATGGATCGAGCGCAGGGAGAACGTCATCGCGCTCGGCCCGTCGGGAACCGGCAAAACCCATGTCGCTCTCGGGTTGGGGCTGACCGCCTGCCAGAAAGGGTTGCCTGTCGCCTTCGTAACCGCCGCAGCTCTCGTGCACGGGATGATGGAGGCCCGCGACGAGAAACGCCTCCGGCAGCTTCAGCGCAAACTGGCCAAGGTCAAACTGCTGATCATCGACGAGCCGGGCTTCGTCCCCTTGAGCAAAACCGGCGCCGAGCTTCTGTTCGAGCTGATCTCTCAGCGCTGCGAGCGTGGCTCAACCCTGATCACATCGAACCTGCCCTTCGAGGAATGGACCGAGACATTCGGCACCGAACGCTTGACCGGCGCGCTCCCGGACCGGCTGACACATCACGTCAACATCCTCGAGATGAACGGCGAAAGCTACCGCCTCAATCAGAGCCGCGCACGTATTGCCAACCCTTCAACCTGACAAATGAACAATCGGCCTGACGGCCAATGCGCCTTGGAACGTGCTTGCTGATTGGTGGCCACACGCCCCAAGGCGCACTCCACAAACTGGCCGACTTTTGCTCCGCCCCAGTGGCCGGATTTTACTCCGCCGTTGACAGCAATTGCCCCGCCTATTCGATCTTCGGCGTCAGCACCTGTAAATCTGATAACTAACCCCGATTCTGGATAAGGTTGATTTGTTGAGAGGGGGTTCACGAACGCGTCGCGTCGTGATTCAAGATCGTATCTGCAACAATACGGTCGATCCCTCCCATGTCCCTGTCCACCACCGCGCTCTTTTGCTGTCTCGCCGATTTTGCTGAAACCTTTGAAGACCGGGAACGCCATCGGCTAATTCCGACATCGCGCAAGAGGCGACGCGCTGGCAAGTTGTCATTGGGCGAGATGTTGTTCATCATGGTGCTGTTTCACCTCTCCCCGTTCAAGGATTTCAAGCACTTCCGGGTGCATGGAGTCGAACAGAAATATCGTGACTGCTTTGGTGAGCTGCCCTCGTATGGGCGCTTTGTTGCCCTTATGCCGCGTCTCCCTGCACCGTTTTGCGTGCTGATCCACAACCTGTCGGGCCAAGAGACAGGCGTCTACATCGCCGACAGCACCAGGCCGGCAGTCTGTGCCAATCCGCGCATCAGCCGTAACCGGACCTTCAAGGGCCTTGCCGCACGCGGGCATTCGACCATGGGCTGGTTCTTTGGCTTCAAACTACACGTGGTGATGAACCATCGCGGCGAATTGATGGCCGTGAAAATCACACCGGGCAACACGGATGCGGGCAACACGGATGATCGTGCACCACTGACGGAAATGGTCACCGGACTGGAAGGAAACCTCTTGGCAGACAAGGGCTGCATCTCGAAGAAACCCTTCGCAAAACTTTGGAAACAGGGGCTGCACCCGATCACCGGCATCCGTCGAAACATGAAGAACTGTCTGATGCCGATCATGGATAAGCCGCTGTTACGAAGCCGGTTTATCGTTGAAACCCTCTTTGGCAAGCTCAAATCCGAAATGGGTCTGGAGCATACTGCGCATTCCGGGCTCATCCGCCCACCCGTACCGATTTGATCCGCCCGGTGATTCCGATGGGGTGGACGCCCCCTACGGCATGGCAATGTGCCAAGGTAGCGTTATGAAACAGCTACGGGGAGGCGTCCATGGACAAGGTTAGCACAATTGGAATGGCTCAATTAGCATTGATTATGCGTGCCAGCCTGTAATAGAACACACCATGAACAAAATTATGGGGTGCGGCACATGGATCATCAAGCTTTTTTGGTGTGGCTCAACGAGACCGACGACCTTTCATCGAAACAACGGGCTGAAACCGGACGGCTCGTTGCCGGGGTTTCGTCGCTGGAAAGCGTGATCGATCTCCTTGAGGCGAATGTTCGCGAGGGGCGTATCTGTCCGCACTGTGCTTCGGGCGGTGCGATCATCAGGGGCCATGCAAGTGGCCTGACGAGGTTCTTTTGCAAAGGCTGTCGCAAAACCTTCAACGCGCTGACCGGGACGCCGCCTGCCCGCTTGCGCCACAGGGACAGATGGGCAGGGTTCGCAGCTTCCCTGCGCGACGGCGAAACGGTAAAGGCGTCCGACGGGCGTTGTATGGTGGCCGACACCACAGCTTTTCGTTGGCGTCATCGCTTTCCCGAGGCCGTAACGGTCGGTGCGGTCAATCTGTGCGGAATCGTCGAAGCCGACGGGACGTTCTTTCCGCGCAGCCGGAAAGGGGACCGTAATCTCTCTCGAAAAGCCCGCAAACGCGGGGGAAAGGCCTCAAAACGCGGATTGTCGAAGGAGCAGGTTCCGGTCCTCGTTGCGGTCGACCGATCAGGCACCGCCATCAGTGCTGTCTTGCCTGCGGTGACAGCCGAACATCTCAAAACGGTTCTGCATCCACGTCTTGATGGGGACGCTCTCCCGGTGACCGATGGCTGCACCGGCTACCCGCCCTGCGCCACAGAAATGGGCGTCAGCCATGAAAGTCTCGACCGGACCGCCGGAGAACGTGTCCGTGGTGAATTGCACATTCAGACCGTGAACAGTCGGCATGAGCGATTAAAGACCTTTCCGCGCCGCCATCGGGGCATCGCGACCAGATACCTGGACAGCTGCCTTCGGTGGTTCCACCCTGCCGTCCTTCCGAGCCACCAAACGCCGCGCGCGATACTTGCCGCCGCCGCAGGCATCCTGCCTGTAACACGCCACGCATAATCAATGCTAATTGAGCCATTGGAATTGATATCGCGAAGAACGTTTTTCACCTTCACGGGGCATCGGGCGATGGCGCGGTTGTTTTCCGCAAGGCCCTGACACGATCTCGGGTGTTGGACTTTCTGGCCCGGTTTGACACGTGTCTTGTCGCGTTGGAAGCTTGTGCGTCTGCCCATTACCGGGGTCGTGAGATTGGCAAGTCGGGTCACGAGGTACGGCTGATCCCTCCGCAATATGTGAAACCGTTTGTAAAACGTCAGAAGAATGATACCGCCGATGCAGAGGCTATTGTCGAGGCAGCCTCGCGCCCTTCGATGCGCTTTGTTTCTGTGAAATCTGCGGGTCAGCAGGGTCAGGCAATGGTTCTAAAGACGCGTGATTTATTTACAGCGCAGCGCACACAAGCCGTCAATGCTCTGCGTGGGCACCTTGCCGAATACGGCGTTATCGCCCCAACTGGCCTGGGCAATCTGACCAGACTTGAGGATGCGCTTGGCGATCCAAAACATGACCTGCCAGAGGTGGTGGTCGCGCTCTGCCGCCGGTTTCTCGATCAGATCGAAGCCTTGAGTATGCAAGTCAATGATCTGACCCGTCAGGTGAAGGCGATGTCGAGAAAAGACGATACGGCTCGCCGCCTGACAACTATCCCCGGGGTCGGACCGATTTGCGCAGTGGCGTTGGCCACACTCGCACCGCCCGGCTCGACATTTGCCAAAGGCCGGGATTTCTCGGCCTGGGCGGGCCTGACACCAAAGCAGCATTCGACCGGCGGCAAGGCACGATTGGGCCGAACGTCGAAAATGCCGGCGCGATATCCGGCGGTTGCTGATTATTGGAGCGATGTCGGTGATTCAAGCTGCCGAGAGGCGGGGCGGTGCACCGGACGGATCGTGGCTGGCGCGAATGCTGACCCGCAAGCCAAAAATGCTGGTCACGGTTGCCTTGGCCAACAGAATGGCGCGTACGGCATGGGCCTTGATGACGAAAGGCGAGGTTTACCCGGTTCCGCCCGCCGCCTGACGGCGATGGCGGATGCCAGGGAATGCGGTGGTTCCGAGCGGAGGGTTATGGGCGAAAAGTCGAGAATGACAAGATCAGGAGAACCAGTGATGCCCCGAGCGGCTCTCACCGCGCGATTCCGATTTGGACCTGATCTTCGAACTATCCATAAGGACCCGCAGCAACCAATCGCCGCAAAGAGAGGCCGGACACACGTAGGAACTCGACCGCATTTCTCATCATCACCGTAAAAAACACTTGCATTTCCGGGGGCGTCCACACACGGGGTATCCGCCCACCCCTTGATGTGCTGCTGCGAGGTGATCTGAAGCGAGCTGATTTGTCGTTCTTTTTGAACGGGAGATGGCCCAGTGAAGAGATTGCCAATGCGGAAGATACGAGAGGCGTTGCGCCTGTCACATGAGGGTTTGTCGACACGGATTATGGCGTCGAGCCTGGCGGTTGGGCGCACGACCCTGCGCGAGTATTTGAGCCGCGCGCGAGACGTGGGTTTGAGCTGGCCATTGCCGAATGATCTTACCGACGCTGATCTTGAGCATTTGTTGTTTCCCCGGCGCTCTGCGGGCAGCAGCCAGCCGATCCCAGACTGGGCCTATGTGCACGCGGAGTTGCGGCGCAAAGGGGTGACACTTTCGCTGTTGTGGCAGGAGTACCGGGAGGTGCATCCCGATGGCTACACATACAGCCGGTATTGCGGGCTTTATACGCGATGGGAGGGCAAGTTGTCGCCAGTGATGCGGCAGCGTCATCCTGCCGGTGAGCGGCTCTTCGTGGATTATGCGGGCCACACTGTTGATGTCGTTGACCCGCAGACCGGCGAAGTGCGCGTGGCCCAGATCTTTGTCGCGGCCCTTGGTGCATCGAACTATACTTATGTCGAAGCGACGTGGACACAAAGTCTGCCTGACTGGATCAGCAGCCACGTCCGCGCATTTGCGTTCTTCGGTGGCGTGCCTGCGCAGGTTGTCCCTGACAATCTGAAGGCGGCCGTTATCAAAGCCTGCTTTTACGATCCGGTGATCAACAGAACCTATGGGGACATGGCGGTACATTACGATACCGCTGTTGTGCCCGCGCGGCCGCGCAAGCCAAAGGACAAAGCAAAGGTCGAAGGCGCTGTCTTGCTGGCTGAGCGTTGGATATTAGCACGCCTGCGCAATCAAACATTCTTTGGTCTTGATGAGTTGAACGCAGCGATCCAGCCCCTGCGCGATCAGTTGAACAATAAAGTCACCCGACACCTTGGGGCCAGCCGCCGGGCCTTGTTCGAGACCTTGGACAAACCGGCATTGAAGCCACTGCCCCGTGAACCTTGCGCCTATGCTGAATGGAAGAAGTGTCGCGCCGGTCTCGATTACCATGTCGATATCGGGCGGCATTATTACTCGGTGCCTCACCAGCTCCTACGCCAGGATCTCTGGGCACGCATCACAGCCCGCACCGTCGAGATTTATCATAAAGGTCAGCGTGTTGCGGCATATCAACGGACATCAGGCAACCGGCGGCATTCCACGATCCGCGACCACATGCCTGCCAATCACCGTCATCGCACCGACTGGACGCCGGAACGTATCCGCACACAGGCCGCGCGCATCGGACCCAACGTTGAGGCGTTTGCGGAGATGGTCATGCGCAAGCGCCGCCACCCGGAACAAGGGTACAGGACATGTATGGGCATTCTACGACTGGCCAAAACATTCGGTTCTGCCCGCCTTGATGCCGCCTGTGAACGCGCGCTGCACATCAACAGCTACACCTGCCAATCCCTGCATTCCATTCTCAGGAATGGTCTGGATCGCACACCTCGACGCCGCGCCGCGGACGAACCTGCGATCACACATCACAACATCCGTGGCGCAGGTTACTTTCATTGAAGAGGACAGGATATGCTCGATCATCCAACACTCGATCAGCTCAAAACACTCAGGCTGGACGGCATGGCGGAAGCCTTCGCAGAGATGCAAACACAAGATGGTACTGCAGACCTGACCCATGCCGAATGGCTGGGCTTGTTGATCGATAGAGAAGCGACCAGTCGTGAATCCAAACGCTTTGTGTCAATCGCAGAGTAAAATGGGTCCATGTCGCGGCGTAAAAATGGGCCACTTCGGTTGATGTTTTGTGGCGCTTTTGCACGCGTGCTCGTCACAAAGCTGAAGCGTGCCAAAGCGCATGCTGGCCATAAGGCCAGCATTATTCTGACTGTGATTGCGGGCTGGTTATTTTCGGTTGTTGCGACTGTGTTTGAGCCGATAGCTTTCGCCATTCATCTCGAGGATGTGGACGTGATGGGTTAAACGATCGAGTAGCGCACCGGTCAGCCGCTCAGAGCCAAAGACTTCAGTCCATTCATCGAAGGGCAGGTTCGAGGTTATGATGATGGAGCCGCGTTCATAGCATTGGGATATGACCTCGAAGAGCAGCTCTGCGCCAGATTTGCTGAGCGGTACGAAGCCCAGTTCATCAATGATCAACAGGTTCTGGCTGGTCAGTTGCTTTTGAAGGCGCTGCAATCTCCGCTCATCTTGAGCCTCGATCAGATCATGGACTAATGCCGCAGCCGTTGTGAAGCGCACCTTCAGTCCTCTTTGACATGCAGCCAGCCCAAGTCCCAGGGCGATGTGTGTCTTGCCCGTGCCTGACGGGCCGAGCGCGATGATGTTCTCCCTGCGATTAACGTAATCGCATCGTGCCAGATCCATCGTCAGGGGCTTGTTCAAGCTTGGCATGATCTTGAAGTCAAAGCTATCCAAGCTCTTGGTGCTGGGGAACTTCGCCGCTTTGATGCGCCGTTCAATCATCCGGCGTTCGCGGTCGATCAATTCCATCTCACACAGCCGCGCCAGATAGTGGATGTGATCTTTGTTCTCTGCAGCACAGAGCTGCGCCTGTTTGGCATACTCGCCTTGGAACGTTGGCAGTCGCAGTTGTTTAAGATGATGCCGTAGAAGAATCCGAGGGGCTTCGGTCATGCCGCGGTCCTTCCCATCAAGCTCATGTAACTGGATGGGCGTGTTGTGCCGACATTGGCCTTGGGCAAGTATGGATAGAAGTCCAAATCCAATCGTGGTGGCCGCTTCTCAACCCGACACAGTACAAGGTGTTTTACGGCGTCATAGCCAATTGCACCCATATCTATTGCCTGCTGGATTGCGCCTTGCACAACATCCATTTCGAAGGTCTCCAAAAGGCGCAAGACTTGAACGTATTCTCGCTTGCCCGGCTTACCCATTCTGGCTTCAAGCAGTCGGTGCAGCGTGGCAAATACATCTGGCAAATGCCAACCCTGCAAAGGCGCGGCCTGATCCAGGGCACCCACCTTTTGTTCAAGCAGGGGCAAAAAGTGCAATGGGTCAAAGACCATATCCGCTGATGTGTAGGATCGTTTGTGCCGCGCAATAATCTCATTGCCGCAGCCGATGATAACCTCATGCACAAACCCACGCACATGAACATCGTGGTGCGCATAGGCTACTGGCACCGAGTAATCATTGCTGCGATAGCGCACCATTGAGATCGACGTTGCACGCGTGCTGACGTGATCGCAGGCTTCATATTCTGCGACGGGCAATCCCATCAGAGCATCCAAATCCGACATCAGGCGTGCGCCTATGGTTTGGGTGTGACCCCGCAACGTATCGTCCTGACGTGCTAAACACTTCTCTTCCAAATGTGCGTTCAGATCATCAAAGCTGTCATAGCGAGGTGCGGGAACCATGAAGTTGCGGCGGGTGTATCCAACCATGCCCTCAACGTTGCCTTTATCGTTCCCTCGCGCGGGTCTGCCAAACTTGTCATCAAACAAGTAATGCGACTGCAGTTCCGTAAACCGACGTGTGCGGATGCGCGTCTTATCCCCGAGTATCCGAGCCACGGCGATCTTGGTATTGTCGTAGAGAATGGATTGCGGAATGCCGCCAAAGAATGCAAAGGCGGACACATGGCCATCGCAAAACGCCTCGGTTGTCTCAGCTGGATATCCCTTCACAAACACCGCATCAGAATGTGGCAAGCTCATCACGAAGAAGTGGATCTTGCATTCCACGCCACCGATCACGCCCAGCGTCTCACCAAAATCAACCTGCGCATGGCCCGGCCGATGCGACAACGGCACAAACACCTCTTTGGTGCGCCGTTTTTGCTCGCGCACGTAATAGGTCACCGTGGTCAGGCTGCCAGCATATCCATGCTCATCGCGCAGCCGTTCAAAGATGCGCTTGGCCGTGTGTCGCTGCTTTTTGATCAGGGCTTTGTCTGTGCGCAGTATCTCATCGACCACACCAACATAACCATCAAGCGTTGGCCGCCGAGGCGCTTCCGACCGACGATACCCAGGCGGAAGTTCATGGCGCAGCATCTTCGCGATCGTCTTACGATCTTTGTTCTCTAATCTGTCAATGCGTGTTTCCTGAGTTTCCTGCTTTTGATGTCAGAGGTTGCCTTTGTTCTCTTCGAACTCTGAGGTTCATGATGGGGTTGGCTGGGTGTGGGTCGGCAATGTTGAAACCGCAATCATACCGTTGGTCTTGGCTGTTGCTACAGAATCGGCGCCGTGTCTCACGCCCTCCCTCGGGCATCGTCCCAGATGGGAACTTTGATTTAGGAATCCTCGTTGTCGCCTCGTAAGCCTTACGCGGACTGGAAGTCAGTTTTGTCTCGCATAATGGCATGAAGTATGATTGCCAGACGACGCGCCAGAGCCACTCGGGCCTTTCTCATCGTTGAGCGCGCACCGATTGCGAGGGCCCATGTCTTCAATTTGAGCGGAGCGGCATACCGCGTCAGCATCACATTGGCGGCCTCATAGAGAAGCGTTCTGACGCGCACGTCGCCCCGCTTTGAGATGCTGCCCGTGTAGTCGATTTCACCAGATTGATGCCGTCGCGGCACCAGTCCAAGATACGCCCCCACATCACGCGATTTCCTGAAACGCGACGGATCATCAATTGCTGCGGCAAAGGCCAATGCTGTGATCGGACCGACCCCTGGTACCGTCATAAGGCGCTGGCAGACTTCGGATTTGCGGGTCATCTTTTTGATGTCGCCATCAATGGCTGCAACCGCCGCGAGGATTGCTTCGCGTGCTGCGAACAGTCCGCAAATTGCGGCATGGAGGCCAGGCACTCCATCGCTAACTTTTAGCGCCGCGTTTTTGAATGCCGGAGACAAAGCTCGTGGCAGCCGCACGCCGAAGACGACGACCAGACCGCGGATCTGATTGTCGAGCGTCACACGCTGTCCGACCAGCTTCTTGCGGGCTGCGATCAGCGACCGGATTGCGTGCGCTGACAGTGATTTGACATGGGTCGGCTTGTAGAATCCCGTCCGCGCCAGGTGTGCCAAACCGCGGGCATCATTGCGGTCCGTCTTGTGGCCGGCCAGAGATTTAAGGGCCTGATATGCTTGCCTGCTCTCGATGCAAACAACCGGGACACCAAGCTCCGTCAGCCCATGGTAAAGCATTGGTGCCATCCGTCCCGTTTCAAATACAACTTTGGCACATGGTGGTCCAGAAGCGAGGAAGTCAGCGATCGCTTTTGGTGTTGAGCTCGCTTTTCCTTCACGAATAAGGGCCCCTTCACGATCCAGAATGCAGATATGCGTCTCTTCCATGGACACATCCAAACCAGCAAAATATTCCATTGGTCAGTCTCCTTTTCAATTGCATGTGCATCCAGAATAACAGGGGTAACTGAGTGCTGATCCTGATTACGCCATGTTGAAAAACCGCGCCGCTTCTCGGCCAGACATACCGTCCTTCAAACAAGCACGGCGCACACGACTATAAATATCCACAGAATACATCTCCCGCCCTCCGAATAAACGAAGGGCACAAACTGGCGGACTTTTACTCCGCTACAACTGCGATATGCAGCCGCTTCTGTGGCCCAATATTGCTCCGCGTTTTACAGCTTTGAGAGCCGGATGCGCACCGCACGGCTTCGCCATGTCGGAGCCGCCCCTGAAGACGTAGATTACAAGACGCTCCGGGGGCTGGATAAAGCCCTGTTCCAAAATCTGTTGACCGGTAAATGGATCAGGGACAAGCGTAACCTGATGATCACCGGACCATGCGGCGTCGGCAAGACCTGGCTGGCTTGCGCACTTGCGCAAGCGGCCTGCCGCGAGGGTGTCACCGTACTCTACAAACGCACGCCACGCCTCTTTGATGAACTGGAATTGGCACATGGCGACGGTCGTTTCCCGCGTGTCTTCAAGGCGCTGACAAAGACACAGTTGCTGATCCTCGACGACTGGGGACCAGATCGGCTGAATGCCAGCCAGCGGCGCGACCTCATGGAGATAGTCGAAGACAGATACGGCAACGGATCAACACTGATCACCAGCCAGTTGCCGCTCTCAACCTGGCACGACATCATCGGAGAACCTACCTTCGCTGACGCCATCCTCGACCGCCTTGTGCACAATGCCTACCGACTTGAACTCGACGGGCAATCCTTCCGAAAGCAAGACGCTCGGACAGGTGACGCCGCTCTCGAAAGCTGATACCCAAAATCAAGTGCCTCACGGCAACGCGTCAAACCTGGGCGGATACCCCGGTACAAGCGGGCGGATGTTGTCGGAATGGGTGGGCGGATACGTCGGAATGTGCAGCATACACGGCACCGATCCCCAACAAACGCATTCGTTCACATCCTATCCTGCCTGGTAGCCTATGTGCTCGGCAAAACCAAAGTCAGAATGAAAAACACCGCTTATCCATAACTTGGGTTAACTAGTCCGGCAGGCGGAGCAGGCGCGACGCCTATTCCGCCGCCACTTTCCGTGCATTCAGCATCTCTTTGAGATAGCGGCCCGTATGGCTGCGCGGCTCTTCGGCGACCTGTTCGGGGGTGCCCGTGGCGACAATCTCACCACCGCCATCGCCACCCTCGGGGCCGATATCGATGATATGATCGGCGGTTTTCACCACGTCGAGATTGTGTTCGATTACCACCACTGTGTTGCCGCCCTCAACCAACTCATGCAGCACCTCCAGCAGCTTGCGCACATCTTCAAAATGCAGACCCGTCGTGGGTTCATCCAGGATGTAAAGCGTCCGCCCGGTCGAGCGTTTGCTAAGCTCTTTCGAGAGTTTCACCCGCTGCGCTTCACCGCCTGAAAGGGTGGTGGCCTGCTGACCGACTTTGATATAGTCCAGACCGACCCGGGCAAGCGCATCCATCTTGTCACGAATGCTGGGAACAGCCTTGAAGAACCCTTGGGCATCTTCAACTGTCATATTAAGAACGTCCGCTATACTCTTGCCTTTAAAATTAATTTCTAAAGTCTCACGGTTGTATCGCGCGCCCTGACAGGTCTCGCAGGTGACATAGACATCGGGCAGAAAATGCATCTCGATCTTGATCAATCCATCGCCCGAACACGCCTCGCAGCGTCCGCCTTTGACGTTGAAACTGAACCGCCCAGGCTTGTACCCACGCGTTTTGGATTCCGGCAGTCCGGCGAACCAATCGCGGATCGGGGTGAAGGCCCCGGTGTAGGTGGCTGGGTTGGATCGCGGGGTTCGCCCGATGGGACGCTGGTCGATGTCGATCACCTTGTCCAGATGCTCCAGCCCCTTGATCGTCTCGCAGGGCGCCGGGGTCTGGCGTGCACCGTTCAGGCGCATTGAGGCGGTCTTGAACAGCGTCTCAATCGTCAGGGTCGACTTGCCGCCGCCCGAAACACCCGTCACACAGACAAATTTCCCCAAGGGGAAGTCCGCCGAAACTGCTTTAAGGTTATTCCCTGTTGCCTTGATAACACTCAGTTTTTTCTTATTTCCCTTGCGCCGCATTGCGGGCACGGAAATCTCGCGCGTGCCAGACAGATATTGTCCGGTGATCGACGCAGCGTCGCTGGCCACCTGTTCAGGCGTGCCGTGGCTGACCACTTGTCCGCCATGCACCCCCGCGCCCGGGCCAATATCAAAGACGTAATCGGCGGTGCGCACGGCCTCTTCATCATGTTCAACCACGATGACCGTATTGCCCTGATCCCGAAGGTTCTTCAGCGTCTCCAGCAGGCGCCCATTGTCGCGCTGATGCAGGCCAATCGACGGCTCATCCAGCACATAGAGCACCCCCGTCAGCCCCGAGCCGATCTGACTGGCCAGGCGGATGCGTTGGCTTTCGCCCCCCGACAATGTCCCGGCATTGCGGCTGAGTGTCAGATACTCCAGGCCCACATTGTTCAAAAATCCCAGGCGTTCGCGGATTTCCTTGAGTATCGCGCGCGCAATCTCGTTCTTTTGCTTGGTCAGCGCCTCGGGCACGGTTCCGCACCACTCAAACGCCTCGCGGATCGACATCTGCACCACCTGCCCCACATGCAGGCCCGCGATCTTCACGGCCAAGGCCTCTTCGCGCAGACGATAGCCTTCACAGGTCCCGCAGGGGCGGTTGTTCTGGTAGCGTTCAAACTCTTCGCGGATCCAGTTGCTGTCAGTTTCGCGATAGCGGCGCTCCATGTTAGGGATCACCCCCTCGAATACGCGAGAGACCTGATAGACGCGCCCCCCTTCATCATAGCGGAACTGAATCTCTTCATCGCCCGAACCGTATAGAAACACCTGCTGGATATGTTTGGGCACATTTTTCCACGGCGTCTTGGGGTCAAATTCGTAGTGTTTGGCAATGGCTTCGATAGTTTGCAGGAAGTAAGGTGACTTGCCTTTGCGCCAGGGGGCCAGCGCACCATCATAGATTTTCAGCACCTCATCGGGCACCACGAGACGTTCGTCAAAGAACAGCTCCATGCCCAAGCCGTCGCATTCCGGACAGGCCCCAAAGGGCGCATTGAAGGAAAACAGGCGTGGCTCGATTTCGGGGATCGTGAACCCGCTGACCGGGCAGGCGAATTTCTCGGAAAAAGTGTGCCGCTCAGGCTCGCCCTCTTTCGGGGCCGTCTCCAGGGTCGCGATCCCATCGGCCAGATCAAGGGCTGTGCGAAAACTGTCGGCCAACCGCGTCTCAAGGCCCTCCTTGATCACCAGACGGTCGACAACAACGTCGATGTCATGGCGGAACTTTTTGTCCAACACGGGGGGATCGTCCAACTCGTGAAAATCACCATCCACCTTGACCCGCTGAAAGCCGGACTTGCGCAGTTCAAGGAATTCTTTGCGGTATTCGCCTTTACGGTCCCGCACGATGGGCGCCAGAAGGAAGGCGCGTGTGCCCTGCTCCATCGCCATGACACGGTCGACCATATCCTGCACCTGCTGCGCCTCGATCGGCTTGCCGGTGGCGGGCGAATAGGGTGTACCGACGCGCGCGAACAGCAGGCGCATATAGTCGTAAATTTCGGTCACTGTGCCGACGGTTGAACGCGGGTTCTTACTGGTGGTCTTTTGCTCGATGGAAATCGCAGGGGACAAGCCGCTGATGTGATCCACATCCGGCTTTTCCATCATATCAAGGAACTGGCGCGCATAGGCAGACAGTGATTCTACATAGCGACGCTGGCCCTCGGCATAGATCGTATCGAACGCCAGAGAGGATTTTCCAGACCCGGAAAGCCCTGTAATAACAACAAGCTGGTCGCGCGGAATGTCCACATCAATGGACTTCAGATTATGCTCGCGCGCGCCGCGCACTTCGATATTTTTTAACTCGGCCATCCGCCCCCCCGCATAGATGCGTTAGAGATAGTTGAGCGCGCGCAGTCTTCCAAGACAAAAATGTGAACAAAATATGAACAGGCGCGATTCGCCGCCGTTACTGACACTGGCTGTCATCAGTGTTCGGCTTTTTGCGCCAGCGCCCAGGCGCAGATCGGGAAATTGGGGTCGTTATCCAAATCATCCGTGGCCTCGTCAAAGGGCGGTGGCCAGGGCGTTTCAAAATTCCGCATGGCGGCGGCGCGGTTGCCCCATTGCTCGGCGCGAATGCGGTCTTCGGCGAAACCCGCCTCGATCAGCAGGTTTTTCAGCCCCCGCGCGGACCAGCGCGAATTGTCGACCGGCGCGCCGTGATAGGGTATGAAAAATGGCACTGCCACCCAGAGATAACCACCAGGCCGCAGCATGTCCAAAACGTTGCACGTCGCCGTATACGGGCGGTCCAGATGTTCCCACACCTGATTGGCCAGGATCATGTCATATTGCAATACGTGGCCCCGAGCATTGGTCATCGGGCCTTTGCAGATATCATGTTTGGGATAGCGGAAGATCTTGTAACTCTTGAACGTATACCGGCGGCCATACTTGCCTGACATCTCGGCCACATCCATCGATGCAAGGTCCAACTCCCCGAGCCAAGCGCGCGAGCTTTTGTACATGACGATACGATTTAGACTGGCCATCTCACTGCTCTTCTTCCTGCCCGACAGACATATGTTCTCAGAACCACCTTGTATTGGAAAGAGGCAAGACCATGTTCCCATACGCTTTGAAAATAAATAGTGGCCCCAGTTGACGAAATGACATCACGCGTACGCCCTTTTAAACACAGCATAAGTTCGTAGAGTGTCTTTACCAACGGTAAAGCTTGGCTGAGTTCAAAAGGGTAGCGCAGAGTATGTTGACGTTTTTTCTAATCCTAGCCGCAGTCGGGACAGCAGGTTTTGTATTTGACAGCCTCTCGTCGGACGACACGCCCTCAGAGGATGAAACGCGCCCAAATGACATCGAAATCTCAGGCTCGATGATGGATGACCTGTTGGTGGGCAGCGATGAGGACGAAAGCTTTTTCGGGCTGGACGGAAACGACACGATTTCAGGCCTTGATGGCGACGACACTTTGCGTGGCCAAGGCGGGTCCGAGGATCAGCTCTTTGGCGGGGCGGGTGATGATCTGCTGATCGACGGCACCATTGATTCCAGTGGTTCGCGCACGCTTATTGCGGCAGGTGGCCAGACCGCCCTGAACCTCAGCTTCAATGATGGTGGCGACCTCTTTGGGGAAGAGGGTGATGACACGATTCTGGTGGTCGACGGTGATGGACTTGGCGGCGAAGGCAACGATGTGCTTTCGAATTGGGATGAGGCATTGCTGGGCTCTATCCCGGAGACCTCCAGCGATGGCGAATTTGAACAGCCGATCCAGGCAATCAGCCCCATCCTTGCGACACAAGGCAACAACCTGCATGGCGGTGAAGGCGACGATCTGATCACCTCAGCCCAGGGCAATGCGTTTGGTGACGCAGGCAACGACACGATCTTTGGCAATGGAGTTGATCTTATCGAAGGCGCGCGGGACGAACCAAGGACCTCGGCGAATTTCACTCTTTCAGGCGGCACGGAGACGATCATCTGACCGGGATCGCCAACAACGTTTTCGGCGACGCGGGTGACGATGTTCTGAACGGTGTTTACAGCAATCTTGACGGTGGCGATGGCAACGACACGATCCATACAGTGCCCAGGGGTTTTGATGAGGAAGATCGGATTGTATATGATGGCGGCGCTGGCGATGATGTGTTCACAGTTGCTTCCCCGGAAAGCGGCTTTGTACGTGATGGTTTTAGCCACGAGACCTATATTGGGGGAGACGGCAACGATTTCATCGACGCGCGCGGATTTGCCGACCAGACCATCGTTGCCCCCGGCGAAGGGGCCGACACAATCTTTGCCGACGCGCGCAATTCGATTCAGGACGACAATTCATCCGACGCTTACGCACGGTTTGAAATCTTGGATTTTGACAGCACCGAAGACGTTCTTGTTGTCGATGTCGGGGTGGAACCGACCGTCGATGGCAGCCTGCCCACAGATCCGATCGAGCTGGATGTAGAGCTGGTCGAAGTCGTGACCGACGAGGGTATCTCGACCGAGGTCCGAATATCGCTGCCAGACACGACCGAGGTCGACCTGGCCAACTAGGGCGCTCTGGACAATGAGGCAAGGTTTATCCTGCTCCGCGGCGTTGCCCCGGATGATGTGGATCTCGACAGCCTGCACATCCGCGCCGTGTTTGACGGTATCGTCTTGTCACAAGACGGCTTCCCCACGATGGCAGACGATCCGGACGCGCCAGCCATCGAGGTGGCGTATGTGGCCCCGCAAACGGACGTGATCGCCCCACTCCCAGTCTGATTTTTCGGGCGTCTTTCAGTCTGAAAGCCGCCCTCAGTCTGTGGGTCCGATCAAATGTGGATCACCCGGTCATAGGCGTCCAGCACCGACTCGTGCATCATTTCGCTGAGGGTGGGGTGCGGGAAGACGGTGTTCATCAGATCTTCTTCGGTGGTTTCCAACTGACGGCCGACCACATAGCCTTGGATCAGTTCGGTCACTTCGGCCCCAACCATATGCGCGCCAAGAAGTTCGCCGGTTTTTCCGTCAAACACGGTTTTGATCATGCCTTCGGGTTCGCCCAGGGCAATCGCCTTGCCGTTGCCCATGAAGGGGAAGCGGCCGACTTTGATGGTCAAGCCCTTCTCTTTGGCCTGCGCCTCGGTCAGACCAACAGAGGCCACTTGCGGGTGGCAATAGGTGCAGCCCGCGATGCTGTCGGGGTCAACCGCGTGGGGTTTGCCACCCGCGATCAGCTCGGCCACCATGACGCCTTCGTGGCTGGCTTTATGCGCCAACCAGGGGGCACCGGCCACGTCTCCAATGGCATAAATACCCTCTACACCAGTGCGGCAATGGGGGTCGGTGACCACATGGGTGCGATCCACCTTGACGCCCATCTCTTCTAGGCCGAGGCCCTCGACATTGCCGACAATACCAACGGCGGAAATCACGGTGTCAAACTCGTGTTTCTCAACCTTCCCGCCCATTTCAATATGCGCAGTGACGGTGCCTTTGCCGCGATCCAACTGCTTGACCATGGCTTTTTCCATGATGGTCATGCCTTGTTTCACGAAAGACTTCTTGGCGAAGGCCGCGATTTCAGCGTCTTCCACAGGCAGGATGCGGTCCATGACCTCAACCACGGTCGTGTCGGACCCCAGCGTGTTGTAAAAGCTGGCAAATTCAATGCCAATCGCGCCCGATCCGATGACCAGAAGCTTCTTAGGCATGCGCGGCGGAACCAGCGCGTGTTTATAGGTCCAGACCAGATCGCCATCCGCCTCAAGCCCCGGCAATTCGCGAGCGCGCGCGCCGGTGGCAACAACGATGTTCTTGGCTGTCAGCTCTTCCGTGCCCTTGTCGGTTTTCACGGAGACCTTACCCTGACCGGTCAAAGTGGCGTCGCCCATCATGGCCATCACCTTGTTCTTCTTCAGCAAATGCGCCACGCCGCCGTTCAGTTGTTTGGCCACCGCGCGTGAGCGTTTAACCACCGCGTCCAGATCGTAACCGATCCCGTCGGCCTTCAGTCCGAACTCTTTCGCACGGTGCATCAGGTGAAACACCTCCGAACTGCGCAGCATCGCCTTGGTCGGGATACAGCCCCAGTTCAGGCAGATGCCGCCCATGTGCTCGCGTTCGACCACGGCGACATTCAAGCCCAGCTGAGCCCCCCGAATGGCCGCAACATAGCCCCCGGGGCCTGCGCCAATTACGATCATATCAAAGGTCTCCGCGGCCATGTTTTTCTCCGTCCCAAAATTTAGTTTGGTATTAAACTATTTTTTTGCGCACGACAACGCACCACATACTACCGCGCCATTATAGCGCGGTATCAAGCAATTGTCTGTTGGGAATTCAGGGGTTACGCAGCCTTGCTGGACTGCAGGCTGCGCAACGTATGGCCGTAGCCACCCGAGGCCACATACTCAAGCTCAAGTTTGGTCGATGCGCGACCCAAGGCTTCATTGCGATAGGGGAAGCGGCCAAACTGGCGGATCACCTCGCGATGAGCGCGGGCATGGATCAGCTGATCCTGACCACCTTTGGGCATGCGTTCACACATCAGACGCACACAGCGATCCTGATCACACAGGTTCTCGGAATGCATCAGGGGCAGGTAGAAAAACTGTCGCGCCGGTTCGTCAATCCGCAGATCCCATTTGCGGTGAATCGCAACCTTGGCGGCGGCCAGCGCCGGTTTGTCGGCGGCAAAGGCCTGCCCGGCACCCCGGAACATGTTGCGGGGCAACTGATCCATCAGGATGATGTAAGCCAGCGTGCCTGTCGGATAGGTCAGCCACAAACCATAGGTCCCCTCGCAGGCATTTCGCCACGCTGTGCCAAACCGTTTGGTGATGTCCTCATCCAGACTGTCGGAAGGCGTATACCAGCCTGTCTCCCCGACCTCGTCCAACCAAAAACTCAACACGTCATCCGGCGCAACCATTCGAGGCTCCTCGCTTGTCGCAAATGCTTTACAAAATGTTAACGTCAGGTCGGCAAATAGGAACAGTAACGTTTTGCTTCAACTCGACATATTAGGAATCCGGGTCATCCTGTTGCTCCTGGGCCACTTCAATGGCGTATTCCTGGGCATATTCGACCGTCAGGGGCGAGGCGGATGGCATCACCGGCGCATAACTTTCCGTATCATCCACCGATGGCGCGGCCCGCTGGGTCATCCGGTAGGCGGCATATCCGGCCATTGCAAAAGCCAGCACGCCGATAAACAGGAAGAAGCCCCAAGGGCCCACAAGCCCCATCAACCACCCCGTGATCAGCGGTCCCGCGACCGCGCCCAAACCGTTGATAAAGACAAGACCACCAGCAGCCGCTGCCATGTCATCGTGATCAAGAAAATCATTCGTATAGGCGATCAGCAGGGAATACAGCGGGTTGGACATCCCGCCGATCATCACGGCCGCTGCCAGCAGAACGATGAAATGCCCGCCAAACATCGCCCCGAACAGGCTGCCCAGTCCCAACACGACTGACACGACAAAGATCAAAACGCGGCGGTCCATCCGGTCGGATATCCAACCGATCGGATATTGCAGCAACAATGCCGACACAAAGAACATTGATACGAAAGTTGAGATTTCCGCCACGCTCAAGCCAGCCTTGGTACCATAGACCGGCGCCATCCCGAACTGGGCCGAAAAGATGCCGCCCAACAGGAACATACCGACACAGCCCAATGGTGAAATCTTAAGGATTTCCAATAGGCTAAGGGGCTTTGTGGTGGAGAATGCCGGGGTCGGAGAAATCGACAACAGGATCGGGGCGAAGGCCAATGAGACAAGGGTCGACGGGATGATGAACAGCACAAACCCACCCGGATCGGCGACCAAGATCAGCGCCTGCGCCGACACGATGCCGGTCATCTGCATGATCATGTAAAGCGAAAGTGCCTTGCCACGGTTTTCGTTATCCGCCGCATCGTTCAGCCAGCTTTCGGCCGTCACATACACGCCCGAAAAACAGAAGCCGATCAGAATGCGCGCCGCGCCCCAGGCATAAGGATCAGTCCAGAGCGGATACATGATCATCACCGCCGAAATCAGCGAGCCAAGGGCGGCAAACACCCGCACATGCCCGACCCGGCGGATCATTTCAGGTGCCATGCGCGAGCCGAACAGGAAGCCAACGAAATAGCCTGACATCACCAGTGACATCTCAAGGGTCGAAAACCCCTCGATCTCGCCGCGAATCCCCAGAAGCGTGCTTTGCATGCCATTGCCAACCTGCAACAGCATCATGCCCAGCAATAGCGCCCAAGCGCTGCGCAGCACGTTAATCATGGCATTCACTCCTGAAGATGGGCGGCGCGCACGCCGTCAGACGCTATTTTCGGGTGCGACTCGCGGTCACACCTTTACTCAGCGTTGACAGTGTTTTTCTTCGGTATCAACAATGAAGCATCACCGTAGGAGAAAAAACGATACTTCCCGGCCACCGCGTGGGCATAAATGCGGCGGACCCTGTCCTGCCCCATCAAGGCCGAAACCAACATCATCAGCGTGGATTTGGGCAGATGGAAATTGGTCATCAGCGCATCGGCCACCTGAAAGTCAAAACCCGGATAGATGAAGATATCCGTGTCCCCTTCCCAGGCGGTGATCTGTCCGGCACGTCCGGCCGTTTCGATCAGACGCAGCGCCGTGGTGCCCACCGGAATCACCCGCCCACCTGCCGCTTTGGTTTCGGCGATCTCGGCAGCGGCCTTGGCACTGACCTCGCCCCATTCGGCATGCATCTTGTGGGTGGTGACATCATCTACCTTGACCGGCAGAAAGGTGCCTGCCCCCACGTGCAGCGTGACATGAGCAAAGCCAACACCGAGCGCCTCTAACGCCTCCAAAAGTGGTGCATCAAAATGCAGCGACGCCGTCGGGGCCGCCACAGCCCCGTCATTGCGCGCCCAGACGGTTTGATAGTCGTCCCTGTCTTGCGCGTCGGCCTTGCGTTTCGCCTCGATGTAAGGTGGCAGAGGCATGGCACCCGCCTCGGCCAGCGCGGTGTCAAAATCATCGCCGGTCAGATTAAAGCGCAGCCGCCCCTGCCCGTCGACCTTGTCGATCAACTCGGCAGACAGCGCATCGGAAAACCGAACCACCTCGCCTTCCCTTATCTTCTTCAATGGCTTGACCAATGCCGACCATGTGCCATCCGCCTCGGGCTGTAGCAGCGTCACCGCGATCCGGGCAGAGGTTTCACCCTGTTCACCCATCCGGGCCCGTTGCCCGGTCAGGCGCGCGGGGATCACCCGCGTGTCGTTCAAAACCAGCCGATCACCGGGGCGCAGCCAATTGACCAGATCACGCACATGGGCATCCATAATCGCATCGCCATTCGCCACCAACAAGCGCGCCGCAGAGCGCGGTTTGACCGGTCGGGTGGCGATCAGCGCGTCGGGCAGGTCAAAATCAAAATCTGACAATTTCATCGCTGTACTTTCGGGGGGGGCTTGCGAAAAAGCTCGCGGAACATGCCGGGGGTCAGCAGGGACAGCGGATTGACCCGCACCAGAGGATCGGTGGTCGGTCCGTTCAGGCGATATTTGAACCCCAGAAGCCCCTCGCCCTTGCGCGCGAAAATGCCGCCGACAGCATTGACCAGATAGATCGGGGAAAACACCCCTTCCATGTCCATCTCTCCGCGATCCATGAAGTAATACCCTTCCATCGAAATCCCCACCGAGGCCCCGACCGCGCTGCCTTGGGTCAGCGTGACCAGCTTGGGACCAAGCTGGAAATCGGCCTCGACCTCGGAAAAATGGATGCCGTCGCCTGCCAGTTGTTCAAGGATGCCGACCACACTCAGCGCATTCAGCAGGGCGGCCAGGGCTGGCGCATCCTTCAGGCGCAGCTGTTGCACAGTCAACGTGCCATTATAGGTGCCCGCAGCGGTGGCCGGTCTGAGGATCAGATCCATCTGGCCGCTGCGCGCGTTTTTCAGCAATCCTGCCGAGGCCAACACCCCGCCAGCGTTTTCGGATTGAATCCGGAACGCGTTGCGATTGCCCTGCGGGACAACCGTGCCGTTGACAGTGGCCCCATCGTTGACCTTGCCGGTAAAGCGCCCGTCAACGCCCCGGGACATGTCAAACTCGCCCGTAAACCCGGTCAGGGAAATCCCTTCAGAGATTTGCAACCGGTCCAGACGCAATGTTACCGGGCCACCCTGCGCGCGATTTTGACTGCCTTCGCCATCCCCGGCAAGCGAGGTCTGGCGCAAGTCAATCGTGCCGCCATTGACGCGCACCGCAGGCGTCGTGCCAGCCCCACGGCCCACCAGATCGACAGGCGCATCAAGCCATGTGCCGACGCGCACGCGGTTGAAACGGGCGCGATCCAGCTGGCCATCAGCGCGCAGCGTGACGCTGCCATTCGCGCGCAAACCGCCTGCATTCAGGCTGATCCGGTTGATCTCGGGCGGGGTACCAAGGCTGCCGGAGACATCCAACTGGCCTTTGCCACCCTGGGACAGCGTCCAGCCCAGCGGTTTAAGGCGCAGGCCCACCCCGGCCAAATCCGATGTCAGGGTAAAGCGCCCGGGCTGACCCTTGGCGAAATCGATGCCGATCACGCCCGTCCCAGCTCCCGAAATACTGCCCGGCGGCAGGCCGATGCGGAACTCGTCCGCGAACCTTTCAGACAGCTCGATCGTGCCCTCCAACCGGCCGCTGCCGTCTGAGGTCTTGCCGATATTCGTGCGCCAGGTGCCGGTCGCCGGGACACGCCCGATCCGGCCTTCTCCCTTGATTTCCAGCGTACCGGTCCTGGCCACGATATCCAGACGCGGCGACGCCAGAACGCGGCCCTCGACAAGGGTTTCGCTGCGCAGCTGCCTAGCCACGGCCCGGACATCAAACGCCACCTCGTCGGTTTGCAGCTTTTGCTTCAGGAGGAAATCCAGCTGTCCCTCAATCTCGGCCTGCCCATCAGCCAGCGTGACAGGTTGCCCTGCCTTGGTCAGAAAGCGGAACGGTTCGTTATCGAGCAGGGACAACGCCGCCGTCACTGTGCTTTTCGCCTTAAGATAGACCCGCGCCGGGGCCTGTTTGACGCGCACCGTGGGCACCACAAAGCTGGTCCCGCCGACATCAATCCGCCCGCCTTGCGGGGCCATCACATGCCCGCGCGAGGCGGTAATCACAAAGCGGGTATCATAAAGCGATCCATGCCCCTCGGCGTTCTTGATATGCGGCATCTGCTTCATGAACCGCGTCTCTAGCCCTTTGAAGTCAAACCCAAGAAACAGGTCTGGGCGGCTTTCAGGATGAGACCGCACAGCCAGTTGGATGTTGCTGAGATCGGCCGCGACCACATTGTCGCGAATCCAGTTGCGGGTGTTGGCCTTGACGGTTTCAGGCCACAGTTCCAACAGCCGCGCCGGGGTCAGCCCGTCCATCCGGCCATCCAACGCCAGGTCCCAGCCTTCGGGCTGCGCCGCAAGCACACCGTTCAGCAGCAGACGTTGCCCCTGATCGCTCAAGCTCATCTCGCCCAGTTTCAGCTCAAACGGGTCCAGTTTCAGGCGCGTGTCCATTGTCGCGCCTTCAATCACCACCGGTTCGGCGTAAAGACCGTCGGGGTTCGCACGCAGCTCGCTCACCCGAATCTGCGACCACAGCTCGGTTGGCAGGCCCTGCTCAAGACCAACAAGAAAGGCCTTGCCCTCAGCGCGGGCCGTGACCCATTTGCTGTCCAGGAACAGGTCGTCAAACTGCATCGACTGGGTCGCAGGATCATAGGTGAAATAGGTCTGTGCGCTGGAAAACGGGATCGGCTTGGTTTCATCCGTGGGCTGCAACACGCCAGCCCCGATCTGCAACGTGGCATTCAGCGGCCCAAGCGCCCCATCCGCTTCGACAACCGCTCTCAACGCACCAGAAATCGGCGCCTCAAGCGCCTCAAGCCAGGCCAGCGCAGGGGATTGCCGGGCAATGTCACGCGCGGGCATATCATCAAAGCTGATGCCGAACTCGGCCCCGCTTTCGCCGACGACACTCTGATAATTCATCTCAAGCGTGGTGGCGAAACCGCGATTGCCCAACAGCGCGAAATCACCGCGCAGTTGCAGATCGTCGCCCTCGCGGGTCAGGCGCAGACGCCCGCCATCCACGGTCCAGGCTTGGCGAGCGCGGGCATCCTCGTAGCGGATCGTCAGGTTGTCAGCCTCAATCGCCGTGAGTGCCATCAGACCGGGCTGCATAAGCACATCATCAAGCTGTGAAATCAGCGCCGGAAACGATGGCGCCTCTTCCACCGATCTCGGCGCATCCCCGACCGCCACACCAAGATTACCCGCCTCGGACCGGCGCAACCGCAAGGTGGCCCCGGAAAGGCGGATCGTGCCGGGCTGCACCTTGCCCTGCAACAGAGGGCGCAGTGCCAGCGTGCCATCGGCGTCGGACACAGCGGCCAGTTTTTCGCCTTTGGCATCCGTGATCCGCACGTTACGCAGCGACACGCGCGGCACCCATGTGCGCTCTAACACCACGCTGACATCCCCAAAGCTAAGGTCCGCGCCGTCGATCTGGGCATTCAGCCGTGTGGTGATTTCCTCGCGCAGCCAATCGGACGCGCTGATCTGTCGCCCCATAAGCGAGGCAATGCCAATAGCGCCAGCCACGACCAGCACAATCAACACGCCAAAGCCCCATTTCGCCGCTTTTCGCGCGCGTTTTGGCCTTGGCACCTGGGGGTCTGGATCACTCATACGGGGTGCGCCACTGGGTTCATCTCTCGCAGGTCTGCCTCATGCCTGTTATCAGCCCTTTATTCCGGCCCGGCCTGCCCTAATATGAAGGGGGCCGCGAGACATCACAAGGAGCACCCATGCCAGAGTTGAACGAAACTGCCCCCGATTTCACCCTGCCCCGCGACGGGGGCGACGAAATCACCCTGTCTGCCCTGCGCCCCGGCGCTGCGGTGCTGTTTTTCTATCCGCGTGATGACACGTCGGGATGCACCAAAGAGGCGATCGCCTTTACCGGTCTGACAGGGGAGTTCGAGGCTGCCGGTGTCACCATCCTTGGCATCTCCAAGGACAGCGTCGCCAAACATGACAAGTTCCGCGACAAACATAGCCTTGGTGTCGCGCTGCTGTCGGACGAGAACAGCGATGTCTACGAGCGCCATGGCGTGTGGAAAGAAAAAAGCATGTATGGCAAGAAATTCATGGGGATCGAACGCTCGACCTTCCTGATTGACGGGAATGGCAAGATCGCCCGCATCTGGCCCAAGGTGAAGGTACCGGGCCACGCCGAAGAGGTGCTTGAGGCGGCCAAGGCGCTGTGAGCATTCAAACCCTGTCGGATATGGCGGTCGAGGTGCTGAACACGGCCGATGGGCGGGAAAAGACCGCCCTGTCGCGCCGCCATGCCGAAACCTGGTTTGCCGCCCGCAAGGCTGGGGAAGAGATCGCGATTGGCACCGCCAGCCCGCCGATGCGCCCGGCCCGGCCTGCGCGCCCTGAGTTGCTGGACCCGCGCGATGTGCCCCGCCGCCGCCCCGGCAGCCCGCAGGGGCGCATCGCCATCCTGCATGCGGTGGCGCATATCGAGTTGAACGCGGTAGACCTGCATTGGGACATCATCGCGCGGTTTGCCGACACGCCCATGCCCATTGGGTTTTATGACGACTGGGTGAAGTCGGCGGATGAAGAATCCAAACATTTCAATTTGATATGCGCCTGCCTTGAAGCGCAAGGCAGTCATTATGGTGCGTTGCCCGCCCATGCGGGAATGTGGCGCGCGGCCGAAGATACGGCCGACGATTTCATGGGTCGTCTGGCGGTTGTGCCCATGGTGCTTGAAGCACGCGGGCTGGATGTAACCCCCGGTATGATCACGATCTTCGACAAGGCGGGCGACGATATGGCCGTCGAGGCGATGAAGGTGATTTACGCCGAAGAGGTGGCGCATGTGGCCTATGGCTCAAAATGGTTTCACTTCCTGTGCGGACGCCATGAGCACGATCCGATTGACGTCTTTCACACCCTTGTGCGGCGATATTTTCATGGCCCCCTCAAACCGCCTTTCAACGCGGAAAAACGCGCCGAGGCCGGTATCCCGCCAGACTTCAACTGGCCGCTGGCCGACACCCCCGCGCCGGGCCGTTAGCGCCACCTGCACGCCACGGGACAAGCTATTGGAATCGGCGGTTTTTTGCCAACCCGGCACCAATCAGCCCAAAAAACCGAATCACCTGGTCAAAAATCTTGCCCAAACGGCAGTCACTCGATAAGCAGTTGCGCAGAGCGTCATACTGAACCTCCTCCGACTAAAGTCAGAGGGTTCAGTGGGTCTTGAGCGCCTTCGGCGCACGTTTGAATGTTTTTCCGACTAAAGTCGGAGGTTTTAGACCAGATTGTGGAAAATAAAAAATCGGCGCCATTAGGGTTGGGTTGACTAAGGGACGGAGTTTTTGCGAACCAAGCTTGCTATCAAATTTACTGCGCTTCTGGAGCGGTACTTCCCGGAACGCAGGGTGTTCCTTCGGTCTGACACGGACACGCGGTTTATTCGCCTGCGTCCGGCCACCCAGTTGATCGCCTTCATGGGCTCGTCCGCAGTGATTGCCTGGGCGATCATTGCCACCGCGATCCTGATCATGGACAGCATCGGATCGGGCAATTTCCGCGAACAGGCCAAGCGCGATCAGCGCACCTATGAAACCCGGCTGAATTCATTGTCGTCCGAACGCGACAAACGCGCCGAAGAGGCGCTCGCTGCGCAGCAACGCTTCAACTCAGCGCTGGAACAGATTTCGGTGATGCAATCGGAATTGCTGGCCTCTGAAACCCGCCGACGCGAGCTTGAGACCGGCGTGGATGTGATCCAGGCCACCTTGCGCAAAGTGATGAACGAACGCGATGCCGCCCGCGACGAGGCCACGGAACTGGCCGAAAATCAGACCGGCGATGGCGGTGCGGTCGGGCAAAACGGTTTGGGCAACGGGCTGAACAGCGACACGATGGATTTCCTGACAACCGCGCTGCAAGACACCGCGACAGAACGGGATATGATCACCGAAAACGCCCAAAGCGCGCTGCTGGGCACCGATGAGATGGCCGAGCAGATCCAGCTGATGCAGGATCAGAACGATCAGATTTTCCGCCAGTTGGAAGAGGCGATGACCATATCGGTCGAACCGCTCGACAAGATGTTCCGCGCCGCTGGCATGAACACTGACAGCCTGCTGTCGACCGTGCGCCAGGGCTATTCCGGTCAGGGCGGCCCACTGACTCCGCTGAGTTTCTCAAGCCGGGGGGATGCGCATTCGCAAGACACCGAGCGCGCCAATCGCATCCTCAATCAGATGGACCGGCTGAACCTGTATCGCATCGCTGCGCAAAAAGCGCCTTTTGCGATCCCGGTCAAGAATGCGTTCCGCTACACGTCCGGCTTTGGCATGCGCTGGGGCCGGATGCACAATGGCACCGATTTCGCCGCCCCCCACGGCACCCCGATTTTTTCAACCGCTGATGGTGTGGTGATTCACGCCGAGTGGTTGTCAGGCTATGGCCGTCTGGTGAAAATCCAGCACCAGTTTGGTATCGAAACGCGCTATGCGCATATGTCTAAAATTCGGGTGAAGAAGGGCCAAAGGGTCTCGCGCGGGGAACGGATTGGTGATATGGGGAACACTGGACGTTCTACCGGCACCCATCTACACTATGAGGTCCGCGTCGGCGGCAGACCCGTCAATCCGATGATTTATATCAAGGCAGCTAACGATGTTTTCTAAAAGCAAAATCAACGATCCGGCCCCGAAACCCGATGAGGCAGCCAAACCGGCAATGCCCGCGGCCAAGCCCGATCCCGCCCCCGCAGCCGCCGAGTTCAAAGCCGCGGCCCCCAAGGCGAAACCGCCCGCATCTGTGCTGTCCTCAGATTTGCATGTGACCGGCAACATGAAAACCACCGGCGACATCCAGATCGAAGGCACGGTCGAAGGGGACATTCGTGCCCACCTGCTGACGGTCGGCGAAGGCGCCACCATCAAGGGCGAGGTGATCGCCGATGACGTGGTGGTCAATGGCCGCATCGTCGGTCGCGTGCGCGGCCTGAAAGTGCGTCTTACATCGACCGCGCGGGTTGAAGGCGACATCATTCACAAGACCATCGCAATTGAATCCGGTGCCCATTTTGAAGGCTCGGTACAACGCCAGGATGACCCGCTGAACGCCAAGTCGAATGCGCCCAGGCCACAAGCAGTTGCACCCGCTGCCCCTGCACCCGCCCCTGCTGCCGAGACACCTAAATCCTAAGCATAGGCTGGCAATAGACACCAAAGGCACCCTGCCCCGGCAGCGGTGCCTTTTTCATGCCCAGCATCTGGTTGCCCAGTCTCGCCGACCTTGCTAGCCTTGCCTGAAACGGGGGGCTGCCATGACCGATCACCAACAACATTATGACGATGCCTTTGCAGGCTTTCTCGAAGAGATTTGGGGAGAAGGATATCTCTCGCCCGGTGGGCCCGAGGAGGTCTCGCGCGTATTGGCGGGGCTCGACCTGACCGGAAAGAGCATCCTGGACATCGGCTGCGGAACCGGGGCGATCACGCTGTCGCTGGTTCAGGATCACGGTGCCGCCCATGCCATTGGGATCGACGTGGAATCTGTGGTCTGCACTCGCGCACGCACCCGGGCAGAACAGGCCGGAGCCAGTGACCGTGTCACCATACAACAGGTCACGCCCGGCCCCTTTCCGTTCGAGAATGGCCATTTTGACCTCGTGTTTTCAAAGGATTCCATCATCCATATTGAGAATAAGGAAGCACTGGCGCAGGAGGTTTTTCGCGTATTGCGCCCAGGCGGCGTGTTCGCCGCCTCCGACTGGCTCAGTTCCGATGACACTCCACCGACGCCCGAGATGCAACGTTACATTGATCTTGAGGGCCTCGGTTTTCAGATGGCGTCGGCCCAACGCTGGACGGCAGCGCTGGAAGCGGCTGGTTTCACGAACGTTGCAACCAACAGCCGCAACGCCTGGTATCGTGATATCGCGATTGAAGAACTGGCAACCCTGTCTGGCCCGCGCCGCGCAGAGTTCGAGGCAAAATGCGGGGCAGCTCTGGTAACGGATAACATCGCCATCTGGGGCGCTATGGTGCACGTGCTTGAGACAGGAGAGCTTTGCCCAACGCATCTGCGCGGCACAAGGCCCGGCTGAATGACATCACTCAGATGCGCTAGGCTGTGACGTTACGCTTCCAACTCAGCGTCCCAATACAGAAAATCCAGCCAGCTTTCGTGCAGGTGGTTCGGCGGAAACTTGCGCCCCATATTGCGCAGTTGTTCCGCCGCCGGAGCACGTGGCGGTTTGCGCAGGTTCATATCCGTGCGATGCAGGCTTTTTGACCCTTTGCGCAGGTTGCAAGGGCTGCACGCCGCCACCACATTTTCCCAACTGGTAATCCCACCCTTGGCGCGTGGCACGACGTGGTCAAAAGTCAACTCGCCCTTGGCCCCGCAATACTGACAGCGGAATTCATCCCTCAGAAATAAATTAAAGCGCGTGAAGGCCACGCGCTTTTGAGGTTTGACATAGTCTTTGAGAACAATGACCGAGGGTATCCTGATCTCGGTACTGGGGGACCTGACCGTATCTTCGTATTCGGCCACGATATCCACCCTGTCCAGATAGGCCGCCTTGATCGCGTCCTGCCAGGTCCAGAGTGATAAGGGGTAATAGGACAGTGGTCTGTAATCTGCGTTCAAGACCAGCGCGGGATGATGTTTGAGGGCAGCCGGGTCCCTGACAAACTCTGTTCTGAAATCGCCGTCCATTCTGTCTACGTCTCTCCGCTGAGGGCCGTCGTTTACATCGGTGGGTCAGGGTGATGCTCTGTCCCGAATTGTGATCACTATATCTCGTGTTCCGCCCCTGACAAGCCCTACATATTGCGCCATTTCCTGCGATTTAGGTAAGCCTGATTCATGACATGTCCATGACAATCATCCACAGCGCGTGCAGGCGGGTCTAAAGCCCCAGTTTGTCGCGCATGAAGGCCAACGCCACTTGCAAGCCATCCGGTGCAATCCCGTGGCCTGTGCCCTTCATGATATGGGCATAGACATCCTGCCAGCCTGCATCCTGCAGTGCCTCGGCCGCCTGGGGCAGCGATTGCGGCGGTACCACATCGTCGGCATCGCCATGGATCAACAGGATAGGCGGGCGGCTGACGGCCTCGTCCTTCAGCAAGTCCGGGGCCAACAACCGACCCGAGATCGCCACGATCCCCGCCACCTCGTCTTCACGACGCGGGGCCACATGCAGGGCCATCATCGTGCCTTGCGAGAAACCGAACAGTACGACCTGTTCGGGCAGTACATCTTCGTCCACCATCAGCGCATCCAGAAACGCGTTCAGGTCATCCGAGGCGGCCATCAACCCGCGTTCGGATTCTTCTTCGGAACTGCCGTCAATCCACGGGATCGGGAACCATTGATAGCCCCGCGGCATACCGGGGATGTTTTCCGGCGCATCCGGCGCGACGAACAGGCTATCAGGCAGATGTTCGCCCAGCACATCGGCAAGGCCCAGCAGATCGGCGCCATTGGCCCCGTAGCCATGCAGAAACACCACGATCGAGCGTGTTGTACCGGAATGCGGCTCTTTGCGGCCTGCTTGCAAAACCCGTGTCATCTGATCCCTTCCCTGTCCTTCGCCACCCGGTAGTAGGCCCAAAGGATGCGTGCCGCAACCGATCTCCAAGGGGTCCATGCCTGGGCCATCTCGCGCAAGGCGCGTTCCTTGGGGCGCTCGGGCAGGTCATAAAGCACGCGCGCTGCCTCTTGCAGCGCCAGATCGCCGGGGGCAAAGACATCCGCACGCCCCAGACTGAACATTGTATAGATTTCGGCGGTCCATTGGCCGATGCCCGGCACAGCGGTCAGCGTGGTGATGACATCCGCATCCGGCGCATGGCGCAGGCTGTGATAGTCGATCCCCGCCTCCGCCAGCGCCTTGGAATACCTGATCTTTTGGCGGCTTAGCCCAATCGCGCGCAAATCATCCTCGCTGGCCAGCCGTACCGTGTCCGCCCGATCCAGGCCCGCGCCTTGCATCCGCCCCCAGATGGCGGCGGCCGAGGCGACGCTGACCTGCTGGCTGACAATCGCGCTCAGCAATTCGCCAAATCCATCTGGTTTGCGGCGCAGGGGCAGCGGCCCGGTCAAGGATCGAGCATAGGCCAGTCGCGGACAGATTTGAGCAAGGGTCCCGGCCCCTTCCTCGACATCCTCCAACGTTTCGATAATCCGCCCGCTCACAGGCCCGCCACCCAGTCCAGCGCCTCGGCCACCGTTTCCACCCGGCTGCCATCGCTGCTGGGCGGGCGGGCCAGAACCGCAACAGGCAATCCCAGTTCCCGCGCCGCGATCAGTTTGGAACGCGGTGCCTCGCCGCCAGCATTCTTGACCACCAGCCAATCCACGCCAAGACGCTGAAACAGCTCTTTTTCTTCTTCAACCGAGAAAGGCGGGGTGCCCACCAGAAATTCACCATTGGGCAATGGAAAGGGCCGCACTGCCGCATCGAGGCGCCGTACAATCAAATGGCGGCCCGTCAGATTGCCAAACCGTTCCAATGTGTCCCGCCCGGTGGTCAGAAACACGGTCGCCCCCTCTGGGATATAATCCACCGCGTCTTCCTCTCGTGCCAGAGTGACCCAGTTGTCACCCGGTTCCGGCACCCACGGCGGGCGCAACACCTGACAATAGGGCAGGCCAAGATGGGCGCAGATGCGTTCGGTGCGCAGAGTGATCCGTTCGGCAAAAGGATGGGTGGCATCCAGAACGGCGGTGATCCCTTGCGCGCGCAGATAGTCGCGAAACCCTCTCTCGCCGCCAAAGCCCCCCAGCCGGGTGGGCAGGGCCAGTGGTCCGACCTCACGCGCGACGCCCGACAGGGAGGCCACTGCAGCAACGCCTTTTGCCGCCAAAGCCCTGGCAATCTCGCGCGCCTCAAGGGTTCCGGCCAGCAAAAGCAGGGTCATGGGAGTGGTCCAACAGCAGGATGGGAGAAACAAGCATCATCACACATATCCAGCGCAGGTTACGCAGTGCGCCCGGCCTTGCCAATCGCCAAATCACGTCGACCGTCTCACCCCCTTGCAGCAGACCACGAACAGGTCTAGCACTTGCCTCATGACCGACGCAGCCCTGCATATTGATGACACCCGCGCCAGGCGCAATGTGATCGTTCTGGTGCTTGCGCAGGCGATTCTGGGCTCGCAAATGGCGATGATGTTTGTCGTTGGCGGCTGGGCCGGGCAATCGCTGGCCAGCAATGTCTGCTTTGCCACGCTGCCGATCTCGCTGATCGTTGTGGGATCGATGCTGGCGGCCAATCCCTTGTCCATGGCAATGCAGAAGTATGGCCGCAAGGCCGGGTTCTTTATCGGTGCGGGCGCTGGGGCCGTGGGTGCGATCGTCGGGGCCTGGGGACTTTATGTGGCGTCTTTTCCGCTGTTCCTTCTGGGCAGTCTGATTTCCGGCATCTACATGTCGGCGCAGGGATTTTATCGCTTTGCTGCCGCCGATACCGCCAGCGAGGCCTTCCGCCCCAAGGCGATCTCTTATGTATTGGCCGGTGGTCTGGCCAGCGCCATTATCGGCCCGCAACTGGTGAAGGTGACCAGTCAGGCAATGGTGATTCCCTTCCTTGGCACCTACATCGCGATCATCGTGCTGAATATCGTTGGTGCGCTTTTGTTTCTGTTTCTGGACATCCCGAAACCACCCAAGCCTGCCGCTGACAGCCCGCGCGGCCGCACACGTTGGGAGCTGATCACTACCCCGCGCATCGCTGTGGCGGTGATCTGTGCGATGGTGTCTTACGCGCTGATGAACCTGGTGATGACCTCGACACCGCTGGCCGTGGTGGGCTGCGGTTTCACCGAAGGCAACGCGGCGGATATCGTCACGGCGCATGTGCTGGCGATGTTCGCACCGTCCTTCTTCACCGGGCACCTGATTGCGCGGTTCGGCGTTGAGAAAATCATGGGGCTGGGCCTGCTGATTCTGGCCGGGGCCGGTGCTGTGGCGCTGCAGGGTGTGGCGCTGGAGAATTTCTTCATCGCGCTGATCCTGCTGGGCGTCGGCTGGAACTTCGGATTTATCGGCGCCACCACCATGCTGGCTGGCGCCCATGAGCCGCATGAACGGGGCCGCATGCAGGGGTTGAACGACCTGCTGGTCTTTGGTGGCGTGACCGTGGCTTCGCTGGCCTCCGGGGGGTTGCTAAACTGTTCAGGCGGCACGGCAGAAGCAGGCTGGGCCTCGGTCAATCTGGCGATGGCGCCGTTCCTGGTGCTGGCCGGTGGCGCGCTGATCTGGCTGGTACTGCGGCCCAAAACAGCCTGACCACACAACTGTTGCCCAAAGCGCCATTCGTTTCTAGACTTAAGGTAAAAACCACGACAGGAAGCATCATGTCCCTCGCCCGATACGCAATCCTGGCGGCATTTCTGGCCAGCCCTGCCCTTGCCGAGACATATCACCTTGATCCCACTCATACCGAGGTTCGGTTTTTCTACAGCCATGCCGATGTCTCTGAACAATCCGGCGAATGGACACGGGTCGACGGCACCGTCGATTTCGACCCTGCGGATGTGGCCGCCACGTCGGCTGAAATCACCATTGAAAGCGCCAGCCTTCACACCGGGGTCAGCCCGCTGGACGACTATATGAAAAGCCGTACATTATTTGATGTGGATCGCTTTCCCGAGATCACCTTTGTGTCGACAAGCGCTGAGGATATAGGTGAAAACCGGCTGCTCCTGACCGGCGATCTGACCGTGAAAGGCCAGATCACGCCCATCACGCTTGAGGCCGAGCTGACATTTATGGGCGAGCACCCGCTCGGCGGCAGTTTCGCCTATTTCAAGGGGGATTGATTGGATTGGTGTGCGCGTCACTGGTCTTCTCAGCCGCACCGCGCTGGGATTGGGCGGGTTGCCCAAGCTCGCCGGAGACGATGTCCGGCTTCAGATCGTGTCCGAGCTTCGCGCCGGTGGGTGGTAGTATCCGTCTTGATCAAGGAGAATTTTACGACCATTCGCGGTCAGCCTTGACAAGCGCATTTGCCATCTCGATCAGTTTTCTCATGAGCGCGGTGAGAGCGACTTTGGCAGGCTTCCCGGCTGCCATCATGGCCTGGTATTTCCTTGCGAGGTCAGGGTTGTGGCGTGCCGCGACGAGAGCCGGCATGTAAAGAGCGTCGCGCAGGAATTTACGACCGCCCTGAATGAAGGCCTTGCCGCGCCATTGCCCGGACTGTCGCGTCATGGGTGCGGGGTCCGCCGGACTGGCTGCCTTCCTGCGGTCCAGTGTTCCAATCTCTGGAAATTCGACCAGGATGGCGACGGCAGCGACCTCGCCGATGCCGGGAATGGAGCGGAGAATATCATGTGCGCGCGCCCTTTTCCGACAATCACGCAGACGCGTCCCGAGTTCATCGTCAAGAGCTGCGATCTGGCGTTTGACCTGCGTCAGGCGTGGTTTTGTCTGGCGGCGTGTGAACGCCAGAGTCTGTGTTTTCACACGGTTCAACAGCCGGGTTCTGTCCTTGACCAGGGCCATCCGCGCGATCTGCAACTCTTTGAGTTCATGTTCATTCCTGTTGTAAGGCCTGTCCGGTACCGGATCGAACGCCGAACCCATCGTGGCCAGGATGCGCGCGTCAACGGCATCTGTTTTGGCACGCGTTCCATGCGCCTGGGCAAAGCGGCGGGCCTGTAGTGGATTGATCTTCACCAGAGGCAATTTGCCCGGGAACGTCTTCTCAAAGGAGGCATGGTAAGCACCCGTTGGTTCAAAGACCACGATTTGTGGCTGTTCGCTCCCGATCCAGCGCCTGAGCGCGCGAAAGCCGGAAGCGGTGTTGTCGAATTGGGCATGTTGTCCTGTCTTGATCCGATGCACATCCAAATGCGCTTTGGAGATGTCGGTCCCGATGCTGTCCTTCATTATCTTCGATGTCCTGTGCCTGTCGTGCAGAGCCATGAGCTGCTGCGTATCCGTTCAGGCCTCATGCGAAGACGGTGGCTGATCAAACTATCAGACGGTTCATTACAACCAGGCCCCTCACGATCCAGCGACCGTCGAAGCCAGTCACGCCATATATGGCGTGACTGGCTTCGCCTCAAACTTCGCATGAAATCCGGGGAAAGTCATAAGACAAGCCCCATCAACGACGCCAAAGCCGTTACAGTCCAGCAGGATTTACCACCGTCCACTGCCCGCCCGTGCGATCAGCCGAAGACGACTGGCAATGGGCGAGATATCCAGCCGCCCCTCTGACACCCGCATCGGAGACGCAATTGCCCGGCGCAGGATAGCCCCGGTTTTCCACGCCGGCAGCAAGGCCGGACGGGCCTGTCTTGACACTTTCGCGCGGGTTTTGCGGGCCGCACCGAGACGCGCCAGACCCGCTTGGGCCAAAGCGCGTACCGCCTCGGGGCGACCATCCACCAACGGCACCCTTCCCGCCTCTTCCAGAGCAGGAATGGCGCGCAACAGATTGCCCAATCCATGGGCATAGCCCGCGTCCAGCATCACATCTTTGTCGGCCTGCCCCAAGGCGCGCGCGGCGGCCCACATCAGATGGCCAGAGGTATGTGTGATGTAATCGTCAAACGCCGCTGCATCCTCGAACGGATCGCGGTTGATGTCCCAATAGCGCGCAATGATCAGGTCATCCAACAGGGTTGTGCCCTCGGCGTCCAACACCTCGGCCAAAGGCGTGACCACCTCGTGGCGGCGCACAGTGCCGCCTTCGCGGATTTCTTCCAGCGCATCGCGCCACCATTGCAGACGCATCTCGGCGATCAGCGCCTCTTGCGTTAACCATGGCGCGCGGAACACTTCGACATTAAACGCATAGATCGGAAACAGGATTTTGCGCGCCGCGACGGGCGCGGCCATCGCGGCCATGAACCGCTCGGGATCGCCCCGGCGGACCAGATCGGCACAGGCATTCAGATCGTCAGGATTCACGCAACAGCTTCCAGTTTATCGCATCCAGCAGCGCCTCGAACGAGGCATCGACTATGTTCGGGCTGACCCCGACAGTGGACCAGCGCCGCCCCTGCCCGTCCTCGGAATCGATGATGACGCGGGTCACCGCCTCGGTCCCGCCCTGGGTGATGCGCACTTTGAAATCGACCAGCCGCATATCGTCAATCATGCCCTGATAGCGGCCCAGATCCTTGGCCAGCGCTTTGGCCAGCGCGTTCACCGGGCCACGGTCGCTGCCCGCCCCGTCCATCGACTCGCTGACCCACAGTTTCTTTTCGCCATCGACCTTGACCACGACGACCGCCTCGGACAGCGAGATCATCTGGTTGTACTTGTTCTTGCGCCGCTCAACCGTGACTTTGTAGCGTTTGACCTCGAAAAACTCGGGCAGCTCACCCAGTTCGGCGCGCGCCAGTAGCTCAAAACTGGCCTGTGCGCTGTCATAGGTATAGCCGTGATCCTCGCGGGTTTTGATTTTATCCAGGATGCGGGCCAACGCGGGGTTGTCGGGGGCGACGTCAAGACCAGCCTCGGCCAGACGTTGACGCAGATTCGATTGCCCCGCTTGGTTGGACATCGGAATCAGGCGCGCGTTGCCCACGGCCTCGGGGTCGATATGCTCGTAGGTCGTCGGGTCTTTCAGGATCGCGCTGGCGTGCAACCCGGCCTTATGGGCAAAGGCCGAGGCGCCCACGTAAGCGGACTGTTTCAGAGGCACACGGTTGAGGATTTCATCCAGTTTCCGACTAGCCTGTATAAGGGTTTTCAGCGCTTCAAGCGTCACACCGGTCTCAAACTGGCTGGCATAAGGCTCCTTCAGCAGCAACGTCGGGATCAACGCCGTCAGGTTGGCATTGCCACAGCGTTCGCCCAGCCCATTAAGCGTGCCTTGGATCTGGCGCGCACCGGCATCCACAGCCGCCAACGCCCCCGCCACGGCGTTTTCGGTGTCGTTATGGGTGTGAATGCCCAGCCGGTCGCCAGGAATGCCCGCCGCGGTCACGGCCTTGGTGATGGTGTGGATATCATGGGGCAGCGTGCCGCCATTGGTGTCACACAGCACGATCCAGCGCGCGCCCGCCTCAAGCGCGGCCTGCAGACAGCCCAGCGCATAATCGGGGTTGGACTGATAGCCGTCAAAGAAGTGTTCGCCGTCAAACAGCGCCTCGCGGCCCTGCCCGACGATATGGCTGATCGACGCGGCGATATTGGCGGTATTCTCAGCCAGCGTGATGCCAAGGGCGGTTTCCGCATGGAAGTCATGGGTCTTGCCGACCAGACAGACGGCAGGCGTGCCCGCATTCATCACGGCGGCCAGCACATCGTCGTTCTCAGCGCTGCGTCCAGAGCGTTTGGTCATCCCGAAGGCCGTCATCGTCGCACGGGTCTTGGGGGCCGCGTCGAAAAACGCGCTGTCGGTCGGATTCGCTCCGGGCCAGCCACCTTCGATGTAATCAAGGCCCAGCGCGTCAAGCGTTTCCGCAATCGCCTGTTTCTCGGCGGTCGAGAACTGAACACCTTGGGTTTGCTGCCCATCACGCAGGGTGGTGTCATAGAGAGAGAGGCGTTCTTTGCTCATGATGCCTCTCCAGTTGTTACGGGTTTGCCAGGAGCGCAGCGACGGGCCGCGCCCGACCCTCCCGTCGCACCTAAGGTGCGCCGACGTTGAACAGCACGCCTCTGGCGTGACGGGAGGGCGCATTGGTTAGCGTCATGCCCCGAACCGATGGTGCGAAAGCTGCGCGGTTCCATATCACAGTGATGTTGCCTGCGCCCACCCAGGCTCGGGCGCGCCCCTTGTGCTTGAGACATCATTTGAGATCCTCCAGCTTAGAGGGGTCAAAGCCGTCGTTAACTCTCAACCTGATACCATCAGGTTTAATTTGAACTTCAATACCTGCAGCTTCAAAAGCTTTTTTGCGGACATCAAATTCGTCGAAGTCCTTAGTCTCCATCGCGACACGACGCACATCAAACAACTCATGAGCCAAGGCTAGCGCTGTCTCCTCCATTTCCAGATTCAATGGCCCCGAGTAGGAGAAACCGTTTGATCCTCCAATGTCTCTTTTGATCCACCAGTCGCTGGACGGCACCAGGCCCAAGAAATCCATGCAGGCTTTCAGTTGCCCGGTTTGGCCTTGGTCTGCTAGCGAACGCATCGCAGTTATCGCGCCCCAGACATTTAGGTCATCTGATAAGTCCGGAGTAATAGAATACAGGCCGTAAGAATCTGATTCTTCACCGGCGGTCATATTGAACCAACCTTTGAGTGCTGCGGTTGCTTCAATGCGTTTTTTTTCGGTCCAATCCATTGGACTACGGTAATGTGTGCTGAGGAACACAAAGCGGATCACTTCGCCCGGTACGCCTTGGTCCAGCAAATCCCGCACGGTGAAGAAATTGCCCAAGCTCTTGGACATCTTCTTGCCTTCGACCTGCAGCATCTCGTTATGCATCCAGACCTGGGCAAAACCGCCCGAAGGATGGGCGCAGCAGCTTTGGGCAATCTCGTTCTCGTGATGGGGGAACATCAGGTCGTTACCGCCGCCGTGGATGTCAAAGCTTTCGCCCAGCAGCTCGTAGGCCATGGCCGAGCATTCGATATGCCAGCCGGGGCGGCCCCGGCCCCAGGGTGACTCCCAACCGGGCAGATCATCGGTGGATGGTTTCCACAGCACGAAATCCATCGGGTCTTCTTTGTAAGGCGCGACCTCGACCCTTGCACCGGCGATCATGTCATCGACCGACCGGCCCGACAGGCGGCCATACTCTTTGTAAGAGCGCACACGGAACAGCACATGGCCCTCGGCGGGATAGGCATGGCCATCCGCGATCAGCTTCTCGATCATCGTCACCATTTGTGGGATGAACTGGGTGGCGCGGGGCATGGCATCGGGTTCCAGAGCGCCCAGCGCCGCCATGTCATCGAGGAACCACTGGGTGGTCTCGGCAGTGATCTCGCCAATGGCGCGGCCCGACTCAGCCGCGCGCGCGTTGATCTTGTCATCCACGTCGGTGAAGTTGCGCACATAGGTGACATGTTCGGCGCCATACACATGCCGCAACAGCCGATTCAGTACATCGAACACCACCACGGGGCGGGCATTGCCCAGATGGGCGCGGTCGTAAACCGTGGGGCCACAGACATACATCCGCACGTTTTTCTCATCGAGGGGCGTAAACTCCTCTTTCTTGCGGGTCAGAGTGTTGTGCAGCTTGATATTGGTCATAAAGCCCTCGTTGGCGCGCAGGTGTCCCGCGGCGGGCTTAGCAACTTAACGTCTTGGATGGAAGAAAAGACCGGCCCGCCTGAGAGTTCTCAGCAGGGAATGCAGCAAATGATGATGGTTGCGTTGGTCATGGGCCGGTCATACGCCTCCGCACCATGTCTGCTCAAGCCTGCAGGCGCAGAGGCGTCAGTTGTGGCGTGCAAACACCTCGGCCCTGGCGCCAGCGTGTACAAGCAGCGTCTCGAAAGGCTCGCGCGTGTCGCCCATTTCCATACCCGGCGAGCCAATCGGCATCCCGGGCACGGCAAGTCCCAGCGCATCCGGGCGCTCGGCCAGGAGGCGACGGATATCCTCGGCGGGGACATGGCCTTCGATCACATAGCCGTCGATCATTCCGGTGTGGCACGAACTCAGTTGCTCGGTGATGCCAGCGCGCTCTTTCATCTTCCAAAGCGTGGATTGTGTGACGTCGCGCGTTTCCACGTTGAACCCTGCGGCCCGCATCGCGTCGGCCCAGGCCCCGCAGCACCCGCATGTCGGCGATTTCGCAACCATCAGACGCGGCGTGGCGGCCATTGCAGAACCTGCCAGAAACGGCAGCGTCGTCGCCATGGCGATAAAAAATCTACGGTTCATGCTGACCTCATTGTTGATTTCGATTTCGGCTACCGAGCCCGAGTATGGCGCAGTGGCGGCCCATCCTCAAGAAGAGGTCGTACGTCGGGTTCTTAGCCGCAGCCACCCGTGGCAGATAAAAGAGCAGGATCAAAGGCATCAATCGTACTCCACCGCCTCAAATTCGATCCCGTCGGGGCCGTCAAAATAGAACCGTCGGCCCGGTTCATAATCGCCATGGGTATGGGGCGTGTATCTTGCGGCCTTCACCTTTGCTTCTGTGGCGGCGATGTCTTCTACCACCACGCCACATGGTTCAGCCCTGCGGTTTGCCGATAAGTATTGCCCGTCGGGGTCAGGGTGACATTGGGGCGATAGAGCGCCAGATAGCTGTCGTTATCCCCCACATGCACGGTAAATCCATTGTCCTTGGCCTCGCCCTGCCAGCGGATATGCCAGCCGAACAGATCGCACATGATCGCGGCGCTGGCCGAGGGATCCGGGACGGTGATGTTCACATGTTCCAGTTTCATGGGATTTCCTTTGTGATTGAATCGCTTCGACACTCAAGGTAATTCTTCAAGTTTACTTTAAGACAAGAGGAAAATTCCACAAGGCACACAGGGCTTTGGCCGAACGCGGCCTGACCATTGGCACCGTGGCACGGCGCACGGGGCTCGCCACTTCAGCGATCCGCTATTACGAGGATGAAGGGCTGGTGCATCCCGATCGCAATGAGGCCGGGCATCGTCGCTATGAACGCTCGGATTTGCGCCGCCTGTCTTTCGTGATGATTTCGCAGGATCTGGGCTTTGGCATTGCCGAAATTCGCACCGCGTTGCGCACCCTGCCGGACAATCGCACCCCGACCAAGGCCGACTGGGCAAAGATCTCGAACCGCTTTGGCAAGGAACTGGACCGGCGGATCACCCGGATGCAAAGCCTGCGCGCGCGGTTGGACGGCTGTGTGGGATGTGGATGTCTGTCGCTGAAAACCTGCACGCTGTTCAACCCGGATGATCGCGCCGCACGGCGGGGCGCTGGCCCTCGCTATCTGATGGGAGATAGCCCCTCGCCGGAATCCGATTGACAATCTGGCCCCGCTTTGTCCACCTCGCCGGATCAGGTGGAGGTGTGGCATGAAGCTTTCTAACAGGATCACAGGGATCAATGCAGGCGGCTCGGACGGTTGGGGCATTTACATGATGGCCCGGCAGATGGAGCGGGACGGGATTGACGTCACCCATCTGACGATTGGCGAGCATGACATCAAAACCGACGCGATCATCCTTGAGGCGATGTATAAGGCCGGGATGGACGGCCATACCGGCTATGCCTTTGGCAGTGGCAATCCCGGCCTGCGCGAGCGCATTTCCAAACGTGTGTCGGAGCGTACCGGCGTGCCCACGAGTCCTGAGAACGTGCTGGTGGTGCCGGGTGGTCAGGCTGGGCTTTTTGCCTCGCATATGGCCTGTTGTGATCCGGGTGATCGCGCGCTGTTCATTGACCCCTATTATGCCACCTATCCCAGCACGATCCGCAGTGTCGGTGCCGTGCCCGTGCCGATCCGTGCGCGGCCCGAGCGGGCGTTTCAGCCTGATCCCGCCGATCTGGCGGCGCGGGCTGACGGAGCGTCTTCGCTGCTGATCAATTCACCCAACAACCCAACCGGGGTACTCTATACCCGCGAGACGATGGATGGCATTGCGCAGGTCTGTCGCGATCACGCACTCTGGCTGATCTCGGACGAGGTGTATGACACGCAAGTGTGGAGTGGCACCCATCTCAGCCCCCGCACCCTGCCCGATATGGCCGAGCGGACGTTGGTCATCGGCTCGATGTCGAAAAGCCATGCGATGACCGGCAGCCGCATCGGCTGGGTCGTTGGCCCCGCAGAGGTGCTGGAACATATGGGCCATCTGGCGACCAACACCACCTATGGCGTGGCTGGCTTTGTGCAGGAGGCCGCCAGTTTTGCGCTGGATCAGGGCGAGGCGTTTGAAGCGCAGATTGGCGAACCCTTCCGCCGTCGCCGCGATCTGGTGCTGGGTCTGGTCGAGGGGCAGAACGTGGTGCGCGCGATCCCGGCGGATGGGGCGATGTACATCATGCTGGATATGCGCGCGACCGGCCTGACGGGTGAAGAGTTCGCCACCGGGTTGCTGGACACCCACCATGTGGCGGTGATGCCGGGCGAAAGCTTTGGTCAGGCGGCGGCGGGGCATGTGCGCGTGGCCCTGACGGTCAATGACGAACGGCTGGCCGACGCTGTCCGGCATATACTGGAGTATGCCGCCCAACGCGCCGCATGATTCCAGACTCTACAGAGATGTCGCTTTCAGGCCTCAGGTCGCAAACAGACTAGACAGGGTTGAGTGAATCGCGTCCCCTCCCAAGACCAAAAGGGAGAGACCGGCATGACGCCGTGTTGCAAAATCGCTGTGATCGTTCGCACCATCGGTGCCCAGCGCGGCCGTGCGGCGCGGGGGCGTCCGGCATTGATGTAAGCCCACATCTTTGCCAACCACACCCTCACGTACAGGACGACCATCATGAATGATCACGCCCCCCGCCGCTCTGGCGGCCGCAACGCCCGCCGTGCCAGCCGTGCCGCCCCTCTGGAACAGGCCCTGCGCCCCGTGCGCCCCGGCCTTGAAGGCGGCATGTACAAGCCCCTGACCCAAGCCCAGGTCGAACGCATCCACCAAACCGCGCTGGACGCGTTGGAACAGGTCGGCCTGGCCGATGCGCCCCCCAGCGGGATAGAATACCTGACCGGCGCTGGCGCCATTCTTGGCGATGACGGGCGTATCCGTTTCCCGCGCGCTTTGGTCGAGGACATGCTGACCAAGGCCAACCGCTCGATCACTCTGCATGGGCGCGATCCGCAATATGATCTCGAACTGTCGGGCTCCAAAGTGCATTACGGCACCGCCGGGGCCGCTGTGCACATGGTTGATGTGCACGGCAATGCCTATCGCGAAAGCACCCTGCAGGACCTGCATGATGCCGCGCGGATCGTTGACAAGCTGGACAATGTCCATTTCCTGCAACGTCCGATGGTGTGCCGCGATATCGTCGATAATATGGAGATGGACCTGAACACGGTCTATGCCACCACCGCAGGCACCACCAAACATATCGGCACCTCTTTTACCGAGCCGCATCACGTCGCCCCGGCATTGGAAATGTTGCACATGATCGCCGGCGGCGAGGACAAGTGGCGCGAGCGCCCGTTCATGAGCAATTCCAATTGCTTCGTTGTTCCACCGATGAAGTTTGCCACCGAATCCTGTCAGGTGATGGAAGAGTGCATCAAGGGCGGCATGCCCGTGCTGCTGCTGTCGGCAGGGATGGCCGGGGCCACCGCGCCGTCCACCGTTGCGGGCGCCATTGTGCAGGCCACCGCCGAATGTCTGGCCGGTCTGGTTTATGTCAACGCCGTCTCACCCGGTCATCCGGCGATTTTCGGCACTTGGCCCTTCGGCCTTGATCTGCGCACCGGGGCGATGTCCATCGGCTCGGCCGAGCAGGCACTGCTGACGGCGGGCTGTGGGCAGATGCACCAGTTCTACGACGTCTCCGGCGGGGCCGCTGCGGGGGCCTCGGATTCCAAAATGCCCGACATGCAGGCCGGGTGGGAGCAGATGTGCACCAACGTGATGGCGGGCCTGTCCGGTGTGAACATGGTGTATGAGGCGGCAGGCATGCATGCCTCGCTGCTGGGGTTCTGTCATGAATCGCTGATCATGGGCGACGATATCATCGGCCACGCCCTGCGCTGTGTGCGCGGGATCGAGGTGGATGACGAAACCCTCGCGCTGGACCAGATCAAAGAGGTCTGTCTGGGCGGCACCGGTCACTACCTCGGCACCGGACAGACACTGGCACGGATGCAATCGGATTACGTCTATCCGACGCTGGGCGATCGCACGTCACCCAAGGAATGGGCCGAATTGGGCAAACCCGCCCTGCTGGACAAGGCCACTGCGCGCAAGGAGGAAATCCTCTCCGAACGCGCCGCCGCCCGGTTCGATCCGGCAACGGATGCGGACATCCGCAAGGCGTTCAACATTTACCTGCCTGCGTGATGTGAAACGACCAGCAAGATGGCGGCGACGCCCCCGCCATCTTGTCACTCTTCCTCGTGTCTTGTGTCCGCTGGTGTGAAACGGCTTTGGGCCTAACGGCGCTGCTGTTTTTCCATCTCGTCAAACGTGCGGGTCCATTTGCGATCCCGCAGCAGCTTGCGGAAAGCGCGCTCCAATTCGCCCACCCCGTCGCGTTCATACCACTTGCCATGGGCGATGATGATGCGGCGCGGACGCCAGGCGACCATCTGTTCAATATTCTCGCCAAACGCGTTCTTATCCCGATAAGATCGGCAGATGATCGGGGGTGTCCGCCCATCCGGGTGGTCGATTCCGTTAAACCACACGAAGGGTCGGCAATGAACGGGTAGCTTTTCTGTCTCGAACGCCTCGATCAGATCGGTCAGGACCAACGTCTCGCTGGCGCGGTGAAAGAACACGGCCTCGTGGTGCCATTTGCTGCCGCGTACGATCAGCTGATCTATTTGGTCGGCCCACGGGGTTTCGGCCTGATCCTGTTGCAACGGCTGACCTTCGGGCAATGTCAGGCCATGTTTGGCCGCCCGTTCAACCACGCCGGGGGCGGTCCAGAATTGTGCCTCTGGAAAGGCCGCCTGCCAATCGCTGGCACGGGCATAATGGAGTTGATTGGGCGCGATCAGGTGGCGCACCGGGCCAAGCGCGCCTAAGTCGGCGCGCAAACCGTCGGTCAGCTGGGTGGGCGAATGCACCCACAGATCGCCGTTCTCCAGACGCACGACAGTGGCACGGGTGGAAAACGGAAAGCCCAGAACCCTGATCGCCGGCCCGTCGATCAGCCAGAGCCCCTCAGCCACCGGCTTGAGGGTGTTGAGAGGCTCGTAGCCGGTCATTGCTTAGTCGGTTACCGTAACCGAGGTCATCACGTCAGGCTTGCCAACAACAGAGCCACTTTGGCCCTGCCCGCGTTTGATCGCATCGACCACGTCCATGCCATCTGTCACCCGGCCCACCACAGTATATTGCCCGTTGAGGAAGTAGCCTGGAGCGAACATGATGAAGAACTGGCTGTTGCCGCTGTCGGGATCTTGCGAACGGGCCATGCCAACGACGCCGCGATCAAACGGCTGGTCGGAAAACTCGGCCTTGAGATCGGGTTTGGAGCTGCCGCCCATCCCCGGGCGGCGCATATCGCCACCCTCAAGCTTGCCAAACTCCACATCGCCGGTCTGGGCCATGAAGCCTTCGATCACCCGGTGAAAGACAACGCCATCATATGCGCCTTCTTCGGCCAGGGCCGTAATCTGGGCGACATGGCCGGGGGCAACATCTTCCAACAGGTCGATGGTGACGGTGCCATTGGCCTCACCTGACACTTCGATGGTCAGGCCGGTGGCCAAAGCGGGACTGGCCAGAACGCTGAAGGCTAGGGCGTATTTAAGCATCGGCGGCCACCTTCATGCTGACCATTCGGTCGGGATCGGCGGGCGGCTCGCCCCGGGTGATGGCATCGACATGCTCTATCCCCGAAATCACGCGGCCATAGACGGTGTATTGGCCGTTCAGGAAATGGTTGTCATTGAAGTTGATGAAGAACTGCGAGTTCGCACTGTCCGGCATCTGGCTGCGCGCCGCGCCAATGGTGCCGCAGTCATGGGGCAGACTGGAAAACTCGGCCTTGAGGTCGGGCAGCTGGGACCCGCCGGTGCCTGCGCGGCCCAGGTTGAAATCCTTTTCCATGTTGCCATTGGCCACATCGCCGGTCTGCGCCATAAACCCGTCAATCACCCGATGAAAGCATACGTTGTCATAGGCACCAGCGCGGGCCAGTTCCTTCATCCGCGTACAATGGCCTGGGGCCACATCGGACATCAGTTCAATCGTGACGGTGCCGTCTTTCAGCTCCAGCAGGATGGTGTTTTCGGAGTCTTTGATCTCGGCCATTGGGCGCTCCTTTAACGTAAGTTGGCAAATACCTATGCGGTTGATCCGGGATTGCCAAGGGGCAGAGGTTGACGCCCCAGCATGATCACGCCAGAAGGACGCCAAAGAGGACGCAGGAGGCGATGGGCATGGGCTGGAAAACCCTCGATGATATGGACCTGGCAGGCAAACGCGTGCTGACCCGTGTGGATATCAACGTGCCGATCGAGGATGGTCTGGTCAGCGACGCCACGCGGATCGAACGGATCGTGCCCACCATCACCGATATTCTGGCCAAGGGTGGCAAACCGATGCTGATCGCGCATTTTGGCCGCCCCAAGGGCAAAGTGGTTCTGGATATGTCGCTGCGCGTGGTGCTGCCCGCGCTTGAAGCCGCATTGGGCCGCAATGTCACGCTGATCGAAACGCTGGAGGGGGCCGAAAATCTGACGGATGAGGCCCGCGCCGCCGATGTGATCCTGTTGGAAAACATCCGCTTCTACCCGGGCGAAGAGGCAAATGACCCAGAGTTCGCGGCCCGTCTGGCGGGTCTTGGCGATATCTATTGCAATGATGCCTTTTCCGCCGCGCACCGCGCACATGCCAGCACCGAAGGTCTGGCGCGTCACCTGCCCTCTTGCGCGGGCCGCCTGATGCAGGCCGAATTGCAGGCCCTTGAGGCGGCGCTGGGCATGCCCAAACGCCCGGTTGTGGCCGTGGTGGGGGGCGCGAAAGTCTCAACAAAACTGGACCTTTTGGGTAATCTGGTGGGTCAGGTGGATTGCCTGGTCATCGGCGGGGGTATGGCCAATACATTTCTGGCCGCGCAGGGTCTGAACGTCGGCAAATCGCTCTGCGAGCACGAGATGGCCGATACCGCGCGCCAGATCATGGTCAAAGCGGGGGCCTCGGGTTGCGAGATCATTCTGCCCGCCGATGTGGTCGTTGCGCGTGAATTCAAAGCCGGGGCCGCGCATGAGGTTGTTCCGGCCCATGCCTGCCCCGAGGATGCGATGATCCTGGACGCCGGACCTGCCAGCGTCGCGCGCATCACGGCCGCGTTGGACGGGGCCAAGACCCTGATCTGGAACGGCCCGCTTGGCGCGTTCGAGATTGAACCGTTTGATGCCGCCACCAATGCCGCTGCCGCTCATGCTGCGCGTCTGAGCCGTGAAGGTACATTGATCTCGGTCGCGGGCGGAGGCGACACCGTCGCGGCCCTTAATCAGGCCGGGGCGGCGGAGGATTTCACCTATATCTCCACCGCCGGGGGCGCATTTCTGGAATGGATGGAGGGCAAACCCCTGCCCGGTGTTGCGGCCCTTTCAGAGACCTAAGGTAAGGTTTTCCATACTGTGGATCACATCTCTGTGTGCCTAGCTTGAGCGGAGTACTTTAAGCGAAAGGATATCCTCATGCGCCCTTTGAAAGCCGCCCTTTATGCCACCTGCCTTGGCCTGACCCTCTCGGCCCCTGCCATGGCCGAGGGTGATCCAAAGCCCGGCATCCTTGATATTATCACCCCTGATCGCATCGCCGAATCCGCCGCCAGCATCGTCCTGTCCTCGCTGCGCGTGGTGATGGAGGTGGAATACGAGCATCTCAGCACCGATGTGATGCGCGGCACGGTATCCCTGTCGGGCGTTACCCTGCGCCCGCAACTGCCCTATGACAGGGCGCGCCAATGCGAAATCACTCTGCAACGCGCAGCGTTTGATCTGGGCAAGTTCCGCCCCGAACTGTCGGCCTCCAACGCCTCGATCACCATTGTGGGCGCCAAGGGCAATATCGCCTGTCTGCCACGCGATGCGGGGCTGGCCATGCGCGCAGCCGGGTATAATGAGATCGAAATTGACCGGCTGAACTATGAGATTGATTACATCCACGGCACCGGCGAAATTCGCACCAATGGGTCTGCGGCAATCAATGATATGCTGACAATCGATCTGGCGGTGGCCGGGGCAATCCTGCCGCGTCTGGACGAATACAGCACGCCCGGCGATCCGGCGATCCGTATGAAACATGTGGTACTTGGCCTTCAGGACAATGGCGGCTGGGAACGGCTGTCCTCGCAAATTCCGGAAAACCTGCGCCAGCCCGAAGTGATCCAGGCGCTTGGCACCGAGGCGATCATAGACGCACTTGGCAATGGCGGCACCCGTGCGCTGACCGCGACCGAGCGGTTGTTTATCGACGATCTGATGGCCCATGTGGCCGATTTCGTGCGCGACCCCGGCGAGATCACCATTGAGGCGCAATTGCCCCCGGGCGGCATCGTGCTGGAACCCGAGGTCTACGAGATGCCCGAGCAATTGCTACAGGCATTGGCTCCTGATGCGCGCACTGCCCCGCAGGCGCAATCAGACCTGTTTGATCCCCGCCTGCTGGCACGGATCAATGATGATCTGAGCGGACCCGAGCGGATCACCCTTGCCACCGCCCTGATCAATGGCACCGGTGTGCCAAAGGCCGAGGCGCTGGTGCCGGGCCTGCTGCAACCCTTGCTGAATTCTGACGCGCCCGAGGCTGCCGAAGCCGCCCTGCTGACCGCCCGTGCCCAACTGTCGATTGACGCGCCCGCCGCCTATGGCAACGCGCTGGCGGCCAGTGCAGCCCGCCTGCCCGGAGCCGTCTCTCTGCTCGACGCGCTTGAGGCCCGCCTGACAACGGGCGAAGTGATCGCCGCGCAGCTTGCGCATCTGGGCGCGACCAGTGTTGCCGACCCCGCCGAAGCGCTGCCCGAAGGCAACGACATCCGCGCGGTACGCGCGCTGGCCCTGTCGCATTTCACCGGCCTTGGGGCGCCACGCTCGTATCAGCGGGCTTATTACTATGCCCTGATTGCCGAGGCCGCTGGCGATATCGGCGCGCGCCCCTTACGCGAAGATATCGAAGCGCGCTTTGCCAACTGCGGCGCGGAGGTAGACGCACTTTGGGGCGATCTGCGTCTGGGCACGCAGGAACAAGCCCTGTCTGACTGGATCACCGAGGACATGGCCAGCCGGTTTGACCGGCGTGAGTAGAACGTCGCCCGCCCGACTAGGCCGCTTGCGATGAAGCAACGGCGTGTGGTCGTCCTGACCGTCGGCCTGTGCCTGCTTGCCGTGCCCGGCTGAACCGCCCCGGTTTTACCGGAGGGTTGTTGTTTCAAATATTAGGCTGCTTTTTCAGCTTCGATCAAGGCTTCATAGAAATTCTCCTCTGCTTCTTGTGGCGTGAAGTATCCGATTTTGCTGTGCAGGCGTTTTGTGTTGTACTAATTGACCCACTTCAGGGTTTCCCATTCGATCTGTCCGACAGATTTCCATGGCCCCATGAAGTCGATGACTTCGGTTTTGAACAGGCCAATTGTGCTTTCGGCCAGGGCGTTGTCATAGCTGTCGCCAACACTTCCGACGGATGGATCGATGCCGGCCTCGGACAGTCGTTCGGTGTAGCGAATGGATGGATATTGCGACCCACGGTCCGAATGGTGCACCAAATCCCCGGAAGGAACGCGCTGATAGATTGCCTGGTTCAAAGCGTCCGGCACAAAGCCGGTCGTCATGGACGTGGACACGCGCCAACCGACGATCTTACGAGCGAAGACATCAATTGTAAAACGCGGCGCAATATTGGGCCACAGAAGCGGCTGCATATCGCAGTTGTAGCGGAGTAAAAGTCCGCCAGTTTGTGCCCTTCGTTTATTCGGAGGGCGGGAGATGTATTCTGTGGATATTTATAGTCGTGTGCGCCGTGCTTGTTTGAAGGACGGTATGTCTGGCCGAGAAGCGGCGCGGTTTTTCAACATGGCGTAATCAGGATCAGCACTCAGTTACCCCTGTTATTCTGGATGCACATGCAATTGAAAAGGAGACTGACCAATGGAATATTTTGCTGGTTTGGATGTGTCCATGGAAGAGACGCATATCTGCATTCTGGATCGTGAAGGGGCCCTTATTCGTGAAGGAAAAGCGAGCTCAACACCAAAAGCGATCGCTGACTTCCTCGCTTCTGGACCACCATGTGCCAAAGTTGTATTTGAAACGGGACGGATGGCACCAATGCTTTACCATGGGCTGACGGAGCTTGGTGTCCCGGTTGTTTGCATCGAGAGCAGGCAAGCATATCAGGCCCTTAAATCTCTGGCCGGCCACAAGACGGACCGCAATGATGCCCGCGGTTTGGCACACCTGGCGCGGACGGGATTCTACAAGCCGACCCATGTCAAATCACTGTCAGCGCACGCAATCCGGTCGCTGATCGCAGCCCGCAAGAAGCTGGTCGGACAGCGTGTGACGCTCGACAATCAGATCCGCGGTCTGGTCGTCGTCTTCGGCGTGCGGCTGCCACGAGCTTTGTCTCCGGCATTCAAAAACGCGGCGCTAAAAGTTAGCGATGGAGTGCCTGGCCTCCATGCCGCAATTTGCGGACTGTTCGCAGCACGCGAAGCAATCCTCGCGGCGGTTGCAGCCATTGATGGCGACATCAAAAAGATGACCCGCAAATCCGAAGTCTGCCAGCGCCTTATGACGGTACCAGGGGTCGGTCCGATCACAGCATTGGCCTTTGCCGCAGCAATTGATGATCCGTCGCGTTTCAGGAAATCGCGTGATGTGGGGGCGTATCTTGGACTGGTGCCGCGACGGCATCAATCTGGTGAAATCGACTACACGGGCAGCATCTCAAAGCGGGGCGACGTGCGCGTCAGAACGCTTCTCTATGAGGCCGCCAATGTGATGCTGACGCGGTATGCCGCTCCGCTCAAATTGAAGACATGGGCCCTCGCAATCGGTGCGCGCTCAACGATGAGAAAGGCCCGAGTGGCTCTGGCGCGTCGTCTGGCAATCATACTTCATGCCATTATGCGAGACAAAACTGACTTCCAGTCCGCGTAAGGCTTACGAGGCGACAACGAGGATTCCTAAATCAAAGTTCCCATCTGGGACGATGCCCGAGGGAGGGCGTGAGACACGGCGCCGATTCTGTAGCAACAGCCAAGACCAACGGTATGATTGCGGTTTCAACATTGCCGACCCACACCCAGCCAACCCCATCATGAACCTCAGAGTTCGAAGAGAACAAAGGCAACCTCTGACATCAAAAGCAGGAAACTCAGGAAACACGCATTGACAGATTAGAGAACAAAGATCGTAAGACGATCGCGAAGATGCTGCGCCATGAACTTCCGCCTGGGTATCGTCGGTCGGAAGCGCCTCGGCGGCCAACGCTTGATGGTTATGTTGGTGTGGTCGATGAGATACTGCGCACAGACAAAGCCCTGATCAAAAAGCAGCGACACACGGCCAAGCGCATCTTTGAACGGCTGCGCGATGAGCATGGATATGCCGGCAGCCTGACCACGGTGACCTATTACGTGCGCGAGCAAAAACGGCGCACCAAAGAGGTGTTTGTGCCGTTGTCGCATCGGCCGGGCCATGCGCAGGTTGATTTTGGTGAGACGCTGGGCGTGATCGGTGGCGTGGAATGCAAGATCCACTTCTTCGTGATGAGCTTGCCACATTCTGATGCGGTGTTTGTGAAGGGATATCCAGCTGAGACAACCGAGGCGTTTTGCGATGGCCATGTGTCCGCCTTTGCATTCTTTGGCGGCATTCCGCAATCCATTCTCTACGACAATACCAAGATCGCCGTGGCTCGGATACTCGGGGATAAGACGCGCATCCGCACACGTCGGTTTACGGAACTGCAGTCGCATTACTTGTTTGATGACAAGTTTGGCAGACCCGCGCGAGGGAACGATAAAGGCAACGTTGAGGGCATGGTTGGATACACCCGCCGCAACTTCATGGTTCCCGCACCTCGCTATGACAGCTTTGATGATCTGAACGCACATTTGGAAGAGAAGTGTTTAGCACGTCAGGACGATACGTTGCGGGGTCACACCCAAACCATAGGCGCACGCCTGATGTCGGATTTGGATGCTCTGATGGGATTGCCCGTCGCAGAATATGAAGCCTGCGATCACGTCAGCACGCGTGCAACGTCGATCTCAATGGTGCGCTATCGCAGCAATGATTACTCGGTGCCAGTAGCCTATGCGCACCACGATGTTCATGTGCGTGGGTTTGTGCATGAGGTTATCATCGGCTGCGGCAATGAGATTATTGCGCGGCACAAACGATCCTACACATCAGCGGATATGGTCTTTGACCCATTGCACTTTTTGCCCCTGCTTGAACAAAAGGTGGGTGCCCTGGATCAGGCCGCGCCTTTGCAGGGTTGGCATTTGCCAGATGTATTTGCCACGCTGCACCGACTGCTTGAAGCCAGAATGGGTAAGCCGGGCAAGCGAGAATACGTTCAAGTCTTGCGCCTTTTGGAGACCTTCGAAATGGATGTTGTGCAAGGCGCAATCCAGCAGGCAATAGATATGGGTGCAATTGGCTATGACGCCGTAAAACACCTTGTACTGTGTCGGGTTGAGAAGCGGCCACCACGATTGGATTTGGACTTCTATCCATACTTGCCCAAGGCCAATGTCGGCACAACACGCCCATCCAGTTACATGAGCTTGATGGGAAGGACCGCGGCATGACCGAAGCCCCTCGGATTCTTCTACGGCATCATCTTAAACAACTGCGACTGCCAACGTTCCAAGGCGAGTATGCCAAACAGGCGCAGCTCTGTGCTGCAGAGAACAAAGATCACATCCACTATCTGGCGCGGCTGTGTGAGATGGAATTGATCGACCGCGAACGCCGGATGATTGAACGGCGCATCAAAGCGGCGAAGTTCCCCAGCACCAAGAGCTTGGATAGCTTTGACTTCAAGATCATGCCAAGCTTGAACAAGCCCCTGACGATGGATCTGGCACGATGCGATTACGTTAATCGCAGGGAGAACATCATCGCGCTCGGCCCGTCAGGCACGGGCAAGACACACATCGCCCTGGGACTTGGGCTGGCTGCATGTCAAAGAGGACTGAAGGTGCGCTTCACAACGGCTGCGGCATTAGTCCATGATCTGATCGAGGCTCAAGATGAGCGGAGATTGCAGCGCCTTCAAAAGCAACTGACCAGCCAGAACCTGTTGATCATTGATGAACTGGGCTTCGTACCGCTCAGCAAATCTGGCGCAGAGCTGCTCTTCGAGGTCATATCCCAATGCTATGAACGCGGCTCCATCATCATAACCTCGAACCTGCCCTTCGATGAATGGACTGAAGTCTTTGGCTCTGAGCGGCTGACCGGTGCGCTACTCGATCGTTTAACCCATCACGTCCACATCCTCGAGATGAATGGCGAAAGCTATCGGCTCAAACACAGTCGCAACAACCGAAAATAACCAGCCCGCAATCACAGTCAGAATAATGCTGGCCTTATGGCCAGCATGCGCTTTGGCACGCTTCAGCTTTGTGACGAGCACGCGTGCAAAAGCGCCACAAAAACATCAACCGAAGTGGCCCATTTTTACGCCGCGACATGGACCCATTTTACTCTGCGATTGACATCAATCACGAAGGCAACATAAACCATGCCCTGCCAGCTTGAGACATAGGTAAAATCACTGACCCGGAGCTGGTTTGGCATGGTGGCTGTGAAGTCACGATTGACTTTGTCGTCCGGGCATGGCCGAGAGGTGTCAGGGTTGGTGGTGATTGGCTTTTGACCGCGCACAACGCCCTGTATTCCCATAGCTTTCATCAGACGTTCCACTGTGCAGCGCGCGATATCATGACCCGTCCGGCGCAGGTCATGCCAGATTTTACGCGCGCCATATCGTTTACCACTGCCATCAAAGGCTTCCCTGATCTTCTCTCGGTCGATGATGTCCTGTTTGGCCCTGTCCGATGCCAGATCAGGATCGCGGGCAACGGTCGTACGGGCATAAAATGTAGATGGGGCAATCGGCAGAACCCTGCAGATCGGCTCGACCCCGTGGATCACTCTATGCTCTTCGATAAAGGCGATCATCGCTTGAAGGGGCGGTCGAGCTCCGCCTGGGCAAAATATGCAGACGCCTTCTTCAGGATTTCATTGGCCTGACGAAGTTCCCGAACCTCACGCTCAAGATCCTTGATCCGATCCTTCTCTGCCGTTGTTAAACCGTCGCGCTGCCCAGCATCCCGTTCCGCTTGTCGGCACCATTTGCGCAGGCTGTCCGTTGAGCATCCCGGTTCAGGCGCTGTCGCCCGGCAAGCGGCTGTATCACCGGTGTAATTACTGCGTTGTTCCTGAAAAAGCCGAACACCACGGGCACGCAATTCGGCAGGATAGGCGGGGTTGTATTTCTTCTTGGTCATATGGATCACCTGTAGAGTGTTTTACTCTCCGGTAAAACCGGGGCGGTTCAGGCTGGCGGGTTTGGGACAGGTATGACCCGGGTCTACTTTATCCGTGGGTCGAGGCAGTGATCTATGCCAACACCCCTATGACGGCACCTATGCGATGGATCCGGATGCCATCCTGACCGACCCGCTGGCCGCGCGCATTGAGCAAAGTCTTGATCGTAATCTGCCGGTGCCGACGATCACCATCGCCCGCCACCGCGCCAACATTGACGGGTACCTTGTAAACAGCCCCGTCTGGGTCGGGCGGCATACGTTAGAGGTTTGTCTGCACGACGATACCACCCTGCATCTGCGCGGCACCCGTTGGGGCGCGGTGCGCTATTGCCATCATAAGGCGAAGCGCCCTGTTGTGTTGGCCCCGGACGGGACCAATGGGCTGATCTGTCAGAATTGCACCGATCTGGGCCTGCCAACGCGATACCGACGGGTGCAGCCCTGACAGCGGGCACGGCTGTTAGCGCCACCAGAATTGCAACCTGTCGTTTGCTCGCCTAGAAGCCCCTCAACAACGGGATCAACGGGGGCAGATATGTCGAACGAGCAACATGCACAGCAGATGCGCAACAGCGGCGGGTTCGTCGCCGCCCTGGATCAGTCGGGTGGCTCGACCCCCAAGGCGCTGGCGCTCTACGGCGTTGAGGAAAGCGCCTATGGTTCAGACGCCGAGATGTTCGACATGATCCACGCCATGCGCGCCCGGACCGCCCAGGCCCCGGCCTTTACCGGCGACAAGGTGATCGGCGCAATCCTGTTTGAAATGACGATGGAGCGGCAGATTGCCGGCAAGCCCTCGGCCCAGTTCCTCTGGGAAGAGCGCCGGGTGGTGCCCTTTCTGAAGGTCGACAAGGGTCTGGCCGATGAGGCCGATGGCGTGCGCCTGATGAAACCGATGCCCGATCTGGATGCCCTTTTGGAGCGCGCTGTCGCGGCGGGCATCTTTGGCACCAAAATGCGCTCGGTCATTGATGCGGCCTCGCCGTACGGAATTGCCGCCAACGTGGCGCAACAATTCGAGGTGGGTCAGCAAATCCTCGGCCACGGGCTGATCCCGATCATCGAGCCGGAAGTGACCATCTCAATTGCCGATAAAGCCGAGGCCGAAGACATGCTGCTGGCCGAGTTGACCCAGCAGCTTGATGCCCTGCCCGACACCCAAGAGGTGATGTTGAAACTGACTCTGCCGGAGGTCGCCAACCAGTACAAATCGCTGGTCGATCACCCCCGGGTGATGCGCGCCGTGGCCTTGTCTGGCGGGTATTCCCGGGAAGAGGCCAACAGTCGTCTGTCGCAAAACACCGGCATGATCGCCAGTTTTTCGCGCGCCCTGACTGAGGGGCTGTCGGCGCAGCAATCCGATGACGATTTCAACACCACGATTGCCGCAACCATCGAGAGCATTAACGCGGCATCTGTGGCGGGTTGACGGATCGGCGGTCAACGTTGGGGCTCTGAAAATATATCTGCTTTTCGGTGGGGTTCCAACCGATAGCCGCAGCGCAGGCGTCGAGTTTCTCTGCGGTGTGTAGTATTGTGAGGGTTTTCCGGGTCGTTCGTTACATCCCTGCTGCCAGGATGGCCGAGGGTCGCAGAAGCAGACAGCGATTTTGGGTGCCACGGTGGACCTCATATGGTTGGTCATCGCTGAGCCAAGGCCCCGTGTCCGTGATTGGCAGAGCGCCCCGGGCCGACACATAACGGGGCCGTCGGCAAACAGTCCTTCGAAGGGGTCTCGTGTAATTCAGGTATGACAATGATTGATTTGTCGTCGTTTTGACTGATTTTCCGCTGATTTTTTGGGAATATTCGGATTTTTGACGGACTCCTCCCGTTTGTCAGGCGGACAGGATCGGGACCTTTTCGACTCCGGGGCGGGTCAGGCGTTTGAGGTTGTGGCCGATCGCCCGCATCGCCACCTGAAACCGCACCTTGGCCTGCCCTTTATATCGCACACGATTTGAACGTTTGGAAAACACCCGCTCGCAAGGCATGCGCAAATGGGCATACCGGCGATCCCTATCGGCATCCTTGCCTTTCATATTGCGCTTTTTGATCGTCGCATTATGGCAACCCTTGCGCTTTGGCGCTGCCTGTGCCGGTTGGGTGCAATACCCTTTGTCGCCAAAAAACCGCACCCTGATCCGCACAGACATGGCGCACGCCCCGGGCATCCGTCACATTCGCCGGCGTGGCGGCAACCCTGTTGATCAGAGCAGACTGCATATCAACACCGGTGTGCTCTTTGCAGCCATACCGGAATTTGTCCCTGCCCTTGGCCCCAAAGCGCGCCTGTGGGTCCGCGGCCACCTGGTCCGCCGTCTCATTGTTGAACTTTTCCAGGCCCCTGGCGATGGCTTTGTCGCGGTCATCCCGGGTAGATAGCTTCGAGACCGACTTGCCGGCATCAACAAAGGCAAACACCTCGCGGATCAGGCCTGCCTCTTTCAGGCCGTCGCGCAAACGGTTGAACAGGTCCATCAATCGCTTCGTCCCCGGGCGTTGGCGGAAATCGCCGAAGAATGAATGGTCGGGCGGGCGCTCACTCAAGGCAAATGCGCAAAACCACTTGCCCGCCAAATTCTCTCGCATGAACCGTTCCATCCCGCAGTCCGGGAGGTCTTCTGTAAACTGCAAAACAAGCATCCGGAACGCGCGTTCAGCCCCCGGTTCAGGCCGCCCGCGATCCGAATAAAGCGCGACCAAAGGGCCGGACAAAACCGCCAGGTCCACCACCGCCTCAAAACGACGATAGGGGTGATCCTCTGAAACCGGCCCATCCGGTGATGTAAACATCTCAACCTGATTACGACCCATAAAATCCTCCGTTCCAACATCAAAATTCAGTGAATCAGAACCACAACTATAAATCCACAAAATAAGACACTTTCCCGACAGGCCCAGAACGGCTGCGGCAGATCGTTGCCCTCTCGGGACATTACCGCGCAATACCCTACCAGGCAGTGCTTGCGCCTCGTTCGGGTGCCCCTTGCAAAGAACACCTTAAATTGATCAATGCGGCCACTATCAATCTTTAATTGAATTAAGTCGGGCCTGCGCCTACGCTTTTCTTATAGGCACGCCCATTAACCTAAAAAGTGAACATATCTTATGCCAGACACGGCCCATAGCTCCCCAACCCTTCCGACCTTGGAAAAGAGCCAGAACGGGATCGCGTTCTTCCCCCAATCGGCCCGGTTCCTCACCTTTCACGTCACCGACAAAAACATCTATGGTGAGTGGCTGGAAATCGTCCGGGCCGTCAAGGAGTTTGCGTCTGAAAGGTCCGACGAAGCGGTGTGTATCTGTGGTGTGGATTATGCCCTTTGGAAAGACTGGTGCCGGGAGCACGCAATGCCGCTGCCCGTTGAGCCGATGGACGCCGGAATGCTGGACAAGGTCCCGTTCAAAAACACGGCTGGCGACGTCTGGTTCCACATCAAAAGCGACAGCCCGGGAACCTGCGAAGACATAGCCCAGTTTGTCAAAAGCTGTTTTGACGGCATTGCTGAACGCTTCACGGAAACGGGCGCCGAAAAGCGTCCGGAGGGCAAAGTGATCGCCGAACGCTTTCGCGACGCCATGATCAACCCGGTTGATCCTGTCAACTTCGCCGAGCGCATTTTGGTCGGCCAGGAAGACGTGCCCTACGAGGGATCGAGCTTTGTTCTGCAGCAGAAGTTTCAGCACAATTGGCAACGTCTCGATGCCATGACCATGATCGAAAAAGAGAACATGATCGGGCGCAATCACGACAATACGATCATCTGTAGTAATTCAGACTTGATCTGACAGTTGGCCGTTTTTCCGGCGGCGTCTGTCAGGCCAAGTTCAGTTCACTGACTTTTCCTTCCAGATCTGCTTGCCCTCAATCATGGTCTGGAACGGCGTTCTACCGCAACACATTTTGCCCTGATGAGTTCGTTCGGTATTATAGTGTCGCAGCGGTATTGCCATGTGTGGACGGTTCCTGTTTTGCAAGGTTTTTTTGACGCCGTGATCATAGCGGGTTGCGGTCATGTGTCCGGCCTGTTTTTGCGGCAATAAGGCCGCTGGCCCTGATGAAGTCCGCGTGCCAGTTCCCTATCAAGTTGCCGGACTACTTGTATCCTGGCAATACCTCGGGGTGTTCTGACTGCGGCTTGCTTTGATCATCATCATGTGTGGACGGTTCCTGTTTTGCAAGGTTTTTTTTGACGCCGTGATCATAGCGGGTTGCGGTCATGTGTCCGGCCTGTTTTTGCGGCAATAAGGCCGCTGGCCCTGATGAAGTCCGCGTGCCAGTTCCCTATCAAGTTGCCGGACTACTTGTATCCTGGCAATACCTCGGGGTGTTCTGACTGCGGCTTGCTTTGATCATCATCACGTCTATTGCCCTTGCATCCTGAAGCGCAGTTTTGGTGCTCGGTCTTCCGAGCGCGCTTATGTGGCTTGGTACGTTCCTCCTCTTGCCAGGAGCGCCCATACGATCCGCGCAGTTTTGTTGGCCATTGCGACACTAACCAATCGCGGTGCCTTGCGTTCCAGCAGGCTGCGGATCCAGGCAGCGGTGCGGGTTTGTGTATCAGCAACATGCCTGAGAATGGCCGTTGCCCCAACCACCAGGAGTTTGCGCAAATAACCATCACCCATCTTGGTAATCCGCCCCAACCGCTCTTTTCCGCCCGAAGAGTTTTGCCGGGGGACCAGCCCGAGAAAGGCTGCGAACTGGCGTCCGGACCGGAATTGCGAAGGGTCCGTGACAGAAGCTGCCAGGGCTGTCGCTGTCAGCACGCCAACTCCTGGAATGGTTGCCAGGCGCTGACTGGTATCGTTCTGGCGGTGCCACACAAGGATCTCACTATCAAGTGCGCGGATCTGCTGGTTCAGGTTTGCGCGCTGATCGGCCAGGCTCAGCAAAGCGGTTCTCGCTATTTGTGGGATGTCTTCATTGGCACCCTCTTCAAGCTGTAGCAGCAATCGGGAAATATTTTCTGGCCTTTGAGGCGCAATGATCCCCAGCTCAGCCATGTGGGCGCGCAGCGCATTTATCAGCATCGTGCGTTGCCGTACCAGAAGATCGCGCGCCCGATGCAGCATCATAACTGCCTGCTGATCCACGCTCTTTATGGCCACAAAATGCATGTTCGGGCGCGTAACAGCCTCACAGATCGCCTCAGCATCCGCCGCATCATTCTTTTGTCGCTTCACGTATGGTTTTACATAGGCGGGAGGGATGAGCTTCACCTCGTGGCCGAGTGCTGTGATCTCACGCGACCAATGGTGGGACGTCGCACAGGCTTCAATGCCGATCAGGCAAGGTGGCAATTTAGCCAGAGTATCTAGGACTGCGTTCCGGCGAAGCTTCTTCTGTAGAACGGTTTGTCCTGTCGCATCGATCCCGTGAAACTGGAAAACTGACTTTGCAATGTCGATCCCTATCGTTGTAATTTCCATCTGGGCGGTTCCTTTCAAAGCTGGTTCATACCCCAGCACTTTGGCACATTGCGATGCCGGTGGGTGGAACCGTCCAACTCATCAAGTTGTTGGCGACCGCTTGTGAGGCATTGGAAAAGGCAGGGTTATGCCGCCATTTCGGCGGTGTAATCGGCCCAGAGGCTGAACGCATCGCTGCGGGCGTGGCGGTATGAGGTTGCGGTGAGTTGATAGCGGCGGGGACGGAAAATCAGGTTGATCCATTGTCCGGCAGTTGCTGCTTGCAGCAATGAGAGGATGGTCATGCGCTGACAGAAACCTCTGAGCTTGTCGGTGGGATTTGAACCGCCCGAATATCTTCTCCCGTTTGCGGGTCGGCCGGTGCGATACTTCGATCACGTTGTCGAGGCCTTTGTGGGCGCGATGGTCAGCGTCCGGGGCCAGTGTTTTGATCGGCTTGATGCAGCTGCGCAATTTGTCGGTGATGACGACCCCTGGTTCGCCGAACCGGGCAACCAATCGTTGAAAAAACCGCTTCGCCGCTTTGGAATTCCGACGCGTTTGTACAAGAATATCAGGAACATCTCCATTTGCGTCGATTGCGCGCCACAGCCAGTGCCTCTTGCCACGGATCGTGATTGCGACTTCATCCATGTGCCACTTGTCGTTCGGTCGCGGTCGATCCCGGCGGATGCAATCTGCAAAGTGTTGACCAAAGCGATTGACCCACAGTCGGACCGTTTCCCGGCTGACAATACTACCCCGCGCAGCCAACAAGTCCTCAACATCAGCCGTGCTCGGCGCGAACCGGTGGTACGCCCAAACAGCGTACGCAATGATCTCACGCGGATAGCGGAAGCCTTTTAGGCGCGGCATAATGGTTGGGATGCTCATAGGATCACTCTAACCCGATCATAACCACCGAACAACTTGGCAATACCCCCATTCCTCCATAGCAGGGGAATCGCATGAGTTTCACGGCGCGAGGATTTGAAGCGGGAAGCGGTTGTTCCAGCCTGCCTTTTTCCGCATTCCTCCGAGGGAGTTCTCGCTTTTTGCTTTGTTGAGCAAATTCATTGCGATGTGCCTGATGACGGCGAAGTTGGCGGGTGCGTGATCTTTTCGTATCCGGCTGTCGTCATCGCGGAAGGTGACATCAAGCACCCGGTGGAGGCGGTTTTCAATTCCCCGGTGAGAGCGTACGGCATGGGCAAGGCGCGCGGCGTCTTTCGGCAGGGACGGGATGAAGTACCGCGTTTGCCGTGTCGTCTTCCCGCCACTTTCCCGAAGCGGGACGACGCGGCCAATGCTGAGCAACCCCTCCCGATGGGGATGGCGTTTTTTCAACCGGCCGATGGCGTCGCATTGGGTGTATGTTCGCGTTTCAATCCTGCCCTTGTCGCCGTCAACCGTCTGTAGTGATTCTGTGTTTTCCCGATCCTGTTCTTCGAACCACAGTTTCACGTCTTCATGGAGAAGCCCCTGATTGCCCTTCAGGGCCAGCACATAGTCAGCACCCTTGTCACCTCACGTTGGCGCCCCATCGCATCCAGCGTCACGACCGCGCCCTCCAGGAAGAGCAAATCCAGGAGAACGGGGATGTCCCTGATCCCGTTCCTTTTGTGCGCGCCGGCTTGCTGGCCGGGCACGAGGCGTAGATCGTTACACCGGGCCGGGATCAGATGCAGAGGCGTTTCACCACCGGCCCTTGAGCCTCGCGCTGTCTTGCCGTCAATGGCAACGACCGTTCCTCCAACGCGCCCGGCCAACCCGGACGCCCACGCGGCAAAGGCTGCGTTGAACTCTTCAGGATCAAGCGCCCGAAACACCGTCGAAAGCGTGTCACGGGAGGGTATGCCATGCTCAAACGTAGCCAACTTGCGCAGGAAACCCGACTTTTCCTCGCCATAAAGGGCAACATCGACAAAACTCCCACACCCCGACACCACTCCGCACAGGCTCAAAAGCGGAATCCCATCAAGTGGATACACCACCTTCGTCTCCTGGCGGGGATCAGAAATCGGCGAGGCAAAAGATTGAAACAACACGGTATTTTCCAAAGCAGCGCCCTCCAGACATAAACTTTGGAAAACTGAATCAGAGATGGAAGATCAAGGCAAACCAAAGGATGCTATTCATGCGATACCCCTGCTCCATAGTTAAATCGCTTGGATAAAAGCCCGTTTTACGCCTATGCTCTGCGCGGGTGATGTCTGTCCACGTCATGGGATCCTCCAGTTTCTTTCAAAACCAATGAATCATAAACACGTGATATCACTCAACTACTTTTGGAACAGCCTCTAAGGCAGAAAGCTGAGAATATGCCGGGCGCAGATGCGGCCATCCTCGAGCATCTCTGCGCGGTAGCCTCAAGCCGGGAACAACCGGTAAACCGAGCTCCGTCGAATGTGTTTCGCTCAAGTCTGTACCACAGTGCCTTGAAAATCCTGGCTGACGGATCACGCGTGCGCTCGTCAAACGAATATACACCGAGTCCTCGGGCCTCCGAATTTTCACGGGTTGACGTCATAGCGGCGATCGATTCAAGTAGGGTGATGATCCGGCCTGATTTTCTTTCTTCTACAGAGCGCCTTGAGCTTGAGGCCTGCGTTCGCAGGCAGCGCGAGGATCATGGCATAGCCCGGCGCGCAAATGCGATCTTGCCGCTGGATGACGGTGAGAGCTGCGTCCAAATTGCCAAATTTCTATATTTGGACGACGACACCATTCTTGGCTGGCACAAAACCTATCGTGACAGCGGCTGGGACGCACTTACCGTCGACGGCTGGAAAGGTGGTCAATCACGTTTGACGTCGACACAGGAAGCTGCACTATGCATTTGGCTGGAGGGACGCTTTTGCCGCTCGACAGTTGAGATTGGATCGCACATTACGTCTAGATTTTGCCTGGAATATTCACATTCCGGCTGCATCAAGCTTCTGGCTCGGTTGGGCTTCGAGTACCGCAAGCCCAAGCCCTTGCCGAAGGTAGCATCGGCCGACAAGCAGGCCGAGTTCATTGCGATGTATGAACGCCTGATGACCGAGCCTGGAGCGGATGAAGCCGTGTATTTCGCCGATGCCGTCCACCCGGAATATCAGACAAAGCCTGCATACGGCTGGGTCAAGGCCGGATCAAACCCAGCGGTCACCACCACGGCAGGACGTGGCCGCGTGAATATCCATGGTGCGCTCAACCTTGAAACCTTCGACACGCCCTTTGTGGAGCCAACCACCGTTGACGGGGTCAGTGCCGTACAGCTTCTCGCCAAGATCGAGGCTCGCAACCCCGACAAGCGCATCATTCACGTCATCCGGGACAACGCAGCCTATCACAAAGGGCCAGACATCAGGGCTTTCCTCGCAAGGCCAGACTGCCGTATCCACCTGATCCAGTTGCCGCCGTATTGCCCACATCTCAACCCCATTGAACGATTATGGGCCGTCATGCATCAACATGTGACGCACAATCAATACTACCCCTCACAAAAACAGTTTGCGAATGCGATCCTGAAATTCTTTCGCGAAACCATCCCAGATCAGTGGAAGACCTTCCGAAGCCAAGTGTCAGACAGATTCCGCATCGTCACTCACGGGAAATTTCGGGTTTTGACGTAAGGGCTGTATAGCAGAATGGCGGTGCGATTTGGCCATTCGGGGATGCCATATCGAACGACGACATCTGCCTTGTCCTCGGGCTTCATTTCCGCCTCGTGAGAGGTATTCAAATGCAAACTGATGTCTGGATACTTCTGGCAGAACCCGTTCAGCCGCAGTGTCAGCCAATGCCCGAGAAACCGTGGCGGCACCGACAGGTTCAGGGCGCCATCCGTCAAATCTTCTGAGGAAATGGCAATGGAGGACTCCAGCGCATTCAGCGCGTCCACCACCTTCGCCAGAATGTGCGTGCCCTTGTCGGTCAACTTCATTTTGTTGGTGCTTCGGACAAATATCTGAACGCCATAAAATTCTTCCAACTGCTTAATCTGCTTGCTGACAGCACCGTGTGTCACACAGCGTTCTTCGGCGGCTTTGGTGAACTGACCCAGCCGGGCCACGGCCTCCAGCGCACGAAGTGCATTCACGGACGGAAGATTTTTCATTTGCATCACACCTTTATCTGAATGTGACGTTAGCTCACATTTGGTGCGATTTCTATTCGTTTGCCGCAAAACTTCATTTTTCATACTGTTTTGATAGCCAGCGCTTTTTCCGTCAAAGCCTCACCACGATTTCTGGAAAGAACTGCAATGACCCTCATCATCGAAAACACAGGTGTCCTGGTTCGTGCAGGCGACAGCGCGTTTGAAGCCGCGGACATCGTTATCCAGAAGGGTAAATTCGTTGCGATAGGCCCCGGATCGGCGGCGCCTTACAGGGGCAATGCCGACAGGATTATCCCCGGCGAAGGCCTGCTGGCGATGCCCGGTCTGGTGAATTCCCACTACCATTCCACCAGCTCGTTTATCAAGGCTCAATTAGCATTTATTATGCGTGGCGACCTGTGATAGAACACACCATGAACAAAATTATGGGTGCGGCACATGGATCATCAGGCTTTTTTGGTGTGGCTTAACGAGATCGACAACCTTTCATCGAAACAACGGGCTGAAACCGGACGGCTCGTTGCCGGGGTTTCGTCGCTGGAAAGCGTGATCGATCTCCTTGAGGCGACTGTTCGCGAGGGGCGTATCTGTCCGCACTGCGCTTCGGGCGGTGCGATCATCAGAGGCCATGCAAGTGGCCTGACGAGGTTCTTTTGCAAAAGCTGTCGCAAAACCTTCAACGCGCTGACCGGGACGCCGCTTGCCCGCTTGCGCCACAAGGACAGGTGGGCAGAGTTTGCAGCTTCCCTGCGCGACGGCGAAACGGTAAAGGCGTCCGCTGAGCGTTGTATGGTGGCCGACACCACAGCTTTTCGTTGGCGTCATCGCTTTCTTCAGGCTGTAACGGTCGGTGCGGTCAAGCTGTGCGGGATCGTCGAAGCCGACGAGACGTTCTTTCTGCACAGCCGGAAAGGGGAGCGTAATCTCTCTCGAAAAGCCCGCAAACGCGGGGGAAAGGCCTCAAAACGCGGATTGTCGAAGGAGCAGGTTCCGGTCCTCGTTGCAGTCGACCGATCAGGCACCACCATCAGTGCTGTCTTGCCTGCGGTGACAGCCGAACATCTCAAAACGGTTCTGCAGCCACGTCTTGATGGGGACGCTCTCCTGGTGACCGATGGCTGCACCGGGTACCCGCCCTGCGCCGCAGAAATGGGCGTCAGCCATGAAAGTCTCAACCGGACCGCCGGAGAACGTGTCCGTGGTGAATTGCACATTCAAACCGTGAACAGTCGGCATGAGCGGTTAAAGACCTTTCTGCGCCGCCATCGGGGTATCGCAACCAAATACCTGGACAGCTACCTTCGGTGGTTCCACCTTGCCGTCCTTCCGAGCCACCAAACGCCGCGCGCGATACTTGCCGCAGCAGCAGGCATCCTGCCTGTAATACGCCACGCATAATCAATGCTAATTGAGCCTTTATCAATGGTGCAACAGACCGGGTTCCGCTGGAACCCTACATGTTGTTTGAATCTCCGCTTGACGATTTCTCACATTCGCCGCGTCTTTATTATCTGCGCGCCATGCTCAGCACGATCACCCAGTTGAAGCAGGGTGTGACCGCGGTGCGTGATGACGTGCATTTCTTTGGCTATCCCTACCCGGATTCGGTAGATGCAATCATGCAGGCCTATCAGGAATGCGGCATGCGGGCGAGCGTCGCATTTGCGACCCCGAACACGCTTGAATACACCAAGATCCCCGATCTTCAGACCTTACTGACGCCAGCCCAACTGCAGGCAATGGACCAGGAAAAACGTCCG
>CBDBLS010000067.1:0-37939 GCA_965207105.1 Roseovarius sp. | reverse complement strand
TCAATGCAAGGGATGCAGGAAGACATTCAATGCGGCAACCGGCACCCCCTTGTCGGGCCTGCACCGCAAGGACAGGTGGCTTGCCTTTGGAGCCTGTCCTGCCGATGGGCTGACGGTTCGTGCTTCGGCAGAACGTTGCGGGTTTGCCATCGATACCGCCTTCCGTCGGCGGCACCGCTTTCTCACCGCAAAAGACCCGGAAACACGCAGGCTCACGGGCATTGTGGAAGCTGATGAAACCTGTGTTCTGCAAAGCCAAAAGGGCGAACGAAACCTTGCGCGCAAGGCGCGCCGCAGGGGAGGCAAGGCCGCCAAACGAGGTCTGTCGGATGAACAGGTTCCGGTCCTGGTTGCCGCTGACCGCAGCGGGGCGACAGTCAGTGTGGTTCTGCCTGCGGTCAATGTCGATACGCTGCGGTCTGCTGTCGAACCGGTCGTGGACGCGGATATCGTTTTGGTAACCGACGGACACCGCGCCTGTCCGCCTTGCGCCGCAGCACCGGGGCTGCGCCACGAAGCCCTGAACCTGTCAGGTGGGGAGCGGGTACGGGATGCCTTTCACATTCAGACGGTCAACAGCCGACACAGCCGGTTGAAGGATTTCCTGCGCCGCTGCCGGGGCGTCGCTACCAGGTATCCGGACAACTGCCTGCGATGGTTTCAGCGTATTGAACCGGAGAACGCCTCGCCCCGCACTTGCCTCGCAACCGCAATCACAGGTCAATGCATACGATTTGTAAACTGAGCCAAGATGTTTGTGTCACTCATGGGTTCAGAATTGGATCAGGGTTTTTCCGAAACCGGTGCCGGAGCGGACGTGCTCCAGCGCTGGCTTCAGCTCGGTGAAGGCAAACCTCTCACCCAGAACCGGGCGCACCTTGTGCTGGGACATCGCGGACAGCATGGCCTCAAACCCGTCCCGGTGACCAACCGTCACGCCCTGCAGCCGCAACTGCCGGGCCACAATCGGCCCCAGCGAGGCATTCAGGTTCAACCCTGACAGAACCCCGATCATCGAGAGTGTCCCGCCCGGACGCGCCGCACGCAGCGAGAGTGGCAGGGTGGCCTCTCTCCCCAGCTCGATGATGTTGTCATAGCCGCCACGATCTGCGGTGAATTCCCGACTCGCGCGGGCCCAGTCAGGTGTCTCGCGATAGTTCAGTGTGACATCCGCCCCCATCCCGCGGACCTTGTCCAGCTTGGCATCACTGGACGAGATGACCGTGACATGCGCGCCGTGCAGCTTGGCAAAAGCCAGAGCAAACAGCGCCACCCCTCCGGTGCCCTGGATCAGAATCCGGTCGCCCGACCGGGTTGCCCCCAGTGTCGAAATTGCGCTCAGGACTAAGCCGCTCTCGCGGCACTGGCGCTTGTTGCGGGCGTTTTACCTCCTGATTTAACGTTGTTTTCGTGTTTGGGGGCTTTGGCCTGATGATTTGGACCTTCTCAATTGTCAAACCGGAGGTTCCCATGACACAGGAGAGAATAAGCCCGCTACGTGGGCGGATGATGGAAGACATGCGCATCCGGGGGATGCAGGAGACATCTCAGAAGGCCCATATCCGGGCGCTTAAGGACTTCACTGCCTTTCCGGGGCGTTCACCGGATACGGCGACGCGGGACGAACTGCGTGCATACCAGCTTCACATGACGGATACCGAGGTCACACCCTCGGTCTACAACGCCCGGATCACCGCGCTCGGATTCTTTTTTTCGATGACCTGCGGGCGCGATGAGATGAAGAAGTACATGCAGTTTCGCACCGAGCCGCGCAAGCTGCCGATCGTCCTGAGCATCGAGGAGGTGTCTGCGGTTTTGGCGGCGGCACCTGGACCAGGAATGAAGTATCGGGCTGCTTTGAGTATCGGCTATGGCGCTGGTCCGCGCGCATCCGAGGTAACCAATCCGAAGGTCCGGGACATCGACAGTGATCGCATGCTGATCCATGTCGAACGGGGTAAAGGCGGCAAGGACCGGGACGTGATGTTGTCCCCATCTCTGCTAGCCCGGATTATTCATCAAGCTGCTTGATATGTTTGGCGGGCATGGTTCAAGTTTCTGAAATAGCGTATGATTTTGGTGTTTGAACAAAACATCGGCTACCAGCAGAAAACCCGGCCCGCCATGCAAGAGGATAACCTATTGTTCCCCGGTTTGTCACCTGTGGGACGGCACGAAATATCTGCGCGCTTTGATGGTGGTGCGTTGTCATCGGATGGCGGCGTGCTCGTTCTTCGTCAGATTGAGAAGAGGTTGAACTTTGCCGGCATGATTGCTTCATGTTTGCATGACAAGCGTGACGCAAACCGTACCATCCATGATTATACCACCATGATCCGCTCCCGGATGTTTGCAATTTGCTGTGGCTACGAAGACTGCGATGACCTTGATGAGTTGCGCCATGATCCGGCGTTGAAGACTGCCTGCGAGCGGTTGCCGGAAAGTGGTCATGCACTGGCTTCCCAACCAACTTTGTCGCGGTTGGAGAACACGCCGTCATGGCGAGAATTGGGGCGTATGGGGTTCATGTTGATTGATCTGTTCTGTGATAGTTTCCGCGCGGTGCCTAATCATATTATCCTTGATATTGATGATACCACCGACCGCACATATGGCGATCAACAGCTTTGCCTGTTCAACACCCATGCACAGGGATACTGCTTTCAACCGATCCATATTTATGATGCAGCAACAGGCAAGCCGGTTTGCTTTGTGCTGCGCCCTGGCAAGCGACCTTCGGGCGAGGAAGCCGCCCGGATTTTACGCCACGTCATTCGTCGCATCCGCCGTAACCGGCCCCGCATCGTCATTACTGTGCGCGGTGACGGACACTATGGAACGCCTGAAGTCATGGATCTTCTGGAGCAACAGGGCTGCTTCTACATTTTCGGCCTGCCCGGAAACAAAAGGCTAAAGGTGCTCTCCCATCTATGGAGTGAGGATGTTGCTGTACGCCTGATATCGAGCGGAAAAGACAAAATCCGCCGTTTCTTCCAAATTCAATACGGTGCCAAAAGCTGGTCGAAGGAGCGCAAGGTAATCGCTCGTGTAGAGGCAACCGGATTGGGCAACGATACCCGTTTCATCGTCACCAACTTAACCGGACGCGGCAAACATCTTTATGAGAAGGTCTATTGTGCACGCGGCAGGATGGAAAACCTGATCAAGGAACACAAACTCTACACCGGATCGGACCGCACCTCCTGCCACCGTTGGGAGGCCAATCAGTTCCGGTTGTTCCTCCACACCGGTGCTTATTGGTTGCTGTTATCATTGCGCCAGGCGGCACCGAAACGTTCGCGGTTTAGAACCGCAACCTTCGAGACTATCCGGCGCACCTTCTTGAAAATAGCCGTGCGTGTTGAACAGCTGAAATCGAGAATTGAAATTGCCCTGCCAACGGCCTGCCCACAGCGGTCAATGCTCATCTTGCTGATGGGGCGCATCAAGGCACAAAGCCCATGACCAACGCGGCATCAGCCGCCGTTCTCACCCCCAACATCAACCTCAAACGCGTCCTCCAAGTTAAGATCAAGTCATCCCCGTCAGCACGGCCAATCCTTCACGTCCGGATGAAATCGGATTAGGCTGATGAATAATTCGGGCTAGGCACAGCCCCTCTGCATCTTCAGTGCGCAGCAGCTCGACCGTGTGGCCCTGAGCCGCCAGCTGATCCAGACAAAAGCGGCTGATTTTGCGGGTCTGTCCCTCGGTCGTTGCATAGCAAATCAGAATACGCATGATCCTGCCTCCCCGGACATCCGCGGATCACATCGCCATTGCGACAAATCAAGTCCCGAAACAATTGCGGCAGAACTGCCCCAATGTTTCCACATTCTGCACGCAACTCCAACTCGAATTGGTCCAAAACCACTCGTACTGCTACTCTGATTGGTGCCGAATTGGAAACGGTCCGGCCCGATTGGTTCGTATTCGTAGTAGTGATGGCCGGCCAAAGAAGCCGCCAGACTTGGGTAGAAAGAGCAGTTATGCCAGACGGTTATCTTGTCAGCCTTGGGGCGAATGAAACGCTGGACGCCGATGACGGCATTGGCGGCGCATGGACGTTTTTCACAACAGCGCAATCGCTGGGCAGCGGTCAGTGGGCGTTCACCGGGACCGATGGCGCGACGTTCTTCAATGAAACCGAAACCGGCGAGTACTTTCTTGCAACCAATGGCAATGTCTACTTCGTGCCCGATCTGGGTGAGGTTGACACCCTGGTCAGCGCACAGGCCGTCACCGTGCCCTTCTACTCGGAACTCAACATCGTGCAGGGCACCCAGGGCGATGATCTCATTGATGCGTCCTACACTGATGTCAACGGCAACACGATCAACGGGAGCCCGGGCAATGCCGACCTCGTCTATGGCGGCTCCGGCAATGACGACATCCGCGGCGGCGGCGGCAATGATGTGCTGTATGGCGATGGTGAGGGCCCGCGCACGGAATCCCTGAACTGGTTCGCCGAAGCCACCGACGGCGACAGTCTGGCCAGCGGATTCACCCAGACCACCGGGGACATGGATGTCGCGGTGTCCTTCACCAATGACGGCAACAACAACCCGACATTTGTGCTCAACACCGATGACGACACCTATACCGAAGGCTCCGAGCCCTTCAGCGATCATTCCAGCCTGTTTCTGACCGGCAATGGCGGCGGCGACACCTCAACCACAACAATCGATTTCTCGGCAAACGCCGCTGCGGACGTCACCGACAACGTTGAGAACGTGTCTTTCCGGCTGAATGACCTGGATTTCTCGACCGGCAATCACCGCGACATCGTGACAGTCAATGCCTTTGACGCGGCAGGCAATCCGGTCACCGTCACGTTCACACCCAACGGCACCAACACGGATACCGTGTCCGGCAATACGGTGACGACCGACAATAGCACCGAAACGGAAAGCGACGCAACCGGCTCAGTGCTGGTGGACAGGGGAATCGCATGAGTTTCACGGCGCGGGGATTTGAAGCAGGAAGCGGTTGTTCCAGCCTGCCTTTTTCCGCATTCCTCCGAGGGAGTTCTCGCTTTTTGCCTTGTTGAGCAAATTCATTGCGATGTGCCTGATGACGGCGAAGTTGGCGGGTGCGTGATCTTTTCGTATCCGGCTGTCGTCATCGCGGAAGGTGACATCAGGCACCCGGTGGAGGCGGTTTTCAATTCCCCGGTGAGAGCGTACGGCATGGGCAAGGCGCGCGGCGTCTTTTGGCAGGGACGGGATGAAGTACCGCGTTTGCCGTGTCGTCTTCCCGCCACTTTCCCGAAGCGGGACGACGCGGCCAATGCTGACCAACCCCTCCCGATGGGGATGGCGCTTTTTCAACCGGCCGATGGCGTCGCATTGGGTGTATGTTCGCGTTTCAATCCTGCCCCTGTCGCCGTCAACCGTCTGTAATGATTCCGTGTTTTCCTGATCCTGTTCTTCGAACCATAATTTCACGTCTTCATGGAGAAGCCCCTGATTGCCCTTCAGGGCCGGCACATAGTCAGCACCCTTGTCACGGATTTTGCAGGCGATCCCACGTTGGCACCCCATCGCATCCAGCGTCACGACCGCGCCCTCCAGAAAGAGCAGATCCAGGAGAACGGGGATGTCCTTGATCCCGTTCTTTTTGTGCGCGCCGGCTTGCTGGCCGGGCACGAGGCGTAGATCGTTACACCAGGCCGGGATCAGATGCAGAGGCGTTTCACCACCGGCCCTTGAGCCTCGCGTTGTCTTGCCGTCAATGGCAACGACCGTTCCTCCAACGCGCCCGGCCAACCCGGACGCCCACGCGGCAAAGGCTGCGTTGAACTCTTCAGGATCAAGCGCCCGAAACACCGTCGAAAGCGTGTCACGGGAGGGTATGCCATGCTCAAACGGAGCCAGGTTGCGCAGGAAACCCGACTTTTCCTCGCCATAAAGGGCAACATCGACAAAACTCTCACACCCCGACACCACTCCGCACAGGCTCGAAAGCAGAATCCCATCAAGTGGATACAACACCTTCGTCTCCTGGCGGGGATCAGAAATCGACGAGGCAAAAGATTGAAACAACACGGTATTTTCCAAAGCAGCGCCCTCCGGACATAAACTTTGGAAAACTGAATCAGAGACAGAAGATCAAGGCAAACCAAAGGATGCTATTCATGCGATACCCTTGGGGTCTGGGTCTGTGCCTGTGACGCCAGTTGCACACAGATTGGGCTGATCCCGGCCAGCACAGCCTGTCCCTCGGTTTGCCCCAGAGGCACCAGTCGGATGGCGGCAGAGGTCAGATTGGCGGCAAAGGCATGCAGGTAGAGTTGCAGGGTCTGGCTCAGCGCCAGGCCGTGCGCGGCCGCCGCCGCCCCGACAGCGACGGGATAGGTCAACTCGGGCAAGGTGTTGGGCCAGATCGCGGCGGTGGTCTGGATGAAGGCCGCGCCTTGCAACTCGGTCTCCATCAGCCGTTCTTTGGACGGGGCCAGCGCCCGGGCCAGCGTGTCGATCTGCGCCAGCGCGTCAGAGTCCGGCGCGCGGTACGCATTGCTGAGCAGGATCGCGTCGTTGCGCCCGGTCCCATGGACCAGCACTTGCCGGAGCCAGTCGTCATAGGTGGCGGCATCGGTCACATCAAGGACGTCCACCGCCCATTCCAGACCATGCGAATAGCTGAACGCGCCCACCGGATAGGCAGGCGACAACCACTGGGACAGTGTCAGCAAGTCAATGTCAGTGGGCATGGCTGTGGGTGCGCCCGTGGCCATAAGCCCCGCCTTCGGGCGTGAAGGGCTCGGTCACGTTCCGGGTCTGCGCGCCGAGTCTGGTCAGCATGTCAGCGATCACATGGTCATGCTGAATCAGCAGGCGGTTTGTCTCGATCTGACAGGGGGTGTGGCGGTTGCCCACGTGCCAGGCGACACGGGTGAGGTCGGCTGCGGTGATCTCCAGCAGCGCCTCGGGCGCGGCCTGAACCAGAACCTCGCCACCGGTTTCGAGTACCAGAACCCCGCCGTGGTTCAGCGAGGTTGTTTTCGGCAGATCGACCAGCACCGGCTCGCCGGTTTCAAGGACCAGAACCTTCCGGCGCAGGAACCGCGCGTCATAGTCCAGCATCACCTGTCCCGCAGGCGCGGGGTCATGGGCGTGATCGTGATAGACCCGTGCGGTCAGTGAGGGCGCAGTCATTTGCGCCCCCGAAGGACAGTCAGACCCAGCCGGTGTCGACAAAGACCGTGCGGACGATGTCTTCGCGTTTCAGGCCACGTTCTTTCAGTTCCGCGTCGCTCAGCGCTTGCAGCGCTTCGACCTGACGCATCTTGCTGTTGGACTCGCCGATGCTGACCAATGCGTTGCCCAGTGTCGCAAAGACGCGACCGATGAGAGCGAAGGGCGATGCAAGCCCTGTGTGTGTCGATGTATAAGCCATTGGAAACCCTCATGCTCGTGTTCCGGTTTCCTCCCTTGGCTTCTACATAACTGTGCAGGTGCAGCATAACCACCACCGCAGCGGAATAGCCGCTGTGCGTGTGGTGCAGGGCTGAGCTTGTCATCACGGACCTCAAAACAGGAAATATCGCTGGGCCATTGGCAGCACCTCGGCGGGTTGGCATGTCAGCAGTTCTCCGTCGGCACGCACCTCGTAGGTCTCGGGGTGCACTTCGATTTCGGGCGTGGCGTCGTTCAGGACCAGATCCTTTTTGCCGATCTGCCGGGTGTGTCGCACCGCCAGCGTCTGCTTGGCCAGTCCAAGCCGGTCGGCGATGCCATCGGCCTGTGCGGCCTCGGAGACAAAGGTCACGGCGGAGTGTTCCACCGAGCGGCCAAACGCGCCGAACATGGGCCGCGAGTAGACCGGTTGCGGTGTCGGGATCGAGGCGTTGGGATCCCCCATCTGGGCGCAGACAATGGTGCCCCCCATCAGTACCATTTCGGACTTCACACCAAAGAAGGCCGGGTTCCACAGCACGAGATCGGCGCGCTTGCCTTCGGTGATGCTGCCGATCTCATGGGCGATGGCGGGGTTGATGGTGTATTTTGCGATGTAGCGGCGGACCCGCAGATTATCGTTTTCGCCGGTCTCCCCGCTCAGCCGGCCGCGCTGCTTTTTCATCTTGTCGGCGGTCTGCCAGGTGCGGATCAGCACCTCTCCGACGCGGCCCATCGCCTGACTGTCGCTGGCGATGATCGAAAATGCGCCCATGTCGTGCAGGATGTCTTCGGCGGCGATGGTTTCCCGCCGGATCCGGCTTTCGGCAAAGGCGACGTCTTCGGGAATGGATTTGTCGAGGTGGTGGCAGACCATCAGCATGTCCAGATGCTCTTCGATGGTGTTGACCGTAAAGGGACGGGTCGGGTTGGTGGAAGAAGGCAGCACATTGGCCTGCCCGCAGATCTTGATGATATCCGGCGCATGACCGCCGCCCGCGCCTTCGGTGTGGAAGGCGTGAATGGTGCGGCCCTTCAGGGCGGCCACGGTGTTCTCGACAAAGCCGGATTCATTCAGCGTGTCGGTGTGGATCATCACCTGCACATCCATCGCGTCCGCGACCGACAGGCAGCAGTCGATGGCGCCGGGGGTGGTGCCCCAGTCCTCGTGCAGCTTGAGGGCGCAGGCGCCCCCCAGCACCTGCTCTTCGAGGGCGGCGGGCAGCGCGGCATTGCCCTTGCCGGCAAAGGCCAGGTTCATCGGAAAGGCATCCGCCGCCTGCAGCATCCGGGCGATGTGCCAGGGGGCCGGCGTGCAGGTGGTGGCCAGCGTGCCATGGGCCGGGCCGGTGCCGCCGCCCAGCATGGTGGTCAGGCCCGAATGTAAGGCGTCCTCGATCTGTTGCGGGCAGATGAAGTGGATGTGGCTGTCAAAACCGCCTGCGGTCAGGATGCGGCCTTCGCCGGCAATGGCCTCGGTGCCGGGACCGATGATGATGTCGACACCCGGTTGCGTGTCGGGGTTGCCGGCCTTGCCAATCTTGTGGATGCGCCCGTCGCGCAGGCCGACATCAGCCTTGTAGATGCCCGAATGGTCCACGATCAGCGCGTTGGTGATCTCGGTATCCACGGCGCCTGCCGCACGCGTGACCTGGGATTGTCCCATGCCGTCACGGATCACTTTGCCGCCGCCAAACTTGACCTCTTCGCCGTAGATCGCCGCGTTGGGTCCCGAGCCTTCCGCCGCCGCAGCCCCGACCGCCTCGGCGGTCAGGTCGCGTTCAACTTCGATGATCAGGTCAGTGTCCGCCAGCCGCAGCCGGTCCCCGGTGGTGGGGCCAAACATGGTGGCATAGTCGGCGCGGGCGATTTGAGTGGGCATGGGGCTCTCTGTCGGCAAATGGGGGTCGGGGTTACTGGAAGGCAACCAGATCGCGCAACTGCTTGCTGCGCTGATCAGACAACTGGGCTTTACAGCTGGTCACGATCAGCGGCTCCATCGTCCCCCCGCGCACGGTAAACCCCTGGGCTTTGCAGGCCGCATCGCGAAACGGAATCTAGGCCCGCTGTGCTGCCAGCAGCGCATCCGAGGCGCCCTTCAGGTCTGCTGGCAGGCTCTGATCAAGCGACTTCATGTAGGCTTGGGCGGCCTTGTAGTCGATGTTCAGTTGCTTGTCTGAGGTCTTGAAATCGATGTCTGCGCAGGTTTGCATGTCCTGGTTGGTCTGCGGTGCGGTGCAGTCGGTGGCCAATCCAGGCCCGGTCGCGCAGAGCGCGAAGAGGAGGCAAACGGTTTTGGTCGGGGTCTTCATGGTCGGGCTTTCTGAACGAGTCTTTGACGTTGGCGAGTGGTACAGACGCTCATGCTTCGCCGAGCAGTTTCTGGCGGGGCTTGTGACGATGGCGGTAGAGCTTTCTGGCCCACCAGCCAAAGACCGGGGACAAAAGCCCGGCGTCGATCTCAACATAGTCATGTAGCTGAGAGCCGGTCCCGTCGGGCTCGACCCGCAGCGTGTGCCGCCAGCTTCTGACACCGGCACCGGTCTCGCTTGTCCGCATCACCATTGCGTCATCGTCGCACTCCAGCAGCTCCATATGGTACGGCTGCGCAGGCAGCTTTCCAAAGAGCGACACCTTTACGTCCAGCTGTTGCCCGGTCTTGCAGCGCCCCGAAGGCAGACCCTCGAACAGGAGCAGCGGCTTGCAGACGTCAGCCAGCGCGTCGAAATCGGTGACCAGCGCCCAAAGACGGTCGGGCGGGGCGGCATATCTGTGTGTCAGGTCGATTACGGCCATCTTTTCACTCTTGAACCTTTGTAGACGAGGGCCGGCAGTGCGTTGCGCAGGCCCTCCTGTGCATAAATGGTCTGCTCTGATTCAGCCAACCCTCGGACTGGCCGGTGGGCGCCGGACAGGGGGCAGAAACGGGCGCCTCCGCGCGCGCCATATGGTCTGACAAGAGCCCGGCACATGCCATCAGATCATGGCGAATATGCGGGCCGGGCCACCTGTGCCGCCGCGATGGGTGGGCGCACCAACAACTAGCGTTGCCCCGGTTGCCGGCACCTGATCAAGCCCTTTGAGGTTCTCGATCCCATAGCGGTTGGTGGGCAGCCAGGCGTAATGCGTTGCAAAGTCCTCTGACGGCCCGTGATCCAGCGACAGCGTATCCACGGCAATGACCCCCGCGCCGGTCTGCTCAATCAGCATCTGGGCTGCCTCCACATGGAAGCCGGGAAAATGCACCTTGCCATCCGCTCCGACATTGCGAAACCCGTCGCCGCCAACTTTGCCCGCCCAACCCGAATGCATCGCCACACAGGCCCCGTCGGGGATATCGCCATTGGCGCCGATCCAGCTCTTGAGATCATCGGGAGTCACCTGTGCATCCGCGTCATCTGCCGCTCTGGCCGAGATATCAACAACGCACAGCGGCACCACAAGGTTGCTGACGGCGATCTCATCCACCGACTGCCCGTCTGCCGAGAAATGCAGCGGCGCGTCGATATGGGTGCCGGTATGTTCGTTGATCGACAGGTTGAACAGGTTGAAGCCGTCCTCCGCAAAGCGGAACATCTGCTGCATCGTGATGCCCGGCACCCCGTCGTAGGTCGGAAAGGCGTCGTCATAGACATGGGTCATGTCGACAACGCCGCCATGACCGGCTGCCAGTGCAGGTGGTGCGCCGATGGCGCCACCAACAGCGGCTGCGGCACTTGCCACAGCGCTGGCCTTGAAGAAGTTGCGCCGCGAAAGCATCCGGTCTTTCACAGCATCCATCACACAGATATTGCACATCTCAAGTTCCTCCCTTTTGAGAGAGCACTCTCATATCACAGGTCCCCCATGATCTGCTGGTTGAATCCGTAGATCCGCCGCGCCCCGCTGACCGGGATCAGGTGCACTTCGCGCCGCTGTCCCGGCTCGAACCGGACCGCAGTGCCTGCGGCAATATCCAGCCGTCTGCCGCGCGCCGCGTCGCGGTCGAAATCCAGGGCGCTGTTGGCTTCGGCAAAATGATAATGACTGCCGACCTGCACGGGACGGTCACCTGTATTGGCCACCATCACAGTTACGGCGTCGCGCCCTGCGTTCAGGGTCAGCGTGCCCTCCGCCACAATCAGCTCTCCGGGGATCATCGCAGGTTCCTGCCTGTCCATGTCACAATGATGTTTCTTCTCTTTCTCAAATACGGAGTCTCTAACGGATCAGATTGTGCACCGTGACCAGCTTGGTGCCGTCCGGGAAGGTTGCTTCGACCTGCACGTCGCGGATCATTTCCGGCACACCTTCCATACATTGTTCACGGGTGATCACCTGGGCCCCGGCCTGCATCATCTGCGCGACCGAGCGCCCGTCACGCGCCCCTTCGACGACAGCGTCGGTGATCAGGGCGATCGCTTCGGGATGATTCAGTTTGACGCCACGCGCCAGTCGGCGTCGTGCCACGTCAGCCGCCATTGCCACCAGCAATTTGTCTTTTTCTCGGGGGGTCAGTTGCATGTCAGATGTTCCATGGTCGGGACAGGTCAGTGGCGCTCAGCCGGTGGATCAGGGGGATCAGTAGACCTGTTTCGCAATAGGGAGATTTCTGCCATTCCAGCTTCACCGAAGCAGTGGAGTTTGCCGGAATGGCCGTACTGAAAGTTTTACGAGCACGTCCAGAGTTGTTTTTCCGCCTTTCCGGAATACGTCCGGTGGATTTTGATGCTCCGGTTTGTCAGCTTCACCCGATTTGGCTTGCCGGTGAAACCGGTCGTTTGTCCCGAAAGAACAGACAACGGGCCATCGGGGGCGGCAGGAAGTATCGGCTGCAACCGGCAGAACAAATGCTTTTGTGCCTGATCTATTGCCGCACATACGCCGGCCAGGCCTTTGTTGGCCTGCTTTTCGACATTTCCAGCCCCACAGTCTGCCGCCGCGTTCGCGCCATGACGACGGTGATGGCGGGCCATTTTGCCATGCCGGAGCGCAGGATCAAATTATCGACACAGGAAAGAAACGATCTTCTCTATCTTGTGATTGATGGTACCGGGCGCCCTGTTCAGCGCCCCGGGACGCCGTCAAGGCGCAGGGCCAGGTATTCAGGAAAGAAGAAACGCCATACAGCGTCGCACCGGATCATTACCGACGACAGGAAAAGGATCCTGGCCGTTGGTCCTGCACAGCCCGGGCGAAAGCACGACAAGCGGGTATATGATGAAGCCGGGCTTTCGGGGGGATCGGAGGCATCTGCTTCCCTGGCTGCGATAGAAGACAGTGTGGGTGAAGGTCGCCGGTGCCCGCATTGCGGCACACCGGGAGCCATATCGCGTGGCAAGGCACGGGGTCTGCGACGGTATCAATGCAAGGGATGCAGGAAGACATTCAATGCGGCAACCGGCACCCCCTTGTCGGGCCTGCACCGCAAGGACAGGTGGCTTGCCTTTGGAGCCTGTCCTGCCGATGGGCTGACGGTTCGTGCTTCGGCAGAACGTTGCGGGTTTGCCATCGATACCGCCTTCCGTCGGCGGCACCGCTTTCTCACCGCAAAAGACCCGGAAACACGCAGGCTCACGGGCATTGTGGAAGCTGATGAAACCTGTGTTCTGCAAAGCCAAAAGGGCGAACGAAACCTTGCGCGCAAGGCGCGCCGCAGGGGAGGCAAGGTCGCCAAACGAGGTCTGTCGGATGAACAGGTTCCGGTCCTGGTTGCCGCTGACCGCAGCGGGGGTGACAGTCAGTGTGGTTCTGCCTGCGGTCAATGTCGATACGCTGCGGTCTGCTGTCGAACCGGTCGTGGACGCGGATATCGTTTTGGTAACCGACGGACACCGCGCCTGTCCGCCTTGCGCCGCAGCATTGGGGCTGCGCCACGAAGCCCTGAACCTGTCAGGTGGGGAGCGGGTACGGGATGCCTTTCACATTCAGACGGTCAACAGCCGACACAGCCGGTTGAAGGATTTCCTGCGCCGCTGCCGGGGCGTCGCTACCAGGTATCCGGACAACTGCCTGCGATGGTTTCAGCGTATTGAACCGGAGAACGCCTCGCCCCGCACTTGCCTCGCAACCGCAATCACAGGTCAATGCATACGATTTGTAAACTGAGCCTTCAGGAAAGAAGAAACGCCATACAGCGTCGCACCGGATCATTACCGACGACAGGAAAAGGATCCTGGCCGTTGGTCCTGCACAGCCCGGGCGAAAGCACGACAAGCGGGTATATGATGAAGCGCGCGTGGACAAGCCCCCCGGTGTGCTTGTCCCGGGCGATCCCGGTTATCCCGGAACGTCGCTGGAAGTCCCGCTCAAAGCCTCAAGGAACCATCCCCTTACCAAAGAGCGGAAAAGCTGCAACACATGGCACGCAAAGCTGCGCATCGGCGTAGAGCATGGAATTTGCCGCATGAAAAAGTTCAGGATTTTTGCCGATACCCATCGCAATAATGGCCAGGCAGATATGATCGCAAGGAATGTAGCGGCCCTGGCAAACCTGAATTTGAAAACAGCCTGACCAAATGGGTAGGGATACCTCCGTTCAAAAATAGTCGCCCTTATTGCGAATCGAGTCTAGTGTCTGGCGCAAGACAAAACTGTCCGGAGCCAGCAGGCGCACGAAAAGCAGGTTGTCATGGACCAGACTGACGCCACCGCTGGCGGGCAACAGGCTGCGAATGTCATCCAGGGCGACTTCGGCATCGGGTGCTGCATAAAGCACACTGGCCATTGCCCCATGGGCGGCCCCGGTCGCGCGGCCCTGCAGGAGGGTTGCCGCATCGCCTGTCAGCTGGGTCCGATCTGCAAAGATCACTGCGCCTGCGCGGGTGAGGTCAATGTGGTCGGTGAAGTACAGTTCACTCAGCACTTCGCCCATTGCGGCACGACCAAAGACCAGCGGTTCAACCATCAGCAGACGTGCGTCTTCGGCCATGTCGATCTGCAACCGTCGCTCCAGCGCAGCCCCGTTGTAAAGCAGGGTTTCCTGCGGCAGCCAATGCAGGCACCCGCCACGCTGAACAGTCAGGGTTGTGGTCAGGGTCAACTGACCACCGTCGCCGGTATCGGCGGACAAGGTGAACACATCTCCGCCGGTGATGCCGCCTGCGGTGTTCAGCAAGACGCCGGTCAGGGCTGTGGTGCGCGGCTGCGGAAACAGCACCTTCAGAGAGCCTGCCTGATGCAGATCGTCCAGCACCGTCTGGCTGCCGCGTCGTTTGGCGGACAGAAAGGCCTGCCCAATTGCCCTGGGCTGAACCGGGGGGTGCAGAACGGCCTCCATATCGGGCATCAGGGAAATGGTAGGCCTCGTGCTCTGAACCTTGCGACAGGCGCAGGCTAGCGCCGCCGACGGGCCAAGGAACAGAGATATTTCTGCATTGCCGCATCAGAGGGCGCATCGCGCGGACGGGTGCACATCTTTTGGGCGCTCAGGGCCTGATTGCACCCCAGCGAGCTGGGTCTTAGGGTATCGGCAGATTGGGAGATTGAATGGCCGGGCAAACGGATCAGGTTTTGAATGCGGTGTTGGCGGGCATAGACAGCGGCGCGCTGAACCCCGGTGACATTGTGGAAGAGGCGTCTTTGATGGCTGTTCATGACGTCTCGCGCACGCCAGTGCGAGAGGCGTTGATCCAGCTGGAGAAAGCGGGGCTGATCAAACGCCTGCCGCGCAAGGGGGCAGTGCTGTTCAAACCGACGCTGGAGGAATTTCTGGCCATTCTGGAGGTGCATGCCAATCTGGAAGGCCAGGCTGCGGGGCTGGCCGCCCGGCGGCTGTCGCCGCAGAATGCAGCCGATCTTGAGGCCGCGGTTCGGGCCTGTGAGGGTCATGCACGCGACAAGGGCGACAGCAACCCCAACGGATACTATCAGCTCAACCTGCGGTTCCACGAGATCGTGGCTCTGAGCGCTGGCAATCCGTTTCTGGTGGAGATGATCAAGACCAATGCGCGCAAGCTCATGGCCTATTATCGCGCCCGTTATCGCTATCCCGGTTCCATTGCCGCATCTGCTGCGGAACATCGGCAGATCGCCCGGCTGATCACGGACCATCAACGCGAAGACGCGCAGGCCCTGATGATCCGGCATGTCAGCTTTGATCAGGTCACAGTGATGGATTTGCTGGCCGCCATGGGCTGAGCGGCCTGCTCGAAGAACCGCGCGATGCTCTCGGCATAAGGCGTCATGTCCGACATTCCGGCCAGAGAGGCGCGGGCCGCATCTGCCACCTCCGGCCCCATCGCGTCGGCCAGGTCTTCCGTCAGGGCGGCAATGAAACCGGGTAACATCTCGGGATGATGCTGGGTGGTGTAGACCTGAGTGCCAATGGCAAAGCCGCTGACCGGGCAGCCTTCGGACCTGGTCAGCACCTCGGCCCCGTCGGGCAATGTCGTGACCTGCTCTGTATGGCTGCCGTAGAGCTTCACCTCATCCGGCAGATCTTGTGCCCATGCGGGCCGGGCCATGACGGTGTTGCGGGTCAGCCCGTGGATCCAGCCGCCGGGATTGCGACCAACCTGGCCGCCCAGGGCCAGTGCAATGGCCTGATGGCCAAAGCAGGCCCCAAAGAGCGGCATGCCGGTGGCCACCATCTGTCGGATCAGGGTCAGAAGCCGGACAATCCACGGGGCATCGGTGTGCACCGACGCCGGGCTGCCGGTGATGATCGCACCGTCGATGCCGTCCAGAACATCGGGAAACTCACCGTCCTTGACCCAGAATGGCACAACCTGCCAGTCAGGCCGCACCAGATGGATCAGATCGGCAAATTTCTGGTCGTCCAGCGGATGTTGATGCGCAAAGGCGCTGTCATCGGTGTTGGTGATCAGAAGGGCCAAGCGCATGATAAGGCTCGCAAGAATTTCGTTTACATATTTATAGCCTCCAATAATATACACATGTTCAGAAAAAGGGAAGCATGCGATGACGGTCTGGAGCCCCACCGATGACGGCCATGCCGACCTCACCAGCCATGATGCCTTTGCGCACGGCACCCCCCACAACACCTTTGCCCGGCTGCGGCGCGACGATCCGCTGCATTGGACCGAATATGCTGACGGGCAGGATTTCTGGTCGGTCACGCGCCACGCCGATATCTCGGCGATGCTGCGCAACACCGAGGTGTTCAGCAGTGCGCGTGGCATTCGCATGGAGGACCAGACCTACGAGGAATATCTGGCCCGGCGGACGTTTCAGGAAACCGATCCGCCCGAGCACAGCCAGACGCGGATGCTGCTCTTCAAGGCGTTTTCGCGCACCACGATGGCGGCCTACGAGGCGGATATCCGTGCGCTCTGTCACGGCATTCTGGACGATGCGCTGGATCACGGAACCTTTGATGCAACCAAGCTGATCGCGCGGCAATTGCCGATGATGATGCTCGGCCGGATCATCGGCACACCGGACGAAGACCTGCCCTGGCTGGTTGAGAAAGGTGATGCGCTGATCGCCAACACAGACCCTGATTTCACGTCGCATGTGCTCGACAAGATGGAGACCGATGAGTTCCGGATGATGCCGTTCAACTCCCCGGCTGGCGCGGATCTCTATCAATATGCCAAGGAGTTGATGGAGAAAAAGGCGGCCTCGGGTGACACGCAGGGTGTGTTGCACATGATCCTGCAACCGGCCAAAGACGGATCGGTCATCACCGAAACCGAGTTTCGCAATTTCTTCTGTCTGCTGGTGGCAGCGGGCAACGACACCACGCGGTATTCCATTGCCGCCGGCATTCAGGCGATGTGCCACCAGCCCGAACTGCTGGCCCAGATGCAAAGCGGAGAGGTTTGGGACACCGCGCCGGACGAAATTGTGCGATGGGCCACACCTGCGCTCTACTTCCGGCGCACCGCGCTGAGTGATTTCGAGATGCACGGCAAGACGATCCGGGCCGGTGACAAGGTGCTTTACTGGTTCTCATCGGCGAACCGGGACGACGCGATGTTCGAAGATCCGTTCCGTGTGGATCTGGCGCGCCAGCCGAACCGCCATCTGGCTTTTGGTCAGGGCGGTCCGCATGTCTGTCTGGGCATGTGGCTGGCGCGGCTGGAGGTGCGGGTTCTGTTCGAGGAACTTGCCAAACGGCTGAAATCCATCGAACCTGCAGGGCCACACAAGTTCCTGCGCTCCAATTTTGTGGGAGGCATCAAGGAATTGCCCGTCACTGTGACACGCGCTTGAAGGAGCCCGACATGAAAGACCGCCTGCGTGTCCTGTTTTGTGACCATTTGAGTGTTATGCGGGGCAAATACCTGCCGCACTCAAAAATCGGGGATGACAGCACCCGGTTTTGCCGCTCGGTGTTTGGCACCCATTACGACCGCGACCTGCTGAACGCGCCCGGTGCCATGACCTATCAGGGGCTGCCGGACATGGAGCTGGTCTGGCGCCACGACGACATCCGCGACAGCTGGGAGCCCGCGACCAAGGTGGTGCTGGGCGATCTTTATGACGATGCCGGGCAGGCGCTGCCGCTGTGCCCGCGCGGCGCACTGAAACGGGCGGTTGCCGACTGGGGCAGACACGGGCTGACGCCCAAGATCGGCATTGAACTGGAGGCTTTTGCCCTGCAACCGGACGAAAAGGGCATGCTGATGCCCTATGACGCGCCGGGTGGTGTGGTGTATGGTACCGGACCGTTTGCCGATCCGCTGCGGTTCAACGACCGTATCTGGGAAGTGGCGGATGATCTGGGCTTCCGCCTCGAGATGATCACGGCAGAGTTTGACACACCGCAGTTTGAATACACGCTGACCTTTGACGATGCGGTCAAGGCGGTGGACGACATCGTGCTTTTCCGCCTGATGGCACGCGAGATCGCGCTGGAGTATGGGATTGTCCTGACCTTCATGCCCAAACCTGTTGCCGAGGCTGGCGGCTCGGGCATGCATATCAACTTTTCCTTTCTGGACGAGGCGGGCGGCAACGCATTGTCGTCCGGGCCGGTGGGCGGCCCCGATCATATGAACGATCTGGCGCGTGGCTGTCTGGGCGGGCTCCTGCATCACCACAAAGGGCTGGCGGGGCTGATCGCGCCCACGGCCAGTTCATATCTGCGGCTGCAACCCGGCTTGCTGTCGGGCTACTGGCAGAACTGGGGGGGAGATCACCGCAACGTGACCACCCGGATCAGTTCCGAAGGTGGGGTGAAAGCGCGGCTGGAGCACCGGATGGCGGATGCGTCGGCCAACCCCTACACCGCCGTGGCGGCTGTGCTGCACGCCGCACGTCTGGGCGTGGAGAACGGCCATACCCTGCCGCCGATCGAGACCGGCGACGGGTTCGAGACAACGGATGCCAAGCACGGCACAGGACTGACTTTGGACCACGCGGTTGGAGATCTGGAACGCGACACTGCGCTCAGTCAGACTGTCGGGGCTGAGCTGGTTGCCAACCATGTGTTTATGAAGCGCAAGGAAGTCAAAAAGACACGTGATCTGGAAGGTGATGCCTTGCGGGACTTCTACGTCTGGTTCGTTTGAGCGTGGGGTCCCCGGGTCTTGGCTGCTGTCCTAGACGTGATGCAATGGACCGTTTGCATGATGGGTCCACCCCGTTAAGATGGCCCGAGATCAATGTGCCACTGGGAAGATCAAGATGGCTTGGACGACACCTGTGCTGAAAGAAATAAGCTGCGGCATGGAAATCAACATGTATGCGCCTGCCGAGGACGAAGGTCGCGAGCACGAGCGGGATTTGTTCTGAGGCCATCCGGGGCCCTGATCTGACATGCAGTTTCTGGTTTTGGGGGCAGCCGCCGGCGGTGGCTTGCCACAGTGGAACTGTGGCTGCCGCAATTGCGCAGACGCGCGGGCGGGCCACATCCCGTCCCTTACGCAATCCTCGCTCGCCGTTTCTGCAGATGGCGTGACCTAGCCCGAATTATTCATCAGCCTAATCCGATTTCATCCGGACGTGAAGGATTGGCCGTGCTGACGGGGATGACTTGATCTTAACTTGGAGGACGCGTTTGAGGTTGATGTTGGGGGTGAGAACGGCGGCTGATGCCGCGTTGGTCATGGGCTTTGTGCCTTGATGCGCCCCATCAGCAAGATGAGCATTGACCGCTGTGGGCAGGCCGTTGGCAGGGCAATTTCAATTCTCGATTTCAGCTGTTCAACACGCACGGCTATTTTCAAGAAGGTGCGCCGGATAGTCTCGAAGGTTGCGGTTCTAAACCGCGAACGTTTCGGTGCCGCCTGGCGCAATGATAACAGCAACCAATAAGCACCGGTGTGGAGGAACAACCGGAACTGATTGGCCTCCCAACGGTGGCAGGAGGTGCGGTCCGATCCGGTGTAGAGTTTGTGTTCCTTGATCAGGTTTTCCATCCTGCCGCGTGCACAATAGACCTTCTCATAAAGATGTTTGCCGCGTCCGGTTAAGTTGGTGACGATGAAACGGGTATCGTTGCCCAATCCGGTTGCCTCTACACGAGCGATTACCTTGCGCTCCTTCGACCAGCTTTTGGCACCGTATTGAATTTGGAAGAAACGGCGGATTTTGTCTTTTCCGCTCGATATCAGGCGTACAGCAACATCCTCACTCCATAGATGGGAGAGCACCTTTAGCCTTTTGTTTCCGGGCAGGCCGAAAATGTAGAAGCAGCCCTGTTGCTCCAGAAGATCCATGACTTCAGGCGTTCCATAGTGTCCGTCACCGCGCACAGTAATGACGATGCGGGGCCGGTTACGGCGGATGCGACGAATGACGTGGCGTAAAATCCGGGCGGCTTCCTCGCCCGAAGGTCGCTTGCCAGGGCGCAGCACAAAGCAAACCGGCTTGCCTGTTGCTGCATCATAAATATGGATCGGTTGAAAGCAGTATCCCTGTGCATGGGTGTTGAACAGGCAAAGCTGTTGATCGCCATATGTGCGGTCGGTGGTATCATCAATATCAAGGATAATATGATTAGGCACCGCGCGGAAACTATCACAGAACAGATCAATCAACATGAACCCCATACGCCCCAGTTCTCGCCATGACGGCGTGTTCTCCAACCGCGACAAAGTTGGTTGGGAAGCCAGTGCATGACCACTTTCCGGCAACCGCTCGCAGGCAGTCTTCAACGCCGGATCATGGCGCAACTCATCAAGGTCATCGCAGTCTTCGTAGCCACAGCAAATTGCAAACATCCGGGAGCGGATCATGGTGGTATAATCATGGATGGTACGGTTTGCGTCACGCTTGTCATGCAAACATGAAGCAATCATGCCGGCAAAGTTCAACCTCTTCTCAATCTGACGAAGAACGAGCACGCCGCCATCCGATGACAACGCACCACCATCAAAGCGCGCAGATATTTCGTGCCGTCCCACAGGTGACAAACCGGGGAACAATAGGTTATCTTCTTGCATGGCGGGCCGGGTTTTCTGCTGGTAGCCGATGTTTTGTTCAAACACCAAAATCATACGCTATTTCAGAAGCTTGAACCATGCCCGCCAAACATATCAAGCAGCTTGATGAATAATCCGGGCTAGGTCGTCCAGCACCTGCGGCGTCACCTCGGCGCAGCCCGGCACATAGGCCGCCACCCGCACACCATCTGTGAGGCGCACGCCAACGGTCTGTTCCCCAACCAGATCGGTTTGCACAACCTCCCCCTCCATATAGAGCGGCACCTTGCCTGGCACGGGGAACAGGGTGGCGGTCAGGGCCGGATCCAGTTCGAATGGCGTGTTGAGATGGATCGGCAGACGCGGCACGTGCTCCGCGGACACCGCGTCAAACATGCGGTTCTGCGCCAGAACATCCAGGATGTCAGCGGTGCCAAAGAGGGTAAACCCGGTGCGTTCGCGCAGGGACAAAAGCCCCGCCACATGGTCGATGTCGCCATTGGTCACCAGCACCGACGCCACCGGCGTGTCCCGCAAGGCGCGGGGATGCAACGCCGGACAGCTCTGCATCTGAACCCGGATATCCGGCGATGCATTCAGAATGCTCTAGCCCGGATTATTCATCAAGCTGCTTGATATGTTTGGCGGGCATGGTTCAAGTTTCTGAAATAGCGTATGATTTTGGTGTTTGAACAAAACATCGGCTACCAGCAGAAAACCCGGCCCGCCATGCAAGAGGATAACCTATTGTTCCCCGGTTTGTCACCTGTGGGACGGCACGAAATATCTGCGCGCTTTGATGGTGGTGCGTTGTCATCGGATGGCGGCGTGCTCGTTCTTCGTCAGATTGAGAAGAGGTTGAACTTTGCCGGCATGATTGCTTCATGTTTGCATGACAAGCGTGACGCAAACCGTACCATCCATGATTATACCACCATGATCCGCTCCCGGATGTTTGCAATTTGCTGTGGCTATGAAGACTGCGATGACCTTGATGAGTTGCGCCATGATCCGGCGTTGAAGACTGCCTGCGAGCGGTTGCCGGAAAGTGGTCATGCACTGGCTTCCCAACCAACTTTGTCGCGGTTGGAGAACACGCCGTCATGGCGAGAACTGGGGCGTATGGGGTTCATGTTGATTGATCTGTTCTGTGATAGTTTCCGCGCGGTGCCTAATCATATTATCCTTGATATTGATGATACCACCGACCGCACATATGGCGATCAACAGCTTTGCCTGTTCAACACCCATGCACAGGGATACTGCTTTCAACCGATCCATATTTATGATGCAGCAACAGGCAAGCCGGTTTGCTTTGTGCTGCGCCCTGGCAAGCGACCTTCGGGCGAGGAAGCCGCCCGGATTTTACGCCACGTCATTCGTCGCATCCGCCGTAACCGGCCCCGCATCGTCATTACTGTGCGCGGTGACGGACACTATGGAACGCCTGAAGTCATGGATCTTCTGGAGCAACAGGGCTGCTTCTACATTTTCGGCCTGCCCGGAAACAAAAGGCTAAAGGTGCTCTCCCATCTATGGAGTGAGGATGTTGCTGTACGCCTGATATCGAGCGGAAAAGACAAAATCCGCCGTTTCTTCCAAATTCAATACGGTGCCAAAAGCTGGTCGAAGGAGCGCAAGGTAATCGCTCGTGTAGAGGCAACCGGATTGGGCAACGATACCCGTTTCATCGTCACCAACTTAACCGGACGCGGCAAACATCTTTATGAGAAGGTCTATTGTGCACGCGGCAGGATGGAAAACCTGATCAAGGAACACAAACTCTACACCGGATCGGACCGCACCTCCTGCCACCGTTGGGAGGCCAATCAGTTCCGGTTGTTCCTCCACACCGGTGCTTATTGGTTGCTGTTATCATTGCGCCAGGCGGCACCGAAACGTTCGCGGTTTAGAACCGCAACCTTCGAGACTATCCGGCGCACCTTCTTGAAAATAGCCGTGCGTGTTGAACAGCTGAAATCGAGAATTGAAATTGCCCTGCCAACGGCCTGCCCACAGCGGTCAATGCTCATCTTGCTGATGGGGCGCATCAAGGCACAAAGCCCATGACCAACGCGGCATCAGCCGCCGTTCTCACCCCCAACATCAACCTCAAACGCGTCCTCCAAGTTAAGATCAAGCCATCCCCGTCAGCACGGCCAATCCTTCACGTCCGGATGAAATCGGATTAGGCTGATGAATAATTCGGGCTAGCAAAGGTGATACGGCGTAGATCACCGAAACATTTGCCACGGTGGTGAGTTTGAACGCCGCAATAAACGCGGCGGTCCCAAGCGCGCCGACTATTGCTACTGCGACGCCGCTCCAGCCCATTCGAGCAAAATTGTCACCGAACTTGCCATTGCACACGGTCCACACCGTTGTGAAAGCAGCGGCGAAAACGCCACGCCAGAAAATGACATCCCAAGGCCCGGCAGACACACCCTTAGTAAACAAGCCAGCGGTCGAGAATGTGACTGCTGAGACGACTACCAGTAATACGCCGACTGAATAATCGGTTCGGGTTCGTAGTTCGGCTATTTTTGTAGTCATGATTTTTGCTCGTTGTCCGTCGTGAGAACTTCGCCATGTATCTCCGCAGCGTCTTCTCGGTTCCAATACTTGTTCGGATTATTCATTTCTTCTGAATAGTTCGATCTCGTTCCCCAAGCCTCAGTGATCCGTATAGTTGGTTCCTCATGCACGTGATGCTCGTATATGACACCAATAGCTTCCCGAAGTTCCGCCTCATTGGCAGGCACTGATACTACTAGTTCTGTTGTAGCAACTGCTTGAATCGTCTGCTCGTCGCCCGCGTGCGATCCTTCCAAAGCACGGAACTGTTGTGTTCCCTCTTCTGAAACAAAAATGCAAGAATCGTAGTACCCTTGTCTTAAGGGAAGCTTTTCGCGCAAAACTTTCGTCAACTGATTAACTGCGAGAGTCGGGGTCTGAATGTAGATCAACCACTCTTTCTCCAAAGTTGCATAACCGAAATCGAGTGCTTTTAGTTCGCTCATTGGTTTTCCTTCTGGCTTTGAGCTTCGGTATACGTCTTGACGCTACCTCTATGCTTCGGATATTTCCGAACTATGCATGATGAACCTCCAATGGCAAAGATTGGTGCTCTGATCGGCTCTCCGGTGCGGGCACGTATGCTTACAATCCTGTTTGATGGCCGCGCGCTTACTGCGACTGAGTTGTCGAACGAAGTTGGCGTGGCTCCGGCAACTGCCAGCGAACATCTCGGATTGCTGCTTGAGGGCGGGCTGGTCTCGATGGAGAAAAGCGGTCGGCATCGGTATTATTCGCTGACAAGCCCTGAAGTTGCGCAAGCGCTTGAGAACCTGGTCGTTGAACTTTCGCCCGTCAAAGACAGGCGGCTGATAGCTCCAAAGCTGCTGAAGCCGATACAAAAAGCACGTTTCTACTATGATCACATCGCGGGTCGCCTCGGTGTCAAGATAGCAGACGCTCTTTTGGACAAGGGCGCTTTGTTCGTTTCGGGGGGTCACTACCAAGTGACTGAGTCGGGTCTTCAACTTTTCGCGAACATGAGTGTGTCTTTGGACGAGGCGAAAGCAAAGAAGAGAATTTTTGCGAAACAATGTTTGGATTGGAGCGAGCGCAGGCATCATATTTCAGGCTCACTTGGCGCTGCGCTCGCGGATACTGCATTGAAGAAGAGGTGGGTTGCACGTACGCATGAACGGCGGGTGCTGTATGTGACACCGGAAGGAAAGCGCGCGTTCAACGACCTTTTGGATCTCAAACTTTGAAAGCGCTTGATAGGGGCCTTGCGACTACCGCGACGTTCCCGCGTTAAGAGTGGCCATTCAGAGCAGTCCGTCGGTTGTGCTACTTGCAGAATTGTTGGGTGGCGAATTCCTTCCGACTTATGCATTCGTGGAATCCAGATTTTGGTAATTGGTGGCCCGTGCACCGTAGGCAAAATGAAGAGGTGCAACGGTCAACAGCAAGCCTCCCAAGAGATTCCCGAGCAAAACCGGCAGTTCATTCCAAATCACATAGTCCCATACTGAGAAGCTTCCGTTCAACATCAACCCTGTGGGAAACAGGTACATGTTCACGATGGAATGCTCGAAACCCATCGCAAAGAAGAGCATTATTGGCATCCACATGACGATGACCCTGCCAGACACGGAGGTGGTGATCATTGAGCCAAGCACCGCTAACGAAACCATCCAGTTGCATAGAATGGCGCGGCAAAAAACTGTGAGCATACCGGCGAAGCCATGTTCTTTATATCCAATAGTCCGGCTTTCACCGATTGAAGCTATCTTGCGCCCGATTTCGTTAGGTGGTGTGCTGAATCCCGTTGTGAAAAATACGCTTGTGAACAAAGCAACGGTGATTGCGCCAGCTAAATTTCCCACAAACACAAGTAGCCAAACTCTCGCGATTTTTCTGGGGCTAGCGGCTGGCCTCCTGGCAAAATAGGCCAATGGCAACAAGACAAACACGCCGGTAAGAAGATCACCACCGAACAACTGAACCTCCTCCGACTAAAGTCAGAGGGTTCAGTTGTATTAGTTCTGACTTGATCTGACACCGTCCCCTTCTCAGCCAGCTGAGAAGGGGACGGCACATCTCTTGAAGGAGATGATGGTTATCCGTTTTGATGGTGGTGCACACCAACCACAAAACGAGGAAACCATAATGTTGAACACTACCGACAAGATCATCAAACACAAAACCGGCCTGCTGAACCTGGCCGGGGAACCGGGTAATGTCTCGAAGGCCTGCCAGGTCATGGGCTACAGCCGGGACACGTTCTACCGTTACAAATCTGCGGTCGAGGATGGCGGTATCGAGGCGCTGTTCGAACGCACCCGGCGCAAACCCAATCCGGCAAACCGGGTTGATGACGCCACCGAACAGGCGGTGATCAAATCCGCCACCGACTTCCCGGCTTACGGCCAGGCCCGCACCTCGAACGAGTTGCGCAAGTCGGGGGTGTTTGTATCGCCATCCGGGGTCCGGTCGATCTGGCTGCGCCATGATCCGGCAAACTTCAAAACCCGGCTCAAGGCACTGGAGGCCAAAGTGGCCGCTGACGGCGGCATCCTGACGGAGGCACTGGAAAAGAAGAAGCTGGATGATGAGGCCTGCGGTGAGATCGAGACTGCCCACCCTGGCTATCCGGGTTCACAGGACACGTTCTACGTCGGCACCCTGAAGGGCGTTGGGCGGGTCTGTCAGCAGACTTATGTGGACACCTGTTGCAAGGTGGCGCATGCCAAACTCTACACCACCAGGACGCCGGTCACAGCGGCTGATCTGCTCGATGACCGGGTACTGCCGTTCGACGAAGAGCACGACCTGCCAGTGCTGCGTATCCTGACAGATCGCGGAACGGAATATTGCGGGCGTGTCGACAAACACGACTTCCAGCTCTTCCTGGCAATTAACGACATCGACCATACCAGAACCAAGGTGAAATCGCCTCGGACAAACGGCATCCGCGAGCGGTTTCACAAGACGATCCTGCAGGAGTTTTACCAGATCACGTTCCGCAAAAAGGTCTATCAATCCATCGAGGAGTTGCAGGCTGATCTGGATGAATGGCTGCGACACTATAATACCGAACGAACTCATCAGGGCAAAATGTGTTGCGGTGGAACGCCGTTCCGGACCATGATCGAGGGCAAGCAGATCTGGAAGGAAAAGTCAGTGAACTGAACCTGGCCTGACAGACGCCGCCGGAAAAACGGCCAACTGTCAGATCAAGTCTGAATTACTACAGCGAGGTGTGTTCGCAACTGATCGTGCGTGTCGCAGTGGAAGCGTTTGACGGTCGCGTCCTTGATTGTTCGGTTCATCCGCTCGACCTGTCCATTGGTCCATGCACCCTGCATCATGCCCTGAGGGGACCCCGGGGTGCCGGGGCGACCCATGTCAGCAGGAACGGATTCCCATCCGGATGATCTCGCTTCCCTTGATCCGGCTCACCCGCAGGATCTTTTGGCGACCTTTCCTCATGTACCATTCCTGCAATTCGGAAGGGTAATGACGGGCAATGACACGGGTGACGATCTCGAAGTCTTCAGGCGGAAGACGGCGCCCCCCGCGTTGGGGCATGGAACCCAAATGTGGTTTGTGGTGAAACGCAGGTCTGCGGCAAATCCAGCAACATGGTGCAGGTTGAGAAGCAGACGCGGCCACGGATTTCGACCGCTTGTCCGCTGCGGCGGAGATTTCTGATCTCCCGCAACCGGTCCATAATGTAACCGCCGCGATCGTTTTTGATGACCAGCGGACTCATTGTCGAAGCCTCTGTCTGTGCCAGCATCGGCGACGCCATCAACCCGACGATGGCGGCCACGCTGAGGGTCGGCACAACACGCCTGACCCCTGATGTTCTTCGACCAAAATCCGTCTTCAGCCGCGACACGGCTTTTTCCCACATGCTCATAGAGCCACCCCATTTGATCCAGGAGGTGTCGGAGAACCGACCCCTCTGCGCCCCCGCACAGCAAGACGCTAGCGTGTCGGGGGTTAACGGGACCTTGTCGGGCTTAGTGCAAAAAGGATGGGATTTTAGACTGTCTTACCGGAACAGAAAAAGGCACCCTCAAGGTGAGGGTGCCTTCTCTACATGGATAACTGAATCGTATCAGTTTGATGTGCTGGTCGTTGTCGTGCTCGTGGTGCTACCGCCGCCGGCCAATGCAGCGATTCCGATCAAACCGGCCCCCGCCACACCAAGAGGCAAATAGTTTTCCGTGTTGAGCAGGGCTTCCTGCCATTCCGCAAGCTCTTCAGTGGCTGGATCATCGCGCAGCTCGTCTTCAGTCTGAGCGAATACAGGGCCTGCCAAACCAGCAAGCGCTGCGACTACCAAAAGTTTACTAATTCTCATGAGATAACTCCAAAATACGTTGGAGAATGCATATCATGGTCAGGTCGGCAATAGAAGCCCACATTTCGTTTCAATTCCGGTTAAGATTTGGGCAATCCCGGAGATATGGTCGCAATTTTCTGCTGAATCGAAGCCTTTCGCAGGCGACATGGCGAATCGCACCCAATGGTTTTCCCATAGCTCTCAACGACGATACGAGGTACAGAGCCGTGCGTATCACATCGCGCAGAACCTCAGTTTATACTACTGCGCCTGAATTGACCTGAAGAATTTGTAGAGAGGTTGATTCAATTTGCCGCATGGTCGTACGTATCACAGCATGCACTTTGAGAGCATGAACAAGCACCACAAAACGGTTTCCCTATCTGCCGGTCAGCGCCTGGCCCTTGAGGCCATTTGCCGCCGCCGCAAGGTTGAAGCGCTTGTCTGGAAGCGCGCCCGTGCGTTTCTGCTGTTGGATGCAGAACCCGGATTATTCATGACGGCTTTGATTTGGGCGCTTATGCGTTGGCTTTTTGGTGTTTTTCACGGTTTGGGCATGGGGCATCGTTTGCGCGGGCTTTGGCGCTTGCGGCTGATTTGTCGGGTTATGGTTTCAGGGTTCATCGGGAGGAGCAGTCGCGGTCCACGGTGCCTGCGCGTGGCTGGCTTGTCTTCCCGGCAGAGTGTCCAGGATGGTGATGAACAAGGCTTTGTCTGGACAGGCTGAAGCGAAGGCAACCCGGACCCGGGATTGGGTTTCGATAACCCGCGCTCCGATTTTCAGGAGACGGCGTTGGATTGTCTCGAAGTCGGATCGCTTCAACCCGGCGGCCTTCGGCATGGCCGAGCGCACCGCCCGGATCATCCAGCAGGCAATGGTGTGGAGGATCAGCCGCATCTGGTTGGCCGTTGCCGGGGAACAGGATGTACGATCGCTCTTCAGCCGGGTTTTGTGGAGCTTGATCAAATTCTCCATCTGACCGCGGGCGCAATAGACACGCTCATAGAGCTGCTCCGGGGTGCCGTCGGCGAGTGAGGTCACAATGTATCCGACAGCCATGCCATGCGCCTGGCGTGCCTCGAACCGCGCGATGACCCGGCGCCTGGTCTCACCCCGGCTCGCGGCAGCGTATCGGGTCTCACAAAAGCAGCGCAACACAGGCAAGCCTTCTTTCGCGCGCTGAACCGCACAAGCATCCTGAGCGCGTGTAACGACAGGATCACGACGCAAGGCAGAATTGGCTGGCAAGCCAAAGATGAAGTCCACCCCTGCCTGGGCTTCGCACCGGGCCATGACCTCCGGGCGGCCATAATGCCCGTCTCCGCGCAAGGTGATACGGGTCTGCGGCCAATGGGATCGAATGCGCCTGATGAGGCGACGAACATGGCCGCGCGCTTCCACGCCGGATGGCGTGCGCGCAGGGCGCAGGATGAATGCGACCGGTTTTTCGCTCTGGGCTTCGTACACATGGATCGGGGCATAGCCACGCTCACCATGGTAGCCGTTGAAGAGGGTCAGTTGCTGCTGGCCGTGAGCGGCATCAAACGTGTCATCAATATCAAGGGTCACCGATTTAGCCCGGATTATTCATCAAGCTGCTTGATATGTTTGGCGGGCATGGTTCAAGTTTCTGAAATAGCGTATGATTTTGGTGTTTGAACAAAACATCGGCTACCAGCAGAAAACCCGGCCCGCCATGCAAGAGGATAACCTATTGTTCCCCGGTTTGTCACCTGTGGGACGGCACGAAATATCTGCGCGCTTTGATGGTGGTGCGTTGTCATCGGATGGCGGCGTGCTCGTTCTTCGTCAGATTGAGAAGAGGTTGAACTTTGCCGGCATGATTGCTTCATGTTTGCATGACAAGCGTGACGCAAACCGTACCATCCATGATTATACCACCATGATCCGCTCCCGGATGTTTGCAATTTGCTGTGGCTACGAAGACTGCGATGACCTTGATGAGTTGCGCCATGATCCGGCGTTGAAGACTGCCTGCGAGCGGTTGCCGGAAAGTGGTCATGACTGGCTTCCCAACCAACTTTGTCGCGGTTGGAGAACACGCCGTCATGGCGAGAATTGGGGCGTATGGGGTTCATGTTGATTGATCTGTTCTGTGATAGTTTCCGCGCGGTGCCTAATCATATTATCCTTGATATTGATGATACCACCGACCGCACATATGGCGATCAACAGCTTTGCCTGTTCAACACCCATGCACAGGGATACTGCTTTCAACCGATCCATATTTATGATGCAGCAACAGGCAAGCCGGTTTGCTTTGTGCTGCGCCCTGGCAAGCGACCTTCGGGCGAGGAAGCCGCCCGGATTTTACGCCACGTCATTCGTCGCATCCGCCGTAACTGGCCCCGCATCGTCATTACTGTGCGCGGTGACGGACACTATGGAACGCCTGAAGTCATGGATCTTCTGGAGCAACAGGGCTGCTTCTACATTTTCGGCCTGCCCGGAAACAAAAGGCTAAAGGTGCTCTCCCATCTATGGAGTGAGGATGTTGCTGTACGCCTGATATCGAGCGGAAAAGACAAAATCCGCCGTTTCTTCCAAATTCAATACGGTGCCAAAAGCTGGTCGAAGGAGCGCAAGGTAATCGCTCGTGTAGAGGCAACCGGATTGGGCAACGATACCCGTTTCATCGTCACCAACTTAACCGGACGCGGCAAACATCTTTATGAGAAGGTCTATTGTGCACGCGGCAGGATGGAAAACCTGATCAAGGAACACAAACTCTACACCGGATCGGACCGCACCTCCTGCCACCGTTGGGAGGCCAATCAGTTCCGGTTGTTCCTCCACACCGGTGCTTATTGGTTGCTGTTATCATTGCGCCAGGCGGCACCGAAACGTTCGCGGTTTAGAACCGCAACCTTCGAGACTATCCGGCGCACCTTCTTGAAAATAGCCGTGCGTGTTGAACAGCTGAAATCGAGAATTGAAATTGCCCTGCCAACGGCCTGCCCACAGCGGTCAATGCTCATCTTGCTGATGGGGCGCATCAAGGCACAAAGCCCATGACCAACGCGGCATCAGCCGCCGTTCTCACCCCCAACATCAACCTCAAACGCGTCCTCCAAGTTAAGATCAAGTCATCCCCGTCAGCACGGCCAATCCTTCACGTCCGGATGAAATCGGATTAGGCTGATGAATAATTCGGGTTAGGTGGCGCGTCGCAGCTGCTGCAAAAGATATCCACCATCCCGCGTCCAACCCGGATCAGGGAACGCTGGCCCACACCATTCTCAAATCGCGACATTGTCGGCTGGCTCACCGACCCTGCGTCTTCGCCGGGCGCTTTGCCGGGCGCCATCATGAAGGCAGGGTCGTGTCGCAATTCGTCCAGGTCATCACCGTCTTCATACCCGCACGCGATGGCCATGGCCCGCGCGCGAAGAATGTCACACATGCGATGCGTCACCCGCGAAGAATCGCGATCATCGGGGATTACCCCAACCAAACGATCCCCGATCCCCGGACGACGCTCCGCCTGAGCAAGAAGCAAAACACCGGCGTCAGAGATGATCGCACCACCATCAAAACAGCCCGTAACTTTCCTGGAACGAATGGCTGGAAAAGAGAAGGAAGTCCGGGCTATATCACTCATGGCGGCGTTGGCAGTCGTTGTCCGGCGTCCGGGATTGATTGTACACACGTTCTATACGCTGAATCAGACACTTACGCCATCGCTGCCAACAAAAAACAGCACCGTCATGAATAATCCGGGTTAAACCAACAACAGATCGGGTTGGGCACCCCTGATGACCGCTTCTCCGCCTTGTGAGGTCCCAAAAGGCCGGTGCTGATAGTTCCACGGAATTCATCTTGATATTTGTTATATCATGTGTCACGAATTGCCGCGCCGCAGATGCGGACCAAGTGCCTCAACACGAGACGTGGTACGAAATGATAAATAAGACCTCTGCGTGATTGCGCTATTTGGTGATTTATTGATTTTTGAGCCAGCTTTTGGGTTCCGCCTCTGGATTTGAGGCGGATTGGTTTTGCGGGTTTGGTTTACGCGATTGCCTGGGTTTGTTGGTTGAGAGTTATTTTGTTTGCGGCCTTGAGGAGGTTCTGCGAGATGGCGGCCATGACCATCTGCGCATGGGTTTTAGCGACACCGAAGTAGCGCGCGCGGTGTAGACCGAAGAGACGTTTCATCGTGCCAAAGCACTGCTCGACCCGGAACCGACGTTTGGAGATTTGCTTGTTGAAACGTTTCTCGGACTGGCGCAAAGGGCGGTTCCGTGCAGCCTTGCGCATGATGCCATCGCGGTGCTGTCCTTTCAGGGATGCCCGGTTGGCTTTGCCGGCGTAGGCTTTGTCTGCCGGCACACGTTGGCCGCTCGCCCCTTCAATCATTGTGCCAAACTCCGGGCTTTCGCCCACATTGGCGGGGGTCACGTGAACCTTGTCGATGTACCCCTCTTCGTCTGTGCGGGCAAAACCCTTGAAGCCCAGCGTGCACTTTGAGCCCTTCTTCACCCGGCGGGCATCCTTATCTGCGCTGTAGTGCACATCCGGGTTGTCCTGTGTGTCGCCTTCTTCGCGATCCTGCGGCACCTCGATATGGGTCCGCGGGCGGGCGGCGCTCTCTATCAGGGTTGCGTCGATAATCGCCGCCTCGGCTTCCTGGACCTTGAGGCCGCGGGTCTCGATCTGTCGGCAAACCTCGGCGAGAAGATCATCATAGACACCAGCGTGAACCAATGCATTGCGAAATCGACAGCGGGTGGTCTCATCTGGCACAGTGCCATGTAGATCAAGCCCACAAAACAGCATGAAATCCAGCCGGACCTTTAAGGCACGTTCAAGCTTCGGGTCCGACAAGCCATGCCACTGACCCACCAATAGGCACTTGAACAAAACAAGAGGTGTATAGCCGGAAGGGTCCAAACCAGACCGTCCAATACCGCGGTTCGGAATGGCGGAAAACTCACCCCGGTCCAAAAGCGCATCGATCTTGAAAAGCGGGTCTTCAAATCCAATCCGATCCGTCGCTTCACGTAAAAACAGGCCCATATCGTCATCCAAATCCGATTGGCCTAAAGATATCAAAATCTAAAGTTTGGCGGAACCCTGAATTATGCAGAGGTCTTTAAATGGGAGGAACAAATGTTTTTAAGAACTCTGGCCATTTCCGCTGCATTTGCGGTTTCAGGTGCTGCGATGGCCCACGCCGATTTGCTGGATGACATCCAAGAGCGGGGTGAATTGTCCTGTGGCTCACTGAATTACCTTCCCGGCGTTGGATTCTTGAATGACAAAGGCGAGTGGAGCGGGTTCAACGTCGATTTCTGCCGAGCGGCCGCCGCAGCCATTCTGGACGATCCGGCCAAACTGAAAATGATTGCCCTGACCGGTCCGCAGAAATTCCCGGCTCTTGATTCCGGTGAAATCGACCTGTTGTCACGCTCAGTCACGCAGACCATTTCCCGAGAGACAACGCTGGGGTACGACTTCATCGGACCGAACCATATGACGGGTCAGGGATTCATGGTGCCGAAGGACACAGGCATTTCGAGCATCGACGATCTGGACGGAGCGACCATTTGCGTGTTGGGCGGGACCGTGACCGAGCGGTACATGGCCGACTACTTTGCCTTCAAAGGCATGACATTTACGCCGGTTGCCGCAGAGGGCAGCGACCAGATGTACCCGATGTATTTCGACGGACGTTGCGATGCCGTCACTCAGGAGCCGCCCTACATGGCGATCCGCCGCCTGCGGTCGGGTGAGGCCGAGGATCACGTGATTCTGGATGATATCATTTCCAAATCATTCGAAGCGCCGGTTATCCGTGAAGGCTCACCCAAGCTGCGTGAAGTGCTGCAATGGATGCATTACGGTATGATCACTGCAGAAGAGTTGGGCATCACGATGGCCAATGTCGACGAGATGGCCGCGACCAGCAAAGACCCCGTCGTGCGTCGTTTCCTGGGCGTGGATGGTGACATCGGCGAAGGCCTGGGTGTGAGCAACGACTGGATGGTTCACGTCACCAAGGCCGTTGGCAACTACGGTGAATTCTATGATCGCAACCTTGGCAAGGATTCTCCGCTGGGTGTTGAACGAGGTATGAATGCCCTGTGGCGTGACGGCGGCGCACTGGTCGCTCCCGGCTGGCAGTAACATGGCCGACACGGCCACGAATACAGGCGGAGGCGCGCGGTCATTTGCGCGCCTCCGCCGTTCCTTGTCACGCCCGACAACACTGGCCCAGGTGGTGTTTGTTCTGGCTGTGGCGGCGCTGATCATCGTCATCACTCTGATCGCGCAATCCAATCTGGAGCGCCTGTCAGTCAAATCCGGCTACGGGTTCCTGTTCGAAAGGGCGCCTTTCGAACTGGGTGAAAGCCTCATCCCGTACAAGGCAGGTGATACTTATCTTCGGGCCTTCGTCGTTGGTGTGCTGAACACGCTGAAAGTGGCTGTTCTGGGCATTATCCTGTCGACCATTCTGGGGCTCATTATCGCGCTTGGGCAATTGTCGACCAGCGTTGTCGTGGCCCGCGTCTGTCGGCTGTACATAGAGACCGCGCGCAACGTGCCGCTGCTGATGCAACTGATTTTCTGGTATGCCTTTCTGACAGCCAGCCTGCCCCGCGTGAAACAGGCGCTTTCCCCAGTCGACGGGGTCTATCTTTCCAATCGTGGTCTCTATCTGCCGTCGGTCGATTTTGGAGGCGCCGGAGGTCACATCGCCATCGCGCTTCTGGTCGGACTGGCCCTTGTGATCGGGGTTCTGATCTGGAAATCAGCCTCAAAGCATGAAGGGTCCGTCAACTGGGCTGTCTGCGGCGCGCTTTTGCTGCCGGCGATTGCCACGTATTCTCTGTCCGGTGCCACGGCGACGATCGACATGCCGGAGTTAAAGGGCTTCAACTTTCAAGGCGGGATATCGGCGTCGCCGGAGTTTCTGGCGCTGCTTTTCGGGCTGACATTCTATACGGCTGCATTCACCGCCGAAATCATCAGAGCGGGTATTCTGGGGGTCCCCAAAGGCCAGAGCGAAGCAGCGACCGCACTTGGTCTGAGCCCCTGGAGAATCATGCGCCTGGTGGTCATCCCGCAGGCTCTGCGGATCATAATTCCGCCGATCACAAATACCTATCTGAACCTGACCAAGGAAACCTCGCTGGCTGTGGTCATCGGATACCCGGAACTGATGCGAGTCGCGAATGTCACGCTGGCTGAAACCAGTCAGTCCATCGAGTGCATCTCGATCATCATGCTGGTCTATCTGTCAATCAGTCTCAGCACCTCGTTGATGCTGAACTGGTTCAGTTCCCGGGCGGAGATGGTGAGCCAATGACAACGCAAAGCGCCCTCCCGCCGCCCGCCCAGAACTGGCTGAAAGGCTGGCTCAGGTCCCAGATCAACTCGCCGCTGTCGCTGTTGCTGAACCTGGCGATGCTGCTGCTGCTTGCGAAAGTTGTCCCGCCAATTGTGAACTGGGCGCTGCTGGATGCCGTGTGGGTCGGCGGCAGCATGGCCGATTGCCCGCCCCAGGCAGGCGCCTGCTGGGCGTTCATTGACGCAAAGATGCGGCTCATCCTTTTTGGCACGTTTCCCCATGCAGAGCACTGGCGCGCAGCGGTTGCCACGGTGATCATGGTGGCATTGGTGGTGGTGTCTTTGAATCCTCTGTTCTGGAGCCGCAAACTGGTCTTGGCCTGGAGCGTCGGGCTGGTCATTTACGGTGTGCTCATGTGGGGAGGCGTCTTTGGGCTGTCTTATGTGGACAGCGGCAGCTGGGGCGGTCTGCCCCTGACCATTCTGCTCACCGTGTTCGGTGTGTTTTTTGGCGCGCTCATCTCCGTTCCCGTGGCTCTGGCGCGGGCGTCTTCTCTGCCTGCGTTTCAAAAGGCGGCACTGATCTACGTCGAGCTGATCCGAGGTGTGCCACTGATCACAATCCTCTTCATGGCCTCGGTTGTGATGCCGCTGCTGTTGCCTCAGGGCTTCACGATGAGCGGTCTTGCGCGGGTCATCGCCGGTATCGTGATCTTTTTTGCGGCTTACATGGCCGAGGTTCTGCGGGGTGGGCTGCAGGCGGTGCCAAAAGGTCAGGTTGAAGCGGCTCAGGCTTTGGGGCTGGGCTATTGGCAAATACAGCTCAAAGTGGTGTTGCCACAGGCCTTTGAGTTGATCCTTCCGCCGTTCATCGGATTGATAATCAGCGCCCTGAAGGGTACGTCTTTGGTGGTGATCATTGCAATGATGGACCTTCTGGGCGCGGCCAAAGCATCGCTTGCAGATCCGAACTGGATTGGCTTCTACGTCGAGGCCTACGTCTTTGCGGGGGCAATCTATGTGCTGATGTGCGGCAGTATCTCATGGTATGGTCGCCGCGTTGAACGCAACCTGAGGAACGCGCGGGGGTACAACCAGTGAGTTGGACAGAGGAATGCTGCTATGAGCGCGCTGAACGTGGATAGCTGGGCCAAACCGGACACTGAATCCCTGATCGGATCAGTCTCTCGCGGCTCCACGCTGACCGACAAAGTCTATGACAAGCTCCGCCAGGCTCTGCTCCGCAGTGTCTGGGAGCCGGGCCAGAAAATCACCGCCCGCAGTCTGAGCCGGGACATGAACGTGAGCCTCACGCCGGTGCGCGAGGCGATGATGAAGCTGGCCAGCGAGGGCGCTCTGGAAATCTCCGAAACCCGTACGTTTCGGGTCCCTGTTCTGAACACCGTGCGATATCTTGAGATCACCCGCATCCGCCTGGCGCTCGAATCCATGGCGACAGAATCCGTCATTCCCTTTGTCACACCCAAAGTCACAGATCGTCTTGAAGACCTGAACGAAAAGCTGCGCGAGTTGATCGAACTGGAGCGGTTCAATGAGGCGTTGCAGACAGATTCCGAGTTTCATCACACGATCTATTCGCTGGCAGATCAGGACGTTCTGAAGGGCATCATCGACGGTCTCTGGATGCGTGTGGGGCCAACCCGGACGCTCTTGTCCCACACCTATCGCAAACGGCTGGTCGGCTACAACAATCACAAAATCATTATTGCGGCTCTTCGGGACGGAGACGCAGAGGCGGCTGGCGATGCGATCCGCCGCGATATCTCCTCAGGTGCAGAATCTGTCTGTAAAGCGTTGAAACCCTAAATCTCTGAAGGCGCTCGGGATGTCTTCTGTCGAAAAAATGATATACCACATAGCAAAGAACGGATGATCAGATGATGACTCAGCGAAAACCCTTTCCCACACACGGCGCCAACTGGGAGGCGCTGTCCTCCGAGATGAGCGCGCGAACATCCGAAGACGTGGACTGGCGCGCGGGCCCCACGCCGCTCTTCGTTTTTTTCAATGATCAGGACACCTACGATATCGGACGCAAGGCGTTTTTCGAGTTCTTCACCGAAAACGCCCTGGGCGGCAAACGCGCATTCAAAAGCATTCTGTCGATGGAAACGGACGTCCTGGATTACGGCCTGAGCCTTTTCAATGCGCCCGATGAGGCTGCCGCCGCCTTCACCACCGGCGGCAGCGAGAGCATTTTTGTTGCCATGAAATCCGCACGAGATGCCTTTCGTGCCCGAACAGGAACGCCACGCGGTGAAATCCTGAACATCGTCATGCCCGATACCGCGCACCCGGCCTTCGACAAAGCCGCCGCCGCGATGGATCTGGACATTCTTCGCGCCCCGATCCTGGCGGACATGCGGTTGATCCGCAGGCCCTCAGGGCCATGATCAACGACCGCACAATTGCCATCATCGGATCCGCCCCGTGTTTTCCACATGGGGTTGTTGATCCCATCAGCGAGCTCAGCCAGATCGCGCTCGACGCAGGGGTCTGGCTTCATGTGGATGCCTGTGTCGGCGGATGGCTGGCGCCGTTTTTCACCCGGATCGGCCGATCGACGCCCGATTTCGACTTCCGGTTTCCGGGGGTAAGGTCTCTTTCGGCAGATCTGCACAAATTTGGGTTTTGCCAAAATCTGGCGTCGACCGTTTTTTTTCCGGGACGGCAAAGACTTGGAGCGGTCTCGCTTTCGCCACGACGCCTGGCCCAGCGGGGTCATCGACACCGCGACCCTGGCCGGTACACGTCCGGGCGGCGCGGTTGCAAGCGCTTGGGCCGTGCTGAACCATCTGGGTGAGCCCGGCTACATCGACGCCGCCAGGCGTTTTGTCAAAGATGACAGACCAGTACATTGCAGGCATCCGCGCAATTGACGGGCTTGAGGTTTGGGCAGAGCCCGATCTGACCCTGATCAACTTTGGATCGAACGAATTCGATATCTATCTGGTGGCCGAGAAAATGAACGCGCGGGGCTGGCTGGCGGGGCTGACGTCACGGCCCAAGGGCATGCACGCAATGATGT
>CBDBLS010000066.1:0-163251 GCA_965207105.1 Roseovarius sp. | reverse complement strand
GCGCGGCCTCCGACAGGACCGCCTCCGCTTCCCCGGGGTCAAGTTTCGCGACTTCGGCGTGATGCGACCAGCTCAAACCCTCCCGGCGTCGTGACGGTTCGATCCGGCGCGCAACCGAAGCCCGGTTCTTCAGGGTGCCCACCGGAATATCGAGTTCCGCCGCCAGGCGGGTCATATCGCCATAGGAGGTCTCCCGACCCGCTGCCCAGTCTCCCATCTGCCAGGCCAGACTATCGCGTGCGCCGTCCAGCTCCCGCTCCCGCTCCACAATCTTCCGGCCCTCGTCAAGCCAGTCCGCGTCGATACGTGCCCTGATGGCTTCCCCTGTCTCGATCATGAGCCGATGTCCTTCGCTACCTGTCTATGCCCCCGGTCCCGTGGGCCTTGTTCCTGCGGGGCAGGTCTCACCATCCGGTAAAACCAGATGCGCCCGCCCGTGTTGAAGTCACGTCCCTGTCGACAGACAATCCGCGCTCCGTTTTCGCGCAGCTCCGCCACCACCGCATTCACCGCGCAGACATCCGCGCCCGTCACGATCTCCCGCGTCGAATGCTCGCGCCCGTCCCGCAGCAATGCATGCACCCGCCGAAGCCGATCCGAACGGATGAGGGACGCCGCATGCATCATGCCATCCCCACGGGTGCGTCCGCAGCGAGCCCCTCAAGCACCCCCATCGCCATCAGGGCGGTATCATCACAGACCGCCAGACGCTCCTTCGCGCGCTTGATGCCGTGATGGAGCGTTGTGTGGTCCCGCCCTCCGAGAGCCGCCCCGATAGCGGCCAGGGGCGCGCCTGTCAGCGCCGCCGCCAGCAGCATGGCCAACTGCCGCGCCCGGACCACCCCGGCGGTACGACCCGCGCCGCGCAGCGTGTCCGCGTCCAGATCGGCAACGTGCGCCGTCCAGACGATAACCCTTGTGACCGCACGGGTCCGGCAGCCGGACAGCCGTGGCACGGACCCCAGTCCCTCAAGCGCCGCCCTCAGGTCCGCCCGCCGCCCTGTGTCTGCAGTCCCGGTTGGCAATCGGGAGTCGTGCAATGCGACCTCTGCCCGGTCCATATGCCCGGCAGTTTCCAGGGCATGCGCCCGTGCAACCGCCACGCGCAAAAGCCCGATCAGCTCACGGGCTGTATCGGTCGCACCGGTCGCACCGGTCGCACCGCGCGCGCTGTGCTGATCCATCCTGCGCAACAACGCGGCCGCACCACCAAGCGCGCGCCGCATCTCCCTGAACTCCGCCAGCGCGCTCATCGGGTGCCCCCGAGCGCGTGACCAAACAACAGGAACATCCAAAGCACACCGAAAAGCGAAACCACCCCGATCAAATCCCCCAGCCAGTGATCCTCCAGCCGCGCCACCGCGCCGCACAGGCCCCGCCAGAAGCCCCCGACCCGCGCAAGACAGGATCTGCGCAGGGTCGGGGCAGGTGCCGCCACGAAAACGGACAATCGTGGCGGAGACGGGTGGCGGTGCCCGGTGGACCTCATGTGACACCTCCCGGAACACGGTCCAGCAACCACAGCGCGGCGGTCAGAACAGCCGCGGGCGGGACGGTAATGATCCCGGTGTCGTGACGATTGGCCCGATCCAGCACAAGCCGGTATATATCCCGCCGATCAAGCTGAATTGTCGTATGTCCCGGCGACAGTGTGGCCATGCCCGCGTCAGGAGTGGCGCGGATATCCCAGCGGTTTATTCGAAGGGTCCCGCTCACCGGTCCCGCTCCGGCCGCTTCAGACCGTGTTCGGCGTCCATCCTGCCGCCAGGCCCGGGACAAGCTGCGCGACGCGGGGCAGCCGAAACAGCAACCCACCATGCCCGGTACCGATCAGATCAACGGCTCCGGCGGGCGTTTGTCTTTCGGCAGAGGATCCCAGACATTCATCCTGATCGAGGCCCCTCCACGCATTGTCGCCCTGAACTCCAGATCCCCGTCTGCCTGCATGACCAGCAGCAGCCTGCCCTCGTCGGGGCCGCGACCCGCCTTCGCAAAGCAGCGCTCTGCGATGATGGAGCGTTCGAAAATCTCCATCTGCGCCGCCGCCGTGAAGCTCCGGCGCGCCGCAGACGCGGTTTTCGAAATCCACAGGGAAACACCAGTGGGTTTTTCGAGGGGCTTGCGGGACATGGACAGCACCTGCCCAAGCCGCTTTTCGGCGTTCACACAGCGACCGTAGAGACCGGGCCGCAGTCGGGCCGCAGTGCGCAGATCGGCAACAGATGCCATGATGCAAAAGCAGCACGAAAGCCGCGTCATGCCCGCCGCATAGGCCCAATGCGGCTCCTGACCCGCATCGCGTATCAGTTGATAGACCATGGATTCCGTCAGATCGTGGATGGGCAGCCAGTCATACCATTCCCGCCCGGCCTTCGAATTGCGCCGCGACAACCGGAACACGGTCTTTTTGGCCCGCGCCGCGCTTTCCTGCGCCCGCATCCCCATGCAGTTGACCACCAGTCCGCCAAACTCCGGGTGCCCTTTCAGGTACCCCCGCACCTCGCGCTCGATCGGACCGCGCTTGAGGTCTGGCGTGCATTGACGAATGGCCGGGCTCGGGAACATGCCGCGCCGTTCAACCATGTCAAAAAAGCCGGTCCTGGACACGGCGGTGATGATTGGAACGTTGCCGGCAGTCGCGTGGATGTGGTCAAGGTTTCCGGGCCATTCCACGTCGCCCAGATCGGCATGAACAATCAGCATCTGACCTTCCGGGATGCCTGTGCGCCTCATCCACAAAAGCATGGCCTGGCTGTCCTTTCCCGCCGAGTGGTTCACCACAAAAAGAGCGCCCCGCTTTACCAGATCAGGGATCGGCACCCCGCTCATGCCGCCCCCTCCGTCCCGGCGTCGTGACGATTGGCGGGGCCATCCGCCTCTGAAGGCTGTAGAATATCCATCAATGGAGCGCGGGATCCGTCTGATTGGAGCACCCTGTGGAAAACCCCCTCGATATCATCAACAGCACCCTGAAAGTGATCCCGGAAGCCGCCGACGCCTGCGCCAGACTTGCCGGAAGCCGGAAAGCTCTCCAGGCTCTTTTCAAGGCGTCTGAGCTTCGTGCTGATTCCGATATTGTATCCGCGATGGCCGATCCGGGCTTTCAGGTGGCGAACACGAAGATTGCGAACTCCGACCTGAAAATGCAGATTACGGCGTTGCATGACAGCCTCGTTGAGGCGGAGAACCTTGAAAAACAGCTTGAGCGCTATGAACTCCGGGTAGCGCCAGCCGGTGCGATCATATATCGCCTGCGCGAGTCCGGTAGCGATTCTGGTCGCGACAATGAGCCCGCGCACTTCCTGTGCCCGCACTGTGTCCAGATGAAACGCAAGTCGATCCTTCAGGGGAACGCGCGTTACAAGAGATGCCACCCGTGCGGTGCGGAATTCGAGATCACGCCCCTGGACCTTCCCGCATCCGGACGATCCACGTCCGTGTTCCGACGCAATCGGCACCCCGCTCATGCCGCTCCCTCCGTCACGGCGTCGTGACGATTGGCGGGGCCATCCGCCTCCCGGACCGGGACAAGCTGCGCGACGCGGGCCGCCAGGGTGTCCCGGCAGTCCGGACAAAGCTCCACCATGCGCGCGCAGGCAACCGCGTCCGGGTCCATAAGCCCGTCATCAACGCGCATGAGCGCCAGCTCGTAAATCCCGGCTCCCGCGACCCCGCATCTATCGCAGCCCCCGCTCATGCCGCATCCCCGGTTTGCGGGCCGCGGGAGCCGCAGCCAGGCCCGCAGGCGAATCAGGCGCAGGCGCGGGGCGCGGTATGTCGTCAGGCCACGCAAGGCCGGAGGGCCAGTTGTCGGAGAAGTATTGCGTGACGCGGACCGCACGGCGCGTCGTAAGGTCATGCAGCCGCGCTGCAAGGCGGTCACAGAAGTCGCCGGATCCCGCTACGCGTAGGTACGAAACAGTGCGGTCGAGTAAGGCCGGAAGCCGACAGCGTAGCTTCGGTATTAGACGGGATAGTGATTTGCTATACATGGCAATAATATCGTGGTGCGTGCAAATCATGGAACATGTGTGTCAAATAATTTCTCGCCATAGCTGGCGAACCAATTATTCGCTATGCGATGTGCGAACTATGACACGTTCGAGAATTTAGCAAACCTCTAAGCGATCAGATAACTTCGTTGCGGGTTGGAAACCACATCCATTTGCGCCCCCTAGCAACACAGATGGGAGTGGCCTGTCCCGGGAGTGCTTTGCGCCATGCTACTTGAAGGTCATGAACCCAAGGTTGGCCTACGATACGCTCGAAGCCCTCTGCCGCGCCCTCGGCCTTGAGTTCTACATTGGCCCGCCACGGGGCCCCGCGCCCGCCGAATCCGCACCCGCCGCCTGGACCAGCTTTGCGAAGACCACGGCCCCGCACCGGGGGCTTGCGAAATGCTCAGTTCAGGGCTGGGGCAAGCCGCAGCCCGAGCGTGACCCTTTACCAACACCGGAGACAGCCATGGATCAGGATATGTTCTGGGTCTCGGCAATCGGCCAGTCGATGATCCCCGAGGGGATAGCCTCTTCGGCCTTTTGCCTTGTGGCACCGGACACGCGGGCGCGGGAGGGGGACCGGGTCTGGGTGCTCGATCACGAGGGCAAGGCTGCCATCAAGCGACTGGTGGAAAAGCGGGAGAACGGCGATCTCAGGCTGCGCGGCTGGATGCCGATCCGGGACGGGCAGCAGAAAGACTTTGTGGAAGAGCGCTTTGCGGTGGCCCTCCGTGAGGTCTATCCGGTGATTGCGGTTTTCAGGGGCAAGCCCGGATCGGAGACCTGCAGCTATATTCCCGATCCCGGGCCACCCGCCCATGCGGTGCCCCCCGCGCCGGAGCGAATCCCCAAGGCCATCACCGATCTGCTGGGCCTGCCGGAGGGGGCGGCGGCGGAGTCGGTTGTGGCGGCGATGCAGGCGCAGCTTGCACACCGTGGCACGGCACATGCCACACCCGCAGCGGCCCTGGACAGGCGCACGCTGGAGCGCACGCTCAAGGCGCAGAACAAAGCACTGCGGGAGGAGATGGCGGCCACGCTGGAAGAGAAGCTGGCGGCCACGCTGGACGCGCGTCTGCCGCCACGCCGGCCACCGGCCCGGCCGCAGTCCAAACCTGTGCCCGCCGAATCCGGCCTGTCCGATCCGAAAACCCCTGAGGCGTCCGTCACCCGGCTGCGGTTTGCGGGCGATGTGCGTGCGGCGGCCGGCGCGGGCGAGGAGGTGTTTGAAGAGACGGAAATGTCGATCACAATCCCGAGCGAGGCGCTGCCGACGGGGCTGGACCCCGACACATGCATCGCGCTGCGGGTCGAGGGCGATTCGATGGAGCCGACCATCCACTCGGGCGATACCCTGGTGATTGACCAGAGCGACCGTGAGCCTCTTGAGGGCCGGGCCTATGTGGTGCGCAGCGCGACAGGGCTGATCATCAAGCGGCTGCGGCAGGAGGCCGGTGCCTGGATCATGGCCAGCGACAATCCGGACTTCCCGCCACGCCCCATGGCCGGGGAGGACCGCATTCTTGGCCGCGTCCTGTGGTTTGGCCCGGAGAAGGCCGCCGTGGCGGGAGGGTGAGTGAAATGGAAATGATGCCAAAGTTCAGATCTTCCGCGATGCCGTCTTCGCTCGGTTAACCGCCCGAGACCAGCAGTTCGGTCCGCTTTCCCCGGCTGCCCGCTTTTTTGCCGATCGTATAGGAGGTCTGCACCTCCTCGACGTCGGCCCAGTCGAATAGGGCGCGGATTTCGGGATGATCATTGATCGAGAGGATAAAGCGCCCCTTGATTCCGTGCAGCTGCTCTGCCATGCGGGTGAAGTCCGCGCGCACAAACCTGCCCTTGCCGTAGTCGGCCTCATTCCCCCGGTAGGGCGGGTCGAGATAAAACAGCGTATTATCGCTGTCATAACGGGCTATGAAGGGCGCATAATCGAGGCATTCAATGACAACCCCCGCCAGACGCCCATGCAGATCCTCGAGCATCGGCTCAAGCGAGGTGAGGTTGAAGCGGGCGGGTCTGTCTTTTGTCACGCCGAAATTGCGCCCCGACGGCTTGCCCCCGAAGGCGGTGCGCTGGAGATAGAGGAACCGGGCGGCCCGTTCGAGATCGGTGAGGGTGCCCGGATCGGTATCGGTCAGGCGGATGAACTCGGCGCGTGTGGTCAGCTGAAATCGCAGCACTTCGAGGAACTGGGGATAGTGACGCTGCAATATCCGGAAAAGATTGCTGACGTCACGGCCAAGATCATTGATGACCTCGGCTTTGGGCCGCATCGAGCGGCGCAGGAATATCCCGCCCATGCCGACAAAGGGTTCGGCATAGGTCAGATGCCGGTCGGCATCGGTGCGGGCGCAGATGCGCCTTGCGAGATTGCGTTTGCCGCCCGGATAGGGGGCCACGGGGCTGACCGGATCCACGGGGGTCAGATGACGGGCGGCGGAAATACATCCGCCGGATGATTGGGAGGTGGACAAAGGAGGGCGATCCCACGATCCTGTTCCCGCCGCGTGCGCGGTGACGGGACGGCCATGACTGGCCGGTTATGGTCGTGGGAGGCCCTTCTCCCGGTTCGGGGTGTTCCACGCACCCCGACCCCCGTCCAGGCCGCTGGAGGCCCGCACCGGCGGCATTGCGATGTCATATCACGGGTGGTGACACGGCGTCACCGGACCATGGTCCGTCCGGGGTCGGGCCCGTAATTTCAAACTGGCCCGCTATCCGATTCCCCCGGGGGGATTCCCCTTCGCACCCATGCATGCCAACATCGGATCAGACCAGGTAAGGGGGGTATCAGGGATGTCGATTCCCGGGCGAACTGAAATCAGGAAAAAAATCGCAGGTGGCGAAATCAGAATCGCGCGATTTGATAAAGCCAGGATTGAGCCAGCGAGCTATGACTGCCAGCTGGGACAGGCACTCTCCGCAGGTGTTGGCCGTCATGAATGGGGTGACGGCGAAGAGTTCATACTTGAGAGCAACTCCTGGGCATCAATTTCTTCAGAAGAACTGTTTGACCTGCCAAATGACATTTGCGCCTCTTATGGAATTCGCTCGGGTCTCGCCCGAAGGGGGGTAATCGCCTTTGGTGGGCCGCAAATCGACCCTGGATACAAGGGTCGGTTTTTTGTGTCTCTGTATAACCCGACGCTGGAACCAATTGTGTTCTCTAATCTGTCAATGCGTGTTTCCTGAGTTTCCTGCTTTTGATGTCAGAGGTTGCCTTTGTTCTCTTCGAACTCTGAGGTTCATGATGGGGTTGGCTGGGTGTGGGTCGGCAATGTTGAAACCGCAATCATACCGTTGGTCTTGGCTGTTGCTACAGAATCGGCGCCGTGTCTCACGCCCTCCCTCGGGCATCGTCCCAGATGGGAACTTTGATTTAGGAATCCTCGTTGTCGCCTCGTAAGCCTTACGCGGACTGGAAGTCAGTTTTGTCTCGCATAATGGCATGAAGTATGATTGCCAGACGACGCGCCAGAGCCACTCGGGCCTTTCTCATCGTTGAGCGCGCACCGATTGCGAGGGCCCATGTCTTCAATTTGAGCGGAGCGGCATACCGCGTCAGCATCACATTGGCGGCCTCATAGAGAAGCGTTCTGACGCGCACGTCGCCCCGCTTTGAGATGCTGCCCGTGTAGTCGATTTCACCAGATTGATGCCGTCGCGGCACCAGTCCAAGATACGCCCCCACATCACGCGATTTCCTGAAACGCGACGGATCATCAATTGCTGCGGCAAAGGCCAATGCTGTGATCGGACCGACCCCTGGTACCGTCATAAGGCGCTGGCAGACTTCGGATTTGCGGGTCATCTTTTTGATGTCGCCATCAATGGCTGCAACCGCCGCGAGGATTGCTTCGCGTGCTGCGAACAGTCCGCAAATTGCGGCATGGAGGCCAGGCACTCCATCGCTAACTTTTAGCGCCGCGTTTTTGAATGCCGGAGACAAAGCTCGTGGCAGCCGCACGCCGAAGACGACGACCAGACCGCGGATCTGATTGTCGAGCGTCACACGCTGTCCGACCAGCTTCTTGCGGGCTGCGATCAGCGACCGGATTGCGTGCGCTGACAGTGATTTGACATGGGTCGGCTTGTAGAATCCCGTCCGCGCCAGGTGTGCCAAACCGCGGGCATCATTGCGGTCCGTCTTGTGGCCGGCCAGAGATTTAAGGGCCTGATATGCTTGCCTGCTCTCGATGCAAACAACCGGGACACCAAGCTCCGTCAGCCCATGGTAAAGCATTGGTGCCATCCGTCCCGTTTCAAATACAACTTTGGCACATGGTGGTCCAGAAGCGAGGAAGTCAGCGATCGCTTTTGGTGTTGAGCTCGCTTTTCCTTCACGAATAAGGGCCCCTTCACGATCCAGAATGCAGATATGCGTCTCTTCCATGGACACATCCAAACCAGCAAAATATTCCATTGGTCAGTCTCCTTTTCAATTGCATGTGCATCCAGAATAACAGGGGTAACTGAGTGCTGATCCTGATTACGCCATGTTGAAATGTCGGCAGATCTTCATGTCTCTCATTTTTTACGAGATTTCGTCGGCTGACGACCAAGGATACACCGGCCCCTACCAGGGGCAGAAGGATTTTCCTTCCCGGGATGTTGAGTTCATGATGCGGATGCGAAGCCGAAATCTGGCTGACGTGATTGACAACGTCGAAACGCTGGATAACTCGGTTAAAAATCTTGCCGATAATCTGAAAACCCTCACGTCTGATGTCCACGGGATCCGTCGAATTGTTGATGATGCGAAACCGTGGCTGAAGGTCATTGGCTGGATTCTGGGTGTCGCCGGTGTTTCCGCTGCAGGTTGGGTCACCGTGGAACTCTTGCAGGCTCTCTTCGGCGCGGGGCCCGCTCCGTAATTTCAAAGTGACCTGCCGGGGCAGCCTGAAGACAGCTCAGGGTTCACACACGGCGTGCCAGACATCGAGAAACCGCGCCCCGGCCAGCTTGCTTCGCTCCGTATCCTGGCGGCTCCACGTGGGCAGCGCGGGGCGCAGCCCGTCACAGATTGCGTCGGCGGGGCTATGAACGGGGGTGTGCAGGCGGTGAGGGTGAGCAGTACGCCGCCGTGACCATGAGCCTGTTCATCTGAGCCTCCCGTGTTCGTCCGGCCGCTCGTCAACGGGCCTTGCGTCGCCATCAGAGGCCCGCAGGGCGTCGTCCGCTGTTTTGCGGGTATCGACATAGCCTTGCAGCGCATCGCGCTCTGCGGCCCTCTCCGCGTCTCTGCGGCCCCTTTGGTACAGAAGGGCCACTGACAGGACAAAGCCGCCCGCCAGTGCGACCATGCGCCCGGCTTTGCTGCCGGCGAGCCAGCGCCATATGATCGCGGGGGCGGCCATGATTATGCAGTGGCGGCCTTGACGCCCCACATGGCGGCCTCCTCGACGGCTTGGATTGCGATGAGGGCGTGACGGCAGGCGGATAAGTTGTCCTCCCCGATCCTCTCGCATTCCGTGATCAGCGCTGCGGCGAGCATTTTGATGCGGTCTACATCGGGGCTTTCCGAAGGGTTGAAGCCTGCGCGCACCAGTTCGGCGGCGCGGCTGCTGACAGCCGTCTGCACAGCGTTGTTCAGGCGTGATTTGGTGACAACGTGCATGATTGTGTCCTCGTTGGCTGGTTTCGGTCAGGTTGGCCCGCCGCGTTTTTTATCGCGCCGGTACCAGACCTCGGTGGCGAGTGCGACGATGGCACCCGCCAGCGCGGTCAGCAGATCGGGCGAGGACAGGAGCGCGCCCGTCTCCGCACCGACGATGCCGCGTGTCACAAGCGCCGCCGTGCCATAGCGCAGCAGGATGCGTATGAGGGGGACATGCTGTGCGGGATCCATCAGCGTATGCCCTGCGCCCATTTTTTTATCCGCTCACGCATGATCCACGCGGCGGCCAGCGCAATCACCCCTGCGCCCGCGATGAGCGCATATGTCGAGGGCAGCGCCCCCGTGACCGCGACAGGTGCCGCGACCCTCGCGACGGTGGCGAGCTGCACGGCGCTGGCCTGCACCGTGGTGGAGGCGATTCCGGACGCGCGCGGGGGCGTGGCCCGGCGAATACCAAGGAGGCGGTTGGGCGCGTAGGGCGCAACGCTGACCTTATTGCCCTGATTGCCGCCAAGGACGTATATTTTTCCCTCTTCGCGGCGGTGGAAAAACGCCACATGGCCCTGCCAGCCATCCTTGCTTCCGCGCCAGAACACCACCACATCGCCGGGCCCTGCATCGTCCGGAGCCACCTTTTGTCCCCATTTCAGATAGCTGCGGGCGGCAAGGGAGCCGGTGCCCTGCAAGCCGCATTCGGCGAGCATGGCCCCTACAAAGGCGGCGCACCAGGGGGTTTCATCATCGGGCATGGGTTGTCCGGCTTTGCGAAAGTAATCCAGCACTTGCGGATTATGCGCGGCTCCGGGCCATTCGGCGGTGCCCTTGTGAGCCCAGGCGGCGGAATGAACTGTTTTTGACAGTGTCTGTATCATGGGAATCTCCGTGTGGTGACCGGTTGCGTGTCGGATCAAGCGTTCAGATTACCTGATCGGGCAGGCCCCCGCGACGGACCATGGTCCGTCGCGGGGGCCTGTGGCATCTGCTAGACTGGCGGGCATGACAAAGAAAACACTCCCTGCCACACAGCCCGCCCCTGCCGCGCTGTCAGCGCTCGACAGCTGGTTCGATGTCTGCCGCACGGGCACGCATACGGACATGAACAACACCACCTTCACCCTCTCCGAAGGGGACCTTGCGCGTATTGCAGCCGCTTACGCGACCTCTGATCCGGCACCTGTTGTCGTCGGACATCCGGAGACAGATGCCCCTGCCTGGGGCTGGGTGGATGGCCTGCGCGTGGTCGGCGATACGCTTCAGGCAAAACTGACACGTCTCGACGATGCCTTCCGGGCGGCTGTCGAGGCCGGACGCTATGCGGGCCGCTCGGTGGCGATTGACCGGGACGACACCGGTGGCTGGAGCTTGCGTCATATCGGGTTTCTGGGGGGCGTTGCTCCGGCGGTGCAGGGTCTCAGCCCGGCCATGTTCAGGGCTCCCGCGACGGCTCCCGCCGCGACACTGGAACTCGCGGTTCCGCTGGGCGGCACTGAAGAGCGATCCGCCCGGGACACCACGGCACGGGCGCTGCGCGGCCTGCGCGAGTGGGTTATCGAGCGCTCGACGATTGAACAGGCGGATCGCATTTTGCCCGACTGGGCGTTGACCGAAATCCAGGCCCTCGGGGAGCCGGAGGACGGTGACTTTCTCGCGTCCCTCGCCTCGCGATTTACACAGGAGACATCTATCATGAACGACATCCCGCCCATTCCCGACCCTGCCGCCGCCCCGAACCCTCCGGCTGACCCGGGTCTTGCGCGGGAGCAGGCCGCACTGGCGGCAGAGCGTGCGCAACTGGCAACCGAACGTCTGCAACCGGCGGCGCAGCGGTGTCTGTCCGAGGCGCATGAGCGTGTCGGAACCCATGTGAGCGCAGGTCGGGTATTGCCCGCAGAGGCCGCATCGCTGGAAGCGCTGTTCGCGGCGCTCTCCGGACAGGCCGCTTCGATCCGGCTGGCAGGGTCAGCCACCCCCCAAACCCCCGGGGAGGCGCTGCAGGCCTTCCTGTCCGGCTTGCCCGTGCGCGGACCGGACACGGCGGAATATGCCGGTCCCGGCCAGATCGCCATGAGTGGCGCACAGGCTCCTGTGATGCGGGACGGGCAAACCGCGCAGCATGTCGCGCTGGCGGCGAAGGCGCTGATGGGGAGCGATCCCACAGGCACAATGACCATCGCGGATGCGGTGCGTCAGGTGACAGAGGGAGGTCGCTGAAATGGCCGGACATTCACCTGTTGCAACGGTCTCTTTCAAGGCGTTCGGTGATGTGGCCGCGCGCCGCATCGTGCGGCTGAGAACCTCGAAGGGCGGGGAAGCGGTCCAGGCGGACGCGGACTCCGCCAGAACAGCGGGAGAGCGGCCCATAGGCATTTCCGGTGAGGTGGCCACCGGGGCCGGGCAGATCCTGGATGTGCATATTGCGGGCATCGCCGACCTTGAGGCCGGGGGCGCTGTCATGCGCGGCACGGCGCTGAAACCCGATGCCGAGGGCAAGGCGACAGCCACCGACACCACCGGTGATTGTGTGGTGGGCATTGCTCTGGAGGCCGCCACGGCTGCCGGTGACATCATTCCCGTGCTGCTGTCGCAGCATCGCATGTAAGGAAGGCCTGACAGATGGCAGACAACATTATTTCCACGTACCCTGTGGACTTCGAGCGCACCGCGACCGCGGTGGGCTATGGCAATGACAGCTGTATCGCCGATATGGTCCTGCCCCGGGTCGATGTGGGGCGCAAGGAATACCGCTATACCGAATACCCGCTGGCCGAGAGCTTCAGCGTTCCCGAAACGCGTGTCGGTCGGCGCGGGACGCCCGTTATGGTGCATTTTTCGGCGGAGGAGAAATCAGGCGCCTGTCAGGATTACTCGCTTGAGGATCTGATCCCCGACGATGATGTGCGCAACGCGCCGCCCACAACGGTTGATCCGATAGATCGCTCCACAATGATGCTGACCGATCTGCTGATGATCGATCGTGAAAAGCGCGTGGCGGATCTGGTGTTCGACGCCGCAAAATACGGCGCGGACAACAAAGTCACACTGGCGGGCAATGATCAGTGGTCCGCCAGTCATGACGACAGTGATCCCGTGGCCGATATTGTCGATGCGGTCGAGAGCATGATCGTCAAGCCAACACATTTCTGCATGGGTTCGGAGGTCTGGAAGGATCTGCGCACGCACCCGGCGATCCTGAAATCGGTCAACCGCAATGAAGGGGATCGCGGCATCGCCTCGCGGATGATGGTCGAGGATCTGCTGGAGGTGAAAATTGTTGTTGGCCAGGCCTGGATCAATGCGGCCCGCCCCGGTCGGGAGGCAAGCCTGAAACGCGTGTGGGGCAAGAACGCACTCCTTTACCGTGCCGATCCCAATGCAGCGCCCAATGGCCCGCCCACATTGGGGATCACAGCCTCTTATCGTGGGCGCGAGGTGTATTCCGTCTTTGACCCTGCGCGCGGCGGGCATCGCCTGCGGGTTGTTGACACCTGCGATGAGCGGATCATTGCCGCCAGGGCGGGATACCTGTTCAAAAACGCAGTGGCGTAGGGAGGGCGTAATGGTCGAAACAGTCAAGGCAGCCGAACCGGCTCCTGCAGCCAAAGCGGCCGAACCGGCCCCTGCATGTGTCGCGATCAATCCGGTTCAATATGCGCGCAAGCGCTATATGCCGGGCGATCCGCTGGATCTTCCGCAGGACGTACTGGCCGCGCTGGTTGCGTCGGGGGACGCAAAGGTTCCGTACGCCGGTCCTGTGGCTGCGGGTCCGGATACTGAAGACACCCCGGACGGGGTCGCCTGAGCCATGGCCTATGCGACCCGCGATGATCTTGAAGCCCGCTATGGTTCGGAAGAGATTGCGCGTCTGTTGTGTGATGATGCAGAGGATGATGCAGAGGATGCCGCTGCACGTCTGGCGGCGGTGCTGTCGGACGCGGCGGGCGAAATCGATGCAGCCCTTGCCCGGGAATATATCCTGCCTCTTGCACAGGGTGATTATCCATCCCTCAAGGCCATTGCCTGTGCCCTGGCGCGGCTGGCCCTTTACGACGACGCGCCGAAAGAGGCGGTGACAGACGCGGCGAAGGCCGCGCGCGATCAGCTCTCCCGTCCGGCGCAGGGCTATCTGCGCAGTGGCGATGGTGCGGAACCGCCACGGCGCAACTTTGGCCCTGCAATCAAGGCCCCGCCTGCGCGGATCCGCGAGACGATTGACAGGATCAATCGTCGTGGAGGGTATTCGTGATGGCCGGGGCAGGTGTCCGGATCGATGTCGAATGGGACGATGCCGGGGCCCGGGCGGCTCTGGGGCGTGCGGTCACGGCCCTGGACAACCCATACGAGATGTATGACGAAATCGGCCAGATGCTGGCCTCCGCGGTCCTGCGGCGCTTCGAGACGGAAACGGGTCCGGACGGCACAAAATGGGCACCCTCGCGGCGCGCGCGCAAAAAAGGGGGCCAGACCCTGACAGATTCCGCGCGCCTGCGTCAGTCGATCACACACCGCGCCGATGCCGCCGGCGTCGAGGTGGGCACAAATGTCGTTTACGCCGCGATCCACCAGTTTGGCGGCACCATCAGGAAGAAAGCCCGGAAACAGACCCTTGAATTTGACGATGACACAGGTCGGTTCATATCCCGCAGGAACGCGGCGCGACGCAAGACCGGGCTGATCCGGATCGTGAATGCCCAAATCGGGGCGCACAGCGTCACGATGCCCGCCCGGCCATATCTGGGCGTTTCCGGCGATGACCGGACAGCCGTTCTTGATATTGCGACGCGCATGCTGGCGGAGACGCTGCGATGATTGTTTCCGCATCGGCATGGCCCGGCTTTGCCGCCGTGGATGCGGTTGCCGAACGCCTTCGCACGCTTGAGACGCTGGTTGACGTGCTGAACGTCTACGACGTGGCGCGGGTGGATGCCCCAAAGCTGCCGTCCGCTGTCGTTGCGCCGTTGACGGAACGCGCCTTGTCCGCTCAGTCCGTCCCCGGTCAGACCCTTCTTCCCCTCGCGGTGGAGATGCGGATCGGCGTGGTGCTTGTCGTTGACGCTGCCAATGACCCGTCCGGACGCAGGACCCGTGCGAAAAAAACGCTGGCTGACGTACTGGGGCAGACCCGTCAAAAGCTGTTGGGCTGGGTACCGGCCCCGGAACCGGAAAACCATGGGGTGACCGGGCCGCTGGCATTTGTGGCCGGACGTCTCACCGAGATCGAGAATGGTCGTATCATCTGGCAGGACGAATGGACCTGCCAATACAGAACATCAAGGGAGTGTAACTGATGGCGCAGAATTTCATCATCGGTGCCGGCAAACTTTATTTTGCCCGGGCCACACAGGACGGCGCGCCCGGAGCGGAGCGCTGTCTCGGGGACGCCGAGAGCACAACGCTCCGGATCAACGAGGAGCGCGTGACGGTGCAGTCAGGCTCGGGGGTGCCGCGCGTGCTGGTCGACGCGGTACGCTCCACCGAGCGCATGATCGACATGGTGCTGCGGGATATGTCCCTGGGCAATATCGCCCTGTTGTTCGCCTCGGATACGATCCCGGTGCCCGCGACAACGGTGACAGGCGAGCGGATTGCCGTCGGCCTGTTGGATGGCGGCCCATGGTATGGGCTCCCGTCCGCCAGGGGCCGTCGGATCTCGGACCTCATCCTGCGCCCTTTGCGCGGCGGAACAGCCTACACGCTCAATACCCATTACCGCGCCGATCCGGGATCCGGCACAATTCGCATTCTGGATGCCGGGGCGGATGGTATCGCCGCCAACACCACAATCCTCGCGTCCTATACGATCGACGCCGCGACCCGCATCTCTGTGGGGCAGGCCCGGGTCGTCACGGGCGCACTGCGCTACGTCGAGCACGCTCCGACGATCAATCCGGCATCAAAGGGCCGTAACATCTACTGCCCGGACGTCAAGCTGCGCCCAAACGGTGACTGGACGCTCACCGGGCGGTCGGAGCAGCGGATCCCGCTCAGCGCCAATATATGGCAGCCCGAGGACGGCTCCGCCGCGATGATGATCGACGGGGAGGACCTGCGATGAGCGACGATGCGGAGACCCTCGCCATCCTTGATCCGGATGTAACAATCACACTGCGCGATCCGGACACCGGCGCGGCGGTGGAGATAACAGTGCGCGAGTTCCGGATGCGCGAGGGCCTCGATGTTCAGGTGATCGGGGCTCCCCTGATCCGTGATCTTGCGGTTCAGGTGGGCGACACGGCGCAAGAGCCCGATGCCGTGCGCACCGGCGCTGTGCTGGGGGCGCATGCGGATATCTGGCTGCGCATCTGCGCTATGGCCAGCGGGCAATCGGTGGAATGGATTGGATCGCTTGCGGACACCGAGGCCCATGCGCTGCAATCGGCGGTCTGGCAAGTCAACACGGGTTTTTTTATCCGCCGCCTGGTGGCCCAGGCACTGGGCCAGGGGGTGGTGGAGACCGTATCGCGCTCTCTCGCGTCCTCGAGCAGCTTGCAGCCGACGGGCACGGAGATATCCGAAGCCTCCCCGCCACACTGACATGGAGACAGATCATGCTGATCTGGCAGGCAGGACAGTCGCGCCGTATCGAGATGCCGGGCCATAGTCTGGTGCGGGGCCTGATGCAATGACGCAGGATATCGACCTCGCCCTGCGCGTCAGTGGCGATATAGGCGACGCGCTGGCCGTCCTGCGCAAGACCAGGGCCGAGCTGGATGCGACGGGCGATGCGGCGCAGGGGCTGGGAGGACGGACCACACGGGCAGGGGCCGCCGCCGGGCAGGCGAGCACTGCATCGCGCGCCCTGGGTGAGCGCATGAGACACCTGCGCCCACAGATCCAGAACACGGCGTGGCAGGTGGGTGACTTCGCCGTCCAGGTGGGTGCAGGCACATCCGCGAGCCAGGCGATGGCCCAGCAGCTTCCGCAATTGCTCGGTGGGTTTGGCGTTCTTGGCGCGGTTCTGGGTGCTGTCGCGGCCATTGCCGTGCCTCTCGGTGCCGCATTTTTGCGCACAGGCGAGGAAGCGGAGAGTGCGTCCGACGCCACATCGCGGCTCGCGGATGCCACGGAGAGGCTGCGGGGACTGAAAGACCTTGGCGGTGATCTTGAGGATCTGGCCGAGCGTTACGGGGTTGTCACAGCGCGGGTTCGGGACCTTCTGGCCGCGCAGCGTCAGCTGGCGGAGCGTGAAGCGCGGGATGCACTGCGCGCGACAGGAAAGGGCCTGCTGGACAGTCTGCCCGAGGCGCTGGCCGCCGGACAGGACCGGGTGGCGGCGGATTTCGAGGATATTTTGCAAGGGACCGTGCACCGCTCCGGTGACGTGCTTCGCGAAGCTGGTCTGGATGTATTCGACGTCTCGGACAACGACAGCGTGAAAGCCCATCTGCGAGACACCTTTGGAGAGACCCCGACAGGGTTCGTCAAGGATGCCGATCTGGACAACATCGAAGATGTCGATACCCTTCTGAACACGATAATCATCAGGCTGCGCTTGTTCAACGAGGGCGCGGTCCGGACCAGCTTCGCCGTTATGGAGGCCTCCGAATCCATGTCCGCCGCCCTGCGCCGGTACGCAGATGAACTCGGACTTGCCGGTGAACAGCTTGCCGGTGAACAGACAGAGGCACTGTCATCGGCATCACTTGATCTGCGCAACGCTCTTGACGGCGATGATATCAATGAAGTTTCCGACGCCGTCGCAAACATGCGCAAAGTCCTGGAGAATGCCCTGGGGGGTGAAGACCTCACCACAGATCAACGAAAGGCGCTGGACGTACTGATCGACCGGTTGATCGCAGCCGAAGACCAGGCACGCCGGCTCGGGACGCTCAAGACGGGTGATCTGGGCCTTGGCGTTGCCATCAAGGCCGCAAAGGCGCTGGCGGATGAGGCCGCGCGCGCCCGCGATGAGCTGGCCGCTTTACCGGGGGTGCAGGCGGCCGCTCTGGCGGTGGCGCGTATTCGCGAGGCCACGGTTGGCGACCCGGAGGCCCGGGCACGTCAGCTGGCGGAGCGTGGTGCCTTGGCATTACAGGCGGCGGCCACGGCGGGCCGGTCGGATCTGGACCCCGCGCAGCGCTTCGATGCCGAAGCGATCCGGGCGGCCGGAGATAACGCGGTAGCCCTGGCCCGTATCAACGCGCGCACGCGCGAGGCCGAGGCCGGACTGCGCAAATCAATCTCCGGCAGCGGTGGCGGCGGTGGTAAAAATGATCCCGCCACAGCCCTGATCAAGACGTTGGAGCAATATCGGAGCCGTGCAGAGATCGCCTCTATCCGCCTGCAAGGGTTGGGGGGCGGGGAAGAGGCGGGGTTTATCGCCACCGCAGAGGCCGCGCGGCTGGCGGAGACAGCGATTGCGAAAATCGGCGATAACCCTGCAGCGGCTGCACAGGTGCGTGAACTGGAAGCCGCTGTCAATGCGGCAGCCGAAGAGGCTATCGCAATAGAGCGCGCGCTGAGCCGGGGACCGCAGGGCGTAGACGCCATCCGCGCTGGACTGCGGGGCTATGCCGAGGAGGCGAGCTTTGCGGGCAATGAGATCGAAAGCGCCGTCGGCGGGGCATTCAATGGCCTGGAAGATGCTCTCGTGCAGTTTGTCTCTACGGGCAAGCTGGAGGTCGGGGATCTGGTCGACAGCATCATCGCCGATTTTGCCCGCATCGCCATTCGCCAAAATATCACCGGCCCGTTGGCCGATGCTTTGGCCGGGGTTTTGGGCGGGGGTTTTGGCGGCGGCACGGCACCGGCACCGACGACGGCGGTGCGGCCCCGGGGCAGACCGTTTCACACAGGGGGCGTGGCCGGGGGCGTGGCCGGGGATGTGGCTGGTCGGGCGCAAGCCATCATTGCGGCCTCCGCCGCCACAGCGGGGCGCACGGCACGCGAAGTGCCCGCCATCCTGCTGGAGGGTGAGGCGGTGCTGACCGCTGATCAGTCCGCCGCATTGAGCGAAATGCTGCGCCGGAGAGACCGCCCCCGATATCATCGGGGCGGGGCAGCGGGGATCGACCCCGCGCGCATTCCGGCCGTCTATAAAACGCAGGCACCGGGTGCCGCAGGCATGGAGGCGGGTCCCGACGTGCGCCCCGCCAATGTCACCGTGAATGTCGAGAACAAAGGTGCGCCCAGGACAGCCACTGCAACAGCCCGGTCAGACGGGCTGCGCGGTCTCATTGTCGCGATTGTGGCCGAAGATGTGCAAAGCGGCGGGGCGATTGCACAACAGGTCACCCAGACGCTGCGCCGCCAATCAAGCGGTGGTGATGGGTTCTGATGGCAAGCTGGCCTGCATATGCGCGGATCATCGCGGACGGCATTGTGGCCGGTCAGGATGAAAATACCCGACGCACGGCGTTTGAGAGTGGTGCGGTCCGGCAGGCCCGCGCGCGCAGTGCGGCCCTGCGCTTCTGGCAGGTGTCCGTACATCTTGAAAGCGATACGCATATGGGAGATTTCCGGACCTGGGCCGAGACCCATGGACACGGGGCCTTCGACGGCTCCGATCCGGTTGCCGGTGATGCGGTCCACCTGCGGCTGCGCGGGGGATCGGGGTCCGTGAGCTGTCGCGGTACCGTCAAGGGAGGTCGTCGCCACTGGACCGCCGACATGGTGCTGGAGGAGGTCCTGTGACATTAACCTCCGCCGGTCGTGAAGCTCTTGTTGGCCTGTCTCCGGACGATCTGATCCTTTATGCGCTGGAAATCACGCATCCCGACCTGGCGGATGCCGTGCGGGTGGTGGCGGATGGCCGCGCGCGCGAGATCGAAGGCCAGACCTATATGGCGCTGGCGTTCTCGGTGCGTCTGGCCAGGGATGAAGAGCGCCGGGCCCCGCGTGCGGAACTGCGCATCGATAATGCAGGACGCGACATCATGATCTGGCTGGATCGCGCAGGCGGTGGGCAGGGTGCAGGTATCCGGGTCCTGCGCTGTCTGGCGGACGGAGACAGCGCCGCACGGGATCCCGACTGGGAGGCTCAATTGGATGTGCTCCAGATCAGAGCCGATCAGCAAAGCGTAACGGCGATCATCGGCTATGACCGGTTGCTTGACAGGCCCGCTGTGGGTCTGCGCCACGACCCGGAAACATCTCCCGCGCTGTTTTGAAAGGATGGAGCGCAAATGACTGACATAATCGCACTGAAACAGGGGGACACGCTGAGCCTGCCCGCCCAGGCGCATCACACACCCCCCCGCCCCGGACGGGACGGGGGGGGTTGCGCGCAACCTTGCTGACTGGACCCCTGACGCGGCCCTGTATCATGACCGGAGCGGAACACGGGCCCTGTTGACCTGCCGCGTGACCGATGCCGGTGACGGGCTGTTCACCCTCTCGGCCACCGCGCGCCAGACCGCCGCATGGCCACCGGGCAAGTGGCGTGGAGATATCACATTCACGGATGGGAATGGTGTCAAAGCGTCGACAGAGACTTTCACAATCATTCTCAAGGAGGCAATCTGATGTCCGTCACTCTCAACCCCGCAGGCGGCGGGGTCACGATCAATCCCGCAGCCCCTGTCTCATCGGATCTGTCCGCGCAGGCAGATCGTGCCGCCGCCGCCGCGACCTCCGCCGCCGCCGCGGAAAGGCGCTACAAGGCACTGGAAGCCAATCTGCACCGGGCGGGGGAAGTAGAATTGTATGTTGATGCCGGTGGCGACGACAACGCGGCAGGCACCGACGCCGCGCCGCTGCAAACGCTCACCGCCGCCCTGAGAAAGGCACCGCCAGGCGGAACGCTCGTTGTAATACTCAAGAGCGACATCGCTGTGAACGCATCGGTGCGCTGTCGGGCACGGATGGTTCAACTGCTCTCGGATGGCGATGACAGACGCACTCTGACCATTCAGGCCCCGAACCCCCTTCCGGACGACCCGGTGCGCGCGGGCGCATATTGGATCCAGATGATCGATCCGGACGCGGTCTTCTTCATCAACAATATCGAGGTCGACATCGGGCTTTCAGCGGCCGGGCTGCAGGAACCCGCCTTTATGACCGGCGTGGGGCAGTTGACGCTGCGCGCCTTTAACAGCCGTCTGCGAGGTCGGGAAAACGGGGGCGGCATCGCTTTAATGTCGGGGGCTGTGGCCTATGCGCTCGCCATCGAAAGCTCCTCGGTCTCCAACATGGCGGGGCACTGGATCAGCGGTGTGGCACCCGGAACACCAAAAGTCGATGTAGCCAATCTGCTGTGGTCAACCGTGGCCACCCTTTAAAAGGAGCATAAAATGAAACTCACACTCACCCACGAAGGCCTGGACTATATCAGCTATACACCCGGCGAGCTGGCGGAGGCCGGAGTCCCTCAAGAAGCCATCTCTGCGGCGCAAACGGCCACGGTCGCGCAGGACGGGCAGCAGGCGAGGTTAAAAGCCGCACTCTCCGCCGCAGGCGGTGTCGAGGCGGTGCTGGTTGATACCCTCGATCTGACCACTGTCGCGCTGTCCGGGCTGGCGCGCCTCGCACAGGCGATTTCCACCGCCAGTACAATCGCAGAGATCCGTGCCGCCGCTGTACCCGTCTCCAGCCTGCTTGAGGATTGGCGGGACAAAACAGTGCAGGTGCCCCTCGATGCCGCAAGTGACGTGCAAACAGTATTGAGTAAGGGGGCCGGGCGCGCAGCGGCCATCACAGCCGCATATGAAGCACAATGACACCTGCGCCCCTGGCCCCGCCGCCCGATCCATTCTGGGCGGTGGCTGCGCTGCACAGGAACCCGCCGGGAGATTGCGCGGCTTATGTTATGGCCATCCTGGAGTGCATGTTCGCGCGCGCCATCTCTCTTCCCCGAAGCCCCGGGAGCCTGCGCGGCAGGGATCGGGCGATCGGTGCCGCCATTGCGGAGCACCTCGCCGTCTCTCTTGAAGGAACATCGCCGTCCGAAGGGGATGCCGTCCTGATGTGCGCCGCCGGTCGCAGGGCCTGTATCGGACATCACATCGGGCTGTGGACGCGGACAGGAGGACAGGCATATGTGCTGCATCGCATGGAAGGCCAGCGCCCGCGCCTTGATCCGCTGGCCGGTCTCAAACACCGGGGCCTGACACTGACCGGGCTGTATCGCTGGACATAAATCATGGTTGACCGTATCGGAAACCCCGGTTGCGCGCCGTTTGCAAACCGCCCGCAACCGGGATATGTGGCGGATGTCCTGCCGCACCCGCTCACCCGCGACGGGGTGCGGACTGTCACCTTGTCGGCGGGCATCTCCCTTACCCGGGCGTGTCGCATTTGCCTGCCCGATATACCGCCCGGGAGGATCGCCGCCGCTGTCAACGGGGAGCCTGTGCCGCACGCCCGTTGGGAGCAGTCTCTACCGGCAGGCGCGAAACTCGCCCTGCGCCCGGCCTTGCACGGCGGCGACAGTGATCCCGTCGCCGCCGTGCTCAGTATCGCGATTGTTGTCGCCGCGCCCGTTCTGGCACCCCATGTACTGGGTGCACTCGGTGTGACAGCCGGCACCACGGCGCTGGCCGTGGCCACCGCAGGCCTGCAGATTGTCGGAGGCCTCATTGTTCAGGGGCTCTATTCACCATCACTTCCCGACCGGAACAACACGGGAGCGCCCGATCCCCTCCACAGCCTCGCGGGGGGTCGAAATCTGGCACGACCCTATGAACCGGCCTTGCTGGTGCTGGGCCAACACCGCATCTGGCCCGATCTGGTCGCGACCCCATGGGCCTCCTATGAGGATGGGGAGCAGTACCTGCACCAGGTATTCGGCGCCGGAATAGGGGCACCTGTACTCTCCGACTGGCGCATCGGAGAAACTCCGGTCGGTCAATATGATGAAGCCACGCTCACTGTCCTGCCTCCGGGCGGCATCCTGCCCTTCGATCTCGACGTGCAGACAGAGCCGGGCGGCGGTGCGCTTGAAAGCACAGAATGGGTGCGGCGGACAACCGCAGGCGGGGTACACAGGATTGCCATTGATCTGGATGGCCAGCTTACAGGGCTGGGGGGTCCCGGCCTGAACCTTTAGCCCGGTCCGTCGAGATCAGGTGGCGACGGGCGCAGGATGGAGACACACCCGCCAGATCATGGTCTGTTGTGCGCATTGTGGACCTGCCCGGAATACCGGAACACAATGCGCAAAATCCGTTTCGCCGAACATTGACATATGACCTTGGGCGACCCGGGCGGGCGGTGGATGTGGAAATCCGCCGCACAGGCGAGCCCTCAACGGAGTCCAGCCATATTGACCGCATCATATGGACCGGGCTACGGGCCTTCCGGGTCGGCACGGCCGTCTTTGCGGACCAAACCACCGCTGCCGTCCGGATAAAGGCCAGCGGCCAGCTCAACGGACAGGTTGACAGCCTGTCCGCCACCGCGTCACAGCCCGTACGCGTTCGGGCCTCCGACGGCACATGGACGACTGCCGAAAGCACAAATCCGGCGTGGATATTCCGCTGGCTTGCGCTCGGCATCACAGCCGCAGACGGTCGGTTGATCGCCGGAGCCGGACTGCCAAGGAACCGCATCGACAAGGCTGCAATCACAGAGTGGGCGGCATGGTGCGATGCCAATGCCCTGACATGCTCCGCTGTCATCGACCGCCGCATGTCCTGCGCCGACATGCTCACACTCGTTGCGCGCTGCGGGCGCGCCAGCCCCACATGGCGGAGTGGAAAGCTCGGCGTCGTGTTCGATGACCCGGACACCACCGTCACAACCCTCATCACTCCCGAAAATGTCGTTCTTGGCTCTATGGGTGTCGAGTGGGCCGCCAGTCCGGCCCCCGATGAGATTGCCCTGCGCTACATCGACCCCGATTCCGATTGGCAATACCAAACCATCCGCCGGCGCGTGCCGGGTGCCACAGGCCCGGTTGTGAACACATCAACAGTGACCCTGCGCGGGGTCACCTCCTCCGGGCAGGCAGCCAGGGAGGCAAATCTGCTCGCGGCGCGCCAGCGATATCATCGGCGACGCATCACCTGGGAAATGGGGCCGGAAGGCTACCTGATCCGGCGCGGCGATGTGGTATGGATGACCCATGACATGCTGGCCGGAGGGGCCGCAGGGCGGCTCAATGGCGGCAGTGCCGCACAGATCACACTTGATCGAGCCCGGCCTGCAAGTGATGGAGATCATATCATACTGCGCCTTGCGAACGGGACGTTGCATCGGTCTGCTGCCACACCGCCTCTCCATGCCGACGCAGACAGCCCATTGCGCGACCTCGCAAGCCCGCTCCCTGACGCACCCGACGCCGATGGCCGCGGCCCCGCCGATATCCTCTATCGGATATATTCCAACAGCGCCCCGCCAGACCCCTTGCGCATCACCGTTATTGAACCAATAGACGAAGAGAGCGTGCGCCTCACCGCCATCGATCACATGGCGGAATACTATGCCGCCGAGACCTCCGATCTCACCACCCCGGATGCAACGCCGCGCGTTCAGGCGCAAAGCAGTATTCGGGCCGTCACACTGCAAGCCCGCATCATGGAGGGATCCACCCGGGTGTCCCTGTCCCTTGCCGTCGCAGGCCAATGGGCAGGCGCATCCCTTGTTTCAAACGATCCCGCAGCCCCGGAGAATATCCCCAACGGAAAACTGAATGCAGAATGGGCCACTGAACTTGCCGCCGGAGCGAGGCTCACCGTCACCATAACCCCATTGCCCGGTCCGGGTGGGGCAGGTGCGCCCGCCACATCAACCGTCATCATCCCAACCGCCACCGCGCCCTACAGATCGAGACACGACAGGAAGTGAACCCCCTGCACCGATTTGGAAGGGTGAACGTACCGTGCGCCAATCAAGTGCGCAATCAAGAAGAAAAGCGCCGGGAAAATCAACGGTAAATACCCATGTAAATACCCGGGAAAATCACGTCGATTGCGCACTTGATTGGCGTAATTGCGCATTTTGATTGGCGCGCCACCCGCCGCTCAGAGACGGTTTCGCCATCGGCCACCAGGTCCTGATGGATCCGCTTCGATCCGTAGCATTTCCTGCCGGCTTTGAAGAAAGTCTTGATCCTGGGCAGCGGTTCCGGATCTCGAACGTCTCGATCTGCTTTACGCTGATCCCTCGCCGGTTGGCCGGCCGGGAAACCATAAAACCGGCCCCGGGAAATCGCCGGAACTCTGCAAAGCGTGGAAACCGCGTATCGAGCTTTATGGGCAGTGACGAATCTGCGCTTGTTCGTCATGGTTTCACCGCCCGTGTCGCGAAAAAAGCGGATGCTTTGTGCAAAATCTCCACTTCCTCTGTCAGGCGCCTGTTCTCCTTGCGAAGACGGGCCGGTTCCGCTGCATCCGCCTTCCGCCGCCGCCTGGCTTCAGCTGAGGCAAACGCTTCGATCTCAAGCCGCAAGGTCTTCAACTGCGTGCCGGTGATACCAGGCTCCCTGGCAACGCTGCCCTGTGTCGCGCCCGGTTCATAAAGCCGCTCAACCGCCGCTGCCCTATACTCGTCCGTATAGTTCCGTCGATGGTGTCCCGTTTGGTGCCCCTTTCATGGACAGGGGTAAAGTACCCCAGTGTCCGGAAACAGGGACGAAGTTCAAAGAGATCATGACCGAACCCGGCATGTCAGAGGCCCAGAAACGCAGGGTCATCGCCGCCTTTCTGGACAAGTTCGCCCGCGATGAGGCGATTGAAGAAGAACTGGACATCTTTGGCTGGACAGACGATCTGATCGACGAACTGACCGAGATTTACGATGATGATCTGTATGAGATCCAGGCCATTCCCGGGATCAATCTGATCACGCCTTAGGTGCTCACATTCCCAGCGCTTCTTTGTACATCTCAAGCACTGCCTCTTCTTCGGCGATGTCATCCTTGTCGCGCTTGCGCAGGGCGATCACCTTGCGCATCACGCCGGTGTCATAGCCGCGCGCCTTGGCCTCGGCCATGACTTCTTTCTGCTGATCCGCGATGTCCTTTTTCTCGGCCTCCAGCCGCTCGTACCGCTCGATGAACTGGCGCAGCTCGTCTGCGGTGACGCGGTAACTGGTATCGGAGGACATATCGGACATGGGCGCACCTTTTTGGGTTGGCGGGTGGACTGAAACAGGATCAGGGCTTTCGTCCTAGCGCCGCGCGCAGCCCAGATCAAGGCGCATCCCCTTTCTTGCGATTGAAAAGCGGCGCCTCATCCGTTAGGCGCTGTCTGGAGAGGCGACCCCAAAGGAAGATGAACCATGCAAACTCTGATCTGGATCGGCGCTGCCGTGTCGATGATGGGCCTGTTGGGGCTGGTGTGGTGTATTTTCACGGTGTGGAAAGCGCGCAAAAGCGGCGCCGGTGACGACGCGTTGCGCGCGGTGGTGCAAAAGGTTGTCCCGCTGAACACTGCGGCGCTTTTTTTGTCGGTGATCGGGCTGATGATGGTGGTTCTGGGCATTATTCTCAGCTAGACGCGTCACCCGACAGATTGGTCCAAAAACCCCTGTCCGTTCCGGATCATGTCGCTCGGTTTTGGAGGGCGCGCCACAGTTCTGACAGCGCCTCCAGCGCCTGCATTATAAGAGCCCAACAGCCCGTTCATATCGACCCAGAAGAGCAACCCGCTCCGGCTGGCGGCAAATCCAATACCGCGCACCCGCACCAGGTCAAGATCAGAGGCCAGCCTGATTGCCCTCTTGCGCCCCATGTGGACGGCCGTTCATGTGGCGACACAGATAGGGCAGAGGTCCCGAGTGAAGTGCGCTGTTGCCCGGATGCGTGTCGGCGTCGTCGGGGCGATTTTGCATCATCGCGCGACAGGTTGTGCGCTGAGGCAGGTTTTCTTAAGGTTCGCACAATATTATGTGTAGTGAAACAACAGGAGCAATCCCCGCGTATGTCCCGTCCGGGCATTGGTATCATTAGCAACAGTTATGAGATGGATGATCGCTATCCGGTCCACGCCGGGGGCACAATGAATTCCGAGGCTGTGGCCGAGGTGGCGGGATGTATGCCGTTCATTGTCCCCTCCGATCCGCGGTATGTCAGTGTCAACGAACTGCTTGAAACCTGCGATGGCTTTCTGCTGAGCGGGGGCGACCCAATGTGCATCCCGAAGAATATGGCGAAGCTGCAAGCGAGGCGCATGGCGCGTTTGACCGCGCCCGGGATGCGATTACCTTGCCGCTGGTGCGTGCCTGTGTGGAACGCGGCCAGCCGTTTTTCGGCATTTGCCGGGGCTTTCAGGAAGTGAACGTGGCGATGGGTGGTGCGTTGCATCCCGAAATCCGTGATCTACCGGGGCGCGATAACCACCGAATGCCCCCGGATGGCACGCTGGAAGAGTGTTTTGCCCTGCGCCACAATGTGCGGTTCTCCACGGGTGGTGTGTTTCACCGGTTGCTGGGGGCCGAAGAAGTGCTGACCAACACGCTGCACGGGCAGGGGATTACCGAACCTGGCAGGGACGTTGTGATTGATGGGCACGCGCCTGATGGCACGCCCGAGGCGATTTATGTCAAAGGACCCCCAGGCTTTACCCTGTCGGTCCAATGGCATCCGGAATCGAACGCCGCCAATGACCCCGTCAGCCGCCCGTTGTTTGGCGCCTTTGGAGATGCGGCGCGCGCCTGGGCCGACAGAGAGCACCCGCAACCGGTTTTGGCGGTCGCGGGCGGTTAACTGCTCGCACTGGCATAGCTGGCCAACGCATATCGCCAGAACATATGGCTGATCAAAAGGGCCACGATGGCGATCGTCCAGCCAGCGACAGTCATTGACAAGGTGAGTCCCGAAAATGCGGCCTGCGCTGGAACCGTGGTCATGAACGCCACTGGCACAACGACGGTGAGCATGACCTTGAGCCATGCTGGATAGGCCGTGACGGGAAACCGCCCGGCTTCGAAAAACGCGCGAAACATCAGGTTGATGTTTTCCACCTTGGTCCACCAGAACGCGGTTGTGTTCAGCACGCACCAGATGGCGTAGACAATGATCAGCGCCGGGATCAGCATCAGGATAAAGCGTGCACCCGCCAGCACGCTCAGCACATCCAGCACCCACATGCCATAGATCACCAGCCCGCAGCCGGTGATCAGGCTGGGAAAGGCCCAGATATTCACGAACCGGAACGAGACGAAAAACTGGCTGTTAATCGGTTTGAGCAGAATGAAATCCATTGTGCCCAACCGGATGTATTCCGAGATGCGACTGAGATTGGGTTTCAGGATCATCGCGATATAGCCTTCGATGATCAGGAACACGCCAAACAGAATCAGCCCTTCTTCAAACGCCCATCCGCCCAAGGTGGGCACATTGTGGAAGATGGCATAGAGCACCAGAAATCCTGATCCAAAGGCCAGCATAGAATTCAGCGCGCTGACAAAGAACTCGGCCCGGTATTCCATCTCGATCTGCAGGGCGTTGGTGAAAAACTGCCGGATCAGGCGAAAGGGGGTGGTCATGCGCCTGCTCCTGAATAGTTTTTCGTGCCCCGTCGCCACAGGTGGCGACCCAACAGGCCGATGCCGGTGATCCAGGCCACTTGCACCGCGAACCCCCGCAGCATTTCAGGCACACTCAGGCTGCCCATGGCCACGTCCACGGGAAAACCGAGGATATAGGGGAAGGGCGTGCTGTAATCGGCGGAGCAATACTCGGCCACGGTAGCGGCGTCGTTGTGTTGTCGCGGGCGGCGTAAAAGTCGTCCACTTTTGCCCTTTCGTTTGATGGGAGGGCCGGGGGATTTTCACCGTGGAATTGTATTTGAAGGTGCGTCGGGCTCATTTTCAGGATGGGTTGAGCGGGCGTCGGATTGCCCGGGATTTTGGGATTGACCGAGACAGTGTTGCGAAGATGTTGGCCTATTCGGAGCCACCGGGGTATCGGCGGACAGCGCCGATTAGGCGCCCGAAGCTGGATGCGTTCACCTGCCAGATCGACCAATGGCTTACTGAGGACAAAGCGCGTCCGCGCAAGCAGCGCCACACCGCAAAGCGTATCTTTGAGAGGCTGCGCGACGAGTGCGGCTTTGATGGCGGATACACAATCGTCAAAGACTGCGTCCGGGCCAGGAAGCGCTCTGGCAAAGAGATGTTCGTGCCGCTCAGCCATCCGCCCGGGCATGCGCAGGCGGATTTTGGTGAAGCGCCTGTCGTGATTGGCGGCGTTGAGCGGAAGGCGCACTTCTTCGCCTTTGATCTGCCGCAGAGCGATGCGTGTTTTATCCGGGCCTATCCTGCGGCAACCACCGAGGCCTGGCTGGATGGGCATGTGCATGCCTTTGCTTTCTTTGGGGCGGTTCCCCTGTCGATCCTCCATGACAATGACCGCTGCCTGGTGGCGCGGATCCTGCCGGACGGCACCCGGCAAAGAACCCAACGGTTCAGCGCAATGCTGTCGCATTATGTGGTCCGGGATCGCTACGGCCGTCCCGGCAAGGGGAACGACAAGGGAGCGGTCGAGGGGTTGGTCGGCTACGGGCGGCGCGACTTCATGGTGCCGATCCCGTCCTTTCCGGACCGGGATGCGTTCAACGCTCACCTGGAAGAGCAATGCCGCAAACGGCAGGACGATGTCCTGCGCGGACACAAGGCCAGCATCGGCGAACGGCTGCAAGCCGATCCGGCGGCAATGCAGGATTTGCCCGGCGCACCCTTCGAGGCCTGTGAGTTGCAAAGTGGCCAGGTCACATCGACATCGGTGGTGCGGTATCGCGGTAACGACTACTCGGTACCGGTCGCATATGGCCACCGCGCGGTCTGGATCAAGGGCTTCGTGATCCGCGTCGTTATCGGTTGCGCCACTGAGGTGATCGCCGATCATCCCCGCTCTTATGACAGCGGTGACATGGTGTTCGACCCGCTGCATTACCTGCCGCTGATCGAGCGCAGGATCATGTCCTTCGATCAGGCTGCGCCCTTGCAGGGTTGGGAACTGCCTGACGCCTTCGCCACGCTCCGGCGCTTGCTGGAAGCCCGGCAGGGCAAGGCGGGCAAAAGGGAGTATGTCCAGGTCCTGCGCCTGTCGGAACGGTTCGAGCTGGAGGTGCTGCATCTTGCCGTCAAAGACGCCCTGCGAATGGGGGCGGTCAGCTTCGATGCGATCAAGCACCTCGTCCTGTGCCGCGTCGAGCGAAGGCCCCCGAGGTTGGATTTGGATGTCTATCCGTTCCTGCCCGGAACCAACATCGCCACCACCTCGGCTTCTTCCTGTATGAGCCTTCTGTCAGGAGGTGACGCATGACGGATGCACCCGAACTGCCGCTGACACACCACCTCAAGACTCTGCGCCTGCCCACCTTCCTGCGCGAGCATGACAAGCAAGCGCGCATTTGTGCGGCGGAAGGCCTGGATCATGTGCGCTATCCAGCCCGGCTGACCGAGCTGGAACCAATCGATCGGGAGAGGCGCATGGTCGAGCGCCGGATCAAGGCGGCAAAGTTTCCAACCGTCAAAAGCCTCGACAGCTTCGACTTTACGGCCATCCCCGGTCTGAACAAGATGATGGTGCTGGAACTGGCGCGCTGTGAATGGATCGAGCGCAGGGAGAACGTCATCGCGCTCGGCCCGTCGGGAACCGGCAAAACCCATGTCTCTCGGGTTGGGGCTGACCGCCTGCCAGAAAGGGTTGCCTGTCGCCTTCGTAACCGCCGCAGCTCTCGTGCACGGGATGATGGAGGCCCGCGACGAGAAACGCCTCCTGCAGCTTCAGCGCAAACGGGCCAAGGTCAAACTGCTGATCATCGACGAGCCGGGCTTCGTCCCCTTGAGCAAAACCGGCGCCGAGCTTCTGTTCGAGCTGATCTCTCAGCGCTGCGAGCGTGGCTCAACCCTGATCACATCGAACCTGCCCTTCGAGGAATGGACCGAGACATTCGGCACCGAACGCTTGACCGGCGCACTCCCGGACCGGCTGACACATCACGTCAACATCCTCGAGATGAACGGCGAAAGCTACCGCCTCAATCAGAGCCGCGCACGTATTGCCAACCCTTCAACCTGACAACTGAACAATCGGCCTGACGGCCAATGCGCCTTGGAACGTGCTTGCTGATTGGTGGCCACACGCCCCAAGGCGCACTCCACAAACTGGCCGACTTTTGCTCCGCCCCAGTGGCCGGATTTTACTCCGCCGTTGACAGCGTGCATCTGATGATGGCTTCAACCGTGTCGGGGAAGAATTCGATCGGGATGATTGCCCCACCAAGCAGAAGCATCAGGGTGTAATACATCATCTCGATGCCCAATGTTCGCTCCATCCAGAAGGACAGGGTGCCCATCAGGAAATTCGAGTAGAAGTGGATTGCCATGCCGCCCACAAGGGCCAGCAGGGCGAAGGGCAGGTGGGGACCCGACAGCTCGGCATAGGCCCCGGTGGCGACCATACCCGCGACCAGAAAGATCATCATCAGCGGAATGCGGATGACATTATCGGCCAGTTGATAGGCCAGATAGTTCCAATAAGGATGCACCGGGCGCAGCAATTTGAACGACAGATCGCCCTCGCGGATTTCCTGATCCAGCGCCCAGGTGAACCACATCGCATTGCAGTTGCGCACCGCATAGATCAGCAGGAAGTAACAGATGAAATGGCCCGAGCTGTAATCGCCTTCCAGCGCGCCGGAATTGTTCAGTGTGACCCAGATGAACAGCATGATCAGGGGCTGTGTGCCACCGATCAGGTAAATCACGAACTCGGCGCGGTAGTTGGAAAACTCGGTGCTGTAAAACGCCAGGAGCGCCCGGAATTTGCGCAAGCCCGCGTGCCGAAGGGGGGCGGCAGCCTGTTTCATGGCTTGGCCCGTGTGGCGCTGAACAACTGGTTGAGAACGTCCTCGAACGGCACCTCGGCAATCGAGATGTCGGCCACGGGCAGATCGTTCAGCAGGCGGGCCGAGGTGGCGCTGATTGCGTCTCTCTCAACATAAAGTTCGACCTTTAGGCCGTTGATATGTTTGATATCACCGTACTCTGTCAGCACCCCGGCGTTGATGGGTGTCTCGAACTGCAGGCTCAGGAGTTTTGTGTTACTGAACCGCTGGACAAGATCGCGGTCATTGCCTTCAAAAATCAGGCGTCCTTCGTCGATCACCAGAATGCGGTCCGCCAGTGCCGTCACATCGGCCATGTAGTGCGAGGTCAGCAGCACAGTCGCGCCGAACTCTTGGCGGTAATCGGCTACGAACTGACGCACTTTTTGCTGCACATTGACGTCCATGCCGATGGTTGGCTCATCCAGAAACAGCACCTTTGGACTGTGCAGCATGGCGGCGGCCAGTTCACATTTCATTCGCCCGCCCAGTGACAGGGCGCGTTGAGGTTTGTAAAGCACATCGCCAATATCCAGCATCTCGGTCAGCCGCCCCAGAGTGTCGCGGTATTGCTGTTCAGGAATGTCGTAGATCACCTTGTTCAACTGAAAGGAATCCGCCGCCGAGAGATCCCAGATCAGTTGCTGTTTTTGCCCCATCACAGGGTGATCTGACGCAGCAGATCGTGATCGTTTTGCCCCATCACAGGGTGATCTGACGCAGCAGATCGTGATCGCGCACTTGCGGGGTGTGGCCCAGCACTTTGATGCTGCCACTGGTGGGATAGAGCAGGCCGGACAGCGCCTTCAGTGTGGTGGTTTTGCCCGCGCCGTTGGGGCCCAGAAAGCCGACAATCTCACCCGCGCCGATGGAAAAGGAGATATCCTTGACCGCCTCAACCTCGGTCTTGGGTCTGTGCAGCAGGGACTTCAGGCTTTGGCGGAACCCTTCCTTGCGCTGATGAACCCAATAGGATTTCTTCAGCCCGGTGACCTCAATGCTTGGCGGCTCCATCACGTTGCCTCTAAACCTTTGGTGGTTTGAGGACTAACGTGTTTGACGAAAAACGAAAGCGTTTTGGTATGATGTTGAGCTTGGACGACGTGGTACGAGAACGGATATTGGGGGTGTTTTGCGTTGAAGTTATGGGGAAATTTCAACGCAAAACATCTTGATATTATTATAATTTAAGAACTTCATATGATGCCCGCAGAACGTATTCAGAAATCCCAGGTTTCCTCACGCATATAGGCCTGCAGTAATTCGGCCTCATGCTTTTTCAGGCAGGTGCGTGCGGTGACGCGGTGTTTGCCGCCTGCGCTGCGCAACTCGGGGAAGATGGCAAACAACTCTTCGCGCGCGGCCTCTTCGATGGCCGACAGACCCACATCGCCTGCGTGGAAGCTTTCCGAGGCGATGCCATCGGCATAGATCACCTCGTGACGATCAAACATGACGTGAATGTAAGTCACCTCGTCCTGTTCCATCACCTTCACATCGCGCCCATCGACCAGATGTTTGGCGGGCACCAGCACTTCGTTATCTCAAACAACAGTTCGGCCCGGTAGCCGGTAAAGAGGATACGGTGTTGCGGCGAGACAAGCAGCCCCTTGCTGTCCCCTTTGGCCACGCCGGGCGCGACCGAGATCGGGGCAAAGGCGCCACGCCCGATAACGGTGCGTTTGCCGATCCATCGGATCGGGCGCAGACCATGATCGCGGGTGACCACCATGTCGCCCAACTTCAGGGTTTCAATAGCGCGCTCACCGCAATTGGTGAGGATGCGCGCGCCGGGGGTAAAGCAGATGATGTTTTCGATCTGATCAAAGGTGACCAGCGTGCCGCCGGACATGGTGAAGTTGCCCGCCAGCCCACCAGTTGCATCATCGGTGTTGGTGAAGGTGATATCGTCCCAAGTGATGTCCGAGTCCAGCTGTAGCGTGTCACCATCGGTTTCATCGCCTTCGCCGCCCACGATGCTGATCGTGCCACCACCCGGCTCGCCGGTGTCATGCAGCAGGAACAGATCATCGCCGTCCCCGCCCGTGACCGTGTCATCCTGACCAACGGCGAGCGTGTCGTTCCCCGCCCCGGCCTCGATGCTGTCACCGCCAGTGCCGCCATCGATAAGGTCGTTTCCGGCGCCGCCGTCAATCGTGTCGGCGCCGCTTTCGCCATAGATCGTATCGTCGCCATCGCCGCCGAAAGCCACGTCGTTGCCCGCGCCACCCAACAACCCGTCGTCGTCGATACCGCCATCCAGCAGGTCGTCGCCATCGCCGCCAATCAGGACGTCGTTGTCATCCTGACCATAGATACTGTCGTTGCCATCTCCGCCGCTGAGTTCGTTGGCGTTGTTGGTGGGGGCGGCATCACTGCCGTCATTGGGTTGTTCGTAGATCGATGCCGGGCCCGAAGCAGGGTTGCTGGGCGACAGGCCGCCATAAATGACATCGTCGCCGTCACCGCCCTCTACGGTGTCAGCCCCTTCGCCAGCCTCGATGGTATCGTTGCCAAGCCCGCCGATCACGCTGTCATCGTCAAAGCCTGCGTCGATGGAGTCGTTGCCGCTGCCGCCATCAATCGTGTCGTCATCGTCACCGGTCAGGATCGTGTCATTGCCGGTGCCGCCCAGCACGCTGTCGCGGTCATTGTCGGGGTCGCTGTCGCCCGGATAGCTGATCCCGGGATTGCCCGGATCGACATATCCTTCGTCAGGCACGCCGGTGCCCGGCGAGGTGCGGGTGTTGATCAGATCGTCGCCCGCGCCGCCATCGACCGTGTCGGTGCCTTCAAAGCCGTAGATCTCGTCATTGCCGCTGCCACCTTCGACACTGTCATCGCCCTCGTCGGCGCGTACGGTGTCGTTGCCAAGGCCCGCGATGATGATGTCATTCCCGGCTCCGGCATCAATGCTGTCATCATTGTCATTCTCGGGGCTGTCATTGGCATCAACGCGGTCATTGTCGGGATCGCCCATATAGCTTGCGTCGATGGTCTCACCCGCAGCTGTGCCTTCGACCACGTAATTCAGCCCGTTGGGAATGCCAATGGCCTCTAAGGCGGCGTGATCGGTGACATCGCCGGGGGCACGCCAATCAGGGTAAGGCTTTCGCCATTCGGGAAGGTCAGCACGGCATTGCCGCTGCCGTCATCACTGACCACCACGTCTGTGACGCTGACCGGATCGCCGCCTGCATCGGTCAGGGCGCTGACATCCAGTTGATCCTGTCCGGTATAGGTGCCATCACCATTGTCGATGGGGCCTTCAAAGGCCTGAACCGTGTCATTGCCGCCGCCATCGGCCAGGGCAACGGTATCGTCCCCGCTGCCCAGGATGATGTTCTCGATCTCGGTAAAGCTAGCTGTGTCACTGCCGTCAGTGAAGGTCCCCGCCTCGGGGTCGGCATTGGTCAGATCAAGGCGCACGCCAGTCGTCGTCGCACTTAAGTCAAGCGTATCGCCACCTGCGAATTCATCGGTTTCGCCACCGGTGATGCTGTCGGCACCAAAGCCGTCTTCGATGAGGAATGTGTCATCCCCGTCCGAACCTTCCAGCGTGTCATCACCGATACCACCTTCGATCTGATCATCGCCCGCCTGACCGTCAATGCTGTCATTGCCGGACCCGCCCAGAAGCGTGTCACTTTCGGTTGAGAAGCCGCCTTTGATCGTGTCATTCCCGGCACCGCCCATGACAAGATCTTCACCAAGATCGGCATCAAGATAATCGTCGCCCTCATTGCCCGACATGGTGTCATCGCCGTACCAGCCATGCATTTCGTCGTCGCCGGTGCCGCCATCCATGCTGTCATTGCCATCGCCACCATGCAGATAATCATCGCCGATGCCGCCATCCAGCGTGTCATTTCCGGCCTCGCCCAACAGGCTGTCCTCGCCGGCCTCGCCCAGAACGGAGTCATTGCCATCACCACCCAGCACAGTGTCATTGCCGGTTTCGGCAAAAACCTGATCATCGCCGGTGCCTGCATCAACGCTGTCGTTCCCCAGGCCTGCACCGATGATGTCATCACCGCCCAGCGCCCGGATGCTGTCGTCATTGTCATTGGTCAGGTTGTCAGCGGCATCCACCCTGTCGCCTTCGGGATCGCCGCCATAACCGGCATTGATCAACTCGCCCGAGTCCGTGCCTTCGACAATGTAATTCTTTGGAACCAATGGGATGCCAATGGCCTCAAGTGACTCGGGCGTGGTCAGTTGCCACGGGCCGATGCCGATCAGGGTGACACTTTCACCGCCCGGGAAGGTCAGGATTGAATTGCCACTGCCATCGTCGGTGACCGTGACATCGGCGGTGGTGACAGGCGTGGTGCCGCCATCCGAGGTCAGGGTGCTGACATCAAACTGGTCCTGACCGGTAAAGGTGCCATCGCCATTGTCGATAGGGCCTTCAAACGAAGATACCGTATCGTCGCCCGACCCATCGGTGAGCACGACATTGTCCACATCTCCGTCGGTTGCGCCGACATCAATGCTGTCGTTGCCGCTGCCGCCTGCGATCTGATCCGCGCCGTCTCCGGTGTTGATGGTCAGACCCGTGGTGTCACCGCTGCCATCGACCGTGTCGCCGTAGTCGGTCAGGGTAAAGCCTTCGATATTGGTGAATTGGGCGGTTCCGACGCTGTCGCTGATCGTTCCGGCCTCATCGCCGGTGATATTCAGGGTCACACCCTCGCCGGTGGCAGAGGCGTCAATCTGGTCGAAATCCACACCGGTTGTGACCGCTTCGCCGCCGTCAATCGTGTCGGCGCCAAACGGCCCCCACAGTTCGATCGTGTCGGAATCGGCCCCCCCTTGAATCAGGTCGTCGCCTTCTTCTCCGCCCAGATAATCATCGCCGTCGCCGCCGATGACGGTGTCATTGCCGATGCCTGCAAACAGGGTGTCATTGCCCGCGCCGCCATCAAAACTGTCGTCGCCTGCGCCATTGGTACCTGAGCCGAATTCGTCGTCGATCAGGCTGTCGCCCGCACCGCCATCAATGGTGTCATTGCCTGCCAGCCCCTGAACCGTGTCATTCCCGGCTCCGGCGACCACCTGATCGTTGCCGGTGCCTGCGTTGATGGAATCGTTGCCGTCCTAACCAAAAAATCTGGTCGTCGCCATCGCCGCCAAGGACAGAATCGTCATCTGCCCCGGCAAATATCGTGTCATTGCCAATGCCGCCGTCCAGCGTGTCATTGCCCACGTCGCCGACGATCTGATCATTCCCGGCCTCGCCAAGGATCAGATCGGCCGCGCCGCCGCTATCGGCATCATCGCCGTCCAGTATGTCGTCGCCTGCGCCGCCTTCAATGGTGTCCGAGCCGTCCTGACCAAACACGGTGTCATTGTCCGCGCCCGAGACGATGATGTCATTGCCAGCACCCGCCAACACGGAATCCGCGTTGGAGTTGTCGGAATGATCCGAGGCGTCGATCTGATCGCCTTGCACATCGTCCAGATAGAATGCGTCAATCGTATCGTTCCCGGCGGTGCCGCTGACGATGTAGTCGGACTGAATATCGAGGTTCAGATTGTCCAGTGCGACACCTGTAAATCCCAGCGCACCGGGATCGGTTTCGTTGGAAATGGTAAAACTGGCGCTGGTGTCGGTGGCTGTGAACGTAAAACTGGTCGTTTGCCAATAAGGCGCGCTTGCCCCGGTGCTGTCGATGGGAATGGTCAGGGTCTGCGAACCGATGGTGACAATCAGGTTGCTGGCACCGCCCTGATTGGTCGTGCCGTTGGATTCATTGACATAGAAGTCGAATTCAAAGGTGTAGGTTTCTCCGGCCAGCACAGGGGTGTCCAGCGTGGTGCTGAGCGCCTCGACCTTGCTTGCGTTGGTGAACATCGTGACATAGCCGCTGCCCGACGAGGCGTTGAGATCGCCGGGCATGTAGCTGCCCGCCCATTCATACCCACCATCGGTCTGCAGATCAGGAGTGCTTGAGGTTGCTGTCCAGCCATCGGGGGCCTGGCCGGAACCAGTGGCTGTGTTGGTTTCAAAGACACCGTTACTGATGTGGTTTGCCATTCACGTCTTCTCCGCATTCGGCCCAACATTGTGGCCAGTTCACTCACCCAACCGCGCCCCAGCGGCCCTGACCCAAAGGGGCAGGAGGGCAGGCGCACTTCATCGGTTTGAAGGTTTGGTAAAGGGTTGATCAGGCAGAACTTTGGACGCTCTGTGCTGAAAACATGGCTGGGGTGCCCATGTTCCGCCGTAATTCTTAAGCGGCCAGTGCCATGTCCTGCGGCTGCGGGACCAGCAGGCGTGCCTCGTGCGCTTTCAAGGTGCAGCGCGCGGTGGGACCGTGGCTGCCCGGGTCGGTGCGCAGCTGTGGCATGTGGCGGAACAGGTCCTCGCGCACAGCCCCGGTGATGGCCGACAGGCCCATCGTCCCGGCATGAAAGCTTTCGGTGGCGGCCCCTTCGGCAAAGATCACCTCGTGGGCGTCAAACATCAGGTGGATATAGGTGACTTGGTTACGCGGGCTGCGCCAGACATTAACGCCATCCTCAAGATGGGTGGCGGCTGCCATCACCTCGGGCGCGCCAAAGTAGAGCTCGCTCTGATAGCCGCCAAAGACGAAACGATGTTGCGGGGACACCAGCAAGGGTCGCTTCGCGCCGTCCAGCATATGGGGGGCGACCTCGACCGGGGCAAAGCGTCCGGTCCCGCACACATGGCTCTGACCGATCCAGCGCAGGGGTTGTGCCCCGTGATCGCGGGTGATCACCCGGTCGCCGATCTGCAAGGTGTCAATCGGGCGTTCGCCCGCTTCGGTCAGAATCATGGTGCCGGGGGTGAAACAGATGATGTTCTCGATCTCGTCAAACGTCACCACCGTGCCGTCGGCCATGGTAAAGCTCCCGGCCAGATCGTCCGGGTTGGTGTCGGTAAAGGTGATGCCGGCCAGGGTGACATCGGGGGTCAGTTGCAGCGTGTCAATGTCTGTCGCACCGCCTTCGCCGCCGATAATGTTGATCGTGCCGCTGCCGGGTTCACCCAGATCGGTCAGAACAAAAGTGTCGGAATCGTCTCCGCCCAGGGCCGTGTCGCCCTCGGCCACGATGAACAGATCATCGCCTGCACCGCCCTCCATACTGTCATCGCCGGTGCCACCGATCAGCGTGTCATCGCCGCCTTCGCCCAGCAGCGTGCCGTTGCCCGCACCACCGTCAATGCTGTCATTGCCATCTGGCGTCGGGATCGTGTCGAAATGGATGTCGGTGAGGTTGATGGCGTGAGTCTGGTTCAGACCGTTGGAATAGATGACCTGAATCTCCGCGACCGGCCCCGCGATTTCCACCAGAACCGAGCCATTGGCATCATCAGGATCGTCCAGTGCACCACCGGCGGTGATGGTGTTGCCCACAACCGTGTCATCGCCCTGCGGGGTCAGGGTGACGGTGACCGGGTCGCCATTGGCATCAAAAGCAAGGACGGTGACCGTATCAATATGGTTCCCGGCAAAGCTGTCGATATCATTGATCGCAAAGCTGACATTCTCGACTTCGTCCTCCAGTCCGGTCTCAATGGTGCTGGCAAACTCAATTGTCGTGGTCGAGGTGGCCGCGTCTCCATTGCCAAACAGGGCAACGCTTAGGTGGTGCTGAAGGGCTCGCCTGCGGGTACGAATTGGGTGTCAGAGCTTTCTACGGTGAAGGTGAAGGTGGCGGCGTTGTTACCATCATCGTTGAAGCTCACCGAGACGTTCATCCCGCCGGTATCCTGAGTGTACCCGGCCGAGATGCCGGCCTCATCTGCTCCGGCCGCACTCCAGTTCAGAAACTCCGTGGCCGAGGTCACCCCGTCATTGTCTCCGGCCAGGCTGTCATTTCCGTCGCCGCCGTCAATCGTGTCATCGCCTGCGCCGCCAACGACTGTGTCATCGGCCAGCCCCGAGGCGATGCTGTCATCGCCTTTGCCGCCAAAGACGACATCGGCATTGCCACCCACGCCGGTGCCATCGCCGCCGTCGATCACGTCGCCTTCGGGGTCTCCGGCGTAGCTGCCGTCAATGGTATCGTTGCCGTCCGAACCTTCGATCACCCCATCGGGGAATTGCGGAACACCGCCTGAAAAACTGATTTCGAACGTGCCGCCAGGATCGCCATTGCCAAAATCATTGGTGTCGTAGTTCAGCAGCTCGGTGGCATTGCCTGATCCATCCAGCAGTTGGTCATTGGCACCCCCATCGGTCCAGCCTACATCGCCCCCGGCGCTGCCCGACCACTGGATGTCTTCATAGATGTATTCAACGGTGAAATTGCCGCCGCCTGTGTCGGTCAACGCCACCTGGAACGAGTTGGTGGCACCGCCCGAGAAGGGGGCGACAGCATCCCATGTCATGATGATCGTGCCACCGACCGGGTCGATGTCCCAATAGATCTCGCCGCCGGAATTGACATTCACATCCGCAAAGAACGGCGCCAGCATTGGCGTGGTTTCAGCACCCAGATTGGTGGTGTTGAAATCGGTGAAGGGGGAGCCGAACGAGATCGTGCCGTTGGAATTGAGGTAAATCTCGGTGTAGCTGGTGCCGAAAAAGTTGATGCCGCCCGCGCCAAAGACTGACGTAACATCAATCTCGACCGAGCCGTCATCGACGCCGCCCGCTGCTTTGGGCGAGGTCGAATAGACATTCTCGCCAAATCCTGCCGGTCCTCCGAGACCTGAGACCATTGTTGGCACTGTTCTGCTCCTGCCTGACAGACCTTGCGGTCCGTTGCTTTCATCCTTTGTTAGGCGGGTTTTGCCGCCTTGTTTGCCTGTGCTTTTTCTGTCGTGCACAGATCGTTTCCAAAATGGATACAAATGTTTCAGGGCCGGAAAACAGCGTGTTTCAGGCAAATTTTCGACGAATTGGGGTGATTTTGGGGCAGGGCGCGCTGTGACAGGGGCACGAGTGCTTTAGGCGAGACTGTGCGTGTAAAACGCGGAGCAATATTGGGCCACAGAAGCGGCTGCATATCGCAGTTGTAGCGGAGTAAAAGTCCGCCAGTTTGTGCCCTTCGTTTATTCGGAGGGCGGGAGATGTATTCTGTGGATATTTATAGTCGTGTGCGCCGTGCTTGTTTGAAGGACGGTATGTCTGGCCGAGAAGCGGCGCGGTTTTTCAACATGGCGTAATCAGGATCAGCACTCAGTTACCCCTGTTATTCTGGATGCACATGCAATTGAAAAGGAGACTGACCAATGGAATATTTTGCTGGTTTGGATGTGTCCATGGAAGAGACGCATATCTGCATTCTGGATCGTGAAGGGGCCCTTATTCGTGAAGGAAAAGCGAGCTCAACACCAAAAGCGATCGCTGACTTCCTCGCTTCTGGACCACCATGTGCCAAAGTTGTATTTGAAACGGGACGGATGGCACCAATGCTTTACCATGGGCTGACGGAGCTTGGTGTCCCGGTTGTTTGCATCGAGAGCAGGCAAGCATATCAGGCCCTTAAATCTCTGGCCGGCCACAAGACGGACCGCAATGATGCCCGCGGTTTGGCACACCTGGCGCGGACGGGATTCTACAAGCCGACCCATGTCAAATCACTGTCAGCGCACGCAATCCGGTCGCTGATCGCAGCCCGCAAGAAGCTGGTCGGACAGCGTGTGACGCTCGACAATCAGATCCGCGGTCTGGTCGTCGTCTTCGGCGTGCGGCTGCCACGAGCTTTGTCTCCGGCATTCAAAAACGCGGCGCTAAAAGTTAGCGATGGAGTGCCTGGCCTCCATGCCGCAATTTGCGGACTGTTCGCAGCACGCGAAGCAATCCTCGCGGCGGTTGCAGCCATTGATGGCGACATCAAAAAGATGACCCGCAAATCCGAAGTCTGCCAGCGCCTTATGACGGTACCAGGGGTCGGTCCGATCACAGCATTGGCCTTTGCCGCAGCAATTGATGATCCGTCGCGTTTCAGGAAATCGCGTGATGTGGGGGCGTATCTTGGACTGGTGCCGCGACGGCATCAATCTGGTGAAATCGACTACACGGGCAGCATCTCAAAGCGGGGCGACGTGCGCGTCAGAACGCTTCTCTATGAGGCCGCCAATGTGATGCTGACGCGGTATGCCGCTCCGCTCAAATTGAAGACATGGGCCCTCGCAATCGGTGCGCGCTCAACGATGAGAAAGGCCCGAGTGGCTCTGGCGCGTCGTCTGGCAATCATACTTCATGCCATTATGCGAGACAAAACTGACTTCCAGTCCGCGTAAGGCTTACGAGGCGACAACGAGGATTCCTAAATCAAAGTTCCCATCTGGGACGATGCCCGAGGGAGGGCGTGAGACACGGCGCCGATTCTGTAGCAACAGCCAAGACCAACGGTATGATTGCGGTTTCAACATTGCCGACCCACACCCAGCCAACCCCATCATGAACCTCAGAGTTCGAAGAGAACAAAGGCAACCTCTGACATCAAAAGCAGGAAACTCAGGAAACACGCATTGACAGATTAGAGAACAAAGATCGTAAGACGATCGCGAAGATGCTGCGCCATGAACTTCCGCCTGGGTATCGTCGGTCGGAAGCGCCTCGGCGGCCAACGCTTGATGGTTATGTTGGTGTGGTCGATGAGATACTGCGCACAGACAAAGCCCTGATCAAAAAGCAGCGACACACGGCCAAGCGCATCTTTGAACGGCTGCGCGATGAGCATGGATATGCCGGCAGCCTGACCACGGTGACCTATTACGTGCGCGAGCAAAAACGGCGCACCAAAGAGGTGTTTGTGCCGTTGTCGCATCGGCCGGGCCATGCGCAGGTTGATTTTGGTGAGACGCTGGGCGTGATCGGTGGCGTGGAATGCAAGATCCACTTCTTCGTGATGAGCTTGCCACATTCTGATGCGGTGTTTGTGAAGGGATATCCAGCTGAGACAACCGAGGCGTTTTGCGATGGCCATGTGTCCGCCTTTGCATTCTTTGGCGGCATTCCGCAATCCATTCTCTACGACAATGCCAAGATCGCCGTGGCTCGGATACTCGGGGATAAGACGCGCATCCGCACACGTCGGTTTACGGAACTGCAGTCGCATTACTTGTTTGATGACAAGTTTGGCAGACCCGCGCGAGGGAACGATAAAGGCAACGTTGAGGGCATGGTTGGATACACCCGCCGCAACTTCATGGTTCCCGCACCTCGCTATGACAGCTTTGATGATCTGAACGCACATTTGGAAGAGAAGTGTTTAGCACGTCAGGCCGATACGTTGCGGGGTCACACCCAAACCATAGGCGCACGCCTGATGTCGGATTTGGATGCTCTGATGGGATTGCCCGTCGCAGAATATGAAGCCTGCGATCACGTCAGCACGCGTGCAACGTCGATCTCAATGGTGCGCTATCGCAGCAATGATTACTCGGTGCCAGTAGCCTATGCGCACCACGATGTTCATGTGCGTGGGTTTGTGCATGAGGTTATCATCGGCTGCGGCAATGAGATTATTGCGCGGCACAAACGATCCTACACATCAGCGGATATGGTCTTTGACCCATTGCACTTTTTGCCCCTGCTTGAACAAAAGGTGGGTGCCCTGGATCAGGCCGCGCCTTTGCAGGGTTGGCATTTGCCAGATGTATTTGCCACGCTGCACCGACTGCTTGAAGCCAGAATGGGTAAGCCGGGCAAGCGAGAATACGTTCAAGTCTTGCGCCTTTTGGAGACCTTCGAAATGGATGTTGTGCAAGGCGCAATCCAGCAGGCAATAGATATGGGTGCAATTGGCTATGACGCCGTAAAACACCTTGTACTGTGTCGGGTTGAGAAGCGGCCACCACGATTGGATTTGGACTTCTATCCATACTTGCCCAAGGCCAATGTCGGCACAACACGCCCATCCAGTTACATGAGCTTGATGGGAAGGACCGCGGCATGACCGAAGCCCCTCGGATTCTTCTACGGCATCATCTTAAACAACTGCGACTGCCAACGTTCCAAGGCGAGTATGCCAAACAGGCGCAGCTCTGTGCTGCAGAGAACAGCTTTGATGATCTGAACGCACATTTGGAAGAGAAGTGTTTAGCACGTCAGGACGATACGTTGCGGGGTCACACCCAAACCATAGGCGCACGCCTGATGTCGGATTTGGATGCTCTGATGGGATTGCCCGTCGCAGAATATGAAGCCTGCGATCACGTCAGCACGCGTGCAACGTCGATCTCAATGGTGCGCTATCGCAGCAATGATTACTCGGTGCCAGTAGCCTATGCGCACCACGATGTTCATGTGCGTGGGTTTGTGCATGAGGTTATCATCGGCTGCGGCAATGAGATTATTGCGCGGCACAAACGATCCTACACATCAGCGGATATGGTCTTTGACCCATTGCACTTTTTGCCCCTGCTTGAACAAAAGGTGGGTGCCCTGGATCAGGCCGCGCCTTTGCAGGGTTGGCATTTGCCAGATGTATTTGCCACGCTGCACCGACTGCTTGAAGCCAGAATGGGTAAGCCGGGCAAGCGAGAATACGTTCAAGTCTTGCGCCTTTTGGAGACCTTCGAAATGGATGTTGTGCAAGGCGCAATCCAGCAGGCAATAGATATGGGTGCAATTGGCTATGACGCCGTAAAACACCTTGTACTGTGTCGGGTTGAGAAGCGGCCACCACGATTGGATTTGGACTTCTATCCATACTTGCCCAAGGCCAATGTCGGCACAACACGCCCATCCAGTTACATGAGCTTGATGGGAAGGACCGCGGCATGACCGAAGCCCCTCGGATTCTTCTACGGCATCATCTTAAACAACTGCGACTGCCAACGTTCCAAGGCGAGTATGCCAAACAGGCGCAGCTCTGTGCTGCAGAGAACAAAGATCACATCCACTATCTGGCGCGGCTGTGTGAGATGGAATTGATCGACCGCGAACGCCGGATGATTGAACGGCGCATCAAAGCGGCGAAGTTCCCCAGCACCAAGAGCTTGGATAGCTTTGACTTCAAGATCATGCCAAGCTTGAACAAGCCCCTGACGATGGATCTGGCACGATGCGATTACGTTAATCGCAGGGAGAACATCATCGCGCTCGGCCCGTCAGGCACGGGCAAGACACACATCGCCCTGGGACTTGGGCTGGCTGCATGTCAAAGAGGACTGAAGGTGCGCTTCACAACGGCTGCGGCATTAGTCCATGATCTGATCGAGGCTCAAGATGAGCGGAGATTGCAGCGCCTTCAAAAGCAACTGACCAGCCAGAACCTGTTGATCATTGATGAACTGGGCTTCGTACCGCTCAGCAAATCTGGCGCAGAGCTGCTCTTCGAGGTCATATCCCAATGCTATGAACGCGGCTCCATCATCATAACCTCGAACCTGCCCTTCGATGAATGGACTGAAGTCTTTGGCTCTGAGCGGCTGACCGGTGCGCTACTCGATCGTTTAACCCATCACGTCCACATCCTCGAGATGAATGGCGAAAGCTATCGGCTCAAACACAGTCGCAACAACCGAAAATAACCAGCCCGCAATCACAGTCAGAATAATGCTGGCCTTATGGCCAGCATGCGCTTTGGCACGCTTCAGCTTTGTGACGAGCACGCGTGCAAAAGCGCCACAAAACATCAACCGAAGTGGCCCATTTTTACGCCGCGACATGGACCCATTTTACTCTGCGATTGACATGTGCGTCAATACTCTGGTCCATTTGTCATTTTCAGAGCGATAAGCGCCGAGTTGATGCCCGAGACCATCTGCCCAGGGGGAAAGGGGCCATAGATATTGCGGCCAACGATGAAGGTCACCTCGATCCGCGCGCCGGGCACATCGACGAAGTCAAAGCTGTAGTGCTTTGTCTGCGCTTGCAATGTGGTGGCGATCACGTCGCGCAGTTGCGTCTGGGTTAACGTGCCGGGCCAGTCGCGCCCCCAATCCACCTGCACATCAATTCTGGCAAGACCGGTTCCGGCGGTCCCCGCGTTGGCGGTGGCAAAACCTTCCTCGGTCAGATCTAAAGGCTGCAGATAGGGCGCATCGTAGTAGTTGCTCAGGACACTCAGGGTGACGGCTGGCAGCGCCAGAATGAGAATGGCCATTGTGACCCGTATGAGATTGCCCTTGCCGCTCATCTTCAACATCTCCATTGCCGTCACTGATGGGCATGTCTGTCACGGTTGGGCTGAGATTAGGTTAAGAGAGACCGCTTCGGGAGGCGCGCCACCGATCGTTCGTATTTGCTCAGGTCACCTGGGCCTGTTGGTGATATTCGGGGCGGTCCCACAGACCTTGGTTGATCACGCGCGCCACCATATCAGCCGCATGGGCAATATCCGCCTCATCCAGATAAAGCGGGGTGATACCAAAGCGCATGATATCCGGCGCTCGGAAATCGCCAATCACGCCTTGCGCAATGCACGCCTGCATCGCCGCGTACCCGTGATCAAAGTGAAACGACACCTGCGAGCCGCGCAGCATAGGTTCGCGGGGACAGGCCAGTTTCATATCGGGGCAGGTGGACTTGATCTGCGCAATAAACGCTTCGGACAGGGTGATTGAGCGGGCACGGACCTCCGCCATCTCGACCTGGTCCCAGATATCAAGGGCCGACTCCAGCGCCGCCATGGCCAGCACGGGCGGGGTGCCGACGCGCATTCGCTCAATTCCGTCGCCTGCGCGATACCCCTGTTCAAACGCGAAGGGGGCCGCGTGGCCCAGCCAGCCGGACAGGGCGGGGCGCGCGGTTTCGCCATGGCGCGGGGTCACATAGATAAACGCCGGGGCACCGGGGCCGCCATTGAGAAATTTATAGGTACAGCCCACTGCAAAATCGGCATTGCATCCGGCCAGATCAACCTCAACCGCGCCCGCGCTATGGGCCAGATCCCAGACGGTCACCACGTCCTGTGCATGGGCCTTGGCGGTCAGCCGGGCCATATCGTGCATCCGTCCGGTGCGGTAATCCACCTGCGTCAGCATCAGCACGGCCACCTCGTCGGTGATCGCCGCCTCAACCGCTTCGGGCGCGACCACGCGCAGTTCGTAGCCCTTGTCCAGCGCGCTGATCAGCCCCTGCGCCATGTACAGATCGGAGGGGAAGTTGCCGGTATCACTCAGGATCACACGCCGGTCGGGGCGCATATCCAAGGCGGCGGCCAGTGCCTGGTAGACCTTGATCGACAGGGTGTCACCCATCACCACATGGCCCGGTTCGGCCCCGATCAGGCGGGCAATCCGGTCGCCCACGCGGGTGGGTTGCGCCATCCATCCGGCCTTGTTCCAGCCGGTGATCAGCATGTCACCCCATTCATCCTGCATGACCTCGGCCATCCGCGCAGTGGCGGCAAGGGGCAGAGGCCCCAGTGAGTTGCCATCGAGATAGGTCAGCCCCTCGGGCAGGTGAAACAACGCCTTTATGGCGGCAAAATCGCTCATGTGGTCAATCCCAACTCGCCGCGCAGTTTCTTGGTCAGCTTGGCGACAACCATATCGTATGAGGCGATCAGGTGCTCTTTCAGTGCATCATCCGACAGCCCCGGTGAGCCGTAGACCTGCAGCCACTTCATCCCGCGCGAGGCGAGGTAGGGCGCAGGGCGGATGCCGGGTTGATCCTGCAAGACGTCATAAGCGATGTCGGACGCTTTGAAGGTGAAGGCATCGGCCCCGTTGTTCCACCCGCAGATGCCAAACACCTTGCCGCCGACTTTCCACACATCCGCATTGCCCCATTGCACCACATGGGTGGTGGCGGGCAGGCTGGCGCAAAAGTTGTTGAACTCATCGCGGGTCATGGGTGTCTCCGTCTGTCAGGCAAGGCCCTTATAGAGATATGCCGGGAATGAACAAAAAAATGCCAGTATTCTTCTATAGCTGGCAAGCAGGCTTATCTTTGTTGTACCAAGCATAATGGGGATCGCATGACGGCACCTGGCCTCACAAGGCGAGAGTTTATCTGGTTTAAAGTGTCCCAAGTGGTGATGGTGCTCTTGGCACTCATCATGCTTCGATATTATCTGCTTTGGGCAGATCCCAAATTTGGCTTGCCGAGGTTAGAGGCTATTCCCAGTCCTTTCGAGGCACACAGCCGCGCGATATCGCAAGGCGCAATGTGGATTGGTCTTTTCATCGTATTAATATCTGGTCGTATTGGCTGCAAAAAAGCGGCGAAAGAAATTCAGGACAAATATGCTGCGGAGGATGCGGAGCGCGAGCGCCGTTTGGATGCGGTCAAAATCCCGCCGGTTAAAGGCGATAGGGTTGGTGATGTCTGAGCGCGGCAATACCCACTCTGCCTGAGGTGCCCTCGCGGCGACAATCATCCCCCTTGCATCGCTCCCGTCTTCTACGTCAGAAACCAATCCGGACAATATACGTTTCCAGACCGTCCAAACCCCGGAGAGATGCCCGATGAAATGGATCGACATGCCGCCCGTCTGGCTGGCCGTTTTCGTGGCCCTGGCCTGGGTGCAATCAAGCTATTTGACTTTCGGTCTGGCGCTGGGAGTCTCGACCGATTTCGTGGGCGGTCTGCTGGTTGGCGGGGGCGTCTTGCTGGCCATCCTCGCGGTCATGGAATTCCGCAAACATCGCACCACCGTGGTGCCTCACAATACGCCTGATCGCCTGATCACTTCGGGTATATTCAAACGGTCGCGCAACCCGATCTATCTGGGCGATGTGCTGATCCTGGCCGGGTTGATCCTGCGCTGGGATGCGGTTTTGTCGCTGCCCTTGATCCCGGTATTCCTGTGGATACTGGAAAAACGCTTTATCGAGCCTGAGGAAACCCGTATGAGACAGGCGTTCAGGGCTGAATTTGCGAAATATGAACGCAAGGTGAGGCGCTGGGTTTGACGAGGGGCGTCTCTATAATGCGACAATTGCTCACGCTGTAACGACATCCCCTTGCACCTTGCGCGATCTGCGGGGTAGGACATCCGTTCTGCACCTGAACGACAGTTGACGCCGCTGCTGCGGCACCGAAAAGAGGGGGACAGCAATGAAGATCGGAACACCCAAAGAGGTGGCTGAGGGCGAAGCCCGCGTGGCGATGACGCCGGACAGTGCGCTGCAACTGCAAAAGCTGGGCCATGAGTGCATCATTGAGACAGGCGCTGGTGCGCTGGCCGGGTTCTCGGATACCGATTACGAGACCGCTGGCGTCGAGATTGCCAAAACCGCTGCCGCGCTTTGGAGAGCTTCTGATGTTGTTGCCAAGGTTCGCCCGCCGGTCAATACCGAGCTGAAACGTTTGCGCGATGGCAAGACCCTGATTTCCTTCTTCAACCCCGGTGGCAATGAAAAGCAGATGAAATCTGCGGCCAAGAAGGGCGCGACGGTTGTTGCCATGGAAATGGTGCCGCGCATCAGTCGCGCCCAGAAAATGGACGCGCTGTCCTCGATGGCCAATATCGCCGGGTATCGCGCCGTGATCGAGGCGAGCAACAATTTTGGCCGCTTTTTCACCGGTCAGGTGACGGCGGCGGGTAAGGTCCCCCCGGCCAAGGTTCTGATCGTCGGTGTCGGCGTCGCGGGCCTTGCCGCCATCGGCACATCAACCTCGCTCGGTGCAATCACCTATGCGTTCGATGTGCGCCCGGAAGTGGCCGAACAGATTGAATCGATGGGGGCCGAATTCGTCTTTATTGAGTTCGACGAGTCCACCACCGATGGCGCGGGAACAGGCGGCTATGCGGCCCCCTCCAGCCCCGAGTTCCGCGAAGCACAGCTTGCCAAGTTCCGCGAAATGGCCCCGGATATCGACATCGTGATCACCACCGCGTTGATCCCCAATCGCGACGCGCCACTGCTGTGGACCAAAGACATGGTCGAGGCGATGAAGCCAGGATCGGTCATTATTGACCTTGCTGCCGAAAAGGGTGGCAATTGTGAACTGACCGTGATGGACGAGAAGATCGTCACAGATAATGGCGTCACAATCGTCGGCTACACCGACTTCCCCAGCCGGATGGCCACGCAGTCCTCGACGCTCTATGCCACCAATATCCGCCACATGATGACCGACCTGACGCCGGAAAAAGACGGTGTGATCGTGCATGACATGGAAGATGACGTGATCCGCGGGGCCACCGTGGCCCATGCGGGCGAAGTGACCTTCCCACCGCCACCCCCAAAGATTCAGGCGATTGCAGCGCAACCCAAGAAAGAAGCACCCCGGGAACTGACCGCCCAAGAAAAACGCGCGCAGGAAGTCGCGGCGTTCAAGCAACAGACCAAGACGCAGGTCGGCCTTCTGGCTGCAGGCGGGTTTCTGGTGCTGCTGATTGGCCTCGTCGCCCCGGCAAGCTTCATGCAGCATTTCATTGTCTTCCTGCTGTCGGTCTTTATCGGCTTCCAGGTGATCTGGAACGTGGCGCACAGCTTGCACACGCCGCTGATGGCGGTGACCAATGCCATCAGCTCGATCATCATTCTGGGCGCTCTGATCCAGATCGGGTCCAGTTCGTTCCTGATCACAGTGCTGGCGGCCTTTGCCGTCTTCATGGCCTCGATCAACATTTTCGGTGGCTTCCTCGTGACACGGCGCATGCTTGCCATGTTCCAGAAATCTTAAGGGGGGCCTGAGACATGGATTTCGGATTTACCATTGCAGCCTACGCAGTTGCCGCTGTTCTCTTCATCCTCTCGCTGGGCGGTTTGTCTGGTCAGGAAAGCGCGAAACGCGCTGTCTGGTACGGCATTGCAGGCATGGCGATTGCCGTGCTGGCCACGCTGATCGGCCCCGGTGCCGGCCTGTGGCTGCTGTCGCTGATCCTGATCGCAGCGGGTGCTGCGGTGGGGTATCAGCTGGCCACCAAGGTGCAGATGACGCAGATGCCCGAACTGGTGGCGATCATGCACTCGCTTGTGGGTCTGGCAGCCGTGTTCGTGGGCTTTAATGCCGACATCATGATCAACACCATGAGCACGCTGTTTGCCGAGAATGATCTGGTGCTGGGTGCTGTGAAAGAGGGCGGATACACCACCATCGGCCTGCCTGCCGCGATCTATGGCGAGCTGTCATCGTTCGGTCAGCTGATTGCCAAGAAAACCGGCGTTGAAATCACCATTCTGCGGGTTGAGTTGATGCTGGGTATCTGGATCGGTGCGGTCACCTTCACCGGCTCGGTGATTGCCTATAGCAAACTGGCGGGAAAAGTGGATTCTGCGGCCAAGCAACTGCCCGGTGGGCATATGCTGAATGCTGCTGCTGCGGGCCTGTCGCTGTTGTTTGCGATCATGTATCTGTCTGGGTCGGGCAGTTGGACACTGGTTCTGCTAACCTTGCTGGCGCTGTTCATCGGCTATCACCTGATCATGGGTATTGGCGGGGCCGACATGCCTGTCGTGGTGTCGATGCTGAACAGCTATTCCGGCTGGGCGGCGGCGGCCATCGGCTTCTCGCTTGGCAACGATCTGCTGATCGTGGTCGGTGCGCTGGTTGGTTCCTCCGGTGCGATCCTGTCCTACATCATGTGTAAGGCGATGAACCGGTCCTTTGTGTCGGTTATCCTTGGCGGCTTTGGCGGGGCATCTGGCGAACAGATGGCTGTTGAAGGTGAACAGGTGGCGATTGACGCAGACGGTGTTGCTGCGGCGCTGAACGAGGCGCAAAGCATTGTCATCATCCCGGGCTATGGCATGGCCGTGGCGCAGGCGCAGCAAGCGGTGTCTGAGCTGACCACCAAGCTGCGCGCCAAGGGCAAGACCGTGCGTTTCGCCATTCACCCTGTTGCGGGCCGTTTGCCGGGGCATATGAACGTGCTGCTAGCCGAGGCGCGGGTGCCTTACGATATCGTTCTGGAAATGGACGAGATCAACGAGGATTTCCCGGACACGGATGTGGCCATCGTGATCGGCTCAAACGACATCGTGAACCCGGCGGCACAGGACGATCCCAATTCGCCCATCGCCGGGATGCCGGTGCTGGAATGCTGGAAAGCCAAGCAGGTGTTTGCCTCCAAACGCGGGCAGGGCACCGGCTATTCAGGCATCGAGAACCCGCTGTTCTATAAAGAAAACACGCGGATGTTCTATGGTGACGCGAAGGATTCTGTATCCTCGCTGTTGCCTAAGATCGACTGATCAAAGGTCTCATATCCATCGAAAAGGGCGCCCGAATAGGGGCGCCCTTTTTTAATGTTTGAGGAGCCGGGCGGTTATCCCTCCATCGCCTCAAGCTCGTCAATGAAGCCTGAAATCATGCTCAGGCCCTTATCCCAGAATTTCGGGTCCGAGGCGTCAAGGCCAAAGGGCGCCAGCAGCTCTTTGTGGTGTTTTGATCCACCGGCTTTCAGCATGTCGAAATACTTGTCCTGGAAGCCCTCGGGGGTTTCTTCGTAGACCGCGTAGAGCGCGTTCACGAGGCCATCGCCAAAGGCATAGGCATAGACGTAGAAGGGTGAATGCACGAAATGCGGGATATAGGCCCAGAAGGTCTCGTAGCCCTCCATGAAGTCAAACGCGGGCCCAAGGCTTTCGGCCTGTACCGACATCCATAGCGCGTTGATATCCTCGGGCGTCAATTCACCCGTGCGCCGCGCCTCGTGCAGCTTGCACTCAAAATCATAGAAGGCGATCTGGCGCACAACGGTGTTGATCATATCTTCGACCTTGCCCGCCAGCAGCACCTTGCGTTCCTGCGGCGTGGCGGCCCCGTCCGGCATTTTGCGGAAGGTCAGCATTTCACCAAAGACCGAGGCTGTTTCGGCAAGGGTCAGCGGAGTCGACGCCAGCAACTCGCCCTGATCGGCGGCCAGAACCTGATGCACGCCGTGGCCCAATTCATGTGCCAGGGTCATCACGTCGCGCGGTTTGCCCAAGTAATTCAGCATCACGTAGGGATGCACATCGGTCACGGTGGGATGGGCAAACGCGCCCGGGGCCTTGCCCGGTTTCACGCCTGCATCAATCCAGCCATCGGTGAAAAACGGTTTGGCCAGATCGCCCATACGCGGATCAAAGCTGGTATAGGCGTTCATCACCATGTCTTCGGCGCTGGCCCAGTCGACGGTCTTGCTGTCCTCGATCGGCAAAGGCGCGTTGCGGTCCCAGACCTGCATCCGCTCCAGACCCAGCCATTTACGTTTCAGCTCGTAATACCGATGGCTCAGCTTGGGGTAAGCCTCGACCACGGCATTGCGCAGCGCTTCGACCACTTCGGGTTCCACGTGGTTGGAGAGATGCCGCCCGGTCTGTGCCGTGGGCATCCCGCGCCAGCGATCGACCACTTCCTTTTCCTTGGCAGAGGTGTTGTGGACACGGCTGAAAATCTTGATGTTCTCACCAAAGACACGGGCCAACTCGTGGCTGGCTGCTTCACGCTTGGCCCGGTCCTGATCCGTCAGCAGGTTCAGCGTCGCTTCGATCCCCATCTCTTCGCCATCAACGGCGAAGGTGAGGCCCGCGATTGTTTCATCAAACAGCCGCTCCCACGCGTCGCCGACCACGCCCATGTCGTGCAGGAACTTTTCCAGCTTGTCGGACAGCTGATAGGGTTTCATTGCGCGAATACGGTCCAAAACCGGTTTGTAGCGCGCCAGATCGACGTTCTCGGCGTACATCGCGGTCAGGCTGTCTTCGTCCAGCCGGTTCAGCTCCAGCGAGAAGAACACCAGCGCGGTGGTGTAATTCGTGATCTTTTCCTGACAATCCGACAGGAACTTTGTGCGCCCGCCATCGGTGGTCAACTGGTAATAGCGCAGGCCCGCAAAGGACATGACGCGCCCGGCGATGGCGCTGATCTTTTCGTCGCGCAGGATGCATTCCAACAGGCCAGCGGCATCGAGATCGGTCAGCTTGCCTTCGTAATCGGCAGCAAAATCGGCGCTGGCCTTTTCCAGCCAGTCGAGATCGCGTTTCAGTTCGGGTGCATCTTCGCCGGTGTAGAGATCGCTCAGATCCCATTCGGGCAGATTGCCCAGATTATCCGAACCGGACCCGGCATTGGCATCACGGACAGGGAAGGGCAACTGAAACATTGGGTGATCTCCTATTGGCGTCCGCATGACATAAGGTGGGTGAGAGGCAGGCTCAAGGTGAGAACATATCCTTTGACTGCGCTCTTGCACTGAGGTTGGTCAGATTTTTCGCACGAAAAATCTTTATACAGCCCTTACGTCAAAACCCGAAATTTCCCGTGAGTGACGATGCGGAATCTGTCTGACACTTGGCTTCGGAAGGTCTTCCACTGATCTGGGATGGTTTCGCGAAAGAATTTCAGGATCGCATTCGCAAACTGTTTTTGTGAGGGGTAGTATTGATTGTGCGTCACATGTTGATGCATGACGGCCCATAATCGTTCAATGGGGTTGAGATGTGGGCAATACGGCGGCAACTGGATCAGGTGGATACGGCAGTCTGGCCTTGCGAGGAAAGCCCTGATGTCTGGCCCTTTGTGATAGGCTGCGTTGTCCCGGATGACGTGAATGATGCGCTTGTCGGGGTTGCGAGCCTCGATCTTGGCGAGAAGCTGTACGGCACTGACCCCGTCAACGGTGGTTGGCTCCACAAAGGGCGTGTCGAAGGTTTCAAGGTTGAGCGCACCATGGATATTCACGCGGCCACGTCCTGCCGTGGTGGTGACCGCTGGGTTTGATCCGGCCTTGACCCAGCCGTATGCAGGCTTTGTCTGATATTCCGGGTGGACGGCATCGGCGAAATACACGGCTTCATCCGCTCCAGGCTCGGTCATCAGGCGTTCATACATCGCAATGAACTCGGCCTGCTTGTCGGCCGATGCTACCTTCGGCAAGGGCTTGGGCTTGCGGTACTCGAAGCCCAACCGAGCCAGAAGCTTGATGCAGCCGGAATGTGAATATTCCAGGCAAAATCTAGACGTAATGTGCGATCCAATCTCAACTGTCGAGCGGCAAAAGCGTCCCTCCAGCCAAATGCATAGTGCAGCTTCCTGTGTCGACGTCAAACGTGATTGACCACCTTTCCAGCCGTCGACGGTAAGTGCGTCCCAGCCGCTGTCACGATAGGTTTTGTGCCAGCCAAGAATGGTGTCGTCGTCCAAATATAGAAATTTGGCAATTTGGACGCAGCTCTCACCGTCATCCAGCGGCAAGATCGCATTTGCGCGCCGGGCTATGCCATGATCCTCGCGCTGCCTGCGAACGCAGGCCTCAAGCTCAAGGCGCTCTATAGAAGAAAGAAAATCAGGCCGGATCATCACCCTACTTGAATCGATCGCCGCTATGACGTCAACCCGTGAAAATTCGGAGGCCCGAGGACTCGGTGTATAGCAGAGAAAATTCGTGCGAATTTTCTAGGGTCTGTTGACAATCATCGTGTTGCAATGAGCATGGCACAGAGGTGCCAGTTGGCAGCGTAGCTTGTATCAGTCTTGTCGTATCGCGTTGCTATGCCTCTGAATTCCTTGATCTTTGCGAAGTAGTTTTCGATGAGATGGCGCCACTTGTACATGTGGGTATCGTAGTCCCGTTGAACTTTTCGGTTCGATTTGGGCGGGATGACAGCGGTTGCGCCACGCTCATCAAGGTCTTGCAGGAGCCAGTCGGCGTCGAAGGCTTTGTCGGCCAGCAACGCCCCAAAGGAAGCCCCCTTGATCAGAGGAGCGACCCCCTTCATGTCGTGTGCCTGTCCCGGCAAAAGCAGAAACCGGAACAGGTTACCGAGCGCATCGACCAAGGCCACGACCTTGGTCGTCAGTCCGCCGCGAGAGCGTCCGATAGCCTGGTGTTGAGTCCCCCTTTTGCGCCCGAAGCCTTCTGATGAGCTTGAACAATCGTCCCGTCGATAAGGGCATATTCCAGGTCCGGCTCGCCACTCATGGCATTGAAAAGACTCTCGAACACGCCGTTCCTGGCCCATCGACGAAATCGCTTGAACTGGCTGTTCCAGTTGCCAAACTCTTTGGGCAAATCCCGCCATGGGGACCCTGTGCGTACGCGCCATAATACTGCTTCCATAAACCGGCGATTATTGCGCGCGGTAACACCCGGATCGCCTGCCTTGCCCGGTATAAGCGGCTCAATCTTCTCCCAAAGCTCATCGGAAACAGCCAAACGATTTGCGTCCATCAACACCTCCATTTTGGAAGCTTGAATCAGACTTCAGGCAAAATGGGAACCCCGAATGTCAACAGGCCCTAGGTGCCGAGGATGCATTATCCATATCGCGCCAACATTTCGCGCAGATCCTCAATCGTGTTGGCTTCATTCACCGGCTTGTCGTGTCGCCAGCGTTTCAACCTTGGAAAGCGCAGGGCGACACCTGATTTGTGCCGGGTGGACTCTGCGATTCCCTCAAACGCGATCTCGAACACATGTTCGGGCGTGACCTGCCGTACCGGGCCAAACCGTTGCAGCGTGTTTTTGCGCACCCAGGCGGTGATCTGCTGAAACTCGGCATCGGTGAGGCCGGAATAAGCCTTGGTAAAGGGCACCAATTCGTTGCCATCGCGCACCGCAAAAGTGAAATCAGTGAACAGGTTGGCGCGCCGCCCATGACCTTGCTGGGCGTAGATCATCACGGCATCGATGGTCAGCGGATCCAGCTTCCATTTCCACCAATCGCCCTTTTTGCGCCCCGCATGGTAGGGGCTGTCGGCGCGTTTGAGCATCAAGCCTTCAGCACGAGCTTCGCGGGCCGTTGCGCGGTGATCGTGCAACACCTGCCAATCCGTGAAAGGGATCAGAGGCGAGGGGCGTATCGGCGCAGCATCAGGCAACGCTTCCAACAGTGCATCCAGTTGGGCACGGCGCTCGGCGAAGGGCAGGGCGCGTAGATCCGCGCCACCCTGTTCCAGCAGATCGTAGGCGAGGATGATCACCGGGGCGTCTTTCAACAGTTTTTTTGGCACGATTTTGCGCCCGATCCTTTTTTGCAGGGCGTTGAAGGGCATCGGTGCAGTCCCGTCCCAAGCCACGATCTCGCCATCGATCACGGTGCCTTCGGATAGGAAATCGCGGGCGCGGGCCAGTTCCGGGAAGCGATCTGTCATCAGTTCTTCGCCGCGCGACCAGACGAAATGCTCGCCCTCGCGCAGGATTAACTGGCCGCGAATGCCGTCCCATTTCCACTCGGCCAGCCAATCCTCGGGAGCACCAAGGCTTTCCACCCCGCCCTCGGGGTCTACACCGTAAGCGAGGCAAAACGGATAGGGCCGCGACAGGGCCGCGCCGGTATCCGGCGCTTCGATCAGCGTGTGATAGCTGGTGGTTTCGGGCGTCCAATCGCCCATCAGACGGTGCGCCAGTTCTGCTTCATCCTGCCCGGTGGCCTGCGCCAAGGCGCGGGTCATCAGCTTGCGGCTGATCCCGACGCGAAAGCCCCCGGTCAGCAGTTTGTTAAACACCAACCGTTCCAGCGAGGACATCTGCGCCCAGGCCGCCAGAACAGCCTCTTTGCGCGCGTCTTCGTCTGCGTGATCCAGCGCGCGCAGGCGGGTGATCCAGTCTGTGAGCGTTGCGTCATGGGTTGTCGTCGGTTCAGGCAACACCAACGCAATCGTCTCGGCCAGATCGCCGACAATCGGATAGCTTTCCTCAAACAGCCACAGGGGGATGCCAGCCCGTTCGGCCGCCCATTCGCGCAGCTTGCTTGTGGTGATCGCCCGGCGTGGGCGACGCCCTGAAAACAGCGCGATGGTCCAAAGCCGGTCCTCTTCAGGGGCGTCCTGGAAATACGCGGCCAATGTGGCGACCTTCTGATTGGTCTTGGTGGTCTGGTCTATGGTCGCATAAAGCGCGGCAAAGCGTTTCATGACACCTCTCCATCGTCCAGTGCATCGCCGGTGAATTCGGTCGGCACCACCTGCGCGTTGTAACCCTGTTCGTTGAGCCAGCGGGCGAAAATATCGGTGTAGCCATGGGTGACATAGATGTTCTCGGCCCCCGTCGCGGCGATGGCGCTGTTTAACCCGGTCCAGGCGGCATGGTCCGACACGACAAAGCCCCGATCCACCGCCCGTCGCCGTCGCACTCCGCGCAGGCGCATCCAGCCGCTGGCAAAGCCCGTCGCATGAGGCTTGAACCTCCGCGCCCATGTGTTGCCTAGCGCGCCGGGGGGCGCGATGATCAAGGCACCGGGGTGATCCCTGGGGTTTGTGTCCGGGGTCACATGGATCGTGTCGGGCAATGCCAGACCTTGCGCACGCAGCACCGCGTTGGTGTTTTCCACGGCACCATGGGTCAGGATCGGACCGATGGCCGGGTCGAGCAGGGACATGACGCGCTGTGCCTTGCCCAGAGAGTAAGCTCCCAGCAGGCTAAAGCGACCAACGGCGGCGTTCTCGGTCCACCATGTGTTGATCTCAGCGGCCACGTCGGCTTCGGTGGGCCATGTAAAAACCGGCAATCCAAAAGTACATTCGGTGATGAAACTGTGGCATTTCACCGGCTCAAACGGGGTGGAGAGCGCATCGGCTTCGGTCTTGTAATCGCCCGAGACGACCCAGACCTCGCCCGCCACCTCGACCCGGATTTGTGCCGAGCCGGGGACGTGCCCTGCCGGGTGGAACGACACCAGCGCGTCGCTGATCTTGCGGGTCTCGCCATAACGGATTGTCTCAAGCGCGATGTCACCCAGACGGTGACTCATGACGGGCGCAGCGATATCGGTGGTCAGATATTGCCACATGCCAGAACGCGCATGATCGGCATGACCATGGGTGATCAGGGCGCGCTTCACTGGCCGCCACGGATCACTAGACCTGTTTCGCAATAGGTAGATTTCTGCCATTCCAGCTTCACCGAAGCAGTGGAGTTTGCCGGAATGGCCGTACTGAAAGTTTTACGAGCACGTCCAGAGTTGTTTTTCCGCCTTTCCGTAATACGTCCGGCGGATTTTGATGCTCCGGTTTGTCAGCTTCACCCGATTTGGCTTGCCGGTGAAGCCGGGCGTTTGTCCCGAAAGAACAGACAACGGGCCATCGGGGGCGGCAGGAAGTATCGGCTGCAACCGGCGGAACAAATGCTTTTGTGCCTGATCCATTACCGCACATACGTCGGCCAGGGCTTTGTTGGCCTGCTTTTCGACATTTCCAGCCCCGCAGTTTGCCGCCGCGTTCGCGCCATGACGACGGTGATGGCTGGCCATTTCGCCATGCCGGAGCGCAGGATCAAATTATCGACACAGGAAAGAAACGATCTTCCCTATCCTGTGATTGATGGTGCCGGGCACCCTGTTCAGCGCCCCGGGACGCCGTCAAGGCGCAAAGCCAGGTATTCAGGAAAGAAGAAACGCCATACAGCGCCGCACCGGATCATTACCGACGACAGGAAAAGGATCCTGGCCGTTGGTCCTGCACAGCCCGGGCGAAAGCACGACAGGCGGATATATGATGAAGCGCGCGTGGACAAGCCCCCCGGTGTGCCTGTCCCGGGCGATCCCGGTTATCCGGGAACGTCGCTGGAAGTCCCGCTCAAAGCCTCAAGGAACCATCCCCTTGCCAAAGAGCGGAAAAGCTGCAACACATGGCACGCAAAGCTGCGCATCGGCGTAGAGCATGGAATTTGCCGCATGAAAAAGTTCGGGATTTTTGCCGATACCCATCGCAATAATGGCCAGGCGGATATGATCGCAAGGAATGTAGCGGCCCTGGCAAACCTGAATTTGAAAACAGCCTGACCAAATGGGGCAGGGATACCTCCGTTCAAAAACAACCGCCCTTATTGCGAATCGAGTCTAATGAAGAACCCGCCGGCTTCGCAGTAAACCCCCTCGGGTCGAAACGTCAGCACCATGGGACAAGTCTAGGGCGTGTTGACGATCATCTCGAATTGATGGCGGCGGAACATATGTAGATCATCGCAGAGAAGCTCGTATCTGTCTTGCAAGCCCGCATGGCGATGCGCTTGAAGTCCTTGAGTTTGCAAAAGAAGTTTTCTACGAGGCGACGCCATTTGTAAATTTCCTTGTCGAATTTCCGAGGCTCCAGACGGTTGCTTTTCCGAGCGATCACCGCGTCGGCACCACGCCGGTCCAGTTCATCGAAAAGCCAGTTTGCATCGAATGCCTTATCGGCGGGCAGCGTATCAAATTTGTGGCCTTCGATCAGTTCGGGGACACCGATGATATCGTGGCGTTGACCGGGCATCAGTACGAAATCGACGAGGGTCCCCAGAGCATCGGTCAGCGCAAGGATTTTACTCGTGATCCCACCTCGTGACTTGCCTATGGCCTGACTTCCAGTCCCCCTTTTGCTCCCTGTCCATGTCGGTGAACTTTGATAATTGTCCCATCAACCATCGCGTATTCCATATCAAAACCGTCTGATAATGCACCGAAAATGCGCGTGAACACATCCCGACGCACCCAGTGACGGAAGCGTTTGAACACAGAATTCCAGTTTCCGAACTCCGCAGGAAGGTCACGCCACGGCGCACCGGTTCTGGCGATCCAGAGCACTGCCTCAATGAACATTCGTCCATCGCCGCCAGTTTGGCCAGGGTCGGATTTCTTGCCAAGGCAATGCGGTTCCATCAATGCCCATTGCCGGTCCGTCAGTATCAAACGTGCCATCTTATGCTCCCATGGGTTCGAAGCTTGAATCAGAATTCACACCCAAAAGGAACCCTGATCGTCAACACGCCCTAGGCTTTCCTGGGTTGTTTGCCAGCCCTTGTCGGCTATCGTGGGACCACCAAAGAAGGAGAGGCAGATGCGGTTTCTGAGATATGGCCCTGCAGGGCAGGAAAAGCCCGGAGTTCTGGACGGCGCAGGTGCGCTGCGTGATCTGAGCGGCGTGGTGGATGATCTGGCAGGCGATGTGCTGGGTAACTTGCCACTGGTTGACCCTGAAAGCCTACCCTTGGTTGAGGGCACGCCGCGCCTTGGCCCGCCTGTGGCCGGGACCGGCAAATTCATCGGCATTGGTCTCAACTACTACGACCACGCTGCCGAAGTCGGGTTGGACCCACCGCCCGAGCCGATCGTGTTCATGAAAGCCACCTCTTCGATCTGCGGACCGAATGACATGGTGTCATTGCCGCGGGGATCGCAGAAATCCGATTGGGAGGTGGAACTGGGTGTGGTGATCGGCAGACACGCCAAATATGTGGATGAGGCCGATGCGATGTCCTATGTCGCGGGCTTCACCATCGTCAATGACATCTCCGAACGGCATTTTCAGACCGAACGCAAAGGCCAATGGACCAAAGGCAAAAGCTGTGACACCTTCGGTCCCGTTGGCCCGTGGCTGGTGACCCCGGATGAGGTGGCTGACCCGCAGGCGCTGGGTCTCAGCCTTGATGTCAATGGCGCGCGGGTGCAGACAGGCTCGACCAGTTCAATGATCTTTTCTGTGGCGCATGTTGTGCATTATTTCAGCCAGATGATGAGCCTGCATCCCGGTGACATCATTGCGACGGGAACGCCCCCCGGCGTGGGGATGGGGATGAAGCCGCCGCGGTTTCTGACAGAAGGCGATGAGATGGTGCTGGAGGTGGACGGCCTGGGCCGTCAGACCCAAAAAGTCACGCAGGACGGCTGAGCGAGCTCTCGGGGAGGGCGGCGGGCTGGCTGTCGTAAAACGCGGCGATCTGATCAAAAATGCGGGTGCGGATGGCAGGTTTTTCCATCAGCACCTCGTGCTTGCCGCCCTCAATCCAGTGCATCTGCGATCCCGGCCAGTTGGCCATACGTTCCCGTATCCGGCCCAGATCGACGATTTCCTCGTCGGTGCCCGCAAAAGTGATGCAGGGCAGCGCGGGTAAGGGGCGATATGCCAGCGTGCGGGTTTCCTTTAGCGCTTCGTGGAGCCAGCGCAGGCTGGGTCCGCCCAAGCCCAGTTCGGGAACCGCAAGGGTCTGGTCGATCATATACTGATACATGTCTGGATCATGGGTCAGCTTGTTACTCTCGAACGGCTCGATCAGAACATAGCTTTCATTGTTCGTAGTGTTGGGCGCATAGATGTGGTCCATGCCCAATCGCTTGCTGCTCCACGAAACAGACCAGGCCACGACGCGCAGGATGTCCGAGAGTTGGATGCCCCACATCGGGGCGCTAAAGGCGCAGGCCTTGACGTCCAGCCCCTCCATCACCGCACGAAGCCCGATTCCGCCGCCCATGGAGTGGGCCAACAGTAAATAGGGTTGCGGCAGGTCCAGGTCTTGCGCGGCCTGAACCATCGCGGCCACGTCCTTCTGATAATCCGGGAAGTGGTGCACATGCCCCGACATCGGATCATCCACCAACCGGTCCGACAGGCCCTGACCGCGCCAGTCAATCACCAGCGTGGCCAGGTCATGGCGCGCCAGATCACGCGCCGCCCGGCCGTATTTTTCCACATATTCCGTGCGTCCGGGAAACAGCAGAACCGTTCCCTTGGCCGCGTCGCGGTTAAACGCCCCGATGCGCAGGCACACGCCGTCGCGGGCTTTCACCCACCAGGCTTGTCCATCCTCTGGCCCATCGGCCAGATCTGCGCGAAACGGGGCGGTTTCCATTACGACAGAACGCCACCCAGTTTCATGGCCATGCCCATGTCGCCATCCACGGTCAGCTGGCCTCCCATAAAGGCGGCTGTCGGGTTCAGATCCCCTTCGAGGATGGCCTGAAACGTGTCGACATCGGCGGTCAGGGTCACGTCGGTCTCTTCGTCGCTGGCACGTGCGCCATCGCTGTCGATCACAATGGCACCTTCGCCGTCGATCACGAACTTGGCAGTTCCGTCAAAATCGCTTCTGTCTTTTTCGTTCAGGGCGGCCACGGCCTTGGTAATCACGTCGCTCATCTGCGTTTCCTCCAGAATTGATCTGCCGGGGGGTTTGCAATCCGGCAATCTACGCTAAACTTAACGCTGTTATGAGCGCAAAATATCCCAACCTCAATTCTACCGTTACGGCATTTCTTGCGGTAGTCATGTTTTCCTTACCTTTTGGTGCGGCCCATGCGGCTGATCCCACCCGGTTGGACGAGTTGTTTACACAGCTTCAGGAAGCTGATGCCCGCACCGCTCAGACACTGGCCAGCGAGATCGAGTTGGAATTCTCGAAATCCGGCTCGGCGACCATGGATTTGCTGCTGAAACGTGGGCGGGATGCCTTTGAAGCCGGGAAAACAGTGGAAGCCATCGAACATCTGACCGCGCTGACCGATCATGCGCCGGATTTTGCCGAAGGCTATTACTATCGCGCGCTGGCTTACATCCAGGCCGATCTGATGGGGCCGTCCTTTGCCGATCTGGAACGCGTGCTTACCCTGAACCCCCGCCATTTTGGCGCGATTGAGGCGCTGGGGTTCCTGCTGGAAGACATGAACCGTCCCGAAATGGCGCAGGAGGCGTATGAGCGCGTCTTGAAACTACACCCACATCACAAAGACGTAACCGCCGCGCTGGAGCGTCTTGAACCGCACCTTCGCGGGCAGGACCTCTGAGGGCACGGAGACGGACAAGATGGCCGAGCAGTCAAGAACCCTCGCGGTTCTGGGCCCCACCAATACCGGCAAAACCCATTACGCGATTGAGCGGATGCTGGGGTATTCCAGCGGGGTAATCGGCCTGCCGCTGCGCCTGTTGGCGCGTGAAGTCTATGACAAGATTGTTGCCATTCGCGGTCCCTCGGTTGTGGCGCTGGTCACCGGCGAAGAACGCATCGTGCCGCCACGCGCCAAATACTGGGTCTGCACGGTCGAGGCGATGCCCGAGGGCATGGGTGCGGATTTCGTGGCCATCGACGAAATCCAGTTGTGTGCCGATCCCGAACGCGGCCATGTATTCACCGACCGTTTGCTCAGGATGCGGGGCCTCAAGGAGACCCAGTTTCTGGGCAGTCACACTATGCGCAATGCTATTGCGGCAATGGTGCCCGAGGCCGATTTTCTGGGCCGCGAACGCCTCTCTCAGCTCAGCTATACCGGCCCCAAGAAAATCGCCAAGATGCCCGCACGCAGCGCCATCGTCGGGTTTTCGGTCGATAATGTCTATGCCATTGCCGAGTTGCTGCGCCGTCAAAAGGGGGGCGCGGCGGTGGTAATGGGCGCGCTTAGCCCACGCACCCGCAATGCACAGGTGGACCTTTATCAGAATGGCGAGGTGGATTATCTGGTGGCCACGGATGCCATCGGGATGGGGCTTAACCTCGATATCAACCATGTCGCCTTTTCATCCCTGACCAAGTTTGACGGGCGGCGGATGCGAAACCTTGCCCCCAACGAGTTGGGCCAGATCGCAGGCCGCGCCGGGCGGGGGATGAGCCATGGCACCTTTGGCGTGACCGGCGAGGCGCCCGATTTGCATGCCGACACGGCACAGGCGATCATGGATCACCGCTTTACCCCGATCCGCAAATTGGAATGGCGCAATGCGCGGCTGCAATTCGGCTCGCCTGAGGCGCTGATCGCCTCGCTTGAGGCCAAGCCCGAGGATGAGTGGCTGGCCAGGGCACGCGATGCCGATGACATGATCGCGCTCAAAACCCTGACCCAGCAGGCAGATATTCGCGCACGCGCCACCGATGGCAAGGCGGTCAAACTGCTGTGGGATGTCTGCCGCATCCCCGATTTCCGCAGCATCAGCCCGGCAGAACATGCCAGCCTTCTGGAGACAATATACGGCGGTCTGCATGAATATGGCCGTGTTCCGGATGATTGGCTGGCCCGTCAGATCAAGCGCATTGACCGCACCGATGGCGATATTGACACGCTGTACAAGCGGCTGGACTTCATCCGCACATGGACTTACGTTGCGCAACGCAAGGGCTGGGTCGATGACGAATCCCATTGGCGCGGGGCGACACGCGCTGTAGAAGACCGCCTATCAGATGCGCTGCACGGCGCGCTAACTCAAAGGTTTGTGGATCGGCGCACCTCGGTTTTGTTGCGCCGATTGAAGCAGAAGGAGGCCATGGTGGCCGAAGTGAACGATCAGGGCGAAGTGACGGTTGAGGGCGAGTTTGTCGGCCGTTTGGAAGGATTCCGCTTTATTCAGGATAAATCGGCAACGGGCGCTGAGGCCAAGACATTGGCGCAAGCCAGTCTTCAGGCATTGGCCCCGCATTTCCACCTCAAGGCCGGCAGGTTCTATAACGCGCCTGATACCGAGATTGATTTCACCGAACAGGGCGGCCTCATGTGGGGCGATCAGGCCCTGGGCAAGCTGGTGGCCGGATCCGGTCCGCTCAAGCCCGAAGCGCAGGCCTTTGTCGATGATGAGGCGGGCGCGGATGTGGCCCAGAAGGTGCAACGCCGCCTTCAGCATTTCATCGACCGCAAAGCGGCCACTCTGTTTGAGCCGCTGCTGAATATTCAACGTGACGAGGCACTGACCGGTCTGGCGCGTGGCTTTGGCTTCCAACTGGTCGAGGCGCTTGGCATCCTGTCGCGGGCCGACGTGGCCGAGGACGTCAAGGCACTGGATCAGGACGCGCGCGGCGCACTGCGCAAGCACGGCGTGCGTTTTGGTCAGCTCACCATCTTCATGCCGCTCCTGCTGAAACCCGCGCCGACCCGCCTGCGGCTGGTGCTGTGGTCTCTGGCGCAGGGCCTGGATGAATTCCCTGAAAGCCCGCCGCCCGGTCTGGTTACTGTGCCTGCCGCCAAGGATGCGCCGACCGGCTATCACGGCATGTCCGGCTATCGCGCAGCGGGTGAGCGGGCCATTCGCATCGACATGCTGGAACGTCTGGCGGATATGCTGCGCTCGGAAGACAGCCGGGGTGGGTTTGAAGCCAAGGCAGATATGCTGTCGATCACCGGCATGACGCTGGAACAGTTTGCCGACCTGATGCAGGGGCTGGGCTATAGCGCCGAACGTGCTGAGCGTGAGAAGGTCAAACCCGCGCCCGAGGCACTTGCCGAGACGGATGCTGCTGTAGCAACCACGGAGCAGTCTGAAGCTTCGGCAGAGGTTGAGGCGCCCACAGAGGTTGAAGCACCCACAGAGGTTGAAGCGTCGGCAGAAACGCCGCCCGCTGAAGACACCGTTGAAGCTGCACCCGAGGGTGAAACCGCCGAGGCCCCTGGGGCCGACGCACCTGCCGAACCTGAAACAGAAGTGTTTTTCACCTTCCGTTGGGCTCCGCGCCCGCGCGGCGGCAACCGCCCAGCACAATCGCACGGGCAGGGCCGCAAGCCCAAGGGCAAAGGCAAGCCGAGCGGTGGCCCTCGCAAGGGTGGTCCGCGCCGCGATGACAAGGCCAAGACCTATTCCGCCAAGCCTAAAAAGAATGACCGGATCGACCCGGACAATCCGTTTGCTGCGGCTTTGATGGGTCTGAAAGACAAAACCTAGGCGCTTGACCGACACGTCCGACAAACTCCGCCTTGATAAATGGCTCTGGCAGGCACGGTTCTTCAAGACCCGCAGCCTGTCGGCCAAGCTGATCTCGGGCGGGCATGTGCGTGTGAATGGCACACGGGTGTCCAAGTCGGCGGTGACCGTCTCGCCTGAGGACGTGCTGACCTTTCCGCAAGCCAAACAGATCCGCGTGATCCGCATTGTCGAACTGGGCACCCGCAGGGGACCGGCCCCCGAGGCGCAGGCGCTTTACGAGGATTTGTCCCCGCCTGAGCCGAAAAAACAGGACAGCGTTGCCGCTGCGCCCAAATATGAGGGAAAAGGGCGGCCTACCAAACGGGATCGGCGCAAACTCGATCTCAATACGCGCGGAACGCTTGAATGATCCCGGTGTCTGGATTAATTGACACTCAAAGTGCCATAAACAGAGACTCCAATGACCTATGTCGTGATCGAAAACTGCATCGAGTGCAAATTCACTGATTGCGTCGAAGTGTGCCCTGTAGACTGTTTCTACGAGGGCGAGAACATGTTGGTGATTCATCCTGACGAATGCATCGACTGCGGTGTGTGCGAACCGGAATGTCCGGCCGACGCGATCCGCCCGGATACCGAGCCGGACATGGAGCAATGGGTCGAGTTCAATCGCAAGTATTCCGAAATGTGGCCGGTGATCATCTCGAAGAAAGATCAGATGGAAAATGCCGACGAACGCGATGGCGAAAGCGGTAAGATGGATAAATACTTTTCGGAAAATGCGGGCGAAGGCGGCTGAGCAGCCACGCGTCGCCGAATCGCTTCGCAGCCTCCTACCACATCTGGTAGGGCCGGGATGTGCCCCCACAACCCTCTGATAAAATTATACGGACCTAGTAGTTATGGGCTTGACCATGTAGCGAGTTTGCGCTAATAAACTACCATGAACCTGATCAATATATTCCAGCGCTTCCCCGATCAAGAGGCTTGCATTGAATACTTGGAGCGCGTGCGCTGGGGGAATCGCCCGGCCTGTCCTCACTGCGCCAGTGAGCATATAGCCCGCAAGGACGAAAGTCGCCGGATTGGACGCTGGAACTGTCACGATTGCAAATCCAGCTTTAACGTCCTGTCCGGGACAATCATGGCAAAGACCCGTGTTCCACTCCAGAAGTGGTTTCTGGCCATTGGCCTTGTCGTAAATGCCAAAAAAAGCATCTCCAGCCCGCAGCTTGCCCGCGACCTTGACCTTAACCAAAAAACCGCATGGTATATGCTCCAGCGTATCCGGGCCGCGATGCTTGGCGGCCAGTCAGACCTACTGCAAGGCATCGTGGAAGCGGATGAGACCTACGTTGGCGGTAAGCCCCGCAAGGACAACCGTCGCGACGACGACAAGCCTGGCAAGCGTGGTCGCGGCACTAGGAAAGTGCCTGTTATCGGCGCTGTGGAACGCGGCGGAAACGTCAAGGCGCAGGTTGCAAATGATTTATCGGGAAAAGGCGTTTTACGCTTCCTTAAGCACAATGTCGATACGGCTGGCACGGTGCTGATCACCGACTAATATCGCGCATACAACGCTGCCAAAGCCTTCTACCCCCCACGCCGTGATTAATCACTCGGTAAGCTATGCCGAATGTGCTACGCACACGAACACGATTGAGAGCTTTTGGGCGCTAATCAAGCGGGCATGGTATGGCACTCATCACCACTACTCCAAGAAGATGATGCCGCTCTACGTCGCGGAAAGCTGCTGGAAGTATAATCAACGCAAGGCGGCTGACCCGTTCGCCAACTTCATGCACGGTGTGTTCGCATGAACAAGCTCTACTACGGCGATTGTCTGTCGATTATGACAGATATGCCAAAATACAGTGTCGATCTGATCTACCTTGATCCACCGTTCAATTCGGATCGTGATTATAACGCAATCTACGAGGACGAAACCGGGCGGCCTCTCCCCGGTCAGATTGAAGCCTTTAACGATGCGTGGCGACTTGACCCTGAGAGGGAAAGGGCAATCCGCAGTATGCCAATTCTTCTTCGAGAGGCCGGTATTGAAGATGAGGTTGCACAATTCTGGAGGCACTGGACCAATGCCCTGCGGAACACGAATCCCAAGCTGCTCGCCTATCTGTCCTATATGGTGGAGCGGCTGATACCGATGAAGTCCATTCTGCGTCCTACCGGTTCCCTGTTCCTGCACTGTGATCCTACAGCCTCTCACTATATCAAAATCATGATGGACGCGATTTTCGGACATACGAACTATCGCAACGAGATCATCTGGAAGCGGAATACAAGCCACAACTCCGGGCGTCAGTTCGGTCGCATCCACGACACGATACTGTTCTATTCCGCTAGCAAAAACTGGACTTGGAACAAGACTTATGGGGGTGAGTATTCCGAGGAGCAGCTAGGCCGCTTCAAGAAAGATAAGGATGGCCGTTATTACAAGGCACAAGACCTTACGGCAGCTCGCCCAAATAGCGATAGTGGCAAGTTCGAATGGCGGGGCAATCAGCCTGGCTCCACACGTGGTTGGGCCTACACGTTAGATCAGCTTGAAGAGTTTTGGGCGCGGGGCCGGATACTCTTGAAGCGTAATGGCACGCCCCGAGCTGATGGCCTCAAGGTCTATCTGGAGGACTTGGAAGGTCCACTGACGCAATCGATATGGACAGACATAGAGCGAATCCCGAACACCAGCTCGGAGCGTCTTGGATACGCCACCCAAAAGCCCGTGGCGTTGTTGAAGCGGATTATATCTGCCAGCACCAACGAGGGTGATGTTGTTCTGGACCCCTTCTGTGGCTGCGCAACAACCATTGAGGCGGCACATAAACTTGGGCGGCGATGGATCGGAATCGACATTGCCATTCACGCGATCAAACGCGTTGCAAAGGTTCGACTGGAGGATAGGTTAGGTCTTGAGGAGGGCGTTGACTTCGAGATCGAAGGTGTCCCGCACACCCTTGAGGGCGCAAAGGATCTGTGGACGCGCGACAAATACCATTTTCAGAAATGGGCGATTGAGCAGATAGACGGCTTCGTTACCACGCGAAAGTCCGGGGATGGCGGCATAGATGGCCGACTTTACTTCTCGCTGCCGGATAGCGATGCGCTCGCCAGTATGGTGCTGGAAGTGAAAGGTGGAAAGAATGTGGGAATATCGACCGTTAGAGACTTGAGGGGCGTTTTGGAACGGGATGATGCGCGAATGGCTGGCCTGATCGTCATGGATCCGTTGTCTGACGGGAAGTTGAGGAACTTTGAAAAAGAGATGGCGCAAGCTGGTGATCTGGCCGTGAGCGGCATGAATTACAGCCGAATGCAAATCTTGTCTGTGCCCGAGATATTAGATGGCCGCAGGTTTCTGACGCCATCAGTCGCCAAGGGGCGTTCCAGTATCAAAGAACCAATGCTACCTATGGCCCTGAAATAATGAGACTCGTGCTCCGCTTAAGCCCGTAACTACTAGGTCCGAAATTATAAAATCCGTTGCATACGAAGCGTCACCCTTTCTAGAGGGCGGTTTTTATGTTATACTCTTGTCACAAATGACCTAATTCGCCCGATATCCATCTGCCCGCGCTGCCGCCTAGGGACGGATTTCTTTGTGCTAAACACCTCCCAGCCGTGAGTTTTGTGAACTCCCGTCGGTGGCTTTTTCACTCAAACCGGGCCCCCTAAGAGGAAAAAGCTGAATGAGCAAGTCGAAGAAATCCGAGTTTCGCCCAGATGATTTCGTTGTCTACCCTGCCCATGGCGTTGGCCAGATCGTGTCGATCGAAGAGCAGGAAGTGGCCGGTATCACGCTGGAGTTGTTTGTGATCTCGTTCGAGAAAGACAAGATGACCCTGCGGGTGCCCACCAACAAGGCGACCGAGATCGGGATGCGTGGCCTGTCCAGCCCCGATATCATTACCAAGGCGATGACCACGCTGAAGGGCAAGGCCAAGGTGAAGCGCGCCATGTGGTCGCGTCGCGCGCAGGAATACGAACAAAAGATCAATTCGGGCGATCTGATCGCGATTGCCGAAGTGGTGCGCGATCTGCACCGCACCGACGATCAACGCGAGCAAAGCTATTCCGAGCGTCAGCTCTATGAAGCCGCGCTTGAGCGTCTGACCCGCGAGGTGGCCGCCGTAGATGGCGGTGACGAGGTGCTGGCCGCCAAGCGTGTAAGCGATGTTCTGATGTCGCGTGCCCCGGCCGCAGCCTGAATCTCGTTTCTGAAACAAGAATACCGCGTCCCTTCCGGGGCGCGGTTTTTTCATGCCAGATTGACAGTCAGGCAGGCCAACAGGGTGATCTCGGCCAGTTGCTGGCTGGCGCCCAGCACATCGCCGGTCTGTCCGCCGATCTTGCGCCGGGCCATCAGGGTGAGCCCGAAGACCACCAATGCGGCCCATATCATCGGCCAGATCGCACTCCCGTCCAGCAGCAACAGCGCCAGCACGACGGCCAACGCCCCCGCAAGCGAGGCTGTGGCACGCGTCACATTGCCCACCTGATGCGACAGCCCGGTGGCGCGTGCATGGGGCAGGGCGGCCATCATCACCGGCATAGCGGCACGGGACAGCATGGCACTGGCCAGAAGCGCCGGGATCGCGATCTGCGCGCCATTCTCCCATAACAGCCACAGGCACACCCACCGTGCTGCCAGCGACAGCACAAGGGCAATCACCCCATAGCTGCCGATATGACTGTCCTTCATGATCTCAAGCCGACGTTCGCGGCTCCACCCGCCCCAGAATCCATCCGCTGTATCGGCCAGCCCATCTTCGTGCATCGCGCCACTGGTTGCGATCAGCACAGTCAGGGTGATCAGCGCCACCATCGGGGCAGGCAGACCCAATGCGCCCGCCAACAGACCTGCTAGGGCGGCGAGGCCCCCCAACACGGTGCCCACCAGCGGATAGGCCCAGGCCGCCTTGGCCTGCCGGGGCCAGGCCTGATCCTCGGGCACGGGGAGACGGCTGAGCAAGGCCAGCGCGATCAGCACATCCTGAGGTGTTGCGAGGGGGCTGTCGTTTTTGACCATGAAAGCGGATTTTTCTGATGCGTTGCGGGACCCGGCCTGCGATACACGACCTTGGCCCTGTCATGCAATGCGAGACCCAGATGAGCGATACGTTTTCCACCCTCGATGGGTTTGCCGACCTGCTGCGCGAGGCCCCTGATGCGGACGCCGAGGCGCGCGTTAAAGCGGGCGCGCGCGACGCGGTATTGACCAAACCCCCCGGTGCCCTTGGCCGGTTGGAGGAGATGGCGGCGTGGTATTGCAGTTGGCGGGGGGATGCGCAGCCTACGATCAATGCTCCGCAAGTCATTGTGTTCGCAGGCAATCACGGGGTGACGGCGCAGGGTGTATCGGCGTTTCCCTCCGAGGTCACGGCGCAAATGGTGCTGAATTTTCAACGCGGCGGTGCGGCGATCAATCAATTGGCTAAAACGGTTGGTGCCCATCTGGATGTGATCGCCCTTGATCTGGACCGACCCACCGCCGACTTCACCCAAGCTCCCGCGATGGGTGAGGCCGAGATGGTTGCGGCCCTTCTGACTGGTTGGGACGCGGTGAAACCCAGTGCCGATCTGCTGGTGGTTGGCGAAATGGGCATTGGCAATACCACCAGTGCTGCGGCGATTGCGCATATGCTGTTCGGCGGTGAGGCCGCCGACTGGGTCGGGCGGGGCACAGGTGTCGATGATGCAGGGCTGGCCCTGAAAACCCGCGTGGTGGCCGATGCGGTGGCGTTGCATCGCCCTGACTGCACCACCGGACTGGAGACGTTGCGCTGTCTGGGTGGGCGTGAATTGGCGGCGATGGCTGGTGCGATTGCCCGCGCGCGGCATCTGCGTATTCCGGTTCTCCTGGACGGATTTATCTGTACCGCTGCTGCGGCCTGTCTTGAGGTAACTCACCCCGGCGCGCTGGATCACGCTATGGCGGGTCATGTCAGCGCCGAAGTGGCGCATCCGGCCCTGCTGGCAAATCTTGACAAGGTGGCGATCCTGTCACTGGATATGCGGCTGGGCGAAGGTTCGGGCGGGGCGCTGGCAATTGGGGTGCTCAAGGCGGCCCTTGCGTGCCATTCGGGCATGGCCACCTTTGCCGAGGCGGGGGTCAGCGACGGTTAGGCCCTCAGGCCTCGTCCTTGTCATCCTCTGCAATGCGTGCGCTTTCCTCAAGTTGCGAAAGAAGCATGGTCTGCAAATCGCTTTCCAGCTCTTTGGCGCGCCTGATGTAGGGTTTGTTGTCGATCGTCGGGATCGCCGAATCCCAGAGCGCGGCCAGTTCCTGCACCGAATGGCGGTCATGGCGATAGAAGGTGCGTTCCAATTCAGCCGCTTCAAATTCGGTCAAACCAATGTTTTCAAGGACATAGCGTCCGGCCCGTAGCGAGCTGTCAAACAGTTCGCGTACGATATCGCTGGCCCCGGCATTATACAGCTGGAACACATGGGTGCGATCCCGGGCGCGCGCGACGATATGCAGATCGGGTCGCTCGCGGCGCGCAAACGCCACCAGCCGGGTGGTGGCATCGGCGTCATCCAGCGCGGCCACCAGAACGCGGGCATCCTTCAACCCGGCCGCATGCAACAATTCGGGCCGTGTCGGATCGCCCAGAAATCCTTTAACGCCAAAGCGGCGCATCCGCTGTATCGTGGTCAGGTTATGATCCAGCACCACGGTGTTGTAGCCGCTTGAGCGCACCAGCCGGTTCACAATCTGTCCAAATCGTCCGATCCCGGCGATGATCACCGGCCCCTTATCGTCGATCTCGTCATCGGCCACCGGGGCCACGGTGTCTTCCATGCGTCTTGAGAGAAAATCGTAAAGGATGAACAGAAGCGGCGTGATCAGCATCGTGATCGCGATGACCAACAGCAATAGTTCGATCAGATCGGGGGGGATGGCATTTTGTTGCGATGAGAAGGCGAGCAGCACAAAACCAAATTCGCCAGCCTGCGCCAGCGACAATGTGAACAGCCACAAGTGGCGACCGCGCAGGCCAAAGCCACGCCCTAGGCCGTACAGGATGCCACCCTTGACCACGATCACGGCCAGTGCCAACCCCAATACCTGAAACGTCTGGCTGGCCAGAATGTTAAAGTTGATGCCTGCCCCGACGGTGATGAAAAACAGCCCCAGAAACAGGCCCTTGAAAGGCGCGATGTCGCTTTCCAGCTCGTGGCGGAACTCGCTGTTGGCCAGAACAACACCGGCCAGAAATGCGCCTAAAGCGGGTGAAAGCCCGACCAGTGTCATCAAGAAGGCGATGCCCACAACGATCAGCAGGGCCAGTGCCGTGAACATCTCGGGCAGGCGGGCAGAATGGATAAAGCGAAAAACCGGGCGGATCAGGTAGACGCCAAACAGCACAATCGCGCCGACAATCCCGATGGTCAGGAGTGTTACTCCCCAGCCCGGCAGGCTTTGAACCAGCGAAATCGCCGCCTCATGCGCCCCACTTTCCGAGCCGTGACCGTTGTCATTCAGCCGCTCCAATGTCTCAGCTAGCACCATCTCGGGTGGCTTCGGCAGGGCCAGCAGCGGGATGAAGGCCAGCATCGGGATCACCGCGATGTCCTGTGTGAGCAGGACCGAAAAGGCCGAGCGTCCGCCGCCGGTCTGCATCAATCCCTTTTCAGACAGGGTCTGCAGCACGATAGCAGTTGAAGACAGGGCAAAGACCAGACCGATGGCCAGCGCCACACTCCACCCCTGCACAAACAGCATTGCCCCGGCCATCACAACGAAGGTCGTGATCGCAATCTGCAAGCCGCCCAGACCCAACAGCCTGTGCCGCATATCCCATAGCGCACGCGGTTCCAGTTCAAGCCCGATCAGGAACAGCATCATGACCACGCCAAATTCGGCATAGTGCTGCAACTCAACCGACTCATGCCCGCCCAGCAGGCCCAGGACGGGCCCAATCAGGATACCCGCCGCCAGATATCCCAGAACCGATCCCAGCCCCAGACGCGCGGCAATCGGGACCGCGATCACAGCGGCTGCCAAAAACAACGATGCCTGAAACAGTGCGCCTTCCATCAATGATCCTTATGTCGAACAATAAAGTAGCCCGCACCGGGCAGGCCGGGGCGGAGGGGTGAAAATATGCTCTGAGCTGACTGTGCGATGATTGTCGCCCGCTTGCAATTCATACGTTTGTTAAAGGTGGCGATAGGCTGGGTAAACCCCCGGGCGGTGGTTAACCCTTCGGCATCTTGAGGACAACGGTGCGCCCGCCTTTTTGATAACGCAGATCGCCATCGCCAATCGCGCTGACTTTGCCTCCATCCAGCCGATCACCCACCTTGACCTTTTTATAACGCCCGTTGTTCATCCGCACCAGAGCGCGGCGATTGTTGGGCGTGCCGTAAACCCCGATCAGATTGACCCGCTTGAATTGCAACGCATTCCGCTGCGTGGCCTGTTTCGAGACACTGGCGGCGGTGGGGATTTTTGGTGTGACCTTTTGCGCGGCAGCCACGCGCACCGACTGTTGTTCGGTCTCTGCCTTCTGCTGGTTACGCTTGGTGCGCTGCACGATGCCGTCAAAATTGCGTGGGCGTGTGTTGGGCTTGAGAGAGGCCGACACCGCCTGCGAGGTCGCCCCGGCAAAGGGATCGGGCTGTGCGACAGCCTCGGCGACAGCGCCTTCGAGGGCAGCCAGATCAACGGTTGAGGCTTGGGCCGCAGTCCGGGCTTCGGTCTGGGCCTGCGTTTCGGCGGTTTCGGCCTCGGCCAGTTTGCGGGCCTCTTCGGCGGCCTCCTGGGCGCTGGCGGGGCGTAGTTTCGGACGCAGGGCGGCCAGTTCGTTGCGTGTCCGCCCGCTCAGCTCATTGCGTTCGATCTGTTCGGCGGCGTTTTCAGGGCGCGCGCGCGGGCGCAGCGCGGCCACTTGCGGTGCCGCCTCCGGGCTGTCGGTCTGCGGTTCGGCGGCCGGATCGACCGGATCGGTGACTCTGGGGGGCACCACGGCGGGGCGACCTGCAAAGACACGCACCGCATCCGGGGTCAGCGCGCCCTCGGGGGTGGCCAAAACGAAGCCCCGTGAATCCAGCGTGAACGTGGTGTCGGCAGAGGGCGGCGAGGCGGGGGTAAAGAATATCCCGTCCGAGAATGCGCTCGCCCCATCAGGCAGCGCCACGGCATCCTGAAAGCTCAGATTGGGATCAAGCGAGGTCTGATAAACATCTTCAAGCTCGCGCGCGGCGGGCGTTGCCGGGGGCTCGGGTGCTAGTTGCCAGATGCCGGTGGCGGCATAGCGTGCCTTGGCTTCGTCCGGAGACAGATCCGACGGGTTCACCCGGCTGAGAATTTCGGTGGCTGGATCGTCGAGAACCGACAGGGTGTCATTGGGATCAAGCGCGGCCAGTTCCACCTCGTCAACAGCCTCGGGGCTGTCGGTGTCTGGCAGGCTGGCGACGGCGGCGGGAGTATCATCACGGAAGAACCGGGCGATTCCGTCATCCAGAAAGATCGAGGCCCAGGCCGCAACCCCGATCAGGAAAAGCAACAGCACAGCGGTCAGCATCAATCCCAGGAAGCGCGGCTTGCCCCCAACCGAGACACTTTCGCGCGCACCGAACACGGTCATACGTTGGCGTTCGTCCACCGCATCCGGGCCTGGGACCGGATCGTCCGTCAGCTTTGCGCGGCGTGAGCGGCGGGTGAAGAACGAGGCCTGCTCTGCTGTCTGGCCCACGGGGGGGGGGGGGTCAGGTGCAGTTTCTTCAACTGGCGGTTCCTCAAACACGTCAGGCGCGGGGGCCATGACCTGGGGTTCAGGCTCGGGGACGTCCGCGCCGGGGCGTATATCGTGGCTCAGCGCATCGGTTTCATCTTCCGGCAGGCTGGCCTCGGCAATGCCGGTGACCTTGGTGATCTGGTCCTCGTCCGGTTGATCCGCTGGCGTGTCTTCAGCCGCGCCAAGCGTGATCCGTCCAGGCGCGTCATTGCGCAGCACGCCGTCCAGCTTGCGCGGGGTCGCGCCGACATCACCGCGTTGCGCGCGGATGCTGGCAAAGGCGGGTTGCGGTTCGGCGAGGACGTTATCGCCCGAGGCAAACTCCTCGGGTGGTAGATCCTCGACCAAAGAGGACTGCTCATCGCTGTCGTCAGCGGTATCCGGCGCGTCAGCAGGGGACGTGTCGGTCTGCGATGCCGCTTCGACAGGGTCTACGGTGGTCTCCGGGCGCGCGGGATCAATTGCTGGCTCTGCTTCGGTTGCGTCTTCAACAGCGGGTGCTGTCTCTTGCTCGGGACTATCGGGTGCGGGGTCCGCCGCCGCTTGAGTAACACCATCGTCCTCTGCAGGCTCGGCATTGGGATCGGACATTTTTGACGCCCCGATCACCCGGATCGGCGCCATGTCACGTTCAATCTGATCCGTGCTGATGCCTTGCCCGTTGGCATTCAGGGTGGCGCCGAAAAATGGTTCTCCGACGAAATGGCCATTCTTGGGCTGGGCCACAAAACTGATCGGGTTGAACTGATGTTCGGTGGCAAAGGCCTCGGCCTCGACCAGGGTTTCACGCGCCACGGCGGCGATGAAAATCTGACCGTCCTGCGCCGCAAAATCATAGGCCAGATCATCAACCGGATAAGGCGTTGCGCCGTTCAGCGCGGATTTGACCGCCTCAACAGGGTCGGCACCGTTGGCGGGGGCGTCGATGGTCAGATATCTGATCTGGTCGTTGGGCAGGACAACCTTGGTGCGCAGCCCTGATGCATCCAGTTCCTGCGCGGTCTGACGCATTGTCGCCAACTCGGCAGTCAGATCGGTGACGTCCAGCGCCACATCGCCCACCAGATGCCAACCCGGAAAGGCGCGGTGCAACAGGCCAATGCCATCGAATGACAATGTCAGGGCAAAATTCTGTTTCATCGGAACCGCTTTAACACCACATTGAGGCGCGAGAGGATTCCTCTCGTCTGTCTGTCGGATTTTACAGCAGGTTTATGCTGAGGAAAAGCAAAAGCCCCGCTGAATGCCATTTTCGGCGTTCGGCGGGGCTGTTTTCAGACTGCGATGCGCGCTCAGACGCTGGCTTTGCTGAGGGCCTGATCGAGATCGGCAATGATGTCATCGACATCCTCGATCCCGATGGAAATCCGCACCACATTGGGGCTGACTCCGGCAGCGGTTTGCTGTTCGGGGGTCAGCTGGCGGTGTGTTGTGCTGGCCGAGTGGATGATCAGCGAGCGGGTATCTCCCAGATTGGCCACGTGGCTGAACAGCTCCAGATTATCCACCAGTTTAACACAGCCATCATAGCCCGATTTCAGCGCCACGGTGAACAACCCACTGGCCCCTTTGGGGCAATATATCTTGGCCCGTTTGTTGGAGGGTGAGGATTTCAGCCCCGCATATGTCACCGCCTCGACCCGGTCGTCTTTTTCCAGCCATTCGGCCACTGCCTGGGCGTTTTCACAATGGCGCTGCATGCGTAAGGACAGGGTTTCGATGCCCATCAGCGTGTAATGCGCCGCCTGCGGGTTCAGGGTCATGCCCAGATCGCGCAGGCCAATGGCGATGCCGTGGAAGGTAAAGGCCAGCGGGCCAAATGTTTCGTGGAATTTCAGCCCGTGATAGGCTGGTTCCGGCGCGCTGAGCGAAGGGAACTTGTCGGACGCGGACCAGTCAAACGTGCCGCTGTCCACCACCACGCCGCCGGTGACGCTGCCATTGCCGGTCAGGTATTTGGTCATCGAATGCACCACCAATGTGGCACCATGTTCGATCGGACGGCACAGGTAAGGCGAGGCGGTGGTGTTATCCACGATCAGCGGCAGGCCTGCCGCATCGGCGATATTTGCCAGCCCACGGATATCAGCGATATGGCCGCCCGGATTGGCGATGGATTCGCAGAACACCGCGCGGGTATCCTCGTCAATCGCGGCTTTCACCGCGTCGGTGTCGTCAATGTCGACAAACTTGGCGTCCCAGCCGAACCGCTTGATGGTCTGGCTGAACTGGGTGATCGAGCCGCCGTAAAGGCGGGTCGAGACCACGACATTACGCCCCGGTTCCATCAGCGGGAACAGGGCCATGATCTGGGCCGCATGGCCAGACGAACAGCAAACAGCGCCTGCGCCACCTTCCAACGTCGCAACACGTTCCTGCAACGCGGCAACTGTTGGATTGGTCAGGCGTGAATAGATGTATCCGACCTCTTGCAGGTTAAACAACGCGGCCGCATGTTCGGCATCGCGGAACACATAGGCCGTGGTCTGATAGATCGGAACCTGCCGCGCGCCTGTGGCGGGATCGGGCCGGGCACCGGCGTGAATTTGCAATGTGTCAAAACCAAATTGGTGAACACGATCCGACATTGGAAGCCTCCCTTGGCAATCTGTTTGGCAAAAGGTGTATGGCATCTGCGCGCGGCCCACAACTGGGCAGTCCGCGCCTTGCGTTTTGGTCTGCGGGCAGATGCAGGGTTATTTTTCTGGTTCGCGCTTGGAGGCGGGAATATCTGTCTTTTGCTGCAGAAACCGCGCGTTGAGTGCGGGGGCGGTTCCAATAAGGAAATAGACAATCGACAGGACAAGGCACCGGATCTGGCCGGGGTGTGGCGCGGGCGCCTCGGCTTGCGTCGCTTCGGTCTCGGCCGCGATGGCAGCAAGCAAGCCCGCCGCGGGTTCGGCCTGATCATCCGGCACCATGATCTTGGCCCCGCCGAAGGCGACGGAAAAATGCTGCGCATTGGCCATCATGTGATAGCCGGGGACCAACACATCATACCCGGCCCCTTCCAGCGCCGAGATCATCAATGCGGCCTCGGACGGGCTGTAGGCATAGGCCAGCAGGGTCAGCCCGCTGCCGTCTCCTTTGGGCTCACTTACCATCAGACACCATCAGCGCATCCAATAGCCTTCGCGCTTGATCTTGTTGCGGATGGCCTGTTCCTTGCCGGGCAGATCATCGCGATCAAACAACTCGCGTACCTTCTGGCCGCGCCCGTGGTAAATCATGAATTTCATCGGATCGTAGGTTTTCAGCACCCGTTTGATCCAGTTTGGCGCGCTGACCTCTTCCAGCACCTCAACCACCAAGTCGCTTTCGCGGGCATAGAGCAGCGGCAGGATACGGTAATGGCACGTCACATCGCCGTCCAGCAGTCCTTCGGGCAGGGTATCGCGCCCGCCGCCCAGTGAATGGATCACCAGCGGCAAGGCCACCTGATCCAGCCAGGGATGCAACTCCTGCACCACCAATTCGGGAGGGGGGTCATCCCGGATGCTAAGCGCGTAGTCCAGAAAGCGTTGTCCAAACACATGCGGGCATTTGTAAAAGAAGAACCCGGCGTTGAAATAAAGATATCGGCGCCAGAACTCATCCGGCCAAGCCGGGTCAAGCGAGCTTTCAAACTCAAGGCCAAACCGGTCATAGAGCGATTTCCAGATTTGCGTGTAGCCCGGCCCGTAAAGCTCGATCTTGGGCCAGGTGCCTTCGCGGCGCAGCGACGCGGTGGGGCGTTCAAAATCAAACGGCACCGTGCTGAGATCGCCGGTGATCAGCGTGTCTGTATCAAAGAACACGAACGGTTCGCCCTTGGGCAAGGCCATCAGCGCCTCGATCTTGTTGCCGTAAGCGTAGGCTTGTCCGAAATGCCTGCTTTCAAACGGGATAATCTCGGCGCCCAGCCGCTCCAGAAGATCGCGAGTTTCATCGCCACGGATCGTCGGGTCGTTGTTCCACAGCGGCCCCGGTTGTGGTTCGGCCACGATCAGACGACCTTCAAAGCCGGGACTCATCGCGCGCAAAGAGGCGGCAAAGACAACCGCCTCATGTTGCAGGCGTCCGCCCTGGCCGACGATCATGATGTTGTATCGTTGGGTTTTTGATGCCTTGCCGGCCATACTTGTCCCGATCTTGCCTGCCTGTTTGTTCAGGGCGCTATAAAACCCAATGCAGCCGCAAAGAAGGGGCAGTTTAATGCGTTTCGCGAAAAAGCTGTTGCGTGGCTTTTATTGAGACGCGCTACTGTTGAACGTTGCACGCGTTTCGCCTTATTTGAGGGCGTCATGTATCGGATGACATGTTTGACTGATTTTTGAAAACGAGGATTTGAGATGTTGGATTGGATACTGATCGTTGTCGCACTTGCGTTTGGATATGCGGAGGGCGAGGGCGGCGACCCCACGGCGGCGCCTGCCATCGCGCTGGGATCAGACGAAAGTGTCGTTATCGGCGACGATGTGGTCATTGGTGAAGGCGTGAGCATTGGCGGCAGCTTCGAGGCCGAGCTGCAAACCCCCACGGGCAAATTCACCACCGCCACCGAGGTGAAGCCGATCCTTGAGATGACGACTGCAAATTGGGTGGCTGTGCGTGATTTCAACGGGCAGGACCTGCTGTATGTCACCCATATCTGGTCCTGGCGCTGCGGATTGTTGCAGATGCGTTATGCTGTCAACGACGATGAGATGCAGGAGTGGCCCCTGCCGCCCTGTCACGAGGGTACAAACGCCCCCAATGCCATCATCGAAAGCGACGGGCTGCCCTACGCCACATTCGCCTCGGGCAGCATTCAGCAGGTGCGTGTCGAACTGTTGTTTGACGACCTCACTGAGGCCAGTGCCAGCTTTACACGGCCCGAGATTTTGATGCCGTGATCGCGCAGAAACAGGGACCCGGCATCAGTGCTTCTTTGGGGTTAACCGAGGAATGCCGAAGGAAAAAGAGATGGCCTCAGGAGCTCCCTGACAGGCGAGGCGGCAGCGGCTTTTGCTGGCCAGGTGACAAGTAAGGCTGCGCAGCCCGCCATTTTGTTGTCTTCGGGACAGTTCGCCATAAAAGCGCGTGTCATCGACACATGACGTTGTCCGGGCGTCGAGACATCAACACAATATCGACCGGTCTGTCAGGTGGTATGTCCTGAGAGACCCAGCACGCAGCAAAGGCACCCACATCGCCGGACGCCAGCGGGCTGGCGATCAAAGGGGGCGGCACGGTTTGGGATCACAATACCATGCGCGCCCAAGGCTGTCGCGCGGCTCCAGTAGCGCAGCAATTCAATCACAAGGGCTCGGCGAACCTGCACTCGCAGGACGGCCCTGGCGCTAAATTCTTCACTGCTTGAGACGCCTGTGACAGGCCCATGGCTTGGCGTCATACGAGACCATAGCCCTTCCCAAGTGCGCGACGTTGTATGTCTGGCAGGCAGGCTTGCGTTGGGAGGCGCGATTCGCGGTATGAGTGTGCGAAGGTCAGGTGCTGATCGCCTTGTCGCAGCCTTGGGGCTGCCGATATAATCTCAAATTGTATGCGACTGTATGCTAAACTGGAATGTTGCAGAATATGACGAAAAAGTTACCTCGCGGAAATCATTGACAGAATTTCAGGATTGTAAATTTATTGACTTTTTTTGCTGAAATTGATCGAGTGATTTACAAAAAAATCATCCAAAGACAACATATTACCCGAAAATCCACAGGAGTGTGTATTTTCCAGCCTCAAGTGCTGACCTACCCAGTATTGGGGATCAAAGTTCGTGCAGCGTGAGGAGGACGCCAATGAATACCGAGGATTCGACAAGACCCACTGAACCGTCACCAACGGGGGGCTCGACTCATAAACCACATGTCACCGCCAGCGATTATGCACAGATGTATGATGCGTCGGCCAACGATCCGGATGCGTTCTGGGGCGAGCATGGCAAACGCGTCGATTGGATCAAACCGTTTTCCAAGATCAAAAACACCTCATTTGAACCCGGCAAGATTGACATTCGCTGGTTCAAGGACGGAACGCTGAATGTTTCGGCCAATTGCATTGATCGCCATCTGGAAACCCGCGGCGATCAGACCGCCATTATCTGGGAGCCGGATGATCCGTCGAAAGAGTCGGCACAGCATATCACGTATCGCGATCTCCACGGCTCTGTCTGTAAAATGGCAAACGTGCTGCGGTCCTTGGGCGTTGAAAAGGGCGACCGCGTTGTCATCTATCTGCCGATGATCCCCGAGGCGGCCTATGCCATGCTGGCCTGTGCGCGGATCGGGGCCATTCATTCAATCGTTTTCGCCGGTTTCTCCCCGGACGCTCTGGGCGCGCGGATCAATGGCTGTGACGCGAAAGTTGCCATCACCGCTGATCACGCGCCCCGGGGTGGACGCGCAACACCGCTGAAATCCAATACTGATACGGCCCTTCTGCATTGCAAAGACGGCGTGAAGTGTCTTGTGGTCAAACGCACTGGCGGGCAGACCACCTGGACCGAGCACGACTACGATTGCACCGCCATGATGGCCAACGCCTCAGCCGAGTGCCCTGCCGAAGAGATGAGCGCGGAAGATCCGCTGTTCATCCTCTACACGTCCGGCTCAACCGGTCAGCCCAAAGGCGTGGTGCATACGACGGGGGGCTATCTGGTCTATGCGTCGATGACCCATGAGATCGTTTTCGACTATCACGATGGTGACGTCTTCTGGTGCACGGCGGATGTCGGCTGGGTCACGGGCCACAGCTATATCGTCTACGGGGCCCTGGCCAACGGCGCGACAACGATCATGTTTGAAGGCGTGCCGACCTACCCGGATGCGGGCCGTTTCTGGGAAGTCTGCGCCAAGCATAAGGTTAACCAGTTCTACACCGCCCCCACGGCCATTCGTGCGTTGATGGGCGCGGGCAAGGAGTGGGTTGAAAAGCACGACCTGTCCGATCTGCGCGTTTTGGGCTCGGTCGGTGAGCCGATCAACCCTGAGGCCTGGAACTGGTACAACGAGGTTGTCGGCAAGGGAAATTGCCCGATCGTCGATACCTTCTGGCAAACCGAGACCGGCGGTCACATGCTGACCCCGCTGCCCGGCGCTACGACCCTGAAACCCGGTGCCGCTCAAATTCCGTTTTTTGGCGTGCAGCCGGTGGTGCTGGAACCAACCAGCGGCGAGGTTGTGACAGGCAATGGCGTCGAGGGTGTGCTGTGCATGAAAGACAGCTGGCCCGGTCAGATGCGCACTGTCTGGGGCGACCATGAACGGTTCGAGAAAACCTACTTCAGCGACTACAAGGGTTACTATTTCTCAGGCGACGGCTGTCGCCGGGATGAAGATGGTGATTACTGGATCACGGGTCGGGTTGACGATGTCATCAACGTCTCGGGCCACCGGATGGGCACGGCCGAGGTCGAAAGCGCCCTCGTCGCCCATGTCAAAGTCGCCGAAAGTGCCGTTGTTGGGTATTCCCATGACGTTAAGGGGCAGGGCATCTATGCCTATGTGACCCTGATGAACGGCGAGGAGCCCACCGACGCGCTGCGCAAGGAACTGGAAACCTGGGTGCGGACCGAGATTGGCCTGATTGCCAAACCGGACCTGATCCAATGGGCACCGGGCCTGCCAAAAACCCGCTCGGGCAAAATCATGCGCCGCATCCTGCGCAAGATTGCCGAGGATGATTTTGGTGCCTTGGGCGACACCTCAACATTGGCCGATTGTCAATCGCAGAGTAAAATGGGTCCATGTCGCGGCGTAAAAATGGGCCACTTCGGTTGATGTTTTTGTGGCGCTTTTGCACGCGTGCTCGTCACAAAGCTGAAGCGTGCCAAAGCGCATGCTGGCCATAAGGCCAGCATTATTCTGACTGTGATTGCGGGCTGGTTATTTTCGGTTGTTGCGACTGTGTTTGAGCCGATAGCTTTCGCCATTCATCTCGAGGATGTGGACGTGATGGGTTAAACGATCGAGTAGCGCACCGGTCAGCCGCTCAGAGCCAAAGACTTCAGTCCATTCATCGAAGGGCAGGTTCGAGGTTATGATGATGGAGCCGCGTTCATAGCATTGGGATATGACCTCGAAGAGCAGCTCTGCGCCAGATTTGCTGAGCGGTACGAAGCCCAGTTCATCAATGATCAACAGGTTCTGGCTGGTCAGTTGCTTTTGAAGGCGCTGCAATCTCCGCTCATCTTGAGCCTCGATCAGATCATGGACTAATGCCGCAGCCGTTGTGAAGCGCACCTTCAGTCCTCTTTGACATGCAGCCAGCCCAAGTCCCAGGGCGATGTGTGTCTTGCCCGTGCCTGACGGGCCGAGCGCGATGATGTTCTCCCTGCGATTAACGTAATCGCATCGTGCCAGATCCATCGTCAGGGGCTTGTTCAAGCTTGGCATGATCTTGAAGTCAAAGCTATCCAAGCTCTTGGTGCTGGGGAACTTCGCCGCTTTGATGCGCCGTTCAATCATCCGGCGTTCGCGGTCGATCAATTCCATCTCACACAGCCGCGCCAGATAGTGGATGTGATCTTTGTTCTCTGCAGCACAGAGCTGCGCCTGTTTGGCATACTCGCCTTGGAACGTTGGCAGTCGCAGTTGTTTAAGATGATGCCGTAGAAGAATCCGAGGGGCTTCGGTCATGCCGCGGTCCTTCCCATCAAGCTCATGTAACTGGATGGGCGTGTTGTGCCGACATTGGCCTTGGGCAAGTATGGATAGAAGTCCAAATCCAATCGTGGTGGCCGCTTCTCAACCCGACACAGTACAAGGTGTTTTACGGCGTCATAGCCAATTGCACCCATATCTATTGCCTGCTGGATTGCGCCTTGCACAACATCCATTTCGAAGGTCTCCAAAAGGCGCAAGACTTGAACGTATTCTCGCTTGCCCGGCTTACCCATTCTGGCTTCAAGCAGTCGGTGCAGCGTGGCAAATACATCTGGCAAATGCCAACCCTGCAAAGGCGCGGCCTGATCCAGGGCACCCACCTTTTGTTCAAGCAGGGGCAAAAAGTGCAATGGGTCAAAGACCATATCCGCTGATGTGTAGGATCGTTTGTGCCGCGCAATAATCTCATTGCCGCAGCCGATGATAACCTCATGCACAAACCCACGCACATGAACATCGTGGTGCGCATAGGCTACTGGCACCGAGTAATCATTGCTGCGATAGCGCACCATTGAGATCGACGTTGCACGCGTGCTGACGTGATCGCAGGCTTCATATTCTGCGACAGGCAATCCCATCAGAGCATCCAAATCCGACATCAGGCGTGCGCCTATGGTTTGGGTGTGACCCCGCAACGTATCGTCCTGACGTGCTAAACACTTCTCTTCCAAATGTGCGTTCAGATCATCAAAGCTGTCATAGCGAGGTGCGGGAACCATGAAGTTGCGGCGGGTGTATCCAACCATGCCCTCAACGTTGCCTTTATCGTTCCCTCGCGCGGGTCTGCCAAACTTGTCATCAAACAAGTAATGCGACTGCAGTTCCGTAAACCGACGTGTGCGGATGCGCGTCTTATCCCCGAGTATCCGAGCCACGGCGATCTTGGTATTGTCGTAGAGAATGGATTGCGGAATGCCGCCAAAGAATGCAAAGGCGGACACATGGCCATCGCAAAACGCCTCGGTTGTCTCAGCTGGATATCCCTTCACAAACACCGCATCAGAATGTGGCAAGCTCATCACGAAGAAGTGGATCTTGCATTCCACGCCACCGATCACGCCCAGCGTCTCACCAAAATCAACCTGCGCATGGCCCGGCCGATGCGACAACGGCACAAACACCTCTTTGGTGCGCCGTTTTTGCTCGCGCACGTAATAGGTCACCGTGGTCAGGCTGCCGGCATATCCATGCTCATCGCGCAGCCGTTCAAAGATGCGCTTGGCCGTGTGTCGCTGCTTTTTGATCAGGGCTTTGTCTGTGCGCAGTATCTCATCGACCACACCAACATAACCATCAAGCGTTGGCCGCCGAGGCGCTTCCGACCGACGATACCCAGGCGGAAGTTCATGGCGCAGCATCTTCGCGATCGTCTTACGATCTTTGTTCTCTAATCTGTCAATGCGTGTTTCCTGAGTTTCCTGCTTTTGATGTCAGAGGTTGCCTTTGTTCTCTTCGAACTCTGAGGTTCATGATGGGGTTGGCTGGGTGTGGGTCGGCAATGTTGAAACCGCAATCATACCGTTGGTCTTGGCTGTTGCTACAGAATCGGCGCCGTGTCTCACGCCCTCCCTCGGGCATCGTTCTCTAATCTGTCAATGCGTGTTTCCTGAGTTTCCTGCTTTTGATGTCAGAGGTTGCCTTTGTTCTCTTCGAACTCTGAGGTTCATGATGGGGTTGGCTGGGTGTGGGTCGGCAATGTTGAAACCGCAATCATACCGTTGGTCTTGGCTGTTGCTACAGAATCGGCGCCGTGTCTCACGCCCTCCCTCGGGCATCGTTCTCTAATCTGTCAATGCGTGTTTCCTGAGTTTCCTGCTTTTGATGTCAGAGGTTGCCTTTGTTCTCTTCGAACTCTGAGGTTCATGATGGGGTTGGCTGGGTGTGGGTCGGCAATGTTGAAACCGCAATCATACCGTTGGTCTTGGCTGTTGCTACAGAATCGGCGCCGTGTCTCACGCCCTCCCTCGGGCATCGTTCTCTAATCTGTCAATGCGTGTTTCCTGAGTTTCCTGCTTTTGATGTCAGAGGTTGCCTTTGTTCTCTTCGAACTCTGAGGTTCATGATGGGGTTGGCTGGGTGTGGGTCGGCAATGTTGAAACCGCAATCATACCGTTGGTCTTGGCTGTTGCTACAGAATCGGCGCCGTGTCTCACGCCCTCCCTCGGGCATCGTTCTCTAATCTGTCAATGCGTGTTTCCTGAGTTTCCTGCTTTTGATGTCAGAGGTTGCCTTTGTTCTCTTCGAACTCTGAGGTTCATGATGGGGTTGGCTGGGTGTGGGTCGGCAATGTTGAAACCGCAATCATACCGTTGGTCTTGGCTGTTGCTACAGAATCGGCGCCGTGTCTCACGCCCTCCCTCGGGCATCGTTCTCTAATCTGTCAATGCGTGTTTCCTGAGTTTCCTGCTTTTGATGTCAGAGGTTGCCTTTGTTCTCTTCGAACTCTGAGGTTCATGATGGGGTTGGCTGGGTGTGGGTCGGCAATGTTGAAACCGCAATCATACCGTTGGTCTTGGCTGTTGCTACAGAATCGGCGCCGTGTCTCACGCCCTCCCTCGGGCATCGTCCCAGATGGGAACTTTGATTTAGGAATCCTCGTTGTCGCCTCGTAAGCCTTACGCGGACTGGAAGTCAGTTTTGTCTCGCATAATGGCATGAAGTATGATTGCCAGACGACGCGCCAGAGCCACTCGGGCCTTTCTCATCGTTGAGCGCGCACCGATTGCGAGGGCCCATGTCTTCAATTTGAGCGGAGCGGCATACCGCGTCAGCATCACATTGGCGGCCTCATAGAGAAGCGTTCTGACGCGCACGTCGCCCCGCTTTGAGATGCTGCCCGTGTAGTCGATTTCACCAGATTGATGCCGTCGCGGCACCAGTCCAAGATACGCCCCCACATCACGCGATTTCCTGAAACGCGACGGATCATCAATTGCTGCGGCAAAGGCCAATGCTGTGATCGGACCGACCCCTGGTACCGTCATAAGGCGCTGGCAGACTTCGGATTTGCGGGTCATCTTTTTGATGTCGCCATCAATGGCTGCAACCGCCGCGAGGATTGCTTCGCGTGCTGCGAACAGTCCGCAAATTGCGGCATGGAGGCCAGGCACTCCATCGCTAACTTTTAGCGCCGCGTTTTTGAATGCCGGAGACAAAGCTCGTGGCAGCCGCACGCCGAAGACGACGACCAGACCGCGGATCTGATTGTCGAGCGTCACACGCTGTCCGACCAGCTTCTTGCGGGCTGCGATCAGCGACCGGATTGCGTGCGCTGACAGTGATTTGACATGGGTCGGCTTGTAGAATCCCGTCCGCGCCAGGTGTGCCAAACCGCGGGCATCATTGCGGTCCGTCTTGTGGCCGGCCAGAGATTTAAGGGCCTGATATGCTTGCCTGCTCTCGATGCAAACAACCGGGACACCAAGCTCCGTCAGCCCATGGTAAAGCATTGGTGCCATCCGTCCCGTTTCAAATACAACTTTGGCACATGGTGGTCCAGAAGCGAGGAAGTCAGCGATCGCTTTTGGTGTTGAGCTCGCTTTTCCTTCACGAATAAGGGCCCCTTCACGATCCAGAATGCAGATATGCGTCTCTTCCATGGACACATCCAAACCAGCAAAATATTCCATTGGTCAGTCTCCTTTTCAATTGCATGTGCATCCAGAATAACAGGGGTAACTGAGTGCTGATCCTGATTACGCCATGTTGAAAAACCGCGCCGCTTCTCGGCCAGACATACCGTCCTTCAAACAAGCACGGCGCACACGACTATAAATATCCACAGAATACATCTCCCGCCCTCCGAATAAACGAAGGGCACAAACTGGCGGACTTTTACTCCGCTACAACTGCGATATGCAGCCGCTTCTGTGGCCCAATATTGCTCCGCGTTTTACAGTTGGGAACTGCCTGACGCCTTCGCCACGCTCCGGCGCTTGCTGGAAGCCCGGCAGGGCAAGGCGGGCAAAAGGGAGTATGTCCAGGTCCTGCGCCTGTCGGAACGGTTCGAGCTGGAGGTGCTGCATCTTGCCGTCAAAGACGCCCTGCGAATGGGGGCGGTCAGCTTCGATGCGATCAAGCACCTCGTCCTGTGCCGCGTCGAGCGAAGGCCCCCGAGGTTGGATTTGGATGTCTATCCGTTCCTGCCCGGAACCAACATCGCCACCACCTCGGCTTCTTCCTGTATGAGCCTTCTGTCAGGAGGTGACGCATGACGGATGCACCCGAACTGCCGCTGACACACCACCTCAAGACTCTGCGCCTGCCCACCTTCCTGCGCGAGCATGACAAGCAAGCGCGCATTTGTGCGGCGGAAGGCCTGGATCATGTGCGCTATCCAGCCCGGCTGACCGAGCTGGAACCAATCGATCGGGAGAGGCGCATGGTCGAGCGCCGGATCAAGGCGGCAAAGTTTCCAACCGTCAAAAGCCTCGACAGCTTCGACTTTACGGCCATCCCCGGTCTGAACAAGATGATGGTGCTGGAACTGGCGCGCTGTGAATGGATCGAGCGCAGGGAGAACGTCATCGCGCTCGGCCCGTCGGGAACCGGCAAAACCCATGTCGCTCTCGGGTTGGGGCTGACCGCCTGCCAGAAAGGGTTGCCTGTCGCCTTCGTAACCGCCGCAGCTCTCGTGCACGGGATGATGGAGGCCCGCGACGAGAAACGCCTCCGGCAGCTTCAGCGCAAACTGGCCAAGGTCAAACTGCTGATCATCGACGAGCCGGGCTTCGTCCCCTTGAGCAAAACCGGCGCCGAGCTTCTGTTCGAGCTGATCTCTCAGCGCTGCGAGCGTGGCTCAACCCTGATCACATCGAACCTGCCCTTCGAGGAATGGACCGAGACATTCGGCACCGAACGCTTGACCGGCGCGCTCCCGGACCGGCTGACACATCACGTCAACATCCTCGAGATGAACGGCGAAAGCTACCGCCTCAATCAGAGCCGCGCACGTATTGCCAACCCTTCAACCTGACAACTGAACAATCGGCCTGACGGCCAATGCGCCTTGGAACGTGCTTGCTGATTGGTGGCCACACGCCCCAAGGCGCACTCCACAAACTGGCCGACTTTTGCTCCGCCCCAGTGGCCGGATTTTACTCCGCCGTTGACAGGCAGTTACCTGGATCCCTCAGTATTGTCCGATTTTGAGCGCAGCCACTTGCGCGATGCCTTCGTTGTGATCAAGACGATGCAATCTGCTGTGGGATCGGGGAAAGGTGCGTTAGGGTGACATCATGTTTGTAGAACTTATTGCCACAGTCTTTGCCGGGATCGCCTGCGCCGGTGTTGCCATGCTGCTCAATCTGATCACCGGTCGGCGCTTGCCCAAATGGATCATGCCGGTTGCTGCGGGGCTGGGCATGATTGGCATGACAATTTCCAATGAATACAATTGGTTCGACCGCACTGCCGAGCGTCTGCCTGTTGACGTCGTTATTGCTATGACAGTGGACGAACAAAGCTGGCTCAGACCCTGGACCAAGGCTTGGCCCTATACCAAACGCTTTGTTGCCGTAGACACAGGCACCGCGCGCAAGAATGACAGCCTGCCGGATCAACGGCTGGCCGATCTGTACTTCTTTGGCCGGTGGTCACCGGTCAATCAGGCCCCGATGCTGTTCGATTGCAAGGGCGCGCGTTCGGCCTTGCTGATCGACGGGGCCGAGTTTGCCGATGACGGCACCGTGGCCGATGCCGACTGGCAAAGCATGCCTGACGGCGATCCGATTTTGAAGCTGGTGTGCGAGACCTGACATGTTCACCCACCTCAGCCTGCGCTTCCGCATTTTCCTGTTCTTCTGCTTTCTCGCAGTCGCAGGAACGGGGCTGGCTGGGGGGCGTTGGCCTTTGGCTGGTCCCGCGCAGAGGTCGAGATGCCGACCGCCCCGTTTGTCACCGCTTTCATCGTCTTTGTCTTTCTGAACACCGGCCTTGCGCTGGCCATATGGCTTTTGTTCGATGAAAACGTCGCGAAACCAATCAACGCGCTGTCTGCGGGCCTTCGGCTGCGCGCCCATTCCGGGGTCGATAGCGAGGTCAGCACCGATGCTGCGCGCTATCTGGGCGATTTGGCCCCGGCGGCAAATGCGTTGAGCCAAACCGTGAGCGACTCGGTCATGGACACCGCCGCAAAAGTGGCGCGGGAAACCCAACGCCTCAGGGCGCAAAGTGAACAACTCACAGCCCTACTGACCGAGATACCTATTGCCACGATCCTGTTGAATCCCGCGCAGGAGATTGTGCTGTATGACGCTCAGGCCGCTGGCGTTCTGTCACAGATCGCACCTCCCCGCCTGAAAGCGCAGTTGGCCGATTACTTCGACACGGACGAAGTGTTTGAGGCAATGAAACGTCTGTCGTCGACAGAAACCGAGGTGTCTTTCAAGCTCTTCGATACCACGCGCGAAACCAGCTTTGATGCCAGATTGAAGGCGCTCAGCGATGACGGCCATATGATCTTTATCGATGTGGAGACGGTCCACATCGAACATATCGACGCGCGCCCGTTGGTGTTCGATTTTGATCTGATGAACACCGCTGAAGCCAGGGAAATCACGGACACCCCGCTGTCCCAGCTTTGCTTTGTGCCATTCGATACCGAGACAACCGGCCTTTCTGTGGACATGGACGAAACCGCTCTCGCGGTATTGGCGCTTGTGTCGAGGGTTTCGCGCTGATCGAAGCGCCGTGATTTTGTGAACTGACGATTCTGTTGGACGATTGGGACCTTCTCAATCTGACGATAGGAGGTTTCAATGTCAGACCAATATGTACCTGCACTGCGCCAGCGATTTCTCGAAGATATGCGGATCAAAGGGCTGCAGTCGAAAACGCAGACAATGTATTTGCGAGGGATGCGGGATTTTACGCGGTTTCTGGGTCACGCGCCGGATAGCGCGACACCGGAAGAGCTGCGGGCGTTCCAGCTCGATATGAAGGAGCGCGGCATTGGCGCACCGACCTTCAACAACCGGCTGACAGTGTTGAGTTTCTTCTTTGCGACGACGTGCCCGCGTCCCGAGATGAAGCGGCATATGCGCTATCAACGGGCGGCTAAGAAGATCCCCGTTGTGCTCAGCGCCGAGGAAGTCGCGCGTATTATCGAAGCGGCACCTGGGCCTGGGTTACGATACCGCGCGGCCTTCAGCGTGGCCTATGGTGGCGGGCTGCGCGCCAGCGAGGTCACCCATCTCAAAGTTGGCGACATAGATAGCGACCGGATGCTGATCCGGATTGAGCAAGGTAAGGGTCGTAAGGACCGGCAGGTCATGTTGTCGCCGAACCTTCTGAGCCTGTTGCGCGACTATTACCGAGAAGTGCGGCCGAGAGGTTGGATGTTCCCGGGTCGTAACCGGATCGATCCAATCTCGACGCGGCAGTTCAATCGGGCCTTTGGGGTCGCATGCGATTTTGCAGAGATCAAGAAGCAGGTGTCGCCCCACACTCTGCGGCACAGCTTTGCCACGCATCTGCTGGAGGGTGGGACCGACATCCGGGTGATCCAAGTGCTTCTGGGCCATGCCAAGCTGGAAACGACGACGATCTATACCAAGGTGGCAACCAAGACGATCCAGAGTGTCACCAGCCCGTTTGATCTGCTGGTGCGGCGGGAGGCCGGACCCGGTTAAACTAGGCTTCCATGTCTCGCCTCAAGCTGGAGGTCGCAGACATCTTCCGCGCCCATGGTGCTACCTATCGCCTGGCCCACGCCGGACACTTGAACCTACAGCAGTTAAAAGTGATGTCGGCGATAGAGAGCTGCCGGACCGCTGTGCTTGGCGGGCATGTTGCCGCTTGCACCAAATGCAGTCACCAGCACATCGCCTACAACTCGTGCCGCAATCGGCATTGCCCGAAGTGCCAAGGTGCAGCGGCGCAGGACTGGATGCAGGCGCGCATGGAAGACTTGTTGCCCATTGAGTATTTCCACGTGGTCTTCACGCTGCCATCGCAAATCGCCGACATTGCCTTCCAGAACAAAGCGGTGGTCTACGGCCTCCTGTTCAAGGCGGCGGCGCAAACTCTGCTGACAATCGCAGCCGATCCAAAACATCTTGGTGCAAAGATTGGCATGACGAGCGTGCTGCATACATGGGGATCCGCGATGACGCACCACCCGCATGTGCATATCATCGTGCCGGGCGGTGGATTGTCGTCCGATGGCAAGCGCTGGAAGAACTGCCGCTCAGGCTTCTTCCTGCCGGTAAAGGTGCTCGCGCGTTTGTTCCGCCGCCTGTTCCTCGAAGGGCTGAGCGGATTGCACAAAGCAGGCAAGCTGCGCTTCTTCGGCAAACTGGCAAAGCTGGCCGACCCCGATACCTTCGCCGCCCATCTCGCGCCGCTGCGCAAAACCAACTGGGTGGTTTATGCCAAACCACCCTTCGGCGGGCCTGAGGCCGTGCTGGCGTACTTGAGCCGTTACACGCACCGCGTGGCGATCTCAAACCACCGCCTGATCAGCGCTGATGCCAACACTGTGGCCTTCCGGTGGAAAGATTATCGCATCAAACGTGGGGACAGGATGAAGGTCATGCGTCTGCCGACGTCCGAGTTCATCCGTCGCTTCCTGATCCATGTCCTGCCCTCCGGCTTCCACCGCATCCGCCACACAGGCTTCCTCGCGAACGGCATCCGTCGCGACAGGATCGCAAAGATCAGGTCTTTATTGGAGGTTGAAGCAGACGCCATTCCGAAAGCCCATGAGGATCAAGGTGTCGATACCGACGAACGAGACCAGTCCCAGCCGTGCCCCAAATGCGGTGGCGCAATGATCATCATCGAGACCTTCATGCGGGGCCAAACACCCAAGTCCCGCGCACCGCCATGGGAGGACGCCGCATGATACGACTATCAAATCGGGTCCTTCATTACGCGGACGCCGGACCCATCGGTGCGACCATCCCGCCAAAACCTGCGCTACAACAGGCCAATGGCGGCAAAACGGGATATCAATCAGCCAAATCGGGCTGGGAAAATCGACTTATCAGCGCTGCTTGTCATCACGCAGCCGATAGTTCTGCACATCAATCACCGCAGCCATAGTACACAATCCCCATAGCACCGAAATCCGCCCACGCTTTCCTCCTTGTCAGATTTGTCGCCGCTGCATCTCACGATGACAACAGCCACAAACCTTGGACAAGGACAAAGACGACATCGTGCAACTGGGTGCGGTGCGCGTTCTGAACGGGCGGATCGTGGAGGGCGAGGTGCTGGATACTTATGTGAATCCCGGCCGTGCAATCCCGCCTGCCTCGACCAAAATCCACCACGTCACAGATGATCATGTGGCCGGTGCCCCTGATATTGGCGAGGTCGGGCGTGCCTTTCATCACTTCGCCCGGGATGCTGTTCTGGTTGCCCATAATGCGCCTTTCGACATCGGCCTCCTGCGCAAATGTCAGGCAGAGATGGGGGTAGAGTGGACCCACCCGGTTCTCGACACGGTGCTGCTTTCGGCGGTGGTTTTCGGCACCAATGCAGAGCATTCTCTGGATGCGCTGTGCGACCGTCTGTCGATCACGATTCCGGCTGATCTGCGCCACACAACCCTTGGAGACGCGAAAGCGACGGCTGACGCCCTGGTCAAGCTTCTGCCTCTGCTGGAGGGCAGCATCTGTGTTTGTGGTCAAGGGCATATTGGCACCCACTTTCGATTTTCCGAGATGAGGGTATTCGCCACGATTGCCAGTTTTCGAATGACCGCAGTGATTGCGACTTTGAATGGCTTTCCGTTTTCCCTGAGCCTGTTGTAGAACGCGGCGAAGTCTCGGTTTGAGCGAACTGCAGCAACGGCGGCCATGTAGAGCGTGTTGCGAACGCTTGCTCTGCCACCGCGAATGCGGCGTTGACCCCGCATGGCGCCGGAATCGCAGTTCATGGGCGCAACCCCGACAAGGGCGGCAATCCGGGGTGCGTTGACCTGTCCCGGTTCGCCCAGTTCCGCAATCATCGTTGCCGCCGAGATCGGCCCGACGCCTGGTATCGAAGTCAGGATATCAAAGCGATGTTTGAGATCGGGTTCGCGGCGCAGAAGTTGTCGGAGTTCAGCATCCAGAGCCGCAAGGTGGCGTTCGGCCATCTTGATCCGCGCACGCATCTGTCGGCTGATCAGACTGTGCCCGGTCACGTTCAACTGGTTTTGCAAAGCTCCTTTCTGCCGGGAAATTTGCCGCCCGGCAACCGGGAGAGCGGCCAGATCGGCGCGAGCCGGGGCAGGGGGGCCTTTGCTTCCGGTTTCACCATCGCGGCAAACAGCGCGAGGGATTTGGCGTCAATCGCGTCGGTTTTGGCCAGTTGCCCCATCATATCAGCGAACTTTCGGGTGCGGTATGGGTTCATCACAGCCACATGGAAACCCGCATCATGCAGGTGCCGGTGCGCGCGCCGATGACAGCTGCCGGTTGCCTCCGGCACGATCAACTCAGGTTGATATGATCGAAGGAAGCGGGCGAACCGTTGCAGGCCTGCTTTGTCATTACTCACGCTCTGCGACAGGCCTGTTGGGTGAAGATAGACATCAAGACGTGATTCACTCACATCGATGCCGACATATACTTGCTCTGTGGCAAGCTGGGGAGAAGCGGTCTTTCCTTGTATACGGGACATCCGGGATTCCCTTTCATCTGTTCAGATCAGTTTTCCATGAATCGACCCGGTCAAGCTGCCCTGCGGCTCTTGAAGCCAAGGGGAGGACGACCCAAATCGAGCGCCCGGATGGGATGGCCATCCCATCCGGGCAACCATCAATCTGCTGCAGATTGATGGCAAGGAAAACATACAAAGGGAGTTCACACGTTCGGTCAGTTGATCAAGGAAACCCAGCGGCACAGCCGTTTGCTCCTTGATCTGAACGAGTATGCGCATTCCGGGCTCATCCGCCCACCCGTACCGATTTGATCCGCCCGGTGATTCCGGGGTATCCGCCCACCCCTTGATGTGCTGCTGCGAGGTGATCTGAAGCGAGCTGATTTGTCGTTCTTTTTGAACGGGAGATGGCCCAGTGAAGAGATTGCCAATGCGGAAGATACGAGAGGCGTTGCGCCTGTCACATGAGGGTTTGTCGACACGGATTATGGCGTCGAGCCTGGCGGTTGGGCGCACGACCCTGCGCGAGTATTTGAGCCGCGCGCGAGACGTGGGTTTGAGCTGGCCATTGCCGAATGATCTTACCGACGCTGATCTTGAGCATTTGTTGTTTCCCCGGCGCTCTGCGGGCAGCAGCCAGCCGATCCCAGACTGGGCCTATGTGCACGCGGAGTTGCGGCGCAAAGGGGTGACACTTTCGCTGTTGTGGCAGGAGTACCGGGAGGTGCATCCCGATGGCTACACATACAGCCGGTATTGCGGGCTTTATACGCGATGGGAGGGCAAGTTGTCGCCAGTGATGCGGCAGCGTCATCCTGCCGGTGAGCGGCTCTTCGTGGATTATGCGGGCCACACTGTTGATGTCGTTGACCCGCAGACCGGCGAAGTGCGCGTGGCCCAGATCTTTGTCGCGGCCCTTGGTGCATCGAACTATACTTATGTCGAAGCGACGTGGACACAAAGTCTGCCTGACTGGATCAGCAGCCACGTCCGCGCATTTGCGTTCTTCGGTGGCGTGCCTGCGCAGGTTGTCCCTGACAATCTGAAGGCGGCCGTTATCAAAGCCTGCTTTTACGATCCGGTGATCAACAGAACCTATGGGGACATGGCGGTACATTACGATACCGCTGTTGTGCCCGCGCGGCCGCGCAAGCCAAAGGACAAAGCAAAGGTCGAAGGCGCTGTCTTGCTGGCTGAGCGTTGGATATTAGCACGCCTGCGCAATCAAACATTCTTTGGTCTTGATGAGTTGAACGCAGCGATCCAGCCCCTGCGCGATCAGTTGAACAATAAAGTCACCCGACACCTTGGGGCCAGCCGCCGGGCCTTGTTCGAGACCTTGGACAAACCGGCATTGAAGCCACTGCCCCGTGAACCTTGCGCCTATGCTGAATGGAAGAAGTGTCGCGCCGGTCTCGATTACCATGTCGATATCGGGCGGCATTATTACTCGGTGCCTCACCAGCTCCTACGCCAGGATCTCTGGGCACGCATCACAGCCCGCACCGTCGAGATTTATCATAAAGGTCAGCGTGTTGCGGCATATCAACGGACATCAGGCAACCGGCGGCATTCCACGATCCGCGACCACATGCCTGCCAATCACCGTCATCGCACCGACTGGACGCCGGAACGTATCCGCACACAGGCCGCGCGCATCGGACCCAACGTTGAGGCGTTTGCGGAGATGGTCATGCGCAAGCGCCGCCACCCGGAACAAGGGTACAGGACATGTATGGGCATTCTACGACTGGCCAAAACATTCGGTTCTGCCCGCCTTGATGCCGCCTGTGAACGCGCGCTGCACATCAACAGCTACACCTGCCAATCCCTGCATTCCATTCTCAGGAATGGTCTGGATCGCACACCTCGACGCCGCGCCGCGGACGAACCTGCGATCACACATCACAACATCCGTGGCGCAGGTTACTTTCATTGAAGAGGACAGGATATGCTCGATCATCCAACACTCGATCAGCTCAAAACACTCAGGCTGGACGGCATGGCGGAAGCCTTCGCAGAGATGCAAACACAAGATGGTACTGCAGACCTGACCCATGCCGAATGGCTGGGCTTGTTGATCGATAGAGAAGCGACCAGTCGTGAATCCAAACGCTTTGAGAGCCGGATGCGCACCGCACGGCTTCGCCATGTCGGAGCCGCCCCTGAAGACGTAGATTACAAGACGCTCCGGGGGCTGGATAAAGCCCTGTTCCAAAATCTGTTGACCGGTAAATGGATCAGGGACAAGCGTAACCTGATGATCACCGGACCATGCGGCGTCGGCAAGACCTGGCTGGCTTGCGCACTTGCGCAAGCGGCCTGCCGCGAGGGTGTCACCGTACTCTACAAACGCACGCCACGCCTCTTTGATGAACTGGAATTGGCACATGGCGACGGTCGTTTCCCGCGTGTCTTCAAGGCGCTGACAAAGACACAGTTGCTGATCCTCGACGACTGGGGACCAGATCGGCTGAATGCCAGCCAGCGGCGCGACCTCATGGAGATAGTCGAAGACAGATACGGCAACGGATCAACACTGATCACCAGCCAGTTGCCGCTCTCAACCTGGCACGACATCATCGGAGAACCTACCTTCGCTGACGCCATCCTCGACCGCCTTGTGCACAATGCCTACCGACTTGAACTCGACGGGCAATCCTTCCGAAAGCAAGACGCTCGGACAGGTGACGCCGCTCTCGAAAGCTGATACCCAAAATCAAGTGCCTCACGGCAACGCGTCAAACCTGGGCGGATACCCCGGTACAAGCGGGCGGATGTTGTCGGAATGGGTGGGCGGATACGTCGGAATGTGCACGAGTAAGCACTGCCTGCCTTGTCTGCCAACCGCAGAAAGATTTAGACTGTGACGGTAGATTTTTGGGCGGAAACGCTTCCACGTTCTGTTTTCTTGCAACCAAGCAAAAAACAAGCGCGCTTCGTGTCTGTAATATCGGAAAAATAAAATGGTGGACGGGCGGTATCCAGGCTGCCAAGGGCACTTTGCCAATCACGGATACGGGGCCTTGGCTCAGAGATAGCCACCCATGTGACGTTCACCTTGGCGACCAAAATCGACGCCTGCTTGTGCGATCCTCAGCCCCGCTGGCGAAGAGGCCGCAACGATAACACCAACGGCCTCCTGCGCCAGTCCGGCCCCTGAGGCCTCGATACATCGACCTGCGGCCAGGCGAACTTCAGCGCCCTTGCTAGGCAACTGAACAAGCGACCCGGAAAGACCTGGCAACACCACACACCCGCAGAGAAGCGTGAAGCCTGCGCTGTGGTGGGCCGTTGAAACCGCATCGAAAAACGGACGTCTGCGTGCTCACAATCCCCGCGCCACTTTGCGCAGTTCAAACTTCTGAATTTTCCCGGTCGAGGTCTTGGGCAATTCCTGAAACACCACGGATTTCGGGCACTTGAACCCGGCCAGATGCTCGCGGGAAAAGGCGATCATCTCGGCTTCAGTTGCCTCGACACCATCCTTCAGCTCAATGAAGGCGCAAGGGGTTTCGCCCCATTTGTCATCCGGGCGCGCCACCACGGCACAGAGCAGCACGGCGGGGTGTTTCATCAGCGCGCCTTCTACTTCGACAGAGCTGATGTTTTCACCGCCCGAGATGATGATGTCCTTGGCGCGGTCCGCGATCTTGAGATAACCATCATCGTGCTGAAACGCGATGTCGCCGGAATGGAAATAACCGCCTTTAAACGCCTCGGCCGTGGCTTTGGGGTTTTTCAGGTATCCCTTCATCACCGTATTGCCGCGCACCATAATCTCGCCCTGGGCCTCAGCGTCCATGGGGATTTGGTCCATGCTTTCATCGTCCATCGAAGTGATATGCTCGGCCATGCTCATCTCGACGCCGGTGCGGGCCTTGATCGTGTAACGATCATCATCGGGCAAGGCATCCCACTCGTTTTTCCAGATACATTGCGTCACATGGCCGTAGGTTTCGGTCAGCCCGTAGACCTGCGTGACATTAAAGCCCAGCGGTTCAATCGCGGCCAGCGTGGCGGCAGGGGGCGGGGCGCCAGCGGTGTAGACTTCGACCACGTGATCAAATGGGCGGCGTTCCTCGTCCCTGGCATTGACGATCATGTTCAGCACGATGGGTGCCCCGCCAAAATGGCTGACGCCCTCATCGGCGATCGCATCATAGATGGCAGACGGCGTGATATCGCGGCAGCACACCACCGTCCCGCCCAGCATGGGCATCAACCATGTGTGGTTCCAGTTGTTGCAGTGAAACATCGGCACGATGGTCAGATAGCGCGCCCCGCGCGGCACCGGCCAGTCGATGGCAGTGCCCATGGTCATCAGATAGGCACCGCGATGGTGATAGACCACGCCCTTGGGCCGCCCGGTCGTGCCCGAGGTGTAATTCAACGCGAGGCTTTCCCATTCGTCCTCGGGCATGATCCACTCAAAGTCAGGATCGCCCGAGGCCAGAAGCGCCTCGTATTCGGTATAATGGCCATGGGCATGTACCCCCGCGAAGTCATCCGCCACTTCGATCAGGGTGGGGGCAGGGTCCTCCATCATCTCGATGGCCTCGGCGACCACGGGCAGGAACTGCGGATCAACAAGCGCCACCTTGGCCCCGCCGTGATCAAAGATATAGGCGATGGTGTCGGCCTCAAGCCGGGTGTTGATCGCGTTCAGCACCGCGCCGCAAGCAGGCACGCCAAAATGCGCCTCGGCATGGGCCGGGATATTGGGCAGGACCGTGGCCACCACATCACCGGGCGTAACGCCCAGTTTGACCAATGCCGACGCCAGACGGGTGCAGCGGTCGTAATACGCGCCATAGGTGCGACGGGTCGGGCCATAAACGATCGCCTCACGTTCGGTAAAAAGGCGCGCGGCGCGGCGCAGATGCGACAGTGGTGTCAGCGGCACAAAATTGGCGGCGGTTTTGTCCATCCCGGTTTCGTCACTCATCCAGCCCATCGGATCCTCCCTGAATCGTGTGGCAAAGGGTGGAGAGACCATATTGAGATTTTAGTCGCGATCAATATTTAAATGTCAGACAATTGAATTCGGGATTTCGGAAACATGATACCGGCCTGTTCTTACTGAGCTCTGCTAACAGGCGCTTAGCATCCCGGGCCATCGTCTATTGAAGGGCCTTGCAATTGATGCAGGTGGCCGCCAACACCCGCAGGGATCGGCTGACCCTGGCCTTGATATGATCATGCTCAGTGGTTGAGAAACCTGGCCTGCGGCCCTAGCGTGTCAGCATGATCATCTCGTCCGGCCGCAACTATATCTTTGTCCATATCCCCAAGACCGGCGGCACCTCTCTGGCGCTGGCGTTGGAGGCGCGCGCCAAGGCGGATGATATCCTGATCGGCGATACGCCCAAGGCACGGCGCCGACGGGGGCGGTTGAAAGGCGTGCAGACCGCAGGGCGGCTATGGAAGCACTCCACACTGGCCGATATCGACGGGCTGGTGACCCCTGAGTTCGTGGCCAACGCCTTTGTCTTTACGCTGGTGCGCAATCCTTGGGACCGGATGGTCAGCTATTACCACTGGCTGCGAGATCAGACATTTGATCACCCCGCTGTATATCTGGCCCGTAACACCGGCTTTGCCGAGTTCGTGCAGACCCGGCATACAACCACCTCTATTCGCAACGCCCCATCCCCCATCCCCCAGCTATCTGCGCGATGCCACGGGGCAGGACCGGGCCGCGCTTTACATCCGCCTGGAGCATTTCGCCGAGGACGCCGCCCCGCTTTGGGCGCATCTTGGGTTCGAACTGAGCCTGCCGCATGAGAACGCGTCAGCCCGGGGGCGGGATTATCGCAGCTACTGGACCCCTCGATTTTTGACCTGTTTTGTGTTTTTCTGTGCTGTGGTTTGAGGCGCGGGTGATCTCGTTGATCCTGAAACCCGTTGTTTCGCGCCTTTCGTGATTTGATTATTCAGCCGGGCGTCCTGTTCGGCTTGCCGGGTGTTCACGCCGGGCAGGGATTTATGCGGCGCAACACAACGAGGCGGCGCATGTTGCAGGCGATGTTCTTCATCCCGATCCTGGCTTTGGCGCGTGCGATGCCGATCGTGCGTACCATCGTCCCGCCCATGTCGTTGGTCTGCGCGCCAAAGACGTGTTCCACCCGGGCCCTTGCCTTGGATTTGGTCCGGTTGCCGCCCTTCGCCTGCGCGGTCAGCGGCTTGCCGCGCTTGCCCTTGCGGTGGATGTGGCTCTTCAGTTTCCGATCCCGCAGCCTGGCCTCCATTTCCTCTGAGCGACAGGCCGCGTCCGCCCGGACGCCGGAGCCGGTGTTGCCCCGCATCGGCAGGGAATCCACCGCCTGGCTGTCATGCAGAGCGGCATCTGTCACGTGACAGCGGCGCACCGGCTTGTGCCTGCGGTCTACATTCACGTGGTTCCTGTAACCGTAATGCGACTTCCCGTGCTTCCTGGTCCAGCGGGCATCGGTGTCCTTCCGCGATCGTTTGGCGGGTGTGCCAGACCAGTCCTGCGGGACCTCGCCGTTCTTGATGGTCCTGTTCTCATCGCGGGTATTGTGATTGCGCGGCACCGGGACAATGGACGCATCCAGAATCTGTCCGCCCCGAGCGATATAGCCCTGGCGGGACAGAAAACCGTCGAATTGAGAAAACAGGCTCTCGACCAGCCCCGCCTGCGCAAGTCCCTCGCGATAGAGCCGGACCGTCTTCGCATCCGGGACACGATCCTCAAGGCCCAACCCGGGAAACCGCATGAACGAAAGGCGGTCGCGCAGCTGATATTCGATCCGGTCGTCAGACAGGTTATAAAGCGCGCTCGGGACCGGCGTCCTGAACATCGGTACCGCGTCCATCGGCTTGCGCCCCGCCCGGGATTTGCGCTCCGCATCCGGCTTGCGCCAGGCCCGTTCAAGGGTCGGGCGAAATTCCTCCCGCAGCACAACAGCGCCGATCTCGACCAGCGGATCGCGCCTGGCGTCCAGGCTCGCGTAACGGTCTGAAAGATCAAAAAAAACCATCTGCGCCATCGTCTCACCCCCATACCAGGTCGATACCCAAAGTATAACACAGCACCGGAAACAGGGCAATTTTTAGAGGCGCCCTACTATGACGATGCACTGGCCGGGGTGATTGCCGATATCTGTTCCGATGATATTGCGCGGTTTGGCTATCAGTTCGGCTGAGTCGCGCTGGCATTCCTGTCGAAACTAACCCCGATTCTGGATAAGGTTGATTTGTTGAGAGGGGGTTCACGAACGCGTCGCGTCGTGATTCAAGATCGTATCTGCAACAATACGGTCGATCCCTCCCATGTCCCTGTCCACCACCGCGCTCTTTTGCTGTCTCGCCGATTTTGCTGAAACCTTTGAAGACCGGGAACGCCATCGGCTAATTCCGACATCGCGCAAGAGGCGACGCGCTGGCAAGTTGTCATTGGGCGAGATGTTGTTCATCATGGTGCTGTTTCACCTCTCCCCGTTCAAGGATTTCAAGCACTTCCGGGTGCATGGAGTCGAACAGAAATATCGTGACTGCTTTGGTGAGCTGCCCTCGTATGGGCGCTTTGTTGCCCTTATGCCGCGTCTCCCTGCACCGTTTTGCGTGCTGATCCACAACCTGTCGGGCCAAGAGACAGGCGTCTACATCGCCGACAGCACCAGGCCGACAGTCTGTGCCAATCCGCGCATCAGCCGTAACCGGACCTTCAAGGGCCTTGCCGCACGCGGGCATTCGACCATGGGCTGGTTCTTTGGCTTCAAACTACACGTGGTGATGAACCATCGCGGCGAATTGATGGCCGTGAAAATCACACCGGGCAACACGGATGATCGTGCACCACTGACGGAAATGGTCACCGGACTGGAAGGAAACCTCTTGGCGGACAAGGGCTGCATCTCGAAGAAACCCTTCGCGAAACTTTGGAAACAGGGGCTGCACCCGATCACCGGCATCCGTCGAAACATGAAGAACTGTCTGATGCCGATCATGGATAAGCCGCTGTTACGAAGCCGGTTTATCGTTGAAACCCTCTTTGGCAAGCTCAAATCCGAAATGGGTCTGGAGCATACACGGCACCGATCCCCAACAAACGCATTCGTTCACATCCTATCCTGCCTGGTAGCCTATGTGCCCGGCAAAACCAAAGTGAGAATGAAAAACACCGCTTATCCATAACTCGGGTTAACTACGGTCAGAATTTGCGATTGGAATGTTGGCATTGAGGGTGATTTCGCCCCGTATCGGCAACAAAGCAAACTGTCGCAAGTGATTGTTCTGAAAAACCGTTCCGGGTTGAAGCCCGCCTGTGCGCGGTGGAAACAGTCTGTGCCACGGTCGCGCCATGAAGGGCAGCGGCCGTTCGCTTATCGGTGGTCCCGGCGCTGTCGGGAACCCCGTTGAAAAACGTGGCCCATGGGTTGATGCGAACTTGAGAGTGGTGACGCTGCCTTGCGGTGATCCCGGTTGGGAAGATGACGGATTTGCATAGCCCACGCCCTTTTGTTGCCAACAGGAGGATCAACGATGGCAAAGCAAAAGACCCGCAGGACTCCAGCGATCGAGGCCATGAACATCGGTGCCGCTGCCGTTGATATCGGCTCGCGTGAACACATGGCTGCAGTCAATCCCGACGTGACGGACGCACCGGTGCGTGCGTTTGGCACCTTCACCCATGACCTGCATGATCCTGCTGACTGGTTCAAAACGCACGGTGTCACCGGCGTTGCGATGGAATCCACCGGCGTCTGTTGGACCCCGGCCTATGGGATTTTGGAGCGGCACGGCTTTGGGGTCATTCCGGTCAACGCGCGCTGTGCCGGGAACGTACCCGGGCGAAAGACCGACGTCAGTGATGCCGGTTGGCTGCGGCGGTTGCATTCCTGCGGTTTGCCACGCGGCAGCTTCCGACCATCGGCCGGGATTGCCACCCTGCGGGCGTATCCACGCCAACGGGAACGGTTGGTGGAATATGCGGCGGCCCACATTCAACATATGCAGAAGGCACTGATGGAGATGAATCTGCAACTGCACCATGTTGTCTCCGACATCACCGGCGTGACAGGCATGCGGATCATCCGTGCAATTGTCGCGGGCGAACGGGACCTGGATGTGCCGGCGTCTTTCCGTGATGTCAGGTGCCGTGCATCTGTCGAAACGATCAAGGCCGCCTTGAACGGCAATGACCGCCCGGAACACATCTTTGCACTGACCCGGTCATTGGCGCTTTATGACTTCTATCAGTCCAGGGTGCCGGAATGTGATCGTCATCTTGAGGCAACGTTGGCGACACCGGGCTCGGATAACGAACACGACCCCGGCCAGACTGTCCCGTCCACGGACAAGGACCAGGCAGGTGAGCACGCCGTCATTTGATGTCCGGGCAGCGCTGTTCGGTGTCCCTGGCGTTGATCTGACCGGGATCCATGGGACGGGGCCTTCATTATCACTCAAACCGGTTGGAGAATGTGGAACTGACCTGCGCGCGTGGCCAGGCGCCAAACACTTCACCTCCTGGCTTTGTCCCGCACCCGGGAACAAGATCTCCGGCGGCAAAGTGCTGTCTTCCCGGACGCGACGATCATCAAGTCGCGCCGCTGCGCTTCCGCGATTGGCGGCTGTCACCATTGGGCGCAGCGATACCGCTCCCGGGGCATTTTATCGACGGCCGGCAGCAAGAGCGGGAAAGGCCAGGGCCGTCACCGCGACCGCGCGCAAGATTGCTGTTCTGTTCTGCAACACCCTCCGACACGGCATGACCTACAAGGATCCAGGCGCGTCCCATTATGAAGAACGATACCGCAATCGCGTGCTCGGCAATCTCAAACGACGGGCCAGGTCATTTGGGTATGATTTGCAGGAATTACCTGCAGAGGCCGACATGGCTGTTTCTTGGGAAGGCGACAATGCCCGAATTGTGCCGCTTTCCCGTCCAAGGGCGAGCCAAAGAATCACGTTCTGTTAACCATGTTGCAACCACGACTGCTGCCGGTTGCTTACCGAGGGGATGGACAGAATGTTTGGACGGATGTCTGCAAGAGCCGGGGGGCTGAAACGCATGAGCGAGACCACAGGCGCCTATGATGGAGGCGCTCTCGGAGCAAGCTCGGGCGTGATGTCCGGAAGCCGCGTGGCCACGGCTATGGGCTGGCGCCCGGTCGAGGCGTTGGCGGTGGGCGATCTGGTGCTGACCTTTGATGCAGGCCTGCAACCGGTGACGCGGATCACCCGCAAACCTGTCTGGAACACCGATGCCACCGCCCCGCGCCGGTTCTGGCCGCTGCACGTGCCTGTGGGCGCGCTGGGCAACCGGGACGCACACCATCTGCTGCCCAATCAATATGTGATGATCGAAAGTGACGCGGGCGAAGAGCTGTTTGATGATCCGTTCTCTTTGATCAAAGCCAGCGCATTGGACGGCGTGAACGGGATCGAAGCCACACCGCCCGCCTTTGAGCAAGAGGCCGTCGTGCTGCATTTCGACCGTGATCAGGTGGTTTTCGACGAAACCGGGGTGCTGTTTTACTTTCCACAATCTGGTCTAAAGCCTCCGACTTTAGTCGGAAAAACATTCAAACGTGCGCCGAAGGCGCTCATGAACCACTGAACCCTCTGACTTTAGTCGGAGGAGGTTCAGTGCCCGTCCTCCAGCAGCCTGTTGGATCATGCGGCCTCGCCCTATAACGCTTTGACCCGTGAGGATTCCGATATCCTGATGATGTGCATCGAAAGTGACGCGGCCACCAACCTGATCTGGCAATCCGAGCCCGAGGCGGTCCCGGCCTACGCCATGGCCTGAGAAATTTCTGAGTGTGATGCGGGGATGGGACACCGGATTGGAACGATGACCCCGTTCTGAACGGACCTGCGGATCAAATCCTGAGGGGCGGTGTATGCGCCCCGAATAGCAAAACGCGCGACCCGGAATGGGTCGCGCGTTTTTTTTTGCTTTTATGACAGGGGCTCAGGCCGCTGATTTCTGTCTGTCGAAGCGACCGTAAAAGCTCTGGTTCTTGTCGGCCATTTCGCGCAGCAGGGCGGGGGTGGTAAAGCGGGGTCCGAATTTCTCGGTCAGCTGATCACAGCGTTCTGCCGCATAAGGCGTGCCGATGATATCCAGCCAGCTGAACGGGCCACCCGACCATGGCGCAAAGCCCCAGGCCAGGATCGCGCCAACATCGCCTTCGCGGATATCTTCCAGCACGCCTTCCTCCAGCGCACGCACCGCTTCCAACACCTGGGCGAACATCAGGCGATGTTGCACCTCGTGCAGGTCGGGTTGATCGTCGGCTTGGGGGTATCTGGCGGCCAACCCTTCCCAATAGCCCTGGCGCTTGCCTTTCTCGTCATAGTCAAAGAAGCCCGCGTTGGATTTGCGGCCCAGACGCCCTTCACCTTCCATCCAGAAGATCACCTCGTCGACAGCGGCGTCCGGATAGGCATCGCCCATCGCGGCCTTGGTGGCGCGGGCGATCTTGGCACCCAGATCAATCGAGGTTTCATCGACCAGTTGCAGTGGCCCCACGGGGAAGCCCAACTGGCGTGCGGCATTGTCGATCAGGGCAGGGGCGACGCCTTCGGCCACCATGCGCAGACCTTCGCTGATGTAGGGGATGATGCAGCGGTTGCAGTAGAAGAGCCGCGCGTCATTGACCACGATCGGCGTCTTGCGGATTTGGCGGACATAATCCAGCGCCTTGGCGGTCGCTTGCGCGCCGGTCTCGCGGCCCTTGATGATCTCGACCAGCATCATTTTCTCAACCGGTGAGAAGAAGTGGATGCCGATGAACTGCTCGGGCTTGTCGGATGCCTTGGCCAGCTCGCTGATCGGCAGGGTCGAGGTGTTGGTGGCAAAGATGCAATCGGGGCCGACATTGGCCAGCACGTTCTTAGTTACCTCAGCCTTCACGCCCGGATCCTCAAACACTGCTTCGATGATCAGGTCGCAACCCTGCAGCGCGGCGTAATCAGTGGTGGCGGTGATACGGGCCAGCGTGGCCTCTTTCTTTTCTTCGGTGGCCTTTTTGCGCTTAATGCCCTTGTCCATATAATCGGCAGTATAGGCTTTGCCCTTGTCGGCAGCCTCTTGTTTCTGGTCGATCAGCACGACCTCCATGCCCGCCATCGCCGAAACCAGCGCGATGCCTGCGCCCATCATGCCTGCGCCCATGACGCCGACCTTTTTGACCGTCTGGTCCGCCACATCGGGACGGTTCGCGCCTTTTTCCAACGCTTCCTTGTTGATGAAGAGGCTGCGGATCATGGCGGAAGAGGACGGGTTCATCAGCACATTGGTGAACCAACGGGCCTCGATCTTGAACGCGGTGTCGAAGGGCACCAGCGCGCCCTCGTAAACCGCAGACAGCAGGGCCTTGGCGGCTGGGAACGCGCCTTGTGTCTTGCCGTTGACCATGGCGGATGCGCCTACAAAGGTCATGAAGCCCGCCGGATGATAGGGCGCGCCGCCGGGGATTTTGTAGCCCTTTTCGTCCCAGGGTTTAACAAATGTCGGTTCTGACAGAACCCACTCGCGGGCCTTTTCGATCAACTCATTAGGTGCCACGACCTCGTCCACCAGACCGGCCATCTTGGCCTTTTGGGGGTTGTTCAGCTTGCCTTCCAGCAGCAGTGGCGAGGCCCCCATCGCGCCCAGTTTGCGCACCAGCCGCGTGGTGCCGCCCATCCCGGGAAAGATGCCGACCATGATTTCGGGCAGGCCGATCTTGGCCTTGGGGTTGTCGGCGGCAAAGATACGGTGACAGGCCAGCGGGATTTCAAGACCGATGCCAAGTGCTGTGCCGGGCAGGCAGCAGGCGATGGGTTTGCCACCCTTGTTCTTGTCATCCATACCGCCACGCTCAATCTTGCGCAGAATGGCATGGGTGGCCATCAGACCGTCCATCAGGCCCTTGGCGGGGTTGTCGCCAGCGGCCTCTTTCATCTTGGCAATGACGTTGAGATCCATGCCACCGGCGAAGGAACCCTCTTTGCCCGAAGTCAGGATGATGCCTTTGACGGCGTCATCGGCCAGCGCCTCGTCAATCAGGCTGTCCAGCAGCGGCCAGGCCTCCATGGACATCACGTTCATGGATTTGCCAACCGTGTCCCATGTGATGAGGGCCACGCCGTCGGCATCGGTTTTCATTGTGAAATCAGTCATGTGTTGTCTCCCTTGAGGGGTGTTCCGTCTTTGCGGGTAAAGGCAGCGCCATCCGCGTTCATTGTGACTTTGAGGTCGATATCGCTGTACCAGCCGGTCTCGGTTTCGGTGCGCGTGCCGATCACCAGAAAGCGCGCCTCGGCATCGGTTTCGTTGACAAAGTGATGCCCGTTGGGATCGCCCGCCTTGAAGGTGGCACACTCGCCAACGTTCATCTCATGCGCGCCGTCATCGTCGATCAACGTGCAACTGCCCTGGGTGATCATCACGAACTCGTCCTGTTCCTGATGCCAGTGGCGCAGCGACGATTTCGCGCCGGGGGCGAGGATTACGATATTCGCGCCGAACTGTGTCAGCCCACCTGCATCCCCGACACGCAGAGAGGACCGTCCGGTCATCTCGGCATCATAGGGTGCAGGGTAGATCGAGTCGGTTTTGGCCGGGACTTTGGAAAGGTCGATTTTGCTCATGAAAGGCCATGCTCCGCGATATGGGTTTTGATCTCGGCCAGCATCTTTTCCGGCGTGTCGGGGGCGATGCGGATGTGTTTGTTATAGTCAAAACGTTGACGGTCCATCGCACTGCCCGGGTCGCCCTGCAGCTTGAACCAGAGATGCGGATTTTCGGTGTAAAGGCGGATCAGCGCTCCATCATAGACATTCACGATCTGGAGCATGTGCAGGTTCTGCGCCTGCGCCAGAGCGTACACCTTTGGAAAGGGGTGATCGTCGCCGATGGGGTGCTTGTAGGCCATTTACACGCGCTCGATGATGGTGGCGGCCCCCATGCCCGATGCAATGCACAGCGTGGCAAGGCCGGTTTCCTTGTCGGTCCGCTCAAGCTCGTCCAGCAACGTGCCGATGATGATTGCGCCGGTGGCCCCCAAAGGGTGACCCATGGCAATCGAGCCGCCATTGACGTTGACCAGTTCGGGATCGACATCGAACGCCTGCTGGAAGCGCAGCACGACCGAGGCGAATGCCTCGTTGACTTCAAAAAGATCAATATCGCCGACCTTCATGCCGCTGTCGGCAAGGATTTTCTGCGTGGCAGGCACGGGGCCGGTCAGCATGATGGTCGGGTCGGTGCCGATCTTGCAGGTTTGACGGATGCGGGCGCGGGGTTTGAGCCCGTATTTCTCGCCGAACTCCTTGTTGCCGATCAGCACACCGGCGGAACCGTCCACGATACCCGAGCTGTTGCCCGCATGGTGGATGTGATTGATCCGCTCCAGATGCGGGTATTTCATCTTGGCGATGGCATCAAAGCCCGGCATCACCTCGCCCATTTGCTGGAAAGCCGGGTTCAGACCGCCCAAGCTTTGCATATCGGTGCCGGGACGCATGTATTCGTCATGATCCAGAATGGTCAGGCCGTTCTGATCGGTCACGGTGATGACGGAGTTTTCAAACCGATTGTCATCCCATGCCGCTTTGGCGCGCTTCTGGCTTTCCATGGCAAGCTGGTCGGCCTGATCGCGCGAAAAACCATATTCCGTGGCGATGATATCGGCACTGATGCCCTGAGGGACGAAATAGGTGTCCATCGCCACGCTGGGGTCAACGGCAATCGCAGCCCCGTCGCTGCCCATGGCCACCCGGCCCATCATTTCCACACCACCGGCGATATAGGCCTCGCCTGCGCCGCCTTTGACCTGATTGGCGGCGAGGTTGACCGCTTCCATGCCCGACGCACAGAATCGGTTGATGGCAAGACCCGGAATGCTCTCATCCAGCTCCGATGCCAGAACGGCAGTCCGGGCAAGGCAGCCGCCTTGCTCCATCACTTGCGTGACATTGCCCCAGATCACGTCCTCAACGGCGTGACCGTCCAGATTGTTTCGCTCCTTCAATGCGTTGAGGACTTGTGCAGAGAGCCGCACAGAGGTCACTTCGTGCAGGCTGCCATCCTTACGGCCTTTGCCGCGCGGGGTGCGCACAGCATCGTAAATATGGGCTTCGGTCATTGTCATCTCCTTCTCGGGCGCGGTCAGCGGGGCTGCCGGGCATCAGGTCATAGGGGTGTTTCCAGCCCGGTGTGTCTTGGATGTTGGTCAGCCACCGGTCGATATGGGGCCAGTCAGCGCGCACGAACCCGAACGGTTCGGGGTAAAAGAGGTAGCCACAGCAACTGATATCGGCATTGGTCAGGGCATCACCCACGATCCACTCGCGGCCCTCAAGATGGGTGTTGAGCGTGTCATAAGCCCCTTTCAGGCGGCCCTGCGAGAATGCAATCACTTCGGCCGGGCGTTTGTCTTCGGGCAGGAAATTCATCAGGAAGCGCGTCATCCCGGCTTGGGAAGACAGCTTGTGATTGTCCCACAGCACCCAGCGGAACGCCTCGTAATTCCCGGCGTGATCCGCCCCACCAAACTTGCCCGATTTCTCGGTCACATAGGCCTGGATGGCACCTGATTGGCTGATGCTGAAATCGCGGTCCACCAGGACGGGCACCTCGCCCATCTCGTTGATATCACGCCGGTATTCAGGGGTCCGAGTCTCGCCGCCGAAAAAGTTGACATGCACCGGTTCCCACTCAAGCCCCGAGAGTTCGAGGGCAAGGGCGGCCTTGTAGGCGTTGCCGGATTCGCCGAAGCAATAGAGTTTGATCGTCATTATCTGCCTCCCCTCAGAGTGATCTGGAAATCAGCTCTTTCATGATCTCATTGGTGCCGCCGTAGATGCGCTGGACTCGGGCGTCGGTCCACATTTCGGCAATGTCATATTCCGCCATATAGCCATATCCGCCATGCAGCTGGACACATTCATCCAGTACCTCGCCCTGCACATCGGTGATGAAGTATTTCGCCATGGCGGCCTTTTCCACGGACAGTTCACCGCGAAGATGCTCAGCAATGCATTCATCAAGGAACGCGCGGCAAACCTTTGCTTTGGTCTGGCATTCTGCCAGTTTGAACTTGGTGTTCTGAAAACTCATGATGGGCGAGCCAAAGGCCTCACGCTCTTTGCAATAGTCGATCGTGCGCTGCACGCCGCCCTCAATCGCGCCTTGCGCGCCACAGGCAATCACCAGTCGTTCCTGCGGCAATTGCTGCATCATCTGGTAGAACCCGCGGCCCTCTGCGCCGCCCAGGATGTTCTCGGGCGGGATCTCGACATTATCAAAAAACAACTCGGACGTATCCGCGGCGTGGTTGCCAACTTTCTCAAGGTTGCGCCCGCGCGAGAAGCCTTCGGCCTCGTCGGTCTCCACCGCCACCATCGTGATGCCCTTGGCGCCTTCTTTGGGGTCGGTTTTGGCCGCCACGATGATCAGGTTGGCGTGTTGGCCGTTGGTGATGAATGTCTTCTGGCCATTGAGGCGATAGGAATTGCCATCGCGCAGCGCCTTGGCCTTCATCCCTTGCAGGTCCGAGCCTGCCCCCGGCTCGGTCATCGCCAATGCGCCGACCATTTCGCCCGAAACCATCTTGGGCAGCCAGCGTTTTTTCTGCTCTTCCGAGCCATAGGCGAGGATGTAATGCGCCACGATGGGTGAGTGGATCGGGTTGCCCCAGGACGCGATATTGGCGCGGGATTGTTCGATACAAATCACCGCCTCGTGACCGAAATCGCCGCCGGCGCCACCATATTCCTCGGGAATCGACGGGCAGAGCAGGCCCAGTTCACCAGCCTGCGTCCAGGTTTCGCGGTCCATGATGCCCGCTTTGCGCCAGCGGTCATAATGCGGACGCCACTCATTGTTGATGAAGTCGGCGGTCATTTCAGTGAACATGTGATGCTCGTCGGTCATCCAGGACGACATGAGGGCTCTCTCCAGTTTATTGCAGGTCTTCGGGCAGTTGGTTGTTCCAGACTTTTTCCATCTGCTGGGCAGGGAACTCGACGTCCAGAAACGCGGGGTAAGCTTTGCGCAGGGCCAGCAGGTCGGCGGCTTTTTCAACGCGGGTGTAGTACCAGGCTCCGTCATCCTCAAAGGCGATCATCGGGCCGAGGATGCGGGTCAGATTGTCTTCGTCAAAACGCCAGTAGGTCTCGACCGTGGCGGCCACATAGCTGCGCCCGTTTGGGGTTTGTAGGGTGCTCAGGCTGTCGGGCAGCAGCCGGACACTTTCGATGGTGATCACCTCAAGCGATTGTTCGACCTTGGCGGCGCGGGTGGCGAGATATTCGTCTTCACTGACGCCCGACGCTTCGACCATCACGCGCAACTGGCTGGGTGGGCGCATGCGTTCCATTTTTGCGTATTCACCGGCCTCGAAGGCCTCCAGCGCGGCCTCGATCACGGTTTGGGCCGAGGCAAGCGCGGCTTCATTGGCATGTAATGGTGCTGCAATTGGCGCAAGCGCCAGAAGGAAAGCGAAACGATTCATTGCTTGCGGGCCTCCGGTTCGGAGTTGAACAGACGGATGCGCTGCATGAACGCGCCTTCGTCCATGATGGAATCGAAATTCTCGAACACGAAGGACAGCGCCTCGCCTTCGTCCAACCCTGCCTCATCCGCGAATTTGCGCAGACGGCGATAGCCATCCTCGGTCATGGCGGCAGTGAAGCGGCGGGTCAGGCGAAGGCGTTTGGGCATGTGTTGTCCTTTGTCGGGTGGGGGTGGCCCCACCATTCCATCAAAACTGATCAGCCTCCAGACCCATCACCGTCTCGGCCCCGGTTTCGATCCGGGCCAGATGCATTTTTGTGGCCGGTAGACGGCGCGCCATGTAGTAGCGCCCGGTCATCAGCTTGGTTTCGTAGAACGCGCGGTCCGTGGTGCCGCCGTCCAGCGCCTCTTGTGCGGCCTTGGCCATGTGGCCCCACATCAGGCCCAGGCAGACATGGCCAAAGAGGTGCATGAAATCATACGACCCGGCCAGCGCGGCATTGGGGTTTTTCATCCCGTTTTGCATGAAGTACATGCCTGCAGCCTGCAGGTTCTTGGACGCGGCTTTCAGCGGATCGAGGAAATCGGCCTTGAGCGCCTCATTGCCGTCATTGTCCTTGATGAAGCTTTTGACCACGTCAAAGAAGGCCATGACATGCTTGCCGCCATCCTGGGTCAGTTTGCGGCCCACAAGGTCAAGCGCCTGCACGCCATTGGCACCTTCATAGATCATCGCGATCCGGGCATCACGGGTGAACTGGGACATGCCCCATTCTTCGATATAGCCATGCCCGCCATAGACCTGCTGGGCCTGAACGGTCATGTCATAGCCCTCATCGGTCAGGAAGCCTTTGATCACCGGGGTCAGCAATGAGACCAGCCCTTCGGCCGCTTCATCCCCACCACGGTGGGATTGGTCGATCATCTGGCTTCCCCAGAGCAGGAAGGCGCGGCCCCCCTCGACAAAGCTTTTCTGATCCATCAGTGAGCGGCGGATATCGGGATGCACGATCAGCGGGTCGGCAGGGCCATCGGGGTTTTCATCACCGGTGACCGCGCGGCCCTGAAGGCGGTCTTTGGCGTAGATCAGCGCGTTCTGATAGGCGGCTTCGGCCTGGGCCAGGCCTTGCATGCCCACGCCGATGCGGGCCTCGTTCATCATGGTGAACATCGCGCGCATGCCTTTGTGCATATCGCCCAGCAACCAGCCCTTGGCGCTGTCATAATTCATCACGCAGGTGGCATTGCCGTGAATGCCCATCTTTTTTTCGATGTTGTCGCAGGCGACGCCATTGCGTGCGCCAAGTGAGCCGTCTTCGTTCACAAGGAATTTCGGCACAATGAACAGCGACACACCTTTGATGCCCTCGGGTCCGCCGGGGATCTTGGCCAGCACCAGATGGACGATATTGTCGGCCATGTCATGTTCACCCGCCGAGATGAAGATCTTCTGCCCGGTGATGGCATAGCTGCCATCGTCCTGCGGTTCTGCCTTGGTGCGCATCAGGCCCAGATCGGTGCCGCAATGCGGTTCAGTCAGGTTCATGGTGCCGGTCCACTCGCAAGACGTCATCTTGGGCAGATAAGTGGCCTTTTGATCCTCTGTGCCATGCACCAGGATGGCTGAGACGGCCCCATGGGTCAGGCCCTGATACATGGTGAAGGCCTGGTTCGCGGCGGACGAGGTTTCGCCCACAGCCGTATACATGATGTAGGGCATGTTCTGCCCGCCAAATTCCTCGGGCAGATCGATTCCGGTCCAGCCACCTTCCTTGACCTGCTCAAACGCGTCCTTGAACCCGGTAGGGGTGCGCACCACGCCATTCTCAAGCGCACAGCCTTCTGTGTCACCCACGACATTCAGCGGGGCCAGCACCTGAGAGGCCAGTTTGCCCGCTTCTTCCAGGATGGCGGATGTGAAGTCAGCATCCAGATCGCCGTAGCCGTGTGTGTCGGCTTCCGAGACTTTCAGCACGTCGTGCAGGATGAAATGCATATCCTTGGTCGGGGCGGTATAGCTGGGCATGTCTAGTGTCTCCCTGGGGTCGTCTTTTCGGTTGTGTTTATTCGGCGGCGGTGCGGCGGGTGGCGAAGGATTTCATCATCTTGCGCCCCCAGCTCATTTGTTCGCGCAGATCGTCGATGGCAATGTTCAGCTCATCACGTTGGCGTTCCATGTCGGCCAGATGGCGTTCGGCCACTTGATAGGCGGTTGTGATCTGGGTCTGTTGCTGATCACCATGATCATAGAGATCAAGAAGCTGGCGGATCTCTTCCAGCGAAAAGCCAAACCGCTTGCCGCGCAGGATCAGTTTCAGCCGGGCGCGATCACGCCGGGTGAACAGCCGCTTTTGCCCAACCCGTTGAGGGAAAAGCAGTTCTTTGGACTCATAAAAACGAAGCGTGCGCGGTGTTACATCGAACTCGTCGCACATTTCACGGATTGTCATCACATCATCACTCATCTTTGGCCTCATGCACATCGCTCAGCAGTTGGGCCTACCTGTGCGCATGGCCCCCTCAGTACAACAGGGAATGTAGTTGACGTAATAAGGACGTCACGTCACTTTAAAGTTGACGTAAGATCAGCAAAGGTCAGGCAGGGCTGCGGGCAATTTTTGAACCGGGAAGATGTGCCGGGTTTTCCCCGTAAACGCCTTGTTTGATGGGGGTGGGGCGACTCAGCGATAGGTAGCGGTGATCTTGCGCCCATCGGCAAGTTTTAGCCGCCAGCCGACCTCGCCCGGTTCATAGCTGTTCAGCCAGGCATAATGGCTGACGGTGCGCGGCATGTCGGCGGGGGCCACCACCTCTGACAGTTTAAAGTCCCGCATCTGCGGCGTGTCGCCCTCAAGATACCAGACCGTCATGACGATCTGATCAGGGTCACGACTGCCCAGCAGGTTGCCACTTGGGGTCAGCACCAGAATGGTGTCGGCCATAGGCGAGAGGCTGTAAAACCGCGCCCAGACGGGGATGGCCCATGTCGGGCTATGGGGTGCGCCATGCTGGGTGATGGTGGTACGGTTGCGTTCCACATTGCCACGCACGGCGGCGGCACTCTCGTGCACGTAATCCGCAGGCGAGGTCAGCGGCGTGTCTGCCAATCCGGGGCCAGTCAGTCCAAACACCAGCAGGGCCGGGGCGAAGACCTTAGTCCAGCGCACGGGCCGAGGCATCACGTACCGCCTTCAACTCGGCAATCGAGTCGGCCAGTTGTTTCTTCTGCTCTTCCAGCGTGACAAGCTGACGATCCGCCAGCTCAACCCAGCTGCGCAATTGCGCCTGCGTGCCTTCTTCTTCGTAGATCAGCAGCCACTGGCGGATATCTTCCAGCGCAAAGCCCCAGCGCCGCCCGCGCAGGATCAGCGTCATTCGGGCCAATTCGCGCGGGCCGTAAAACCGCGACCGCCCTTCGCGTTCGGGTTCCAGCAGTTCGATATATTCGTAATAGCGCAGGGTGCGAGCGGTCACGTCGAACTTCTCGCACATTTGCTTGAATGACAGGCGTGTGTCTGGCATCGCAACCCGCTCCTTTCGTTCAGCGTAAGGGCAACGGCGCGCCCGTGCAACAGGTGCCTTGCAGGCCTTCGCATTTGCGGCCCATAAAGGGGCGAATGAAGCGGCCAGGGGCAGCCCGATGAGCAAGAACAAGATCACACTGATCCGCCAGTTTTTCGGCGAGCTGCCCCATGCCAAGGCGCTGGGCATGGAGGTGCTGGATGTGGGGTCAGGTAAGGCCACGTTCGGCATGGATTACAACGAACGCTTTGTGGGTGATCCGGAAACCGGCGTGATCCATGGCGGGGCGGTGTCGGCCTTGATGGACACCTGCTGTGGGGCGGCGGCGATGAGCCACCCTGACAATCCCGGCACCACCGCCACGATTGATCTGCGCATCGACTATATGCGGCCTGCCACCCCGGGTCAGCAAATCCGGGCAATTGCCGAATGCTATCACATCACTCGCTCGGTCGCCTTTGTGCGTGCCCGTGCGGTGGACGAGGATGAGGATCACCCCGTCGCCACCGCCAACGGCACCTTCACCGTGGAGGGCGGATAGATGGCCCGGTCCCGTCCCGAACCCGTACAAGTGGTCAAGCAACGCCGTGACGCGGCGCTGAATGCACTGGTTGAGGGCGTACCCTATATTCAATTCCTCGGCGTGCAGTTCGACCGGCGCGGGGATGAGTTGACTGCGGTGATGCCCTTTGCAGAGAGGCTGATCGGCAATCTGGTGCTGCCCGCGTTGCATGGTGGGGCGACGGCGGCCTTTCTGGAAATGACGGCGATCATCGGCCTGAGCTGGTCCATGCTGTGGGGCGATATCGAAAGCGGCGCGCTTGAGGCCGAGGCGCTGGAGGCGGGCAAACTTCCGTGCCTGCCCAAGACGATCGGCTTTACTGTGGATTACCTGCGCTCGGGCCTGCCGCGCGATGCCTATGCGCGTGCCCATGTGGCGCGGTCGGGTCGGCGCTATGCGTCTGTGCATGTCGAGGCCTGGCAGGACAATCGCGCACGCCCCTTTGCGCAGGCAACGGGTCATTTCCTGATGCCCCGCCGGGATGGCTGACACGGTTTTCTCTTCGGGGCCGGTGACCCATCCCCGAGTTCTGAAAATCGCGGTGCCCATTGTTTTGGCCAATATCACGGTGCCTATTCTGGGGGCCGTGGATACCGGTGTTGTTGGGCAGTTGGGCGAGGCGGCACCGATTGGCGCGGTCGGCATCGGGGCGGTGATCCTGACGGCGCTCTATTGGATTTTCGGCTTTCTGCGGATGGGCACCACCGGGTTGACCAGCCAGGCGCATGGCGCCGGAGATACGGGCGAGGTCGCGGCGCTTCTGACCCGTGCGCTGATGATCGCCGGGGCAGGGGGCGTGGTGTTGATCGCCCTGCAAATCCCAATCTTTGCAGGGGCCTTTGCCCTTGCCCCTGCCAGTGCCGAGGTCGAGGGCATGGCGCGCGACTACATGACTATCCGCATCTGGAGCGCGCCAGCGATGATCGCGGTGTTCGGCATTACAGGCTGGCTGATCGCGCTGGAACGCACCCGGGCTGTCCTGCTGATCCAGCTCTTGATGAACGGGCTCAATGTGGCGCTGAGTTTCTGGTTCGTGCTGGGCCTTGGCTGGGGGGGTCGCCTTTGGCCTGTGGCTCTGCCGCGATGCGTTGCGCAAGCCGGCGGCGCGGGATTGGCCACGGGTATTTGACGGTCCGGCCCTCAAACGGATGGGGCTGGTGAGCAGCCATATCCTGCAACGCTCACTGATGTTGGAGGGCATCGTGGTGTCCTTCCTGTTCCTCGGTGCGCGTTTTGGGGATGTGACCCTGGCGGCCAATCAGGTGTTGTTGCAATTCCTGCACATCACCGCCTATGCGCTGGACGGGTTTGCCTTCGCCGCCGAGGCATTGGTGGGGCAGGCCATGGGCGCACGGACCCGCACACGCCTGCGCCGATCTGCGATCATGGGCAGCCAATGGGGGCTTGTGATCACGGTTCTGATGGCGGCAGCGTTCTGGTTTGTCGGCGGCTGGATCATTGACCTGATGGCAAAGGTGCCAGAGGTGCAAATCGAGGCGCGCGAGTACCTGATCTGGATGGCGCTGGCCCCGATCCTGGGGCTGGGCGCATGGATGCTGGATGGCATCTTTATCGGGGCGACGCGCACCTGGGATATGCGTAATATGATGGCGGTTTCTCTAGCGGTTTACGTGCTGGCCATCCTCGCCCTGATCCCGCTGATCGGCAATCACGGGCTGTGGCTGGCCTTGCTGATCTCCTATGTGGCGCGGGGGGTGACTCTGGGCTTGAAATACCCTGCGCTGGAGCGATCCGCCGGTTAATCCGTTGTGCGTAAGGGCGACAGTTGCACCAGCCAGATCACCAGCAAGGGCACGATCACCGTGACCCCGATGACGGACAATAATAGCCACCCAAGCTGACTGTAGTCGGCAGCCATTGTGACCACACCGGCCTCGTGCACCTCGCGGGTGACGATGAAAATCTCGTTGAGATAGCGGGTTGAGAGGCTGGAGGCGGACAGCGCCAGATTGGTGAAGGATGCCATCACCGCAAAGAAGGTCGCCTTCAACTCAATCGGCGCACTGCGTGCGATCCAGGCCAGCATCGGGATCATCGCGATCTGGGCCAGCGGTGATTCCACTGCCGTATCGAGCAGCGCAATAAAGCGCGCATCGACAATCCCCCCGGTCATTGCGGCAGTCCAGTGGTGTACGCCGTAATAGAGGCCGAGATTGGGCAGGCTCAGGATACCCGCTGCGATGGTCAGCAGGGCAATCACCCGCGCGATCGGCCATTTAGCAATCACTGGGCGCAACGCCACCAGCCCTGCCAGCGTCAGCACCGAGGTCAGCAGCGAAAGCACCGATAGGAACTGTTGATCAAAGCCGAGCACGTCGATGTTGAACCATGTCAACCCGTCACCCGGGCGAGGCACGGCGCGAAAGAAAAAGATGATCAGGGCGGTGCCCAGCAGCATCCGCGCCTGTTCCCGGGGCAGCACGGCAATCAACTGGCGCATCAGTAACCCGACGATCAGCATTGAACCGATGAAAATGATCTCTTGGCCAAAGGGCACGCTGGTCAGGCCAATGGTCAGGGTCAGCGCCACAAAGGCCCCGCCGCCAATGAAATACCACGGGTTCATTTCGGTGCGGGGCGCATCGGGCAGACGCTCGGTCGAATGATGGCCAAAGCGGCGTTGCAGAGCGGCCAGGATCACGCCCGAGACGGAAATCGCAGGGATAATCAGACCAATCAGGTAGATGCGCCCATAAATCGCGGCCTTGTCGGCCTCGGTCAGCGCTTCGATGTCGGAAAACATCACGATATTGACCAGTGCCACTACAACTGTGCCCGCGATCAGGGCAAACCGGCCCATCGTCTGCATGGTCGTGTGCATGTTTTTCGAGACATCTTCGGGGATAGGCGCGCCGTCCTCTGCGATCACCGGCACGGCCTCGATCGACATGGCATCGGCCACCGCGTCCTGCAAAACCAGCCCGCAGGGGGCCAGCATGAAGGAAATGATGTACCATGTGCCGATAGGAGCAATCGCTTCCATCATCGGTCTTTGCGTTAGCACCAGATACATGATCCCCATGCTGACCGCGACCAGACCAGCGCCCAGATAGATCAGCAGAGATTTCCACCGCCAGATCAGGTCGATCAGGTGCCCCAGCGGCATTTTCAACGCCCAGGGTAACCCGGCCCAAAATGCAAGACCTGCGATGTAAGCTGCCGAGAAGTCGAGAAAATCCTTGACAAAGAATCTCCCCACAATGGTCGCCACGGTGGCACAGCCATAGGCGAAGTAGACCATCAAGGGCGGCAGGAAGGACCACCGCATCTGACGGCCCAGATCAAAGACAACGGCGTCAATCCAGCGGGTAACAGGGGATCCGGCTGTGCGCCTGCATATAGACAGATCGGGGAGGGGGGCAAGCCGCCGCGACAGGCTTGTGAGGGCTAGAGAATATCCAGCACGGCCTCGGGCGGACGGCCAATGGCGGCTTTCGATCCGCTGAACACTATAGGGCGCTCGATCAGTTTCGGCTCTTGCGCCATGGCGGCGATCAGGGTGGCCTCATCGTCGGTTTTGGCAAGGCCCATGTTTTTGAATGCCGCCTCGCCGGTGCGCATCACCGCAATGGCGGGCAGGCCCAGGGCGGCAAGCGCCGCGCGCAGCTCATCTTCGGTGGGCGGATCATCAAGATAGCGTCGTACCACCGGATCATGCCCTTCGCCGGTCAGCAGATCCAGAGTTTGCCGCGATTTTGAACAGCGCGAATTGTGCCAGATGGTGATCATAGCCATGCCTCTCTATCGGTGCCGACGGCCTCTGCTACCGAGGTGAAACCGTCTTTTTCTAACAAGATATCTAGTTTGCGTGCCATATCAGGTATTAGAGATACGCCACTGTAAACAAGGGCTGAATAGATCTGCACGGCGCTGGCACCCGCGCGGATTTTGGCATAAGCATCGTCAACTGTACTGATCCCGCCCACACCGATCAATGGCATCTCACCGTTGGTCAGTTGTGAAAGCTTTGCCAGCACCCGGGTGGATTTCTCAAACAGCGGCGCACCCGACAGGCCCCCGGCCTCGCCCTGATGCACACTTTGTAACCCGTCGCGATCCAGCGTTGTGTTGGTGGCGATGATGCCCGACAGGCCCGCAGTCTGCGCCACATCTGTGATCTCGGACAGTTCTGTGTCATCCAGATCAGGTGCGATTTTCAGGAAGATCGGTATCGGGTTCTGTAGCCAATTTCGGGCTTCCATGACACCTGCCAGCAAGGCCGAGAGCGCCTCAGCGCCCTGCAGATCGCGCAGTTTTTCGGTGTTGGGGGACGAGACATTCACGGTCGCGAAATCCAGGAACCGCCCGCAATGGGCCAATACACGAGCGAAATCATCGGCGCGGTCGGCGCTGTCTTTGTTGGCCCCCAGATTAAGGCCGATCACCGCGTCGCGAGGTCGGTTGGCCAGCTGTCGGGCGCAGGCCTCCATCCCCAGATTGTTAAAGCCGAACCGGTTGATGACGCCTTGATCTTCGGTCAGGCGAAACAGACGCGGGCGCGGATTGCCCGGTTGCGCGCGCGGTGTGACCGCACCAACCTCAAGAAATCCAAACCCGGCGCGCGACAGGGGCGACAGGGCTTGGGCGTTCTTGTCAAACCCGGCGGCCAGACCGATGGGGTTGGCCAGGTGAAGCCCGGCAATTTCTGTGCGCAGACGCGGCGAGATGACAAGGCCGGGCAAGGGCACAGCACCAATGCGCAGCGCCTTCAGGGCAAGGCCATGCGCCGTTTCAGGATCAAACCGATGGAGGAGCGACAGCCCCAGCCGCTCCCACGCTCTCATGCCAGACCCGGCGGAAATTGGTGTTCTCCGGCGACAATTGGCAAGCGTTCGGCCCAACGGACCTCGGATAATTGCAAATCACGATAAAGATGCGGGAACAGCGCGCCCCCGCGCGATTTTTCCCATTTCAGGGCCTCGCCCAGATCATCGGCCTCAATCGCGGCCAGCATCAGGCCCTCAACGCCCGCGAAATGTTTGGCGGCGGTTTCAGCGGCCTGCGCGGCGGTTGAGAAGTGGATAAAGCCATCACTCAGGTCAATCGGCGCGCCGGACGTGGTGCCGTTGGCTTGGATCTCGGCCCATTCGGGAGCCCGGAAAATCTTGTAAATCAGCATGAGATGGTGATGCCTTGCCGATGCGCGCGGGTCAAGCGGGAAGGTTTTGACAGGGGCGGCAAGACGCGCAAAGCTGTTCACAGTTTCCCATCTCAAAAGGAATGATGCCATGCTGAGACATATGGGCGCCTCTAAAAATTGCCCTGTTTCCGGTGCTGTGTTATATTTTGGGTATCGACCTGGTATGGGGGTGAGACGATGGCGCAGATGGTTTTTTTTGATCTTTCAGACCGTTACGCGAGCCTGGACGCCAGGCGCGATCCGCTGGTCGAGATCGACGCTGTTGTGCCGCGGGAGGAATTTCGCCCGGCCCTTGAGCGGGCCTGGCGCAAGCCGGATGCGGAGCGCAAATCCCGGGCGGGGCGCAAGCCGATGGACGCGGTACCGATGTTCAGGACGCCGGTCCCGAGCGCGCTTTATAACCTGTCTGACGACCGGATCGAATATCAGGTGCGCGACCGCCTTTCGTTCATGCGGTTTCCCGGGTTGGGCCTTGAGGATCGTGTCCCGGATGCGAAGACGGTCCGGCTCTATCGCGAGGGACTTGCGCAGGCGGGGCCGGTCGAGAGCCTGTTTGCTCAATTCGACGGTTTTCTGTCCCGCCAGGGCTATATCGCCCGGGGCGGACAGATCCTGGATGCGTCCATTGTCCCGGTGCCGCGCAATCACAATACCCGCGATGAGAACAGGACCATCAGGAACGGCGAGGTCCCGCAGGACTGGTCTGACACACCCGCCAAACGATCGCGGAAGGACACCGATGCCTGCTGGACCAGGAAGCACGGGAAGTCGCATTACGGTTACAGGAACCACGTGAATGTAGACCGCAGGCACAAGCCGGTGCGCCGCTGTCACGTGACAGATGCCGCTCTGCATGACAGCCAGGCGGTGGATTCCCTGCCGATGCGGGGCAACACCGGCTCCGGCGTCCGGGCGGACGCGGCCTGTCGCTCGGAGGAAATGGAGGCCAGGCTGCGGGATCGGAAACTGAAGAGCCACATCCACCGCAAGGGCAAGCGCGGCAAGCCGCTGACCGCGCAGGCGAAGGGCGGCAACCGGACCAAATCCAAGGCAAGGGCCCGGGTGGAACACGTCTTTGGCGCGCAGACCAACGACATGGGCGGGACGATGGTACGCACGATCGGCATCGCACGCGCCAAAGCCGGGATCGGGATGAAGAACATCGCCTGCAACATGCGCCGCCTCGTTGTGTTGCGCCGCATAAATCCCTGCCCGGCGTGAACACCCGGCAAACCGGCAAGCCGAACAGGACGCCCGGCTGAATAATCAAATCACGAAAGGCGCGAAACAACGGGTTTCAGGATCAACGGGATCACCCGCCCCTCAAACCACAGCACAGAAAAACACAAAACAGGTCAAAAATCGAGGGCCCATATGATTGCGGGTCTGGCGCTGAGCTGCGTTGGCACGCTGGCGGTCGCCGATTACACGCTGACCATTCTGCACACCAATGATTTCCACGCGCGGTTCGAGCCGATCAATAAATACGATAGCTCCTGCGGGGCCGAAGATAACGCCGAGGGCAAGTGCTTTGGCGGCTCGGCCCGGTTGGCAACGGCGATTGCCGATGCACGACAGCGCACCAACAATGCGATCCTTGTCGATGGCGGGGATCAGTTTCAGGGCACGCTGTTTTACACCTACTATAAGGGCAAGCTGACCGCCGAGATGATGAACAAGCTGGGCTATGACGCCATGACCGTGGGCAATCACGAGTTTGATGATGGCCCCGAGGTATTGCGTGGGTTCATGGATGCGTTGGAGTTTCCGATCCTGATGTCCAACGCGGACGTCTCGGGCGAGAAACAACTGGCCGGGGTTTTGCAGAAGTCCACTGTGATTGAGCGGGGCGGGGAAAAGCTGGGCCTGATCGGCCTGACGCCGCAGAACACCGATGAACTGGCCAGCCCTGGCCCCAACATCATTTTCACCGACCCGGTTGATGCCGTGCAGGCCGAAGTCGAGCGGCTTGAAGTAGAAGGTGTGAACAAGATCATCGTGCTCAGCCACTCCGGCTATCACGTGGATCAGCGTGTTGCGCGCGAAACCACCGGTGTCGATGTGATCGTCGGCGGGCCTTCCAACACCTATCTGCATTCCGATGACGAAGACGCCGCCGGGCCATACCCTACCATGGTGGGCCAGACGGCGATTGTGCAGGCCTATGCCTATGGCAAATTTCTGGGCGAGCTGAATTTCAGCTTTGATGACGCAGGCAACCTGACCGAGGCGGTCGGCGCACCATTGTTGATGGGCGCGGATGTGGCCGAAGATGATGGCGTGAAAGCCCGCATCGCCGAGGCCGCCGTGCCGCTGGATGAAATCCGCAACAAGGTGGTCGCCGAGGCGTCCGAGCCGATTGACGGGTCCAAGTCCAATTGTCGCAGCCGTGTGTGCCCGATGGGTGTTGCTGTGGCTGAGGCGATGCTGGCCCGCGTCAAAACCCAGGGCATCGACGTGGCGTTGCAAAACGGTGGCGGTGTGCGCGCCAGCATTGATGCAGGCCCGGTGACCATGGGTGAGGTGCTGACCGTGCTGCCGTTCCAGAACACGCTGTCGACCTTCCGGGTCAGCGGCGCGGTGCTGTTAGAGGCGTTGGAAAACGGCGTCAGCCAGGTCGAGGGCGAGGCCGGGCGTTTCCTGCAAGTTGCGGGTATGCGGTTTACCTATGATCCATCGGTGGAACCGGGATCAAGGGTGCGGGATGTCACGATTGGTGGCGCACCGCTTGACGCTGATAAGGTCTATGGCGTGGTGTCCAACAACTATGTCCGCAATGGCGAGGACGGTTTCGCGATGTTCCGTGACGCGGACGAGGCCTATGATTTCGGCCCAGATGTGGCCGATGTTCTGGCCGAGTATCTGGCGCAGAACACGCCCTTTGCGGCGATGTTAGATGATCGGGTAATGGTTGTTTCAGAATAGCCGGAGAGTTTAATCCTCCTGCTCGGAATCAACGCGACGCCGGACCGTCCTGCTAGGTTGGCGCTATGGTGAGGCCGGGTTTTCGCACAGAGGGCGTACGGACTTGGCTGGCATTGAGTGCTCCACATAACTGTTGCGGCACCATCCCATGGTCCGGCGCTGGTACGGCTCACGTCACTTAGCCCAACGATCCACAGCTTGCGTCACCCGCGCGCCAAACAACCGGGCGGTTTCCAGATCGCCAGCGTCAATCAACTGGGTCTTGTCCCGGCTGGAGGTGGCCATCAGGCCAAGGTTCGCCCCATCCTTGTTGATGCCCGGATTGGACGGATCAACCGGTGGGCCAATCGCGTTGGGTCCGATCCAGAGCATTCCCATTTGCGTGGCATAGATCGCCAGCCGCATCAGCGTGTTCAGCTTGTCCCCCGACGGATAGGTCGCCACCGTAAAGCCACCAGCCAGCCGGTCGGCCCAAAGCTGATCGGCCCATCGGTCGGAGGCGTCCTCCAGAAACTGGTCAAACCGCGCCGCAGAGGACCCCATATAGGTCGGCGTCCCAAACAGGATCGCCGGAGCGGCGTCCAGCGGCTGCCAATCTCCCTCGCTCATGGCCTCGATATCAATCAGATGCGCCTTGCCAACGCCCTCGGCGACAGCTTCGGCAAGGCGGCGGGTGTGGCCGGAGCCGGTGAAATAGGGAATTGCGATGGGGCTGCTCATGGCGCGACCCTGCCGCGCAGCGCCGGGCGGCGCAATGCAATTCTTGTGATGACGCCAATCGGCTTTGCAAATCCTGGGCACACCGGCATATGGTGCGCGCCATGAGTGATGTGAAAACCCAATATGAGGCTTATCCCTATCCCGAACGGGACCCAAAGGACGAAGCCAAACGCCTGATCACCGGATCGCCCTCGATCCCGACGGAGATTGATCATTTCATCTTTGGTGGCCAACGCGATTGGTCCAAACCCCTGCGCGTGCTGGTGGCCGGGGGCGGCACCGGCGATGGGCTGATCCAGCTGGCGCAGATGATGGTGCAGGCGGGCAAACCCTATGAGATCACCTATGTCGACCTTTCCACCGCCTCGCGTAAAGTGGCCGAAGCACGGGCCAAGGCCCGCAAGCTGAGCAACATCAGTTTTGTCACCGGCAGCCTGCTGGATGCGCCCAATCTGGGGGTATTTGATTACATTGATTGTTGCGGTGTTCTGCACCATCTGCCTGATCCCGCGGCAGGCTTTGCCGCCTTGCGTGCGGCGCTGGCCCCGGGCGGCGGCCTGGGGTTTATGGTCTATGCGCCTTATGGCCGCTCGGGCGTCTACCCGTTGCAAGAGGCGTTCGGTGCCTTGTTTGACGGGTTGGAGCCCAAGGCCCGGCTGCGCAAGGCCCGTGAGATTCTTGAAACCCTGCCGGAGGGGCATTCGTTCAAAGCCAACACCAACCTAGGTGACCATCACGTCAGTGATGCGGGGTTTTACGATCTGCTGCTGCATTCGCAGGACCGCGCCTTTGATGTTCCGGATCTGGTCGAGGTGCTGGAGCAGAGCGATTGGATGCTCAGCGGATTTACCATGCCCGCCCTTTACGACCTGTCGCGGATCACCGAGGTGCCCAAGAGCATGAACCGGGTGCAGCAAATGGCGCTTGCCGAGAAACTGCGCGGCACAATCAAGGTGCATGTTGGATATGCCGTCGCCAAAGACTCGGGGCAGGGGCCTGCCAGCGGCAAGACCCGCACGCTGGTGCCGCATCTCAAGGGCGTGCAAGCCCGTGCTCTCGCACAGGCTATCGCTCAGGGCCAAACCCCCAAGCTCAGTTTCGCAGGGGTTGAGGCGTGGCTGGATTTGCCCAAAGACACCGCCCCCTTGCTGGCGGCAATTGATGGACGGCGCAGCCTGAATGAGATTGCTCAAGGCACGCGCACTGATCCGATCCGCATGGGCGCCCTTTGGGCGCCGATCGAGCGGACCCTGGGCGATTGGGGCGTGCTGCTCTATTCCTCGATTTTGCAGTGAGGCGCGGGTACCTCATAATTTGATTAAATTTTGTTTTACAGGGTTGTGGATTGGCACTTTGAAGCGCAGAGTGTCAGAAGACCTGACCTTTTAAGAACCGGATTCTGCCGTGCCTGACCGCCCCATCCGCCTTGCCATCAACGGGTTTGGCCGCATTGGCCGCACTCTTTTGCGTATCCTTCTGCGTGACATGCAGGGGTTTGAGCTGGTTCTGATCAACGAGATCGAACCTGCCGAGACCTGCGCCTATCTGTTTCAGTACGACAGTGTCTATGGCCCCTGGCCCCAGGATGTGCGGGCCGAACCGGTCGCGTTGATCGTGGGCGAATGCCGCATCCCGTTCCATGCCGCTCCGGATCTGCGCGATCTGGACCTCAGCGGCGTTGATATCGTGTTGGAATGTACCGGAATGGGCGGCAGCCGCGCTATTGCAGAACGCGGGCTTGAGGCCGGGGCAGGCGCGGTGCTGGTCTCGGGCCCCTCGGCAGAGGCGGATGTGACCGTTGTTCTTGGGGCGAATGAGGGTGATCTGAGGACCCATCGGATCGTCTCCAACGCGTCCTGCACCACCAACGCGCTGGCCCCCTTGGCGCGCCTTCTGGACGATGCGTTCGGGCTTCTGAGCGGGCAAATGACGACGGTGCATTGCTATACCGGCAGCCAGCCGACCGTGGATAAACCCCGTGATGCGCCTGAACGCAGCCGTGCAGCCGCGCTGTCCATGGTGCCCACAACCACCAGCGCACAAAACCAGACAGGCAAGGTTTTGCCGCATCTGAAAGGGCGGATAGAGGCACGGGCGATCCGTGTCCCTACGGCCAGTGTGTCTTGCATCGACCTGACCGTACAGACCGGTCGGCGCGTGAGCGCAGATCAGGTGAACGATCTTCTGAAAGCAGCGCCAAAACCGGTCTTTGGCTATACCGATCAGCCTTTGGTGTCGTCCGACCTGCGCGCACGACCGGAATCGATCATCCTGAACGGGGCCGAGACCTCTGTCTCCACCGGTGGGCTGCTGCGCGTTTTCGGCTGGTATGACAATGAATGGGGCTTTTCCTGCCGGATGCTTGATATGGCCCGCCTGATGGTCGCACGCTCCGGCTAACCTACCGCGCGCTACTTCTTCTGGCTAAAAATATCCCCGCGCGGAGCGCAAGTCCCGAGGAAGAGCCGTAGGCGATGACGAGATAAAGTGTGCGGGCCGAAGGCTCGCTCAACTAAGTCAAACCCGGTTCAGGCTTTCGCGCGGGCGGCCATGACGTCACGGCCAAGGGTCAGCGTATAGGCTTCCAGATCATGCAGCGCGGTCTCGGCAGCGGAGGCATCACCCGCCTCCAGCGCATCTGCAACCCGTGTGTGCAGGCCAACGATTTCCTCACGCGCGCGCGCGGTGAAGGTAATCATGTTCATCAAGGGCTGCATCGCCTCAACCGCCCCGGCCAGTTGATAACTCAGCACCGGGTTGCCTGCGCCATCCACCAGCGCACGGTGAAAGGCGACATCCGAAGCGCAGAAGCTTTCATCGCTCAGCCCCGGCTGACCCTGCCGGTGAATTTCCGCCCGCATCGTGGCCAGATGATCGGCGTTGCGCCGCGTGGCCGACAGGGGCGCACATGCCCGCTCCAGCGCATAGCGCGCCTCGCAAGCGGTTTCAAAACTCACCGCGTTCATCGACAAGAGCAGCGTCGAGGTGGTGATCTGCTGCCCGTAAGCCTCTTCATAAGACAGCCGATTCACAAAGGCCCCGCCAAACGCCCCGCGCTGGGTGCGGATCAGGGATTGCGCCGCCAACCGTTTCAATGCCTCACGCACGGTCGAGCGGGACACCTCGAATTGTTCGGCCAGTTCGGCCTCGGACGGCAGGCGCTCATCCACGATCATCCGCCCACTCACAATGGCATGGCGAATGGCTTGCGCAATCTGCGCTGAAAGGTCGGGTTTTTTATCCGGGTCAGTTTTCATTTGTCATACATTTAAATGTATGACAATTATCTTGCAACCGTCGAATCCCCTTTTTGGAGCCTTAACAGGTGCGTTTGATCCAATGGCAGTCCCTGCGCAGCGTGCTTTGGCTGGGCTTTTTCGCCGCGATCCTCGCGGCGTGGTGGGTGATGTATGCCATGGCGATCGACATGGATCTGGATCTGATCGGCCGCCCCGGCGAGATGGGCGAGGCGATGCGCCAAATGGACCCGCGCATGCCGATGTATATGCCGATGGCCAATTTCGGCCCGTTGTTCATGATGTGGGCGATCATGATGGCGGCGATGATGCTGCCGACCATGGTGCCCACCCTGACCACCTACGAAGACCTCATTCGTGCTGCCGATGGCAGCTGGGGGGGATGGCTGGGCGTGTTGGCCGGTTACGCCATTATGTGGGCCGCCTTTGCCGCGCTGATCGCCGGCGTGCAGCTAACGCTTTTGTTCGGCGGTATCGTGGACATGCTGGGGATCGCGAAATCGCCTGTGCTGGGCGCGGTGCTGCTGATCGTTGTGGGCGTATTCCAGTTCAGCCGCACCAAAGAGATCTGCCACGGCGTGTGCCACGCGCCGATGAATTACTTCCTTGGGAATTGGCGCACAGGGCTTACTGGCGGTTTGCGCATGGGGTTGGCCCTGGGGGCATATTGTGTCGTCTGTTGCTGGGGCTTTATGGCGCTCGGCTTTGTGGGCGGGGTGATGAACTTGCTATGGATGGGGCTGGCGACCCTGTTCATGGTGCTTGAGAAACTGCCACAGATTGGCCACCGCGTTGTGCGCCCTTTGGGAGTTGTGATGATATTGGGCGGCGTCGTGCTTTTGCTGCGCCCGCTTCTTATGGAGGGATAAGACATGGCTGTAAAACGCAAGCCAGACGCTGACAGACTGCCGGTGTCACAACGCATCGACAACCGGATGCCCAACCCCAAACGCCGTCAGGCCAGCCCCACCGAATGGGCGATAAAGGGCGAGCTGTTTCTGAACTGCTCGTGCACCGTGTTCTGCCCCTGCGTGGTCAGCCTTGGTGCGCATCCGCCCACCGAAGGGCATTGCCACGCCTGGATGGCCATTGCCATTGACGAGGGCCATTTCGAGGGCGAAGACCTCAGCGGCCTCAATGTAGGCCTGCTGGTCGATATTCCGGGCCGTATGGGCGAGGGCAACTGGAAGGTGGCCGCCTATGTGGATGAGCGTTCCTCGGGCAAGGCCTATAACGGCATTCTGCAAATCTTCTCAGGCCAGGCGGGGGGCACCACGGGCCTCTTCACCATGCTGGTCAGCGAGATCATTGGCGCCGAGCGTCAGAAGGTTGAGATCGTTCGCGAGGGCAAGAAACGCGGCATCTACATTGGCCGTAAGATCCAGGGCGAGATCGAGATGATTGACGGCAAAGATCCCGATCATCCCGTCATGGTCTCCAATTCCAAATACTGGATGGGTCCCGATATCATCGCCGCCACCGGCCTGAAATCCCGCGTGCGTGATTATGGCCGGGTTTGGGATTTCTCGGGCAAATCCGCCGAAATCTGCCCGATTGACTGGCACGGCCCGAAATAGCTGCATCATCTGAAGAGGTCTGAGATGGCTTTACTTTCCCCGTCGCGCCGGTTGCGGCGCACTCCGTTTTCCGATGGTGTCGAGGCGCAGGGCGTTTCGGCTTATACGGTCTATAACCGTATGTTGCTGCCGACGATGTTTGAAAGCATCGAGGCGGATTATCATCACCTCAAGCAGCATGTGCAGGTCTGGGACGTGTCGTGTGAACGCCAGGTCGAGCTGCGTGGGTCCGATGCAGGCCGGCTGATGCAGATGCTGACACCGCGTGATCTGCGCGGGATGACGGCGGGGCAGTGTTACTATGTGCCCATCGTCGATGAGACGGGCGGCATGCTGAACGATCCGGTCGCGGTGAAACTGTCCGAGGACCGCTGGTGGATTTCCATCGCTGACAGTGACCTGCTGTTGTGGGTCAAAGGCGTAGCCAATGGCTATCGTCTGGATGTTCTGGTGGATGAGCCGGACGTGTCGCCCTTGGGAGTGCAGGGACCGAAAGCTGATGATCTGCTGGAGCGTTTGTTTGGCCCCGGCGTCCGCGATATCCGCTTTTTCCGCTATGGTATGTTTGATTTTCAGGGCCGCGAAATGGTCGTTGCCCGCTCAGGCTATTCCAAGCAAGGTGGCTTTGAGATTTATGTTGAGGGCAGCGATATCGCGATGCCTTTGTGGGACGCGTTGTTTGCCGCCGGTGAGGATTTGAATGTGCGGGCTGGTTGTCCCAATTCGATCGAGCGGATTGAAAGCGGCTTGCTGAGCTATGGCAATGACATGACCGATGACAACACGCCTCATGAATGTGGGTTGGGCAAGTTCTGCAACACCCATACGGCGATTGGCTGTATCGGTCGCGATGCGCTGTTGCGGGTGGCCAAGGAAGGACCGGTACAGCAGATCAGGCCGATTGTGATTGAAGGCGACGCCTTGCCGGGATGCGACCGCGCCTGGCCGCTCTATGCGAATGGCAAGAAGGTGGGGCAGGTGACGTCGGCCGCGTGGTCACCCGATCACGGTGTGAATGTGGGTTTGGGGATGGTGCGTATGACCCACTGGGATCCAGGCACGCAGCTGGAGGTCGAGACCCATCATGTGGGGATGCGCCCGGCCACGGTGCAGGAGAAGTTTTGGAATTAACCGGGACCAAGAAAATTCGTGCGAATTTTCTTGGTGATCGGCAGACGTCATTTGAGAAACACAAAGGAGAGCCCGATGTTCAATGCATTGGTTGTTGAGAAAAACGACGAAACCGGCAAGACCAGCGCCAGCGTGCAGGAACTGACCCTTGATGCGCTGCCCGAGGCGGAGGTCACGGTGGCAGTGGACTATTCCACTGTGAACTACAAAGACGGTCTCTGCATTGGCCCAGGTGGCGGGCTGGTGCGCAAATACCCGCATGTGCCGGGCATTGATTTTGCAGGTACCGTCGAGACCAGCGATGATGATCGCTATAAACCCGGCGACAAGGTCGTGCTGACGGGCTGGCGCGTTGGCGAGGCACATTGGGGTGGCTATTCCCAGAAGGCCCGCGTCAGGGCCGATTGGCTGGTGCCGCTGCCCGAAGGGCTGGATACGCGCGCCGCGATGGCTGTGGGCACTGCCGGTTTCACCGCGATGCTGGCGGTGATGGCACTGGAAGATCACGGGATGACACCGGGGCATGGCCCTGTGCTGGTTACGGGTGCGGCTGGGGGTGTCGGCTCGGTCGCAACGGCTATTCTGGCCAATCTGGGCTATGAGGTGGCAGGTGTCACCGGGCGGCCTGAAACCGGCGATTACCTGAAATCTCTTGGCGCCACCCAGATTGTTGCTCGTGAAGAGATCAACGAGACGGTCAAACGCCCGCTTGAGGCGGAAACCTGGGCGGGCTGCGTTGATGCCGTGGGCGGTGACATGCTGGCGCGCGTGCTGGGACAGATGAAATACGGGGCCTCGGTGGCGGCTGTTGGTCTGGCCGGGGGCGCGGGGCTGCCTGCCACGGTGATCCCGTTCCTGCTGCGCGGTGTGAACCTGCTGGGCATTGATTCCGTAATGCAGCCTTATGACAACCGGCTGCGCGCCTGGCAGCGGATTGCAAGCGACCTGCCGATGGACAAGCTGGAAAAAATGATCCAGCCCGCGACACTGTCGGACCTGCCTCAGCTGGGCCGTGATATCCTCAAAGGCCAGGTCAAGGGCCGCGTTGTTGTGGATGCGAACGCCTGATTCCAAAACCGACAGCACACTCCCGGGTTGCGACCCGGGGGTTGCCTTGACGTTACCTGCGCCACTCAATGCCCGTGCAATCATGGCGAGGGTCCCGAGATGGCAGGTGAGATGCCTACCGTTATTCTGAAAGGCAGCCCGCGACAGGGCGGTAATAGCGACACGCTGGCTGATATGTTCCGCGCCGAGGCCGAAGGGCAGGGTGCGACTGTGCAGGAGGTCAAGCTGCCCGATCTGTCTTATCAGGGCTGCATCAATCTGTTTTATTGCAAAACTGGCGGTGAAAGCTGCGGACAGGTCGATGACCTGACGCCGGTGCTGGATGCAATTGCGCAGCGCAGGTTCTGGTGCTGGCCAGCCCGGTTTATTTCACCTCGATTTCAGGGCAGTTGAAGCTGGCGATAGACCGGTTCTTTTCCTTCTTTGTGCCCGACTACACCACCAACCCGGTCAAAAGCCGTTTGGGATCGGGCCGCCATCTGGTCTTGCTGCAAAGTCAGGGCGAGCCGGAAGAGCGGTATCGCGATCTGATGGACAGCTTTTCGGTCAGTTTTACCAATCTGGGGTTTGATCACCACCACCTGGTGCGCGCCCACGGCGTGCGAGAACCGGGGGACGTGGCAAGGCAGGCCGGGTATCAGCAGGCCTGCGCCAAAGCCGCTTGGCGCGTCTACGGTTCAGGGCAGGGCGGATAGCCCGGTATGATCCGGGAATTCATGGGACAGTTAAGGTAATCGCGCCCGATCTGAGTCGAATCGCATGGGAAGTGGATGTTTTCAGGACTGTTTTCTTAGGGTTTCAACTGTGATAGGGTTGTTTTCGTCGAGAATTCTCCCGAAATTCGGGAAATCATGGGAAAAATGAGATCGCGCATTGCATCGCTATATATAGTGTTTATTTGAGGCTTTTCCACTAAGTGATGCGTTAAAATCGCAGAAATAGCCACATCATCTTGTTTTCGAGTACCCAAAAAACAATATCCTGTGTTGTTTCCCGTATTTTTATATTGATTTCCATGAATTCCCATGTCATCCCTATAAGCACGATGAAGACGGAACAAGGGGCACCAAACGACCCCGAACAAAAATAAGACCAGAGCAGGTTTCATACAGGCACCCGCTTCATCAAGACGACGGATCCGGCGCGCGGGCGAGCAGACATCCCCCCAGGTGGCGCGCGCAGCTGGACATCCCCGCATCGCGGGACAGAGGGCGGCGGATTGATCAGTGGCAGCAGATCAATCCGCCGTTTCGCTTTTTAAAGAATGATTTCGGGGGGAACGGAAAGGTCAAGGGACCGTGAGCCGCAGGTTCAGAGGTGAAAGCCACCATAAGGTGGACAGTAAGGGGCGGGTGTCTATCCCGGCCTCGTTTCGCCGTGTTCTGGAAGCTGCTGACCCAAATTATCGCGAGGGCGACAATCCCGAACTGGTAATTGTTTACGGCGATCACCGCCGCAACTACCTCGAGTGTTACACGATGGAGGCAATCGACGAGGTTGATGCCAAGATCGACGCGCTGCCGCGCGGCTCAATGGAGCGCAAGATGCTCCAGCGACTGTTCCACGGTCAATCCCTGCCCACAGCGGTGGATGAAACCGGGCGCCTCGTGCTGCCCGCCAAGCTGCGTCAGAAAATTGACCTTGATGGCGAGGCCTTCTTTATCGCCGCCGGGGACACGTTTCAGATATGGAAACCCGAGACTTACGAGTCCGAAGAGTTGGCCAAGACTGAAGAATGGCTGGACGAGCTGCCGGATGATTTCGACCCGCTGGTTTACCTGGATAATGCGAAAGGGGAGTAAGCCATGGCTGCTGCGGCCCCTGTCCCCAATGATGCTTCTCATATTCCTGTTTTATTGCGCCCGCTTCTGGCGGCGGTTGCGCCTGTGTCTGGCATCTGGCTGGACGGTACGCTGGGTGCGGGCGGCTATGCCCGAGGGTTGCTGGATGCCGGAGCCGATAAGGTGATCGGTGTGGATCGTGATCCACTGGCCCTGCAAATGGCGTCTGAGTGGGCCGGTGCCTATGGCGACAGGATCGAGCTGGTGCAAAACGTGTTTTCGCAGATGGACGAGGTCGCCAGCGACCTTGATGGCGTAGTGCTGGACCTTGGCGTCAGCTCGATGCAGCTGGATCTGGCTGAGCGTGGCTTTTCCTTCATGAAGGACGGCCCCCTTGATATGCGGATGAGTCAGGAGGGGCCATCGGCCGCCGATCTGGTCAACAATCTGGACGAGGGCGCATTGGCCGACATCCTTTACCTTTACGGGGAAGAGCGTGCCAGCCGCCGGATTGCCCGCGCGATTGTGCGTGAACGCGCCGCTGCGCCAATCACAACCACGTTGCAGCTGACCGGTATCATTGAAAAATGCCTGCCACGTTCGAAACCCGGACAGGCCCATCCTGCCACCCGCAGCTTTCAGGCGCTGCGCATTGCGGTGAACGATGAATATGGCGAATTGATTGGCGGGCTTGAGGCGGCGGAACGGGCGCTGAAACCCGGTGGGCGACTGGCGGTGGTGACCTTTCATTCCATTGAGGACCGCATGGTCAAACGGTTCTTGCAGGCCCGCTCGGGCGGAGGGGGCACTGGTAGCCGCCACGCCCCCGAAATCACCCGGGATGCCCCGCAATTCAGCGTCAAAAGCCGCAAGGCCATCGGCCCGGATGAGCGTGAACTGGCGGAAAACCCCCGGTCTCGCAGCGCCAAGCTGCGCGTGGCGGTGCGCACGGATGCGCCTGCCGGGGTGACGGATCGCAAGGCGATTGGCATGCCATTGTTGAAAGGGACGCAGTGATGCGCAGTCTGTTTATCATCCTGTCGGCGATGGCCGTCATTGGCCTGGCCTTTTGGGCTTACCGCGAGAATTACCAGACGCAAGAGGCGCAATCGCAAGCCGAACAGTTGCAGCGTGACATCGGTGAGGCCCGCGAACGGCTGCGCGTTCTGAACGCCGAATGGGCCTATCTCAACCGCCCGCAACGGCTGCGCGATCTGGCCGACATCAACTTTGACAAGCTGGGGTTGGTGCCTCTGCGCGCCGAACAGTTCGGCAAGATCGATCAGGTGGCCTATCCGCGCGAAGAACCACTACCGATCACCAATCCAATTGATGTGATCAACATGGAGCAATACCCATGATCCGCACGCCCCTGCGCCCTCTGGCCCGCATTCTGGACGCCCGCGCCAAGGGTGAAAATCCCGACGCGATTGAGCGCGAAAACATCCGTCTGCGTCACGAGGAAATCCGCGACCGCGCCCGCAAACGTGCCGAGGGGCGGCTGTTGGTGATGGGCTGCATGTTCTTTTGCGCCTTTGCGGTGATTGGCGGGCGCATGGGCGTTCTGGCCAATTCCGAGCCGACCGAGCCGCGCACCAGCATTGCGGGGGCTGATATCGTCGCGCAACGCGCTGATATCGTCGATCGCAAGGGTCGCATTCTGGCAACGAATTTCGAAACCCACAGCCTTTATGCACAACCGCCCCAGATGGTTGATCCCGAAGGCGCGGCAGATACTTTGGTCAAAATCTTCCCCGACCTCAAGCGGGAACGTCTGATCAAGGATTTCACCGGCAAACGTAAGTTCCTGTGGATCAAGAAGAAACTCAGCCCGGAACAAAAACAGGCCGTGCATGATATTGGCGAGCCGGGTCTGCTGTTTGGTCCCCGCGAAATGCGGCTTTATCCCAATGGCAAGCTGGCGGCCCATGTGTTGGGTGGGGCCAGTTTCGGGCGCGAAGGGGTGCATGCCGCCGAGGTGATAGGCGTCGCCGGAATCGAGAAATTCTATGACGAACGGTTGCGTGACCCGGCGATGGGGCACAAGCCGCTTGAGCTGTCGCTGGATCTGTCGATTCAGTCCGCTGTCGAGCGGGTGCTGTTTGGCGGCATGAAGATCATGAACGCCAAGGGCGCCGCCGCCGTGCTGATGGAGGTGCATACCGGCGAGGTGATCTCGATCGCGTCCCTGCCGGATTTCGATCCCAATGACCGCCCGCGCCCGCCAACGACTGGCAACCCCTCTGACAGCCCGCTGTTCAACCGCGCGGTGCAGGGGGTGTATGAGCTGGGCTCGACCTTCAAGATTTTTGCCGCCGCACAGGCGATTGACCTGGGGCTGGTGAATGCGAATACGCTGATCAACACCTCGGGGCCGATGCGCATTGGCGGCCACCCGATTGGTGAGTTCAAAAAGAAGGATTACGGCACAATCAGCGTGTCTGATATTATCGTGAAATCTTCAAACCGGGGCACCGGGCGCATGGCGTTGCAGATCGGGGTCAAGCGGCAGCAGGAGTTCCTGAAATCCCTCGGTTTCTTTGAACATCCCGGCCTTGAGATCGTCGAATCCAAAGGCGGTACCCCGCTGTTGCCGAAACGTTGGACAGAACTGTCGACGGTGACAATTTCCTATGGTCACGGCATCTCGACCAGCCCCCTGCATCTGGCGGCAGGCTATGCGGCGATTGCCAATGGCGGCACTAGGGTGCATCCCACCTTGCTGAAACAGCCTCGCCATCGGTTGGGTGAACGGGTGATGTCAAAGGAAACCGCCCGTGTGGCCAAGGATATGCTGCGCGAAGTGGTTACGTCCGGCACGGCCTCGTTGGGTGAGGTGCCGGGGTATGCGATAGGTGGCAAGACCGGCACGGCGGATAAACCCCGCGAGCGCGGGGGCGGCTATTACGACGATAAGGTGATCGCCACCTTCGCCACGATCTTTCCGGCCTATGACCCCAAATATGTGCTGATCGTTACTCTGGATGAACCGGTGGAAACGTCGGGCTCCAAACCGCGCCGCACGGCAGGTTGGACAGCGGTGCCCGTTGCCGCCGAGATTATTCGTCGCGTTGCGCCCCTGCTGGGTCTGCGCCCCGAGACTGAACCTGCGAAATTAAACTCTATAACGCTGACATCGAATTAGGAGCGGTTCGTCACGCCGCCTCAAAGAGGGTAGGGGCGAAGCGCTGCGGTCGGTCAAAAAGGAAGAGGGCGTTTGGTGCAGAACACAACAGATGTTCAAGGCGTAACGCTTTAACCCGGCAAGAGGGATGATGGCAGTGGGGCAAAGCAAATCACTATCTCAACTGGGCTTGACGGCTCAGGGCGGCCGGATGGCCCAGATCACCGGGCTGGCGGTGGACAGCCGCGAGGTTGAACAGGGGTATTTGTTTGCCGCCTTGCCTGGAACCCGCGTGCATGGGGGCGAGTTCATTCAATATGCGCTGCGCATGGGGGCGGCGGCGACCCTGACAGATACGCAAGGCGCGCGCATCGCCCAGGCCGAGCTGGATGCCTCGGATGCGGCACTGATCCTGGCCGAAGACCCGCGTCAGACCTTGTCGTACTGCGCTGCTCTGTGGTTTGGCGCGCAGCCCGAAACTATGGTGGCAGTGACCGGCACCAATGGCAAAACATCCGTCGCCAGCTTCACTCGGCAGATTTGGATGGCGCTGGGGTTTGATGCGGTCAATCTGGGCACCACGGGGGTGGAAGGGGCTTATGAATTGCCACTGGCCCATACCACGCCCGAACCGATCACTCTGCACCGTAGTTTGTCCGAGATCGAAGGTGCGGGCATCACCCATGCGGCGATGGAGGCCTCATCCCACGGGTTGGCCCAGCGCCGATTGGATGGCGTGCGGCTGGCCGCAGCAGGGTTTACCAATTTCACCCAGGACCATCTGGATTACCATGAAACGTTTGACGAGTATTTCGCCGCCAAAGCAGGTCTGTTTGACCGTGTACTGCCGGATGATGGCGTTGCCGTGATCAACATGGATGACGCGCGCGGAGCCGATATGGCCCGGATCGCGCAAGAGCGCGGCCAGGAAGTGATCCGTGTGGGCCGTAGTGCAGACTGCGATCTGCAATTGCAGGCCCAGCGGTTCGAGGCGACAGGGCAGGAGCTGCGCTTTGCCTGGCACGACCGTGTGCATCAGCTGCGCCTGAAGTTGATTGGCGGTTTTCAGGCCGAAAACCTTCTGGTCGCTGCCGGGCTGGCGATCGCCTCGGGCGCCGATCCGGACCGGGTGTTTGAAACCCTGCCGACGATGAAAACCGTGCGGGGGCGGATGCAACTTGCTGCCACGCGCGCCAATGGTGCGGCGGTGTTTGTCGATTACGCCCATACGCCGGGGGCGGTTGAGACGGCGCTCAAGGCGCTGCGCCCGCATGTTATGGGCCGTCTGATCGCGATTGTTGGCGCAGGCGGGGATCGTGAGCCGGGCAAGCGGCCCTTGATGGGGCAGGCGGCGGCGGAGAATGCCGATCAGGTGATCGTGACCGATGACAACCCGCGCAGCGAAGACCCCGCCGCGATACGTGCCGCCGTGATGGGGGGCTGCCCTGAGGCACAGAATGTGGGTGACCGGGCCGAGGCGATCCTGCGTGGCGTCGACGCACTTGGCCCCGGCGATGCTCTGTTGATTTCCGGTAAGGGACATGAGACAGGCCAGACCGTCGGCGATGACGTCTTTCCATTTGATGATTGCGAACAGGCCAGCGTTGCGGTCTCGGCGCTGGACGGGAGCGGCGCATGAGCCTGTGGACCTCCCAAGAGGCCGCCGCTGCCACGGGCGGGCGCAACACCGCTGACTGGTCCGCCTCGGGCGTCTCAATTGATACTCGCACGATCCAGCCTGGTGATTTGTTTATCGCTCTGAAGGATGTGCGCGACGGGCATGAGTTTGTTGCGCAAGCGCTGGAAAAAGGCGCTGTGGCGGCTCTGGTCAGCCATGTGCCCGAAGGTGTGAACGCCGACGCGCCGCTGTTGATTGTCGATAATGTGCTGCCTGCGCTTGAGGCGATGGGCATTGCGGCCCGCGCCCGCACGGACGCGCGGGTGGTCGGCATCACCGGCTCGGTCGGGAAAACCTCGACCAAGGAAATGCTGCGCGATGTGCTGAGGCCTCAGGGCCGCACCCATGCCGCTGAGGCCAGTTACAACAACCATTGGGGCGTGCCGCTGACCTTGGCGCGGATGCCTGCGGACACGGAATTCGCCGTAATCGAAATCGGGATGAGCAACCCGGGCGAGATCGCCCCGCTGGCCCGCATGGCGCGCCCACATGTGGCAGTGATCACCACGGTTGCACCCGCCCATCTGGAGGCCTTTGGCCACATAGACGGTATCGCCCATGAGAAGGCGTCGATCTTTGACGGTCTGGAACCGGACGGTGTGGCGATTGTAAATGGTGATGTGGAAACCGCACCAATTTTGATCGACAAAGCAAAGGCTTGCGCCGGGAAGATCCTCCGCTTTGGCGAGGCCGACGGATTGGATTATCAGTTGACGGACGTGCAACTGGGCGATGAGGTGACCGTTGGACGGGCGATGATCCACGGTGCGCCGCTGGTGTTCAAACTCTCCGTGGCCGGGCGCCATTTCGCGCAGAATGCGCTGGCTGTTTTGGCCGCTCTCGAAGAGCTGGGCGGTGATCTGGGCGTGGCGCTCACCGATCTGGCTCGATGGAGCCCTCCGGCGGGACGGGGCACCCGGGAGCTGTTACATCTGGACATCGTGGATGAACACCTGACGCTCGATCTGATTGATGACGCGTTCAACGCCAACCCCACCTCGATGCAGGCAGCGCTTGAAGTTTTGGCCGCGATTGAGCCGACCGACGGGATCGGGCGCATCGGCACCGGTCGGCGGATTGCGATCCTGGGCGATATGCTGGAACTGGGTGCGGATGAGGCGCAATTGCATGCCGATCTGGCCGGTCTGCCCAGCATGGCGGCCCTCAGCCAGGTGCATTGCGTTGGCCCCCGCATGAAACATCTGTGGGGGGCCCTGCCTGTGGCGCAACGCGGCAAATGGGTTGCAACAGCCCCCGAATTGGCCGATGAGGCGCTTCGCCTGCTGGATGCGGGTGATGTGGTATTGGTAAAAGGTTCCAAAGGGAGCCGTGTCAGTCTGGTGGTCGAGGCCCTGCGCCGCGCCGGGCAGCAGACAGGAAGGGACGCATAGATGCTCTTTTGGTTGACCTTGTGGTCAGATGGCGGGGATTTCTTCAACCTGTTCCGCTATATCACCTTCCGCTCGGGCGGGGCGTTCATGACTGCGCTGATCTTTGGGTTCATCTTTGGCAAGCCGCTGATCAACGTGTTGCGCAAGCGCCAGGGCAAGGGCCAGCCCATTCGCGATGACGGCCCCGAGGGGCATTTTGTCAAGGCGGGTACGCCGACAATGGGCGGGTTGCTGATCGTGGGCGCTCTGGTGACCTCGACGCTGTTATGGGCGCGGCTGGACAATCCTTATGTATGGATGATCTTGTTTGTGACGCTTTCTTTTGGGCTGATCGGCTTTGCTGATGATTATGCCAAAGTGAGCAAGCAAAACGTGTCGGGCGTACCGGGCAAGGTGCGCCTTGGACTGGGTTTTGCGATTGCCGGGACCGCGGCCTATTGGGCGGCGGCGTATCACCCGGTTGAGCTGCAGAACCAACTGGCGTTGCCGGTGTTCAAGGACACGCTGATCAATCTCGGCGTCCTGTTCATTCCCTTCGCGATGTTCGTGATCGTCGGCGCGGCCAATGCGGTGAACCTGACCGATGGGCTGGATGGTCTTGCGATCATGCCGGTGATGATTGCCGCCGGAACCCTGGGCCTGATTGCCTATGCGGTGGGCCGGGTCGATTTTACCGAATATCTGGATGTGCATTACGTGCCGGGCACGGGTGAAATCCTTGTCTTTGTCGCCGGTCTGGCCGGGGGTGGTTTGGGCTTCCTGTGGTACAACGCACCACCCGCCGCCGTGTTCATGGGCGATACCGGATCGCTGGCATTGGGTGGCGCTTTGGGCGCGATTGCCGTGGCCACCAAACACGAGATCGTTCTGGCCATTGTCGGCGGCCTCTTCGTGGTCGAGGCGATGAGCGTGATCATCCAGGTGCTCTATTTCAAACGCACCGGCAAGCGGGTGTTCCTGATGGCCCCGATCCATCATCACTACGAGAAGAAGGGCTGGGCCGAACCGCAGATCGTGATCCGCTTCTGGATCATCGCGCTGATCCTCGCCATGATTGGTCTCGCCACGCTGAAGGTGCGGTGAGGGGGCTTTTCAAAGTTGGAAAAGCCGCTGCTCTTGAGGCAGTGTAGGACTGTAATGTGTATTAGTTCTGACTTTATCTGACACCGTCCCCTTCTCAGCTAGCTGAGAAGGGGACGGCACATCTCTTGAAGGAGATGATGGTTATCCGTTTTGATGGTGGTGCACACCAACCACAAAACGAGGAAACCATCATGTTGAACACTACCGACAAGATCATCAAACACAAAACCGGCCTGCTGAACCTGGCCGAGGAACCGGGTAATGTCTCGAAGGCCTGCCAGGTCATGGGCTACAGCCGGGACACGTTCTACCGTTACAAATCTGCGGTCGAGGATGGCGGCGTTGAAGCCCTGTTCGAACGCACCCGGCGCAAACCCAATCCGGCAAACCGGGTTGATGACGCCACCGAACAGGCGGTGATCAAATCCGCCACCGACTTCCCGGCTTACGGCCAGGCCCGCACCTCGAACGAGTTGCGCAAGTCGGGGGTGTTTGTATCGCCATCCGGGGTCCGGTCGATCTGGCTGCGCCATGATCTGGCAAACTTCAAAACCCGGCTCAAGGCACTGTGTAAAACGCGGAGCAATATTGGGCCACAGAAGCGGCTGCATATCGCAGTTGTAGCGGAGTAAAAGTCCGCCAGTTTGTGCCCTTCGTTTATTCGGAGGGCGGGAGATGTATTCTGTGGATATTTATAGTCGTGTGCGCCGTGCTTGTTTGAAGGACGGTATGTCTGGCCGAGAAGCGGCGCGGTTTTTCAACATGGCGTAATCAGGATCAGCACTCAGTTACCCCTGTTATTCTGGATGCACATGCAATTGAAAAGGAGACTGACCAATGGAATATTTTGCTGGTTTGGATGTGTCCATGGAAGAGACGCATATCTGCATTCTGGATCGTGAAGGGGCCCTTATTCGTGAAGGAAAAGCGAGCTCAACACCAAAAGCGATCGCTGACTTCCTCGCTTCTGGACCACCATGTGCCAAAGTTGTATTTGAAACGGGACGGATGGCACCAATGCTTTACCATGGGCTGACGGAGCTTGGTGTCCCGGTTGTTTGCATCGAGAGCAGGCAAGCATATCAGGCCCTTAAATCTCTGGCCGGCCACAAGACGGACCGCAATGATGCCCGCGGTTTGGCACACCTGGCGCGGACGGGATTCTACAAGCCGACCCATGTCAAATCACTGTCAGCGCACGCAATCCGGTCGCTGATCGCAGCCCGCAAGAAGCTGGTCGGACAGCGTGTGACGCTCGACAATCAGATCCGCGGTCTGGTCGTCGTCTTCGGCGTGCGGCTGCCACGAGCTTTGTCTCCGGCATTCAAAAACGCGGCGCTAAAAGTTAGCGATGGAGTGCCTGGCCTCCATGCCGCAATTTGCGGACTGTTCGCAGCACGCGAAGCAATCCTCGCGGCGGTTGCAGCCATTGATGGCGACATCAAAAAGATGACCCGCAAATCCGAAGTCTGCCAGCGCCTTATGACGGTACCAGGGGTCGGTCCGATCACAGCATTGGCCTTTGCCGCAGCAATTGATGATCCGTCGCGTTTCAGGAAATCGCGTGATGTGGGGGCGTATCTTGGACTGGTGCCGCGACGGCATCAATCTGGTGAAATCGACTACACGGGCAGCATCTCAAAGCGGGGCGACGTGCGCGTCAGAACGCTTCTCTATGAGGCCGCCAATGTGATGCTGACGCGGTATGCCGCTCCGCTCAAATTGAAGACATGGGCCCTCGCAATCGGTGCGCGCTCAACGATGAGAAAGGCCCGAGTGGCTCTGGCGCGTCGTCTGGCAATCATACTTCATGCCATTATGCGAGACAAAACTGACTTCCAGTCCGCGTAAGGCTTACGAGGCGACAACGAGGATTCCTAAATCAAAGTTCCCATCTGGGACGATGCCCGAGGGAGGGCGTGAGCCACGGCGCCGATTCTGTAGCAACAGCCAAGACCAACGGTATGATTGCGGTTTCAACATTGCCGACCCACACCCAGCCAACCCCATCATGAACCTCAGAGTTCGAAGAGAACAAAGGCAACCTCTGACATCAAAAGCAGGAAACTCAGGAAACACGCATTGACAGATTAGAGAACAAAGATCGTAAGACGATCGCGAAGATGCTGCGCCATGAACTTCCGCCTGGGTATCGTCGGTCGGAAGCGCCTCGGCGGCCAACGCTTGATGGTTATGTTGGTGTGGTCGATGAGATACTGCGCACAGACAAAGCCCTGATCAAAAAGCAGCGACACACGGCCAAGCGCATCTTTGAACGGCTGCGCGATGAGCATGGATATGCCGGCAGCCTGACCACGGTGACCTATTACGTGCGCGAGCAAAAACGGCGCACCAAAGAGGTGTTTGTGCCGTTGTCGCATCGGCCGGGCCATGCGCAGGTTGATTTTGGTGAGACGCTGGGCGTGATCGGTGGCGTGGAATGCAAGATCCACTTCTTCGTGATGAGCTTGCCACATTCTGATGCGGTGTTTGTGAAGGGATATCCAGCTGAGACAACCGAGGCGTTTTGCGATGGCCATGTGTCCGCCTTTGCATTCTTTGGCGGCATTCCGCAATCCATTCTCTACGACAATACCAAGATCGCCGTGGCTCGGATACTCGGGGATAAGACGCGCATCCGCACACGTCGGTTTACGGAACTGCAGTCGCATTACTTGTTTGATGACAAGTTTGGCAGACCCGCGCGAGGGAACGATAAAGGCAACGTTGAGGGCATGGTTGGATACACCCGCCGCAACTTCATGGTTCCCGCACCTCGCTATGACAGCTTTGATGATCTGAACGCACATTTGGAAGAGAAGTGTTTAGCACGTCAGGACGATACGTTGCGGGGTCACACCCAAACCATAGGCGCACGCCTGATGTCGGATTTGGATGCTCTGATGGGATTGCCCGTCGCAGAATATGAAGCCTGCGATCACGTCAGCACGCGTGCAACGTCGATCTCAATGGTGCGCTATCGCAGCAATGATTACTCGGTGCCAGTAGCCTATGCGCACCACGATGTTCATGTGCGTGGGTTTGTGCATGAGGTTATCATCGGCTGCGGCAATGAGATTATTGCGCGGCACAAACGATCCTACACATCAGCGGATATGGTCTTTGACCCATTGCACTTTTTGCCCCTGCTTGAACAAAAGGTGGGTGCCCTGGATCAGGCCGCGCCTTTGCAGGGTTGGCATTTGCCAGATGTATTTGCCACGCTGCACCGACTGCTTGAAGCCAGAATGGGTAAGCCGGGCAAGCGAGAATACGTTCAAGTCTTGCGCCTTTTGGAGACCTTCGAAATGGATGTTGTGCAAGGCGCAATCCAGCAGGCAATAGATATGGGTGCAATTGGCTATGACGCCGTAAAACACCTTGTACTGTGTCGGGTTGAGAAGCGGCCACCACGATTGGATTTGGACTTCTATCCATACTTGCCCAAGGCCAATGTCGGCACAACACGCCCATCCAGTTACATGAGCTTGATGGGAAGGACCGCGGCATGACCGAAGCCCCTCGGATTCTTCTACGGCATCATCTTAAACAACTGCGACTGCCAACGTTCCAAGGCGAGTATGCCAAACAGGCGCAGCTCTGTGCTGCAGAGAACAAAGATCACATCCACTATCTGGCGCGGCTGTGTGAGATGGAATTGATCGACCGCGAACGCCGGATGATTGAACGGCGCATCAAAGCGGCGAAGTTCCCCAGCACCAAGAGCTTGGATAGCTTTGACTTCAAGATCATGCCAAGCTTGAACAAGCCCCTGACGATGGATCTGGCACGATGCGATTACGTTAATCGCAGGGAGAACATCATCGCGCTCGGCCCGTCAGGCACGGGCAAGACACACATCGCCCTGGGACTTGGGCTGGCTGCATGTCAAAGAGGACTGAAGGTGCGCTTCACAACGGCTGCGGCATTAGTCCATGATCTGATCGAGGCTCAAGATGAGCGGAGATTGCAGCGCCTTCAAAAGCAACTGACCAGCCAGAACCTGTTGATCATTGATGAACTGGGCTTCGTACCGCTCAGCAAATCTGGCGCAGAGCTGCTCTTCGAGGTCATATCCCAATGCTATGAACGCGGCTCCATCATCATAACCTCGAACCTGCCCTTCGATGAATGGACTGAAGTCTTTGGCTCTGAGCGGCTGACCGGTGCGCTACTCGATCGTTTAACCCATCACGTCCACATCCTCGAGATGAATGGCGAAAGCTATCGGCTCAAACACAGTCGCAACAACCGAAAATAACCAGCCCGCAATCACAGTCAGAATAATGCTGGCCTTATGGCCAGCATGCGCTTTGGCACGCTTCAGCTTTGTGACGAGCACGCGTGCAAAAGCGCCACAAAACATCAACCGAAGTGGCCCATTTTTACGCCGCGACATGGACCCATTTTACTCTGCGATTGACAGCACTGGAGGCCAAAGTGGCCGCTGACGGCGGCATCCTGACGGAGGCACAAGTGCAGGCACTGGAAAAGAAGAAGCTGGATGATGAGGCCTGCGGTGAGATCGAGACTGCCCACCCTGGCTATCCGGGTTCACAGGACACGTTCTACGTCGGCACCCTGAAGGGCGTTGGGCGGGTCTATCAGCAGACTTATGTGGACACCTGTTGCAAGGTGGCGCATGCCAAACTCTACACCACCAAGACGCCGATCACAGCGGCTGATCCGCTCAATGACCGGGTGCTGCCGTTCTACGAAGAGCACGACCTGCCAGTGCTGCGTATCCTGACAGATCGCGGAACGGAATATTGCGGGCGTGTCGACAAACACGACTTCCAGCTCTTCCTGGCAATTAACGACATCGACCATACCAAAACCAAGGTGAAATCGCCTCGGACAAACGGCATCTGCGAGCGGTTTCACAAGACGATCCTGCAGGAGTTTTACCAGATCACGTTCCGCAAAAAGGTCTATCAATCCATCGAGGAGTTGCAGGCTGATCTGGATGAATGGCTGCGACACTATAATACCGAACGAACTCATCAGGGCAAAATGTGTTGCGGTGGAACCCCGTTCCAGACCATGATTGAGGGCAAGCAGATCTGGAAGGAAAAGTCAGTGAACTGAACTTGGCCTGACAGACGCCGCCGGAAAAACGGCCAACTGTCAGATAAAGTCTGAATTACTACAGGTGAGGTCTCAGAGTCTGACTCAAAAGTTTATGTTTGAACAGAATGCCTTGCTATCCGCCTTGTCAAGAGACGAATACCGGCAACCAAAACCCATGCTACGGAACTTTCAACGGTTGCCTCCCGATCTTTTGCCAAACGACGGCAACGTCCCGGCCACGCGAATGTTCGCTCGACGCCCCATCTTCGTGGTGGAAGAACGAACCCCTCGGCTTTGTCAGAGCGCTTGACAATCTCCAATGTCCATTTTCCCTGCAGGGCCAAAGCATCCCGAAGCTTTGGCCCTGCATATCCTGCGTCCACAAAGATGTGCCCCAGCCGCGGGAAGCGGATGCGCAGTGCTTTGAGAACATCCACAGCACCATCCCGATCCTGTATATCGGCGGCGTGAACAAGGATCGGCAACAGGAAACCTTGCGTGTCTGTCACGATGTGACGCTTGCGCCCTTTGATCTTTTTGCCCGCATCAAAGCCTGAAATGCCGCCGCTTTCCGTTGTTTTTACGCTCTGGCTGTCAATAACGCCCGCAGTGGGGCTCGCCTCACGGCCCGACAATTCGCGCGCCGCCATCATTGACAGATGCTTGATCCGGTGTAACAGACCGTTGTCGCGCCAGTCGTAAAAACAGTTCTGCACAGTCGAGACCGCCGGGAAATCCCGCGGGATCATGCGCCACTGACATCCCGTGGTCGCCATATACATAATCGCGTTCACAACACGGCGCGGATTCGTCTTGCGAGGGCGACCACCTCGCTTCGCGGCAGGTAACAGGGGCCGAACAAGCGCCCATTCCTCCATAGTTAAATCGCTTGGATAAAAGCCCGTTTTACGCCTGTGCTCCGCGCGGGTGATGTCTGTCCACGTCATGGGATCCTCCAGGTTCTTTCAAAACCAATGAATCATAAACACGTGATATCACTCAACTACTTTTGGAACAGCCTCTCAGACCAAACGCCGTCTTCAACACCTCGACATAGCTTTCGTCTGACGTGAATATCGCGTTCAACCTCTCTTCAAGGTCAGCCTGTTTATTCTTCGGATGCGATGACATCAGCGACAACGATCTTTGCAAATTTCTCTGAGACTTCCTCGAATTCCAAGCCTTCGGTTGCGAGGTGCTCCCTGATTATTTCCTCGGCAAGTCGCAGCTTTTGATCCTCGCCGATACCTCTACTCAACAGCTTCTTGGGAACCTCTTTTGGTTCGAGGTCAATCACATCTATGTCTTCTCTTCTGCAGCGAACCTGCACTTTGACCACAGGGGGGGATTACATGCGCCGCGTCATCAACCTTAATCACCATCAAAGCATCTGTTGTGTTGAAGGCCTGCCCGATCAGATGATCGCCTTCAGCCGGATCGAAGGACCAGCGGTTATTGTCTTCTGCATCAATCTGCATCAATAGAGTGTTCCACAAGCGTACCGCTGTGCTGCAACTCCCTTGTCGATGTTTTTGTGCCTGAAACGCTTCGTTTGGCGTGCCCCTTGGCCGAAGCATTGGCTTTCGGAATAACCGGGTTTGCACTCACTTCTCCTGAGAGGCTGTTCCAAAAGTAGTTGAGTGATATCAAGTGTTTATGATTCATTGGTTTTGAAAGAACCTGGAGGGTCCCATGAGGGTCCCATGACGTTGACAGACATCACCCGCGCGGAGCATAGGCGTAAAACGGGCTTTTATCCAAGCGATTTAACTATGGAGGAATGGGCGCTTGTTCGGCCCCTGTTACCTGCCGCGAAGCGAGGTGGTCGCCCTCGCAAGACGAATCCGCGCCGTGTTGTGAACGCGATTATGTATATGGCGACCACGGGATGTCAGTGGCGCATGATCCCGCGGGATTTCCCGGCGGTCTCGACTGTGCAGAACTGTTTTTACGACTGGCGCGACAACGGTCTGTTACACCGGATCAACCATCTGTCAATGATGGCGGCGCGCGAATTGTCGGGCCGTGAGGCGAGCCCCACTGCGGGCGTTATTGACAGCCAGAGCGTAAAAACAACGGAAAGCGGCGGCATTTCAGGCTTTGATGCGGGCAAAAAGATCAAAGGGCGCAAGCGTCACATCGTGACAGACACGCAAGGTTTCCTGTTGCCGATCCTTGTTCACGCCGCCGATATACAGGATCGGGATGGTGCTGTGGATGGTCTCAAAGCACTGCGCATCCGCTTCCCGCGGCTGGGGCACATCTTTGCGGACGCAGGATATGCAGGGCCAAAGCTTCGGGATGCTTTGGCCCTGCAGGGAAAATGGACATTGGAGATTGTCAAGCGCCCTGACAAAGCCGAGGGGTTCGTTCTTCCACCACGAAGACGGGGTGTCGAGCGAACATTCGCGTGGCCGGGACGTTGCCGTCGTTTGGCAAAAGATCGGGAGGCAACCGTTGAAAGTTCCGTAGCATGGGTTTTGGTTGCCGGTCAGGGGTATCGCATGAATAGCATCTTTTGGTTTGCCTTGATCTTCTGTCTCTAATTCAGTTTTCCAAAGTTTATGTCCGGAGGGCGCTGCTTTGGAAAATACCGTGTTGTTTCAATCTTTTGCCTCGTCGATTTCTGATCCCCGCCAGGAGACGAAGGTGTTGTATCCACTTGATGGGATTCCGCTTTTGAGCCTGTGCGGAGTGGTGTCGGGGTGTGGGAGTTTTGTCGATGTTGCCCTTTATGGCGAGGAAAAGTTGGGTTTCCTGCGCAAGTTGGCTGCGTTTGAGCATGGCATACCCTCTCACGACACGCTTTCGACGGTGTTTCGGGCGCTTGATCCTGAAGAGTTCAACGCAGCCTTTGCCGCGTGGGCGTCCGGGTTGGCCGGGCGCGTTGGAGGAACGCTCGTTGCCATTGACGGCAAGACAGCGCGAGGCTCAAGGGCCGGTGGTGAAGCGCCTCTGCATCTGATCCCGGCCCGGTGTAACGATCTACGCCTCGTGCCCGGCCAGCAAGCCAGCGCGCACAAAAGGAACGGGATCAAGGACATCCCCGTGCTTCCGGATTTGCTTTTCCTTGAGGGAGCAACCGTGACCCTGGATGCGATGGGGTGCCAACGTGAGATCGCCTGCAAAATCCGTGACAAGGGTGCTGATTATGTGTCGGCCCTGAAGGGCAATCAGGGACTTCTCCATGAAGACGTGAAACTGTGGTTCGAAGAACAGGATCGGGAAAACACAGAATCATTACAGACGGTTGACGGCGACAGTTGACGGCGACAAGGGTAGGATTGAAACGCGAACATACACCCAATGCGACGCCATCGGCCGGTTGAAAAAGCGCCATCCCCATCGGGAGGGGTTGCTCAGCATTGGCCGCGTCGTCCCGCTTCGGGAAAGTGGCGGGAAGACGACACGGCAAACGCGGTACTTCATCCCGTCCCTGCCAAAAGACGCCGCGCGCCTTGCCCATGCCGTACGCTCTCACCGGGGAATTGAAAACCGCCTCCACCGGGTGCTTGATGTCACCTTCCGCGATGACGACAGCCGGATACGAAAAGATCACGCACCCGCCAACTTCGCCGTCATCAGGCACATCGCAATGAATTTGCTCAACAAAGCAAAAAGCGAGAACTCCCTCGGAGGAATGCGGAAAAAGGCTGGCTGGAACAACCGCTTCCCGCTTCAAATCCTCGCGCCGTGAAACTCATGCGATTCCCCTGGGTTGCCAGTATTCGTCTCTTGACAAGGCGGATAGCAAGGCATTCTGTTCAAACATAAACTTTGGCTCAATTAGCATTGATTATGCGTGGCGTATTACAGGCAGGATGCCTGCTGCTGCGGCAAGTATCGCGCGCGGCGTTTGGTGGCTCGGAAGGACGGCAAGGTGGAACCACCGAAGGTAGCTGTCCAGGTATTTTGGTTGCGATACCCCGATGGCGGCGCAGAAAGGTCTTTAACCGCTCATGCCGACTGTTCACGGTTTGAATGTGCAATTCACCACGGACACGTTCTCCGGCGGTCCGGTTGAGACTTTCATGGCTGACGCCCATTTCTGCGGCGCAGGGCGGGTACCCGGTGCAGCCATCGGTCACCAGGAGAGCGTCCCCATCAAGACGTGGCTGCAGAACCGTTTTGAGATGTTCGGCTGTCACCGCAGGCAAGACAGCACTGATGGTGGTGCCTGATCGGTCGACTGCAACGAGGACCGGAACCTGCTCCTTCGACAATCCGCGTTTTGAGGCCTTTCCCCCGCGTTTGCGGGCTTTTCGAGAGAGATTACGCTCCCCTTTCCGGCTGCGCGGAAAGAACGTCCCGTCGGCTTCGACGATCCCGCACAGCTTGACCGCACCGACCGTTACAGCCTGAAGAAAGCGATGACGCCAACGAAAAGCTGTGGTGTCGGCCACCATACAACGCTCAGCGGACGCCTTTACCGTTTCGCCGTCGCGCAGGGAAGCTGCAAACTCTGCCCACCTGTCCTTGTGGCGCAAGCGGGCAAGCGGCGTCCCGGTCAGCGCGTTGAAGGTTTTGCGACAGCTTTTGCAAAAGAACCTCGTCAGGCCACTTGCATGGCCTCTGATGATCGCACCGCCCGAAGCGCAGTGCGGACAGATACGCCCCTCGCGAACAGTCGCCTCAAGGAGATCGATCACGCTTTCCAGCGACGAAACCCCGGCAACGAGCCGTCCGGTTTCAGCCCGTTGTTTCGATGAAAGGTTGTCGATCTCGTTAAGCCACACCAAAAAAGCCTGATGATCCATGTGCCGCACCCATAATTTTGTTCATGGTGTGTTCTATCACAGGTCGCCACGCATAATAAATGCTAATTGAGCCTAAACTTTTGAGTCAGACTCTGAGTGGATCTGAATTGACAGACCGTGCTGTCAGGTTGTTACCCCGAGTGTTCCAAGGGACCAACAATGGCTACCGTTTAGGACTAACTGAGGTAGCAAGTAGGCTATACGCCGAATTGCGGTTCGAAGAGTCCGAGGCGCTTTATCGTGAGGCACTGGAGATTGACCATGCGACGATTGGCGCGGGGCATACGGAGTATGCAATCTGCCTCAACAACCTTGCGGGTGTGGTTCGTGCGCAGGGGCGATATGAGGAGTCCGAGGCGCTTTATCGCGAGGCGCTGGAGATTGACCATGCGACGATTGGCACGGGGCATCGGGACTATGCCACTCACCTCAACAACCTTGCTCTCGTGGTTGAGGATCAGGGACGGGTTGAGGAGGCTGAGGCGCTGTATCGCGTGGCGCTGGAAATTTACGAGGCGACGCTGCCGGAGGATCACCCTCACGTAACAGGTACGCGGGGTAACCTCGCCGACCTCCTGTCCCGCGAAGACTGACGCCCCATCCCCGCTCTTCCTTTTCCCAAGCTGATGCGCTAGCCGTGGCAGTAGGATGATACAGGGATTTAGGGCAGCGACGGGCATGACGGACGGGCACTCTCACACGTCGGTGCGCGATACAGGTGCAATGATCTCGGGCATGGTCCCGGTTCTGGACACCACGCTCTATCATTTCTGTATGGCGGAGGAGGCGCTGTTGCCCTACGCCCTGGCCAGTTTTCGCGAAGATGAGGGACTGTCGCTGATCCTGACAGATCAAGTGGCGCGCGCCCATGGCCTGCCCACAGACCTGCCGATGCGGCGTATCACGCTGAGTGTGCATTCGGCGCTGGATGGGGTGGGGCTGACCGCAGCGGTGGCAACGGCACTTGCACAAGCGGGGATCGCCTGCAACATGGTGGCGGGGTACCATCACGACCATGCGTTTGTGCCCGCAGAGGACGCCGTGCGGGCGATGCGTATTCTGCAGGATTTGGCCAAAGGAGAGCGCCGATGATACCGGTTTCGGGATATGAAGGCGCTAAGGTCGCTGTACTGGGCTTGGGCCGTTCGGGCCTGTCCGCCGCGCGGGCGCTGAAGGCGGGGCGCGCGCATCCGCTGTGCTGGGATGACAATCCGGCGGCGCGCGAGATGGCTAGTGAAGAGGGGTTCGAGATCAAGCAACTGTCGCACGCGCAGGCGTTTGACGGGGTTGCCACACTGATCGTCAGCCCGGGTATTCCGCATCTTTATCCGGAATCCAACAAAGTGGTTGCCGCCGCCCTTGAGGCGCGGGTGCCAGTGGACAATGACATCGGCCTGTTCTTTCGCTCGTTCGCCGGGGCCGGGTGGGACGAGTACGACACCCCACCCCGGGTGATCGCCATCACCGGCAGCAACGGCAAATCCACCACCTCGGCGCTGATCCATCATGTGCTGAGCGAGGCAGGCAAAGACGCGCAACTGGCTGGCAACATCGGTCGTGGGGTGCTGGATATCGACCCGCCTGAGGATGGTGGTGTGGTGGTGTTGGAACTGTCCAGCTATCAGACCGAACTGGCCCGCGCGCTGACGCCGGATGTAGCTGTGTTAACCAACCTGTCACCCGATCATCTGGACCGGCATGGCGGACATGGCGGGTATTTCGCCGCCAAACGTCGTTTGTTTGCCGAAGGTGGCCCGGATCGCGCCGTGATCGGTGTGGATGAGGCGGAAGGGGCCTTTCTGGCCGGACAGCTGAGCGAGGCGCCGGGCGATGACCGGGTGATCCGTGTCTCGGTCGAGCGCAAGCTGACCGGGCCGGGATGGGCCGTGTTCGCGAGGAAAGGCTTCTTGTCGGAATACCGCAAAGGGCGTCAGGCGGGGTCGATTGACCTGCGCGCCATCAAGGGTCTGCCGGGATCGCATAACCACCAAAACGCCTGCGCCGCCTATGCCGCCTGTCGCACGCTGGGGCTGGCCCCGAAAGTGATCGAGCAGGCGTTTCACAGTTTTGGCGGGCTGCCCCACCGCAGCCAGATCATCGCCGAGGCGGGGGGGGTCACCTACGTGAATGATAGCAAGGCGACCAATGTGGATTCGGCCCTGAAAGCCCTGCAGGCCTTTAAAGGTATCCGCTGGATTTGCGGTGGTTTGGAAAAAGAGGGTGGGATTGGCGCGCTGGCCCCCGGTCTGCCGAACGTGATGAAGGCCTATGTCATCGGGCGCGAGGCGGCTCAGTTTGCCATGCAGTTGCAGGGGGTCGAGGCGCAGGTGTGTACCACCATGGCCAAGGCGGTTGAGGCAGCAATGGCCAACGCGCGGGACGGCGAGACAGTGTTGTTGGCCCCGGCCACGGCCAGCTTTGATCAATACGACAGCTTTGAGCGGCGTGGCGAGGATTTCGTTAAGGAAGTGCGCGCTCGGCTTTGAGCCCAAGGCGCCCAATGCTAGGTTGTGCGGCGATGGGAGCAATGCGCAGAAAGCGGTGGGAATGTCCGAAGCTCTGTGTATGGGGTTTGGCCCATGCGGTTAAAACGGGTCATCTGTTGAACCGTTCCGGGTATAGGATAGCGAACCGGTTTCGTGCCGCAACCCATTCTCTGACACATCGACCGGATTTTTCGAAGTTGCGGATGGCCAGATAGATCAGCTTTGTTGCAGCATCGTCGGTTGGAAGGCCGCCGCGGGTTTTGGTAGTTTTCCGGATGACCCGGTTCAGGCTTTCTATGGCGTTGGTGGTATAGATGATCTTGCGCACATCCGGGGGGAAGGCGAAGAACGGGATCACCTCCTGCCATGCCCGCCGCCAGCCCGGGGCGATCGAGGGGTATTTTTGGCCCCATTCATCCTCGAAAGCATCAAGGGCTTTGGCGGCCTCCCCGTCGTTTACGGCCTGATAAATCTGCTTCAGGCTTCTGGCCGCTTCCTTGCGATCTTTCCAGCCGCAGAAGTTCAATGAATGGCGCACCGGATGTACAATACATGTTTGCACGGTGGTATCTGGATAGGCCGCGTTGACAGCGTCGGGGAAACCCTTGAGGCCATCCACAACGGCGATCAGGATGTCCTCCAGCCCCCGGTTTTTGAGATTGCTCATAATGGACAGCCAGAATTTGGCCCCTTCATTGGCGGCAATCCACAGGCCCGGAACCTCACGCTCACCATCAGGGGTGACGCCCAGGGCCACGTATACGGCCCTGTTCTTGACCTGACGGCTCTCGGCATCGCGGATTTCAACACGTAGGGCATCAAGGAAAACGATCGGGTAAACCGGCTCCAAAGCCCGGTTTTGCCAGTCCGATCCCTCCTCCAGAACAGCATCGGCGACACGGCTGATGAGGTCGGCAGAGACCCGTAACCCATAGACTTCCTCAAGGTGGCTGCTGATATCACGGGTTGATAAACCAGCTGCGTAAAGCCCGGTAGTCTTGTCATCCATCCCGTCGATCCGGGTCTGGCCTTTCTGGATAAGTTCCGGCTCAAAACTGCCGTCACGGTCACGTGGGATATCAATCGGCACCGCCCCGTCATTGCCCTTCAGCACCTTGCGCGTCGCTCCGTTGCGCCGGTTGGTCTGCTGGCTGGCAGGTTCACCGTGTGCTTCATAGCCCGGATGCTCGGTCAACTCAGCCCCCAACATCCGCTCCATCGGCCGGACCTTCAGCTCTTTCATCAGACCCTTGTCGCCAACTGAACCTCCTCCGACTAAAGTCAGAGGGTTCAGTGGGTCTTGAGCGCCTTCGGCGCACGTTTGAATGTTTTTCCGACTAAAGTCGGAGGCTTTAGACCAGATTGTGGAAAGTAAATCTTTGGGTCGTTCAACACCTACGACAGCGAGTGAATGAAACTGGAGCGTTCTATTGGCCGGGGCGGATCATGCTGATCACGCCCGTACAGACCTTCAAGCCCGTTGCATGTAGCATCTGATGTGACAGTTGATGATAACGGCCCTTGGCTTCCAGCGCGACGAGTTGAACGCCATGGCGCAGACAACGCGCGGCGAGCTTCTGAATGCCTGCCGTGTCGTTGGTGCAATGAAATTGAATATTGGCAGGCTGGATGCAAATATCCAGACGTCGTTTGCTGAAATCGATGCCAGCGTATGTCGGCGAAGTGGTTGGGGTTCTCTCGTCTTGCATCCGGGACTTGTCGTGCATTCCCTTTCATCTGTTCAGAACATTACCGTTGCGCGGTCTGATCCAGCTTGCGAACGACCCAGGTTTGGCCCAAGATGTGACGATCCAGACCGCGCGCCAAATGGGTCAATGGTGACACCTTCCGGCAGCCTTATCTTTGCAGGGATGAAGACGTAAAAGTATTATGCAAGATGTGTGCGGGTGTATGACACCGCACCTTCTTGGAAAGGGGGTCGCTGCGCACCCCCGTTTCATCCCCCATGCCGGGGGCCTCAGCGAAGGTTCACAATATGCCGTAGGTAGTGGACGGCCCTAATCAGCCATTCTTCGTGTCAGACCGTGCCGCGTTGCAGCGTCCAAATTGCGGACATTCACGATCTTGCAGGACAATGCAGTGTGGCATCCTCAAGCGCAGACTCTTGTCGATCTTGGAAAACGCCCTGTGACGATGTAATCGGCGGAGCAATACTCGGCCAGGGTAGCGGCGTCGTTGTGTTGTCGCGGGCGGCGTAAAAGTCGTCCACTTTTGCCCTTTCGTTTGATGGGAGGGCCGGGGGATTTTCACCGTGGAATTGTATTTGAAGGTGCGTCGGGCTCATTTTCAGGATGGGTTGAGCGGGCGTCGGATTGCCCGGGATTTTGGGATTGGCCGAGACAGTGTTGCGAAGATGTTGGCCTATTCGGAGCCACCGGGGTATCGGCGGACAGCGCCGATTAGGCGCCCGAAGCTGGATGCGTTCACCTGCCAGATCGACCAATGGCTTACTGAGGACAAAGCGCGTCCGCGCAAGCGGCGCCACACCGCAAAGCGTATCTTTGAGAGGCTGCGCGACGAGTGCGGCTTTGATGGCGGATACACAATCGTCAAAGACTGCGTCCGGGCCAGGAAGCGCTCTGGCAAAGAGATGTTCGTGCCGCTCAGCCATCCGCCCGGGCATGCGCAGGCGGATTTTGGTGAAGCGCCTGTCGTGATTGGCGGCGTTGAGCGGAAGGCGCACTTCTTCGCCTTTGATCTGCCGCAGAGCGATGCGTGTTTTATCCGGGCCTATCCTGCGGCAACCACCGAGGCCTGGCTGGATGGGCATGTGCATGCCTTTGCTTTCTTTGGGGCGGTTCCCCTGTCGATCCTCTATGACAATGACCGCTGCCTGGTGGCGCGGATCCTGCCGGACGGCACCCGGCAAAGAACCCAACGGTTCAGCGCAATGCTGTCGCATTATGTGGTCCGGGATCGCTACGGCCGTCCCGGCAAGGGGAACGACAAGGGAGCGGTCGAGGGGTTGGTCGGCTACGGGCGGCGCGACTTCATGGTGCCGATCCCGTCCTTTCCGGACCGGGATGCGTTCAACGCTCACCTGGAAGAGCAATGCCGCAAACGGCAGGACGATGTCCTGCGCGGACACAAGGCCAGCATCGGCGAACGGCTGCAAGCCGATCCGGCGGCAATGCAGGATTTGCCCGGCGCACCCTTCGAGGCCTGTGAGTTGCAAAGTGGCCAGGTCACATCGACATCGGTGGTGCGGTATCGCGGTAACGACTACTCGGTACCGGTCGCATATGGCCACCGCGCGGTCTGGATCAAGGGCTTCGTGATCCGCGTCGTTATCGGTTGCGCCACTGAGGTGATCGCCGATCATCCCCGCTCTTATGACAGCGGTGACATGGTGTTCGACCCGCTGCATTACCTGCCGCTGATCGAGCGCAGGATCATGTCCTTCGATCAGGCTGCGCCCTTGCAGGGTTGGGAACTGCCTGACGCCTTCGCCACGCTCCGGCGCTTGCTGGAAGCCCGGCAGGGCAAGGCGGGCAAAAGGGAGTATGTCCAGGTCCTGCGCCTGTCGGAACGGTTCGAGCTGGAGGTGCTGCATCTTGCCGTCAAAGACGCCCTGCGAATGGGGGCGGTCAGCTTCGATGCGATCAAGCACCTCGTCCTGTGCCGCGTCGAGCGAAGGCCCCCGAGGTTGGATTTGGATGTCTATCCGTTCCTGCCCGGAACCAACATCGCCACCACCTCGGCTTCTTCCTGTATGAGCCTTCTGTCAGGAGGTGACGCATGACGGATGCACCCGAACTGCCGCTGACACACCACCTCAAGACTCTGCGCCTGCCCACCTTCCTGCGCGAGCATGACAAGCAAGCGCGCATTTGTGCGGCGGAAGGCCTGGATCATGTGCGCTATCCAGCCCGGCTGACCGAGCTGGAACCAATCGATCGGGAGAGGCGCATGGTCGAGCGCCGGATCAAGGCGGCAAAGCTTCCAATCGTCAAAAGCCTCGACAGCTTCGACTTTACGGCCATCCCCGGTCTGAACAAGATGATGGTGCTGGAACTGGCGCGCTGTGAATGGATCGAGCGCAGGGAGAACGTCATCGCGCTCGGCCCGTCGGGAACCGGCAAAACCCATGTCGCTCTCGGGTTGGGGCTGACCGCCTGCCAGAAAGGGTTGCCTGTCGCCTTCGTAACCGCCGCAGCTCTCGTGCACGGGATGATGGAGGCCCGCGACGAGAAACGCCTCCGGCAGCTTCAGCGCAAACTGGCCAAGGTCAAACTGCTGATCATCGACGAGCCGGGCTTCGTCCCCTTGAGCAAAACCGGCGCCGAGCTTCTGTTCGAGCTGATCTCTCAGCGCTGCGAGCGTGGCTCAACCCTGATCACATCGAACCTGCCCTTCGAGGAATGGACCGAGACATTCGGCACCGAACGCTTGACCGGCGCGCTCCCGGACCGGCTGACACATCACGTCAACATCCTCGAGATGAACGGCGAAAGCTACCGCCTCAATCAGAGCCGCGCACGTATTGCCAACCCTTCAACCTGACAACTGAACAATCGGCCTGACGGCCAATGCGCCTTGGAACGTGCTTGCTGATTGGTGGCCACACGCCCCAAGGCGCACTCCACAAACTGGCCGACTTTTGCTCCGCCCCAGTGGCCGGATTTTACTCCGCCGTTGACACCATTGGGTGTGATCGCTATCATTATCCCATGGAACTCGCCGCTTTACATGATGATGCGGGCATTGGCACCTTGTCTGGCCTGCGGCAATACAGTTGTCGTGAAGCCATCCGAACATGCATCGGCGGGTGCTGTGGTGTTTGCCGAACTAATGAAAGAAGCTGGTTTCCCTGATGGTGTTTTTAACGTCATCACCGGGCTTGGCCACACTGCAGGCAACGCGCTGATTACCCATCCAGGTGTGAACAAGATCGATTTTACCGGTGGGCCATCGACCGGCAAGATCATTGCTAAAGGAGCGGCGGGTCAACTGACTCCATCAGCGCTGGAGTTAGGTGGAAAATCGCCCCATGTGGTTTGTGATGATGCTAACATTGACGCCGCTGTAAATGGTGTTGTGTCAGGGATTTTTGCGGCGGCAGGGCAAACTTGTGTAGCCGGATCACGCTGTTTCGTGCAGGAAAATATCTACGACGAGGTCGTCGCAAAAATAGTGGAGCGCGCGAGCGCCATTAAAATAGGTGACCCACGTTCGGACGATGTGCAATTGGGTCCACTGGCACTGTGGTCTCAGGTTGAAAAAGTGGCTGAATTTGTCGAAAGTGCTAAATCGCAGGGCGCGACACTGGCCTTTGGTGGCGGCAGGCCGCAAGGGCTGGGCGATGGTTGGTACGTCGAACCGACAATCTTTTCTAATGTGACCAATGACATGCGTCTGGCCAGAGAAGAGGTCTTTGGCCCCATTTTGGGCATTCTGAAATTCCGCGATGAAGATGACCTTCTTGAGAAGGCCAATGACAGCGATTTTGCGCTGGCCTCGGGCATCTGGACGCAGAACATCAATCGCGCGCTGCGCTTCATGCGCAGGATCGAGGCCGGCATGGTCTGGATCAACACCTACCGTAGCCCTTCTGTGATGTCTCCTTCGGGTGGCCACAAAGATTCAGGTTATGGGAAACACAACGGCTTTGCCGCCATCGAAGAGTTCAGTCGCATCAAAACAGTCGTCATCGACTAGGGCCTGTTGAGATACAGGATTCCCATTTCCATTAATTTCTGATTCAAGTTTCCAAAATGGAGGCGAGAATGTTGAGTGACCGGTTTTTGATAAGTGACGGGCAATGGGATCTTATAGAGCCCCATTGCCTTGGCAAGAAGAGCGATCCGGGGCGGACTGGAGGTGACGCCCGTTTGTTTGTGGAGGCTGTTTTGTGGATCGCCCGGACAGGTGCGCCATGGCGGGACTTGCCGGCTGAATTTGGCAAATGGAATTCGATTTTCACACGGTTCAGATATTGGGTTAAACGGGACGTATTTCATCGTATGTTCAATGAGTTATCCGAAGATATCGACTTCGAATATACGATGATTGATGGCACGATCTGCAAGGTACACCGTCATGGACAGGGCGCAAAAGGGGGACTCAAAATCAGGCCATCGGAAAGTCTCGCGGCGGAATGACCACCAAAATTCTGGCGCTGACCGACGCCTTTGGCAACCTCATCGACTTCCGGCTGATGCCCGGACAGGCGCATGACCTGCTCAAAACACGTGAATTGCTGGCAGATGTTTGCTGCCGAAATCTGTTGGCAGATAAGGCCTTTGACGCGGATTGGCTTCGGGCGTTATTGGCAGAAAGGGACATTGAAGCCGTTATTCCACCCAAGTCCAACCGCAAAAGCCCAGCTTCATGTGATATGGAAATCTATAAGTGGAGGCATCTCGTCGAAAACTTCTTTCAGAAACTCAAAGAATTCAAACGTATAGCAATGCGTGCCTGCAAAACCGACACCAGTTTCGAAGCCATGATCCACATCGGAGCGACAATAATCCGCACACGATGAATCTCAACAGGCCCTACTCCGGCGCCCAGCAGGACGCCTTTGTGATGCGTATTAACAAATAGGGCCTAAACAAATGAAGTTTTCTATCATCGTCAATATGGCACGGTTTGACACCACAAAAGCCATGGATCAAGTTGCCACCGAAGCACTGGATTTGGTTAAAATTGCGGATCAGGGTGGGTTCGATATTATCTGGACCGCAGAACATCATACGATTGAACTTACGATCTCTCCCAATCCTTTCCAACTGCTTGCTCATTGGGCCAATCACACAAAAAATGCCCGTCTAGGAACCGCTGTCGTTGCAGCCCCGTATTGGCATCCAATACGTTTGGCGGGTGAAGCGGCGATGTGTGATGTTTTGACCGGTGGACGGTTGGAATTGGGTCTTGGTCGGGGTGCATATCAATATGAATTTGACCGCATGGCTGGTGGTATGCCACAGGGTGAAGGTGGGCGATATCTGCGCGAAATTATCCCCACGGTTCAGCGTCTTTGGGAAGGTGATTATGCCCATGAGGGCGAAATATGGCAATTTCCTTCAGTTGCATGCGTACCTAAGCCGCTGCAGAAATCTCCTTCCATGTGGGTAGCTGCGCGCGATGAAAACACATTTGAGTTCGCGCTCAAAAACAATTGTCATGTGATGACGACGAGCCTGCGTAAAGATTTTTCAGAGATTGAAGACTTGCAAACCAAGTTTCGTTCCGCACACAATGCGGCAGGGAATCCTAAGAACCTGACACACGCAACACTTCGGGTGTGTTGTATATACGAAGATCCGTCAGTGCTTGATACCGCAGTGAAATCGGTGATCAACTTTGGTCGGAACTTCGAAAACCTTTTCAGAAACTCAGGCACAGTCACAAATGGTTTCCCCGAACCCGTTGATTTTGAGTCAGTCGCGGCACGAGGCGAATTCCAACCTGATGCCTTGAAAGATAATTTGCTGATCGGGACGCCTGATGAGATAATCGAAAAGATCGAACGTTATCAGGCTGCAGGTATTAACCACATAATGATTGGGCCCACTTTTGGGCTGCCAGCTGATGTAGCGAATAAGACCGTTGAGTTATTCTGCGACAAGGTCATCCCACATTTCAAACAATAGAATCTTGCCGCGTGACGGGCAAAAAACCCAATAAATATGACAGTAAAAACAGGGAGAAGAACTATGACTGATTTAAAAGTGAAGGATGCGTCCGGACTGAACCGGCGCGCGTTTTTGAAGACAGCGCTTTACACCGGCGTATCAGTAACTGCCCTAGGGGCACTATCGAACAAGGCCTTTGCAGCGACGGACCTTTCAGGTCGCGAGATGGTATTCGCCAGTTGGGGTGGCTCTTATCAAGGGGCACAAGAGGCTGCTTATTGTAACCCGTTTATGAAATCAACTGGAGCGCTGGTCATTCAAGATGGACCGATGAGTGGCTCAAAATTGCGCACGATGGTTGAAGCCGGAGAGCCGATTTGGGATGTGGTGGATGTCACGGATACCTTCCTCTTTGCAAATGACGAATTGTTCGAAGACCTAGACTTTGACATTGTTGATGCCTCTGCACTGGATCAAGCCTATGTTCACCCCAAGGGTATTGGTTGCATCGTTTGGTCATACAATATCGGCTACAATTCGGACGTGGTTGGCAATGATGTGCCACAAAACTGGGCTGATGTGTTTGACGTTGAGAAATATCCCGGCAAGCGCGCCATGCGCGATCGCATCTATCCGATGATGGAAATAGCCCTGATGGCCGATGGCGTAGCACCCGAAGATCTGTATCCTCTTGATATTGATCGCGCATTTGCCAAACTGGATACAATCAAGGATCATGTGATCTGGTATTCATCGAATTCGGTCAGTCAGCAATTGTTCGTGGATGGCGAAGTCGGTGTGGGTGTAATTCTGAATGGCCGTGCCTTTGACGTTAACAAAAAAGGCGCACCTATTCATGTGCAGTGGAACCAGAACATCCGCTCGATCGATTATCTGGTGATCCCGAAAGGCGCAGCAAACGCCGAAGTCGCACAGTACTTCATGAACGCTACGGCTGATGCTGACAATCAGGCGCTGATGGCAAACACGCTCGCCTATGCACCGGTCAATCCCGCCGCCTTTGCTGATGTGAAGGAAGATGTATTGCCTTGGTTGGCGACAACCGAGGAAAATCAGGCGAAAGGCTTCCTGATACGTGCCGATTACTGGCGTGATAATCTTGAGGCACTGACCGAACGTTGGAATGAGTGGAAACTCTCCTAACGCGAAAAAATTGGAGGCGCAGCGCTATGAATGTCGGAAACCGAAATTTGTTACTGATCGTACCAGCCGTTTTGCTGATTGGTTTATGCTTTATCTATCCGGTCACTTGGTTGTTACAGCGCAGCGTCTCCGAACCCGTATGGGGGTTTCAGAACTATGCAACGATTTTCACAAAGAACATCTATCTGGGCGTTCTATGGAACACCGCTTCGATCGCAGGAGCCACCACTATTTTATGTGGTCTGATCGGTTTTCCCGTTGCGTATTCGATGGTGCATTCGCGCCCCTGGATCAGGAAAGTTCTGATCTTTGTTGTCCTGATCCCCTTTTGGACATCAATACTAGGGTCTGTTGACAATCATCGTGTTGCAATGAGCATGGCACAGAGGTGCCAGTTGGCAGCGTAGCTTGTATCAGTCTTGTCGTATCGCGTTGCTATGCCTCTGAATTCCTTGATCTTTGCGAAATGGTTTTCGATGAGATGGCGCCACTTGTACATGTGGGTATCGTAGTCCCGTTGAACTTTTCGGTTCGATTTGGGCGGGATGACAGCGGTTGCGCCACGCTCATCAAGGTCTTGCAGGAGCCAGTCGGCGTCGAAGGCTTTGTCGGCCAGCAACGCCCCAAAGGAAGCCCCCTTGATCAGAGGAGCGACCCCCTTCATGTCGTGTGCCTGTCCCGGCAAAAGCAGAAACCGGAACAGGTTACCGAGCGCATCGACCAAGGCCACGACCTTGGTCGTCAGTCCGCCGCGAGAGCGTCCGATAGCCTGGTGTTGAGTCCCCCTTTTGCGCCCGAAGCCTTCTGATGAGCTTGAACAATCGTCCCGTCGATAAGGGCATATTCCAGGTCCGGCTCGCCACTCATGGCATTGAAAAGACTCTCGAACACGCCGTTCCTGGCCCATCGACGAAATCGCTTGAACTGGCTGTTCCAGTTGCCAGACTCTTTGGGCAAATCCCGCCATGGGGACCCTGTGCGTACGCGCCATAATACTGCTTCCATAAACCGGCGATTATTGCGCGCGGTAACACCCGGATCGCCTGCCTTGCCCGGTATAAGCGGCTCAATCTTCTCCCAAAGCTCATCGGAAACAGCCAAACGATTTGCGTCCATCAACACCTCCATTTTGGAAGCTTGAATCAGACTTCAGGCAAAATGGGAACCCCGAATGTCAACAGGCCCTAGTGCGTAGTTTCGCCTGGCTTGTGATCCTTCAAGGTGGAGGCATCATTAACGATATGTTGATTGGGATTGGTCTGATCTCTGAGCCAC
>CBDBLS010000065.1:0-176098 GCA_965207105.1 Roseovarius sp. | reverse complement strand
GATGCGGGCTGAGAAAGGACCACAACGATGAAATATCAATCACAAAAAGTGGCTCTCGCCTATTTCGCTGTGGCGTTGGCCCTGTTCGCGATACAGATTCTGGGCGGTTTGCTGGCGGGCTGGATTTACGTCATGCCCAACACGCTGTCCGAACTTCTACCATTTAACATTGTCCGAATGCTACACACCAACTCGTTGATTGTGTGGCTGCTGCTCGGGTTCTTCGGGGCCGCCTATTTCCTGATCCCCGAAGAGGCCGAGCGGGAAATCCACTCGACCAAACTGGCCTATCTCCAGCTGATCATCCTTGTGGTAGGCACGCTGGGCGTGGTGGTGACCTATACGTTCAACCTGTTTGAAGGCAACTGGTTGCTTGGCAAAGAGGGGCGCGAGTTCCTTGAGCAACCAAAATGGGTCAAGGCCGGGATTGTCGTGGCCGCGCTGGTCTTCCTTTACAACGTCTCGATGACGGTGCTGAAGGGGCGCAAAACCGCGATTTCCAACATCCTTCTGCTTGGGCTTTGGGGTTTGGCGCTGCTGTTCCTCTTTGCCTTTTACAACCCGCATAACCTAGCGCTGGACAAACAGTACTGGTGGTATGTTGTGCACCTGTGGGTCGAAGGCGTGTGGGAGCTGATCATGGCGTCGATCCTGGCTTACCTGATGCTGAAGCTGACCGGTGTTGACCGGGAGATTGTCGAGAAGTGGCTGTATGTCATTGTCGCCGCCGCGCTATTCTCCGGCATCCTTGGCACCGGGCACCATTACTACTGGATCGGCTCACCGGGCTACTGGCAATGGATCGGCTCGATCTTTTCCAGCTTGGAGGTGATCCCGTTCTTTGCGATGATGGCCTTTGCCTTCGTGATGGTCTGGAAAGGCAAGCGGGACCACCCCAATAAGGCCGCCCTGTTGTGGAGCCTTGGTTGTGCCACTCTGGCGTTCTTTGGGGCGGGTGTCTGGGGCTTCATGCACACGCTGCACGGGGTAAACTACTATACCCACGGTACACAGATCACCGCCGCCCACGGCCACCTGGCCTTTTATGGGGCCTATGTCTGCCTTAATCTGGCTCTGTTCAGCTATGCGATGCCGATCCTGCGCAATCGCGACCCCTATAATCAGGTGCTGAACATGGCAAGCTTCTGGCTGATGTCGTCGGGCATGGTCTTCATGACCTTCGTGCTGACCTTTGCCGGCACTGTCCAAACCCACATGCAACGTGTGGTGGGTGACTACTTCATGGAGGTTCAGGACTCGATCGCAATCTTCTACTGGATGCGCTTTGGTTCGGGCGTTGTGGTTCTTCTGGGTGCGCTGCTGTTCCTCTACGCGATCTTTGTGCCGCGTAAAGAGATCATCGCACCTGCCGAACCGGTTGCGGCGGAGTGAGCACTATGGACGGCACAATGCCACAAAAAACGGAGGGGGCGGCAAGCGCCCCCTTCTATCTGGCCCAGAGCGACGAATGTGCGCTGTTTCAGGCGGCCAGCGATAATGATCTGCCGGTCCTTCTGAAAGGGCCGACAGGCTGCGGCAAGACACGGTTTGTGACCCATATGGCCGCCCGTCTGAACCGCCCGCTTTACACCGTGGCCTGCCACGATGATCTGTCAGCCTCGGACCTGATTGGCCGCTACTTGTTGAAAGGGGGCGAGACCGTGTGGGTCGATGGCCCGCTGACACGGGCGGTACGTGAAGGGGCGATCTGCTATCTCGACGAGGTGGTCGAGGCGCGCAAGGACGTGACTGTCGTTCTGCACCCTCTGACCGATGATCGCCGCATCCTGCCGATTGACCGCACCGGAGAAGAGCTTGAGGCCGCGCCCGGCTTCATGCTGGTCGCTTCTTATAACCCCGGCTATCAGAATATCCTGAAAACCCTCAAGCCCTCCACCCGGCAACGCTTTGTCGCGATGGAGTTCGATTTCCCCAACCCTGATCTGGAACTGCAGATCGTGGTGCAGGAAAGCGGGCTTGATGCGGATCGTTGCAAGGCGCTGGTGCGTCTGGCCGGGAAGTTGCGCGCGCTGAAGGGTCAGGACCTTGAAGAAGGGGTTTCGACCCGGCTGGTGATTTATGCCGCCACCCTGATTGTCACTGGCATGCCCATCGAACGCGCCGTTGAGGCAGCAATGATAGCGCCGCTGACCGATGACGAAGATATCAAACGCGGGCTCCTCGATCTGGTTACAGCCGTCTTTGGGTGAGGCATGGCCATGACAAAGATCGAAATAGAGCCATGGGAACCCGAAGAGACAATCGGGAAACTATGGCACGCCTTTGCCAGCCGCCTGGATGCGCCCGAGGTGCATCATGGAGCCGCTGTTGACCTCTCCGAGGTCAGCGGGCGGCTGGCCGTTTTTTTCCGCGGATTGGGCGGTGGGCATGGGATTGAGCTGCGCGCGGTTGCGCCGCAAACCAGCCATCACCGCCTTGGCCTGCGTCGCCGTTTGGGCACTGAGGCCGAACAGATTCCACGTGCCAGTTTCGATGGTGAGATTTTGCGCCTGCCTGACAGTCTGGCCGTCTTTCCGATGCGCGAAGCCAATGGTGCGCTTTATCTGTGGCTGGTCGCCGCGCTGGCCCATGCCCCGGCCCATCGCTCTGAAACCGATCCGTTGCGCGCCGATCTGACCGCACTGAGCGTGGCGCGTCAGATGTGCGAGGCAGCGCTTGAGGCCGCCCCTGGATTGCGCGATCTTTATGCGGGCCTGTGTTCAGCAACGCTGCATCAACGCGATACACGCAGTTTGCCCCATGACGAGGCCGCGATCGAGGCGTTAATCCGTCAGATGCTGGGCGATCCTGCCGACCTGCCGCCGCGCGCGCGTGAATTCCTGATGGCGATGGAGGAGGGGCTGGATGATCTGTCGGCCCCGCGTGGCTACCGCCCGTTCCTGCCGGTGCCTTTGTGGCCTGACCTGCAGGCGCTGACATTCAGCGCCGCCACCAAGGCCGAAACCCGTGATACCGATGGCCCCCCCGAAGAAGGCAGCGAAAAGACTCACCGCGCGCAACGTCGCAATGCCGATCAGGCCGAACGCAAGGACAGTCTGATCCTGCACAAATTCGAGGCGATCCTCAGTTGGGCCGAGTTTCTCAACCTCAACCGCCGGGTGGATGACGACGATCCCGACAGCGCCAAGAAGGCTGCGGATGATCAGGAGGAAATCGGGCTGGGCCAGATTTCAAAAGCACCGGCCACGCGGCTGAAGTTGCATCTGGATCTGTCGCCCGAGGATGTGGACCGCGAACGCCTGTCGGACATCAGCACATATCCCGAATGGGATGCGCGTGCTGGTGTCTATCTGCCCGATCACACCCGCGTTCTGCACTCTATCGCTGAGATAGACGAGGGCATCCCGTCCTTCCGTGAAGACCCGCGCGCCTCGCGGCGGATTACCCATGTCAAACGCCAGTTCGAGGCGCTGCGCCCGGGCAGCATCTTTGTGCCCGGTCAGCTGGACGGCGATGAGTTAGACATGGAAGCCACCGTACGCGCTCGCGTTGATATTCTGGCCAATGGGGCAGGCAGCAACCGCATCTGGCGGCAATCGCGCCCGGTGCAGCGCGATCTGGCGGTGTCGATCCTGCTGGATGTGTCCCGCTCGACCGAAAGCGCGGTTGGGGATCGCGCGGTGATTGATATCGAACGCGAGGCGCTGGCGGCGCTCGCCTGGGGGCTGGATGCCTGCGGCGATGATTTTGCGATCAATGCGTTTTCGTCATTGAAGCGGGATCGCGTCTATATCCAGCAATGCAAAAGCTTTGATCAGCCGATGAATGGCGATGTCGAGGCGCGCATCGGTGGGCTGAGACCGGGGTTCTACACCCGTGTTGGCGCCGCGGTCCGTCACAGCTCGGCCGAGTTGGCACGCCAGAACCGCAAGCGTCGGTTGTTGTTGGTGATCACCGATGGCAAGCCCAATGATCTGGACCATTACGAGGGGCGTCACGGTATTGAAGACACCGCCATGGCCGTACGCGAAGCGCGTCGCGCCGGGCATTCGGTCTTTGGCGTGACGGTCGACAAACAGGCCAAAAGCTGGTTCTCGCGCCTGTTCGGGCAAGGCGGGTTTCATGTGATCCCGCGGCCTGAAAAACTGACCGAGGCGCTGCCGATGATCTACCGCGAACTGGTCGGTGCATGAGCGACACATCGGTGTTTGATGATCTGCCGGGTGATTTGATGATCTGGGTGCTGATCATCAGCGAGTTGTTGGTGTTTGGCGCCGGGCTGACGGCCTTCATGGCGTTGCGTGCCAGCGATCCGACAGGCTTTGCCGAGGCGCAGGATGCCCTGTCGCGCACCGGTGCGGGGATCAACACCGTGGTGTTGGTCACCAGCGGAGCCTTGGCGGCTTGGGCGCTGTCTTTACGCGAAAATGCCCAACGCGGGGCAGCCCGTTTGGCTCTGATTGCTGCGGCACTTTTGGGAGTCGTCTTTCTGGTGATCAAGGGCGCGGAATATGTCGACAAGGCCGCGCTGGGCATCGCATGGGACACCCACCCGTTCTACACGTTCTACTACCTACTGACCGGCTTTCACGCCGCCCATGTGGTGGCCGGCGTTGTCGTTTTGTTGTTGATTGCATGGAAAGACGCGCCTCGTAACTGACTGCTTTCATATGGTTTGATACCCCCTTTTTCAAAGGTTTGATACCGAACTAGCGGGGACTAATCGGGACTTACCCGAATGATCCTGATTCAAACTAAAACAAAATCACCGCTTCCGCTGCCGCTTTGCCCAGACACAGATGGCCGTCCTGCTCACACGACGTGGCTCCGGGAAATACCCGGCAACCGCGTTTGCAACCTGGGCGTAGGTCATACGGTCGATATGGGCAAGAACGAAGGCGCGTAGCTCCGGATCGCTGTCAATCTTCGGGACTGTCCCCTTGCGGTGCAACCTGCGATGCTCGGTCACGGGAAGGTCGCACTCCGGCAGGTTGTCCAGCCCGTGTTGCAGCAGGAAATCCTCACAATACCCTAACGCATCAAGTGCGTTTGAAAGGGCTTTCAAACCCTCTTCAAACATGGATTTGCCAGCTTTGATTTGCGAACAGGCGTCCCTGATATTCACACGCAGGTTTTCGCTCATTTTCGTTCCTTTCAAAAGAGGCGGATGGCACCCTGTCATTTTACCATCCGCCTCGGTTCTGACCTTGAGAACCTGCCAGTTGAACAAGGTCAGAATTCGGTGTGGTGCGTGTTATGGGTCAAACGCACTCTGATGGCTGGCGGGATAAATCCAGCTTTTGTGAGCCGCCCTTGATTTGCGTCAGCTTTCCAGAAGCGTTCCCGGTTCAATGTCGAGTTGGGCACAGATCGCCAGTTCGGCCTCATCGAACGCACGGGATTTGAGGTCGGTTGCGGGGAGGCCACCAATGGCGGGTTTGAACAGATGCGCATAGGCTGGCGGTGCGCTCGTGGTGAACTCAACGAAGCTGTCAGGGTCCTGACGGCAAAGCGCCGTGGCCGAGTCGCGCATTCCCGGCGTGATGAAGCCGTTGTCGATCGCATCCGACACCATCGCTTCAATATCGCTTTCACGGGCCATTGCAACCTTGCTGCCACGATCATTCATGAGATCGCGCACGGCCCCGATCGGCACATACCTGGCCGGATCGGGTGTGGATTGTGAATTGATCGCTGTCAGGATTGCGTCACGACCGGAGCCGGAAGGCAGGCCGAGCGCGGATACAATGTCGCTCAGATCAGTCTCGGGGGGCATGGTAGGTTCCTCTCTTGCAGGCGCCGTCAAGTGAAGGTTTGGTTCATGGACAAGGGACGCGCCCTTGAGGAACACAACCTTGCCCGTGACGGGCGCGTATTTGAATGTCGGGCTGATAAAGCGGTATTCCCGCTCACGGATCAGCCTTGCGGCGGTGTCGGTCCATTTGACATGGCCCCAGATACCATCGGGGCGCACCTCAAGTTCAGTGATCCAGCCCGCCGCCGGAACCGGCCCGGTTTGCCTGCGTCCCGGATCATCGGCTTGATGCTCATAGTCAATCCTCAGGTCGATCTTGCGGGAATGGAACCGGTCAATCAGGTGCTGCGGGTTGTCCAGTGTCCATGAACGCCCGTCACGCCCCCGGAATGCACCAAGTGGCAAGAGGTGAATGGCGCTGGGTGCGGCTTTGCCCCGGGGGAGTTCCCGCGCTTCACAGGTTGCGACCTTAAACGTCATGGGATCAGGCACCCAGATACGGCGTGACAATCAGTTCCGCCGTGCCTTTCCAGGGGTTCGAGCCGCCGCCGTCGTTCACTGCGGAATTGACAATCGTTGCCGCCGCTTCTTCCAGATCAGGACCGACAACCAGAGTGGACGGGTTCACGCCCATGATCCGGCCTTCATTGCCGCGCACTTTCATCATGGCGGACCTCGCGGCGGCGTAGTTCTCGGGCGTCAGCGCTTGCTTGCTGCCGAAGGCCATCTGCCAGAGGCCAAATCCGGCGTTGACGCGGGCGCGTGTAAAACGCGGAGCAATATTGGGCCACAGAAGCGGCTGCATATCGCAGTTGTAGCGGAGTAAAAGTCCGCCAGTTTGTGCCCTTCGTTTATTCGGAGGGCGGGAGATGTATTCTGTGGATATTTATAGTCGTGTGCGCCGTGCTTGTTTGAAGGACGGTATGTCTGGCCGAGAAGCGGCGCGGTTTTTCAACATGGCGTAATCAGGATCAGCACTCAGTTACCCCTGTTATTCTGGATGCACATGCAATTGAAAAGGAGACTGACCAATGGAATATTTTGCTGGTTTGGATGTGTCCATGGAAGAGACGCATATCTGCATTCTGGATCGTGAAGGGGCCCTTATTCGTGAAGGAAAAGCGAGCTCAACACCAAAAGCGATCGCTGACTTCCTCGCTTCTGGACCACCATGTGCCAAAGTTGTATTTGAAACGGGACGGATGGCACCAATGCTTTACCATGGGCTGACGGAGCTTGGTGTCCCGGTTGTTTGCATCGAGAGCAGGCAAGCATATCAGGCCCTTAAATCTCTGGCCGGCCACAAGACGGACCGCAATGATGCCCGCGGTTTGGCACACCTGGCGCGGACGGGATTCTACAAGCCGACCCATGTCAAATCACTGTCAGCGCACGCAATCCGGTCGCTGATCGCAGCCCGCAAGAAGCTGGTCGGACAGCGTGTGACGCTCGACAATCAGATCCGCGGTCTGGTCGTCGTCTTCGGCGTGCGGCTGCCACGAGCTTTGTCTCCGGCATTCAAAAACGCGGCGCTAAAAGTTAGCGATGGAGTGCCTGGCCTCCATGCCGCAATTTGCGGACTGTTCGCAGCACGCGAAGCAATCCTCGCGGCGGTTGCAGCCATTGATGGCGACATCAAAAAGATGACCCGCAAATCCGAAGTCTGCCAGCGCCTTATGACGGTACCAGGGGTCGGTCCGATCACAGCATTGGCCTTTGCCGCAGCAATTGATGATCCGTCGCGTTTCAGGAAATCGCGTGATGTGGGGGCGTATCTTGGACTGGTGCCGCGACGGCATCAATCTGGTGAAATCGACTACACGGGCAGCATCTCAAAGCGGGGCGACGTGCGCGTCAGAACGCTTCTCTATGAGGCCGCCAATGTGATGCTGACGCGGTATGCCGCTCCGCTCAAATTGAAGACATGGGCCCTCGCAATCGGTGCGCGCTCAACGATGAGAAAGGCCCGAGTGGCTCTGGCGCGTCGTCTGGCAATCATACTTCATGCCATTATGCGAGACAAAACTGACTTCCAGTCCGCGTAAGGCTTACGAGGCGACAACGAGGATTCCTAAATCAAAGTTCCCATCTGGGACGATGCCCGAGGGAGGGCGTGAGACACGGCGCCGATTCTGTAGCAACAGCCAAGACCAACGGTATGATTGCGGTTTCAACATTGCCGACCCACACCCAGCCAACCCCATCATGAACCTCAGAGTTCGAAGAGAACAAAGGCAACCTCTGACATCAAAAGCAGGAAACTCAGGAAACACGCATTGACAGATTAGAGAACGGGACGGATGGCACCAATGCTTTACCATGGGCTGACGGAGCTTGGTGTCCCGGTTGTTTGCATCGAGAGCAGGCAAGCATATCAGGCCCTTAAATCTCTGGCCGGCCACAAGACGGACCGCAATGATGCCCGCGGTTTGGCACACCTGGCGCGGACGGGATTCTACAAGCCGACCCATGTCAAATCACTGTCAGCGCACGCAATCCGGTCGCTGATCGCAGCCCGCAAGAAGCTGGTCGGACAGCGTGTGACGCTCGACAATCAGATCCGCGGTCTGGTCGTCGTCTTCGGCGTGCGGCTGCCACGAGCTTTGTCTCCGGCATTCAAAAACGCGGCGCTAAAAGTTAGCGATGGAGTGCCTGGCCTCCATGCCGCAATTTGCGGACTGTTCGCAGCACGCGAAGCAATCCTCGCGGCGGTTGCAGCCATTGATGGCGACATCAAAAAGATGACCCGCAAATCCGAAGTCTGCCAGCGCCTTATGACGGTACCAGGGGTCGGTCCGATCACAGCATTGGCCTTTGCCGCAGCAATTGATGATCCGTCGCGTTTCAGGAAATCGCGTGATGTGGGGGCGTATCTTGGACTGGTGCCGCGACGGCATCAATCTGGTGAAATCGACTACACGGGCAGCATCTCAAAGCGGGGCGACGTGCGCGTCAGAACGCTTCTCTATGAGGCCGCCAATGTGATGCTGACGCGGTATGCCGCTCCGCTCAAATTGAAGACATGGGCCCTCGCAATCGGTGCGCGCTCAACGATGAGAAAGGCCCGAGTGGCTCTGGCGCGTCGTCTGGCAATCATACTTCATGCCATTATGCGAGACAAAACTGACTTCCAGTCCGCGTAAGGCTTACGAGGCGACAACGAGGATTCCTAAATCAAAGTTCCCATCTGGGACGATGCCCGAGGGAGGGCGTGAGACACGGCGCCGATTCTGTAGCAACAGCCAAGACCAACGGTATGATTGCGGTTTCAACATTGCCGACCCACACCCAGCCAACCCCATCATGAACCTCAGAGTTCGAAGAGAACAAAGGCAACCTCTGACATCAAAAGCAGGAAACTCAGGAAACACGCATTGACAGATTAGAGAACAAAGATCGTAAGACGATCGCGAAGATGCTGCGCCATGAACTTCCGCCTGGGTATCGTCGGTCGGAAGCGCCTCGGCGGCCAACGCTTGATGGTTATGTTGGTGTGGTCGATGAGATACTGCGCACAGACAAAGCCCTGATCAAAAAGCAGCGACACACGGCCAAGCGCATCTTTGAACGGCTGCGCGATGAGCATGGATATGCCGGCAGCCTGACCACGGTGACCTATTACGTGCGCGAGCAAAAACGGCGCACCAAAGAGGTGTTTGTGCCGTTGTCGCATCGGCCGGGCCATGCGCAGGTTGATTTTGGTGAGACGCTGGGCGTGATCGGTGGCGTGGAATGCAAGATCCACTTCTTCGTGATGAGCTTGCCACATTCTGATGCGGTGTTTGTGAAGGGATATCCAGCTGAGACAACCGAGGCGTTTTGCGATGGCCATGTGTCCGCCTTTGCATTCTTTGGCGGCATTCCGCAATCCATTCTCTACGACAATACCAAGATCGCCGTGGCTCGGATACTCGGGGATAAGACGCGCATCCGCACACGTCGGTTTACGGAACTGCAGTCGCATTACTTGTTTGATGACAAGTTTGGCAGACCCGCGCGAGGGAACGATAAAGGCAACGTTGAGGGCATGGTTGGATACACCCGCCGCAACTTCATGGTTCCCGCACCTCGCTATGACAGCTTTGATGATCTGAACGCACATTTGGAAGAGAAGTGTTTAGCACGTCAGGACGATACGTTGCGGGGTCACACCCAAACCATAGGCGCACGCCTGATGTCGGATTTGGATGCTCTGATGGGATTGCCCGTCGCAGAATATGAAGCCTGCGATCACGTCAGCACGCGTGCAACGTCGATCTCAATGGTGCGCTATCGCAGCAATGATTACTCGGTGCCAGTAGCCTATGCGCACCACGATGTTCATGTGCGTGGGTTTGTGCATGAGGTTATCATCGGCTGCGGCAATGAGATTATTGCGCGGCACAAACGATCCTACACATCAGCGGATATGGTCTTTGACCCATTGCACTTTTTGCCCCTGCTTGAACAAAAGGTGGGTGCCCTGGATCAGGCCGCGCCTTTGCAGGGTTGGCATTTGCCAGATGTATTTGCCACGCTGCACCGACTGCTTGAAGCCAGAATGGGTAAGCCGGGCAAGCGAGAATACGTTCAAGTCTTGCGCCTTTTGGAGACCTTCGAAATGGATGTTGTGCAAGGCGCAATCCAGCAGGCAATAGATATGGGTGCAATTGGCTATGACGCCGTAAAACACCTTGTACTGTGTCGGGTTGAGAAGCGGCCACCACGATTGGATTTGGACTTCTATCCATACTTGCCCAAGGCCAATGTCGGCACAACACGCCCATCCAGTTACATGAGCTTGATGGGAAGGACCGCGGCATGACCGAAGCCCCTCGGATTCTTCTACGGCATCATCTTAAACAACTGCGACTGCCAACGTTCCAAGGCGAGTATGCCAAACAGGCGCAGCTCTGTGCTGCAGAGAACAAAGATCACATCCACTATCTGGCGCGGCTGTGTGAGATGGAATTGATCGACCGCGAACGCCGGATGATTGAACGGCGCATCAAAGCGGCGAAGTTCCCCAGCACCAAGAGCTTGGATAGCTTTGACTTCAAGATCATGCCAAGCTTGAACAAGCCCCTGACGATGGATCTGGCACGATGCGATTACGTTAATCGCAGGGAGAACATCATCGCGCTCGGCCCGTCAGGCACGGGCAAGACACACATCGCCCTGGGACTTGGGCTGGCTGCATGTCAAAGAGGACTGAAGGTGCGCTTCACAACGGCTGCGGCATTAGTCCATGATCTGATCGAGGCTCAAGATGAGCGGAGATTGCAGCGCCTTCAAAAGCAACTGACCAGCCAGAACCTGTTGATCATTGATGAACTGGGCTTCGTACCGCTCAGCAAATCTGGCGCAGAGCTGCTCTTCGAGGTCATATCCCAATGCTATGAACGCGGCTCCATCATCATAACCTCGAACCTGCCCTTCGATGAATGGACTGAAGTCTTTGGCTCTGAGCGGCTGACCGGTGCGCTACTCGATCGTTTAACCCATCACGTCCACATCCTCGAGATGAATGGCGAAAGCTATCGGCTCAAACACAGTCGCAACAACCGAAAATAACCAGCCCGCAATCACAGTCAGAATAATGCTGGCCTTATGGCCAGCATGCGCTTTGGCACGCTTCAGCTTTGTGACGAGCACGCGTGCAAAAGCGCCACAAAAACATCAACCGAAGTGGCCCATTTTTACGCCGCGACATGGACCCATTTTACTCTGCGATTGACACAAAACCTTCAACGCGCTGACCGGGACGCCGCTTGCCCGCTTGCGCCACAAGGACAGGTGGGCAGAGTTTGCAGCTTCCCTGCGCGACGGCGAAACGGTAAAGGCGTCCGCTGAGCGTTGTATGGTGGCCGACACCACAGCTTTTCGTTGGCGTCATCGCTTTCTTCAGGCTGTAACGGTCGGTGCGGTCAAGCTGTGCGGGATCGTCGAAGCCGACGGGACGTTCTTTCTGCACAGCCGGAAAGGGGAGCGTAATCTCTCTCGAAAAGCCCGCAAACGCGGGGGAAAGGCCTCAAAACGCGGATTGTCGAAGGAGCAGGTTCCGGTCCTCGTTGCAGTCGACCGATCAGGCACCACCATCAGTGCTGTCTTGCCTGCGGTGACAGCCGAACATCTCAAAACGGTTCTGCAGCCACGTCTTGATGGGGACGCTCTCCCGGTGACCGATGGCTGCACCGGGTACCCGCCCTGCGCCGCAGAAATGGGCGTCAGCCATGAAAGTCTCAACCGGACCGCCGGAGAACGTGTCCGTGGTGAATTGCACATTCAAACCGTGAACAGTCGGCATGAGCGGTTAAAGACCTTTCCGCGCCGCCATCGGGGTATCGCAACCAAATACCTGGACAGCTACCTTCGGTGGTTCCACCTTGCCGTCCTTCCGAGCCACCAAACGCCGCGCACGATACTTGCCGCAGCAGCAGGCATCCTGCCTGTAATACGCCACGCATAATCAATGCTAATTGAGCCATTTTCTAAGTCAGGAGTTTAACCGCGAGGCCAATACCCTATGCTCCAAGGCACAAAACCCTGCGTTGACCAAGATCGGGCTGGAATTGAAAACAGTGATCGACCAGATGCGCGAACAGGTTCAGAATGTGGAATAGGCGGATGGATTTTAGTATTTGGGGAACAATGAAAGTGTCGGGTCAATGAGTCACCGTCGTGGATTGCTGATCATTCTCAGCTCGCCCTCGGGGGCGGGTAAATCCACCTTGTCGCGGCGCTTGCGCGACTGGGATCCAACGATTGCCTTTTCGGTCTCGGCCACCACCCGCATCCCGCGTGAGGGCGAGGTTGATGGGCAGGACTATCATTTCATGAGCGAAAAACAGTTCAATGCCGACGTGGCCGAGGGCGATATGCTGGAACATGCACATGTGTTTGGCAATTTCTACGGCTCGCCCCGCGCGCCGGTGCAGGACGCCATCGAGTCCGGGCGCGATGTGCTGTTTGATATCGACTGGCAGGGCGCGCAACAGATCCAGAATTCGGCCCTTGGGCAACACACGCTGTCGATCTTTATCCTGCCGCCCTCGATCACAGAATTGCACCGCCGACTGACCAGCCGCGGGCAGGACAGCACCGAGGTGATTGCAAAACGGATGCGCAAGAGCCGGGACGAGATCAGCCATTGGGCCGAATATGACTATGTGCTGATCAATGATGATCTGGATGAGACGGATACTCAGTTGAAATCCATCATCACCGCTGCCCGCCTGAAACAGCCCGGGCTGAACGCGCATGTCAAGGCGCTGCATGCCGAATTCGAGGACACGCAATGACCCTTTATGCCCTTGATGGCCACGCGCCGCAGATTGCCGAGGACACATGGGTGGCGCCAGATGCCAACCTGATTGGGCATGTGGTGCTTGAGGCGGGTGCGTCGGTCTGGTTCGGCTCGACCCTGCGGGGAGACAACGAAGTGATCCTGATCGGAGCGGGCAGCAATGTGCAGGAAAACACAGTGATGCACACCGATATGGGCTATCCGCTGACCATTGGCGCGGGCTGTACGATTGGGCACAAGGCGATGCTGCATGGCTGTACGATTGGCGAGAACTCCCTGATCGGGATGGGGGCCACGGTGCTGAACGGGGCCAGTATTGGACGGAATTGTCTGATCGGGGCAGGGGCGTTGATCACCGAAGGCAAGGATATTCCCGATGGCTCGCTGGTGATGGGCAGCCCCGGCAAGGTCGTGCGCCAACTGGACCAGGCCGCCATTCAGGGCCTGCGCAACAGCGTGTTGCATTATCAGGACAACATGCGCCGCTTTCGCGCCGGGTTAACCCCTCTGGCTCCCGCATGATACATCGCCCGCTTGCCAGCCTGCTTCAGGCGACCCCGCTGCCTGCGGTGTTGATCGGCCCGGATGAGCGCATCATCGCCGCCAATCAGGCGGTCGCTGATCTGCTGGGGGGGCGGGCAGGGCGATAGCATGGTCGGGCGACACTATATGACGATCCTGCGCCAACCCACCATGCTGGATGGGATCGAAGCCTGTCTGCGCGATGGCAAGCCGCATGACAGCCATTATCTGGGTAGTGACGGCGCGCAGGACACCACATTCGTGACCCGCTGCACTGGCGTCGAGACCGCGCAGGGTGCGGGTGTGCTGGTCAGCTTTGAGGATATCACCAATCTGCAGCAGGCCAGCCAGATGCGCCGCGATTTTGTGGCCAATGTGAGCCACGAGTTGCGCAGTCCGCTCACGGCGTTGATGGGCTTTATTGAAACACTGCGTGGGCCTGCGCGCGATGACAAGGATGCCAATGACCGGTTTCTGAACATCATGCAGGACGAGGCGGCGCGGATGGAGCGACTGGTGCGCGATTTGCTGTCGCTGAGCCGGGTTGAGGCGCAGGAACGCGTGCGTCCGCAGACCAGGGTGGATCTGGGCGAGATGGTGCAGTCGGTGATCCACACGTTGATGCCACTCGCGCGTGAGACCAAAGTGACCCTCAATTTCATAACCCCAGAAGATGGCGCGTTGGTCGTGCCTAGTGATCCTGATCAGTTGCGCCAGGTTCTGACCAATCTGGTGGAAAACGCGATCAAATACGGCGGCCCGGAGCGCGCGGTGACTATCATGCTGGAGACCTCGGACAATGACCCGCTTGCGCGCGGTCCGGCGGCCCAGTTGACGGTGCAGGATGAGGGCCCGGGATTTGAGGCTGTGCATATTCCGCGCCTGACCGAGCGATTCTACCGAGTTGATAATCACCGGTCCCGCGAAATGGGGGGCACCGGGCTGGGGCTGGCCATCGTCAAGCACATCCTGAACCGCCATCGCGGGCGGTTGCGGATCACCAGCGAAGTTGGCAAGGGCAGTGAGTTTCGCGTTATTCTCCCTTTTTAAGAGGGATTTAGACATTCTCGCATCATAGCGTTAACGAATGTCCCCGACTGTCATAAAACCGTTACAAAATCGTAACAAAAGCGTAGTGCCGGGCCTTTATTCCCCGGGGCAGCGCCGCGATCTGCTTGCGACCGGTTTTATGCAAAAACAGGAGCGTTTCGCATGTCCCTTCTTAAATTCACAGCGTCGGCCACTGCCATTGCTGCTCTTTCGGCCACTGCCGCGATGGCGCGTGACAATGTGCAGGTTGCCGGGTCGTCCACCGTGCTGCCCTATGCCGCGATCGTCGCCGAAGCTTTTGGCGAAAACTTTGACTTCCCCACACCGGTTGTTGAATCGGGTGGCTCGTCGGCTGGTCTGAAACGCTTCTGTGAAGGCGTGGGCGAGAACACTATCGACATCGCAAACGCATCGCGTGCGATCCGTGAAAAAGAAGTCAAAGCCTGTGCCGAAAATGGCGTGACCAACATCATCGAAGTACGCATCGGTTATGATGGGATCGTCTTTGCCAGCCAGAAATCTGGTCCGGCCTTCACCGAATTTGAAGCAATCGACTGGTTCAACGCTCTGGACCCGAAAGTCATGGTTGATGGCGCACTGGTCGATAACCCGCACCAGACCTGGGCGGATGTGAACCCCGGTCTGCCGACCGTTGAAATCGCGGCCTTTATTCCCGGCACCAAGCACGGCACCCGCGAAGTTTTTGAGGAAAAAGTGATCGCCGTGGGCTGTGAGGAATCCGGCGCAATGGCGGCCATGATGGACGCAGGTATGTCTGAGGATGACGCAGAAGATGCCTGCATCAAGGTACGCACCGACGGCAAATCCGTGGACATTGACGGCGATTACACCGAAACGCTGGCTCGTATTGACAGCAACCAGGACGGCATCGGCGTCTTTGGTCTGGCCTTTTACGAGAACAACACCAACACCCTGAAAGTCGCCACCATGGGCGGCATCAGCCCCTCGACCGAGACCATCGCCTCGGGCGAATACCCCGTGTCGCGCCCGCTGTTCTTCTACATCAAGAAGGCCCATATGGGCGTCATCCCCGGCCTGAAAGAATTCGCTGAATTCTTCGTGTCTGACGAAATCTCCGGCCCCGATGGCCCTCTGGCGCAATACGGTTTGGTGTCCGATCCTGAACTTGCTGCAACCCAGGCTGCAGTCGCTGACGAAACTGTCATGGGTGGCGGAAGCTAAGCGACCCATTTGCGAGGTGGCGCACCCCTGCGCCACCTCCACTTTCTGACTGCGGAGCTGCCATGCCCACCTTCACGATTGTTCTGATCCTGCTGGCGATTACAGTGGCAGGGTTTTTTATGGGCCGCGCCCGCGCCCTTGCCGCGGGGCAGGGGGACTCTCGCATCCTGCATTCGCGACCGAATTATTACGGGGTCAATGTGGCGCTCGGTGCCGCTGTCCCCGGTTTTGTGATTCTCGGTATCTGGCTGATCGCGCAACCGCTGATCGTTGGATCGTCAGTGCAGGGGCAAATCCCGCAGAGCGCTGTCCCCGAAGACAGCTCGCTCAGCCTTATGATGACCGATGTGCGTCGCGTAGCGGATGGCCTTGACGTCGCTGTCGCTCAAGGCGCGATGACCGCCGAAGAAGCCACAGACATCCGCACCGAATTCACCAATGTTCGCGAGCGGCTGGCCAGTGTTGGCGTGGCGCTTGGGTCGAATGTCTCTGCCGAGGTGCTCTTCGCCGCCCAGAAGTACCGAGCGATGTCGAACACCGCCACCTGGGCGATGACTTTTGTCGTGTTGTTGGTTGGATTGGCAGGCTTTCTTTACGCCTACAAGGGGTCACTGCATAAAAGCACCATTGTCACTGCATAAAAGCACCATTATTGTCGGGTTCGTGCGAACGAACAGGGAACTTATGCGGCGTCATGGATTTCGTATTTTCTAAGAGGTCTGAGGTTATCTGGGCTGAACGGCGGATTTATGTTCCACTGGTAGTCACCTGTTAATCCAATATGTGCCCAGCCGGGCGGCGCAATGTGCCTGGCGATTTCGTCTGGGATAGTCACGCCGTCTTTCCGCAAATCATTTATCGAAGCTTCCAGATATTTCGTATTCCACAAGATGATGGCTGCGACCAGAAAGTTGAGGCCGGATGCTTTATGGATCTGATGCTCATAGCTGCGATCGCGCATTTCTCCGAGTTGGTTGAAGAAGACCCCACGTGCGAGGGCGTTTCGAGCTTCTCCCCTGGCCAGGCTTGTGCTTGTTCTTTTTCGCAATTCCAGGCTACGCATCCATTCCAGAGCAAAGAGGTTCGTTCCAATCGGCCCAATTCGCGTAAGGCAATGGCGAGTCCGTTTTGCCTGGGATATGCGGACAAGCTTTTGAGGATTGCTGAGGCGGTGGTGGTGCCAGCCTGAATGGAAGTGGCCAGTCTGAGGATTTCCGACCAGTTTTCGATAATGTGCCCCACTTTGATGGTGCCGCCGATGAAGGGAGTCATAATGATCGGGGGCTTCATGCCGGGCAGAAGATACAGTTTGCGGTCTTTGAAGTTTCGCAAGCGTGGTGCGAAACGAAATCCCAAAAGATAACACAGCGCAAAAACATGATCTGTCGCACCGCCGGTGTCCACATGATGTTCTTCGATTGCGACACCGGAGCGGTGGCGAAGCAGGCCATCCAGAACGAAAGGGGCTTCGCTTTCGGTGTCCGTGATGACCGTTGAGTGGAATGGACTGAACTGGTCCGAGATGTGGGTGTAAAACTTGAGACCTGGGGTGCGTCCGTATTTTGCGTTGATATCTGCCGAGGCCTCACCACGGCCACCGGCCCGGAAAAACTGCCCGTCTGAGGATGAAGAGATCCCAGCCCCCCAGAGTTTGGCCAGCGGCCGTTGACGCTGCATATCGACCAGACAAGCCAGGGCGTTTGAATAGTTCTCCTCGCGCAAATGCCAATCATGAGTCCATGCGATTTGCCGTGCCGACAGACCTCGGGTGGCTGCAGCCATGCGGGATACACTGAGATTGACCCCATCGGCCAACACGGCGGCGAACAGCGCCTTCTGATCTGTTGCCGGATGGCCCGAGCGATAATGGGTGAAGCAATCCGCAAATCCGGTCCAGGCGTTCACTTCCGTCAGCAGGTCGGGGATTTTTATCTGTGGCAATTGTCCATAAGCCAGACGGCTCATGGCCGTTGCGGTTTCGGGCGTTTCATCTTTGACCGGGGTGATGCTCAGGGCTCCATCGCGAATGGCGGCATCCGGCAGTGTTCCCTCTTCAGCCCCGGCCGCGACAATGGTAATTGTTTCCTCAATCTGTTTTTGCCGCTCTGCGAGATAGGTCTCTGCATCTGTCGCCGCAGAGGTCGGCAACGACCCCTCGGCACGCAGAATTTCAAAGGTGGCCCGGGGTATAAGCCGATCATCGAAGTTGCGGCGTTGTCGGCTTCCTTCCACCCAGACATCCCCCGCCCGAAGGCGATCGCGCAACTCAAAGAAAACACAGAGCTCGTACGCTTGCCGGTTGACCACCCCTGGCTCTGGAAAGACAAACGGACGCCATACCTTGCGGATAAACCCGGTTGGCGGATTGTCTGGCAGGCTGCGTTTGTTCGCGTCATACATGATGCGCAAGAGATCCATCGCGCGCAGGACGCTGGCAGCACTGGTTGCGCCGCTAAAACTGAATCCCCTTATTATCAAGGGCGCGAACTGACGGGCTGTCTGATATTTACCGATAAGCTCAGTATATTTGTCGGGTTTCCCGTCTCCAAGGGCGGTTTCAATTGCGGATGTGGCATTCTCAATCTGATCCCAGTTTGCCGTTGCCAACATCCCATTGAGATCGCCGGTTTGCAGGCGGGCAGTCAGAGCCTCGCGGCAAAACGTTTTGAGGAAATGCAAGGGGTGAATGATTTCCATCAGGAGTTTGGACGCTTTGTCGGAGCTCTGTTGTTCAGCCTTTCGAAAGCTGCGACCCAGTAATTTGTCGAACATATCCAGAGCAAGATCAGTTAGCAGTTCTTCCAGCCGCATGTAAAACGCGGAGCAATATTGGGCCACAGAAGCGGCTGCATATCGCAGTTGTAGCGGAGTAAAAGTCCGCCAGTTTGTGCCCTTCGTTTATTCGGAGGGCGGGAGATGTATTCTGTGGATATTTATAGTCGTGTGCGCCGTGCTTGTTTGAAGGACGGTATGTCTGGCCGAGAAGCGGCGCGGTTTTTCAACATGGCGTAATCAGGATCAGCACTCAGTTACCCCTGTTATTCTGGATGCACATGCAATTGAAAAGGAGACTGACCAATGGAATATTTTGCTGGTTTGGATGTGTCCATGGAAGAGACGCATATCTGCATTCTGGATCGTGAAGGGGCCCTTATTCGTGAAGGAAAAGCGAGCTCAACACCAAAAGCGATCGCTGACTTCCTCGCTTCTGGACCACCATGTGCCAAAGTTGTATTTGAAACGGGACGGATGGCACCAATGCTTTACCATGGGCTGACGGAGCTTGGTGTCCCGGTTGTTTGCATCGAGAGCAGGCAAGCATATCAGGCCCTTAAATCTCTGGCCGGCCACAAGACGGACCGCAATGATGCCCGCGGTTTGGCACACCTGGCGCGGACGGGATTCTACAAGCCGACCCATGTCAAATCACTGTCAGCGCACGCAATCCGGTCGCTGATCGCAGCCCGCAAGAAGCTGGTCGGACAGCGTGTGACGCTCGACAATCAGATCCGCGGTCTGGTCGTCGTCTTCGGCGTGCGGCTGCCACGAGCTTTGTCTCCGGCATTCAAAAACGCGGCGCTAAAAGTTAGCGATGGAGTGCCTGGCCTCCATGCCGCAATTTGCGGACTGTTCGCAGCACGCGAAGCAATCCTCGCGGCGGTTGCAGCCATTGATGGCGACATCAAAAAGATGACCCGCAAATCCGAAGTCTGCCAGCGCCTTATGACGGTACCAGGGGTCGGTCCGATCACAGCATTGGCCTTTGCCGCAGCAATTGATGATCCGTCGCGTTTCAGGAAATCGCGTGATGTGGGGGCGTATCTTGGACTGGTGCCGCGACGGCATCAATCTGGTGAAATCGACTACACGGGCAGCATCTCAAAGCGGGGCGACGTGCGCGTCAGAACGCTTCTCTATGAGGCCGCCAATGTGATGCTGACGCGGTATGCCGCTCCGCTCAAATTGAAGACATGGGCCCTCGCAATCGGTGCGCGCTCAACGATGAGAAAGGCCCGAGTGGCTCTGGCGCGTCGTCTGGCAATCATACTTCATGCCATTATGCGAGACAAAACTGACTTCCAGTCCGCGTAAGGCTTACGAGGCGACAACGAGGATTCCTAAATCAAAGTTCCCATCTGGGACGATGCCCGAGGGAGGGCGTGAGACACGGCGCCGATTCTGTAGCAACAGCCAAGACCAACGGTATGATTGCGGTTTCAACATTGCCGACCCACACCCAGCCAACCCCATCATGAACCTCAGAGTTCGAAGAGAACAAAGGCAACCTCTGACATCAAAAGCAGGAAACTCAGGAAACACGCATTGACAGATTAGAGAACAGCCAAGACCAACGGTATGATTGCGGTTTCAACATTGCCGACCCACACCCAGCCAACCCCATCATGAACCTCAGAGTTCGAAGAGAACAAAGGCAACCTCTGACATCAAAAGCAGGAAACTCAGGAAACACGCATTGACAGATTAGAGAACAAAGATCGTAAGACGATCGCGAAGATGCTGCGCCATGAACTTCCGCCTGGGTATCGTCGGTCGGAAGCGCCTCGGCGGCCAACGCTTGATGGTTATGTTGGTGTGGTCGATGAGATACTGCGCACAGACAAAGCCCTGATCAAAAAGCAGCGACACACGGCCAAGCGCATCTTTGAACGGCTGCGCGATGAGCATGGATATGCCGGCAGCCTGACCACGGTGACCTATTACGTGCGCGAGCAAAAACGGCGCACCAAAGAGGTGTTTGTGCCGTTGTCGCATCGGCCGGGCCATGCGCAGGTTGATTTTGGTGAGACGCTGGGCGTGATCGGTGGCGTGGAATGCAAGATCCACTTCTTCGTGATGAGCTTGCCACATTCTGATGCGGTGTTTGTGAAGGGATATCCAGCTGAGACAACCGAGGCGTTTTGCGATGGCCATGTGTCCGCCTTTGCATTCTTTGGCGGCATTCCGCAATCCATTCTCTACGACAATACCAAGATCGCCGTGGCTCGGATACTCGGGGATAAGACGCGCATCCGCACACGTCGGTTTACGGAACTGCAGTCGCATTACTTGTTTGATGACAAGTTTGGCAGACCCGCGCGAGGGAACGATAAAGGCAACGTTGAGGGCATGGTTGGATACACCCGCCGCAACTTCATGGTTCCCGCACCTCGCTATGACAGCTTTGATGATCTGAACGCACATTTGGAAGAGAAGTGTTTAGCACGTCAGGCCGATACGTTGCGGGGTCACACCCAAACCATAGGCGCACGCCTGATGTCGGATTTGGATGCTCTGATGGGATTGCCCGTCGCAGAATATGAAGCCTGCGATCACGTCAGCACGCGTGCAACGTCGATCTCAATGGTGCGCTATCGCAGCAATGATTACTCGGTGCCAGTAGCCTATGCGCACCACGATGTTCATGTGCGTGGGTTTGTGCATGAGGTTATCATCGGCTGCGGCAATGAGATTATTGCGCGGCACAAACGATCCTACACATCAGCGGATATGGTCTTTGACCCATTGCACTTTTTGCCCCTGCTTGAACAAAAGGTGGGTGCCCTGGATCAGGCCGCGCCTTTGCAGGGTTGGCATTTGCCAGATGTATTTGCCACGCTGCACCGACTGCTTGAAGCCAGAATGGGTAAGCCGGGCAAGCGAGAATACGTTCAAGTCTTGCGCCTTTTGGAGACCTTCGAAATGGATGTTGTGCAAGGCGCAATCCAGCAGGCAATAGATATGGGTGCAATTGGCTATGACGCCGTAAAACACCTTGTACTGTGTCGGGTTGAGAAGCGGCCACCACGATTGGATTTGGACTTCTATCCATACTTGCCCAAGGCCAATGTCGGCACAACACGCCCATCCAGTTACATGAGCTTGATGGGAAGGACCGCGGCATGACCGAAGCCCCTCGGATTCTTCTACGGCATCATCTTAAACAACTGCGACTGCCAACGTTCCAAGGCGAGTATGCCAAACAGGCGCAGCTCTGTGCTGCAGAGAACAAAGATCACATCCACTATCTGGCGCGGCTGTGTGAGATGGAATTGATCGACCGCGAACGCCGGATGATTGAACGGCGCATCAAAGCGGCGAAGTTCCCCAGCACCAAGAGCTTGGATAGCTTTGACTTCAAGATCATGCCAAGCTTGAACAAGCCCCTGACGATGGATCTGGCACGATGCGATTACGTTAATCGCAGGGAGAACATCATCGCGCTCGGCCCGTCAGGCACGGGCAAGACACACATCGCCCTGGGACTTGGGCTGGCTGCATGTCAAAGAGGACTGAAGGTGCGCTTCACAACGGCTGCGGCATTAGTCCATGATCTGATCGAGGCTCAAGATGAGCGGAGATTGCAGCGCCTTCAAAAGCAACTGACCAGCCAGAACCTGTTGATCATTGATGAACTGGGCTTCGTACCGCTCAGCAAATCTGGCGCAGAGCTGCTCTTCGAGGTCATATCCCAATGCTATGAACGCGGCTCCATCATCATAACCTCGAACCTGCCCTTCGATGAATGGACTGAAGTCTTTGGCTCTGAGCGGCTGACCGGTGCGCTACTCGATCGTTTAACCCATCACGTCCACATCCTCGAGATGAATGGCGAAAGCTATCGGCTCAAACACAGTCGCAACAACCGAAAATAACCAGCCCGCAATCACAGTCAGAATAATGCTGGCCTTATGGCCAGCATGCGCTTTGGCACGCTTCAGCTTTGTGACGAGCACGCGTGCAAAAGCGCCACAAAACATCAACCGAAGTGGCCCATTTTTACGCCGCGACATGGACCCATTTTACTCTGCGATTGACAAAAGACCTTTCCGCGCCGCCATCGAGGTATCGCGACCAAATACCTGGACAGCTGCCTTCGGTGGTTCCACCTTGCCGTCCTTCCGAGCCACCAAACGCCGCGCGCGATACTTGCCGCCGCCGCAGGCATCCTGCCTGTAACACGCCACGCATAATCAATGCTAATTGAGCCTTCTTCTTTGCGACGACGTGCCCGCGTCCCGAGATGAAGCGGCATATGCGCTATCAACGGGCGGCTAAGAAGATCCCCGTTGTGCTCAGCGCCGAGGAAGTCGCGCGTATTATCGAAGCGGCACCTGGGCCTGGGTTACGATACCGCGCGGCCTTCAGCGTGGCCTATGGTGGCGGGCTGCGCGCCAGCGAGGTCACCCATCTCAAAGTTGGCGACATAGATAGCGACCGGATGCTGATCCGGATTGAGCAAGGTAAGGGTCGTAAGGACCGGCAGGTCATGTTGTCGCCGAACCTTCTGAGCCTGTTGCGCGACTATTACCGAGAAGTGCGGCCGAGAGGTTGGATGTTCCCGGGTCGTAACCGGATCGATCCAATCTCGACGCGGCAGTTCAATCGGGCCTTTGGGGTCGCATGCGATTTTGCAGAGATCAAGAAGCAGGTGTCGCCCCACACTCTGCGGCACAGCTTTGCCACGCATCTGCTGGAGGGTGGGACCGACATCCGGGTGATCCAAGTGCTTCTGGGCCATGCCAAGCTGGAAACGACGACGATCTATACCAAGGTGGCAACCAAGACGATCCAGAGTGTCACCAGCCCGTTTGATCTGCTGGTGCGGCGGGAGGCCGGACCCGGTTAAACTAGGCTTCCATGTCTCGCCTCAAGCTGGAGGTCGCAGACATCTTCCGCGCCCATGGTGCTACCTATCGCCTGGCCCACGCCGGACACTTGAACCTACAGCAGTTAAAAGTGATGTCGGCGATAGAGAGCTGCCGGACCGCTGTGCTTGGCGGGCATGTTGCCGCTTGCACCAAATGCAGTCACCAGCACATCGCCTACAACTCGTGCCGCAATCGGCATTGCCCGAAGTGCCAAGGTGCAGCGGCGCAGGACTGGATGCAGGCGCGCATGGAAGACTTGTTGCCCATTGAGTATTTCCACGTGGTCTTCACGCTGCCATCGCAAATCGCCGACATTGCCTTCCAGAACAAAGCGGTGGTCTACGGCCTCCTGTTCAAGGCGGCGGCGCAAACTCTGCTGACAATCGCAGCCGATCCAAAACATCTTGGTGCAAAGATTGGCATGACGAGCGTGCTGCATACATGGGGATCCGCGATGACGCACCACCCGCATGTGCATATCATCGTGCCGGGCGGTGGATTGTCGTCCGATGGCAAGCGCTGGAAGAACTGCCGCTCAGGCTTCTTCCTGCCGGTAAAGGTGCTCGCGCGTTTGTTCCGCCGCCTGTTCCTCGAAGGGCTGAGCGGATTGCACAAAGCAGGCAAGCTGCGCTTCTTCGGCAAACTGGCAAAGCTGGCCGACCCCGATACCTTCGCCGCCCATCTCGCGCCGCTGCGCAAAACCAACTGGGTGGTTTATGCCAAACCACCCTTCGGCGGGCCTGAGGCCGTGCTGGCGTACTTGAGCCGTTACACGCACCGCGTGGCGATCTCAAACCACCGCCTGATCAGCGCTGATGCCAACACTGTGGCCTTCCGGTGGAAAGATTATCGCATCAAACGTGGGGACAGGATGAAGGTCATGCGTCTGCCGACGTCCGAGTTCATCCGTCGCTTCCTGATCCATGTCCTGCCCTCCGGCTTCCACCGCATCCGCCACACAGGCTTCCTCGCGAATGGCATCCGTCGCGACAGGATCGCAAAGATCAGGTCTTTATTGGAGGTTGAAGCAGACGCCATTCCGAAAGCCCATGAGGATCAAGGTGTCGATACCGACGAACGAGACCAGTCCCAGCCGTGCCCCAAATGCGGTGGCGCAATGATCATCATCGAGACCTTCATGCGGGGCCAAACACCCAAGTCCCGCGCACCGCCATGGGAGGACGCCGCATGATACGACTATCAAATCGGGTCCTTCATTACGCGGACGCCGGACCCATCGGTGCGACCATCCCGCCAAAACCTGCGCTACAACAGGCCAATGGCGGCAAAACGGGATATCAATCAGCCAAATCGGGCTGGGAAAATCGACTTATCAGCGCTGCTTGTCATCACGCAGCCGATAGTTCTGCACATCAATCACCGCAGCCATAGTACACAATCCCCATAGCACCGAAATCCGCCCACGCTTTCCTCCTTGTCAGATTTGTCGCCGCTGCATCTCACGATGACAACAGCCACAAACCTTAGACTTTGGCTCAATTAGCATTTATTATGCGTGGCGACCTGTGATAGAACACACCATGAACAAAATTATGGGTGCGGCACATGGATCATCAGGCTTTTTTGGTGTGGCTTAACGAGATCGACAACCTTTCATCGAAACAACGGGCTGAAACCGGACGGCTCGTTGCCGGGGTTTCGTCGCTGGAAAGCGTGATCGATCTCCTTGAGGCGACTGTTCGCGAGGGGCGTATCTGTCCGCACTGCGCTTCGGGCGGTGCGATCATCAGAGGCCATGCAAGTGGCCTGACGAGGTTCTTTTGCAAAAGCTGTCGCAAAACCTTCAACGCGCTGACCGGGACGCCGCTTGCCCGCTTGCGCCACAAGGACAGGTGGGCAGAGTTTGCAGCTTCCCTGCGCGACGGCGAAACGGTAAAGGCGTCCGACGGGCGTTGTATGGTGGCCGACACCACAGCTTTTCGTTGGCGTCATCGCTTTCTTCAGGCTGTAACGGTCGGTGCGGTCAAGCTGTGCGGGATCGTCGAAGCCGACGAGACGTTCTTTCCGCGCAGCCGGAAAGGGGAGCGTAATCTCTCTCGAAAAGCCCGCAAACGCGGGGGAAAGGCCTCAAAACGCGGATTGTCGAAGGAGCAGGTTCCGGTCCTCGTTGCAGTCGACCGATCAGGCACCACCATCAGTGCTGTCTTGCCTGCGGTGACAGCCGAACATCTCAAAACGGTTCTGCAGCCACGTCTTGATGGGGACGCTCTCCTGGTGACCGATGGCTGCACCGGGTACCCGCCCTGCGCCGCAGAAATGGGCGTCAGCCATGAAAGTCTCAACCGGACCGCCGGAGAACGTGTCCGTGGTGAATTGCACATTCAAACCGTGAACAGTCGGCATGAGCGGTTAAAGACCTTTCTGCGCCGCCATCGGGGTATCGCAACCAAATACCTGGACAGCTGCCTTCGGTGGTTCCACCTTGCCGTCCTTCCGAGCCACCAAACGCCGCGCGCGATACTTGCCGCAGCAGCAGGCATCCTGCCTGTAATACGCCACGCATAATCAATGCTAATTGAGCCTAGACTTTTTTGCCGTTCGCTGTGCTTTCACGAATGTCGGCTTTAGGTACAAGGACGAAACCGCTCTCGCGGTATTGGCGCTTGTGTCGAGGGTTTCGCGCTGATCGAAGCGCCGTGATTTTGTGAACTGACGATTCTGTTGGACGATTGGGACCTTCTCAATCTGACGATAGGAGGTTTCAATGTCAGACCAATATGTACCTGCACTGCGCCAGCGATTTCTCGAAGATATGCGGATCAAAGGGCTGCAGTCGAAAACGCAGACAATGTATTTGCGAGGGATGCGGGATTTTACGCGGTTTCTGGGTCACGCGCCGGATAGCGCGACACCGGAAGAGCTGCGGGCGTTCCAGCTCGATATGAAGGAGCGCGGCATTGGCGCACCGACCTTCAACAACCGGCTGACAGTGTTGAGTTTCTTCTTTGCGACGACGTGCCCGCGTCCCGAGATGAAGCGGCATATGCGCTATCAACGGGCGGCTAAGAAGATCCCCGTTGTGCTCAGCGCCGAGGAAGTCGCGCGTATTATCGAAGCGGCACCTGGGCCTGGGTTACGATACCGCGCGGCCTTCAGCGTGGCCTATGGTGGCGGGCTGCGCGCCAGCGAGGTCACCCATCTCAAAGTTGGCGACATAGATAGCGACCGGATGCTGATCCGGATTGAGCAAGGTAAGGGTCGTAAGGACCGGCAGGTCATGTTGTCGCCGAACCTTCTGAGCCTGTTGCGCGACTATTACCGAGAAGTGCGGCCGAGAGGTTGGATGTTCCCGGGTCGTAACCGGATCGATCCAATCTCGACGCGGCAGTTCAATCGGGCCTTTGGGGTCGCATGCGATTTTGCAGAGATCAAGAAGCAGGTGTCGCCCCACACTCTGCGGCACAGCTTTGCCACGCATCTGCTGGAGGGTGGGACCGACATCCGGGTGATCCAAGTGCTTCTGGGCCATGCCAAGCTGGAAACGACGACGATCTATACCAAGGTGGCAACCAAGACGATCCAGAGTGTCACCAGCCCGTTTGATCTGCTGGTGCGGCGGGAGGCCGGACCCGGTTAAACTAGGCTTCCATGTCTCGCCTCAAGCTGGAGGTCGCAGACATCTTCCGCGCCCATGGTGCTACCTATCGCCTGGCCCACGCCGGACACTTGAACCTACAGCAGTTAAAAGTGATGTCGGCGATAGAGAGCTGCCGGACCGCTGTGCTTGGCGGGCATGTTGCCGCTTGCACCAAATGCAGTCACCAGCACATCGCCTACAACTCGTGCCGCAATCGGCATTGCCCGAAGTGCCAAGGTGCAGCGGCGCAGGACTGGATGCAGGCGCGCATGGAAGACTTGTTGCCCATTGAGTATTTCCACGTGGTCTTCACGCTGCCATCGCAAATCGCCGACATTGCCTTCCAGAACAAAGCGGTGGTCTACGGCCTCCTGTTCAAGGCGGCGGCGCAAACTCTGCTGACAATCGCAGCCGATCCAAAACATCTTGGTGCAAAGATTGGCATGACGAGCGTGCTGCATACATGGGGATCCGCGATGACGCACCACCCGCATGTGCATATCATCGTGCCGGGCGGTGGATTGTCGTCCGATGGCAAGCGCTGGAAGAACTGCCGCTCAGGCTTCTTCCTGCCGGTAAAGGTGCTCGCGCGTTTGTTCCGCCGCCTGTTCCTCGAAGGGCTGAGCGGATTGCACAAAGCAGGCAAGCTGCGCTTCTTCGGCAAACTGGCAAAGCTGGCCGACCCCGATACCTTCGCCGCCCATCTCGCGCCGCTGCGCAAAACCAACTGGGTGGTTTATGCCAAACCACCCTTCGGCGGGCCTGAGGCCGTGCTGGCGTACTTGAGCCGTTACACGCACCGCGTGGCGATCTCAAACCACCGCCTGATCAGCGCTGATGCCAACACTGTGGCCTTCCGGTGGAAAGATTATCGCATCAAACGTGGGGACAGGATGAAGGTCATGCGTCTGCCGACGTCCGAGTTCATCCGTCGCTTCCTGATCCATGTCCTGCCCTCCGGCTTCCACCGCATCCGCCACACAGGCTTCCTCGCGAACGGCATCCGTCGCGACAGGATCGCAAAGATCAGGTCTTTATTGGAGGTTGAAGCAGACGCCATTCCGAAAGCCCATGAGGATCAAGGTGTCGATACCGACGAACGAGACCAGTCCCAGCCGTGCCCCAAATGCGGTGGCGCAATGATCATCATCGAGACCTTCATGCGGGGCCAAACACCCAAGTCCCGCGCACCGCCATGGGAGGACGCCGCATGATACGACTATCAAATCGGGTCCTTCATTACGCGGACGCCGGACCCATCGGTGCGACCATCCCGCCAAAACCTGCGCTACAACAGGCCAATGGCGGCAAAACGGGATATCAATCAGCCAAATCGGGCTGGGAAAATCGACTTATCAGCGCTGCTTGTCATCACGCAGCCGATAGTTCTGCACATCAATCACCGCAGCCATAGTACACAATCCCCATAGCACCGAAATCCGCCCACGCTTTCCTCCTTGTCAGATTTGTCGCCGCTGCATCTCACGATGACAACAGCCACAAACCTTAGACGCATCATAAGTGCCCTCACTTGAAAACAGCCACCGGATCACCAAGGCTCTCAAAATCAGGCTCCACACCGAGTCCAGGTGTGTCGTGGCAATACATCCGCCCATCTGATGTCGGCGGCGCAAGTGTACCGGTCGGCTTAGTATGATAGGCATGCAAATCCGTTGTATTGAACAAGAGTTCTGCGGGTGTCGACGCTGCAAAATGTGAAACAGCCGCTGATACAATCTCGCCGCCCATCATGCATTCAGTGACGACTTTTATCCCGTGATCGACAAAGTAATCACGTATTCTGCGTGCCTTTGTTAACCCACCAATACGCGCCATCTTCACACAGGCAACGTCAGCAATGAGGTCCCGTGTCAATCGTTCCGCCATCGACTGGTCAGTCACAAGCTCGTCGAGCTTCATCGACAAGTTCGTCCGCGCACGCACATGCAAACACTCTTCGTAAGTGAGGCAGGGCTGCTCAATCATAACATCAAGATCATCGACCGCTCTCACCACTTTCAATGCATCGTGAAGTGTCCATCGGCAATTGGCATCAGCATAAACAACCTCTCCGGGTTGGGCGATCCCTGCCGCAAAGCGGATAAGCTCAATATCGCTCTTTGGTTCAATGCCAACTCTAAGTTTGAAATATTTGTACCCTGCCGCCCGATACTGCTCCATCTCGGCGCGTATTTTGTCGTGCTCCTGCTCCATGACACAACGATAGAGCGGCGCACCATCACACAACTTGCCCCCCAACAGCATGTAAACAGGCATTTCGGCACTTTTCCCAAGGATGTCCCAACAGGCCATATCGACAGCACTCTTGGCGTAGGAGTGACCTTCAATTGCCGCGTCCATAATTCGTTCGATTTTGTGAAGCTCGCGCGGGTCTTTGCCTAACAAAGCATCAGCAAGACCGGGCATGGCTGGGAGCGCACCAAGATTGCTAGCGCCCCAAGGGCATGACTCGCCACATCCACTAACACCTACGTCTGTGTCAATTACCACGACTGTGCTGTTGAAGGTATCAAAACTCCTTGTGCGATCAGTTGTAAGATCACCTACTGCAAGTCCGCCGCCCACGTATGGCAGGTCTTTCCGGTAAGCGCTTACTCTAGTGATCTTCATAATTTTCTTCCTTGCATACGGCTCGTGCTTTGAGCATTCACACAAACCTACAAGTTGAACTTAAGTTTAAGTCAAGGCATTATTTTGGCTGCACGAAGAGAGGTGAAGAAATGACGAAATGCACTGCATATTTGACCATTGGTGACGTGGCGCGGCGCAGTGACGTAACCGCGTCAGCACTCAGGTTTTATGAGCGCCGAGGATTGATACGAAGTACGCGAACGGCTGGAAATCAACGTGTGTATCACCGAGAGATGTTGCGGCGAATTTCAATCATTCGCGTGGCGCAAACTCTGGGCCTGACGCTTAAAGAAATCTCTGAAGCGATGAACGAACTTCCGGATCAGCGTACACCTACGAAACGTGATTGGGAAAAACTCTCAAGGAAATGGCAAGGGGAACTGGATGAGCGGTATTGCCAAGTTGTTCGGTGGTTATGATCAGGTTAGACTGATCCTATGAGCATCCCAACCATTATGCCGCGCCTAAAAGGCTTCCGCTATCCGCGTGAGATCATTGCGTACGCTGTTTGGGCGTACCACCGGTTCGCGCTGAGCACGGCTGATGTTGAGGACTTGTTGGCTGCGCCGGTATTATTGTCAGCCGGGAAACGGTCCGACTGTGGGTCAATCGCTTTGGTCAACACTTTGCAGATTGCATCCGCCGGGATCGACCGCGACCGAACGACAAGTGGCACATGGATGAAGTCGTAATCACGATCCGTGGCAAGAGGCACTGGCTGTGGCGCGCAATCGACGCAAATGGAGATGTTCTTGATATTCCTGTACAAACGCGTCGGAATTCCAAAGCGGCGAAGCGGTTTTTTCAACGGTTGGTTGCCCGGTTCGGCGAACCAGGGGTCGTCATCACCGACAAATTGCGCAGCTGCATCAAGCCGATCAAAACACTGGCCCCGGACGCTGACCATCGCGCCCACAAAGGCCTCGACAACGCGGTCGAAGTATCGCACCGGCCGACCCGCAAACGGGAGAAGATATTCGGGCGGTTCAAATCCCACCGACAAGCTCAGAGGTTTCTGTCTGCGCATGACCGGATCAACCTGATTTTCCGTCCCCGCCGCTATCAACTCACCGCAACCTCATACCGCCACGCCCGCAGCGATGCGTTCAGCCTCTGGGCCGATTACACCGCCGAAATGGCGGCATAACCCTGCCTTTTCCAATGCCTCACAAGCGGCCGCCAACAACTTGGCAATACCGTTCAACTGCATCCCGGGTGACGATGTTTTGCGCCAGCAAGGTTTCCTGATCACTCAGATCGTCCTGAAGCTGTGTCAGCGATGCTTCGGCTTCACGAACCACCGATTGAGCCAGTTTCAGGCTGTCAGCGGCTTTGGTCTCGGCGGCGGTGATGCTGGCAAATTGTGCCTCGGCCTGGGCCAATGCCGCCCGTTGCGTGTCATCCTTGATCCGGTAGAGCACATCGCCCGCAGACACGGGCTGGCCGTTTTCCACCAGAATTTCGGTCACCGGACCGGCGGTTTGCGACACCACTGAAATGGTCCGGAACGGCAGCAGGCCGGAATACGACTTGGGATGGAAGTAAAAAATAGTCAGGAACAGCATGAATGCCATGGCAAGCCACAGGAACAGGGCGGTCTTCATGTTCCAGATGGTCATCGTTTCGCCCCTGCGTTTCAGCAGAAAATACTGTATGACGACGGGAAAGGAGGTGGCCATAAGCTCAAACATTGGCGGGCTCCTTTTCGGCTGTAGTCTCGGGGGCGGGCGGGCCATCCGACGTCATCGCTGATGTCGTGCCTGTCTCTGACGCGTCTTCGTCAGAACTGCCAAAACGGTAGTGGGCCAGGTCGGCCATCAAGGCCACAAGGATCGCAGCCAGCGGGAGCAAAATGTTGAAATGGCCCAGTGGAAATACTTCGTAAAGCAGCGCGATAGTCAGCATCGTCGGGATGGTCTTGGCCAGCGGCGTGCTAGCAGCGCTATGCTCGGCCCAGCGGTCAAAGCGAGCGTAGAGATAAAAAATCCCGTAAATAGCCAGGCCGATTATGATCAGAGCGACCCAAGCCTGAGAATCGACTTTACCAGGGTCTACAAACCACGCGGGAACAGCATGCTCCTGTCCGTGTTCAGCTGCCATGATTTAAAATCCTTCCGTCGTCGGGGCTCAATCGCCGCATTTAGCGTGGCGGGGGATGATATGTCTAGCGTGAAGCGTGGCCGGCCTGGTCGCGCGTTCAGGGTCTCCCGAATCGCGCTTTCGGGTCCATCGAAAGCCAGTCAGGCCAGCCGATGAGGTACTCTATTGCCGCGACGATCAAGCAAACAGCAACAATCGAGAGCACAAAAATCACCCGCTTTTCACTGGGCGGGTTTTGCGCCCAACGTGCCATTTTGAACAACCAGCGATGGTTCATGTGTCCGTAAACCTGACCTTGCCGATAAAGGGCAGGTTACGATTTCGTTGCGCGTAATCAATGCCGTAACCCACAACAAACTCATCCGGTATATCAAAACCGATCCAATCGGCGCGGATGTCAGCCTCGCGTCGTGACGGTTTGTCCAGCAGGGCAATCGTGCGCAGTTTACGCGGGTTGCGGCTTTCAAGCAGATGCATCACATGGGTCAGCGTGTGGCCGGTATCGACGATATCTTCGACCACCAGAACATCGCGCCCTTCGATCTTGCCCCGCAGGTCTTTGAGGATTCGCACCTCGCGGCTGGATTCCGTGCTGTTGCCGTAAGAGGAAGTCTCGACAAAATCCACCTCCACGGTCATGTCCAGCTCGCGCACCAGATCGGCGATGAACACAAAAGATCCCCGCAAAAGCCCCACCACGATCAACCGGTCCGTGTCGGCAAATTCGCTTTCGATTTCGCGGGCCAGATCTTCGATGCGCGCCGCGATGGACTTGGCCGAAATCATCTGAACAATTACATAAGAACGATCCGCCATGACTTCCCCTTGATTTCTTGCGGCCAGTCTACGAAAGAACCGCGCAGTGTCACGCGAAATCCGGGGGCCCATGCCAACACATTCTGAGACCCGCCCGCTGCCCTACAGCGCCCAGCAGATGTATGATCTGGTGGCTGATGTGGCGTCTTATCCGCAGTTTTTGCCCTGGACGGCTGCTGCACGTATCCGTTCGGTCACGCCGCAGGGCGATGGCAGCGCCGTGATGCTGGCCGATCTGGTCATCAGCTTCAAAGTCTTCCGCGAACGCTTTGGCAGCCGCGTGGTGTTGTGGCCTGAAGATCGCAGGATCGAGACTGAATATCTGGACGGGCCTTTCAAATACATGAACTCTACCTGGTCTTTTTCCGAAACCGCGCAGGGGTGCACTGTCGATTTCTTTGTGGATTTTGAATTCCGCAATCGCCTTTTACAATCCGCCGCTGGCTTGTTTTTTTACGAGGCCATGAAACGGATCGTACGTGCCTTTGAAGACCGCGCGGCGCAGCTCTATGGGTGATCTGATCGACACCGTTTTACGGCATGCGATGGCCGAGCCGCCCGAGAGTGCGCTGGAAATCATGCGCCTGTCGCTGGTCGATTGGCTGGCCGTCGGCGTGGCCGGGCAGGGCGAGCCGGTGACCCGTATCACCCGTGAGATGGTTCAGGCGGAAGGTGGCACGCAACAGGCGACAATGTTTGGTGGCGGGCGCGGCCCGGCACGTGGTGTTGCCTTGGCCAATGGCGCGGCGTCCCATGCGCTTGATCTGGATGACACACATTTCGCCCATATCGGGCACCCCTCGGTCGCCGTGACCCCGGCGGCGCTGGCCGTTGCCGAACAGCAGGGTTTGGGCAAGGCGGCGATGCTGCGCGCGGCTTTGGCGGGGAGCGAGGCCTCCATCCGGTTTGGCGTCGCCTTTGGGCGCGGCCACTACCAGACCGGGTTTCATCAGACTGCGACGGCAGGAGCTTTCGGGGCGACGGTTGCGGCCACGAGGTTGGTCTCGGACGATCCGGGGGTGATGCAACAAGCACTGGCGATTGTCAGCACCCGCGCCTCGGGGCTGAAATCGCAATTCGGCACAATGGGCAAGCCGTATAATGCCGGTCTTGCCGCCGCCAATGGGGGTCGAGGCAGCAGCGCTGGCGACACACGGCTTTACCTCGTCAAAACAGGCCATCGACGGGCCTTTGGGGTTTATCGACGGGCCTTTGGGGTTTTATGACACGCATCATTGCGACGGTGAGGCCCCAGACACAGATGGCTTTCTGATGCAGGACGTCAGCCACAAGTTTCACGCTTGTTGTCATGGCTTGCATGCTACGCTTGAGGCTCTGAATGCGCTGAAACCTTTGGATCCCGACACTGTCACATCGGTTGAAACTCACACACATCCTCGCTGGATGAGCGTCTGCAACAAACCGGCACCTGCGACCGGGCTGGAGGCCAAGTTTTCCTATCGGATGGTAACGGCGCTGTCTCTCTTGGGCTATGATACTGCTAATCTTGGAAGCTTTTCCAACGTGTTATGCGCCCATCCTGATGTGCAGAAACTACGCGACAAGGTTGATGTTACGGTCGATGACACTCTGACGGAAACCCAGTCTGGTGTGGTGGTGCACGCCGATGGCCGCCCCTTGCATGCAGTGCATGACATCGCCATTCCCCTCACCACGCCCGAACGTGCCCGGCGCGTCAGGGCCAAGGTTGACGCCCTGTTGGGTGAGGCCAGGAGCGAGATGATCTGGGACGCGGTGCATGGGGACGGTGATGCATTGGAAGAGATCACCAGCCGGATGGGTTAAGCCCGATCAACCGCCTCTGATAGCAGGGTTAATCCACGCAATGTGCTGACCCGGCGCACCTCGGCTCGCCCTAGCGCACCAAACTCTTGCGTTTCTACATGGGGCGGATGGTTCCGTTGGGCCAATCCGAAACACACACGGCCTTCGGGCTTGTGCTCGGACCCACCAGGGCCTGCGATGCCGGTGACGGAGACAGCGATATCGGCGTCTGAGTTGGCCAGAGCCCCCTCGGCCATTTCCAGCGCGACCTGTTCAGAAACGGCGCCGTGAGCCGTCAGAGTGCTGGCCCGGACGCCGAGCATCCGCATCTTGGCCGCGTTGGAATAGGTCACAAAACCGCACAGAACGACGGTGGATGATCCAGCAATTTCAGTGAGTTTTGCGGCGATCTTGCCACCGGTACAGCTTTCTGCCGTGGCAAACGTCACGTCCTTGCTGCGCGCGCGCTCCAGAAGATCGGCGACATCGCTCATCCGCCCATCAGCCCGTGTGAAACACCAGCAAAGAGAAGCACCGTGAGCGCTGCAAAGACACCGGCAATCACATCATCCAGCATAACGCCCACCGCATCATTGCGCCGGTCGGCCCAACCAATGGGGTCCGGTTTCAGGATGTCAAAGGCGCGGAATGCGACAAAGGCTGTCACCCAACCGGGCCAGAGCGCGAGGATATCTGACCCCACATGCCACGCGCCAAACGACAGGGGCAGAATGGCGATCCATTGACCCACGACCTCATCGATGACGATTTCGGACGGATCGTGATCCTCGGCCCCTTGAGTCAGTTGAGAAGTGGCCCATACACCTTTGATAAATCCGGCAATAATGGCGATGAGCAAAAGCCATGGGCCACCAATCACATGGATCAGCCAGCCCAGTGGAAGCGCCACCAGTGATCCCCACGTGCCGGGCGCGGGGCGCAGATATCCGACATAACAGACGGTACCAATGATCTCTGCCAGCTTCATGGCGACACCAACGTGGCAGTGCCCATGGCGGCAATGCCTTCGCCACGTCCGGTAAAGCCCAGACGTTCGGACGTGGTGGCCTTGACCGACACCCGATCCGGCGCGATTCCCAAAAGGGCGCTAAGGGTGGATTGCATAGCCCCTGCATGGGGGGTGATCTTAGGAAACTCGCATATAAGAGTGACGTCTACGTTGCTGATCCGAAAACCTTTGTCCTGCACAAGATGAACCGCATGGGTCAGGAAAATATGGCTTTCAGCTCCTTTCCACTGCGGATCACTGGGTGGGAAGTGGCGACCGATATCGCCCTCGGCCAGCGCGCCATACAGTGCGTCAGTCAGCGCATGCATGCCAACATCGGCGTCGGAATGGCCCTGCAATCCGCGATCATGGGGGATGGCCATACCACAGAGCATGACATGATCGCCATCGCCAAACCGGTGTACATCATAGCTTGAACCTGTGCGGATATCCATTTGATCCCTCAGTATTTTCTCGGCCCGTTTGAAATCCTCGGGCGTGGTGATTTTCAGGTTTGTTTCCGACCCGTCAAGGATAGCGACAGGAATGCCTGCCGCACGGGCGACCTCGATATCATCGGCCGGATCGCCCTGATAGGCGCGGTGGGCGGCCAGAATGGCGTCAAACGCGAACCCTTGGGGGGTTTGGGCGCGGAACAGCCCTGTGCGATCTTGCGTGCCGGTGACCTGGCCGTCTTGTCCGGTCCACAGCGCATCGGTGACGGGCAGGGCGGGTGCCACAGCGCCGTCCTCAAGGTGCTCCAAAATCTCGGCAATATGGGCCGGTGTTATACAGGCGCGGGCAACGTCATGGATCATCACCCTGGTAATGCCGCGCCCGCTCAAAAATTCAAGCCCGTTGCGGACCGATTGAGCGCGTGTTGCGCCGCCGGTCGTGACCTCAACGTGCCCTTGCGGGGCAAAGCGATTCAGATCGTCGGGGTGAAGCACCACGAGGACCGTCTCAATCGTTTCGACCTGCTCAAACGTCGCCACCGTCCAGTCAATCACGCGCTTACCGGCCAGAGGCTGCCATTGTTTTGGCAGATGCCCTCCCGCGCGGGTGCCACGGCCTGCGGCAACGATGATGGCAGCTGTGCTCATATGATGTGATTAAGGTCCGTCTTGCCAAAGCGCAATGGCAGAGCGTTTTGCCTAAAATTTAGGCGCTCATGCGGAATATTGCCTGAATTTCACCCTCAAAACATTGTCCAACCCCCTGTGCCGCCCTAGAATCTCTGTAATGCACAAGGATTAGGCAGTTGCCGATCACTCTGAACGACACCACCCTCGCGCCACCTGTTTTTCTGGCTCCTTTGGCCGGAATCACGGATTTGCCGTTTCGCAATCTTGTCTCGCGCTTTGGCGCGGGCCTTGTGGTCAGCGAAATGGTGGCCAGTCAGGAGATGGTGCAGGCCAAACCGGGCGTACGCGAACGGGCCGAGCTGGGCTACGGCATCGCAAACACCGCCGTGCAGATCGCCGGGCGCGAGGCCTATTGGATGGCTGAAGCCGCGCGGATGATCGAGGCAAATGGTGCCGCGCTGATTGATATCAACATGGGCTGTCCTGCCAAGAAAGTGACCAGTGCCAGCGGGGCGGGCGCTGCCGGGTCGGCATTGATGAAAGACCTCGATCATGCACTCAGTCTGATCGAGGCGGTGGTTGAGGCGGTCAAACTGCCCGTGACGTTGAAAACCCGGCTTGGTTGGGACGAGGATTGCCTGAACGCGGCTGATCTGGCGCGGCGCGCCGAGACTGCGGGCATCCGGATGATCACTATTCATGGGCGAACCCGCTGTCAGTTCTACAAGGGCCATGCGGATTGGGCGGCGATTGCGGCGGTTAAAACAGGCCGTCAGCATCCCAGTGATTGCAAATGGCGATATCACCGACAGTGCCACAGCGCGACAGGCGTTGGAGCAGTCCGGAGCCGATGGCGTGATGGTAAGGCGTGGCGCGCAGGGGCGGCCCTGGGCCTTGGCGCAGATCGCGCATGAGCTATTTGAAGGTCCGAAACCTGAAATTCCGACCGGGGCCGCGCTGGCCGGATCTGGCGGGGGGCATTATGAGGCGATGTTGCAGTTTTACGGTGTTGATCTGGGGCTGCGCGTGGCGCGCAAACATCTGGGCTGGTACATGGATACAGCCGGGACCAGGCCTGCTTTGCGCCGTGCGATCCTGACTGCGCGCGACTCCAATGACGTGAAACGCTTGCTGCCGCAGGCGATGGTAGATCCGGAAAGACAAGCAGCATGAGCGATGCGGATGACGCGATCTGGGCGTCCTTGCCGACGCCGGCGATGATCCTGGACAGTGAGGATCGCATCACGCGGATCAATCCGGCAGCGGAGGGGTTCCTGATGTGCTCGGCGCGCGCGGTTGAAGGCTATCCGGTCTGGGACCGCCTGAGCGTGGATGCCCCGCTTGAGGCCGCGTTTGAGCGCGCGCGCACCCACGGTGCCCCTTTGTTTGTCAATGACGTGGATGTAGGCACTGGCACGCGCCCGCCGATGCAGTGCAACCTTCAGATTGCTCCGCTGGCCGGGCAACCGGACCATATGATCCTTCAAATTGCCCCGCGGGAACTGGCCGGACGTATGACGCAAAGTCATTCGGTGAAATCCGCCGCACGCTCGGCCATTGGGATGGCTGAAATGCTGGCGCATGAGATCAAGAACCCGCTGGCAGGCATCACGGGGGCTGCGCAACTTGTCGCGATGAATCTGAATGCGGCGGATCGCGAACTGACCGATTTGATCGTCTCGGAAAGCCACCGGATCGTTGGCTTGCTGGACCAGGTGGAACAGTTCGGCAATATCAGCCCGCCGAAGCTGGCGCCGGTCAACCTGCATGATGTGCTGGATCGCGCGCGCCGCTCGGCGATCGTGGGATTTGCGGCGCATATGGAGGTGATCGAGGATTACGACCCTTCGCTGCCGATGGCCTTGGGGGATGGTGATCAACTGTTGCAGGTTGTCCTGAACCTGCTTCGCAATGCCGCCGAGGCGGCGGAGGACAGTGGCACGATTAGGTTGCACAGTTATTACGAACAATCCCTGCGTGTGCGACGCGAGAGCGACCCGGATCAATCCCTGCCACTGCATATCGAGATTATAGATGACGGCCCCGGCTTGCCGGATGAGATCGCAGCACAGGTTTTTGAGCCCTTCGTGTCAGGGCGTGAAAACGGCACCGGGCTGGGGCTGGCGCTGGCGGCCAAGATCATGTCGGACCATGGCGGCTGGTTGTCGGTGAATTCAGTGCCCGGGCACACGGTGTTTCGACTGTCCCTGCCACGCGCGGGGCAGACTGCAAAGGAGACGATCTAGATGGATGGAACTGTTCTGGTGGCCGATGATGATCGCACGATCCGCACGGTTCTGACCCAGGCCCTGACGCGGGCGGGATGCCGTGTACATGCCACGTCCAGCCTGACCACGCTGATGCGGTGGGTCGATGAGGGTAAGGGCGATGCCGTGATCACGGATGTGATGATGCCGGATGGGAACGGTCTGGAAATGCTGCCGAAAATAGCCGCGGATCGCCCCGGATTACCGGTGATCGTGATTTCAGCGCAAAACACGATCATGACCGCAATCAAGGCCGAGGAGGCATCGGCGTTTGACTATCTGCCCAAGCCCTTCGATCTGCCTGACATCATGAAACGCACCGCGCGTGCACTTGAGATGAACACGCGGCGGGTGGCCGCCGCAGGGCCGGGCCCCGAGCGGCCATTGATCGGGCGCACGCCGGTGATGCAGTCGCTCTACCGGGTGGTGGCGCGGATCATGAATGCCGATCTGCCCGTTCTGATCCACGGCGAATCCGGGACCGGTAAGACGTTGATTGCGCGCGCTATTCATGATCTGTCTGATCGACGCGGATTGCCAATGGTTCTGGTCACACCCTCGGAACTGACCGATCTGGATGGTCCGGCCAAACTGATGGCGCGGGTGCGGGGCGGGACAATCCTGCTGGACGAGATTGCCGATTTCGATACCGAATTGCAGGGGCGCGTGGTGCGCATGATGGATGCCCCGGGCGAGGACAAGCCGCGCTTTCTGGCCACGATGCAGGCGCGCGAGGACAAATCCGAAGGGCTGCGCGATGATCTTTACTATCGCCTCACAGGGGCCATCATTGATGTGCCCGCCCTGCGGGACCGGGTCGATGATATTTCTCTTCTGGCCGATCATTTTCTGACCAAGGCCGTGCGGGACGGTCAATCGCAGCGACGTCTGATGAGTGATGCGCTGGACCTGCTGCGCCGCTATGGCTGGCCGGGCAATGTGCGCCAGTTGGAAAACCTTGTCCAACGGCTGGGATTGACTGCGCAGGGCGAGGATATCACCGAAGCTGACACCCGCATGGCGCTGGATGCACAACCCAATGCCGGCCCGGCGCTGAGCCTTGCAGTTGGCGGGGGCGACAGTCTGCAGGCTTCAGTCGCGGGCCATTTGCAGCGGTATTTTGATCTGCATGGCGGAATGCTTCCTCCGCCGGGTCTTTATGCGCGAATCCTGCGCGAGTTTGAGCTGCCTCTGATCGAAATCGCATTGGACGCCACGGGCGGAAATCAGGCCAAATGCGCCGATCTGCTGGGCATCAATCGCAATACTTTGCGCAAGAAGATCACCGAGTTGGATATTCGCGTGACACGCCGACGCAAGTTGATGTAAAACTGCAACAGGGATGTTGCGCGAAAACGGCAGAACCCGTTTGAACGCTAAATCTGGGTGCAGGGCTACGACGCCCTACGAGCGATTGGGAGCAGGGCGTGGCAATAAAGACACGCAGATTAACATGGGATAACATCAGCCGGTTGCGCCGGTTGCGGAAATTGCAGACGGCAGCTACCTTTGGTCTGGTCGTTTTAGGGCCTGTGCTGGCACTGATGACCTACTTGGTGATGGGACCGCTGGATCAGGGCGCGTCGTCCAGTACCTTGCGGATCGTCCTACTGGCTGATCTGATTTACGTGATCATCGTGGCTGCCTTGGTGTTGCAGCGCGTGTTGCGCATGGTGGCCGACCGGCGCAAGCTTTCGGTAGGATCGCGGTTGCACATGCGATTGACTGGTGTTTTCACCATTATGGCGCTGATCCCCACGATCACCGTGGCGATTTTTGCAACCTTCACGGTGAATATGGGGCTTGAGGCGTGGTTTTCGGATCGTGTTGGGCGCGTGGTCGACAATTCCGTGGCCGCCGCGCAAGCCTATGAAGAAGAACACCGCGTCGATCTGGTGGCGGATGCGCGGGTTCTGGCCTCTGTCATCAACGCCACAAAACGGGCTGCGGTGTTCATTGATGATGGCGATATCCGGCAGGTTCTCTCCCGCGGTCAACGCGAGATTCAACGCGGGCTGAAAGAAGCGTTCGTGATTGATGGCACCGGCGATATCCGCGCGCGGGCGAGAGATCTTATCTGTTTGACTATGAACAACCCGCCGCGATCGAGTTGGCGCTCGCGCGCGAAAGAGGCGTTGTTGTGATCCGTGATTGGGACAACGATGAATTTCGTGCGCTGATGCCGCTTGAAGCGATCCCTGACCGGTTTCTCTATGTCAGCCGGAGTGTCGATGGGGACATCCTGAACCTGCTGGATGAAACACAGGAAACGGCGGTTTTCTATAAGCAGCGTGAGAGCGAGCGGGGCAGGGTCCTTTTCGAGTTCGGGCTTTTTTACCTCGGCTTCGCCGTGATCCTGATCCTGGCCGCGATCTGGCTGGGCTTTTGGTTTGCCGAGCGGTTGTCTCGCCCGGTGGGCCGTCTGACCAGCGCCGCGCAGCGGGTGGGTGACGGCGATCTGGATGTGAAGGTGCGCGAGGAAGAGGGCGATGACGAAATCGCCATGCTGAGCACCTATTTCAACCAGATGACCCGCCAATTGAAGGCTCAGCGCGACAGGTTGCTGACCAATACGCAACAGATCGAGCGGCGCCGTCGGCTGTTTGACTCCGTGTTGGGATCAGTGTCTTCGGGCGTTGTTGGCCTGGATGTGGAGGGGCGCGTCACCTTTGTGAACCGATCAGCTGAACGTCTGATGGATTGGGCCGAAGATCAGCAATCGGTCGCGTTAAGCGTTGCGATCCCGGAGTTTGGCGAGCTGTTTGAACGTCTTAAAGGCAATCCGACCGGGTTTGTGCAGGAAGAGATCAAGGTGACCCGCAATGCGCGGCAGGAAAACCTGTTGGTGCGCATGTCCTCGCGGCTTTCGGAGGAGGGCAAGCGGGAAGGGTATGTGGTGGCCTTTGACGATGTGACCGACCTGGTCAGTGCGCAACGGATGGCTGCCTGGGGCGACGTCGCGCGCCGCATTGCCCATGAAATCAAGAGCCCGCTGACACCCATTCAGCTGTCGGCCGAACGGATCAAACGCAAGTTTTCCAAGCAGTTGGATGAAACCCCAGCCGCAGAACTGGAACAGTTGACTGATGTGGTGGTGCGTCAGACCAATGATCTGCGCCGCATCGTTGATGAGTTCTCAAAATTTGCCCGCATGCCCGAACCGGTGACCAAGGAAGAAAACCTCGACAAGATGGTGCGTGAAGCGGCCTTGTTGCAGGAGAGTGGCCAACCCGGCGTCCTGTTTGAGACCGACTACGCGGAGGGCCAACTGCGCGCAGAAGTGGATTCTACGATGATCAGCCAGGCGCTAACGAACTTGTTGAAGAACGCAGGGGAAGCCATTGAAAGTTATCGTGAAAAATATGGAGAGGATAGCCTCGCCCCGACCATTCGAATCAGCACGGAACAGGATGAAAATCAGGCCGTGATCCGGATCGCCGATAATGGCATCGGGTTGCCCGAAGATCGCTCGCGGCTTTTTGAACCCTATGTGACCACCGCGAAAAGGGGACTGGGCTAGGCTTGCCCATTGTGAAGAAAATCATCGAAGAACATGGCGGCACTCTGTCGCTGGAAGACGCGCCCGCCTTTGGTGAGGACGGGCGGCAAGGTGCGATGGCGGTGATCCGACTGCCACTGATCGCAGCAACGGACATGGGTCAGAACGACCCACTAGAACAGGCAGTGTGAGGACAAAATGGGCGATATTCTGATTGTCGATGACGAACGCGATATTCGCGAGCTGATTGCCGATATCCTTGAGGATGAAGGCTATAACACCCGGCGCGGGGCCAATGCCGATGAATGCATGGCCGCGATTGCACAGGAGAGACCGGCGCTGTTGATCCTCGATATCTGGCTGAAAGACAGCCACATGGACGGGATCGACATCCTCAAGACGGTCAAGCGCGACTATCCGGAGGTGCCTGTGGTGATCATCTCGGGGCATGGCAACATCGAAATCGCGGTCGCGGCGATCAAGCAGGGTGCCTATGATTTTATCGAAAAACCCTTTAATATCGACCAGTTACTCGTGGTTATCCGGCGCGGCATGGAGACCGCACATCTTCGGCGTGAAAACATCGCCCTGAAACAGCGAGAGGTCGAGCCCGCCGAGATTATGGGGGACAGCGCGGCGATGCGCACGCTGCTGAGCCAGCTTGAAAAGGTGACCAAATCCAATGGGCGGGTGATGCTGACGGGGCCTGCCGGGGTCGGCAAGGAACTGGCCGCCCGTTACATTCACGCCAATTCAAATCGCGCCTCATCGCTCTTCGTCGTCGTGGGCTGCGCGACGATCGAACCCGAGCGCATGGAGGAAGTGCTGTTTGGCCGTGAGAACGGCGAAAGGGGGATCGAGCCGGGCCTGCTGGAAGAAGCCAATGGCGGGGTGATCTATTTTGACGAGGTCGCCGATATGCCCCTTGGCACGCAATCCAAAATCCTGCGGGTTCTGCTCGATCAGACTTTCCTGCGGGTTGGGGGGGCGGAAAAGGTCAGGGTAGATCTTCGGGTGATTTCCTCGACCAACCGCGATCTTGAGGCCGAGATCGCTGCCGAACGGTTCCGCCGCGAGCTTTTTCATCGTCTGAATGTGGTGCCGATCCCTGTCCCTTCGCTGGAAGAGAGGCGTGAGGACATCCCGATGCTGGCCGATTACTTCATTGATATGCTGCATAAAACCCAAGGCTTGCCGCAGCGAATTTTGGGCGACGAGGCCAGCGCCTTGCTGCAGACCATGGCCTGGCCGGGGAATGTGCGCCAGTTGCGCAATGTGATCGAACGGGTGCTGATCCTAGGCGATGACACCGGCCCGATTGGGGTGAGCGAACTGCCCGGTGAAAGCGAGGTGCCCGAAAGCGATGGGCGCGTGGTGCTGTCAGGCGCGATTGCTACGATGCCGCTGCGCGAAGCGCGCGAAGCATTTGAGCGTGAGTATCTGCTGACCCAGATCAACCGCTTTGGTGGCAATGTCAGCCGCACAGCAGAATTTGTCGGCATGGAGCGCAGCGCCTTGCACCGCAAGCTGAAGTCGTTGGGGGTCGTCACCGGCTCGAAAGCAGCGCAGTCGGCCTAAGGACTGCTCAAAACCCTGCGGGTCCTTTGTGACAGGCCACGGATCAGCTTGGCGGGGTAACGACCTGCCAACCGCCGCCTTTGAGGCGGATCGCGCAGGACTTCGCCTGAGATGGGCGGCAACACCTTTGTTCGGGCAAGTCTGGTCGTGTTCACCACGTCTTCGGTGCAGGCGGGCAGGCGGACGCGCTCATACCCTTTCGCGGTCATGCACTGGTCTTCATACGCGCGGCGCGCCCCTTCATTGGCATCATAGGTCTCGATCCGGTCCGGCGTGGTTTGCACCCAATAGGTGTGGGTATTGCCATGTGTGGACGGTTCCTGTTTTGCATGTGTGGACGGTTCCTGTTTTGCAAGGTTTTTTTGACGCCGTGATCATAGCGGGTTGCGGTCATGTGTCCGGCCTGTTTTTGCGGCAATAAGGCCGCTGGCCCTGATGAAGTCCGCGTGCCAGTTCCCTATCAAGTTGCCGGACTACTTGTATCCTGGCAATACCTCGGGGTGTTCTGACTGCGGCTTGCTTTGATCATCATCACGTCTATTGCCCTTGCATCCTGAAGCGCAGTTTTGGTGCTCGGTCTTCCGAGCGCGCTTATGTGGCTTGGTACGTTCCTCCTCTTGCCAGGAGCGCCCATACGATCCGCGCAGTTTTGTTGGCCATTGCGACACTAACCAATCGCGGTGCCTTGCGTTCCAGCAGGCTGCGGATCCAGGCAGCGGTGCGGGTTTGTGTATCAGCAACATGCCTGAGAATGGCCGTTGCCCCAACCACCAGGAGTTTGCGCAAATAACCATCACCCATCTTGGTAATCCGCCCCAACCGCTCTTTTCCGCCCGAAGAGTTTTGCCGGGGGACCAGCCCGAGAAAGGCTGCGAACTGGCGTCCGGACCGGAATTGCGAAGGGTCCGTGACAGAAGCTGCCAGGGCTGTCGCTGTCAGCACGCCAACTCCTGGAATGGTTGCCAGGCGCTGACTGGTATCGTTCTGGCGGTGCCACACAAGGATCTCACTATCAAGTGCGCGGATCTGCTGGTTCAGGTTTGCGCGCTGATCGGCCAGGCTCAGCAAAGCGGTTCTCGCTATTTGTGGGATGTCTTCATTGGCACCCTCTTCAAGCTGTAGCAGCAATCGGGAAATATTTTCTGGCCTTTGAGGCGCAATGATCCCCAGCTCAGCCATGTGGGCGCGCAGCGCATTTATCAGCATCGTGCGTTGCCGTACCAGAAGATCGCGCGCCCGATGCAGCATCATAACTGCCTGCTGATCCACGCTCTTTATGGCCACAAAATGCATGTTCGGGCGCGTAACAGCCTCACAGATCGCCTCAGCATCCGCCGCATCATTCTTTTGTCGCTTCACGTATGGTTTTACATAGGCGGGAGGGATGAGCTTCACCTCGTGGCCGAGTGCTGTGATCTCACGCGACCAATGGTGGGACGTCGCACAGGCTTCAATGCCGATCAGGCAAGGTGGCAATTTAGCCAGAGTATCCAGGACTGCGTTCCGGCGAAGCTTCTTCTGTAGAACGGTTTGTCCTGTCGCATCGATCCCGTGAAACTGGAAAACTGACTTTGCAATGTCGATCCCTATCGTTGTAATTTCCATCTGGGCGGTTCCTTTCAAAGCTGGTTCATACCCCAGCACTTTGGCACATTGCGATGCCGGTGGGTGGAACCGTCCAACTCATCAAGTTGTTGGCGGCCGCTTGTGAGGCATTGGAAAAGGCAGGGTTATGCCGCCATTTCGGCGGTGTAATCGGCCCAGAGGCTGAATGCATCGCTGCGGGCGTGGCGGTATGAGGTTGCGGTGAGTTGATAGCGGCGGGGACGGAAAATCAGGTTGATCCATTGTCCGGCAGTTGCTGCTTGCAGCAATGAGAGGATGGTCATGCGCAGACAGAAACCTCTGAGCTTGTCGGTGGGATTTGAACCGCCCGAATATCTTCTCCCGTTTGCGGGTCGGCCGGTGCGATACTTCGACCGCGTTGTCGAGGCCTTTGTGGGCGCGATGGTCAGCGTCCGGGGCCAGTGTTTTGATCGGCTTGATGCAGCTGCGCAATTTGTCGGTGATGACGACCCCCGGTTCGCCGAACCGGGCAACCAACCGTTGAAAAAACCGCTTCGCCGCTTTGGAATTCCGACGCGTTTGTACAGGAATATCAAGAACATCTCCATTTGCGTCGATTGCGCGCCACAGCCAGTGCCTCTTGCCACGGATCGTGATTACGACTTCATCCATGTGCCACTTGTCGTTCGGTCGCGGTCGATCCCGGCGGATGCAATCTGCAAAGTGTTGACCAAAGCGATTGACCCACAGTCGGACCGTTTCCCGGCTGACAATACTACCCCGCGCAGCCAACAAGTCCTCAACATCAGCCGTGCTCAGCGCCAACCGGTGGTACGCCCAAACAGCGTACGCAATGATCTCACGCGGATAGCGGAAGCCTTTTAGGCGCGGCATAATGGTTGGGATGCTCATAGGATCAGTCTAACCTGATCATAACCACCGAACAACTTGATGAGTTGGACGGTTCCACCCACCGGCATCGCAATGTGCCAAAGTGCTGGGGTATGAACCAGCTTTGAAAGGAACCGCCCAGATGGAAATTACAACGATAGGGATCGACATTGCAAAGTCAGTTTTCCAGTTTCACGGGATCGATGCGACAGGACAAACCGTTCTACAGAAGAAGCTTCGCCGGAACGCAGTCCTGGATACTCTGGCTAAATTGCCACCTTGCCTGATCGGCATTGAAGCCTGTGCGACGTCCCACCATTGGTCGCGTGAGATCACAGCACTCGGCCACGAGGTGAAGCTCATCCCTCCCGCCTATGTAAAACCATACGTGAAGCGACAAAAGAATGATGCGGCGGATGCTGAGGCGATCTGTGAGGCTGTTACGCGCCCGAACATGCATTTTGTGGCCATAAAGAGCGTGGATCAGCAGGCAGTTATGATGCTGCATCGGGCGCGCGATCTTCTGGTACGGCAACGCACGATGCTGATAAATGCGCTGCGCGCCCACATGGCTGAGCTGGGGATCATTGCGCCTCAAAGGCCAGAAAATATTTCCCGATTGCTGCTACAGCTTGAAGAGGGTGCCAATGAAGACATCCCACAAATAGCGAGAACCGCTTTGCTGAGCCTGGCCGATCAGCGCGCAAACCTGAACCAGCAGATCCGCGCACTTGATAGTGAGATCCTTGTGTGGCACCGCCAGAACGATACCAGTCAGCGCCTGGCAACCATTCCAGGAGTTGGCGTGCTGACAGCGACAGCCCTGGCAGCTTCTGTCACGGACCCTTCGCAATTCCGGTCCGGACGCCAGTTCGCAGCCTTTCTCGGGCTGGTCCCCCGGCAAAACTCTTCGGGCGGAAAAGAGCGGTTGGGGCGGATTACCAAGATGGGTGATGGTTATTTGCGCAAACTCCTGGTGGTTGGGGCAACGGCCATTCTCAGGCATGTTGCTGATACACAAACCCGCACCGCTGCCTGGATCCGCAGCCTGCTGGAACGCAAGGCACCGCGATTGGTTAGTGTCGCAATGGCCAACAAAACTGCGCGGATCGTATGGGCGCTCCTGGCAAGAGGAGGAACGTACCAAGCCACATAAGCGCGCTCGGAAGACCGAGCACCAAAACTGCGCTTCAGGATGCAAGGGCAATAGACGTGATGATGATCAAAGCAAGCCGCAGTCAGAACACCCCGAGGTATTGCCAGGATACAAGTAGTCCGGCAACTTGATAGGGAACTGGCACGCGGACTTCATCAGGGCCAGCGGCCTTATTGCCGCAAAAACAGGCCGGACACATGACCGCAACCCGCTATGATCACGGCGTCAAAAAAAACCTTGCAAAACAGGAACCGTCCACACATGGCAATACCCTTCGGGCGCAAAAGGGGGACTCAACACCAGGCGATCGGACGCTCTCGCGGCGGACTGACGACCAGGGTCGTGGCCCTGGTCGATGCGCTCGGTAACCTGTTCCGGTTTCTGCTTTTGCCGGGACAGGCACACGACATGAAGGGGGTCGCTCCTCTGATCAAGGGGGCTTCCTTTGGGGCGTTGCCGACCGACAAAGCCTTCGACGCCGACTGGCTCCTGCAAGACCTTGATGAGCGTGGCGCAACCGCTGTCATCCCGCCCAAATCGAACCGAAAAGTTCAACGGGACTACGATACCCACATGTACAAGTGGCGCCATCTCATCGAAAACCATTTCGCAAAGATCAAGGAATTCAGAGGCATAGCAACGCGATACGACAAGACTGATACAAGCTACGCTGCCAACTGGCACCTCTGTGCCATGCTCATTGCAACACGATGATTGTCAACAGACCCTAAAGCGGCGAAGCGGTTTTTTCAACGATTGGTTGCCCGGTTCGGCGAACCAGGGGTCGTCATCACCGACAAATTGCGCAGCTGCATCAAGCCGATCAAAACACTGCCCCCGGACGCTGACCATCGCGCCCACAAAGGCCTCAACAACGCGATCGAAGTATCGCACCGACCGACCCGCAAACGGGAGAAGATATTCGGGCGGTTCAAATCCCACCGACAAGCTCAGAGGTTTCTGTCTGCGCATGACCATCCTCTCATTGCTGCAAGCAGCAACTGCCGGACAATGGATCAACCTGATTTTCCGTCCCCGCCGCTATCAACTCACCGCAACCTCATACCGCCACGCCCGCAGCGATACGTTCAGCCTCTGGGCCGATTACACCGCCGAAATGGCGGCATACCCTGCCTTTTCCAATGCCTCACAAGCGACCGCCAACAACTTGGCAATACCGTTCCACCGCATCCGGCACTATGGCTTCCTGGCCAGCGCGGCTCGCAAGGCCAATATCGCAAAGATCCGTGGGATGCTCGGGGTGCCGCGCCCCGAACAAGATATCGTGCAGGAAGCCGAGATCATCCCACTCACCCTGCGCGAGCCATGCCCCGATTGCGGTGGCCCTATGCACATCGTGGAAATCTTCCGCCGTGGTCAGAAGCCACAATCCCGCGCACCACCAAGGAAGCAGACAGCATGATGGAACGCCCATCACTCCAGAAAATCCGTAACCTGAAACGCACGGCGCTCCGGGCAGGTATAGCCTTGGTGTGCACAACGCCTAATCCATTCATGCGGCCCAGAATGGCAATCAAACACCCCGAACAGCGACCGGAGCGAGCACAACTACCCGTTCTCGTGGCCCATTCTATATCTACACGGCCACCGCAGATACGACCGACAAGCACAACCCAGATCACACTTTCCCCATAGGAACCGCCAAGCCCACGCGGCTTCCACCTTGGGAGGATTTCCAACGCAGGCCACCGTCAGCCCGCGCTGAAACCTTGCACCCTGGCCCGCATCGAAAATCCTTCACGTTTCCAACAAATTGGTGTTGTTGCTCATTCTTTAGAACAGACTATCGCCCCAAAGTTCATACCTACACACTTGTGCATCCCTGTATGCACAAGTTCGCCTCGCGCAGAGTTATTGTCGAGTCTGGTGTTTGAGGGTTTTGGGTCATGCGGCGGTCTGGCTGGGTTTGGTAGTTTCAATTCCGTCTTTGAACGTAACGCCTGTGATGACTTTGGCGAGGTAGTCAAAGCCGCGTAGCTTCCGCCAGTTTTGCTCGGCGCATTGCCCCAGCTTGAACATCATGTGCAGCATTGCGTCGCGTGACAGGCAGCCTTTTGAGCGCTTGGTGCGGTGCCGGATCGTGGCAAAGGCGGATTCAATTGGGTTGCTGGTGCGGATGCTTTGCCAATGTTGGGCTGGGAAGTCGAAGAATGCCATGAGTTCTTCGCGGTCTTTTTGTAGGCACAGCGCCGCCTTGGGGTATTTTGGCTCATAGGTTTCGATGAACAGATTGAACGCCTTCTCCGCGTCCACTTTGTTCTCGGCCTGCCAAATGTTGTGTATCGCGGCTTTGGCCTTTGGCTGAGACAGCTTCGGCAAGCAATTGAGCACGTTCATCGTTTTGTGTTGCCAGCACCGCTGCTGGCGGGCTTCAGGATACACTTCGTCGAGCGGGGTCCAGAACCCCATGGCACCGTCTCCGATGGCCAGTTTGGGAGCATTCATTCCCCGGCTTTTGAGGCTGAGCAGAACCTCACGCCAGCTCTGCGTAGCCTCGCGCACCCCATCTTCGATTGCCAGGAAGCGCTTCTTGCCACGGGCCGTGACGCCAACAATTACAAGCGCGCAGAGCTTGTCGTTCTTGCCCCGAAGGCCGCTGTGAACACCGTCAGCCCAGATATAGACGATTGGTTCGTCGTCCAGATCCGCGTTTCTCCAACCGTCGTATTCTTTGCCCCAATCGCGCTTAAGGCGTGAGACCGTATTCGCCGACAATCCCGCCGCATCAGGACCCAGAAGTACCTTGAGTGCTGCTCCCATTTCGCCACTGGAAATCCCTTTGAGGTATAGCCAGGGCAAAGCTGCTTCCAACGTCTTGGTGCGGCGCACGTAGGGTGGCACCAGGGCCGAGCGGAATGTCACCGGTGTGCCGTCAATGGATCGAACCTTCGGAATGCGTACGCTCACAGGGCCAATGCCGGTTTGGAAGGGCCGGGCCGGATGATGCCCATTGCGCACGACAGCCGCGTGACCTGCTTCAGTGCGTAAGTCGGAAAATTGAGCCAGATAACCGGCAAGCTCAGCTTCAACTGCTGTTGCGATCAATTGCTGCGCCCCCGTTCTCAGCAAATCCGTCAGCGCGTCCGTGATCCCGTCTCGACGCGCAAAATCAACAATGTCAGTCGTTTCCATGGTGGTGTATCTCCTTCGGTTGGGCTGCTGTCTTCCAACAACAAATCAACCAGATACGCCGCCAACCTTCAAACGCCCCAAACACCAGATTCAGTCATAGCTCCCTCGCGCAGTTACGACCCGGAGGGCGAGGCGCTGAGCTTTGAATGGCGCGGGCCGGATGACGTGGCGCTGGACAATAGGAATTCCGCGACCCCGGCCTCGCAGGTGGCGTTACAGGGCGGACCGGTCCGGCACATGTCAATCCGGTGATCCGCCATCGTCATTGCTTCAACTTGGTCATGTGTGACGTAAACCATCGTTGCGCCAAGTTCGGCATGAAGTTGAATCAGTTCCGCGCGCGTTTGAACTCGTAAATCAGCGTCCAGATTGGACAAAGGTTCGTCAAAAAGGAAAACGCCCGGTTCACGAACAATAGCACGACCAATCGCAACCCGTTGGCGTTGCCCTCCAGATAACCGGGATCGCCCGGGACAGGCACACCGGGGGGCTTGTCCACGCGCGCTTCATCATATATCCGCCTGTCGTGCTTTCGCCCGGGCTGTGCAGGACCAACGGCCAGGATCCTTTTCCTGTCGTCGGTAATGATCCGGTGCGACGCTGTATGGCGTTTCTTCTTTCCTGAATACCTGGCCTTGCGCCTTGACGGCGTCCCGGGGCGCTGAACAGGGCGCTCGGTACCATCGGTCACAGGATAGAGAAGATCGTTTCTTTCCTGTGCCGATAATTTGATCCTGCGCTCCGGCATGGCGAAATGGCCAGCCATCACCGTCGTCATGGCGCGAACGCGGCGCCAAACTGTAGGGCTGGAAATGTCGAAAAGCAGGCCAACAAAGGCCTGGCTGGCGTATGTGCGGTAATGGATCAGGCACAAAAGCATTTGTTCTGCCAGTTTGCTCAGACGATCCACGGCCAATTTCCACCTCGCGCCAGCCGGTCTTGGCGTTGAGCGTGAGGAGAGCGCCGTCGTCGAGGATCTCGATCCAGCCGCCAGACTCCGGTGTGTCATCCTTGCCGTGATCGATGCTCACTATCTCAGAGCGGCGCAACCCGCCCGCATAACCCAACAGCAGGATCGCCCGGTCCCGCAGGCCGCGCAGATCGAAGGGCAGTGTGGCGATCCTTGCGGTCCAGTACAAAGCCGCGCTGCTGATACTGCCAGGCGAGGCCGGAGAGGCGGCGCTCGATCGTGGAAACCGAGAGAGCTGGGGTCTTGTTATCCGGTGCTGCGCAGTCGGCAATGTAGAGGCCGATCAGCTCAGCGGACGGGGGCAGGGAGGTGGCCTGCGTGGCGCGTTCAGGACGCCCGGAACGGGCAGGTGATCTGCGTGATGTGGTGGCGTTTCTTCAACCCGGAGACGCGCCGGGACCGGCGGGAGACATTTGTTTGGCCTATCACCAGCCGATCACACGCGAGGGCCTGAAGGACATCTTCGGCAAGGAGATCAGTCGCGATCTAATCGGTCGTCTGCATGCCCGTGATTTGATCGCCACAGGCCCCCGCGCGCCCCGCCGCGGTGCGCCCTATACGTTCGTGACGACCGAGCAGTTCCTCGTGGCGTTTGACTTACAGAGCCTACAAGACCTACCAGATGCAGAACAGCTGGACGACGCCGGGTTTGCGGAGGCGGCAGAATGACGTGTTGTCGCAGCGAAATGCCGGTCATGTATCTAGCCAAACCACGCGATTCAGTTCTATTGTAAAGTTCATTGAGGTCGAAAATTCATGTCTAACGCCAAACAAATTCTCTCTCTATTACGATCTCACGCTGAGGGTGATGAAGAACAGTTCTTGTCGATCGCATTGCAGGTCGCAGCTGCAGAGGCTCAGCAAGGGCACCGTAGCACTGCTGAAGAAATTCGCACAGCCGTAGAGACTGTGCGCGGACAGAGGGGCGATCGCCCGACCGTACCGATTGCCTTTGCAAAACCGAGAGGCAATCTTTCGTCTATTCTGGATATGCGCGAGCCGCAGATCCGTGTTGAAGATGTGATTCTCTCGGATACATTGCGCGGTCGGCTTGATGCGATCATCCGCCAACAACAGAAACGCACGTGGCTGCGCGAGCACAATCGGACACCTTCGCGGCGGCTCCTGCTGGCGGGTCCACCAGGCTCTGGCAAAACGATGACGTCAGAAGCATTGGCTGGAACGCTGCGCCTACCGCTGTTTGTGGTTCGCCTTGAGAGCCTAATTACGCGTTTCATGGGGGAAACTGCCGCGAAGCTTCGCCTTGTCTTTGACGAGACGCTTCAACGCAGGGGTGTATACCTGTTCGACGAATTCGATGCTGTGGGTGGGCACCGTGCAGCCACAAACGATGTGGCCGAAATGCGCCGCGTGCTCAACAGCTTCCTTCAGTTCATGGAGGAGCCGTCGACAACTGACAGTCTGATTATCGCCGCGACCAACCATCCTGGATTGCTTGATCGTGCATTGCAGCGACGGTTTGACGATGTGCTCGAATTTGGCATGCCATCCGACGACCAGGTTCGCGATATTGTGCGTCGGCACATCCGACCCTTAAAGTTTCCCAAAATCACTTGGAAGTCGGTTGCAAAAGCTGCGAAGGGTCTCAGCCAGAGCGAGATTGCGCGGGCAGCCGAAGAGGCTGTCAAAGAAGCCATACTTTCAGAAAAAGACACATTGGAAACGGAAAATTTGATCGTCCAATTGGAAGCCCGCCAGGGAATGCGGACGGTTTTTGCAAAAGAGGGATAGTCAATGCCGGATTATGATCTCCGGCACATTGATATTTCTCATCTTGTCAGTGCCGAACGTTATAAGTCTAGAAGCTCAGGTCCTCGGATCAGCTACCAGCGCGAGCGCAGTGCGCACGCTGATCGTCTGCGCGCCGAACTTGACGCAGCCTTTGGCGCCGCTGATGCGCTTCGCCCGGAAGCTGCCGACCTACCGGGGGACCAGCCCCCAGGTGAAGGGGCATACTTAGTTGTCGACTTGCATGCCTCGGGTTCCAAGACTGCTGTCGAAAGGAAGACAGAAGGGACACGTGAAGGAACGCAAAAGGAACTGCCGACAGGGGAGCGTCAAGTCGTTTTGCATGTTCCTGACAACAGCCGAGCCGTGTTGCGCGCAGTATTGGAAGACTATGGTCAAGGTAATCTGACCGAAAAAGGTAACCCACCAAAGATGGGCCGGGTCGCTCCGATCGAGCGTATACGCCACGCCAAGCTACTTGATTTGTGGCGCGATGATCCAAGTGCCTTGCCCTTGGAACCTCAAACTCGAATGTGGTGGGGCGTTTGGTGCTGGCCAGATTGTATTGATGATGTGCGAACGTTTGCGGGTAGGCTCGGCGCAACAGTCGCGCCAGAAGACCGCTGGGTGGAATTTCCCGAAGCAATTGTCCTACCAGTCTTTGCGCGGCGCGCTGAGATTGAACTGCTTATCTATGGTGGGGACGGCGGGATCGCAGAAATTGGCTTAGTCACAGACAACCCATCCGTCATCATGGGCGAGTTTGCGGACTTGCAAGATGATATGGTTGAGAATTTGGCTGCGCGTACAACATGGCCCGGACAGGATGCTGTCGCAGTATGCGTGCTCGACACCGGTGCGAACCGCGCCCATCCGTTGCTTGAACCAGCACTTGCTCCTGAAGATCAGCACGCGATTGATCCTGCCTGGGGCGTGAGCGACCATCATTTCCAAGGTCATGGCTCTGGCATGGCAGGGCTCAGCCTGCACGGCGATCTTACGGCCCCACTCTCGGATGCCTCCCAACGGTATTGCCAAGTTGTTGGCGGCCGCTTGTGAGGCATTGGAAAAGGCAGGGTTATGCCGCCATTTCGGCGGTGTAATCGGCCCAGAGGCTGAACGCATCGCTGCGGGCGTGGCGGTATGAGGTTGCGGTGAGTTGATAGCGGCGGGGACGGAAAATCAGGTTGATCCATTGTCCGGCAGTTGCTGCTTGCAGCAATGAGAGGATGGTCATGCGCAGACAGAAACCTCTGAGCTTGTCGGTGGGATTTGAACCGCCCGAATATCTTCTCCCGTTTGCGGGTCGGCCGGTGCGATACTTCGACCGCGTTGTCGAGGCCTTTGTGGGCGCGATGGTCAGCGTCCGGGGCCAGTGTTTTGATCGGCTTGATGCAGCTGCGCAATTTGTCGGTGATGACGACCCCTGGTTCGCCGAACCGGGCAACCAATCGTTGAAAAAACCGCTTCGCCGCTTTGGAATTCCGGCGCGTTTGTACAGGAATATCAAGAACATCTCCATTTGCGTCGATTGCGCGCCACAGCCAGTGCCTCTTGCCACGGATCGTGATTACGACTTCATCCATGTGCCACTTGTCGTTCGGTCGCGGTCGATCCCGGCGGATGCAATCTGCAAAGTGTTGACCAAAGCGATTGACCCACAGTCGGACCGTTTCCCGGCTGACAATAATACCCCGCGCAGCCAACAAGCCCTCAACATCAGCCGTGCTCAGCGCGAACCGGTGGTACGCCCAAACAGCGTACGCAATGATCTCACGCGGATAGCGGAAGCCTTTTAGGCGCGGCATAATGGTTGGGATGCTCATAGGATCAGTCTAACCTGATCATAACCACCGAACAACTTGGCAATACCGGCAACAGGGCTTTCAGCGCCTCAAGGTTGTCACCCTGCACCAGCAGGTTGCCCGCGCCTGGATCGCCTGTGGACAGATCGCCATCGCAATGCACCGGCCGATACGGCACCTCGCGGTGATGGTTCACAACCGCCTGTTTTCCAATCCAATCCAGTGTGGGCATGTGCGTTCCGGTCCCCCCGCGTCGGTTTCCGGTCACCCTAAAACCGCACGTCGTGTCAGGCAACCGCAAAGGCGGGCAGGGTCAGGGGTATCGCATGAGTTTCACGGCGCGAGGATTTGAAGCGGGAAGCGGTTGTTCCAGCCTGCCTTTTTCCGCATTCCTCCGAGGGAGTTCTCGCTTTTTGCTTTGTTGAGCAAATTCATTGCGATGTGCTTGATGACGGCGAAGTTGGCGGGTGCGTGATCTTTTCGTATCCGGCTGTCGTCATCGCGGAAGGTGACATCAAGCACCCGGTGGAGGCGGTTTTCAATTCCCCGGTGAGAGCGTACGGCATGGGCAAGGCGCGCGGCGTCTTTTGGCAGGGACGGGATGAAGTACCGCGTTTGCCGTGTCGTCTTCCCGCCACTTTCCCGAAGCGGGACGACGCGGCCAATGCTGACCAACCCCTCCCGATGGGGATGGCGCTTTTTCAACCGGCCGATGGCGTCGCATTGGGTGTATGTTCGCGTTTCAATCCTGCCCCTGTCGCCGTCAACCGTCTGTAATGATTCTGTGTTTTCCCGATCCTGTTCTTCGAACCACAGTTTCACGTCTTCATGGAGAAGCCCCTGATTGCCCTTCAGGGTCGGCACATGGTCAGCACCCTTGTCACGGATTTTGCAGGCGATCTCACGTTGGCGCCCCATCGCATCCAGCGTCACGACCGCACCCTCCAGGAAGAGCAAATCCAGGAGAACGGGGATGTCCCTGATCCCGTTCCTTTTGTGCGCGTCGGCTTGCTGGCCGGGCACGAGGCGTAGATCGTTACACCGGGCCGGGATCAGATGCAGAGGCGTTTCACCACCGGCCTTTGAGCCTCGCGCTGTCTTGCCGTCAATGGCAACGACCGTTCCTCCAACGCGCCCGGCCAACCCGGACGCCCACGCGGCAAAGGCTGCGTTGAACTCTTCAGGATCAAGCGCCCGAAACACCGTCGAAAGCGTGTCGTGGGAGGGTATGCCATGCTCAAACGCAGCCAACTTGCGCAGGAAACCCAACTTTTCCTCGCCATAAAGGGCAACATCGACAAAACTCCCACACCCCGACACCACTCCGCACAGGCTCAAAAGCGGAATCCCATCAAGTGGATACAACACCTTCGTCTCCTGGCGGGGATCGGAAATCGACGAGGCAAAAGATTGAAACAACACGGTATTTTCCAAAACAGCGCCCTCCAGACATAAACTTTGGAAAACTGAATCAGAGCTAGAAGATCAAGGCAAACCAAAAGATGCTATTCATGCGATACCCCTGGTGTATTCATTGACTTTTAACCCCTCTGTGGCTATATCTCTCTTCATAAGGACACTTGATCGACTGTGAGGTTCCTTCCGCAACGCAAGTTGTCCAACTGGAATAGTGGATAAGGCTTAGGCCGAAGAGATCGTCGAGATAACCAAGGAGTTGCCTGTAAAGGTGGCTCCTTCGGTCGTTCTAGCGCCTGAAATATTTGACTTTTTTGCCCATGAGGGCTTGGCCGGGTATTGCCAAGTTGTTCGGTGGTTATGATCAGGTTAGAGTGATCCTATGAGCATCCCAACCATTATGCCGCGCCTAAAAGGCTTCCGCTATCCGCGTGAGATCATTGCGTACGCTGTTTGGGCGTACCACCGGTTCGCGCTGAGCACGGCTGATGTTGAGGACTTGTTGGCTGCGCGGGGTATTATTGTCAGCCGGGAAACGGTCCGACTGTGGGTCAATCGCTTTGGTCAACACTTTGCAGATTGCATCCGCCGGGATCGACCGCGACCGAACGACAAGTGGCACATGGATGAAGTCGTAATCACGATCCGTGGCAAGAGGCACTGGCTGTGGCGCGCAATCGACGCAAATGGAGATGTTCTTGATATTCTTGTACAAACGCGTCGGAATTCCAAAGCGGCGAAGCGGTTTTTTCAACGATTGGTTGCCCGGTTCGGCGAACCAGGGGTCGTCATCACCGACAAATTGCGCAGCTGCATCAAGCCGATCAAAACACTGGCCCCGGACGCTGACCATCGCGCCCACAAAGGCCTCGACAACGCGGTCGAAGTATCGCACCGGCCGACCCGCAAACGGGAGAAGATATTCGGGCGGTTCAAATCCCACCGACAAGCTCAGAGGTTTCTGTCTGCGCATGACCATCCTCTCATTGCTGCAAGCAGCAACTGCCGGACAATGGATCAACCTGATTTTCCGTCCCCGCCGCTATCAACTCACCGCAACCTCATACCGCCACGCCCGCAGCGATGCGTTCAGCCTCTGGGCCGATTACACCGCCGAAATGGCGGCATAACCCTGCCTTTTCCAATGCCTCACAAGCGGCCGCCAACAACTTGGCAATACCTTGCAGACAGCTACGCGGCGATCCTCGATGAGCCCCTGCGCTCCACATTGCCGCCCGTCTTCGATGGGATCCAACACAGGGCGGGCGTGGACTGGCCCGATGTCCTGTTCAACGAGCGGATCGCGGCCCAGTCCGGGTTTGCAGACGCCTGTTACATCGCGCGCGCAAAGGGCATGACCCATGACGCGGCCATTGCCCTGGCCGATACGGAAACATTACAGATCTGGCCCGATTGGCCCGGACATCCCGGCTATGATATCTGACTCCCGTCGACAGCACATAACCCCCACCTTCAACGCCCTGTGCACAGCCTGTTAAACGGGCTCTGAACGGGGATGGGACGGGCTTGCCGCCCGCGCCCGGCGTGCAGCATTTACCCCGAAAACAGGGTCTCGAACGCCCCGTAAATCCGACGTGGAGTCCAGCCGTTCCGGTCCTGTTCGGCAGCACCTGAAAAAGCCCGTTTCCGGGCCATTCCAGATCAAAAGGCGTCCGGATTACGCATTTTGCCGTCGCGGAGCCAAAACAGTGCCTCTGTAATTGCGCCCGGTTAAAACCGCTTCAAACGCCTGTTTCAAAGCCCTTTTACAATCCCCGACCGGGTTCAACCGGGTGGACCGGATTACGCATTTAGATTGTCACCCTACAGCTTGGCAGCCTTCGGTTTGCGCGCCTGATGCACTGTGTTGTGATGATCATACTTGCTGTAGGTCATTGGGCTTTCCCGCTCTGAATACAGACCGTCATCAGGTCGTGACCCAATGCCCTTGCGGTCAGCACGGCGGCTCAGTGCTTAGCTGTCATCCGCCAGTTTCTCGTAGCCTTCCTGCCGCTCAACCAGCGCCTCGCTCAGCATCTCGTTCTGACCAATGTAATCCATTGCAATGCCAGCGACGCGCTGCATGCCGTCATGAACGGGAGGGGCCAGGCGCTTTTCCTGCCAGATCGCTGTCAGGCACAGCCCGGCCAGAACGAAACTCAGCAGCCGGGTCCAGCCACGCAGCCTGGTGCGGCGGGGATTCTGACGCTCTTCGGGGGCGATAAACTGTGCAGCGCGATGGGTCATCCCAAAAGGGTTGCAGAAATCAAAGGCAGGATTGTGGCAAAAACCCGGCGATTACCGGACGGGGCGATCCGCTATCTAAAGTGTTTCGCCGCAAAGCTGAGGCCCTCGAAAACCACGAAACGCGCGCCACACCTGACTATCTCGCTGCGCCTTGCGAGAAGCAGTGGTTCAGGTTTTTCGCGACGCGTTTTAAAGGCTTTCGGCCTGCGGCATACCCAGCACATGATAGCCACCATCGACGCGAATGATCTCGCCCGTGGTGCAGGCCCCGGCCTCGGAAGTGAGGTAAACGGCTGTGCCGCCCACCGCCTCAAGCGTCGCATTGGCGCGCAAGGGCGTGTTTTCCTCGGTGTGGCGGAAGGTGCGGCGTGCACCGCCAATCGCCGCCCCGGCTAGGGTTTTCATCGGACCGGGCGAGATTGCGTTGACGCGGATACCATCAGGCCCCAGATCATTGGCCAGATAGCGCGTGGCCGACTCCAAAGCAGCCTTGGCCACGCCCATCACGTTGTAATTAGGTACAACGCGGTTGCTGCCCTGATAGGTCAGCGTCAGCAGGGTGCCGCCATCGGCCTTCATCAGCGGATAGGCACGTCGGGCAACTTCGATAAAGGAATAGGCCGAGATATCCATCGAGTGTTTGAAATTGGCGCGGCTGGTGTTGAGGAACCGGCCCGACAGTTCGGATTTGTCGGAATAGGCGATGGCGTGAACCACGAAATCGATGGTCGGCCAGCGATTGGCCAGCGCCGCAAAAGCGGCATCCAGCGAGGCGTCATCGGTCACATCCACATCGACCATGAAATCTGATCCGACCGACTCGGCCAAAGGTTCCAGCCGTTTGCCAAAGGCCTCGCCCTGATAGGTAAAGGCCAGTTCAGCCCCGGCATCGGCCATGGCTTTGGCAATCCCCCAGGCAATCGAGCGTTCATTGGCCACACCCATCATCAGGCCGCGTTTGCCGTGCAGTGACATACTCATATGCGTCTATCCAGTATATTTGCTCAGCAGCATCGAGCCGTTCGTGCCGCCAAAGCCAAAAGAATTGGTCATCACCGTATCAAGCCCGGCATTGTCCACGCGCATTGTGGCAATCTCGGACGGATCCAGCGCCGGATCCAGCGTTTCGACATTGATCGAGGGGATGATGAAATCGTCCTGCAAGGCCAGAAGGCAGTAAATCGCCTCTTGCGCACCAGTGGCCCCTTGCGAGTGGCCGGTCATGGATTTGGTCGAAGAGATCGGTGGTGTGCTGCCTTGGCCGAACACACGGCGCACGGCCTCAACCTCGCCCACATCGCCCACGGGGGTGCTGGTGCCATGGGCGTTGATATAGCTGACGCTTCGGCCCTCGGGCAGGGTGCGCCGCGCGCCGCGCATCGCCCGTTCTCCGCCTTCGCCGGAGGGCGCGACCATATCGGCCCCGTCCGAGGTGGCAGAGAAACCCGTGACCTCAGCATAGATTTTTGCACCCCGGGCCAGCGCGCGATCAAGGTTTTCCAGCACAACAATCGCACCCCCTCCCGAAATCACAAACCCGTCGCGGTCCGCATCAAAAGCGCGGCTGGCGCGGGCGGGCGTGTCGTTATACTTGCTGCTCATCGCGCCCATGGCATCGAACAGGCAGGACAATGTCCAATCCAGTTCCTCGCCGCCCCCGGCAAACATCACGTCCTGATTGCCCAGCGCCACCTGCCCGGCCGCCATGCCAATGCAATGCAGCGACGTTGAACAGGCCGAGGTGATCGAGAAGTTCATCCCCTTGATCTGATAGGCCGTGGCCAGGTTGGCCGACACGGTCGAGGACATACATTTGGGCACGGCAAAGGGGCCAATCCGTTTGGTCGCGCCGGTTTTCAGAACTGTCTGATGTGCGGTCAGCATCGCGCTGGTCGATGGCCCGCCCGAGCCAGCAATCAGCCCGGTCATCGGGTTGATGACATCGGCCTCCTCCAGCCCGGCATCGGCAATCGCCTGGCTCATCGCGATATGCGCATAGGCACTGCCCGGCCCCATAAAGCGCAGGGTGCGTTTGTCGACATGTTCGGACACATCAAGGTTCAACGCGCCCGCAATCTGACTGCGAAAGCCGTGTTCCTTCATATCTTCATTTGCGGTGATGCCTGAGGTACCTGCTTTGAGAGTTGCCAACACTTCATCAGCGTTGTTGCCAATGCTTGAGACAATCCCCAGACCTGTAACGACGACTCGGCGCATGCGCGCAATCCTCCATTAGCTTGATATCTGTGTAAGACAGGCCGGGGTTGGGGGGCAAGCAGTTAGCGGGGGATGCGACAGAAGGGATGCAGTTTTCTCAGAGCGGATTGACGTTGTTCGGATTTGGTGGCTGTCCGCTCTGATGAAGGTTTTTCGACGCGGGTCATTGCGCGGGGTTTCGGCACGGGCTGACTGTGGCCCGTGTTGACAAACAGAGGTGGTCGCGGAAATTCGGACCAGTCGTTAAGGTGGATCGCATGATGAAAGAAGTGATCCGAAATGAAGAAACGAAAGAACCATTCGCCCGAGTTCAAAGCCAAGGTTGCGCTTGAGGCTATCCGTGATGAGATGACACTGGCTGAGCTGTCCAAGAAATACGGCGTGCATCCAACCCGGATAGGGACGTGGAAACGCGCGGCGATAGAGAACATGGCGACAGCGTTTACGCGCCGGAGTTCAGCCCCCGGGCAGGTGAGCGCCGCCGACGTTGACAAGCTTCATTCCAAGATCGGTCAACTTGTTGTGGAGCGGGATTTTTTGGCCGATGCCTCGCACCGGTTGCTCGGTACGCGAGGCAAAAAATGGTGAGCAAGGATCACAAGCTGAGCATGCGTCGGCAGTGTGCGTTGCTGACGTTGTCGCGTTCCAATCTTTACTATGAACCGAAGGGCGAGAGCGCTGAGAACCTGCGTTTCATGGAAATCATCGACAAGCAGTTCCTGGAAACGCCGTGGTACGGATCACGGCAGATGGCGCGTTACATGAAGCGCAACAATCACGGATGTGGCCGTCACCGTGTCCGACGGTTGATGCGGCTTATGCGTCTGGTTCCGATTTATCAGGAACCCAGCACCAGCAAGAAACATCCGCAGCACAAGATCTGGCCATATCTGCTGCGCAACGCGGTGATTGACCGCCCGAACCAAGTCTGGTGCGCAGACATCACCTATATCCCTATGCGGCGGGGCTTCCTGTACCTGGTTGCGATCATGGATTGGTACAGTCGCAAGGTGCTGGCGTGGCGGCTGTCAAACAGCATGGACGCGGACTTCTGCGTGGAGGCCCTGAAAGAGGCCTTATCAAAATACGGCAAACCTGAGATCTTCAACAGCGATCAGGGCAGCCAGTTCACCAGCGGCGCTTGGATCGACGTGCTGATCGACGCAAAGATCAAAATCAGCATGGATGGGAAAGGCGCTTGGCGCGACAACCGCATGATCGAGCGACTGTGGCGGTCGCTGAAATATGAATGTGTGTACCTGAACGCCTTTGAGACCGGATCAGAAATGCGAGCCGGGATCAGCAAATGGCTGGCCTACTACAACTCTGAGCGCCCCCATTCGACCCACGGCATATTGACCCCGGATGAGGCCTATGCCAGCAAAACAGAACCAATGAGATTAGCAGCCTGAATGAAACCCTGATCCATCTTAGCAAGGCTGCAAACTGGTCGAAAAAGCAGGACCACCTCTGATTGTAAGTTCCGCATGAGTGCGCAAATGGCCTGAAAACATTCGAACACCGAAGAGACCTTTGCGGCTACCGCCGAGCGCCCGGAACGAAATATCACTGTTTCGACCTTGGAAGCTCTAGCAAAATTACTTGAAACAGCCGACCGCGCACCCACATGGAAGAGATTGTACGGCGGTTTCGGACGCACCGGGAGAACACAGGGAAGCAAGATTCCACAAAAGGCGTGGCGACTGCTCTCACGGGTTTCACCAAGCAAAAATACAGACAGGTGAAACACGGTAGATGACAGGTAGGGCAGGTGGCAGATGAATGATTTTGACCCGAAGAGTTGGCTTGCGGAACAAGACCCCGAAGTTTCTGCTGAAATTGCGTTTCGGGCGGCGGCCCGGGTTTGGCCCAACCTCCTGAGAAATACACATCGGGAATTAGGCGTCCAGAGCACCAGAGCGCTTCTCGTGGCCTCTGCCCTGACCGCTAGGGTCGGGGCGGGGGGGCCCGGGGACGCTAACTGGGACGCCATGGATGACTGCTTTCATATGGTTTGATACCCCCTTTTTCAAAGGTTTGATACCGAACTAGCGGGGACTAATCGGGACTTACCCGAATGATCCTGATTCAAACTAAAACAAAATCACCGCTTCCGCTGCCGCTTTGCCCAGACACAGATGGCCGTCCTGCTCACACGACGTGGCTCCGGGAAATACCCGGCAACCGCGTTTGCAACCTGGGCGTAGGTCATACGGTCGATATGGGCAAGAACGAAGGCGCGTAGCTCCGGATCGCTGTCAATCTTCGGGACTGTCCCCTTGCGGTGCAACCTGCGATGCTCGGTCACGGGAAGGTCGCACTCCGGCAGGTTGTCCAGCCCGTGTTGCAGCAGGAAATCCTCACAATACCCTAACGCATCAAGTGCGTTTGAAAGGGCTTTCAAACCCTCTTCAAACATGGATTTGCCAGCTTTGATTTGCGAACAGGCGTCCCTGATATTCACACGCAGGTTTTCGCTCATTTTCGTTCCTTTCAAAAGAGGCGGATGGCACCCTGTCATTTTACCATCCGCCTCGGTTCTGACCTTGAGAACCTGCCAGTTGAACAAGGTCAGAATTCGGTGTGGTGCGTGTTATGGGTCAAACGCACTCTGATGGCTGGCGGGATAAATCCAGCTTTTGTGAGCCGCCCTTGATTTGCGTCAGCTTTCCAGAAGCGTTCCCGGTTCAATGTCGAGTTGGGCACAGATCGCCAGTTCGGCCTCATCGAACGCACGGGATTTGAGGTCGGTTGCGGGGAGGCCACCAATGGCGGGTTTGAACAGATGCGCATAGGCTGGCGGTGCGCTCGTGGTGAACTCAACGAAGCTGTCAGGGTCCTGACGGCAAAGCGCCGTGGCCCAGTCGCGCATTCCCGGCGTGATGAAGCCGTTGTCGATCGCATCCGACACCATCGCTTCAATATCGCTTTCACGGGCCATTGCAACCTTGCTGCCACGATCATTCATGAGATCGCGCACGGCCCCGATCGGCACATACCTGGCCGGATCGGGTGTGGATTGTGAATTGATCGCTGTCAGGATTGCGTCACGACCGGAGCCGGAAGGCAGGCCGAGCGCGGATACAATGTCGCTCAGATCAGTCTCGGGGGGCATGGTAGGTTCCTCTCTTGCAGGCGCCGTCAAGTGAAGGTTTGGTTCATGGACAAGGGACGCGCCCTTGAGGAACACAACCTTGCCCGTGACGGGCGCGTATTTGAATGTCGGGCTGATAAAGCGGTATTCCCGCTCACGGATCAGCCTTGCGGCGGTGTCGGTCCATTTGACATGGCCCCAGATACCATCGGGGCGCACCTCAAGTTCAGTGATCCAGCCCGCCGCCGGAACCGGCCCGGTTTGCCTGCGTCCCGGATCATCGGCTTGATGCTCATAGTCAATCCTCAGGTCGATCTTGCGGGAATGGAACCGGTCAATCAGGTGCTGCGGGTTGTCCAGTGTCCATGAACGCCCGTCACGCCCCCGGAATGCACCAAGTGGCAAGAGGTGAATGGCGCTGGGTGCGGCTTTGCCCCGGGGGAGTTCCCGCGCTTCACAGGTTGCGACCTTAAACGTCATGGGATCAGGCACCCAGATACGGCGTGACAATCAGTTCCGCCGTGCCTTTCCAGGGGTTCGAGCCGCCGCCGTCGTTCACTGCGGAATTGACAATCGTTGCCGCCGCTTCTTCCAGATCAGGACCGACAACCAGAGTGGACGGGTTCACGCCCATGATCCGGCCTTCATTGCCGCGCACTTTCATCATGGCGGACCTCGCGGCGGCGTAGTTCTCGGGCGTCAGCGCTTGCTTGCTGCCGAAGGCCATCTGCCAGAGGCCAAATCCGGCGTTGACGCGGGCGCGGACGCCCATCTTGTATTTGTCCGTCATGAACACTTCGTTGTCATCATGGCGGTGAACGCGGGTGAACTCGTATTTCTCCCGCTCTTGCCAGATGATCGGTTTGATCGGGCGCATGGTGTCCAGCAGGAACCACGACTCTTCCGTTCCATTCGCCACGTTGCTCACGGTCACGTCATCGCCCGCCGAGTCTTTGGCCGGGTGATCGGTGTCAAAGAAGTTCTGCCCATCATAGCAGGTCGTTGCAAAGCCATTCGCCAGCATGGCAAATACCAGCTCGTCAGGATGCTGGCGCGCGCGGTGGCCCATCTCGGAAACCATCGGCTTGAAGATGCCCAGACGATCATCGGAAAAGTCGTCACGGCCAAAGGCAATCGTGCTTTCAAACTTGCGGTTGTTGATAGTGAACCCGTGTGCGGTCAGGCTCTTCACCTCGCGTTCTCCGTCCAGCCACTCGCGCAGTTGCGGGAACTGACCCAGCCAACCGTAGGCCTCATTCCGTGCGGAACTGGGAACGGTCATGGCAATCTTGTCATAGTAGACCGGCGCTTTGGTGTAGGCGTCGGTATAGAGCGTCTTGAAGCCGCGAAAGGCGAGGTCGATGTTCTCTGAGGTGATAATCATCTTCGGGTTTCCTTTTTCGGAATGAGAAAGCCAGCATCCCGAAGTTTGCGTTTGGCACGATCAACAGTGCGGATGTGGCAACCATGGTCTTTTGCGATTTGACCGAGTGGTTTTCCCGCCGCCAGTGCGGTGCGTAATGCCTTTAGTAGCAACGGGCCAGAGGCGTGAGGCCCCATTGGGATCGTGATGAGGCCATGATCATATTTGTCGAACAGCCATCTTAGAGGCTGTTCCAAAAGTAGTTGAGTGATATCACGTGTTTATGATTCATTGGTTTTGAAAGAAACTGGAGGATCCCATGACGTGGACAGACATCACCCGCGCGGAGCACAGGCGTAAAACGGGCTTTTATCCAAGCGATTTAACTATGGAGGAATGGGCGCTTGTTCGGCCCCTGTTACCTGCCGCGAAGCGAGGTGGTCGCCCTCGCAAGACGAATCCGCGCCGTGTTGTGAACGCGATTATGTATATGGCGACCACGGGATGTCAGTGGCGCATGATCCCGCGGGATTTCCCGGCGATCTCGACTGTGCAGAACTGTTTTTACGACTGGCGCGACAACGCTCTGTTACACCGGATCAACCATCTGTCAATGATGGCGGCGCGCGAATTGTCGGGCCGTGAGGCGAGCCCCACTGCGGGCGTTATTGACAGCCAGAGCGTAAAAACAGCGGAAAGCGGCGGCATTTCAGGCTTTGATGCGGGCAAAAAGATCAAAGGGCGCAAGCGTCACATCGTGACAGACACGCAAGGTTTCCTGTTGCCGATCCTTGTTCACGCCGCCGATATACAGGATCGGGATGGTGCTGTGGATGTTCTCAAAGCACTGCGCATCCGCTTCCCGCGGCTGGGGCACATCTTTGCGGACGCAGGATATGCAGGGCCAAAGCGTCGGGATGCTTTGGCCCTGCAGGGAAAATGGACATTGGAGATTGTCAAGCGCCCTGACAAAGCCGAGGGGTTCGTTCTTCCACCACGAAGATGGGGTGTCGAGCGAACATTCGCGTGGCCGGGACGTTGCCGTCGTTTGGCAAAAGATCGGGAGGCAACCGTTGAAAGTTCCGTAGCATGGGTTTTGGTTGCCGGTCAGGGGTATCGCATGAATAGCATCCTTTGGTTTGCCTTGATCTTCCATCTCTGATTCAGTTTTCCAAAGTTTATGTCCGGAGGGCGCTGCTTTGGAAAATACCGTGTTGTTTCAATATTTTGCCTCGTCGATTTCCGATCCCCGCCAGAAGACGAAGGTGGTGTATCCACTTGATGGGATTCCGCTTTTGAGCCTGTGCGGAGTGGTGTCGGGGTGTGGGAGTTTTGTCGATGTTGCCCTTTATGGCGAGGAAAAGTCGGGTTTCCTGCGCAAGTTGGCTACGTTTGAGCATGGCATACCCTCCCGTGACACGCTTTCGACGGTGTTTCGGGCGCTTGATCCTGAAGAGTTCAACGCAGCCTTTGCCGCGTGGGCGTCCGGGTTGGCCGGGCGCGTTGGAGGAACGGTCGTTGCCATTGACGGCAAGACAGCGCGAGGCTCAAGGGCCGGTGGTGAAACGCCTCTGCATCTGATCCCGGCCCGGTGTAACGATCTACGCCTCGTGCCCGGCCAGCAAGCCAGCGCGCACAAAAGGAACGGGATCAAGGACATCCCCGTTCTCCTGGATTTGCTCTTCCTGGAGGGTGCGGTCGTGACGCTGGATGCGATGGGGCGCCAACGTGAGATCGCCTGCAAAATCCGTGACAAGGGTGCTGACCATGTGCTGGCCCTGAAGGGCAATCAGGGGCTTCTCCATGAAGACGTGAAGCTGTGGTTCGAAGAACAGGATCGGGAAAACACAGAATCATTACAGACGGTTGACGGCGACAGGGGCAGGATTGAAACGCGAACATACACCCAATGCGACGCCATCGGCCGGTTGAAAAAGCGCCATCCCCATCGGGAGGGGTTGCTCAGCATTGGCCGCGTCGTCTCGCTTCGGGAAAGTGGCGGGAAGACGACACGGCAAACGCGGTACTTCATCCCGTTCCTGCCAAAAGACGCCGCGCGCCTTGCCCATGCCGTACGCTCTCACCGGGGAATTGAAAACCGCCTCCACCGGGTGCTTGATGTCACCTTCCGCGATGACGACAGCCGGATACGAAAAGATCACGCACCCGCCAACTTCGCCGTCATCAAGCACATCGCAATGAATTTGCTCAACAAAGCAAAAAGCGAGAACTCCCTCGGAGGAATGCGGAAAAGGGCAGGCTGGAACAACCGCTTCCCGCTTCAAATCCTCGCGCCGTGAAACTCATGCGATTCCCCTGGGTTGCCGGTATTCGTCTCTTGACAAGGCGGATAGCAAGGCATTCTGTTCAAACATAAACTTTTGAGTCAGACTCTGAATGTCCGTGATCGGACAGTTCTGAAATATGTGAATTCCCGCCAAAGACGCCCGGCGGGCAAAACCCCAAGCTATCGCATCATGGCGCACAACGCCGCCAGCCTCTTGAACCAAAGCACCTGAAATCGGGAAACGCTTGCCAGCACTTAAATCCAGTTCTGGAACGCGCATTTGAAGCGCATCACAGTCCAGAATTTGGGCATCGCCACCGCCCATAATCATGGCATTCGCGCGCACTGTGAAATGTTCCAACTCGCCATCTGAATGCGCAAGACCGACGTAGCCCCGCAGTTCATACATGATGTTGAAATTCAGATCCTGACTGAGATCTGACCAGAGTTTTAGCGCGAAATTTTTTAACCCGAAGCTGGCATTCAGCAAATAATCGGAGCGGACGATCGTGGTGTTGCGTGCGGTGTTGCCACCCCCGATCCAGCCCGCTTCAACCACGGCGATGTTCGTAATTCCATGGTTGGCAGCAAGGTAATGCGCGGTGGCCAACCCGTGCCCGCCGCTACCAATAATACGATGTCATAGGTCGGGCGCATATCAGGTGCAGCAACAAACGCTGGCCATTTGCGGTTGCGACGTAGCGCCTGTGCAAGGAGGGAAACCCCCGAATAACGCATCATTGACTCCAATGTAAAAACTGTGATCACAGTTAGATTGGAAGCATTCAGTTGGCAAGGATCAGTTTCCCATTGATCTGTGATCACAGAATGGCCATAGTAAGGCGTTGTTCTAGATCATAGGAGCCAGAATGCCCGAATTCACCTTGGACGAACTAGAGCCTGGCGCCCGCAATCTGTTGGAAAATTGTGCCGGGGCAATGCCGGGTGACAAAGTTCTGCTTGTTGGCGAACAGGGCGAGGACTTGTATTTTGAGCCTGAGCTTTGCCGTGATGTCGCGCTGATTGCAGAAAATCTTGGCATGAAGCCAACGGTTATTCTGGCTGAACCTGTTAACAACGCAGCTGAATTCCCTGACAAAGTTCGTCGCGAAATGGAAATTGCTGATCGGATCATCTTTTTCTCGCGTCTGGGAGATCAAGTTAGGTTTTCCTTGGATACCGACAACACGAAAACGGTGATGACATACACTCTGGATCGCTCTTACCTCGCATCACCGTTCGCATCTGCGGATTTCACGATGATGAAACGCATGCACGATGCTCTGCTGAATGTCGTTCTCAACGCAAAGAGCTATACAATCACGGTTGCCAACGGAACGAACCTACATGGAAAGATACATGCAAGCGGGAAAGACGCAGTATCGGAATTTGCGCTCGAACTGTTTCCAGTCATGATCTTTCCTCCGGTTAATTGCAATCAGTTGAATGGTAATCTGGTGATTGACCATTTTGTTACGTCTAGCTCAACCAATGCCTATGAAGGCAGTACATTGGTTATGGATAACCCAGTAATGGTAACGGTGACCGATAGTCGGATCACTGAATTTGACGGACCAGATGATTTGGTTGAGAGGCTCAAAACGCAATTAAAAAAAGCTGCGGCTGTGACAGGGGGCGACCCGTTTTTGATCAACTCATGGCACACTGGGATCAATCCAAATACCTACTTCAAGGGCGACCCGTTTGACGATTTGGAGTTGTGGGGCACTGTTGCGTATGGATCACCGCGATACACGCACATCCACGCCGCAGGAATAGATCCGGGAGATGCGGCTTTCCATTTTATGGATGCTACCATTGCATTTGATGATCAAGTCTTGTGGGATGAAGGGCGCTTTGTTTTCTTGGATAGGCCTGAAATTCAATCCATGATGAGCACAGACCAACGCGCGCTTTTGAATTCAGCTGTGCGCCACAGCATCGGGATGTAGATGGACGAAAACAAGACGAATCCAATAGCTTGGGTGGGCGTCACTCCACAGGATGCGGCGACTGGTGACTTGGCTGTGGCTTATGATGCCGTCAAAGGTGAGGACGGACATGTAGAAAATATGTATCTCGCGATGTCGCAAACGCCAAAGGCGATTGCCCCGGCGGACGCGCATTATTTAGCGTTGCTACACAATCCCGATAGTCCGTTGGACCCGGCGCTTGCTGAATTCATCTCGACCTATGTCGCGATCCTTTGCGGCAGCGCTTATGTAGTGGCGAACCACGGCGAGAATTTCTGCCACTACATGAATGACCGTCCGCTTGCAGATAAAATGCTTGCTTCGCTGCGGGATGGGACTTGGCCTGATACGTTGCAAGATCCGGGCTTTCTGGCGGCTGTTCGTTACACCCAGAAATTGTCACTCACCCCGCAAGACATAAATGCAAAAGATGTCCAAAATCTGCGCGATGCAGGATTTTGCGACAAGGGCATCTCCTATATCATCCAATTGGTTGCGTCCTTTGCCTATTGGGCGCGGATGATCAACGGATTGGGAACGCGATTGGGTGAGGACGTTGGCTTTGCCAAGGCGTTGCGCCCTTCAAAGTGACGCACTAAGTCTCTTGCTGGAGCCGTTCACGTTCTGCAGCATGTTGGGCCACCATCCGTTTCGTGGCCGGTAGTGCGTAAATAGCGTTACGTTGACGGGCGATGTTTGGATAACTGGTGATGTCTTGATCAGGGAAGATCACATCCCAAACGGTTTGTGTCGCGAGGATGAAGTCGGGCACAGTTGGCGTGTCGCCAAAGAAATAGGGGCCAGTTTCCAACGCGCTTTCGAGTGTCGCAAAAACCCCTTTTAGTCTTTCCATCGATGCCGCCTTGAGCCGCGTCTGATCACCTACATCAGAAAAGTAGAATTCAGGATGGAACTGGATGATCACATCAGGCTGCAATGTGGTTGCGAGGTAGTGAAGCCATTGCAAGAACACCCCACGTCGGGGATCACCTTGCAGTATCGACAAACCAGTGTCTGGGTGCTTCTCCGCGACATATAACGCCACTGCACCGGTTTCAAAAACCGGTCCATCCGGCCCCAATAGGGCAGGTGTGCGGCAATGGGGGCTGGCAGCCAAGAATATCGGATCAGGGACATCTCGGAAAAGCTTGACCCAGTGCGGAGTATAATCGGCACCTACATGTTCAAGGATCGCATGTGCAGACATCGCATAGGTGTCTGGTGCACAAAATAGTGTATACTCGGCCATCTTATGCGCCTTCCAGCAGTGACATTGTTTTCTCTTTTAGGCGGTTGGACAGATCAACCGCACTAGATTCCTGCCAGTTTTCCAGCCCTTCGCGTTGGAAAAGTTCCGGTGTAATCGGCGGAGCAATACTCGGCCACGGTAGCGGCGTCGTTGTGTTGTCGCGGGCGGCGTAAAAGTCGTCCACTTTTGCCCTTTCGTTTGATGGGAGGGCCGGGGGATTTTCACCGTGGAATTGTATTTGAAGGTGCGTCGGGCTCATTTTCAGGATGGGTTGAGCGGGCGTCGGATTGCCCGGGATTTTGGGATTGGCCGAGACAGTGTTGCGAAGATGTTGGCCTATTCGGAGCCACCGGGGTATCGGCGGACAGCGCCGATTAGGCGCCCGAAGCTGGATGCGTTCACCTGCCAGATCGACCAATGGCTTACTGAGGACAAAGCGCGTCCGCGCAAGCAGCGCCACACCGCAAAGCGTATCTTTGAGAGGCTGCGCGACGAGTGCGGCTTTGATGGCGGATACACAATCGTCAAAGACTGCGTCCGGGCCAGGAAGCGCTCTGGCAAAGAGATGTTCGTGCCGCTCAGCCATCCGCCCGGGCATGCGCAGGCGGATTTTGGTGAAGCGCCTGTCGTGATTGGCGGCGTTGAGCGGAAGGCGCACTTCTTCGCCTTTGATCTGCCGCAGAGCGATGCGTGTTTTATCCGGGCCTATCCTGCGGCAACCACCGAGGCCTGGCTGGATGGGCATGTGCATGCCTTTGCTTTCTTTGGGGCGGTTCCCCTGTCGATCCTCTATGACAATGACCGCTGCCTGGTGGCGCGGATCCTGCCGGACGGCACCCGGCAAAGAACCCAACGGTTCAGCGCAATGCTGTCGCATTATGTGGTCCGGGATCGCTACGGCCGTCCCGGCAAGGGGAACGACAAGGGAGCGGTCGAGGGGTTGGTCGGCTACGGGCGGCGCGACTTCATGGTGCCGATCCCGTCCTTTCCGGACCGGGATGCGTTCAACGCTCACCTGGAAGAGCAATGCCGCAAACGGCAGGACGATGTCCTGCGCGGACACAAGGCCAGCATCGACGAACGGCTGCAAGCCGATCCGGCGGCAATGCAGGATTTGCCCGGCGCACCCTTCGAGGCCTGTGAGTTGCAAAGTGGCCAGGTCACATCGACATCGGTGGTGCGGTATCGCGGTAACGACTACTCGGTGCCGGTCGCATATGGCCACCGCGCGGTCTGGATCAAGGGCTTCGTGATCCGCGTCGTTATCGGTTGCGCCACTGAGGTGATCGCCGATCATCCCCGCTCTTATGACAGCGGTGACATGGTGTTCGACCCGCTGCATTACCTGCCGCTGATCGAGCGCAGGATCATGTCCTTCGATCAGGCTGCGCCCTTGCAGGGTTGGGAACTGCCTGACGCCTTCGCCACGCTCCGGCGCTTGCTGGAAGCCCGGCAGGGCAAGGCGGGCAAAAGGGAGTATGTCCAGGTCCTGCGCCTGTCGGAACGGTTCGAGCTGGAGGTGCTGCATCTTGCCGTCAAAGACGCCCTGCGAATGGGGGCGGTCAGCTTCGATGCGATCAAGCACCTCGTCCTGTGCCGCGTCGAGCGAAGGCCCCCGAGGTTGGATTTGGATGTCTATCCGTTCCTGCCCGGAACCAACATCGCCACCACCTCGGCTTCTTCCTGTATGAGCCTTCTGTCAGGAGGTGACGCATGACGGATGCACCCGAACTGCCGCTGACACACCACCTCAAGACTCTGCGCCTGCCCACCTTCCTGCGCGAGCATGACAAGCAAGCGCGCATTTGTGCGGCGGAAGGCCTGGATCATGTGCGCTATCCAGCCCGGCTGACCGAGCTGGAACCAATCGATCGGGAGAGGCGCATGGTCGAGCGCCGGATCAAGGCGGCAAAGTTTCCAACCGTCAAAAGCCTCGACAGCTTCGACTTTACGGCCATCCCCGGTCTGAACAAGATGATGGTGCTGGAACTGGCGCGCTGTGAATGGATCGAGCGCAGGGAGAACGTCATCGCGCTCGGCCCGTCGGGAACCGGCAAAACCCATGTCGCTCTCGGGTTGGGGCTGACCGCCTGCCAGAAAGGGTTGCCTGTCGCCTTCGTAACCGCCGCAGCTCTCGTGCACGGGATGATGGAGGCCCGCGACGAGAAACGCCTCCTGCAGCTTCAGCGCAAACTGGCCAAGGTCAAACTGCTGATCATCGACGAGCCGGGCTTCGTCCCCTTGAGCAAAACCGGCGCCGAGCTTCTGTTCGAGCTGATCTCTCAGCGCTGCGAGCGTGGCTCAACCCTGATCACATCGAACCTGCCCTTCGAGGAATGGACCGAGACATTCGGCACCGAACGCTTGACCGGCGCGCTCCCGGACCGGCTGACACATCACGTCAACATCCTCGAGATGAACGGCGAAAGCTACCGCCTCAATCAGAGCCGCGCACGTATTGCCAACCCTTCAACCTGACAACTGAACAATCGGCCTGACGGCCAATGCGCCTTGGAACGTGCTTGCTGATTGGTGGCCACACGCCCCAAGGCGCACTCCACAAACTGGCCGACTTTTGCTCCGCCCCAGTGGCCGGATTTTACTCCGCCGTTGACAACCGGTATCCACATCTCTGTCTGGTACCGGTCCAACGTATGTTGGTCCGTCAAAAAGCTGTTGTCCAAGGCGGACCGCGTTACAGGTACCGGTCCAACGTATGTTGGTCCGTCAAAAAGCTGTTGTCCAAGGCGGACCGCGTTACAACTTCAGTGGCAATAGTTTCTTTAGTTACGAGGATACCAGCGCTGAACTTGTTCGCCATCGCGGCCATTTCATCACAGGCGAGCAGCATTTCCATAGACCCGGTGCGCCCGCTTGATAAGACCCCTAGGTTATGGGTTAACGCGGTTGTAGCAACACTCGTGCCGTGCAGACTGGCGCTGACCTCTGCGAACGCTTGTGGGCCAATATCATGCGCATCGGCACAACCGGAGCCGACCCAACTAGGAATACCGAGATAATCAAACACATCTGCCGCCCCTAAGCTTGCTAACGTGTATTCGGGTGATCCAATTGCCATATCTGCGCGACGCATGTCCATTGGCATCACCGACGACCCGGACATGACGGGTGCGCCTGGCGACACCAACTGGCTTAACACAATCCCGGCAAACGATTCCGCCGTCGCTTGCGTGTCAATCGCAGAGTAAAATGGGTCCATGTCGCGGCGTAAAAATGGGCCACTTCGGTTGATGTTTTGTGGCGCTTTTGCACGCGTGCTCGTCACAAAGCTGAAGCGTGCCAAAGCGCATGCTGGCCATAAGGCCAGCATTATTCTGACTGTGATTGCGGGCTGGTTATTTTCGGTTGTTGCGACTGTGTTTGAGCCGATAGCTTTCGCCATTCATCTCGAGGATGTGGACGTGATGGGTTAAACGATCGAGTAGCGCACCGGTCAGCCGCTCAGAGCCAAAGACTTCAGTCCATTCATCGAAGGGCAGGTTCGAGGTTATGATGATGGAGCCGCGTTCATAGCATTGGGATATGACCTCGAAGAGCAGCTCTGCGCCAGATTTGCTGAGCGGTACGAAGCCCAGTTCATCAATGATCAACAGGTTCTGGCTGGTCAGTTGCTTTTGAAGGCGCTGCAATCTCCGCTCATCTTGAGCCTCGATCAGATCATGGACTAATGCCGCAGCCGTTGTGAAGCGCACCTTCAGTCCTCTTTGACATGCAGCCAGCCCAAGTCCCAGGGCGATGTGTGTCTTGCCCGTGCCTGACGGGCCGAGCGCGATGATGTTCTCCCTGCGATTAACGTAATCGCATCGTGCCAGATCCATCGTCAGGGGCTTGTTCAAGCTTGGCATGATCTTGAAGTCAAAGCTATCCAAGCTCTTGGTGCTGGGGAACTTCGCCGCTTTGATGCGCCGTTCAATCATCCGGCGTTCGCGGTCGATCAATTCCATCTCACACAGCCGCGCCAGATAGTGGATGTGATCTTTGTTCTCTGCAGCACAGAGCTGCGCCTGTTTGGCATACTCGCCTTGGAACGTTGGCAGTCGCAGTTGTTTAAGATGATGCCGTAGAAGAATCCGAGGGGCTTCGGTCATGCCGCGGTCCTTCCCATCAAGCTCATGTAACTGGATGGGCGTGTTGTGCCGACATTGGCCTTGGGCAAGTATGGATAGAAGTCCAAATCCAATCGTGGTGGCCGCTTCTCAACCCGACACAGTACAAGGTGTTTTACGGCGTCATAGCCAATTGCACCCATATCTATTGCCTGCTGGATTGCGCCTTGCACAACATCCATTTCGAAGGTCTCCAAAAGGCGCAAGACTTGAACGTATTCTCGCTTGCCCGGCTTACCCATTCTGGCTTCAAGCAGTCGGTGCAGCGTGGCAAATACATCTGGCAAATGCCAACCCTGCAAAGGCGCGGCCTGATCCAGGGCACCCACCTTTTGTTCAAGCAGGGGCAAAAAGTGCAATGGGTCAAAGACCATATCCGCTGATGTGTAGGATCGTTTGTGCCGCGCAATAATCTCATTGCCGCAGCCGATGATAACCTCATGCACAAACCCACGCACATGAACATCGTGGTGCGCATAGGCTACTGGCACCGAGTAATCATTGCTGCGATAGCGCACCATTGAGATCGACGTTGCACGCGTGCTGACGTGATCGCAGGCTTCATATTCTGCGACGGGCAATCCCATCAGAGCATCCAAATCCGACATCAGGCGTGCGCCTATGGTTTGGGTGTGACCCCGCAACGTATCGGCCTGACGTGCTAAACACTTCTCTTCCAAATGTGCGTTCAGATCATCAAAGCTGTCATAGCGAGGTGCGGGAACCATGAAGTTGCGGCGGGTGTATCCAACCATGCCCTCAACGTTGCCTTTATCGTTCCCTCGCGCGGGTCTGCCAAACTTGTCATCAAACAAGTAATGCGACTGCAGTTCCGTAAACCGACGTGTGCGGATGCGCGTCTTATCCCCGAGTATCCGAGCCACGGCGATCTTGGTATTGTCGTAGAGAATGGATTGCGGAATGCCGCCAAAGAATGCAAAGGCGGACACATGGCCATCGCAAAACGCCTCGGTTGTCTCAGCTGGATATCCCTTCACAAACACCGCATCAGAATGTGGCAAGCTCATCACGAAGAAGTGGATCTTGCATTCCACGCCACCGATCACGCCCAGCGTCTCACCAAAATCAACCTGCGCATGGCCCGGCCGATGCGACAACGGCACAAACACCTCTTTGGTGCGCCGTTTTTGCTCGCGCACGTAATAGGTCACCGTGGTCAGGCTGCCGGCATATCCATGCTCATCGCGCAGCCGTTCAAAGATGCGCTTGGCCGTGTGTCGCTGCTTTTTGATCAGGGCTTTGTCTGTGCGCAGTATCTCATCGACCACACCAACATAACCATCAAGCGTTGGCCGCCGAGGCGCTTCCGACCGACGATACCCAGGCGGAAGTTCATGGCGCAGCATCTTCGCGATCGTCTTACGATCTTTGTTCTCTAATCTGTCAATGCGTGTTTCCTGAGTTTCCTGCTTTTGATGTCAGAGGTTGCCTTTGTTCTCTTCGAACTCTGAGGTTCATGATGGGGTTGGCTGGGTGTGGGTCGGCAATGTTGAAACCGCAATCATACCGTTGGTCTTGGCTGTTGCTACAGAATCGGCGCCGTGTCTCACGCCCTCCCTCGGGCATCGTCCCAGATGGGAACTTTGATTTAGGAATCCTCGTTGTCGCCTCGTAAGCCTTACGCGGACTGGAAGTCAGTTTTGTCTCGCATAATGGCATGAAGTATGATTGCCAGACGACGCGCCAGAGCCACTCGGGCCTTTCTCATCGTTGAGCGCGCACCGATTGCGAGGGCCCATGTCTTCAATTTGAGCGGAGCGGCATACCGCGTCAGCATCACATTGGCGGCCTCATAGAGAAGCGTTCTGACGCGCACGTCGCCCCGCTTTGAGATGCTGCCCGTGTAGTCGATTTCACCAGATTGATGCCGTCGCGGCACCAGTCCAAGATACGCCCCCACATCACGCGATTTCCTGAAACGCGACGGATCATCAATTGCTGCGGCAAAGGCCAATGCTGTGATCGGACCGACCCCTGGTACCGTCATAAGGCGCTGGCAGACTTCGGATTTGCGGGTCATCTTTTTGATGTCGCCATCAATGGCTGCAACCGCCGCGAGGATTGCTTCGCGTGCTGCGAACAGTCCGCAAATTGCGGCATGGAGGCCAGGCACTCCATCGCTAACTTTTAGCGCCGCGTTTTTGAATGCCGGAGACAAAGCTCGTGGCAGCCGCACGCCGAAGACGACGACCAGACCGCGGATCTGATTGTCGAGCGTCACACGCTGTCCGACCAGCTTCTTGCGGGCTGCGATCAGCGACCGGATTGCGTGCGCTGACAGTGATTTGACATGGGTCGGCTTGTAGAATCCCGTCCGCGCCAGGTGTGCCAAACCGCGGGCATCATTGCGGTCCGTCTTGTGGCCGGCCAGAGATTTAAGGGCCTGATATGCTTGCCTGCTCTCGATGCAAACAACCGGGACACCAAGCTCCGTCAGCCCATGGTAAAGCATTGGTGCCATCCGTCCCGTTTCAAATACAACTTTGGCACATGGTGGTCCAGAAGCGAGGAAGTCAGCGATCGCTTTTGGTGTTGAGCTCGCTTTTCCTTCACGAATAAGGGCCCCTTCACGATCCAGAATGCAGATATGCGTCTCTTCCATGGACACATCCAAACCAGCAAAATATTCCATTGGTCAGTCTCCTTTTCAATTGCATGTGCATCCAGAATAACAGGGGTAACTGAGTGCTGATCCTGATTACGCCATGTTGAAAAACCGCGCCGCTTCTCGGCCAGACATACCGTCCTTCAAACAAGCACGGCGCACACGACTATAAATATCCACAGAATACATCTCCCGCCCTCCGAATAAACGAAGGGCACAAACTGGCGGACTTTTACTCCGCTACAACTGCGATATGCAGCCGCTTCTGTGGCCCAATATTGCTCCGCGTTTTACAATCTCAAACGTGCCGCAACCATCCGCCGTTGCCAGTACGATCTCGGCCCGCCAGACCAGTTTGCGAGGGCTGTTGCGGTTGGCGATCAGGGCTTGAAGCTCAGAACGCTCGGCGGGGCCAAGGTAAAGGCAGATGTCAGTGCGTCTCATGGGCCGGGTATGGCACAGAAAACCGACAGTGGGAATCTTATGTCAGGTGCTGAACACTAGCTGTCGATCCAAGCCGTCCGCTGTGCTTGATAGAAACCCAGTGGGCCAGACCCGTGTGGCGTGATGCCCTGAACTTCGTTCGCGGCAGCATCGACAAAATTGCGGAAACCAAGTGTCGCGTGGCCACCGTCATTGTGCAACATCAATTGCATTTCGTCGTAGAGTTCCTTGCGTTTCGCAAAATCAAGGGTGCCACGCGCTTCCAGTAGAAGCCTTTCGAATGTGTCATTCTTCCAGAGCGTCTCATTCCAGCCAGAAGCCTCGGAGAATGCGATCGAGAAGATCAAATCAGGCACTGGGCGCGGATCCCAACCGGATGTGATCATTGGCTTTTGAATCCATACAGCTGACCAGTAACTGTCAGCGGGCGGGTTGATCACATTCAGTTCGATCCCTGCCGCTTTTGCGCTCTGCTGTACATGTTGAGCAGCCGCCAGTGAACCTGTACCGGCTACATCCGATCCGTAGATGTCAATCGGGGTATTCTCCAAACCAGCCTTCTTGATATGGAAACGCGCTTTTTCTGGATCGTAGACACGCTGTGGAATGTCAGCGTTGTAATAGGGGTCAATGGGCGAAATCGGGTGATCATTGCCGACAGTACCCAGTCCTTTAAGGATGTTGTCACGAATACCTTCACGATCAATTGCGTGCTTCATTGCCAGACGGAAGTCAGGGTTGTTCGTTGGTTCCCGGTCCAACATCATGGCTAGGTTCAGGAATGCGCCACTTGGTGCATTTATGACGTGAGAAGACCCGCTGTTTTCGATCAGCCGAGTTGCTTTTTGGTCCAGCTGCAACAAGACATTGATGTCGCCAGCAATCAGAGCATTAATTCGCGCCGTGTTGTCGGCAATCCCAATGAATTCGAGTTCGTCAACATACGGGCCATCGTCGCTCCAATAGTTGTCGTTGCGCTCGAAAACATAGCGCGTACCGGGCGTGAATTCGACAACTTTGAAGGACCCCAAACCGGTTGGCTTCCCGGTGAAATCGTCCAGCCCGGCCTTGGTCATATGGACGCGCGTATCGCTGAGCACCATCGGGAAGTCCGCATTGGATGCTGCAAGATTGAAACGAACTTGATGCTCGCTCAATTTTTCCATGCTGGTGATCTGGATCAGGAATGACTTTGCTGGAGCCTCTGAATCTTCCGCGACGTATCGGTTGATCGCATAAATGACATCATCAGCACCGAACTTTGATCCGTCATGGAATTCAACACCTTCGCGCAGGTTGAACACCCAAGAAGATGCATCTGCGTTGGATTCCCAACTTGTCGCCAACCACGGCTTTGCTTTTAGTTCCGCATCACGGTTTACGAGTACATCGTGAACAGAGAAGCCCATCTGAATATTGGCTGTACCGAAGTATTTTCCAGGGTCTAAGGTGTCCTGCGCCTGGGCAGATTCCATGCCGATGACAAGCCGTCCGCCCTTTTTCGGTGTGGCTGCTGAGGCGCGATTTGCGGTCATGCCGGTGATCACGCTGGCTGTCACACCTGCTGCGGCCATTGTGCCCATGAATTTCCGTCTCGAAATCTTGTTGGCTACATATTGATTGAAAAGGTAGTCGTTGAATTTATCGTCTGACATTCGCATTTCTCCCTTGCGTGGTGATCCTGAAAGTCCGCCCTCTGACGACTTTTCTTGCCCTTTTTGGCTTGCTGGCACCTTGTGATACTAACTGTGATCACAGTTAGTATCACAAGGCAAGTCCTTTGGTCCACAAGTGATGCTGCTCAAGTTGCGTCTTCACAAGATTATGTACTAGGTTCAGCGCTCACACAAATTGAAGCAGGCACGAAGAAATATGAATGATCCAGAGAGTGCAGAGGATGATCTTTCAGAAAATCTAAGCAGTGGAATTTATTCTGGGTTGCGGATGGAGCTCATCGTGGGTGATCTGAAACCTGCGCGAAAACTGTCGATCCGAAAGTTGGCTGAAAAATATGGTGTCAGCGCTATGCCAGTGCGGGAAGCGTTACGACAGCTCGCCACGGAAAACGCTTTGATTGGTGCCAAAAAGAAAGCGTACCGGGTTCCCGACCTTAGTTCTGCTGAGGCATCAAACCTGTTTTTTGTGCGTGCTGTTTTGGAGGGGGCTGCCGCTGAGATCGCGGCACAACGGATCAACGATCAAGACCTTAAAGTCTTGGAGCGCTATGCCAACGAAATGGAAATCGCGTGGAAGAAGCAGGACGCAAGTTCATTTCTAGCGAGCAACTTTAGATTTCACTCCTATGTTTATTCACTGACCGAAAACTACGCACTGCAGTCGATGGTCGAGTCTCTTTATGTACGGACTGGCCCTTGGCTGGCGCATGGTATCGTCAATTTGGTTAATCCGGACAATTGGATGGGTGAGCATTTGGAGATCATTGACGCGCTGCGAAGAGGGGATGGCGCTGCGTCGCGACGTCTTATGGAAGAAGATGCAGAATGGGGTGTGCATCTATACAATCGATTGGGCTGAATCGGTAGGTTGGTCAGTTTGTCGCAAATTTCACTTGCTATTTATTGGAACTGTGATCACAGTTAGCCGATCTCCGGTGTGTCGCCGCCACTAGGAAAGGGGATCAAATGAGTCTGATGGAAATTCTGGGAAAGCGGCTGTTGATTGGTCTCGCGACTTTGATATTCGTCTCTGTTCTCGTATTCGTGGGAACAGAAATTTTGCCAGGGGATGTTGCACATGCGATCCTCGGGCAGGGGGCAACACCAGAATTGCTGGCACAGATAAGAGACCGCTTAGGGCTCAATGAACCACTTTATGTACGTTACTTCGTTTGGCTCACAAATTTCGTCATTGGCGATTTTGGCACTTCACTGGCGAACGGAGCTGACATCGGCACAGAAATCGCACGCAGGGGCAAAAATACGGTCATATTGGCGACGTGCACTGCGGTCATCGCAGTCCCTTTGGCAATTACGCTTGGCCTTCTGGCCGCGATAAAGCCGGGCGGGCTGGTTGATCGTGTTGTCACTTCGACATCGCTGGCGCTGATTTCCTTTCCGGACTTCCTAGTGGCCGTTATTCTTGTCACGATCTTCGCGGTCAAGCTTCACTGGCTGCCTGCGATTGCTTCAATTCGACCAAGCTATGATATTTTTGATTGGATCCGCATTCTGATCCTTCCCGTTGCCGGGCTGACCTTTACAATTCTGGCACATATGGTGCGGATGACCCGCTCTGCGGTCCTAAACGTGCTGTCCAGCCCTGCGATTGAGATGGCAATTTTGAAAGGTGTTCCACGTCGGCGCTTGTTGCTTCGGCATGCCCTGCCCAATGCGTTTGGACCTATCGTTAACGTGGTCGCACTGAACCTTGCATATCTGATCAGCGGTGTTGTTGTTATCGAAACACTTTTTAATTTTCCGGGATTGGGACGGTTTATGGTTGAAGCCGTCACGAACCGCGATGTTCCCATCGTTCAGACCTGCGCAATGATTTTTTGTTCATTTTACATTCTTCTGAACATGAGCGCCGATATCCTATCCATCATGGCAAATCCACGGGTGAGGTATAAGAAGTGAGTTCTGATTCCAGCACATGGCAAAAAGACTTCCGAGAGGCATTGTCGGACCTGACACCGGGTGTCACGGTTTGTCTTTTTATCTTGATATTTGTCTTTGTTGTTGGCGCACTTGCCCCATGGGTCGCGCCATATGACGAAGGCGCAATCCTAACTAACAACAGCTTTGAACCCCCAAGTGCTGCGATGTGGCTGGGCAGTGACTATCTGGGCCGGGATATATTATCGCGTATGATATTCGGCGTGCGGGTGACATTGTTCCTTGCTTTGGCAATTACGTTTCTGTCGTTCTTTGCGGGTGTTGGTCTTGGCTTTTTGGCTGCGGCTTATGGCGGGAAGGTTGATTCATACATGAGCCGGTTGAACGACGCGATGTTATCGTTCCCCTCTTTGATGCTGGCCTTGATCGTCATCAACTCGCTTGGCAGTTCGTTTGTGGTTCTGGTCTTTACCATCGCATTCATCGACATGACCCGCGTGTTTCGCGTCTCGCGTGCGCTGGCTGTCAACATCATGGTGATGGATTATGTCGAAGCCGCTGTGGTCAGAGGGGAAGGCAAAGGCTGGATCGTATGGCAAGAAGTTCTTCCTAATGCGCTGACGCCGTTGGCGGCTGAGTTTGGGATCCGTTTCACCTATGCGATCCTGTTTATTTCGGCGCTGAGTTTCCTCGGCCTTGGGGTGCAGCCGCCCCAGTCAGACCTTGGGGTCATGGTGAAAGAAAACATGCAGGCCATTCTTTACGGCGAATATACCACGCTGTACCCCGCCATTTGCATCGCGCTGATCGCGATTTCCATGAACGTCTTTGTTGATTGGTTGCTTCAACGTTCAAGCGCACAGCTACCGGATGAGATCTGATATGAGTGAACCTCTTTTGATAGTGCGCGATTTTGATGTGTCGGTCCGTGACAAGAAAGGCCATGAATTCAAGATTGTCGACGGCATCTCATTTGACGTTCAACCCGGTGAGGTGATCGCGCTGATTGGTGAATCCGGCTCTGGCAAAACGAATATTTCATTAGGCTGCATGGGCTACACGCGGCCGGGGTGTCATATCACGTCGGGATCGGTGTCTTTGGACGGGCAAAACGTGCTGGAGCAATCGCTGCCAGACCTGCAAAAGCTACGCGGAAATGACATAACCTATGTGGCGCAATCTGCTGCGGCGTCTTTCAACAATGCGATGACCATTGATGCACAAGTGACCGAAATTCCCGTGATTACCGGCAGCATGACCCGTCCAGACGCGTTGGCAAAGGCCGCCAGGCTATATGCAGCACTTGAGTTGCCTGATCCAGAAACCATCGGATCGCGCTATCCGCATCAGGTGTCTGGCGGACAATTGCAACGCTTGATGGCTGCCATGGCGATGATCAGTGATCCACGGTTTTTGATTCTTGATGAGCCAACGACGGCGCTGGACGTGACGACACAAATCGAAGTGCTGGCGAGATTCAAGAAACTGATCAAGGATAACGGTACCGCCGCAATTTATGTCACCCACGATCTGTCATTGGTTGCACAGATCGCAGACCACATTCTGGTGCTTAAAGATGGCAAGATGGTCGAATACGGCGCGACAGAGCAAATCATATCAGACCCGCAACACGACTACACAAAAGCGCTGATGGCAGCGGCGCATGTGATGCCTGATGAGATTCATGCGCCACCCGCGAATACCAGCGTCGAGGTTCCCTTGCTGGAAGTGCGCGACGTCACTGCGGGTTATGGCCCCCTGCAAGAAATCATTGCGCTCAAAGACATCAATTTGACCATCAACGCAGGCGAGACTGTCGGCGTGATCGGCGAATCCGGCTCTGGCAAAACGACATTGGGTCGGCTCATTTCTGGCTTGATGAATGCACGTGAGGGTAATGTTTATCTGGACGGTAAGCAGCTTGCCCAAAGCGTTTCAGGGCGCAGCCACGATGAGTTACAACAAATTCAGTTTGCGTTTCAGATGGCAGATGTTGCGTTAAATCCGCGTCAGCGGCTTAACAAGATACTTTCCCGCCCAATGATGTTCTACCGCGATATGTCACAAAAAGAAGCAGACCACGAAGTTGCGCGCCTGCTGGAACGGGTGGATCTGCCGACAGATTTTGCCAAACGCTTCCCCCCGGAACTGTCTGGCGGACAGCGGCAAAGGGTCAATCTGGCCCGAGCGCTGGCAGCAGAACCGCGGCTGATCATCTGCGACGAGATTACGTCGGCGTTGGATACAATTGTTGCGCAGCAAATTCTGGACTTGTTGGAAAGCCTGCAAGACGAACTAGGACTGAGTTACATGTTCATCACGCATGACATTGCCACTGTATCCAAGATATCTGAGCGGATTGCGGTGATGCGATTGGGTGAGATCGTCGCCCAAGGTGCGGTAGATGAGGTTCTGACGCCCCCTTGTCACGACTACACACAGCTATTGCTGAATTCGGTGCCAGAGATGCGCACTGACTGGTTGGATGAAGCTGTTGTTGAGCGCCGCAAACTTGTGGCTGCGTTGAGTTAGACAGCGGGGGCTGCGACGAGACTAAGAATAGGATTGTTCTCATGGAAACGACAGCACGCGTCGTTGTGATCGGCGGCGGCGTTGTCGGGTGCTCGATCTTGTATCATCTAGCCAAGAACGGCTGGAGCGATGTGATCCTGTTAGAGCGGCAAGAACTGACTTCCGGGTCAAGTTGGCATGCGGCAGGTGGTTTGTTCACGGTAGTACGGCCAAACTCCGCCGCTGAAATGCATCGCTATACGTTCCAGATTTACCGCGAGTTAGAGGAGGAAAGCGGGCAGGCGTGTGGGTTCCATTCTACCGGAGGCCTAAATATCTGCCGCACTCAAGAAGAAATTGACAGCAACGCGATGATGCAAAGCGCCTGTCGCAGACTTGGGATCGAAGGGCATTTCATCTCGCTTGAAGAGGCGAAAGAAAAAGCGCCAGTGTTGAACACGAACCACATGATCGGGGCATTTTGGGAAGAAGAGGGCGGTCATGTTGATCCTGCCTCCGCTACCCAAGCCTTTGCTGCAGCGGCGCGCCAACTCGGCGCTACAATACATCGCCACACGCCGGTCACGGCCACCACACAACGCGCCGATGGTACTTGGGATGTCGTGACTGAAAAGGGTACAATCCACGCGGAATACATCGTGAATGCCGCTGGTCTTTGGGGTCGCGAAGTGGGGCGATTGGCAGGGATCAACCTGCCTTTGATGCCGGTCGAGCACCATTATTTGGTGACTGAAACCATCCCAATGGTCGAAAATCTGGGGTTTGAATTGCCCCAGATCAACGACAATGAGACTGGCTGCTATGCCCGTCAAGAAGGCATGGGGATACTGTTGGGTGCCTATGAAAATACTTGCACACATTGGGCCAAAGACGGCACGCCTGCCGACTTTGGGCATGAGCTGCTGCCAGATGATCTAAGTTGTATGGAATGGAATTTTGAAAAATCCGTCGAGATCATGCCCTGTCTCGCCGAGGCAGGTGTGAAGCGGGTGATCAACGGGCCGATGATTTTTTCTCCCGATTTGAGCCCGTTGATTGGCCCGCACCCTGCTTTGCGAAACTACTTTTGCGCTAACGGCGTGATGGCTGGCTTCAACCAAGGGGGTGGAATTGGACGTGTGATGGCGGAGTGGATCATTGGTGGCGAGCCCGAGATCGACATTTTCAACTGGGACATCGCCCGTTCTGGCGATTTTGCGACACAGAAATACACCGAAGACATGACGCGGTATTTCTATGAAAACCGATCGGAAAAGATTTTCCCATACCAAAGCTTCCCTGCGGCGCGCCCGCAGGCAAAATCTGCGATACATGATAGATTGGCCGCACAGGGCGCTGTGTTTGGAACCGGATTTGGTAACGAACACGCAACGTGGTTTGCCCCTGAAGGTGTTGAAGCTGAGGACAGCCTAACCTACCGCCAGCCAAACTGGTGGGGACCTGTCGCTGAGGAAGGCAAACGCCTGCGGAGCGGTGTCGGGCTTTTTGAATTTTCCGATATGGCCAAGTTTGAGGTTGCTGGGCCAAAGGCCACAGAGTGGCTGGATCACATCATGGCAAATCGGCTGCCAACGCGGGGGCGCTTGTGCCTGTCGCCAATGCTGTCGGACAACGGTCGCGTGATCGGCGATTTCACCATTTCCAATCTTGGGGATCGCTATTTTCTGGTGTGCACTTACGCAATGCAACTGGCGTATTTGCGGCATTTCCGAAAATACCTCCCGGCGGCTGGGGTCGCATTGCGGAACCTGTCTGATGATCTGGCGGGGCTGAGTATCGCGGGGGCCAATGCCCAAGCATTGATGTCAGAGCTTACGGATCAAGACATCAGCACCTGCGGATTTCCGTTTCTAAGCGCTGGTGAAATTACGCTTTCAGGTATTGAAAATGTCATCGCATTACGTGTCTCATACACAGGTGAAACGGGTTATGAACTTTATCTACCACGTGCAGATCAACTAGGGCTGTATGACGCATTATGTGCAGTAGGAGAAAAGCATGGCCTGTCACTGTGCGGTTTGCGCAGCCTGATGATGTTGCGGCTTGAGAAGAGCTTTGCTGCTTGGGGAACAGAACTGACGTCGGATTACTTCGCCCATGAATGTGGAATGATGCATCATGTCAAACTCGACAAAGGTGACTTTGTCGGGCGTGCTGCGGCCCAAAACTACGGCCCTGCGCGCGAACGGCCCATCACCTTGACCGTGGACGCTGGCGATGGCGCTGTCTGGGGGGATGAGGCGATTTTCCTAGATGGTAGGCCGGTTGGATATGTCTCCTCGGGTGGCTGGGGGCCGTTTACCGAACACCATATCGCCTTGGGATATGTCCCCTTGAATGCATACAGGGAGGGAGGGGCATATAGTGTTGAAATACTTGGTCGGCTTTGTCCTGCACAATTGCAACCAAACCCACTTTTTGACCCCAGCGGCACCCGAATGAGGCAATAGGAAATGGCCGATCGGCGCAGAACAGAAATTGTTGGTGAAGAAACCTGGGCAGGGGCGTTTGATAATCCCGTCTTGCACCCTTCCCAATCCTTATTTCTGGAAAAATTAGATGGCTCGTCGCTCCCGCCCAAACCGCACCTCCCGCTCCTCAGGATTTAATCAGCTTCCCTTTGGCGAAGTTCGCAACCCTTTGCCTCCAACCGAGTTGATCTCTACGGATCAGATTGAGGTTATTCACCACGCTAGTGTTCAGCACCTGACATAAGATTCCTACTGTCGGTTTTCTGTGTGTAAAACGCGGAGCAATATTGGGCCACAGAAGCGGCTGCATATCGCAGTTGTAGCGGAGTAAAAGTCCGCCAGTTTGTGCCCTTCGTTTATTCGGAGGGCGGGAGATGTATTCTGTGGATATTTATAGTCGTGTGCGCCGTGCTTGTTTGAAGGACGGTATGTCTGGCCGAGAAGCGGCGCGGTTTTTCAACATGGCGTAATCAGGATCAGCACTCAGTTACCCCTGTTATTCTGGATGCACATGCAATTGAAAAGGAGACTGACCAATGGAATATTTTGCTGGTTTGGATGTGTCCATGGAAGAGACGCATATCTGCATTCTGGATCGTGAAGGGGCCCTTATTCGTGAAGGAAAAGCGAGCTCAACACCAAAAGCGATCGCTGACTTCCTCGCTTCTGGACCACCATGTGCCAAAGTTGTATTTGAAACGGGACGGATGGCACCAATGCTTTACCATGGGCTGACGGAGCTTGGTGTCCCGGTTGTTTGCATCGAGAGCAGGCAAGCATATCAGGCCCTTAAATCTCTGGCCGGCCACAAGACGGACCGCAATGATGCCCGCGGTTTGGCACACCTGGCGCGGACGGGATTCTACAAGCCGACCCATGTCAAATCACTGTCAGCGCACGCAATCCGGTCGCTGATCGCAGCCCGCAAGAAGCTGGTCGGACAGCGTGTGACGCTCGACAATCAGATCCGCGGTCTGGTCGTCGTCTTCGGCGTGCGGCTGCCACGAGCTTTGTCTCCGGCATTCAAAAACGCGGCGCTAAAAGTTAGCGATGGAGTGCCTGGCCTCCATGCCGCAATTTGCGGACTGTTCGCAGCACGCGAAGCAATCCTCGCGGCGGTTGCAGCCATTGATGGCGACATCAAAAAGATGACCCGCAAATCCGAAGTCTGCCAGCGCCTTATGACGGTACCAGGGGTCGGTCCGATCACAGCATTGGCCTTTGCCGCAGCAATTGATGATCCGTCGCGTTTCAGGAAATCGCGTGATGTGGGGGCGTATCTTGGACTGGTGCCGCGACGGCATCAATCTGGTGAAATCGACTACACGGGCAGCATCTCAAAGCGGGGCGACGTGCGCGTCAGAACGCTTCTCTATGAGGCCGCCAATGTGATGCTGACGCGGTATGCCGCTCCGCTCAAATTGAAGACATGGGCCCTCGCAATCGGTGCGCGCTCAACGATGAGAAAGGCCCGAGTGGCTCTGGCGCGTCGTCTGGCAATCATACTTCATGCCATTATGCGAGACAAAACTGACTTCCAGTCCGCGTAAGGCTTACGAGGCGACAACGAGGATTCCTAAATCAAAGTTCCCATCTGGGACGATGCCCGAGGGAGGGCGTGAGACACGGCGCCGATTCTGTAGCAACAGCCAAGACCAACGGTATGATTGCGGTTTCAACATTGCCGACCCACACCCAGCCAACCCCATCATGAACCTCAGAGTTCGAAGAGAACAAAGGCAACCTCTGACATCAAAAGCAGGAAACTCAGGAAACACGCATTGACAGATTAGAGAACAAAGATCGTAAGACGATCGCGAAGATGCTGCGCCATGAACTTCCGCCTGGGTATCGTCGGTCGGAAGCGCCTCGGCGGCCAACGCTTGATGGTTATGTTGGTGTGGTCGATGAGATACTGCGCACAGACAAAGCCCTGATCAAAAAGCAGCGACACACGGCCAAGCGCATCTTTGAACGGCTGCGCGATGAGCATGGATATGCCGGCAGCCTGACCACGGTGACCTATTACGTGCGCGAGCAAAAACGGCGCACCAAAGAGGTGTTTGTGCCGTTGTCGCATCGGCCGGGCCATGCGCAGGTTGATTTTGGTGAGACGCTGGGCGTGATCGGTGGCGTGGAATGCAAGATCCACTTCTTCGTGATGAGCTTGCCACATTCTGATGCGGTGTTTGTGAAGGGATATCCAGCTGAGACAACCGAGGCGTTTTGCGATGGCCATGTGTCCGCCTTTGCATTCTTTGGCGGCATTCCGCAATCCATTCTCTACGACAATACCAAGATCGCCGTGGCTCGGATACTCGGGGATAAGACGCGCATCCGCACACGTCGGTTTACGGAACTGCAGTCGCATTACTTGTTTGATGACAAGTTTGGCAGACCCGCGCGAGGGAACGATAAAGGCAACGTTGAGGGCATGGTTGGATACACCCGCCGCAACTTCATGGTTCCCGCACCTCGCTATGACAGCTTTGATGATCTGAACGCACATTTGGAAGAGAAGTGTTTAGCACGTCAGGACGATACGTTGCGGGGTCACACCCAAACCATAGGCGCACGCCTGATGTCGGATTTGGATGCTCTGATGGGATTGCCCGTCGCAGAATATGAAGCCTGCGATCACGTCAGCACGCGTGCAACGTCGATCTCAATGGTGCGCTATCGCAGCAATGATTACTCGGTGCCAGTAGCCTATGCGCACCACGATGTTCATGTGCGTGGGTTTGTGCATGAGGTTATCATCGGCTGCGGCAATGAGATTATTGCGCGGCACAAACGATCCTACACATCAGCGGATATGGTCTTTGACCCATTGCACTTTTTGCCCCTGCTTGAACAAAAGGTGGGTGCCCTGGATCAGGCCGCGCCTTTGCAGGGTTGGCATTTGCCAGATGTATTTGCCACGCTGCACCGACTGCTTGAAGCCAGAATGGGTAAGCCGGGCAAGCGAGAATACGTTCAAGTCTTGCGCCTTTTGGAGACCTTCGAAATGGATGTTGTGCAAGGCGCAATCCAGCAGGCAATAGATATGGGTGCAATTGGCTATGACGCCGTAAAACACCTTGTACTGTGTCGGGTTGAGAAGCGGCCACCACGATTGGATTTGGACTTCTATCCATACTTGCCCAAGGCCAATGTCGGCACAACACGCCCATCCAGTTACATGAGCTTGATGGGAAGGACCGCGGCATGACCGAAGCCCCTCGGATTCTTCTACGGCATCATCTTAAACAACTGCGACTGCCAACGTTCCAAGGCGAGTATGCCAAACAGGCGCAGCTCTGTGCTGCAGAGAACAAAGATCACATCCACTATCTGGCGCGGCTGTGTGAGATGGAATTGATCGACCGCGAACGCCGGATGATTGAACGGCGCATCAAAGCGGCGAAGTTCCCCAGCACCAAGAGCTTGGATAGCTTTGACTTCAAGATCATGCCAAGCTTGAACAAGCCCCTGACGATGGATCTGGCACGATGCGATTACGTTAATCGCAGGGAGAACATCATCGCGCTCGGCCCGTCAGGCACGGGCAAGACACACATCGCCCTGGGACTTGGGCTGGCTGCATGTCAAAGAGGACTGAAGGTGCGCTTCACAACGGCTGCGGCATTAGTCCATGATCTGATCGAGGCTCAAGATGAGCGGAGATTGCAGCGCCTTCAAAAGCAACTGACCAGCCAGAACCTGTTGATCATTGATGAACTGGGCTTCGTACCGCTCAGCAAATCTGGCGCAGAGCTGCTCTTCGAGGTCATATCCCAATGCTATGAACGCGGCTCCATCATCATAACCTCGAACCTGCCCTTCGATGAATGGACTGAAGTCTTTGGCTCTGAGCGGCTGACCGGTGCGCTACTCGATCGTTTAACCCATCACGTCCACATCCTCGAGATGAATGGCGAAAGCTATCGGCTCAAACACAGTCGCAACAACCGAAAATAACCAGCCCGCAATCACAGTCAGAATAATGCTGGCCTTATGGCCAGCATGCGCTTTGGCACGCTTCAGCTTTGTGACGAGCACGCGTGCAAAAGCGCCACAAAACATCAACCGAAGTGGCCCATTTTTACGCCGCGACATGGACCCATTTTACTCTGCGATTGACATCTGTGCCATACCCGGCCCATGAGACGCACTGACATGTGCCTTTACCTTGGCCCCGCCGAGCGTTCTGAGCTTCAAGCCCTGATCGCCAACCGCAACAGCCCTCGCAAACTGGTCTGGCGGGCCGAGATCGTACTGGCAACGGCGGATGGTTGCGGCACGTTTGAGATCATGCGGCGGGCGGGCACTTCGAAACCTACCGTGTGGCGTTGGCAGCAACGCTATCTCGATGAGGGTGTAGCTGGCCTCAAACGTGACAAGACCCGACCTTCGCGGGTGCCGCCGCTGCCGAGTGTAATCGGCGGAGCAATACTCGGCCAGGGTAGCGGCGTCGTTGTGTTGTCGCGGGCGGCGTAAAAGTCGTCCACTTTTGCCCTTTCGTTTGATGGGAGGGCCGGGGGATTTTCACCGTGGAATTGTATTTGAAGGTGCGTCGGGCTCATTTTCAGGATGGGTTGAGCGGGCGTCGGATTGCCCGGGATTTTGGGATTGGCCGAGACAGTGTTGCGAAGATGTTGGCCTATTCGGAGCCACCGGGGTATCGGCGGACAGCGCCGATTAGGCGCCCGAAGCTGGATGCGTTCACCTGCCAGATCGAGCAATGGCTTACTGAGGACAAAGCGCGTCCGCGCAAGCAGCGCCACACCGCAAAGCGTATCTTTGAGAGGCTGCGCGACGAGTGCGGCTTTGATGGCGGATACACAATCGTCAAAGACTGCGTCCGGGCCAGGAAGCGCTCTGGCAAAGAGATGTTCGTGCCGCTCAGCCATCCGCCCGGGCATGCGCAGGCGGATTTTGGTGAAGCGCCTGTCGTGATTGGCGGCGTTGAGCGGAAGGCGCACTTCTTCGCCTTTGATCTGCCGCAGAGCGATGCGTGTTTTATCCGGGCCTATCCTGCGGCAACCACCGAGGCCTGGCTGGATGGGCATGTGCATGCCTTTGCTTTCTTTGGGGCGGTTCCCCTGTCGATCCTCTATGACAATGACCGCTGCCTGGTGGCGCGGATCCTGCCGGACGGCACCCGGCAAAGAACCCAACGGTTCAGCGCAATGCTGTCGCATTATGTGGTCCGGGATCGCTACGGCCGTCCCGGCAAGGGGAACGACAAGGGAGCGGTCGAGGGGTTGGTCGGCTACGGGCGGCGCGACTTCATGGTGCCGATCCCGTCCTTTCCGGACCGGGATGCGTTCAACGCTCACCTGGAAGAGCAATGCCGCAAACGGCAGGACGATGTCCTGCGCGGACACAAGGCCAGCATCGGCGAACGGCTGCAAGCCGATCCGGCGGCAATGCAGGATTTGCCCGGCGCACCCTTCGAGGCCTGTGAGTTGCAAAGTGGCCAGGTCACATCGACATCGGTGCTGCGGTATCGCGGTAACGACTACTCGGTACCGGTCGCATATGGCCACCGCGCGGTCTGGATCAAGGGCTTCGTGATCCGCGTCGTTATCGGTTGCGCCACTGAGGTGATCGCCGATCATCCCCGCTCTTATGACAGCGGTGACATGGTGTTCGACCCGCTGCATTACCTGCCGCTGATCGAGCGCAGGATCATGTCCTTCGATCAGGCTGCGCCCTTGCAGGGTTGGGAACTGCCTGACGCCTTCGCCACGCTCCGGCGCTTGCTGGAAGCCCGGCAGGGCAAGGCGGGCAAAAGGGAGTATGTCCAGGTCCTGCGCCTGTCGGAACGGTTCGAGCTGGAGGTGCTGCATCTTGCCGTCAAAGACGCCCTGCGAATGGGGGCGGTCAGCTTCGATGCGATCAAGCACCTCGTCCTGTGCCGCGTCGAGCGAAGGCCCCCGAGGTTGGATTTGGATGTCTATCCGTTCCTGCCCGGAACCAACATCGCCACCACCTCGGCTTCTTCCTGTATGAGCCTTCTGTCAGGAGGTGACGCATGACGGATGCACCCGAACTGCCGCTGACACACCACCTCAAGACTCTGCGCCTGCCCACCTTCCTGCGCGAGCATGACAAGCAAGCGCGCATTTGTGCGGCGGAAGGCCTGGATCATGTGCGCTATCCAGCCCGGCTGACCGAGCTGGAACCAATCGATCGGGAGAGGCGCATGGTCGAGCGCCGGATCAAGGCGGCAAAGCTTCCAATCGTCAAAAGCCTCGCCAGCTTCGACTTTACGGCCATCCCCGGTCTGAACAAGATGATGGTGCTGGAACTGGCGCGCTGTGAATGGATCGAGCGCAGGGAGAACGTCATCGCGCTCGGCCCGTCGGGAACCGGCAAAACCCATGTCGCTCTCGGGTTGGGGCTGACCGCCTGCCAGAAAGGGTTGCCTGTCGCCTTCGTAACCGCCGCAGCTCTCGTGCACGGGATGATGGAGGCCCGCGACGAGAAACGCCTCCGGCAGCTTCAGCGCAAACTGGCCAAGGTCAAACTGCTGATCATCGACGAGCCGGGCTTCGTCCCCTTGAGCAAAACCGGCGCCGAGCTTCTGTTCGAGCTGATCTCTCAGCGCTGCGAGCGTGGCTCAACCCTGATCACATCGAACCTGCCCTTCGAGGAATGGACCGAGACATTCGGCACCGAACGCTTGACCGGCGCGCTCCCGGACCGGCTGACACATCACGTCAACATCCTCGAGATGAACGGCGAAAGCTACCGCCTCAATCAGAGCCGCGCACGTATTGCCAACCCTTCAACCTGACAACTGAACAATCGGCCTGACGGCCAATGCGCCTTGGAACGTGCTTGCTGATTGGTGGCCACACGCCCCAAGGCGCACTCCACAAACTGGCCGACTTTTGCTCCGCCCCAGTGGCCGGATTTTACTCCGCCGTTGACACATGGCCTCATAAAACACTGCCGCCTCACATGCGGGGACCGCGCGGCGCCTGAAGCGATTTGCCGTCGCCGTAAAGTGGACGCACCCGTGAGAAAGCCTGCGCGCACATTTTTGCTTCCGGATCCAGGCTATGATGCCCTGCTGGATATTTGATATTGGTCCGCCAGTTTTGGCGGAATGGCGGTTTGCCTTTTCCGGTGCGGGACTCTCGTTCCCCGGCCTGAAAGATTACAAACTGATCCCGGCTCAAAATCTCAGGTCAATTCAGGCGGAGGAGTATAGCACGATTAAAGTGCCTGCCGGAGTGATACATGGCGGCAACCAGGGCAATCGCGTTTGGATTTGTCCTGCCGCATTGAGGTTGAAAAACATCAAAACCTGACCACAAACGCAACGAGAGAGCCCAAAAGTTCATGCTATGTTCGTCAGCGAAGGGCTTGGATTTCCAAATGCGATTGCCCTGTGGCGGCAACGGGCCAACAATACTGCTGACGGCTGGCAGCCATGGGGATGAGTACGAAGGGCAGATCATTCTGCGTAAACTAATGCAGGATCTGCAACCGGAAGCGGTGAATGGACGGATCATCATATTGCCCGCGTTCAATATGGCTGCCGTCATGGCCCGCTCGCGGGTTTCTCCGATTGATCAGGGCAACATGAACCGCAGTTTTCCCGGCGATGTTGGGCAGGGTCCAACTGATGCAGTTGCGGCTTTCGTTACGACGCACCTCATCCCTCGCGCGGATACCATTGTTGATTTCCACTCGGGTGGCACGGCCACGCAATATGTCGACTGCGGATTCACATGCCGTGGGCCAAACGTGGAATTGAACCGTAGGAATTGGGAGTTGGCAAATGTGTTTGGCGCGCCATTCACCATGCTTTGTGACATTGATGGCACCGGAGGGGATTTTGACACAACATCACATAACCTGAACACCGCATTTCTGGCGTGTGAGCTAGGAGGATTTGGCCGGTTTTCCCAATCCGCCTTTCAGGTTGGTTGGGCGGGGCTGCACCGCGTGATGGGGCATTTGGGGATTGTTGAAAAACGCCCTCCAGCGCCTACAACCCGGTTTATCGCCGTCAATGACAATGCTAAGCACATTACCAGCACCAACTACGGGCTCGCTGAATTTCATGTGCTGCTCGGGGATAACGTTCGCAAGGGCGATCCTGTCGCCACCTTGTACGACATGCACAATCTTCAATTTGAACCCATAGTGATGCCCGCAACTCAAAACGGGGTCATTGCTGTTGTGCGTCGCAATCCGTTGGTCGACCCAGGCGATCATTTGTGCCTTATCGCGCCTGAAATACCTCAACGCAGTGTCGCCTAATCGATGCGCATGGCCTTGCAAATTCACTTGGCGCTCACAGATTTTGGTGCTACTGATCTGTGATCACAGATTGTAGAGTCAAAGGAACCCCATGTCGCACACGAAAGTAAACACAGCCGACGCACTGCGTCAGGAACTTACGGATCTGAAATCTTTGGATGGGGAAGATGCCCGCACGATGCATCCAAGCTTTTACACCTCTGACGATTTCCATGAGCTGGAGCGTGAACACGTCTTTCGCCGCGAGTGGGTTTGCCTTGGTCACGTCGGCGAAGTGCCAAATGTCGGCGACTTTTTCACCACTGAGCTGGTGGATGAACAATTGCTGGTGTCGCGTGGCCATGACGGCGAAATCTACGTTTTGTCAAATGTCTGCCGGCATCGTGGCAATATGGTCGAAACTGAGGCGCGCGGTAATCGGCGTAGCTTTGTTTGCGGTTATCATGCGTGGACCTACAATACAGACGGCGCGCTAAAAACAGCCCCCCTGATGAAAAAGATTAGGACTCTTGATCCCAAAAAATGTGCGCTACCACAGTTAAGCACTGAGATTTGGAATAACTTCATCTTCGTTAATCTGGACGGCAACGCAGAACCACTTGCCCCACAATTGGGTAAGCTTGATGAAGTCTTGCATAACTATCATAACGAAGGCCGCAACCTGCTGTTTAGTGACGAAGCAGTGTGGAACACCAATTGGAAAAACCTGACTGAGAATTTCATGGAGGGGTATCATCTGTTTGCGACCCACCCAAAGACCTTACAGCCGATGACTCCGACGCAGCTTTGCAAGAAAGTTCCCGGTGAAGATCGCTGGACCGCCTATCGGTCCTATTATGATCCAGCATACCCGCCACGCGGTCCGTTCCACGAGGACATGACTGAGGATGAGCAACGCAACTCAGTGTTGTTCAACATATTCCCAAGTTTTGTAACGGCCGTCGCGGCCAACTATACATTGCACCTGTGTTTGCGCCCAGCAGGCACGGATAAAGTAGCGATCAGATGGGGCGTTTCGGGTTTCAAGACAGACCCCGAAGACCCCGAGGTCGTCGCCTATGTAAATCTTTGCAAATCCTTTAACGCTGAAGACAAGGCAAAACTTGAGACGCTGCAAAAATCGCAAAATACCCGCTATATGAAGCATGGCTTTTTGGCACCAGAAGATCTTGAAGGCACAATTTGGGATTTCTTGGGGTATATGGGAAAGATGTTGGGAGCGGACAAATAGACGGTCATAGCAGCGTCCTAGTCAGCGGTCACACAGCAACCGAATAGGATAGACCTCACACGCGCAATTGAGCACGAGTGGGGTCCATTACAAGAGTGACTTCAGCGCGGTTTCAGGTAGTGCGATGACGTCAGGCGCTGGCGATTTTCCTGCCTCAATCAGCCGCTTACCAACCATGAATTCACGCGGCGCATTCATTGCATCCACCGCTAATAATTCTACGCCGCGATAGTACCAATGCGACACCGAACCTGGCTTGTCCCCTAGGCGTGTGACCACATTGTCATATCCCGTATTCAACCCGGCAATCTGCAATTTTACATCGTATTGATCTGACCAAAACCAGGGCTTTGCAATATAAGCGGTCTGTGCGCCCAAAATGTTGGCAGCAACCACTTCGGCCTGATCAATAGCATTTGGAACGCTCTCAAGGCGGATACGCGCGTCGCCCATTGGAAAGGATGCGCAATCACCTGCGGCCCAGATATTTGGTGCGGAACTGCGCCCGAACGCATCGGTGCTGATACCGTTGGTTATTGTCAAACCAGGGGCCTCGGCAAGCGAAGTGTTCGGACGGATACCGATACCGGTGATCACAAAATCAACGTCGAGCGTCCGACCATCGCTTAGAGTCTGACTCAAAAGTTTAGGCTCAATTAGCATTGATTATGCGTGGCGTATTACAGGCAGGATGCCTGCTGCTGCGGCAAGTATCGCGCGCGGCGTTTGGTGGCTCGGAAGGACGGCAAGGTGGAACCACCGAAGGTAGCTGTCCAGGTATTTGGTTGCGATACCCCGATGGCGGCGCAGAAAGGTCTTTAACCGCTCATGCCGACTGTTCACGGTTTGAATGTGCAATTCACCACGGACACGTTCTCCGGCGGTCCGGTTGAGACTTTCATGGCTGACGCCCATTTCTGCGGCGCAGGGCGGGTACCCGGTGCAGCCATCGGTCACCAGGAGAGCGTCCCCATCAAGACGTGGCTGCAGAACCGTTTTGAGATGTTCGGCTGTCACCGCAGGCAAGACAGCACTGATGGTGGTGCCTGATCGGTCGACTGCAACGAGGACCGGAACCTGCTCCTTCGACAATCCGCGTTTTGAGGCCTTTCCCCCGCGTTTGCGGGCTTTTCGAGAGAGATTACGCTCCCCTTTCCGGCTGTGCAGAAAGAACGTCTCGTCGGCTTCGACGATCCCGCACAGCTTGACCGCACCGACCGTTACAGCCTGAAGAAAGCGATGACGCCAACGAAAAGCTGTGGTGTCGGCCACCATACAACGCCCGTCGGACGCCTTTACCGTTTCGCCGTCGCGCAGGGAAGCTGCAAACTCTGCCCACCTGTCCTTGTGGCGCAAGCGGGCAAGCGGCGTCCCGGTCAGCGCGTTGAAGGTTTTGCGACAGCTTTTGCAAAAGAACCTCGTCAGGCCACTTGCATGGCCTCTGATGATCGCACCGCCCGAAGCGCAGTGCGGACAGATACGCCCCTCGCGAACAGTCGCCTCAAGGAGATCGATCACGCTTTCCAGCGACGAAACCCCGGCAACGAGCCGTCCGGTTTCAGCCCGTTGTTTCGATGAAAGGTTGTCGATCTCGTTAAGCCACACCAAAAAAGCCTGATGATCCATGTGCCGCACCCATAATTTTGTTCATGGTGTGTTCTATCACAGGTCGCCACGCATAATAAATGCTAATTGAGCCAAAGTTTATGTTTGAACAGAATGCCTTGCTATCCGCCTTGTCAAGAGACGAATACCGGCAACCAAAACCCATGCTACGGAACTTTCAACGGTTGCCTCCCGATCTTTTGCCAAACGACGGCAACGTCCCGGCCACGCGAATGTTCGCTCGACACCCCATCTTCGTGGTGGAAGAACGAACCCCTCGGCTTTGTCAGGGCGCTTGACAATCTCCAATGTCCATTTTCCCTGCAGGGCCAAAGCATCCCGAAGCTTTGGCCCTGCATATCCTCCGTCCGCAAAGATGTGCCCCAGCCGCGGGAAGCGGATGCGCAGTGCTTTGAGACCATCCACAGCACCATCCCGATCCTGTATATCGGCGGCGTGAACAAGGATCGGTAACAGGAAACCTTGCGTGTCTGTCACGAGAAACCTTGCGTGTCTGTCACGATGTGACGCTTGCGCCCTTTGATCTTTTTGCCCGCATCAAAACCTGAAATGCCGCCGCTTTCTGTTGTTTTTACGCTCTGCTGCGCATTCCGGTGTGATCCGGCCACCTATACCGATAGTATCCGGCCACCCGTACCGATTTAACCCGGCCACTCAAACCGGGGCATCCGGCCACCCCTGATCCGGGGGTTTGGCGTCTGTTTTGAGGCGATCTTTAACTGGCTACCTTGCCGTTCTTTTTGAATGGGAGGTGGCGCGATGCAGAGATTGTCGATGCGCAAGATACGGGAAGCCCTGCGGCTTCGAGCAGATGGATTTTCAGGGCGTCAGGTGGCGCAGAGCCTGTCGTTGGGGCGTGCGACAGTATCGGAGTATTTCCGGCGCGCGGATGTGGCCGGATTGGTCTGGCCTTTGCCTGATGATCTGTCTGATGTTGATCTTGAGCAGCAGATCTTTCCGCATCAACCTGGCGCGTCGACGCGGGCGATCCCACAACCCGATTGGGCTTATGTTCACGCGGAACTTCGTCGCAAAGGTGTGACACTGGCATTGCTGTGGGAAGAGTATCGCGGCGTCTATCCCGATGGCTACGGATACAGCCGGTACTGCGAACTCTACACCCGCTGGGAGGGTCGCTTGTCGCCGGTGATGCGTCAGCGCCATCCTGCGGGTGAGCGGCTGTTTGTCGATTACGCGGGACACACGGTCGATGTTGTTTGCCCTGAGACGGGCGAAGTGCGTACCGCCCGGATCTTCGTCGCGGCCCTTGGGGCGTCGAACTACACCTATGTCGAGGCAACCTGGTGTCAACGGCGGAGTAAAATCCGGCCACTGGGGCGGAGCAAAAGTCGGCCAGTTTGTGGAGTGCGCCTTGGGGCGTGTGGCCACCAATCAGCAAGCACGTTCCAAGGCGCATTGGCCGTCAGGCCGATTGTTCAGTTGTCAGGTTGAAGGGTTGGCAATACGTGCGCGGCTCTGATTGAGGCGGTAGCTTTCGCCGTTCATCTCGAGGATGTTGACGTGATGTGTCAGCCGGTCCGGGAGCGCGCCGGTCAAGCGTTCGGTGCCGAATGTCTCGGTCCATTCCTCGAAGGGCAGGTTCGATGTGATCAGGGTTGAGCCACGCTCGCAGCGCTGAGAGATCAGCTCGAACAGAAGCTCGGCGCCGGTTTTGCTCAAGGGGACGAAGCCCGGCTCGTCGATGATCAGCAGTTTGACCTTGGCCAGTTTGCGCTGAAGCTGCCGGAGGCGTTTCTCGTCGCGGGCCTCCATCATCCCGTGCACGAGAGCTGCGGCGGTTACGAAGGCGACAGGCAACCCTTTCTGGCAGGCGGTCAGCCCCAACCCGAGAGCGACATGGGTTTTGCCGGTTCCCGACGGGCCGAGCGCGATGACGTTCTCCCTGCGCTCGATCCATTCACAGCGCGCCAGTTCCAGCACCATCATCTTGTTCAGACCGGGGATGGCCGTAAAGTCGAAGCTGTCGAGGCTTTTGACGGTTGGAAGCTTTGCCGCCTTGATCCGGCGCTCGACCATGCGCCTCTCCCGATCGATTGGTTCCAGCTCGGTCAGCCGGGCTGGATAGCGCACATGATCCAGGCCTTCCGCCGCACAAATGCGCGCTTGCTTGTCATGCTCGCGCAGGAAGGTGGGCAGGCGCAGAGTCTTGAGGTGGTGTGTCAGCGGCAGTTCGGGTGCATCCGTCATGCGTCACCTCCTGACAGAAGGCTCATACAGGAAGAAGCCGAGGTGGTGGCGATGTTGGTTCCGGGCAGGAACGGATAGACATCCAAATCCAACCTCGGGGGCCTTCGCTCGACGCGGCACAGGACGAGGTGCTTGATCGCATCGAAGCTGACCGCCCCCATTCGCAGGGCGTCTTTGACGGCAAGATGCAGCACCTCCAGCTCGAACCGTTCCGACAGGCGCAGGACCTGGACATACTCCCTTTTGCCCGCCTTGCCCTGCCGGGCTTCCAGCAAGCGCCGGAGCGTGGCGAAGGCGTCAGGCAGTTCCCAACCCTGCAAGGGCGCAGCCTGATCGAAGGACATGATCCTGCGCTCGATCAGCGGCAGGTAATGCAGCGGGTCGAACACCATGTCACCGCTGTCATAAGAGCGGGGATGATCGGCGATCACCTCAGTGGCGCAACCGATAACGACGCGGATCACGAAGCCCTTGATCCAGACCGCGCGGTGGCCATATGCGACCGGTACCGAGTAGTCGTTACCGCGATACCGCAGCACCGATGTCGATGTGACCTGGCCACTTTGCAACTCACAGGCCTCGAAGGGTGCGCCGGGCAAATCCTGCATTGCCGCCGGATCGGCTTGCAGCCGTTCGCCGATGCTGGCCTTGTGTCCGCGCAGGACATCGTCCTGCCGTTTGCGGCATTGCTCTTCCAGGTGAGCGTTGAACGCATCCCGGTCCGGAAAGGACGGGATCGGCACCATGAAGTCGCGCCGCCCGTAGCCGACCAACCCCTCGACCGCTCCCTTGTCGTTCCCCTTGCCGGGACGGCCGTAGCGATCCCGGACCACATAATGCGACAGCATTGCGCTGAACCGTTGGGTTCTTTGCCGGGTGCCGTCCGGCAGGATCCGCGCCACCAGGCAGCGGTCATTGTCATGGAGGATCGACAGGGGAACCGCCCCAAAGAAAGCAAAGGCATGCACATGCCCATCCAGCCAGGCCTCGGTGGTTGCCGCAGGATAGGCCCGGATAAAACACGCATCGCTCTGCGGCAGATCAAAGGCGAAGAAGTGCGCCTTCCGCTCAACGCCGCCAATCACGACAGGCGCTTCACCAAAATCCGCCTGCGCATGCCCGGGCGGATGGCTGAGCGGCACGAACATCTCTTTGCCAGAGCGCTTCCTGGCCCGGACGCAGTCTTTGACGATTGTGTATCCGCCATCAAAGCCGCACTCGTCGCGCAGCCTCTCAAAGATACGCTTTGCGGTGTGGCGCTGCTTGCGCGGACGCGCTTTGTCCTCAGTAAGCCATTGGTCGATCTGGCAGGTGAACGCATCCAGCTTCGGGCGCCTAATCGGCGCTGTCCGCCGATACCCCGGTGGCTCCGAATAGGCCAACATCTTCGCACACTGTCTCGGCCAATCCCAAAATCCCGGGCAATCCGACGCCCGCTCAACCCATCCTGAAAATGAGCCTGACGCACCTTCAAATACAATTCCACGGTGAAAATCCCCCGGCCCTCCCATCAAACGAAAGGGCAAAAGTGGACGACTTTTACGCCGCCCGCGACAACACAACGACGCCGCTACCCTGGCCGAGTATTGCTCCGCCGATTACACCACCAAACGCCGCGCGCGATACTTGCCGCCGCCGCAGGCATCCTGCCTGTAACACGCCACGCATAATCAATGCTAATTGAGCCTTGTTGAAACTCGCCTGATCCGACTGAAAACGAGAACATCGAGCAGAAGCGGAGGATTTTGGTTTCTGCGCGCATTCTATTTTCTGAGGGATGCACCCGATATCTATTGGGATTTGTTCAAAGCAGACAAAGATACGGTTCCGATGCTTAGGGAACGCACTGACCATCAGAACCGGAGTGAGCATCTTGCCTGGCCAAGGCTCACTTCCGAAAAGGTTGAAGCCATTCTGGACGCATTTGTCGACCAATGGCCCAGGGTGCACCCGCCTGGTAGTTTTGGCACTGACAGCCCCAAAGAGGAAACCGCCCATCGCTTCCTGACTGGAGTCCTGCGGTCTATCGGCGCGGATGACCCCGATCCAGCGATCCCGGTTCTTGATCGGCTGGTTGCTGACGCGCGGTTTGCTGACTTTCACATGAACCTGAAAAGTATTCGGGCTGGCCAGGTCCGAAGAAAAGCACTCAGGGATTTCGAACCACCGACGCCCGGGCAAATCATGGATGTGCTCGATCACGACGCCGTAGTGACCGTTGAAGGCCTGCGCCAACTCGTGATCCAGGAACTGCAGGATTTCCAGAAGACTATTGACGGAGGTGAGTACAATTCTGCTGCCCTCTTCTATGAGAAGGGCGAACGACTGGACGAAGCGCGATCAACCGAAATTATTGCAGAGCGCCTGAACTTGAGGCTTGCGCCACAAGATATCACTGTAACACCAGAGCATCAGTTGAAAGCCGCGAAGCGTAGCGACTTCACTGTGGCCAGGATGATTGGTGGTAACCGAAAGCTGCTTGTTACCGAGGTCAAAGGTCAATGGCATAAGGAGCTTTATCGAGCCGCATCCGCCCAGCTATACGAACGCTACTCAATCCATCCGGATGCCGGGCAGCAAGGTATTTTCCTCGTGATTTGGTTCGGTAGAGATGAAAAGGTTGCAGGTCGCAAGAACCATGGAATTGGAGATGGGCGAGAGCTACGGAAAAGAATCGAAGCGAAACTACCGTCAGAGTTGGCAGGCCATATTGATGTCTTCGTACTCGACGTGTCCAAACCGAAGTGATGACTGCCCCCATCATATTGACCAGGCCGCCAAATTTCTGCGCTATGCACGAATGGTCAGGACGGCGGGCAGGGCAGGGCTGTCCATGGTGTCGTTCCCGGCCTTGCCTGCGGTGGCGTTGCAGGGCGGACCGGTCCGGCACATGTCAATCCGGTCATCAGCCACCGGCATCCCGACATCTGTCCGGATGAAACCCGGGGTCGCGCAATTCCCCCGGCCCGGGCCGGAGCAGATCCCCGTCCCGGCCCGCATGTCCGGCCAGCCTGTTGTCAGCAGCAATATACGCGGGGCGCCGCTCATCCGGGAGACCGGGCAGCCGGATGCAGGGCACAACATCCATGCCCGTCTCCCGCGCCATCGCACACGGTCCTGCCCCGGCAATAATGGTGGTGCCCCCGGCGAACAGGACGGGACCGGTAAAACCGGGTCCCCTGATCGACGCCGCGACCTGCCGGACCTGATCCGCAGAACGGGCACGGGAATTCCGCGCACAGGGGGTTTCAGGGCACGGGGACATCCGGCGGCAGCCGCCCGATCTCCGGACTGCGGGCAGGACCGGAGCACGTCCCGTCGCGCGAAGGGTTTTTTGCCGCTGGCCATGCCGGGATTCCTGACATTTTTTTTCACCGCCGGTATCGCGCAAATCCCGGCGCGACCCCTCCGGCGGTTTCCCCGCGCGTTTCGGGAGGGCATTTCGTTTCAGATGACCTGTCGGTAAAAATTTGCTCAATGTATTGCTGGGGGCGGAAATCTGAAACGAAACGAAATGCAAAAAATCGGCACGCAGACGTTGGAAAGTGCGGCACATAACACCCACTCGCCCTCCCCGCCGGGAAGGACCCGTGATTTCTGAACAACGGCCCGGGCTCGGGGAAGGGAATCGAAAAGTTGCCTTGCTGCATCTATTCGCGCAGGGCCTTGTTGAAATAGTCGGCCAGGGGTTTGACCAGATAGGCAATCGGCGTGCGATCCTCGGTGCGAATATACGCCTCAACCGGCATGCCGGGGATCAGGGTGGTGCCTTTCCCTGCGGCGCAGCGCGGCCTTTTCCCGGGGGCAAGGGGTGGACCAATTCCCCGTTTACACGGTACGGGTTTACTTTCCACAATCTGGTCTAAAGCCTCCGACTTTAGTCGGAAAAACATTCAAACGTGCGCCGAAGGCGCTCATGAACCACTGAACCCTCTGACTTTAGTCGGAGGAGGTTCAGTCGATTTCTGAACCAACGGAGGAGGAGGGGGGAATGCAGGGAAAAACGGTACTCATAACAGGTGCCAGGCGCTGATCGGTGCCGAGGCAGGGCGCGTTTTTGCCGCAACCGGGGCCAATGTTGCGCTGGTGGCCCGCAGCCGCGATCAAATTGATGCATTGGCAGCGGCGCTGGGTGACAATGCCATCGCGCTGGCGTGTGATGTCAGTGATTTTGCGCAGGTCGAGCAGGCCGTTGCGGATTGTGTGGACCGCTTTGGTGGACTGGATGTGCTGATCGGGAATGCTGGGGTGATTGAGCCGATCTTTCACCTGTCCAACGTGGATACCGACGCCTGGAGTCAGGCGATCGATATCAACCTCAAGGGCGTGTTCTATGGCGTGCGCGCGGCATTACCAGTGATGCGGGCCGCAGGTGGTGGAACAGTGCTGACCATATCCTCTGGCGCGGCATCGAACCCGGTTGAGGCGTGGAGCCACTATTGTGCCTCAAAAGCAGGGGCAAAGATGCTGACGGAATGCCTCCATCCGGAAGAGGGGCATCATGGCATCCGCGCAATGGGCCTGTCGCCTGGCACGGTGGCGACCGATATGCAGCGGGTCATCAAGGCCAGTGGTATCAATCCGGTCAGCCAACTGGACTGGGAAGATCACATTCCTGCAGACTGGCCCGCGCGTGCGCTGTTGTGGATGTGTTCCGAGGATGCGGCTGCGTTTCCTGGCACCGAAATCTCTCTGAGTGTCTGATCAGAAATGAGTTGAGTGAATTCAACAGGTTGTGATTCTGTTCGGTTGTGAAATTGAACGGAGATCACAATGGTCTGGACTGAATTCACCCGTGCGCAGCATATGCGCGAAACAAAGTGCTATCCAAGTGATTTGACCGATGCGGAATGGAATATCGTGCGGTCATTGTTACCCGGCCGTAACCGCCCTGGGCGTCCGCGAAAGGTGCATTTGCGTCGGGTCTGGAATGCGATTCAGTATCTTGCCGCCGCCGGGTGCGCATGGTCGCTCCTGCCGAAGGACTTTCCTGCGGTCTCCACTGTGCGTTACTATTTCCACCTCTGGCGAGATGATGGCCTGCTGGCCCGGATCAACCGCCACCTGGTCGCGGCCGTGCGCCTCGCGGCAGGCCGCGATGTGCAGCCGACAGCCGGTGTGATCGACAGCCAGAGCGTTAAAACCTCTGAAAACACGTCCCTTTCCGGCTACGATGCGGGCAAGCGGATCAAAGGTCGAAAACGCCACATTATCACTGATACCTGTGGCAATCTGATCGCATGCGAGGTCCATACGGCCAACATTCAGGATCGTGACGGTGCGCCCGGGGTCTTCGCCAGGCTCCGCCGTGAGGCCCCGAAACTGCGCCACATGTTCGCGGATGGCGGCTATGCCGGGCCGAAGCTGCGGGGTGCCCTCGTGCGCCTCGGACGCTGGACGCTACAGATCATCAAGCGCTCCGACACCGCCGGGGGCTTCGAGGTGCTGCCACGCAGATGGGTTGTGGAACGCACCTTCGCATGGCTCGGTCGCTGCCGTCGTTTGGCAAAGGATCGGGAGAAATCCATCGAAAGCGCCGAGACCTGGCTGCTCATCGCCCACATCAGGCGCGTGACCCGACTACTTGCAACAGATTGAAATCCTTCATCCCATTTTGAATCAGACACTGAGAAAATACGAAATCCATGACGCCGCATAAGTTCCCTGTTCGTTCGCACGAACCCGACAATAATGGTGCTTTTATGCAGTGACCCCAAAAGCGGCGCCATCAGATGCCCGACCAGCAGGATCGTCAGATAGGCGGGCCATCATCGGCACGGTGATGATGGAACTCTTCGCGGCATACGGTGCAGCTATCCCGCACCTTCAGGTACCCTTTCAGTAGCGGACCACTGCCGCAATTGGGGCATTTGCCACGGAAACCTTTGAAAACCGAGGGCCAGACGGGGCGTTCGATGGGAATATCTGTTGCGTCACTCATAGTGCACCTGCTTGTTCGCGAATGCCCTTTTTTGGGCGATGTGAGCGGAAACATAAAGGGGATAAATTCCCAATGCGTCCCCATGTCGCAAAGCCTCGCACATTTTTTAGGCCTGTTGCGACGGAACACCCGGGCTGCGCCGTAAAACCTATCAGAAACGGGCAGAGAGGCCGGTTTCGATAGCAGATGAGACAGAGAGTGAAAGAGAGGCAGACCATGAACAATGCAATCCTGATGGGCGCGCTGAGCGTTGCAATCCTTGCCGGTGCCGGGTTGGCCCAGGCCCAGGGTGATGGCAAACCGCCACGCGGCCCGCAATTCACCTTTGAAGAGGTTGATGCCAATGCCGATGGCAAGCTGACCCAAGACGAGATGGCCGATCATCGTCGCGCGCAATTCATGAAAATGGACAGCGATGGTAACGGACAGGTCAGCGAGGCCGAAATGCGCGAAGGCATGGCGGCGAAAGCAACCAAGCGCGTCGAAAAGCGCATCAGCCACATGATGAAAAATCATGATGCCGATGGTGACGGCCAACTCAGCCCGGATGAGATCAAGCCCAAGCGGATGGGCAAGATGTTTGACCGGGTCGATACCGATGGCGATGGCGCAATCTCGCGCGCGGAGTTTGACGAGATGAAAGCCATGCGCGGCAAAAACAAAGACAACAAAGGTTGACACCACTCACGGTGGGCGCGGGGGCCACGGCCTCTGCGCCCCTCATTGCACCAAGGGGCCGCGCAGGGTAGGCCCGAATGATGGACATGGCGCTGGATCAGACAGTTGATATCCCGGATGAGGCGTTGTTGGTGCTGTTTGCCAATGGTGACGGCGTTGCGGCGCGCGCCTTGACCTTGCGGTTGACGCCCCGTGTGCTGGCCCATGCCTATCGCATGACCGGCAATCGTGCCGAGGCCGAAGATATCGCGCAAGAGGCGATGTTGCGCCTTTGGAAAATCGCGCCAGACTGGCGACAGGGCGAGGCCAAGGTGACAACCTGGCTTTACCGCGTGGTTGCCAATCTGAGTACGGACCGGCTGCGCCGGGCACGCTCGGCCTCGCTTGAGGCGGCCGACGGTCCGCAGGATGAGCGCCCCTCGGCTTTGGAGGCGATGCAGGACAAGGCTAGGGCCGATGCATTGCAAGCCGCCTTGGGCGATCTGCCGGGCCGGCAACGCGAAGCGGTTGTGCTGCGCCATATTGAGGGCTTGGCCAATCCGGAGATTGCCGAGATTATGCAGATCAGCGTCGAGGCGGTGGAAAGCCTGATCGCCCGTGGCAAACGGGCGCTGGCTGCGGGGTTGAAAGACAGACAGGACGAACTGGGGTACACAGAATGACGCAGGAAAATGATGATATGACCGCGCTTGACGCCCATTTCGCCGCCGCACGCACCGCCGCGCCGACCCCTTCGGACGATCTGTTCGCCCGGGTTCTGGGGGATGCCGAAGCGGTGCAGGCCGAAATGGCGTCAGCCCTGGTGACGCGACCTGCCCGGGTTAATCCGCTGGCCCAGTTGTTCCGCGTGCTGGGGGGGTGGCCTGCGATGGGCGGGTTGACCACGGCCGCGGTCGCGGGGCTCTGGCTGGGGGTCAGCCCGCCGGTTGTCTTGCAGGAATGGAGCGATGGCTATCTGGGACCGGATGCCACCGCTTATCTGATTGATACCAGCGCCGACGTGGCCCTGGGTTTGGTTGAGGAGGCGATGTAATGGACAGCCCGGAACAAAAAACCAGCCCCCGGATGCGGCCTTGGCTGCGGGTGGTGTTCGGCCTCTCGCTGGCGCTGAACCTGATGGTGGTGGGGGTCGTTGTCGGCTCGCAACTGAAATGGGGGGGCGTCAAAGAGCGCGGGTCCGGTGCAAGGCTGGAGCAGATGGGCGGGCCGCTGACGCGCGCACTGTCGCATAGCGACCGGCACGAGATTGGCCGCGAGATGCGCCGCGCTTTCGGCAAAGCCCAGAACGGGCAGAGCGAAAAGCGGGCCGCGTTGGAGGCTCTGGTGACAGATCTGCGTGCAGATCGTTTTGATCGCGAGGTCATCGCCGGGCATCTTGCGCGTCAACGGGCCTTCCTGAACGAGCGGATGGCCTTTGGTCAGGGGCTGTTACTGGAGCGGATCGAAAAAATGAGCGTCAAAGAGCGCGCTGCCTTCGCGGACCGTCTGCAGAACAGGCTGGACCATCGACATAAAGGGAATTGAGATCCGGACTTTACGCCGCGCAGACGGTGTTACGGCCTTCGGCTTTTGAGCGATAGAGCGCCCGATCTGCCAGATTCAGAACCTCATCGGCCTGCGTCTTACTCGCGCTGGCCAGCGCCAGGCCGATGCTGATAGTGACATTGGCCGGGGCAGCCTATCCGGGCAGGGCAATCGGTGTGTCGCGTACCAGACGGCAGAGTTGTGTTGCAATCTCGCGGGCTTGATCCTGCGTTGTGCCGGGCACGATGATCAGAAACTCTTCGCCGCCGATACGCGCCACCAGATCGTCCTTGCGCATATGCCCCTGAAGCAGTTTGGCCACGCGGCTGAGAACTGCATCACCTGCGGCATGGCCAAAGCGGTCATTGACCTGCTTGAAAAGACCTCTGCATAATTCAGGGTTCCGCCAAACTTTAGATTTTGATATCTTTAGGCCAATCGGATTTGGATGGCGATATGGATCTGTTTTTACGTGAAGCGACGGATCGGATTGGATTTGAAGACCCGCTTTTCAAGATCGATGCGCTTTTGGACTGGGGTGAGTTTTCCGCCATTCTGAACCGCGGTCCTGGACGGTCTGGTTTGGGTCCTTCCGGCTATACACCTCTTGTTTTGTTCAAGTGCCTGTTAGTGGGTCAGTGGCATGGCTTGTCGGACCCGAAGCTTGAACGTGCCTTAAAGGTCCGGCTGGATTTCATGCTGTTTTGCGGGCTTGATCTACATGGCCCTGTGCCAGATGAGACCACCCACTGTCGATTTCGCAATGCATTGGTTCACGCTGGTGTCTATGATGATCTTCTCGCCGAGGTTTGCCGACAGATCGAGAAACACGGCCTCAAGCTCCAGGAAGCCGAGGCGGCGATTATCGACGCAACCCTGATAGAGAGCGCCGCCCGCCCGCGGACCCATATCGAGGCGCCGCAGGATCGCGAAGAAGGCGACACACAGGAGAACCCGGATGTGCACTACAGCGCAGATAAGGATGCCCGCTGGGTGAAGAAGGGCTCAAAGTGCACGCTGGGCTTCAAGGGTTTTGCCCGCACAGACGAAGAGGGGTACATCGACAAGGTGCATGTCACGCCCGCCAATGCGGGCGAAAGCCCGGAGTTCAAAACGATGATCAAGGGGGCCAGTGCGCAGCGCGTATTGGCCGACAAGGCCTACGCGGGCAAAGCCAACAGAGCCGCCCTGAAAGGACAGCACCGCGATGGCATCATGCGCAAGGCTGCACGGAACCGCCCTTTGCGCCAGTTCGAGAAACGTTTCAACAAGCAAATCTCCAAACGTCGGTTCCGGGTTGAGCAGTGCTTTGGCACGATGAAACGTCTCTTCGGTCTACACCGCGCGCGCTACTTTGGTGTCGCTAAAACCCATGCGCAGATGGTCATGGCCGCCATCTCGCAGAACCTCCTCAAGGCCGCAAACAAAATAACTCTCAACCAACAAACCCAGGCAATCGCGTAAACCAAACCCGCAAAACCAATCCGCCTCAAATCCAGAGGCGGAACCCAAAAGTCGGCTCAAAAATCAATAAATCCCCAAATAGCGCAATCACGCAGAGGTCTTTTGAAGTAATCCAGGTCGGCCACCATGACTGCGAAATTGCCCGCTTCGCTGCCTTGGGTGTCCATCAGGCAATTGAGATAGGACAAAGCATAACGGCGATTGTAAAGCCCGGTCAGCGGGTCGATCACCGCCGCCTGTAGCCCGTCCTTCAACTGATCGTGCAACCGATCGCTATTGCGTTTCTGCTCAAGCTGTTTGTCGATGCGTAGGGCAATTTCCTGCGTATCCGTGTCGATCACGATCACATCGCCCGCGCCCAGATCAAGCAGGTTCGAGGCTAGGGTTGCATCCTCTTCGGGCAGAAGCGCGACTACCGGGCAATTGCGCGTGACCGGATCGGCGCGCAATTCGGCCAGAAGGCGCAAGCCATCTTGTCCCTAGCCGCCTGCCAATTGCAACAGAAACAGGTCTGGCACGGGCGCAGGCCCCAGTGTCGGGTCTGGAGTGGCGACGCACATGATTTCCTCGGCACTCATCATCCGCAGGCTGTGATGCGAATGTGGTGCAAGGCGCGATTGCAACTTGCGGGCGGTTTGCTTGTGTTGGGTGATCAGGCCGATCTGACCGGGCAGATCAAACCGGTTTTGATCTTCGGCAAAGCCAAGCGCATGGGCGGTCAGGGAATGATGGCGCAATTCCTGATCTGACAGGCGCTGACGCATCAGGTTGCGCAACCGGGCCAGCAACATCTGTTCATCCAGAGGGCGGCACAGCACATCCGCCGCCCCCGCCTTCAGGGCGCGAACACGGTCCTCGGCATTGTCTGTGCTCAGCAGAACGACGACAGGTGCGGTCACGGTGTCGACCGCAGGTTTTTGCAGCCGGCGAATGCTGTCATTCAGCAGGCTGGCCCTGGCGTCGGGGCAGCTTTGATCGGTACAGCATTTCTGATCCGCGCAGGGGGTTGCGTCGCCCACCTCGCCCTGACGCGCGCTGAGCAGGATCACGTCGGGGCGCAGATCGGACAGACGCTCACAGGCCTCATCCACTGATGCCGCCTGTACCACATCGTAATATGCGGCCGACAACTTGACCTTCAGGATAATCCTGTTGGTCGCAAGATCGTCTATGATCAGCACACGGCCTGGCATATGGCGGGACCTTTCTGGCTTGCCCTTCTTGTTGGCTTGACTATCCATGGCAGAAGTTAAGAAATCCTTTCCGGGAATTAAGACTGATGAGCATGACGCAACAGACCGCCGAGGTGGTTGGATTGAAGGCGCTAAGCTGGCTGGCGGGGCACGAAGATTTGTTGCCGGTTTTTCTGGGTGCAACTGGCGCGTCTGAAGGAGATTTCCGGCAACGCATTGATGATAAGGTATTTTTGGGATCTGTTCTGGATTTCATTTTGATGGATGATGCCTGGGTGCAGGAATTTTGCGAGGCGGCTGAGCTGCCCAATGAGACGCCCTTTATGGCCCGCATGGCCCTGCCGGGCGGAGCTGAGGTGAACTGGACATGAGCGATTTTGTGCCTAGAAAAGTTAAGCCTGAAGGGTTTTTGTTCGACAAGGACGGCACGCTTTTTGACTTTCACGCCACCTGGAACGTCTGGGCAGGCGATCTGATCAGGGAGTTGTCAGGTGGCGATCCGGCTTTGATCGACGCGCTTGCAAGTTCGATGCATTACGATCTGCACACGCAACGGTTTCTGCCCAGCAGCCCGGTGATTGCGGGCACCAACCGCGAGGCGACGGAATGCGTTGCCATCGCCTTGCCAGAGCGAGATTTCGACGAACTTGAGCATCATTTGATGATTTCATCGTCTCAGGCTCCGTTGGCGGCGGCCGTGCCGCTGGCCCCGTTTCTGGATGATCTGGCGGGACGCGGTCTGGCGCTGGGCGTGATGACCAACGATACAGAGTTCGGCGCGCGTGCGCATCTGGACGTGGCGGGTGTGACCGACAAGTTCGATTTTGTCGCCGGGTTTGATTCCGGCCATGGCGCCAAGCCGGACCCCGGCCCGCTACTGGCCTTTGCCCGCGCGGTTAACCTTGATCCGGCGGTGGTGGCCATGGTGGGCGACAGTGCGCATGACCTGATCGCAGGCCGCGCGGCGGGGATGCAGACCATCGGTGTCCTGACCGGCGTGGCCGGGAAAGGCGATCTGGCTCCGCTGGCCGATGTGGTCTTGCCCGATATCGGCCATATCCCCGCTTGGCTGGAGGGATGACACGCCACCCGCTGTTCGGTTTGGGGCTGGCCACATTTGGCACCCTGATGTTGACCCCTGATGCCTTGCTGATGCGCCTGTCACAGATGGGCGGGTTTCAGATGGCAGGCTGGCGCGGGCTGATCATGGGAGCGGTTCTGATCCTGTGCTGGGCCGTCACCAGTCGTCATCATCGTGCCGATGTCGAGGTGCTGAGCGAACGGTTCGGCATCACCATTGTCATCTGCCAGATTTTCAACTCGACCCTGTTTTGTCTTGGGATCGCCATTGCCCCGGTGGCCGTGGTGCTGTTTGGCGTGGCCGCAGTGCCGGTCTTTGCCGCCCTTTTGGCCTGGCTGATCCTGGGTGAGCCGACACGCGCCGCCACCTGGGTCGCGATCATCGCAGTGTTGTTCGGCATAGGAATTGCCGTGTCGGGCAAGGCCAACGGGGGTGTGGCACTGGATGCGGCCTCACTTTACGGCGCTCTGTTCGGGCTGGGTGTGGCGCTGGTGTTGGCGCTGAACTTTGTGGTGGTAAGGGCGCAGCCAAGGCTGCCGATCCTGCTGGCCATTGGTCTGGGTGCCCTGATCGCAGGGATCATCAGCACCGCAATCACTGGCATAGGTCAGATGGGGCAGGGGCATGTCTGGCCGATGCTATTGACGGCGATGGTGGTGCTGCCTGTGTCGTTTGCCTCACTCTCGGTGGCGTCGCGGTACACCCATGCGGCCAATGTCAGCCTGCTGATGTTGTTAGAGACGGTTCTGGGGCCGCTTTGGGTCTGGCTGGTTCTGGCCGAAACACCCACATCGCGGATGATGCTGGGTGGTGCAATCGTGGTGCTGAGCCTGTTTCTCTATTTGATCGCCACCGGACGACGCGCGGTGAAACCCGATGTGGGATCATGAAAACGACAGGCTAAGTCGCAAACCGGCATACCTTTGGCCACGCCCCGGTGTTTCGTAAGGACAGACCGGATCAGGGGAGGCACAAGTTATGGCCGAAGAAACCAAGCGCAGACGCAGAGGCGGAGGCCGGGCTGGCAATGCCGAACGCCGGGGCACCGCCGTGATCGAGCAGATGCCGTGGAACCCGCCGATCAATATCGACCGCCCCACCGAACCACTTGCCGATGAAGGCGTGCTGGCTATCCATGACGGGGCCATGCGTATCCTTGAGGAAATCGGCATCGAGATTCTGAACCCCGAGGCGCTGGAGGTTTTCCGCGCCTCAGGTGGCTGCACGATCGACGGTGAAAACCTGCGCATGGGCCGTGATTTCGTCATGGAGATGATCGCCAAAGCCCCCGAAAGCTGGACGATCACGCCGCGCAATCCGGACCGCGCAATCACCATCGGCGGCAAGCACCTGAACTTTGGCAATGTGTCCTCCCCGCCCAGCTATTGGGACATGCAGATCGGCAAGAAGGTCACCGGCACCCGCGAAATGTGCGCCAACCTTCTGAAACTCAGCCAGTATTTCAACTGTATCCATTTCGTGGGTGGCTACCCGGTGGAACCGCAGGACATCCATGCCAGCATCCGCCATCTGGATGTGCTTTATGACAAGTTGACCCTGACCGACAAAGTGGCCCATGCTTATTGTCTGGGCAAAGAGCGGGTCGAGGATGTCGTGGAGATGGTGCGCATCGCTGGCGGCCACACCCATGAAGAGTTCGAATCCGGCCCCAAGATGTATTCCAACATCAACTCCACCTCGCCCCTGAAACATGACTACCCCATGCTGGATGGCTGGATGCGGCTGGCGCGGCGTAATCAAGGCCTGGTCGTCACGCCCTTTACACTGGCCGGTGCCATGGCACCTGTGACAATGGCAGGTGCCGTGGCGCAGTCATTGGCCGAGGGGCTGGTGGCGGTCGTCCTGGCGCAGTTGATCCGGCCGGGCGCGGCCTGTGCAATCGGCACATTTACCTCGAATGTGGATATGAAATCAGGTGCGCCCGCCTTTGGCACACCGGAATACATGCGCGCCACGCAGATGACCGGGCAGTTGGCGCGGTTCTACAAATTGCCAATGCGCGCCAGCGGGGTTTGTGCCGCCAACGTTCCCGATGGGCAGGCGATCTGGGAGACATCAAACAGCCTCTGGTCTGCCGTGCAGGCCGGGGTCCATATGGTCTATCACGCGGCTGGATGGCTGGAGGGCGGTCTGATTGCCAGCCCCGAAAAGTTCGTGATGGATTGCGAGATTTTGCAGCATATCCAGCGTTATATGGACCCATCGCTGACAGCCACCGGCCCCGATGAGATTGCGATTGAGGCCGTGCGCGAAGTGGGCGATCAGGGTCATTTCTTTGGTATTCAGCACACCCAGGACCGCTATGAGACGGCGTTTTACCAACCTTTCCTCAGTGACTGGCGGAATTTCGAGGCCTGGGAAGTCGCGGGTGGCGTCTGGACCTCGCAACGCGCCCATCAGGTGTTTCAGGACATCATCGCCAATTTCGAGGCCCCGCCGATGGACGAGGCCATCCGCGAGGAACTGGCGGGTTTTGTCGAACGCCGCAAATCCGAAGGCGGTGCGCCCACCGATTTTTAGGGTCAGCGCCTGTCACTCCCTGGTGCTTCCGAGGGAGTGACGCTTGGCAGGTTTCAAGTAATCGCGCTAGTCTTCCCGCAATTGCGAGTTGTAGAGGCGGGGCGCGACACATGAACGGACCAGATCTTTTTAACGTCGAGATTGACCTTACGGACAAACGAGGCACCGTTTTGCATAGCGAAACACTGACCGGCGTGCCCGAAAGCTGGACGGCGCAAGACAAGCTTTACTCGGATAAAAGCGGCGTGTTGGCAGCCTACGCGCTTACCGAAAGCAAGGCAGCCATCGTCGGTGGTCAACCGGTCTACAAGCTTACCTATGGCCCAGCAGTAAAGGAGATCGAGAACTGGCAAATACTATTGGCGGTCGGCCTGGGGTTTATCGTCCTTCTGGTCTGTTTCCTCTTTTATTTTGCGCCGGTGTTCTGGATCGGGGTGACGTCATATTATGCGGGCCTTCTATGGGTGTTTGGGGTGGTGATCTTTATGGTCGTTCTCGCGGGCCGCAACAGGTCGCCGACACCGGGCCAATTCATCAAGGCCAGCGCCTTGCTGATACCGGCGATCCTATTTCCGGTGGTCGTATTCTACGAAGAAATGATGGCTCCCTGGGGCGGCGTGAAGGTGTTTAACGCTCTCTTTGGCTCTGGCGAAATCACGGCGGAGTTCACCTTCGTGCAGGTGGGCGAGCATGTTCTGAGCTCGGCTGAGGCGATCAGAAGTTGGGCCGTCTTGTTGTTACCCTACACCTCCGCAGCCCTGCTGATGTTGGGTAATGGGACGGCCTCCAAGGCGCTCGACAAGGTGACGCCAAAAGCGAAGGACTAGGGGTCGAGCCATTTGCGACAGGCACGGTCGACGGCGGCGTGCAGGATCAGGGTAAAGATCGCCAGCACGATCAGGGCCGCGAACATCAGGTCGATTTTGGCACGGCCATTGGCCAGCAGCATCAGATAGCCAAGGCCCTTGGACGCCCCGAGCCATTCGCCGATAATCGCTCCGATGGGGGCATAAACCGCGGCAAGGCGCAGGCCCGAGGCAAAGCCGGGCAGGCCGGCGGGCACGCGGATATGCCACATGACGCGCGCCGGGGATGCGCCCATGACACGGGCCAGATCCAGCCAGCCGCGCGGGGTGCGCATCAATGCGTCAAAAAACGCCGAGGTGACCGGGAAGTAAATGATCAGCAGCGCCATGGCGACCTTGGACCACAGCCCATAGCCCAGCCACAACGTTAGCACCGGGGCCAGCGCAAAAACCGGAATGGCTTGGGAAAACACCATCATCGGCCGGATCAGGCTGCGCGCCATGGGCGAGGCGGCAAGGCCAATGGCCGTCACCCCGCCGAGGATCGCACCAAGGCCAAGCCCCAACAGCACTTCGATCATGGTGATCACCGCGTGTTCGGCAATCAACGCGCGGCTGGTCCACAGCGTTTCGGCCACGAGCCGCGGACCGGGCAGGATGAACCGGGGCATCCCGGTCAGCGTGACGAGAGCTTGCCACAGCGCAATGGCCACTGCGGCCGACAGGATGGCGGACAGCCAGGGCCGGGTCATGCCTGCACCATCAGGCGCGCCAGCAACGCGCCCTGGGCGGCCAGGGCCTGTGCATCATCCACTGCACGCGGCGGGCGCGTGTCGGGCAGTGCGATCGCCTCGCAGCCCCGCTCGGTCAGCAGCACCACCTGATCGCCCAATCGGATCGCCTCGCCTGGGTCATGGGTGACCATCAGCACGGTACGGCCTTTTAGCAGATCAGCGGCCAGATCCTGCATTTCCGCGCGGGTGCGCGCATCAAGCGCGGAGAAGGGCTCGTCCAGCAAGACCACCGCGCGATCTTCCATCAGCGTGCGGGCCAGTGCGACGCGTTGGCGTTCGCCCCCTGACAGGGCATCGGGATGTTTCTTTGCATGGCTGGCCAGGCCCACCCGGGCCAATACGTCCTGCGCGCGGGCATGATCTGGCGTGTCGCCCCTCAGGCGAGCGCCGAGCATCACATTGTCGATCACATTCAGCCATGGCATCAGCAGATCGCTTTGAGCCATCAACGCAATGCGACCGGGCAGGGGTGCGCGATCCGAGGCGATAATACTGCCGTCCAAAGTGGCCACATCCTCGATCCCCGCAAGCAGGCGCAGTAACGTGGTTTTGCCCACACCCGACGGACCCAGCAAGCAAGTCCAGCCCGAGGGGGGCACAGTAAGGTCGACCGGGCCAAAGATCATCTGCCCATTGATCCGGGCGGAGCCCGACAGGGTAAGGCCCGGCACGCGGTTCATCCCGACAGGCCCATATCCCAGAACCCCGCTTCCAACCGTGTGGCGGTGACGAAGCGCTTGGTCAGGGCCTCCCACCGTGGGCTCTGCGTTGGATCGTCGCCCAGACGCCGCGCAATGGCCCTGTCGATCAACTGCCCCACGGCGGTGCAGGTGTTTTGATACTCTTCGCCGGAATAGGTGGCGATCCAGTCGCTGTAGGTATCGCTGCTGGCCTCTTGCTTCAGTGCTGTGCCAATCTCGCCATAGCCCATGGCACAGGGGGCCAGGGCAACCAGCAGATCAAGGAAATCCCCGGAATGACCTGCATCCAGAACATAGCGCGTATAGGCGATGTTATGGGGATGCTCGGGCGCGCTGAACAAATCCTCCTCGCTCAGTCCGGCCTCGGCGCAGGTCTTGATATGCAGCGCAATCTCTCCGTTGATCAGCGCATCTACCGTGCCCGCCGCCAGGCGCATTTCCTTGACCGTATCGGCCTTGGTCACCGCCAGCGCCCAGGCCCGAGAGAAATGGATCAGAAAGATGTAATCCTGCACCAGATAGCGCAGAAACGCTTCGCGCGGGAGCGTGCCATCGCCCAACCCCCCTCACAAAGTCATGTTGTGTGAAGGCAGGCCAATGCCCGCCCGCTGACGCGCGCCAATGCGAAAAGCCCTGACCATACCCCATCACTTGGCTCCGGGATCAATGGCCAGCTGATCAAGGCTGCGCGTGTCGTCAATCAGCCCGGCCTTACTGAGGAAACGCTCGAACCGCACATAGCGCCCGGCATCCAGCGCTGCCGGTCGCAGGGCAAAACGGGTGAGCGTGTCATCCCAGGCCTTGGCGTTCAACTCGTCATTCAGTTCTGCCGAGGTGCCGGCAAAGATTTCCCAGCTGTCTTTGGGGTGATTGACGATATATTGCGTGGCCAATTCGGTGGCGTGCAGAAAGCGATTGATCATATCGACGTCCACCTCGGCCGGATTGGCGACATAGATCAGCTCGTCGTAAGACGGCACGCCCTCTTCCTCGACAAACATACAGCGGCCCGGCACGCCTTCGATTTCCATCTGGTTCAGCTCAAAGTTCCGGAACGCCCCCAGAACCGCATCCACCTGACCAGACATCAGCGCAGGCGACAGTGACCAGTTCACATTGACCAGCTCGATATCGTCCATCGTCAGGCCGTGTTGCGCCAGAATGGCAACCAGCAGCGCCTCTTCCACGCCCGCGACGGAAAAGCCGATTTTCTTACCCTTCAGGTCGGCGGGCGACTTTATCGGACCCTCCTCAAGCACCAATAGACAATTCAGCGGGCTGGCGATCAATGTGCCCACCCGGATCAATGGCAGCCCTTCGGCCACCTGCAGGTGCAATTGCGGTTGATAGGAAATCGCCAGATCGGCCTGCGCGGCGGCGACCATCTTGGGCGGGTCGGACGGATCTGCCGGGGCGATCACCTCAACTTCAAGGTCCTGATCGGCGAAATAGCCTTTTTCCTGTGCGACGATGATGGGACCGTGATTGGGATTGACGAACCAATCCAGAATGACGGTCATCTTGTCCTGCGCAAAGGCGGGGGTGGCCAGCAGAAAGGCGGCTAAAAGGGCGAAGAGTCTCATGTGGTTTCTCCAGGGATCAGGGGTGGTAAAATCCGTTGACCTTCGACCATGCCAAAGACAAGGCACGCGCGCCGATGCAAAGAAAGCAGGGTGTGAGTCATCACAATCTTCCTTTCGACATCCCGGGGAAACGGCATTGAAACGGAAAAGCGGACGCAGGTGCGGCCATGTGATGCTCCGTTCCCTCCGCCGGTACTGACCGGATCAGGTTCGGTGGGTTGGTCACAGACCTCTCAGCGCCGAAAACTCGGGGCACCCCAACGGATAACTCCGATCTAGCAGCGAGGGGCGCGAAGGGCAAGGGGCGCAAAAACTACGGATAATTTTAACTGTTGGCGCTTTGTTAAGGCGGGTTTGACAGGGTGAGCGCGCAGTAAATGGAGGCAGGTGATGCATGGGCTGATCAATCGCGCGATTGAGCGATTCATCCGGGACACCTACGGGCGTGAAACGTGGTTGGCTGTTGTCCAGCCGCTTGATCTTGGGCTGACCGAGTTTGAGGCGATGATGATCTATGACGAGGCGATCACCCGCCAGGTGCTGGACAAGGCTGCCGACGTGCTGGACCGCCCGCAAAACGATCTGCTTGAAGATATTGGCACCTATCTGGTTTCGCATCCCAATGTTGAGGCGCTGCGCCGGTTGCTGCGCTTTGGCGGCATAACGTTTGAAGAGTTTCTGCATTCGCTGGATGACCTGCCTGAGCGTGCCCGGCTGGCCGTGTCCGATTTGCAATTACCCCAATTGGAACTGCGCGGCCATACGCGCGCCTCATACAGTCTCGTGGTGCGGGCGGGGCCGAAAGATCTTGGTGGTTTTGGCTATGTGATGATGGGGCTCTTGCGCACGATGGCGGATGATTACGGCGCGCTTGTGTATCTGGAACACAAGGGCGCGCGCGACGGGACCGAAATAATCGCCGTAGAATTGCTGGAGGCAGCTTTTGCCGATGGGCGCGATTTCAGTCTCGGCGCGGGGCTCGCAGGATGAGCAGAATGGACAAGATTGCAGCCGCGAATACGATGGACACTCTTTGCCCGATGCATGTGGTGCTGAACACCACGGGCCATATCGTACATGCAGGTCCGACACTGGTTAAACTACGTCCTCAGGGCGATCCGACGGGCCTGCGGTTCCTGGAACTGTTCGAATTGAAACGGCCCCGGATTGGTACCACCATGCCTGAACTGCTGGCGGCTGCGGGGGTCAAGTTGCATCTGCAACTGCGCGACGCTCCGAAAACCAGCCTGAAGGGTGTTCTGGCTCCGGTGCCCGAAGGGGCCGGTTTTGGCCCTGCCGGTGGGGCTGTGGTTAACATGTCTTTTGGTATTTCAATCCTCGATGCAGTGCGCGATTTCGATCTGACAAATGCGGATTTTGCGCCCACCGACCTGGCGATGGAAATGCTTTATCTGGTCGAGGCGAAATCGACCGCAATGGAGGCTTCGCGCAAGCTGAACCTGCGCCTGCAGGGGGCCAAGATCGCAGCGGAAGAACAGGCGTTTACCGACACGTTGACGGGTTTGAAAAACCGTCGTGCCATGGAGCACGTTCTGGACCGGCTTTTTGAGACCGAGACCGATTTTGCACTGATGAATTGTGATCTGGATTTCTTCAAAGCAGTCAATGACACGTTGGGTCATGCTGCGGGCGATTTCGTGTTGCAGAGTGTTGCCCGCATCATGGTGGAAGAAACCCGCGGGGACGACACGATCGTGCGCACGGGCGGGGATGAGTTTGTGTTGATCTTTCCCCGTCTGACCGATGGACGGCGCGCGTCTGAAATTGCGCAGCGATTGATCAGACGCCTGGAAGAACCGATGCCCTTCAACGGCGACATGTGTCGCATTTCAGCCAGTGTCGGTGTTACGCTAAGTGCGCAATATAGGGCACCGGCTATTGAACAGATGATGGAAGATGCCGACACAGCCCTATATGCGGCCAAGAATGCTGGGCGCGGGCAGCACAAGATGTTTGATGCTTCGATGCGCGGCGACTAGACCCCGACATTCCTCCTCATGGTTCTTCTTATCAGGAAAGGGTAGGAGAGCCGGAAATCACACGCGATTATGCGCGGGGTCTCTTTCGATGAACCTTATCCTTGAAACGGACCGGCTGATCCTGCGCCCGCTCGCGGCGGAGGATTTGGACATTGCCATCGCGCTTTGGACCGATCCCGACGTGGCACGTTACGTGGCCGACCGCGCCGCTACCAAAGAGGAAGTGATTGCGGAAATGCCCACCGTTCTGCGCCGGTGTGTTGAGGGGGCGATTGGGGTCTGGTGAGTCAGTCGTAAAGACACCGGTGAAAAACTCGGCTCGGTCTTTTTTGCCGCCGTTGCCGGTGGATTTGGATGATACCGATTGGTCGCTGGTGCAGGGCGATGCCCTGCCGGATGCCGAGGTTGAAATCGGCTATGTCTATAAACGCAGCGCCCGGGGGCAGGGTTATGCCACCGAGGCCGGTGCCCGGTTGCTGCAGTTTGCTTTTGAGGCCTCGCCCATCACTGATATTGTGGCGGGTAAAGACGCTGAAAATCACGCTTCGGGCCATATGCTGACAAAATGCGGCATGACCCCCGTCGGCATGATCCACGCCTATACCGAAGGTCTGCCCGGCTACCGCCTCAGCGCCGAATAATGGCGCGGGCAACAGGGTTAAGCCCCTAGCGGGTGATCATCGCCAGATAGCTGTCATAAAAGCTGCGAATGCTCCATTCCATTTCGGCCAGGGGACCAGGTTGGAAAAACCGCGAATTCACTCCCTGCTGGTTGAGGCGAATGATCCGCTCATCATCCAGCGAGGTGACGTGCCAAAGCCAGGTCAGCTCATCCAGATCATAATCCGCGCCCTCTTCGGCATCATCACGCACCATCCAGACCACTTGAATATCCGTCTCTTGCAGAGCGCGCGGGACAAACCGATACCCGACCGCGTGATCCGCATAAAACAGAATGTTGTTCAACATGCCCATCTGGAAATCGGTGGCCCCGCCATCGCATCCCGTCAGGTCCCCCAGCGGTGGCGCCAGGCGCGCGCCCGATTTACTGCCCGTTTCATAGCCATCATAGAGCGGATACCGGCGATAGTAGAAATCCGCGCCCGGCGTGCCGTTGTCTGTTCCACTCAGATGCAGTTCTTCGCCGGGCAAGCCAATGCTGCGCGAGCGTTCTATCAGTGCAGGTGTCATCATCTCGACATCTTTTGGCATTTTGAGCGTGTGTGATCGGGCGTATTCCAGATGCGCAGGGGCGCAATGATAACACTCCATGTAGTTTTCAATCGCCAATTTCCAGTTGGCGGGAACCGGATAGTTCGCCGTTTGGGCGATCTTCATCCGCTCCGTTCCGAAAGGCGCCATCAGGGGGGCAAGTTTTTCAAGTCCATCGTCTATTGGGGGCGCATCACTGCTGGTGCAGACAAAGATCAACCCCTGAAAAACCCGGAGCTGCGCCGGGAAAAGCCCCCAGTCAGCCGGGTTGAAATCAGGGCCTATTGCGCGCCCGGCCCTAAGCTTGCCTGTCAGCTCAAACGTCCATGCATGATAGGGACACACAAGAGCACGGGCATTGCCCGACTGTTCGGTGCATATGCGCGACCCGCGATGCCGACAGACATTCAGGTGTGCATGAATGTGCCCGTCCCGGTCCCTTACGATGATGATCGACTCATTGGCGTAGTCGAACAGGAAGTAATCTCCCGGGTTGGGAATCTGGCTGACATGGCCAACCCAGATCCAGATTTTATTCCAATAGGTTGCGATATCATGTTCATAGATCTCTTGAGAGGTGTAAAACCCCCGCGGCAGGGCCCGTCCATCGCTACGTTCGGCCAAAAGAGTATCCAGTTCAGCAGGGCGGCTTGGCATGATCAGGTCTCCTCTCTCAGATCGGTGATTTCACGGCGGTACCAGTCCGCATCGCTTAAGCCTGGATCACGTTCAAATTCGCGCGCGGCCAGATGGCCATGCCAGACCGCATCGGCAATCAGCCCCGGGGCCTCGGCATCGCCAACCAGAGCGAGATGATTGAACCCATGCTCCGAGGCCTTGAGCGATTCATATAATCTGATGGTCCGATGTCGCTCGGTCACAAGAACGGCCGCACGTGCTGGCACATCTCGGACTCGGTCGGAGTAATCGCAGGCAAGGCGTACATGCTGGAGTCCGATTTCGGACAGAACATGAGTCGGGATGATCTCGACCCCCAGCTCGATCAGGCGGGCCTGCACGCGGCCCTGTTCCAATGTGTGATCGGTGAAAGGTGAGACGACACTGGCGGGCGTGACAAACACCACCTCCAGCCCGGCCTGGGCCAGATGCTCGGCCAGAACGGCGGCCAGATAGCCCTGATCATCATCATAGACCAGAACCGGCCCGGCGCCGGGCATTTGCCCCGTCATGATGTCGTCGGGGGTCAGCACCTCAGCGCCATCGGCAATTGGAACGCCATGCATGGTGCTGCGCCCGCGCCCGTCGCCCCGCCAGGTTGATCCCGTGGCAACAAAGACGTTGGGGATGCCCAGTTCGACAACCTGCTCGGCATCCAGCCGGCTGTCGAAATAAAGATCTACATTGGCGCGCTGTTGCAGATCGTGCATCCGGTAATCAGCCACGCGTTTCCACGCCGAAAGCCCGGGCATGGCGGATTCGCGTAGCACCCGGCCACCGGCCTCGGGGCCTGCCTCGGCCAGTGTCACATGATAGCCGCGTCGCACCAGTTGCATCGCGCATTCCAGACCGGCAGGCCCCGCGCCGATCACCAGCGCCGCCTCTTCCTCGCCCTTGCCGTCGATCTCTTCGGGGTGCCATCCGCGTCGCCACTCTTCACCCATCGTCGGGTTTTGTGTGCAGCGGATCGGAATCGACAGGTTGTCACAGCTGACACAGATGTTGCAGCCGATGCATTCGCGGATCTCGTCAATCCGGTCTTCCTTGATTTTCAAGGGGATGAACGGATCTGCAATTGAGGGCCGCGCCGCGCCGATGAAATCCAGCGTGCCCTTGTTGATCAGCCCTGCCATCACATCAGGCGATGTCAGCCGCCCGGTGCCCACCACCGGTTTGGTCGTCACCGATTTCACGAAATCGACATAGGGCATCTGATAGCCATCCTGCGGTTCAAACCGCGTAGTCTGACTGTCGTTGTCCCATCCGGCAACGTTGACGTCCCACAGATCAGGCAGTTCGGCCAACAACTCGACCACGGCGCGCCCCTCTTCATGGGCTTGCATGCCATCTTCGCCCATCATCTCGTCCACTGCGAATCGGAATGCGACCCCGGCCTTGCCGTCACAGATCTCAAGCGTATCTTCCAGCAATTCGCGGGTCAGTCGCACGCGATTTTCCAAGGAACCGCCATACTCATCCATGCGTTGGTTATATTCGGGCAGCATGAAGTGATGCGCGGTGGTCATGTGATGTCCGGCATAGACATACACGATGTCAAATCCGGCGATCAGCGAGCGGCGCGTGGCATGGCGGTGCCAGCGGCGCAGGTTGCGAATATCTTCTTTGTCCATGGCGCGGGCCTGACGCGGATGGGGGTTATGCAGCACCATGTCCGACGGGGCCAGGGCCGTGGCACGGGTCATATGGTTCATCGCGTGACAGCCATTATGGGCCAGCTCGACCCCGGCAAGGCTGCCGTGTTCGTGCACCGCATCGACCATCATCGCCAGCCCGGGAATGTCGCGATCATCCCACAGCCGCCCTTCGGGGAAGGGAGACAGATCGGAGGAGGGATGAATTTCCACCTCCTGCGTGCAGATCACGCCCCAGCCGCCCTCGGCCTTGATCCGGCGCATCGCCGCTTCAGCTTTGGGGCGCATATAGCCCAGGCTGTTGCAGTGGGGTACTTGGTAAAACCGGTTTGGGGCCGTTACGGGGCCGATTTTGACAGGTTCAAACAGCACCGAATAACGATCGGGTGTCGGCATGATGGCAATCCCTTCTTAGCGGCCCCTTTTGCCGCCGGGCGATCCGGTGGCAGGGGTTGGCAGAGGTCAACGCAGTTGCAACTGGACGAGCGTCCATTTAGCATGGAGAAGAATCTATGGCCCTGTCAACCGGAATTCCTTTGGCCGGTGAGGGAGCTTTGAAAGGATCACAACGCGTGACCGAACCGACCAACAAACGCCGCGCCCTGCGCGAAAAGAACCGCCTCGCGTTGATTGAGGCGACGCTGGACTGCGTGGCCGAATTGGGAATCGCGCGCACCTCGGTCAGCATGATTATCGAGCGGGCCAGCCTGTCACGCGGCATGATCCATCTGCATTTTGAAAGCAAAGACAAGTTGTTAGAAGCCGCCGTCGCCCATGCGGGGGTCACCTATTATGCGCAGCTCGACAAGCTTCTGGAGCAGGCCGGGCCCAGCCCTCAGGAAACCATCGAGGCGATTATTCGCAGCGATTTGAGCGAGGCGGTGCTGAACTGGCGCAGTGTCAGTATCTGGTATGCCTTTCGTGGTGAGGCGCGCGAACGCGAGACTTTCCGCTACCACAGTGATACCCGCGATGTGCGGATGAGCACGTTGGCAGGCGATGCCTTGCTGAGCATGCTGCGCGTCGAGGGCGTTGCCGAGCCAAGGGCGCTTGCCAAGGATACCACCGATGGGGTGCTGGCCATGCTTGAGGGGATCTGGACCGACTATCTGCTACATCCCGACGGGTTCGACCGGACCCGTGCTGCCCGCTTGTGTTTTCGATACATGCAGGCGTTGCTGCCACGGTATTTCAATGCGGATGGTGCGGTGTTGCCCATAACCAGAAAGCTGGGCACGGGATGAGCAGCACTGCACTCACTCTTGAAATCCTAGACCGTCTGATCGGTTTCCCGACGGTCCCGCAAACCAGTAATCTGGCACTGATCGACTATGTCGAGGCGTATCTGCGGGATCGTGGTTTTACCGTAACACGCCTGCCGGATCAGACGGGAGAGAAGGCCGGGCTGGTGGCCACTTTAGGGCCTGCCGGGGCGGGTGTGCTGCTCTCGGCCCATACCGATGTGGTGCCGGTCGAGGGGCAGGAATGGACCCGCGCGCCCTTTGCGCTCAGTCGTGAGGATGATCGTCTTTATGGGCGGGGCACGACCGATATGAAGGGCTATGTGGCCTCGGTTCTGGCGCTGGCGGACCGGGCCGCGACCGCCACGTTGAAAGAGCCGCTGAAGATCGTGCTGTCCTTTGATGAAGAGATTGGCTGTGTCGGCATACGCCAGATGATTGACGATGTGGCCCCCCTGATCGGACAGCCGCGCACTTGTTTTGTAGGGGAACCGACAAGCATGGAGCCGGCCATCGGGCATAAAGGCAAGGCGGCCTTGCGGGCGATCTGTCATGGGCAGGCGGGTCATTCCGCGCTGGCCCCTCAGTTTACCAATGCGCTGCATGTCGCGGCGGATTTTGTGAATGCCCTGAGGGAATTGCAGGATGATCTGGCGCAAAACGGCGCGCGTGACGACGCCTATGCCATTCCCTATTCCACCGTGCATGTGGGCAAATTGTCGGGCGGCACAGCGCTGAACATCGTGCCGGATCGCGCCAAACTGCTGTTTGAGTATCGCCATCTGGCCGCCGACACCCCTAAGGCGATGCGCGCGCGGATTGATGCCTGTGCCGAGGCGGTGCAGGGTCGGATCAAGATCGAAGAGCTGAACGCCTATCCGGGCCTTGATGTGCCCGAGACCCACGAGGTGGTCGGCTTTGCCAAACGCATGGCCCAGTCCAACGGCGTTAGCAAAGTCCCCTTTGGCACCGAAGCCGGGTTTTTTGACGGCCTTGGCATCCCCACGGTGGTTTGCGGTCCCGGCTCGATGGAAGGGCAGGGGCACAAGCCGGATGAATACATCGAGATATCCGAACTGGTCGCCTGTGACGCCATGATGGATCGAGTTTTACAAGACATCAGCCAATAGGAGAGAGTGATGAAAGACATTCAGCCGCATGAGCGCAAGGTGGTCAGCATCTACGATGAAAGCGCCTTTACCCCGTCCGAACCTGATGGGGAGTACGAGAACGGCACGTCCTTCATTCAGTTAAACCCGGATGCCGAACGCTTTGTCGGTTTTTACATCTACCGGATGGCGCCGGGGTCGCAATCAACGCCGCATATGCATGGCGGGGCCGAGGAGTTCCTCGTCGTGGATGGCGAGCTAACCGACAATGATGGCACCACCTATCGCACAGGCGACGTGGTGTTTCTGGCCGCCGGCACCGAGCACACATCGCATTCCGAAAAGGGCTGCATCGTTGCGGTCTATTCCGAGGCCGAAGAACACACGCCCGGCAAGGGCAGCTGAAAGGGAGACATGACATGAACAAACCCGCAAAACTGGGCCATAACGCCAACTGGGACGAGATCGCACAGGCCGACGCCGCCCATAACCTGCACCCTTACGAGCATATGTCGAACTGGGGCGGCAATGAACGTTACATAGTCACCCATGGCGAGGGAATTTACCTTTACGACGACAAGGGGCGCAAGATGATCGACGGACCCTGTGGGATGTGGTGCACCCAGATTGGCTATGGCGTGCAGGAAATGGCCGATGCTGTGTCAGAGCAGATGATGACGCTGTCTTATTCGTCGCCCTGGTCGTCGTCCAACGGCCCGTCTGCCCGGCTGGCCGCGAAACTGGCCGAACTTGCACCCGGCGATCTGAACACGGTGTTTTTCACCACTGGCGGGTCCACGGCAGTCGATACCGCGCTGCGCACGATGCAGTATTTCTTCAACCGCATTGGCCGTCCTGAAAAGAAGATGATTCTCAGTCGTGAAAAAGCCTATCACGGCTCGACCTATCTGGCGGCCAGTGCGACCGGCAAGGACCGCGCCAACAGTCATTTTGATCATGCCACCGATCTGGTGCATTTGCTGCCCGACGTGAACCCCTACATGCGCCCGCAGGGGATGAGCGTGGAGGATTGGTGCGATGCCAAAGTCGCCGATATGGAAAAGGCCATTGCCGAGATCGGGGCCGACAAGATCGGGGCCTTCATCGCCGAGCCGATCTTGAGTTCCGGCGGCGTGATCGTCCCGCCTGAGGGCTATCACAAACGCACATGGGAGCTGTGTAAAAAGCACGACATCCTCTATATTTCGGACGAGGTGGTCACAGGCTTTGGCCGTCTGGGGCATTGGTTTGCGTCCAAGGACGTGTTCGGGATCGAACCGGACATGATCACCTGCGCCAAGGGCATTACCTCGGGCTATCTGCCGCTGGGCGCGTGCATCATTTCCGATAAGGTGATGGAGCGGATGACCGGCGAGGGCCAGGATGTCTATTACACCAACGGCTACACCTATACCTCGCATCCCGTTGCGAGCGCCTGTGCGCTCAAGAATATTGAGATTTTCGAGCGGGACAACCTGCTGGAACATGTGCGCAAGGTGACCCCGCATTTCCACAAACGTATGGCTGAGTTGGGCGAGTCGCCGATTATCGGCGATGTGTGGGGCATGGGCCTGCTTGGCTGCCTAGAGGGCGTCAGCGCCGAAGAAGGGCGTGCTACGTCGAAAGAGGTGCAGGCCGATCTGGGTGAAAAACTGGATCAGGCTTGCGAAAAACGCGGCCTGATCGTACGCCCCATCGGCGGGATGTGCGTGTTCTCACCGCCGCTGATCATCACCGAGGCGCAGATTGACGATATGTTTGATATTCTCGCCGACGCGATCAAAGAGGTTGAGGGCGAATTTGCCTGACCCCCGCAGGCAGCGACCTAACCTTGAGGCCGGAACACTGAATGGCCATTCGCTAGCACCCCACCGCAGCCCAGCCCGGTTAACAGGCCGCAGGCCCCGGGCCATCGTCAGCCCCCCTCCTTGGGCTGGCGATTTCTCTGGGCTTGGCGCGTCGTTCGTTCTGAGCGCGGATTTGGTTGGTATAAAGCGTGTCAGAACACCCGTTCGGAACGCCATCCCGGAGGCTGAAGATGGCCCGGGTTCTATGGCGATCAAAAAGGGCTGCTGATATCGCAGAGACATTAGGCTGATTGCGCAATCGAAAGGGCGGCTAAGCGCCGTCCTGCCAGCACAGGAAGACCGAATTGGTGATGCGGGTATACATGCCATGATGGCTATCCGTTGCCGTTGCCCGGCGATGGAGCATATAAGCATAGGCGTGGTTCAGCTGTGTGCGATCCCGAAAGCTCATCACTGAAAAATGCGTGTGGGCACGGTCATCATCCGTGTCCATGGGGGTGTCTGAGACGCGGGTGCCAATCGGGCTGGACGAGGCGATCAGATCGTCTTTGATCAGGTCTTCGACGAACTCCGCATAAATGGTTTTGAACGCCGCTTCGTCCTCACTCGGTTTGATTTCAAAAGACGACAACATGTGGATCATGCTCATAGCTCCCAAGCCAGTTTCAGCCCGTCAAACACCGCCTCTTCGGCCGTGCGCGCGGCGAGGCTGTCGCCGATGACATGGACCTCTCCGGGATAGTCCGACAATGCGTCGGCTAGGGCGGTATCGGGGGCGTGCCCAAGCGCGGTGACCAGCGTGTCGGTGTTTTCCAGCATTACCGGCTCACCGCTGAGCGTGTGCTGGAAATAAGCGGTGTCGGCATCGGCCCCGAACAGGCGCATATGGGGCATCACCTCGACGCCGAGCTTATGCAGCGCGCCCAACCATTGATCGCGCACATATTGCGGGATCGACTGCCCGGCGACCATGCCGTTGACCGCAAGGCGCACCTGACAGCCATCTCGTGCCAGCTTCTCGGCCAGACCCAGCCCTATCCAGTCACAGCGCCAATCTGCGATCACCGCGCGGCTGCCCACATTCGCCTCGCCCTGTAGCACTTGCCAGGCGGTCACGATATGGGCCTCGTCGGCGCCTTCGATTTCGGGGTCATATGGTTGCGCGCCGGTGGCAACGATCACCACATCGGGGGCTTGCTGATCAATCAGATCGGGTGTGACGGGAGTGCTGAGATGGATGGTCACTCCAGCGCGCTCGGCCTCATGTGCCAGATTGGTCGCCAGCCCGCCGAACTCGGCGCGTCCCGGCAAGGTTTGCGCCAGGTTGACCTGACCGCCCAGCACCGGCTTGGCCTCGTAAAGCGTAATCTCATGGCCACGCGCAGCGGCAACACTGGCAGCTTTCAGACCGGCGGGACCACCGCCAGCGATCAGGATTTTGCGCGGAGTACCTGTGGGCTTGAGGGTGCCATAGTCCAGTTCGCGCCCGGTTTCGGGGTGCTGGATACAGGATATCGAAATCCCGTTCAGCATATGGCCAATGCAGGCTTGATTGCAGGCGATACAGGCACGGATGTCGTCAACGCGCCCCTCTTGAGCCTTCATCGCCATTTGCGGATCGGCAATCATCGCGCGGGTCATGGCGCACATATCCGCCTGTCCCGAGGCCAGAACCTGTTCGGCGATCTGCGGTTGCTTGATGCGCCCGGCGACAAAGACCGGGATATCCAGATTGGCCCGGATCGTTGCCGCCAAGGGTGCGGTATAGGCCGGATCATACGCCATTGGCGGCACGATATGGGTCGAGCCTGCCAATCCCGAGGACGTGCCCGCCGTAACACTCATGTAGTCCAGCTCGCCGTGCCGGGCGAGGGCCGGAGCGATCTCCAACACCTCCGATTGCTCCAGGCCCGCATGATCCGGTTCGTCCCCGGAAATCCGCAGGCCGACGATCATGTCGGGGCCAGCGCCCTCGCGCACGGCATCCAGCAATTCAGTGACAAACCGCAGGCGGTTCTCAAGATTTCCGCCGTACTCATCCGTGCGCTGGTTGAGGCGGGGATTGAGGAACTGGCTGAGCAGATACCCATGGCTGGCCACCACCTCTATCCCGTCCAGACCCGCCTTGCGCAACCGTGCGGCCGAGGCGCGGTAGCCGTCAATAATCTCGTGGATCAGCGACACGGGTATCTCACGAGGCATCACGTGGAAACGTTCGTTTGGAACGGGCGAGGGGGCCACGGCCGCCGAATGGGTGCCATCGGCGTTCAGTCCCATTTCGCGGCCCGGATGGCTGAGCTGCGCAAAAATCTTGCAGCCATGCGCCTGCACCGCCTCGGCGATCCGCGCGTATCCCGGGATGCAGGCATCTTCATAGGCGCGGATGGCGGGGCGACCGGACTCGCCCGACGGATGCGCACGTGCCGCCTCGATGATAATCAACGCCGCGCCGCCTTTGGCACGGGCCTCGTGATAGGCGACCATCTGATCAGTGGGCTGGCCGTCGCGGATCATCACCGTCATGTGGCCAGTCGAAAAAATACGATTTTTCAGCACCTTGCCGCGTATTTCCAGCGGCGAGAACAGCGTGCCAAATTGGGTGCTCATGGCCTTACTCGGCATCCTTGGATTGCAGGTGATCGCTCAGCCGTTTCTTGGCTTTCTGGCGGGCATCGCAAGTCGTGCAGTCATTGGGTTCGCCCAGACCATCGGTGAACACCGGCACTGGATCGGGACGGGTGAGCGCATAGGTCGCCAGCCCGACCCCGGCCAGCCCGAGGGCCAACAGAACAGAGATGGCGCGCAGGCTCATGCCTCACCTGTCTCCAGGTAATGCCGCATCGGGTCGGTGCTGTTGGCCGCGCCCATGGCCTCGCGCTCAAGGAACTCAATCGCGGCGATCTCGTGATTGGTCAGCACTTTCAACGGGGGCAGATCCTCGGGCGGGGCCATCGCCTCAAGCCCTTCAAAATCATCCATGTAATCCGGGAAGCTTTTGCGCCACTCGGCCATGAAATGGGCAAAATCGCCCTTGGCCTTGGCGGCCGAGGCGCGGCCCGAAGCATGCAGGTCGGCCGTGGGGCGCGCGGTCAGGCCGTGCTTGTCCAAAAGCGGTTTCACGGACGCGGCGGCATAGGTTTCCACATCCGCCATCATCTGCATTTTGCGCTTTTCTCCGGGGTCTTCCAGACGCTCGGCCAAAGCCCCGAAATAGGCTTCACCTTCGATCTCTTCCTCGTAATAGAGCTTGAGCGTGTCGAGGTATTTTTGCGTGACGTCAGTCATGTCAAATGCGCTCCTTCGGGGGTCTGGCCCACATCAACACGATCATGTTTCAGAGGCTCGTCAATATCCAGCTCGGTGCCCAGCTCGCGGGCATAGCGGTGACCGGCGTAAACGGCAGCGGCGACAATCGCCGGGGCCTCACAATCGCCGATGCGTTTGAGGGTAAAGGGCAGGCGGCTGGCATCGCCATCCACGCTAGCCATGATATCCTGATAGAGCTGATCACTGGGTTTGCGCTGGGTGACCATGACGACTGAACCCACCTTGATCGTTTTCTCAACCTCAGTGAATTCGCAGGTCAGCGTCGCCGTATTCCCATCGAATTCCGACAACGAATGTGCCAGCTCAAGGCTGATGCCCAACTCCATAAGATGGGTGCGGACGGGCCACCGCTCGGACGTATAACCCGCCCAGGGTGACACGGTTTCCGACGGGGTGGCCAGCGTCACCTCATGCCCGGCTGCGCGCAACGCCTCGGCAATTACACCGCCCATGTAATAGCCATCCTCATCGTAAACCATCACCGGGTCCTCTGGGGGCATCGTGCCCGCCATGATATCATCGGGCGTCAGGATCACAGGGGTGCTGCCTTTGGCGGCGACACTGACATAGCCATACCCATCGTAACGGTCTTTGCGCCAGCTGGCCCCGGTGGCAATCGCTACGTGCTGTGCGCCCACATCCATGACGGCCTGCACACCCAACTCGCTTTCGCGGAACACCTCGACGTTGACCATCTCCAGCAGTTGCTGATCGCGGTAATCGCGCACGCGGATGTATTCGCTCATCCCCGGCAGGGTGGCTTCGCGGGTAACGCGCCCCCCGATTTCGCGTGTGGCTTCGGCCAGCATCACCGAATAGCCGCGTTTGCCCAGGGCACGCGCCGCTTCCAGTCCCGAAGGGCCGGCCCCGACGATCAACACGCTGTCGTCGCTGGCGGCAGGCTCGATCTCTTCGGGATGCCAGCCTTTGCGCCATTCCTCGCCCATGGTGGGGTTCTGGGTGCAGCGGATCGGCGTGCCGCTGCTGTCGCCCGAATAACAGATGTTGCAGCCAATACATTCGCGGATCGCGCTCAGATCGCCGATCTCGATCTTGTTGGGCAGGTAGGGATCGGCAATGGACGGGCGGGCGGCCCCGATGAAATCAGTGATGCCGCGTTTGATCTGACTGACCATCGTGTCGGGCGAGGTGAAGCGGCCCACAGTCACCACAGGCTTGCCGGTCGCGCCCTTCACAAAGTCCATGTAAGGTTCCAGGGAGCCTTCCTTGATAAAGCGCGACACGCCCATTTCGAGGCTGTAATCCTTAATATTGATGTCCCAGATATCGGGCAACTCGGCCATGATTTCGAACATATCGCGGCGCTCGCCATGGATGGGCACACCGTCTTCTCCGATCTGTTCATCGGCGGCAAAGCGCACGGCGACGCCACAGCGATCGCCCACCGCATCCTTGGTTTCCTCGATCAACTCGCGAACTAGGCGGGTGCGGTTCTCAAGGCTGCCGCCATACTCGTCGCTGCGTGTGTTGACCTTGGGATTGAGGAAGTTGGCCAGCAGATATCCATGCGTGGCATAGACATAAACGATGTCAAACCCGGCATCGCGCGCCCGGATCGCGGCCTTGCGGTGCCAGCGGCGCAGGGTGCGAATGTCGGTCTTGTCCATCGCGCGGGTCTGATAGGGATGGCCCACAGCATTGGGCACCGATTGGATATCCATCGCCACCTGACGGGTCATCAGATTGGCGCTGCGCGAGCCGCCATACCACAGCTCGGCCCCGGCCAGTGCGCCATGTTCATGCACCATATCCGTCATCAGACGATGGGCGCGAATATCGCTATCATTCCAAAGGCTTGCCGAGGGGGTTGGCAGGTCGTCCGAGCTGGGATGGATCGAGTTATACTCGGTACAGATCACCCCCCAGCCGCCTTCCGCCTTGACCCGGCGCATTTCGGCCAGGGTGCGGGGGCGCAGATGGCCCATGCCGGTGCAATGGGGCACCTGATAGAACCGGTTCTTGGCCGTGACCGGGCCGATCTGCATCGGCTCAAACAGGATATCGTAGCGCGGATCGCGGTCGGTGGTATCGCGGGGCATGTCAGTGTCCTTGAGGGAAGTCGTCGGAAAGATTGATCAGTTCGCGGCGGAACGGCGCGCGGTCGCCGATTTCTGTGCCCAGTTCCTGCGCATAGCGATGGCCGCTATAAACCGCCGCCGCAATGGTGCTGGGGGCAAGCGCGTCGCCAATGCGGGTCAGCGAGGGCAGGCCCTGATCCGCCAGCGCCGTATACAGCGCATCGTCCGGCAGGCGCATGGTGAGGGGCACTACTGCGGTACAAGGCAGCGCGCGTGTCGCCCCGGTGTAGCCGCATTCCAGTGTCACTTCGCCGGGGCTGATCTGTGCGATGTTGTGGCTGAGGACGATGGTGACACCCATTTCCATCAGCTTGGCCTGAATGATGTGTTGTTCCAGCGTGTTATGGGTCCATTCACTGACCACAGCGGCGGGAGTGACCAGCGTCACCTCGGCCCCGGCAAGGCGCAGTTTCTCGGCAAGCGCACCGCCGAGATAATAGTAGTCATCATCGAAAATCACGACAGGGCCATCGGGCACGGTGCCCGCCATCACCGCCTCGGGCGACAGGATCATATCCCCTGCGGCACCGTCGATGCCGGTGGGATTGGCCCGACCTGTGCCATCCAGCCGCCATGTCGCACCGGTGGCGATGACGACATGATCGGCGTCAAAATCCGGGACAGTGTCGGCTGTCATCTCGCTTTCGAGGTAGGCATCGACATTGACCATCTGGCTGATCTGATATTCGCGGTAGTCAATCACCCGGCCCCATTCGGCAAGGCCCGGCAGACGCCTCTCGGCCTTCATCCGTCCGCCAAATTCATCCGAGCGGTCGGCCAGCGTCACGCGGTAGCCACGCAGGCCCAGGGCGCGCGCCGCCTCCATTCCGGCGGGTCCAGCGCCGATGATCAGCACGCTGTCATCCGCTGCCTTGGGCGCAATCCGTTCAGGATGCCAGCCATGCCGCCATTCTTCGCCCATCGTCGGATTTTGAGTGCAGCGGATCGGGGTAAAGCTGTGATCGCCCGACACGCAGATGTTACAGCCGATGCACTCGCGAATATCCTCGATCCGACCCTCTTCGATCTTCTTGGGCAGGAAGGGATCGGCAATCGACGGGCGCGCCGCCCCGATGAAATCAAGCTTGCCGCCCTTGATCAGTGATACCATCGCATCAGGCGAGGTATAGCGGCCCACGCCCACAACCGGCTTGGTGGTCACGGATTTGACGAAGGCGACGTAATCGTCCTGAAAGCCTGACGGCTTGAAACGCGAGGTGGCGCTGTCATTTTCCCAGCCCGAGATGTTCACGTCCCACAGATCGGGCACCTCCGCCAGCATCTCGATCAACTCGCGGCCTTCGCCCTCTGACGTGAAGCCATCCGGGCCCATCAGCTCATCCACGGCCAGGCGAATGGCAACAGCACAGCTGTCCCCCACCGCATCGCGGGTGTCGTCCAGCACCTCACGGAACAGGCGGGCGCGATTTTCAAGCGATCCTCCATACTCATCCGTACGCTCATTGCGATAGCGCGACAGAAAATGCGAAAACACACTCAGGTGATGGCCCGCATAGACATAGATCAGATCATATCCCGCCTGTTTCGCGCGCAGGGCCGCATCGCGGTGCCAGCGGCGCAGATCGCGGATGTCTTCCTTGTCCATGGCGCGTGATTGCAGTGGGTCATTCGTGGCTACGGGCATATGCGACGGCCCCATCGGGGGCAGGCGGCAAAAGCGGTTGGCAGCCATGAAACCGGCGTAGTTCAGCTCGGCCCCGGCGAGGCTGTCAAACTCGTGAATGCCGTCGCACATGCGGGCGTGATAGGGGATGTCGCGTTCATCCCACAGGCGACCACCCATCCAGGGCGAGTGATCGGCACTGTGATGAATTTCGATCTCTTCTGTGCAGATCACCGCCCAGCCGCCTTCGGCCTTGGTGCGGCGCATGGCGGCCATGGAGGAAGGATAGCTGCGCCCCATGCCATTGCAATGAGGCACCTGGTAAAACCGGTTCCGCGCGGTGACGGGGCCGATTTTGACCGGTTCAAACAAGATATCGTAACGGGGATCGCGCGGCATGGCAGACACCTATGGCGTTAGTTGCTACAGGCGGGCAGACGGGAGAAATGATTGGGGAAGAACCCAGCCATGACACCGCAAACCCGCTGAATGGCAGTCTCGCGGCTGAAATCATCGGGGTAGAGCAGGATGTTCAGGCAAAACCCGTCCGACAGCCCCTCAATCGTGTTCGTGATGTCCGCTGGGTCCAGCCCGGTATACCCACCGTCCTTGATAACCTCGTTGCAGATGTCAGTTGTGGCCTGCCAGCGTTCGTCGTCGATATCCGCCATGATCTCGCGATAGGCAGCACGGTTGGCGGCCTCGCCATAGAAGTTGTACCACACCGTCAGCTTTTTGCGGTTGCAGATTGAGGGGTCGAAATGGGCCTCGATGATCGCCATCAGCTTGTCTTTGGGGCCAAGAGACGCCTTGTCGATCCCTTTTCTCCAAAGGCTGCGATGCTCTTCTGCCAGATGGCGCAGGGTTTCACCGAACAGCGTGTCTTTGTTCTGAAAGTGAAAGTTGACGATGCCCATCGACAGCCCGGCAATCCCGGTTACGGTTTTCATCGTGGTTCCAGAAATACCGTATTGGGCAATCGACTCGATTGTGGCCTCGATCAACTGCAGGCGCCGCGTCTCTTTCGGAGCGGTGCGCGGGGGCAGCTTTTGCGTCCCCTGCGCCTTGGATTTGAGGTCAGGCATCTGTACTTGCTTTCATTTTGTGATCACCGGCCCCGGTTGGAACAGGCAAGTTCAGGCGTTACCGGCCCAGCACAACTAGCGCGTCGTTTTCCCATTGCAGCCAGACAGGCGTTTCCATCGCAAGGGGCTGTTCCCCTAGGCGATCGTTTTGCGACGAAACCGCGATATGGCCGTCGACGCCGTCCATGCCCACCTGGAAATGGCTGCGCTCGCCCAGATAGGCCATGTTCTCGACTTTGCCCTGCGCCGTGTAGGTGGCGCCTTCGGGTCGCTCGGTGCTCAGCTTCAGCTTTTCGGGGCGGATCGCCACTGCACCTTGTCGCCGGTGTGGAACGGGCCATTGCGGGTGGTGGCCGCGACGGTGCCAATGCCTTGGGCATAGATGGTCAGGTTCCCCCCTGGTGTTCTTTGACGACACCATCAAAGAAATTCATCGTGCCGATGAACGAGGCCACGTCACGCGAGGTCGGGGCTTCATAAAGTCCGCCGGGTGTATCCAGTTGCATCACACGTCCATTGGCTATCACCGCAATGCGATCCGACAAGGTTATCGCCTCTTCCTGATCGTGGGTCACGAAGACAAAGGTAATGCCCACAGCACGCTGCAATGCACGTAGTTCTAACTGCATCTGTTCGCGCAACTGCTTGTCCAGCGCGCCCAGCGGTTCGTCCAGCAGCAGCACTTTTGGCTTCAGGATCAGCGCGCGGGCCAGCGCGACCCGCTGACGTTGTCCGCCCGACAATTGCGTGGCCTTGCGGTCGCCGTAGTCGGGCAGCGAGATCAGCTCCAGCATCTCGTCAACCATCTTGTTGACCTCGGCTTTGGGCAGTTTGCGCTTGCGCAGCCCATAGGCGATGTTGTCGCGCACATTCAGGTGCGGGAAGATCGCGTAGCTTTGGAACACCATGTTGACGGGCCGCATATGCGGCGGCACTTCGGACATTGGCTGACCATCGATATAGATCTCGCCTGAGGTGGGGCTTTCAAACCCGGCCAGCATCCGCAGCAGGGTGGTCTTGCCACAGCCCGAGGCCCCCAGCAGCGAAAAGAACTCGCCGTGGCCAATATCCATCGTGATGTTTTCGATGGCCTGGAACGATCCAAAGTATTTCTGGACGTCACGGATTGAGATGAAATCGTCGTTACTCATGTTTATTTTCCACCTTCAATAGAGGAGATGCTGGCATCGCGGTTGATCCACTGGCCGAAGATGACGATCACGAACGAGGCCGCGATGATCATGGATGACAGCGCCAGAACTGACGGGAATTCCTGCGGGAAGCGCAACTGCCCCCAGATATACATTGGCAGGGTGGCATCGGTTCCGGTGAGGAAGAAGGCCATGATGAATTCGTCGAACGACACGGTAAAGCATAGCAAAAGGCTGGCCACCACGCCCGGTAACACCATTGGAAAGGTCACCCGCCAAAAGGTCCACCAGGCGTTTTCACCCAGATCGGCGCTGGCCTCTTCAATCGAGGCATCAAAGCCCTCGAACCGCGGCATCAGAACCGCGATAGAAAAGGGGATGCACAGGATCAGGTGGCCCATGGTCACGGTATAAAGCGACAGCGGCACACCAAGGCTGGACAGCAGCACCAACAGCGCCACACCAAAGATGATCAGCGGCACAACAAGCGGCAGCATGATAAAGGTGATGATCGGTGATTTTCCATAGAACCGGTAGCGGGTGATCGCCTTGGCGGCGAAAATCCCGAAGCCGGTCGAGATAATGGCGCAGGTCACCCCGACCTTGACGCTGTTCATCAGGGCCGTCCACACCGCATCGCGTTGGAACAGTTCAATATACCACTGGAATGTGAACCCCTCGAGCGGGAATTTCACATAGATCGAGTCGTTAAAGCTGAACAGCGGCAGGAACAGGACCGGCACATAAAGTACGATCAAAAAGATGATCGCATATAGCTGCAGCGGGCGGTTTGGTTTGTTGATATAGGACTCAGACATTAGGTGATCCGCTTTCTGATAAAGAAGATGATCATGATGAAGGTGACCGAGGTCGCCGCCAGGGTCATCATCAGCGTAATCGCCAGCGCAGCCCCCATCGGCCAGTTATTAACCGGGCCGAATTGCAGTTGGATCAGGTTGCCGATCATCGCACCATCCGGCCCGCCCAGCAGGGCAGGGGTGATGTAATCGCCCGTGGTCGGAATGAAGATCAGGATCGAGGCTGAGATCACACCGGGCAAAGACAAGGGCAGGGTGATGCGGAAGAACCGCCGCATCGGGCCATCGCCCAGATCGGTGGCGGCCTCCAGCAGCGACTTGTCGATTTTCTCCAGCGAGACATACAGTGGCAGGATCGCAAACGCCGCCCAGGCATGGGCCAGGGTGATGATCACCGCCGTCTGACTATACAGCAGGAACTCAAGTGGCGCGTCGATGATCCCGGTATTCATCAGGAACGAGTTGATCACGCCCTCATACCCCAGCACCACTTTCCACGCGAAGACGCGCAGCAGATAGCTGGTCCAGAAGGGCAGGGTCATGATCACGATCCACATCATCTTGTTGCGATGCACATGGAAGGCGACGTAATAGGCCATAGGATAACACAGCAGCACCGTGAACACCGTGGCCATGGTGGAAATCCAGAGCGAGCGCCACAACAGCGCGCCATAGATCGGACGCTCGACGATTTCTTTGTAATTCTTCAGGGTCGGCGTGGTGTTGAACCCGAACCCGTCCGGTGTCCAGAAACTCAACACCGTGAGAATGCCAAAGGGGATCAGGATCGCGAAGCCAAGGAAGATCAGTGAGGGCGACATCAAGGCATAGCCTCGGAACGCTTCGGATTTGTGCAGTTGGCGGGCGAACCAGCCGACACGAGGCGGGGCGCCGGCGGCGGGCTGAGCTAATGCAGATTGATCGGTCATGATGATGACAACACGGGCAAACCCCCGATCCTTATAAGAAGATGGTACACCTCAGCAGCTGTGGTGCGGTCAGCAGCGAAACCCCGCCCGGACGCATGAATAACGCGCCCGGACGAGGGATTTGACAAAACCGGGATCAGAAACCGGCCTTGATTTCCTCGAACATGGTGTTCATCTTGGTTTCCCATTCCTGCGTCTGCGGGCGCTGGAAATGGCCGGCATTCAGGATGTCGCTGGGATTCGAGCTTAGCCCAAGACTTAAAAGGGTCTCGGAATCAAACTCTGCGAAGGAGTTGATATTGGAGTGGCCATAGCCATAGTCGTTGATCATGAACTTGCCGGTCTCAACGCTCAGCAGGCTGTCGATCACCTCATAGGCGCGGTCCAGGTTGGGCGCGTCTTTGTGCACCATCAGACCACAGACCCAGGTCAGCGCGCCCTCTTTCGGAGCGGCGAATTTTACCGGGATACCTTCGGATTTCAGCAAGGTGGCAGAGCTGTTCCAGGTCATGGCCGCAGCCATCTCACCCGAGGACAGGGCCTGCTCCAGTGTGGTTGTGTCATCTGTGTAAACGCGGATCAACGGGCGCTGTTCACGCATCACGGCGGCGATTTTCTCAAAGGCTTCGGGCGTGTCGATGTCTTCCAGAGGCACACCGGCCTTGATCGCGCCACACCACCAAGCGTCACCACCCGAGCCTAGGCTGCCAAGGCGACCAGCATAGCGCTTGTCCCACAGCATATCCCAGCTTTCTTCGCCTTCCAGCTCGTAAAGATCGGTGCGGTAGGTGATTGAGGTCTGACCCCAGTCAAACGGTGTCATCCAGACCTCGCCGTCTTTCGGGTCATTGCCCGGCAGGTTCACCAGATCCGGCATCACACCGTCCCAGTTCGATAGGCGTGTGGTGTCAATGCGCTGGAACAGGCCCGACTTCACCCAGCGCGGCATGCCCGCGTTACAGGGGTGCGATACGTCGACGACGAACCCGCCGCGCATCTTGGTCAGCGCCTCCTCAGAAGCCCCGAAGATTGAGAAGTTCGGCAGCTCGCCATTCTTTTCCTGATAGGGGCCAAACAGCTCGGGGATGTCATAGCCACCCCACGTGAAATATGTCGCCTGATCCCCTTCTGCGGCCATCGCCTTGCGCCCTGCAAGCGGCACGGTCGCCATGCCCACACCGGCCGCCAAAAGCGAGCGTGTGAACGCGCGTCGGCTCATCTTGCCTTCGCGCATAGATCCTAATTGGTCGAGTACATCCATGACTTGTCGTCTCCCTAGTTGATGCTAGGCCGCGATGGCCTAGCTTGGATATCTTGCCCTCGTTTGCCGGTTGGTGATCTTGCAATTTCAGGTTGCAAGCACTTATATCCAGCTATTTTTTTCCAACCGAGGGCATACAAAACACTAGTGTGATTGAACAGTCATTCAATGAATGTATTGATTTCTGGAACGAGTCAATCCACTTTGTCACGATAACCGCCAGAGCCTGTCGATCAAGTACCTAGTGTTCCGCACCTGACATAGAATTCCCATCGGGGGTCTTGTGTGTCATTGTCGGGGCATGAGACGCGATGGGAATCCTATGTCAGGTGCGGAACACTAGATTGGGAAATGGAAAGGGGCGACGAAGGGCGGAATAAGAAAATCTGTTGAAATCCGCCCGGGCTTACAGCAAGCCTTGCGCAGATGAACCTGGGAGTTTGGAAAGCCATCATGCAATATGTAGCCCCTCAGTCAGTGGAAGAGGCCGTCGCCCTTCTTGCTGATCAACCCGATGCCAAAGTCCTGGCTGGCGGTACCGATCTTCTTGTGCGGATGCGCTCGGATATGGCGCATCCTGAAACGATTCTCGATATCAAACGCATTGATGAAATGCGCCAGATCTCCCAGGAAGACGGCGGCTGGCGCATTGGCGCGGCTGTCTCAGGCGCCGAGATGAGCGAGAACGCAGCTCTGATTGCCGACTGGCCCGGTGTGGTGGAAGCCACAAATCTGATCGGCTCCACCCAGGTGCAGGGCCGCTGCACGATGGTGGGAAACCTCTGTAATGCTTCACCCGCCGCTGACAGCGTACCGGCAATGGTCGCGGCCAGGGCCATGGCCCGGGTTGTTGGCCCTAATGGCACGCGTGATGTCCCGGTTGAGGATATTCCGGTGGCCCCCGGTAAAACTTCGCTTGGCGAGGGCGAGCTGGTCGCGTCGATCTTCCTGCCTGCCCGTCCTGAACGGGCGTCCGATGCGTATCTGCGCTTTATCCCGCGCACAGAAATGGACATTGCGGTCGTGGGCTGTGGCGTGTCGCTGACGCTGGACGATGCTGGCATCTGCACCGATGCACGCGTCTCACTGGGCGCTGTCGCCGCCACCGTCCTGCTGGTCGATGAGGCCGCGCAGGCCATTATCGGCACCACGCTGGACGAGGCCGCCATGGACGCGCTGGCCGCTGCCGCCTCAGCCGCTGCCAAACCGATTTCTGACAAGCGCGGCACCGTCGAGTTCCGCGTGCATGTCTCCGGAGTGCTGGCCCGCCGGGCCGCTGAAATAGCCAAAAAACGCGCAGGAGGTGCGTCATGAGCCAGGTTCACGTCACAACCACAATCAACGGCGACCCCACGGAATTCCTGTGCGAGCCTGATGAAACCCTGCTGGACGTTCTGCGTGATCGTCTTGGCATGACCGGCTCGAAGGAAGGCTGCGGCACGGGCGATTGCGGCGCGTGCTCGGTCACTTTGAATGGCCGTCTGGTCTGTTCCTGCCTTGTGCTGGGCGCCGAGGCCGAAGGCGCTGAGGTGGCCACGATTGAAGGCATGGCAGATGGCGAAACCCTGCACCCGTTGCAGCGCAAATTCATCGAACATGCCGCCCTGCAATGCGGCATCTGCACCCCGGGCCTGTTGGTGGCGGCCAAATTACTGTTGGAAAACCACCCCGACCCGACCGAGGAAGAAGCCCGCTATTGGCTGGCCGGAAACCTGTGCCGCTGCACGGGCTATGACAAAATCATTCGCGCTGTGATGGATGCAGCCGAAGAAATGCGGGAGGCATCGTAATGGCACTGGACAGCAAATCAGAGAACCAGACACGAGAGTTCAAGGTTGTGGGCACCCGCCCCAACCGCCCTGACGGGATTGGCAAGGTTACGGGGCGCGCCCGCTTTGGTGCCGATATCACCGCGCCGGGCATGTTGATCGGCCGCGTGCTGCGCAGCCCTCATGCCCATGCGCGGATCGTGTCGATTGATATCTCCGAGGCCGAGGCGCTGGCCGGTGTCCGCGCCTTGGTGACCAGCGCTGATTTCAACACCATCGAAGACGATGATTTCACCGCCGATATCCTTGATAACTGCATGGCGCGCGAAAAGGCGATGTATGACGGGCACGCTGTGGCCGCCGTTGCCGCCTCGTCCGAAGCGATTGCCAAACGCGCCCTCAAGCTGATCAAGGTTGACTACGAAGTGCTGCCGCATGTGACAGACGTGGACGAGGCCATCACCGCCGACGCCCCGGTTCTGCACGAAGGGCGTACCGATGAGACGGTTCCGGCGGGCATGTCGGGCAATGTGATCTCTCGCTATGAATTTGGTCACGGCGATATCGAGACCGGTCTGGCTGCCGCCGACAAAGTTCTCGAACGCAGCTATAAAACCGAAGCCACCCATCAAGGCTATATCGAACCCCATGCCTGCATGGCGTCGATGAGCCCGGACGGGCAGGCCGATCTGTGGTGCTGTACGCAAGGTCATTACATGGTGCGCAACACCTGTGCGGCGATCTTTGGGATGGAGCAGGGGCAATTGCGCGTCACCGCCTCGGAAATCGGCGGTGGGTTCGGCGGCAAAACCACTGTGTTCCTTGAGCCTGTCGCATTGGCCTTGTCCAAGAAATCGGGTCGCCCGGTCAAAATGGTGATGAGCCGCTCGGAAGTGCTGCGCGCCACCGGGCCGACAGCTTCGTCATCGGTCGATGTGCGCATCGGCATGACCAAGGACGGCAAAATCACCGCTGCCATGGCCGAGTTGCGCTATCAGGGCGGGGCCTATCCGGGCTCGCCGGTTGAATTCGGCTCGATGTCGGCCTTTGCGCCTTATAATCTGGAGCATGTCAAAACCGTCGGCTGGGACATCGTCACCAACCGCCCGAAACAGGCGGCATATCGCGCGCCCGGCGCGCCGATGGCCGCCTTTGCCGTGGAAAGCGCGATTGACGAGCTGGCCAAGGGCTTTGGTCTGGACCCGCTTGAGGTCCGCCTGAAAAACGCCGCGCGGGAGGGGACGAAATCCTCCTACGGGGTGACCTACCCGGCGATTGGCCTTGAGGCGACATTGCGCAAAGCCAAGGATCACCCCCATTGGAACGCGCCCTTGGGGGCCAATCAGGGGCGCGGCGTGGCCTGTGGGTTCTGGTTTAACTTTGGCGGGGACACGTGTGTTTCGCTGAACATCACGCCCGATGGCACGGTCACCGTGTCCGAGGGCAACCCGGATATTGGCGGCTCTCGTGCCTCTATGTCGATGATGGCCGCCGAAGAACTGGGCATCCCTTATGAGAAGGTGCGCACCATCGTAGCCGACACCGGTAGCCTTGGGCAGAACGAGGTGACAGATGGCTCGCGTGTGACCTTTGCGGTGGGTCTTGCCACCATCGAATCCGCCCGTGCGGCCAAGCGCGAGATGTGCAAACGCGCCGCCATGGTTTGGGGCATTGATGAAGAGGCCGTTGAGTGGGTCGATGGCGCGGCACAGCCTGCGGGGGCCAATGCGGGTGATCACCCGCCGATGACCCTAGCCGAGATTGCCGCGATTGCGTCCAACACCGGCGGGCCGATTGCCGGCCATCACGAGGCCAATCCCGAGGGGGCAGGGGTGTCCTTCGCCACGCATATGGTGGACACCGAGGTGGACCCGGACACAGGGGCCGTGAAAATCCTGCGCTACACGGTGTTCCAGGATGCCGGTAAAGCGGTTCACCCGGCCTATGTCGAGGGTCAGTTCCAAGGCGGTGCCGTGCAGGGCATCGGCTGGGCGCTGAACGAGGAATACATCTATGGCGAGGACGGCATCCTGCAAAACGCAGGCTTCCTTGATTACCGTATTCCTGTCGCGTCCGATTTGCCGATGATCGACACGGTGATCCTTGAGATCCCCAACCCGGGCCACCCCTACGGTGTGCGCGGTGTGGGCGAAACCTCGATCGTGCCACCCTTGGCGGCGATTGCCAATTCGGTGTCGGAATCCGCCGGTGTGCGCATGGCCCAGTTGCCGATGTCACCGCCCAAGGTTCTGGCGGCGATGCAGTCGAAATAGGCCATGGTGCAGGTGCGCATCTGGGGCTCGCTTGCGGCCGCGACCGAAGGTCAGACCGAGGTCGAGATCGAGGCGAGCACCCTGCGCGAACTGCTGGATGGATTGGCGGAGAAGTATCCGGCAATCCGCCCGCAACTGAACCGTGGTGTGTCCGTCGCCATTGACGGGCGCGTCTATAATGACAGCTGGTTTCAACCCATTCAGCCAGATAGCGAGGTGGTCCTGCTGGCCCGGTTGAAGGGCGGGTGAGGGGCGGGCTGTCGCTCGGCTCACTAACGCGCGTCAACGCGCGTCCGGCATATTGTGCTGGATGCCCTATCTGGCAAACGCCCAGTTCACAAGCGAAAATGATAACGCCACCCGGGCATGCCGAGCGGCGATCCCGGATACTTCTTGTTCAAACAGCGCGCGGCGAAATTCGACCCACGACATGGGTGATCTACAAACGAGAGCAGTTTCGAAAATTGACGATCTGGGCGCAGTGCTTGACCGACCACTCCGTCCGACTTACCATTTGGATTATGTGAAAGTTGATGTTCGCTATTTCTTAAGGGCACTGGAGACTGTTCATGAACGAAACACTTGAATTGAACCCTGGCGACACAAAAGACTTTGACCTCAAGGGAACGGTCGCAATTACAGTCGAGCTTACAAATGACTCTGCGGAGTCCCCGACAAGTTATGACGCCAAGCTGGGTGCTCTGGTCGAGCAAGGAACGATAGGGGCCGCAGAGAAAGCGCAAATTGGCCGCTGGTCGGTCAATGGCGAGAAGTTGAGTATCAAGAATACGTCGACCCGTGATCACGGAGCCAAGATATCCCGCATTTTACTGGGCGGCAAATTCTTACCAATTGGCCACAGCGCGCAATTCGACACGATCGTGAACAAAGAGACAAAGCTGACAGTTTTTAACAACTCAGCGATTCACGCCGCCGAAGCCTTGGTATGGTGTGGATATGAAGGCGCCAAAAGCGAGCGCCACTCGATCCCGGCCAACGGAACCTTCACCGGGCAGTTCGATTGCAAGGGCAAGTTTATCAACATCTCAAACATTACGGTCGGCGGTCAGGGATCAAATATCACTGTCGTTGCAGAACCCGCCTAGGTGATACAGCCCGAAGTGACACAGCTTGTCGCGAATACCCAGGAATTGGGCGGTCGGGCGCGTCTGCGTCCTACACGACATGCGCAATTCGCAACCTATGGCGGAACCTATATGGTTCTGATGATTGTCAATCAGAACACCTCAGAGCCAGCGAACTACACCGCATTTACATCAGGAAATGATTGGAAAGTTGATCTACAGTTGGCGCCTGGTGCCACTGTAATCGGCGGAGCAATACTCGGCCACGGTAGCGGCGTCGTTGTGTTGTCGCGGGCGGCGTAAAAGTCGTCCACTTTTGCCCTTTCGTTTGATGGGAGGGCCGGGGGATTTTCACCGTGGAATTGTATTTGAAGGTGCGTCGGGCTCATTTTCAGGATGGGTTGAGCGGGCGTCGGATTGCCCGGGATTTTGGGATTGGCCGAGACAGTGTTGCGAAGATGTTGGCCTATTCGGAGCCACCGGGGTATCGGCGGACAGCGCCGATTAGGCGCCCGAAGCTGGATGCGTTCACCTGCCAGATCGACCAATGGCTTACTGAGGACAAAGCGCGTCCGCGCAAGCAGCGCCACACCGCAAAGCGTATCTTTGAGAGGCTGCGCGACGAGTGCGGCTTTGATGGCGGATACACAATCGTCAAAGACTGCGTCCGGGCCAGGAAGCGCTCTGGCAAAGAGATGTTCGTGCCGCTCAGCCATCCGCCCGGGCATGCGCAGGCGGATTTTGGTGAAGCGCCTGTCGTGATTGGCGGCGTTGAGCGGAAGGCGCACTTCTTCGCCTTTGATCTGCCGCAGAGCGATGCGTGTTTTATCCGGGCCTATCCTGCGGCAACCACCGAGGCCTGGCTGGATGGGCATGTGCATGCCTTTGCTTTCTTTGGGGCGGTTCCCCTGTCGATCCTCTATGACAATGACCGCTGCCTGGTGGCGCGGATCCTGCCGGACGGCACCCGGCAAAGAACCCAACGGTTCAGCGCAATGCTGTCGCATTATGTGGTCCGGGATCGCTACGGCCGTCCCGGCAAGGGGAACGACAAGGGAGCGGTCGAGGGGTTGGTCGGCTACGGGCGGCGCGACTTCATGGTGCCGATCCCGTCCTTTCCGGACCGGGATGCGTTCAACGCTCACCTGGAAGAGCAATGCCGCAAACGGCAGGACGATGTCCTGCGCGGACACAAGGCCAGCATCGGCGAACGGCTGCAAGCCGATCCGGCGGCAATGCAGGATTTGCCCGGCGCACCCTTCGAGGCCTGTGATACCAACGGCCCAATTAATTGACCTTTATCCATTCTCGATCTGTGATTGAAGTTATGCGTTCAGGGTCGTTCGCAAAGAAGTTCCAGGCCCGGGCGCATTTTTCGAGGATGTCTTCATATGTGTCGAAGACAGAGACAGCGGGTTTGTTCGACCGCAGATAGGCCCAAACGTTTTCCATTGGGTTCAATTCCGGTGAGTATGGGGGCAGTTTTACGAGTGTAGTATTATCTGGCACCTGCAAGCATTTTGCTCCGTGCCAACCAGCCCCGTCGATGATGAGCAAGGCATGTGCGCCGGGTGCGATTGTCTTTGCGATCTCATCGAGATGCAGCCCCATTGCTTCGGCGTTGACGTAAGGCAGGACCAGCCCAGCCGCCGTGCCACAGGCAGGACAGGCTGCGCCGAAGATACAGCTCCATTTGCAGCGCGTATCACGTGGTGCGCGCGGGCGGGTTCCACGCCTGGCCCATTTGCGGGTGAGGGTTCCTTGCTGCCCGACGCGGGCTTCATCCTGGAACCATACCTCAAGCGGCTTCCCCTTTGCATGTTTTGGCAGGGTATCGGCTATGAGGCTGGCAAAGTTTTTTTAAAAGCCTGCTGTGCAGCGGGATCAGTTTTGGGATGCTCCGGGCGCACGGAAAGGCGACGAAAACCATGCCTGGCTGGATACTTGCCAATCGTACGTTCATGTAGCTTTACGTCGAATTCTTCTTCAACGCGGACCTGCAAATCGGCACAGCGCCACCGCACTACGCCATCTTTTGCCGGGTCAGGCCCAGCCTCAACCCAAGCCACAAACAGCGCCTGTTGCTCCAGGGACAGGCGTGGCTTTGCACCCTTGCCACACCGATCAGAAAGCCCACCAGGGCCCTCTGCATTGTAGCGATGCACCCGGTCTCTGGGAGTTTGGCGATCCATACCGCTGCTACGGGCCGCTGTTGCGCGGTCCACATCGTCAAGCACCAGCGCTATGGCGAGTATTCGACGGACAACACGACCATCCCTGGTTCGCTTTGCAGCACAACGCAAATCTTGCGCGGACATATCTGTGCGCGTAATCTTGACTGCCCCACCCATGAGCACCTCCTTGCTTCTGGAGGCCATTGATTCAGAAATGCAGTAAATTTGAAATCACAAAAGTGAGTCAGACATTAAGGCCGCTGGTATGAGTTACAAAGTGGCCAAGTCACATCGACATCGGTGGTGCGGTATCGCGGTAACGACTACTCGGTGCCGGTCGCATATGGCCACCGCGCGGTCTGGATCAAGGGCTTCGTGATCCGCGTCGTTATCGGTTGCGCCACTGAGGTGATCGCCGATCATCCCCGCTCTTATGACAGCGGTGACATGGTGTTCGACCCGCTGCATTACCTGCCGCTGATCGAGCGCAGGATCATGTCCTTCGATCAGGCTGCGCCCTTGCAGGGTTGGGAACTGCCTGACGCCTTCGCCACGCTCCGGCGCTTGCTGGAAGCCCGGCAGGGCAAGGCGGGCAAAAGGGAGTATGTCCAGGTCCTGCGCCTGTCGGAACGGTTCGAGCTGGAGGTGCTGCATCTTGCCGTCAAAGACGCCCTGCGAATGGGGGCGGTCAGCTTCGATGCGATCAAGCACCTCGTCCTGTGCCGCGTCGAGCGAAGGCCCCCGAGGTTGGATTTGGATGTCTATCCGTTCCTGCCCGGAACCAACATCGCCACCACCTCGGCTTCTTCCTGTATGAGCCTTCTGTCAGGAGGTGACGCATGACGGATGCACCCGAACTGCCGCTGACACACCACCTCAAGACTCTGCGCCTGCCCACCTTCCTGCGCGAGCATGACAAGCAAGCGCGCATTTGTGCGGCGGAAGGCCTGGATCATGTGCGCTATCCAGCCCGGCTGACCGAGCTGGAACCAATCGATCGGGAGAGGCGCATGGTCGAGCGCCGGATCAAGTCGGCGAAGTTTCCAACCGTCAAAAGCCTCGACAGCTTCGACTTTACGGCCATCCCCGGTCTGAACAAGATGATGGTGCTGGAACTGGCGCGCTGTGAATGGATCGAGCGCAGGGAGAACGTCATCGCGCTCGGCCCGTCGGGAACCGGCAAAACCCATGTCGCTCTCGGGTTGGGGCTGACCGCCTGCCAGAAAGGGTTGCCTGTCGCCTTCGTAACCGCCGCAGCTCTCGTGCACGGGATGATGGAGGCCCGCGACGAGAAACGCCTCCGGCAGCTTCAGCGCAAACTGGCCAAGGTCAAACTGCTGATCATCGACGAGCCGGGCTTCGTCCCCTTGAGCAAAACCGGCGCCGAGCTTCTGTTCGAGCTGATCTCTCAGCGCTGCGAGCGTGGCTCAACCCTGATCACATCGAACCTGCCCTTCGAGGAATGGACCGAGACATTCGGCACCGAACGCTTGACCGGCGCGCTCCCGGACCGGCTGACACATCACGTCAACATCCTCGAGATGAACGGCGAAAGCTACCGCCTCAATCAGAGCCGCGCACGTATTGCCAACCCTTCAACCTGACAACTGAACAATCGGCCTGACGGCCAATGCGCCTTGGAACGTGCTTGCTGATTGGTGGCCACACGCCCCAAGGCGCACTCCACAAACTGGCCGACTTTTGCTCCGCCCCAGTGGCCGGATTTTACTCCGCCGTTGACAGGATGACAAGACTACCGGGCTTTACGCAGCTGGTTTATCAACCCGTGATATCAGCAGCCACCTTGAGGAAGTCTATGGGTTACGGGTCTCTGCCGACCTGATCAGCCGTGTCGCCGATGCTGTTCTGGAGGAGGTCCCGGACTGGCAAAACCGGGCTTTGGAGCCGGTTTACCCGATCGTTTTCCTTGATGCCCTACGTGTTGAAATCCGCGATGCCGAGAGCCGTCAGGTCAAGAACAGGGCCGTATACGTGGCCCTGGGCGTCACCCCTGATGGTGAGCGTGAGGTTCCGGGCCTGTGGATTGCCGCCAATGAAGGGGCCAAATTCTGGCTGTCCATTATGAGCAATCTCAAAAACCGGGGGCTGGAGGACATCCTGATCGCCGTTGTGGATGGCCTCAAGGGTTTCCCCGACGCTGTCAACGCGGCCTATCCAGATACCACCGTGCAAACATGTATTGTACATCCGGTGCGCCATTCATTGAACTTCTGCGGCTGGAAAGATCGCAAGGAAGGGGCCAGAAGCCTGAAGCAGATTTATCAGGTCTTAAACGACGGGGAGGCCGCCAAAGCCCTTGATGCTTTCGAGGATGAATGGGGCCAAAAATACCCCTCGATCGCCCCGGGCTGGCGGCGGGCATGGCAGGAGGTGATCCCGTTCTTCGCCTTCCCCCCGGATGTGCGCAAGATCATCTATACCACCAACGCCATAGAAAGCCTGAACCGGGTCATCCGGAAAACTACCAAAACCCGCGGCGGCCTTCCAACCGACGATGCTGCAACAAAGCTGATCTATAGCCTGACGACTCAATTTTGATTCCAATTCTGGTTTTCGAATATTTCGTCGACGGACATCCCGGTTTTCCGCCTGCAGGCCTTGGCTTCAGCCCATTTTATGTTCGATTTTGTTGAAGTCCGGACTGTAGGCCGGGAGATATTCAAGGGTGTGACCCGCCTGTGCGACAGCGGCCTGTGTGTCGGCGCGACGGTGGAAAGTCGCGCGGTCCATCACCAATACGACCCCGGGGGCAACTTCGGGAGGAGATCACCGATCAGCCAAAGATTGAATATGTCGGCATCGACATTGGCCTCGGTCAGACCGACGCTCGGCAAGACCCCGGCAAGCACCGCCCCGATGACATTGATCCGCCCCCTGGCCTGCCAGTCATGGCTGCCATAGCAACGCTCCCCCCTGGGCGCATATCCATGGGTGCGCGGCATGTCATGGGCAAAGCCGCTCTCGTCGATGTAAACGATGGAGCGGCCATCTTCCTCATATCGCCTGATTTTTTCACAAAAGACGCGCCGTGCGTCTGCGTTCGCCTTCGGATGCTGCATCACTTTTTTTGGCGTCAAACCGAGTTTGCGCAAAGCCTGCCAGATCGACTTTTGCGTCACACCGAACCGCGCAGCACGTTCATATTGACAGGCGTCCGGGTGATCCAGCACGTCCTGTGCCGGCTTTTCCGGATCGAGCCTACGCACCTTTTTGCGTTCATAGGGCTTGGGCGTAATACGCTTCGACCAACGCTTGAGCGAGGCGACCCCAATGCAGAAGCGCTCGGAGGTTTCTTCAAGGGCAAGCCCCTCTTTCTCGCGGGCTGAAAGGACATGTTGGCGGAATGAAATTGGATAGGTCATATCAAATTGTACCATAAATTTGCCGTTTGGCTATATCTGGCCATCCGCAACTTCGAAAAATCCGGTCGATGTGTCAGAGAATGGGTTGCGGCACGAAACCGGTTCGCTATCCTATACCCGGAACGGTTCAACAGATGACCCGTTTTAACCGCATGGGCCAAACCCCATACACAGAGCTTCGGACATTCCCTGGATTGCAGGGCAATCGCGTTTCAAAAGTCTTGGATGAGAGTTTTCAGGACCTCATTGCTCCAGCCCGCTTTTTTGAATTTGCCGCGATTTGATCCTTTTGCAGGATTGGCCTTGATGATGCTCAAGGCAATCCGCCCCAAAGCGGCAAAGCTGGCTGGCGCGTGATCTTTTCGCGCGCGGTGTTCGGTCGTCGTTCATCACCACGTCGAGAGACCAATGCAAGCTGTTCCCAATTTGCCACTGGCCGCGGATCAGTGTGGCGGCCCCCTGAGCCGCGGGACATTTGGAGAGCGGATAAAGCCGTTCGGCGTGACTGGTTTTGTCGCCAACCGCGCGCCTGGAGATGACCGCTCTTCCACACGACCATGATCAGCATCAATTGTGTTATATTCATCAATGTAATCTGTGTCTTCGTCTTCCACGAAAGCCCGGACATCGGCCAACATGCCGCCCTGATTGCCCTTGAGCCGCAGGCAATAATCGCCTCCCTCCCGCACGATCAACTCACGCAGGGCCAGGATCCCGCCACCGCCCCTGGCGCCCTGAGTAATCCCAAGGGTGAGACGTGCCCCATGTGCAAAGGCCGTGACAATGTTCATATTCGATTGCCCGGCGGCCTTGTCAAAGCCGCGTCGCATCTCTTTGCCATCAATGGCGATGGCAGGGTGCTCACCGGAGCCAGCCGCAAAGTCGGCGCGGAACTTGTCGAAAAAGGCCTGAAAGCCCGTCGGCTTCATCACGCGAAACAGCCGGGAATACGCGTCATGGCAAGGTATCCCGTGAGGCAACTCAGGAAACCCACGCAGGAAATCCCCCTTCATTTGTCCGAAAGGTTCCATGTCCACCGCCGTATCACCACCGCAAAGCGCGCACAAAAGGCCGATCGTCATCAAATCACGGAACTTGTGGCGCGGAGCATTGCCGCCGCGTGGGTCATCCACCGCATTGAAACAGCTGTCTAATCCTGGCATCTCGAAACCCCATCATCTGATGAAACCTCCAGAATCCAATTCTCGGACACTGTCAAACTTTAAGCGCGATTCCCCTGTACAAGGGGATTTGGATGAACTTAAAAACGCGAACAAGGCCACTGCCGAGATACGGCAATGGTTGAAGATTGCCATTGAAGCGGAGGCTACACTTGAAAAACGCAACAAACAGCGAAAAGGCATCGTCCACGACTATGCCCTCGATTTCGACGAAGCGCGCACTGCGACCGAGTACCGCCTGGATCGTCTCAGAAGGGCCCGAGACGCAGGCTGAGTTTCTCGACTCTTTGGTGCCGGGCGAACTGATGGCTCTGCCTTATCTGTTCGAGGTCTGGGCGCTGGATCACCAATTGCCGCCCGAGGGGGATTGGCGCACCTGGGCCGTGATGGGCGGGCGCGGGGCTGGCAAGACGCGTGCAGGTGCGGAATGGGTGCGTGCGCAGGTTGAGGGCGCGCGCCCGACAGATCAGGGCAAGTGTCAACGTCTGGCGCTGATTGGCGAGACTATTGATCAGGTGCGCGAGGTGATGGTGTTTGGCGAAAGTGGCATTCTGGCCTGTTCGCCGCCGGATCGCCGGCCCGAATGGCAGGCCACCCGTAAGCGCCTGATCTGGCCCAATGGGGCGACGGCGCAGGTGTTTTCGGCGCATGACCCTGAAGGATTGCGCGGACCGCAGTTTGACGGAGCCTGGGTGGATGAACTGGCGAAATGGAAAAAGGCCCGTGCGACCTGGGATATGTTGCAATTTGCGCTGCGCTTGGGGGATCACCCGCAGGTTTGCGTTACCACCACGCCGCGCAATGTGGGTATTCTGAAAGAGCTGCTCGAGCAGGACACAACCGTGATCACCTCGGCCCCGACCGAGGCCAACCGTGCCTTTCTGGCCGACAGCTTCCTTGATGAGGTCCGTGCGCGCTATGCCGGTACACGGCTGGGGCGGCAGGAGCTGGATGGAATCCTGTTGGATGAGACCGATGGCGCACTCTGGACGGCAAGCATGTTGGAAGACGGTCGTGTGACATCTGCCCCGGAACTGGACCGCATCGTTGTGGCGATTGACCCGCCGGTCACCGGTAAGGGCACATCGGATGAATGCGGGATCGTTGTTGCAGGCGCTGTCACCAAAGGTCCGGTGCAGGATTGGCGCGCTTATGTGCTGGCCGATGCGACGGTCAGCGCGGCCTCGCCCACCACCTGGGCCAAGGCGGCAATCCGGGCGATTGAGCAATATGGTGCCGAGAAACTGGTGGCTGAGGTCAATCAGGGTCGTGATCTGGTGGCGACCGTGATTCGGCAGGTTGATCCGCTGGTGCCGGTGAAGTCGGTGCATGCCAGCAAGGGCAAGGTGGCGCGGGCCGAGCCGGTGGCGGCTTTGTACGAACAGGGCCGGGTGCGTCACCTGCGTGGTTTGGGCGATCTGGAAGATCAGATGTGCGCGATGACCGCGCAGGGATTTGAAGGGCGTGGCAGCCCGGACCGGGTGGATGCGCTGGTCTAGGCGTTGCATGAGCTGATGATCGAACCGGCCGCGCGCTGGCGGCAACCTCAGGTGCGGGCGGTTTGAATGGGAGGCCTGTTGGGTGGTGCAGCCCGGTTAACAAGCCATAGGCCCCGGGCCATGGCCGACTGATCGAAAGGCGATTGTGCTGCAATTGGCGCAGGCCCGTTCTCATGACGTTGGTGTCTGCGAACAGCAGTCGTTGGGCAGAAACGACAGGTCCCAAAGCCACCCTCTCAACACCGCACGGTGCTGTTTAGATTTCTTAAACCTTTAAGCGTCTGATGCGATCAACGGGTCGGACGCCACAGCGCATCAGACCCCGCGACGCGAGGCATGATCAAGGAGCATGAGGCGATGATTTTGGATTTCTTCCGGCAGAGCGACACCGCCGCCAAGCCCACCCGAGAAAAAGGCCAGCGCCACCGGTGCGGTGATGGCATGGCATGGTTCGGGCCGTGTGGCATGGAGCCCGCGGGACACGGCCACACTGGCGCGGACCGGCTTTGCCGGAAACCCGGTTGGGTTTCGCTGTGTCAAGATGATTGCTGAGGCCGCCGCAGCGTTGCCTTTGGTTTTGCAGGGCGACGAAACGCGCTTTGCCACGCATCCGGTTCTGGACCTGATGCAACGACCCAACCCGGCACAGGGACGTGCCGAGTTGTTGGAGACACTTTATGGTCAGCTTTTGCTGAGCGGTGATGCCTATATTGAAGCCGTGGGTGCCGAGGCGGACACACCGGTTGAGCTGCATGTTCTGCGCAGTGAGCGGATGAGCGTGATCCCCGGCCATGATGGCTGGCCGATTGGCTATGAATATGCGGTTGGCGGGCGCAAGCATCGCTTTGACGTCAGCCAGGGCCAACCGGCGATCTGTCATATCAAAAGCTTCCATCCGCAGGACGATCATTATGGGCTGAGCGGGATGCAAGCGGCGGCACAGGCGGTGGATGTGCACAATTCAGCCTCGCGCTGGTCCAAGGCGCTGCTGGACAATGCAGCGCGGCCCAGCGGGGCGATTGTGTTCAAAGGCTCGGAAGGGCAGGGCACGCTGTCGGCGGATCAATATGACCGGCTGGTGGGCGAGATGGAAAGCCATCATCAGGGGGCACGAAATGCGGGCCGCCCGATGCTGCTGGAAGGGGGCCTGGATTGGAAACCGATGGGGTTCAGCCTCTCGGATATGGAATTCCAGAAAACCAAGGAAAGCGCCGCGCGTGAGATCGCATTGGCCTTTGGGGTGCCGCCGATGTTGCTGGGCGTGCCGGGCGATGCGGTTTACGCGAATTATCAGGAAGCCACCGCGCCTTCTTCCGCCAGACTGTGTTGCCATTGGCGCAACGGGTCGCGGCAAGCCTTGGTAATTGGCTGGCCGGGCATAGCGGCGAAGTGTTGGAACTGAAGCCTGATCTGGATCAGGTGCCGGCATTGGCCAGCGAGCGTGACGCGCAATGGAACCGCGTGGCGACAGCCGATTTCCTGTCTGAGGCCGAAAAGCGCCAGTTGCTGGGATTGCCACCACGTGAGGTGGAGACAAACGAGGGCGACGCATGAGGGATGAGAGCGACGTGGACAGCAAGACAACCGTCTACGCCACGTTCGAGACAACCCAGGCGATGTTCCGACATGTGGAGAAACGGCTGACCTCGCTTGAGTTGTCTGTTGCAGCAATCGAGACCGAGCGCGCGGTGAGTGAAGAAAAACGTAAGTTCATGGATGCACGGTTCAACCATATCGACCGGCGGCTGGAGAAGATTGACGGGCATATTTCGCGGCTGGTCTGGTTGATCATCGCGGCGGTCCTGGGCGGCTTTATGTCGGTAATGATGCAAGGCGGGTTGCTGAGCGTGTGACGCTTGAACGCCACAAAAACGAAACCCCGATATGGGGCGTAAGGAGAAACATGATGGATCAAGAGACCGGATTAGAGCGCAAGTTCTGCAAGTTCGATGCCGATATCTGCGCAACTGACGGCATGGTCATTGAAGGCTCAGGGGAATCGCATGAGTTTCACGGCGCGAGGATTTGAAGCGGGAAGCGGTTGTTCCAGCCTGCCTTTTTCCGCATTCCTCCGAGGGAGTTCTCGCTTTTTGCTTTGTTGAGCAAATTCATTGCGATGTGCCTGATGACGGCGAAGTTGGCGGGTGCGTGATCTTTTCGTATCCTGCTGTCGTCATCGCGGAAGGTGACATCAAGCACCCGGTGGAGGCGGTTTTCAATTCCCCGGTGAGAGCGTACGGCATGGGCAAAGCGCGCGGCGTCTTTTGGCAGGGACGGGATGAAGTACCGCGTTTGCCGTGTCGTCTTCCCGCCACTTTCCCGAAGCGAGACGACGCGGCCAATGCTGACCAACCCCTCCCGATGGGGATGGCGCTTTTTCAACCGGCCGATGGCGTCGCATTGGGTGTATGTTCGCGTTTCAATCCTGCCCCTGTCGCCGTCAACCGTCTGTAGTGATTCTGTGTTTTCCCGATCCTGTTCTTCGAACCACAGTTTCACGTCTTCATGGAGAAGCCCCTGATTGCCCTTCAGGGCCAGCACATAGTCAGCACCCTTGTCACCTCACGTTGGCGCCCCATCGCATCCAGCGTCACGACCGCGCCCTCCAGGAAGAGCAAATCCAGGAGAACGGGGATGTCCCTGATCCCGTTCCTTTTGTGCGCGCTGGCTTGCTGGCCGGGCACGAGGCGTAGATCGTTACACCGGGCCGGGATCAGATGCAGAGGCGTTTCACCACCGGCCCTTGAGCCTCGCGCTGTCTTGCCGTCAATGGCAACGACCGTTCCTCCAACGCGCCCGGCCAACCCGGACGCCCACGCGGCAAAGGCTGCGTTGAACTCTTCAGGATCAAGCGCCCGAAACACCGTCGAAAGCGTGTCACGGGAGGGTATGCCATGCTCAAACGTAGCCAACTTGCGCAGGAAACCCGACTTTTCCTCGCCATAAAGGGCAACATCGACAAAACTCCCACACCCCGACACCACTCCGCACAGGCTCAAAAGCGGAATCCCATCAAGTGGATACAACACCTTCGTCTCCTGGCGGGGATCAGAAATCGACGAGGCAAAAGATTGAAACAACACGGTATTTTCCAAAGCAGCGCCCTCCAGACATAAACTTTGGAAAACTGAATCAGAGATAGAAGATCAAGGCAAACCAAAAGATGCTATTCATGCGATACCCCTGATTGAAGGCTATGCCAGCCGGTTCGGTGACGGCGATCAGGGCGGTGATATCGTGTCCGAGGGGGCTTATGCCCGCTCACTGAGCCGCCTTAAGGCCGAGAACCGCCAGATCAAGATGCTCTGGCAGCATGATCCGACCCAGCCGATTGGCGTCTGGGACGAGGTGCGCGAGGATGCGCGCGGCCTCTATGTCAAAGGTCGCCTGCTGGACTCTGTGACCCGGACCCGCGAGGCCGCCGCTCTGATCGAGGCTGGTGCCATTGACGGGTTGTCGATCGATATCGGACCGTGAAGGCGGCGAAGAATGACAAGGGTCAGCGGCTCTTGACGGAACTGGAGCTGTGGGAGGTGTCCTTGTGACCTTCCCGATGCTGCCCAGTGCGTGTCAATCGCAGAGTAAAATGGGTCCATGTCGCGGCGTAAAAATGGGCCACTTCGGTTGATGTTTTGTGGCGCTTTTGCACGCGTGCTCGTCACAAAGCTGAAGCGTGCCAAAGCGCATGCTGGCCATAAGGCCAGCATTATTCTGACTGTGATTGCGGGCTGGTTATTTTCGGTTGTTGCGACTGTGTTTGAGCCGATAGCTTTCGCCATTCATCTCGAGGATGTGGACGTGATGGGTTAAACGATCGAGTAGCGCACCGGTCAGCCGCTCAGAGCCAAAGACTTCAGTCCATTCATCGAAGGGCAGGTTCGAGGTTATGATGATGGAGCCGCGTTCATAGCATTGGGATATGACCTCGAAGAGCAGCTCTGCGCCAGATTTGCTGAGCGGTACGAAGCCCAGTTCATCAATGATCAACAGGTTCTGGCTGGTCAGTTGCTTTTGAAGGCGCTGCAATCTCCGCTCATCTTGAGCCTCGATCAGATCATGGACTAATGCCGCAGCCGTTGTGAAGCGCACCTTCAGTCCTCTTTGACATGCAGCCAGCCCAAGTCCCAGGGCGATGTGTGTCTTGCCCGTGCCTGACGGGCCGAGCGCGATGATGTTCTCCCTGCGATTAACGTAATCGCATCGTGCCAGATCCATCGTCAGGGGCTTGTTCAAGCTTGGCATGATCTTGAAGTCAAAGCTATCCAAGCTCTTGGTGCTGGGGAACTTCGCCGCTTTGATGCGCCGTTCAATCATCCGGCGTTCGCGGTCGATCAATTCCATCTCACACAGCCGCGCCAGATAGTGGATGTGATCTTTGTTCTCTGCAGCACAGAGCTGCGCCTGTTTGGCATACTCGCCTTGGAACGTTGGCAGTCGCAGTTGTTTAAGATGATGCCGTAGAAGAATCCGAGGGGCTTCGGTCATGCCGCGGTCCTTCCCATCAAGCTCATGTAACTGGATGGGCGTGTTGTGCCGACATTGGCCTTGGGCAAGTATGGATAGAAGTCCAAATCCAATCGTGGTGGCCGCTTCTCAACCCGACACAGTACAAGGTGTTTTACGGCGTCATAGCCAATTGCACCCATATCTATTGCCTGCTGGATTGCGCCTTGCACAACATCCATTTCGAAGGTCTCCAAAAGGCGCAAGACTTGAACGTATTCTCGCTTGCCCGGCTTACCCATTCTGGCTTCAAGCAGTCGGTGCAGCGTGGCAAATACATCTGGCAAATGCCAACCCTGCAAAGGCGCGGCCTGATCCAGGGCACCCACCTTTTGTTCAAGCAGGGGCAAAAAGTGCAATGGGTCAAAGACCATATCCGCTGATGTGTAGGATCGTTTGTGCCGCGCAATAATCTCATTGCCGCAGCCGATGATAACCTCATGCACAAACCCACGCACATGAACATCGTGGTGCGCATAGGCTACTGGCACCGAGTAATCATTGCTGCGATAGCGCACCATTGAGATCGACGTTGCACGCGTGCTGACGTGATCGCAGGCTTCATATTCTGCGACGGGCAATCCCATCAGAGCATCCAAATCCGACATCAGGCGTGCGCCTATGGTTTGGGTGTGACCCCGCAACGTATCGTCCTGACGTGCTAAACACTTCTCTTCCAAATGTGCGTTCAGATCATCAAAGCTGTCATAGCGAGGTGCGGGAACCATGAAGTTGCGGCGGGTGTATCCAACCATGCCCTCAACGTTGCCTTTATCGTTCCCTCGCGCGGGTCTGCCAAACTTGTCATCAAACAAGTAATGCGACTGCAGTTCCGTAAACCGACGTGTGCGGATGCGCGTCTTATCCCCGAGTATCCGAGCCACGGCGATCTTGGTATTGTCGTAGAGAATGGATTGCGGAATGCCGCCAAAGAATGCAAAGGCGGACACATGGCCATCGCAAAACGCCTCGGTTGTCTCAGCTGGATATCCCTTCACAAACACCGCATCAGAATGTGGCAAGCTCATCACGAAGAAGTGGATCTTGCATTCCACGCCACCGATCACGCCCAGCGTCTCACCAAAATCAACCTGCGCATGGCCCGGCCGATGCGACAACGGCACAAACACCTCTTTGGTGCGCCGTTTTTGCTCGCGCACGTAATAGGTCACCGTGGTCAGGCTGCCGGCATATCCATGCTCATCGCGCAGCCGTTCAAAGATGCGCTTGGCCGTGTGTCGCTGCTTTTTGATCAGGGCTTTGTCTGTGCGCAGTATCTCATCGACCACACCAACATAACCATCAAGCGTTGGCCGCCGAGGCGCTTCCGACCGACGATACCCAGGCGGAAGTTCATGGCGCAGCATCTTCGCGATCGTCTTACGATCTTTGTTCTCTAATCTGTCAATGCGTGTTTCCTGAGTTTCCTGCTTTTGATGTCAGAGGTTGCCTTTGTTCTCTTCGAACTCTGAGGTTCATGATGGGGTTGGCTGGGTGTGGGTCGGCAATGTTGAAACCGCAATCATACCGTTGGTCTTGGCTGTTCTCTAATCTGTCAATGCGTGTTTCCTGAGTTTCCTGCTTTTGATGTCAGAGGTTGCCTTTGTTCTCTTCGAACTCTGAGGTTCATGATGGGGTTGGCTGGGTGTGGGTCGGCAATGTTGAAACCGCAATCATACCGTTGGTCTTGGCTGTTCTCTAATCTGTCAATGCGTGTTTCCTGAGTTTCCTGCTTTTGATGTCAGAGGTTGCCTTTGTTCTCTTCGAACTCTGAGGTTCATGATGGGGTTGGCTGGGTGTGGGTCGGCAATGTTGAAACCGCAATCATACCGTTGGTCTTGGCTGTTCTCTAATCTGTCAATGCGTGTTTCCTGAGTTTCCTGCTTTTGATGTCAGAGGTTGCCTTTGTTCTCTTCGAACTCTGAGGTTCATGATGGGGTTGGCTGGGTGTGGGTCGGCAATGTTGAAACCGCAATCATACCGTTGGTCTTGGCTGTTCTCTAATCTGTCAATGCGTGTTTCCTGAGTTTCCTGCTTTTGATGTCAGAGGTTGCCTTTGTTCTCTTCGAACTCTGAGGTTCATGATGGGGTTGGCTGGGTGTGGGTCGGCAATGTTGAAACCGCAATCATACCGTTGGTCTTGGCTGTTGCTACAGAATCGGCGCCGTGTCTCACGCCCTCCCTCGGGCATCGTCCCAGATGGGAACTTTGATTTAGGAATCCTCGTTGTCGCCTCGTAAGCCTTACGCGGACTGGAAGTCAGTTTTGTCTCGCATAATGGCATGAAGTATGATTGCCAGACGACGCGCCAGAGCCACTCGGGCCTTTCTCATCGTTGAGCGCGCACCGATTGCGAGGGCCCATGTCTTCAATTTGAGCGGAGCGGCATACCGCGTCAGCATCACATTGGCGGCCTCATAGAGAAGCGTTCTGACGCGCACGTCGCCCCGCTTTGAGATGCTGCCCGTGTAGTCGATTTCACCAGATTGATGCCGTCGCGGCACCAGTCCAAGATACGCCCCCACATCACGCGATTTCCTGAAACGCGACGGATCATCAATTGCTGCGGCAAAGGCCAATGCTGTGATCGGACCGACCCCTGGTACCGTCATAAGGCGCTGGCAGACTTCGGATTTGCGGGTCATCTTTTTGATGTCGCCATCAATGGCTGCAACCGCCGCGAGGATTGCTTCGCGTGCTGCGAACAGTCCGCAAATTGCGGCATGGAGGCCAGGCACTCCATCGCTAACTTTTAGCGCCGCGTTTTTGAATGCCGGAGACAAAGCTCGTGGCAGCCGCACGCCGAAGACGACGACCAGACCGCGGATCTGATTGTCGAGCGTCACACGCTGTCCGACCAGCTTCTTGCGGGCTGCGATCAGCGACCGGATTGCGTGCGCTGACAGTGATTTGACATGGGTCGGCTTGTAGAATCCCGTCCGCGCCAGGTGTGCCAAACCGCGGGCATCATTGCGGTCCGTCTTGTGGCCGGCCAGAGATTTAAGGGCCTGATATGCTTGCCTGCTCTCGATGCAAACAACCGGGACACCAAGCTCCGTCAGCCCATGGTAAAGCATTGGTGCCATCCGTCCCGTTTCAAATACAACTTTGGCACATGGTGGTCCAGAAGCGAGGAAGTCAGCGATCGCTTTTGGTGTTGAGCTCGCTTTTCCTTCACGAATAAGGGCCCCTTCACGATCCAGAATGCAGATATGCGTCTCTTCCATGGACACCTCCAAACCAGCAAAATATTCCATTGGTCAGTCTCCTTTTCAATTGCATGTGCATCCAGAATAACAGGGGTAACTGAGTGCTGATCCTGATTACGCCATGTTGAAAAACCGCGCCGCTTCTCGGCCAGACATACCGTCCTTCAAACAAGCACGGCGCACACGACTATAAATATCCACAGAATACATCTCCCGCCCTCCGAATAAACGAAGGGCACAAACTGGCGGACTTTTACTCCGCTACAACTGCGATATGCAGCCGCTTCTGTGGCCCAATATTGCTCCGCGTTTTACACCGCGATCTACCTGTCGGAATATGCCGGACCCAAGCTGCGCGCCTTCGCCAAACCCCTTCTGGAAGTGCTGGCGGGCATCCCCACCATTGTCCATGGCCTCTTTGCCTTGCTGACCGTCGGCCCGATGCTGATGGGCGTCTTTGGTGGTGACGGCCTCGGCTGGATGCAGGCGGGCACTGCCGTGATGACTGCCGGGCTGGTGATGGGAATCATGTTGATCCCCTTCGTGTCCTCGCTCAGCGACGACATCATAAACTCGGTTCCTCAGGCGATGCGTGACGGCTCCTACGGGCTGGGGGCGACGAAGTCCGAAACCATCCGCCAGGTGATCCTGCCAGCGGCGCTGCCGGATATTGCGGGTGCTATCCTGCTGGCCGCCAGCCGCGCCATTGGAGAGACGATGATCGTGGTGCTGGGGGCTGCGGCGCGCCTGTCGATGAACCCGTTTGACGCCATGACCACGATTACCGCCAAGATCGTTCTCTAATCTGTCAATGCGTGTTTCCTGAGTTTCCTGCTTTTGATGTCAGAGGTTGCCTTTGTTCTCTTCGAACTCTGAGGTTCATGATGGGGTTGGCTGGGTGTGGGTCGGCAATGTTGAAACCGCAATCATACCGTTGGTCTTGGCTGTTCTCTAATCTGTCAATGCGTGTTTCCTGAGTTTCCTGCTTTTGATGTCAGAGGTTGCCTTTGTTCTCTTCGAACTCTGAGGTTCATGATGGGGTTGGCTGGGTGTGGGTCGGCAATGTTGAAACCGCAATCATACCGTTGGTCTTGGCTGTTGCTACAGAATCGGCGCCGTGTCTCACGCCCTCCCTCGGGCATCGTCCCAGATGGGAACTTTGATTTAGGAATCCTCGTTGTCGCCTCGTAAGCCTTACGCGGACTGGAAGTCAGTTTTGTCTCGCATAATGGCATGAAGTATGATTGCCAGACGACGCGCCAGAGCCACTCGGGCCTTTCTCATCGTTGAGCGCGCACCGATTGCGAGGGCCCATGTCTTCAATTTGAGCGGAGCGGCATACCGCGTCAGCATCACATTGGCGGCCTCATAGAGAAGCGTTCTGACGCGCACGTCGCCCCGCTTTGAGATGCTGCCCGTGTAGTCGATTTCACCAGATTGATGCCGTCGCGGCACCAGTCCAAGATACGCCCCCACATCACGCGATTTCCTGAAACGCGACGGATCATCAATTGCTGCGGCAAAGGCCAATGCTGTGATCGGACCGACCCCTGGTACCGTCATAAGGCGCTGGCAGACTTCGGATTTGCGGGTCATCTTTTTGATGTCGCCATCAATGGCTGCAACCGCCGCGAGGATTGCTTCGCGTGCTGCGAACAGTCCGCAAATTGCGGCATGGAGGCCAAGCACTCCATCGCTAACTTTTAGCGCCGCGTTTTTGAATGCCGGAGACAAAGCTCGTGGCAGCCGCACGCCGAAGACGACGACCAGACCGCGGATCTGATTGTCGAGCGTCACACGCTGTCCGACCAGCTTCTTGCGGGCTGCGATCAGCGACCGGATTGCGTGCGCTGACAGTGATTTGACATGGGTCGGCTTGTAGAATCCCGTCCGCGCCAGGTGTGCCAAACCGCGGGCATCATTGCGGTCCGTCTTGTGGCCGGCCAGAGATTTAAGGGCCTGATATGCTTGCCTGCTCTCGATGCAAACAACCGGGACACCAAGCTCCGTCAGCCCATGGTAAAGCATTGGTGCCATCCGTCCCGTTTCAAATACAACTTTGGCACATGGTGGTCCAGAAGCGAGGAAGTCAGCGATCGCTTTTGGTGTTGAGCTCGCTTTTCCTTCACGAATAAGGGCCCCTTCACGATCCAGAATGCAGATATGCGTCTCTTCCATGGACACATCCAAACCAGCAAAATATTCCATTGGTCAGTCTCCTTTTCAATTGCATGTGCATCCAGAATAACAGGGGTAACTGAGTGCTGATCCTGATTACGCCATGTTGAAAAACCGCGCCGCTTCTCGGCCAGACATACCGTCCTTCAAACAAGCACGGCGCACACGACTATAAATATCCACAGAATACATCTCCCGCCCTCCGAATAAACGAAGGGCACAAACTGGCGGACTTTTACTCCGCTACAACTGCGATATGCAGCCGCTTCTGTGGCCCAATATTGCTCCGCGTTTTACACCGCGATCTACCTGTCGGAATATGCCGGACCCAAGCTGCGCGCCTTCGCCAAACCCCTTCTGGAAGTGCTGGCGGGCATCCCCACCATTGTCCATGGCCTCTTTGCCTTGCTGACCGTCGGCCCGATGCTGATGGGCGTCTTTGGTGGTGACGGCCTCGGCTGGATGCAGGCGGGCACTGCCGTGATGACTGCCGGGCTGGTGATGGGAATCATGTTGATCCCCTTCGTGTCCTCGCTCAGCGACGACATCATAAACTCGGTTCCTCAGGCGATGCGTGACGGCTCCTACGGGCTGGGGGCGACGAAGTCCGAAACCATCCGCCAGGTGATCCTGCCAGCGGCGCTGCCGGATATTGCGGGTGCTATCCTGCTGGCCGCCAGCCGCGCCATTGGAGAGACGATGATCGTGGTGCTGGGGGCTGCGGCGCGCCTGTCGATGAACCCGTTTGACGCCATGACCACGATTACCGCCAAGATCGTCAGCCAGCTGACCGGCGATGCCGATTTTGCCAGCCCCGAGGCGCTGGCGGCCTTTGCCCTTGCCATGACCCTCTTCGTCATCACTCTGGGGCTGAATGTCTTTGCTCTCTACATCGTCCGCAAATACCGGGAGCAATACGAATGACCGATGCAACAGCCTCTCCCGTAGCCCAACCTGTCAAAGGTGGTCTGCTGACCCCGGACGACCGCACCCGCCGCCGCAATGCCGCCGAGAAACGGTTCCGTGCCTATGGCCTGACCGCGATCTTCACAGGCCTGTTGTTCCTGGTGATTCTTCTGGTGACGATCATCGGCAATGGCACCGGTGCGTTCCAGCAGGCGTTCCTGAACGTCCCGGTCTATCTGGACGCGGCCAAGCTGGACAAGAACGGCGCGCGCAACATTGACGACATCAAGAAAGTATCGACCTTTGGGTATGCCCCGCTAATTCAGCAGGGGTTGCTGAACGAGGTGGAAAAGGCCGGGATTGAAACCGAACTTGCCACGCCCAAAGACGTGAAGAACCTCATTTCGCCCTCGGCGGCTGCCCAGGTGCGCGACTACGTGATCGCCAACCCCGACCAGATCGGCGAGACAGTGGATTTCCGTGTTCTTGCGGCGTCACGGGTCGATGGGTATCTCAAGGATCGCGTCAGTCGCGACACCATCGCCGAGGACAAGAACATCAATGTCGCGCAGCTTGATCTGGCAGATGCCCTGCTGGACAGGGATATTCTGACGTCGGGGTTCAACATCGCCTTCATCACCGGCTCGGATGCCTCGGACAAACGTCCTGAGCAGGCCGGGATGGGCGTGTCGATGATCGGATCGTTCTTTATGATGCTGGTGGTGCTGTTGTTGTTGTCGCTGCCGATTGGCGTGGCGGCCTCGATCTACCTTGAAGAGTTCGCACCCAAGAACCGGTTCACAGACCTCATCGAGATGAATATCTCGAATCTGGCTGCGGTGCCGTCGATTGTGTTCGGTATCCTTGGCCTGGCGGTTTTCATCCAGTTCATGCACCTGCCGCAATCGGTCCCGCTGGTCGGTGGTCTGGTGCTGACCTTGATGACGCTGCCGACGATCATCATCTCGACCCGCGCCTCCCTGCGCGCTGTGCCCCCGTCGATCCGGGATGCGGCCCTTGGGGTCGGGGCATCGAAAATGCAGGCCGTATTCCACCATGTTCTGCCGCTGGCCATGCCCGGCATCCTGACCGGCACCATTATTGGTCTGGCCCAAGCTCTTGGAGAAACGGCGCCGCTGCTGATCGGGATGGTCGGCTACATCGCCACCAATGCGCCCGATAGTGTCGCGGCGGGTTTCCTTGACCCTAATTCGGCCATGCCGGCGCAGATTTACGAATGGGCGAAACGCTCGGACCCGGCCTTTATCGAACGCGCCTGGGGCGGGATCATCGTGCTGCTGGCCTTCCTTTTAACTATGAACCTGATTGCCATTCTGCTGCGTCGCCGCTTTGAGCGCCGCTGGTAAGAACACGAGGACACCGATACAATGTATGACACACCACAGTCGGAGAGCAGATTGGACCAGTCCACCTACAGATTCTCGGCCAAGAATGTTCAGGTCTATTATGGCGACAACCACGCCATCAAAGACGTGAGTGTCAATCTGGACGATAAAACCGTCACCGCGTTCATCGGCCCCTCGGGTTGTGGCAAATCCACGTTTCTGCGCTGTCTGAACCGGATGAACGACACGATTGATATCTGCCGGATCGAAGGCGATATCCTGTTGGATGGCGAAGATATCTACGACAAGTCGGTCGATCCTGTGCAGCTGCGCGCCAAGGTCGGGATGGTTTTTCAAAAGCCGAATCCATTCCCCAAATCGATCTATGACAATGTCGCCTATGGCCCGCGCATTCACGGCATGGCCCGCAACAAGGCCGAGCTGGATGAGATCGTTGAAAATTCGCTGCGCCGTGCGGCGCTGTGGGATGAGGTCAAAGACTGCATTAGCGCCCCGGGCACAGGCCTGTCGGGTGGTCAGCAACAGCGTCTGTGCATCGCACGCGCCGTGGCCACCGCGCCCGAAGTGCTGTTGATGGACGAACCCTGCTCGGCGCTTGATCCGATCGCGACCGCGCAGGTCGAAGAACTGATCGACGAGCTGCGCCAAAGTTATTCGGTGGTGATTGTGACCCATTCGATGCAGCAGGCCGCCCGCGTCAGCCAGAAAACCGCGTTTTTCCACCTGGGTCACCTGGTGGAATTTGGCGCAACTGAACAGATTTTCACCAACCCTTCGGATGAGCGTACAGAAAGCTACATCACCGGACGGATCGGCTAAGGAGAGCTGCGATGAACGATGTGCATATTGCTTCGGCCTTTGATCGCGATCTCGAAGCGGTTCAGGCTCAGATTATGAAGATGGGCGGCATGGTGGAACAGGCCATCTTGGAGGCCGCTATCTCGCTGGAAAAGCGCGACGAAGAAATGGCCGAAAAGGTTCGCGAGAACGACCGCGCCATTGATGCGCTTGAAGAGCAGATCAATCAGGCCGCTGCCACGGTGATTGCCCTGCGCGCGCCCATCGCTGTAGATTTGCGGGTGGTGCTGTCTGTGCTGAAAATCAGCGGCAACCTTGAACGCATCGGTGACTATGCCAAGAACATGGCCAAGCGCACCAATCTATTGTCGCATATGCCCGAAATTGACGGCGCACCTGCTGCGCTACGCCGCATGGCGCGCGAGGTCGAACTGATGCTGAAAGACGCCCTGGATGCCTATATCCAACGCGACGCCGATCTGGCCCAATCGGTGGTCGAGCGTGATCACGATATTGACCAGATGTACAATGCACTGTTCCGTGAATTTCTGACCTTCATGATGGAAGACCCCCGCAATATCACGCCTTGCATGCACCTGCATTTCATCGCCAAGAACACCGAACGCATGGGCGATCACGTGACGGCCATTGCCGAGCAGGTGATCTATCTGGTCACCGGTGAGATGCCGGACGTACCGCGCCCCAAACAGGATCAAACCTCGATTGATCCCGGCATCGCTCCGGCGGCAGGGTAGGACAGGGTAACTAGATGGAACAACCAACGGTTCTTTTGGTCGAAGATGAGCGCGCTCAGCGCGAGGTGCTGGCCTACAATCTTGAGGCCGAAGGGTTTCGTGTCGCACGCGCAGAGGACGGGGAAGAAGCGCTGTTGCTGGCGGACGAGGCAGCGCCGGATCTGATCCTGCTGGATTGGATGCTGCCCAACCTGTCGGGCATCGAAGTGTGCCGCCAGTTGAAAATTCGCCCTGAAACGCGCGGTGTGCCGATCATCATGATTTCGGCCTGTCAATCGCAGAGTAAAATGGGTCCATGTCGCGGCGTAAAAATGGGCCACTTCGGTTGATGTTTTGTGGCGCTTTTGCACGCGTGCTCGTCACAAAGCTGAAGCGTGCCAAAGCGCATGCTGGCCATAAGGCCAGCATTATTCTGACTGTGATTGCGGGCTGGTTATTTTCGGTTGTTGCGACTGTGTTTGAGCCGATAGCTTTCGCCATTCATCTCGAGGATGTGGACGTGATGGGTTAAACGATCGAGTAGCGCACCGGTCAGCCGCTCAGAGCCAAAGACTTCAGTCCATTCATCGAAGGGCAGGTTCGAGGTTATGATGATGGAGCCGCGTTCATAGCATTGGGATATGACCTCGAAGAGCAGCTCTGCGCCAGATTTGCTGAGCGGTACGAAGCCCAGTTCATCAATGATCAACAGGTTCTGGCTGGTCAGTTGCTTTTGAAGGCGCTGCAATCTCCGCTCATCTTGAGCCTCGATCAGATCATGGACTAATGCCGCAGCCGTTGTGAAGCGCACCTTCAGTCCTCTTTGACATGCAGCCAGCCCAAGTCCCAGGGCGATGTGTGTCTTGCCCGTGCCTGACGGGCCGAGCGCGATGATGTTCTCCCTGCGATTAACGTAATCGCATCGTGCCAGATCCATCGTCAGGGGCTTGTTCAAGCTTGGCATGATCTTGAAGTCAAAGCTATCCAAGCTCTTGGTGCTGGGGAACTTCGCCGCTTTGATGCGCCGTTCAATCATCCGGCGTTCGCGGTCGATCAATTCCATCTCACACAGCCGCGCCAGATAGTGGATGTGATCTTTGTTCTCTGCAGCACAGAGCTGCGCCTGTTTGGCATACTCGCCTTGGAACGTTGGCAGTCGCAGTTGTTTAAGATGATGCCGTAGAAGAATCCGAGGGGCTTCGGTCATGCCGCGGTCCTTCCCATCAAGCTCATGTAACTGGATGGGCGTGTTGTGCCGACATTGGCCTTGGGCAAGTATGGATAGAAGTCCAAATCCAATCGTGGTGGCCGCTTCTCAACCCGACACAGTACAAGGTGTTTTACGGCGTCATAGCCAATTGCACCCATATCTATTGCCTGCTGGATTGCGCCTTGCACAACATCCATTTCGAAGGTCTCCAAAAGGCGCAAGACTTGAACGTATTCTCGCTTGCCCGGCTTACCCATTCTGGCTTCAAGCAGTCGGTGCAGCGTGGCAAATACATCTGGCAAATGCCAACCCTGCAAAGGCGCGGCCTGATCCAGGGCACCCACCTTTTGTTCAAGCAGGGGCAAAAAGTGCAATGGGTCAAAGACCATATCCGCTGATGTGTAGGATCGTTTGTGCCGCGCAATAATCTCATTGCCGCAGCCGATGATAACCTCATGCACAAACCCACGCACATGAACATCGTGGTGCGCATAGGCTACTGGCACCGAGTAATCATTGCTGCGATAGCGCACCATTGAGATCGACGTTGCACGCGTGCTGACGTGATCGCAGGCTTCATATTCTGCGACGGGCAATCCCATCAGAGCATCCAAATCCGACATCAGGCGTGCGCCTATGGTTTGGGTGTGACCCCGCAACGTATCGGCCTGACGTGCTAAACACTTCTCTTCCAAATGTGCGTTCAGATCATCAAAGCTGTCATAGCGAGGTGCGGGAACCATGAAGTTGCGGCGGGTGTATCCAACCATGCCCTCAACGTTGCCTTTATCGTTCCCTCGCGCGGGTCTGCCAAACTTGTCATCAAACAAGTAATGCGACTGCAGTTCCGTAAACCGACGTGTGCGGATGCGCGTCTTATCCCCGAGTATCCGAGCCACGGCGATCTTGGTATTGTCGTAGAGAATGGATTGCGGAATGCCGCCAAAGAATGCAAAGGCGGACACATGGCCATCGCAAAACGCCTCGGTTGTCTCAGCTGGATATCCCTTCACAAACACCGCATCAGAATGTGGCAAGCTCATCACGAAGAAGTGGATCTTGCATTCCACGCCACCGATCACGCCCAGCGTCTCACCAAAATCAACCTGCGCATGGCCCGGCCGATGCGACAACGGCACAAACACCTCTTTGGTGCGCCGTTTTTGCTCGCGCACGTAATAGGTCACCGTGGTCAGGCTGCCGGCATATCCATGCTCATCGCGCAGCCGTTCAAAGATGCGCTTGGCCGTGTGTCGCTGCTTTTTGATCAGGGCTTTGTCTGTGCGCAGTATCTCATCGACCACACCAACATAACCATCAAGCGTTGGCCGCCGAGGCGCTTCCGACCGACGATACCCAGGCGGAAGTTCATGGCGCAGCATCTTCGCGATCGTCTTACGATCTTTGTTCTCTAATCTGTCAATGCGTGTTTCCTGAGTTTCCTGCTTTTGATGTCAGAGGTTGCCTTTGTTCTCTTCGAACTCTGAGGTTCATGATGGGGTTGGCTGGGTGTGGGTCGGCAATGTTGAAACCGCAATCATACCGTTGGTCTTGGCTGTTGCTACAGAATCGGCGCCGTGTCTCACGCCCTCCCTCGGGCATCGTCCCAGATGGGAACTTTGATTTAGGAATCCTCGTTGTCGCCTCGTAAGCCTTACGCGGACTGGAAGTCAGTTTTGTCTCGCATAATGGCATGAAGTATGATTGCCAGACGACGCGCCAGAGCCACTCGGGCCTTTCTCATCGTTGAGCGCGCACCGATTGCGAGGGCCCATGTCTTCAATTTGAGCGGAGCGGCATACCGCGTCAGCATCACATTGGCGGCCTCATAGAGAAGCGTTCTGACGCGCACGTCGCCCCGCTTTGAGATGCTGCCCGTGTAGTCGATTTCACCAGATTGATGCCGTCGCGGCACCAGTCCAAGATACGCCCCCACATCACGCGATTTCCTGAAACGCGACGGATCATCAATTGCTGCGGCAAAGGCCAATGCTGTGATCGGACCGACCCCTGGTACCGTCATAAGGCGCTGGCAGACTTCGGATTTGCGGGTCATCTTTTTGATGTCGCCATCAATGGCTGCAACCGCCGCGAGGATTGCTTCGCGTGCTGCGAACAGTCCGCAAATTGCGGCATGGAGGCCAGGCACTCCATCGCTAACTTTTAGCGCCGCGTTTTTGAATGCCGGAGACAAAGCTCGTGGCAGCCGCACGCCGAAGACGACGACCAGACCGCGGATCTGATTGTCGAGCGTCACACGCTGTCCGACCAGCTTCTTGCGGGCTGCGATCAGCGACCGGATTGCGTGCGCTGACAGTGATTTGACATGGGTCGGCTTGTAGAATCCCGTCCGCGCCAGGTGTGCCAAACCGCGGGCATCATTGCGGTCCGTCTTGTGGCCGGCCAGAGATTTAAGGGCCTGATATGCTTGCCTGCTCTCGATGCAAACAACCGGGACACCAAGCTCCGTCAGCCCATGGTAAAGCATTGGTGCCATCCGTCCCGTTTCAAATACAACTTTGGCACATGGTGGTCCAGAAGCGAGGAAGTCAGCGATCGCTTTTGGTGTTGAGCTCGCTTTTCCTTCACGAATAAGGGCCCCTTCACGATCCAGAATGCAGATATGCGTCTCTTCCATGGACACATCCAAACCAGCAAAATATTCCATTGGTCAGTCTCCTTTTCAATTGCATGTGCATCCAGAATAACAGGGGTAACTGAGTGCTGATCCTGATTACGCCATGTTGAAAAACCGCGCCGCTTCTCGGCCAGACATACCGTCCTTCAAACAAGCACGGCGCACACGACTATAAATATCCACAGAATACATCTCCCGCCCTCCGAATAAACGAAGGGCACAAACTGGCGGACTTTTACTCCGCTACAACTGCGATATGCAGCCGCTTCTGTGGCCCAATATTGCTCCGCGTTTTACAGCGCTGATCAGCAGACGATCCATCATCAATGTCGATGAGGCCGGGGCGTGTGTGGGATCAGAAGCGGGCATGGGCCGTCCCTGGTGAGGCGCAGGAATACGCCGATCATACCGCAGCTTGCATCTATCCGCAATTGACCGGCCCAAAGCTGATTGCATTCGCCATGAGGTGTCGTGGTTTGCCGGGGAGGCCGTCGCAGGAACGCCCGCATCAACCTGTAAAACGCGGCGCACTACTGGACCGTTTGACCCATCACGTCCACATCCTTGAGATGAACGGCGAAAGCTACCGCCTCGAACACAGTCGCAAAAACCGACAATAATCAACGCGCACTCAAAGACAGATCAATGCTGGCCCAACGGCCAGCATGCGCTTTGGCACGCTTCAGCTTTGTGACGTGCACGCGCTCCAAAGCGCAACAAAACCTCGACTGAAGTGGCCCCTTTTTACGCCGCGATATGGACCACTTTTACTCTGCGATTGACATCGGCCCGTTCCGAGGAGGTGGATCGTGTGCGCGGACTTGAGACCGGCGCGGATGACTATGTGATCAAACCCTATTCCGTGGCCGAGCTGATGGCGCGGGGGCGCGCCCATCTGCGCCGTTCGCGTCCCTCGGTTGTTGGTGAGCGGCTGGAGTTTGACGATATCGTACTGGATTCTGAAACCCACCGGGTCAGCCGTGCAGGCGATCAACTGAAGTTGGGTCCGACCGAGTTTCGTCTGCTGGCCACGTTCATGGAAAACCCGGCCGGGTCTGGAGCCGTGATCAGCTGCTCGACCTGGTTTGGGGGCGCGATATCTATGTGGATTCGCGGACTGTGGACGTCCATATCGGGCGACTGCGCAAAGCCTTGTGTCAGCACGGCGGCGATGATCCGCTGCGCACAGTGCGCGGTGCAGGCTATGCACTGGGATGATCACCGGGGCAGGGGGTCTTCCTCGGTCTCGGCCTGACCGGCCAGCCAATCCCGAAACTTGATCAACGCCGGAGTGCCCGACGCCTCGACCGGCCAGACCAGATGATAAGCCCCCCGGCTTTCCACGGCACCGCCCCAAACCGCCATCAGCCGTCCGCTGGCCAGGTCTTGTTCGACCAGGAAATCCGGCAAAAGCGCCACGCCCAACCCGTGCAGCGCCGCTTGTAGAAGCGTTGAGAATTGATCATGCACCGTGCCCGTCGGCTGCGCCAGTGTCACACCCTGTGCTGCAAACCAATCTGCCCAGGCGTCCGGTCGACGGCGATATGTAACAAGGGCAGGGAGTGCACATCGCGTGGATGAGCCAGGGTTTTGCCCGCCAGTAAATCCGGTGCGGTCACGGCAACCACGGCTTCGGGTTTCAGCCGCAAGCGTTCCGTATCAGGCGATAGATGATCTCCAAATTGTATTGCTGCATCAAAGGGTTTCGTTGCAAAATTGAAGCGTTCTATGCGGGTCGAAAGGTTGATGGTCACTTCCGGATGTTGGCGCGCAAAATCCGCCAGACGCGGTACCAGCCAGCGCATCCCGAAGGTTGGCAGAATAGCAAGATTGATCGTCCCGCCAGCCGGATTCAGACTCAGCTTCATCGACGCCTGCGCAATTTTGGCAAGGGCCTGGCGCACCTCTTCAGCATAGGCTTTTGCTTCAGGTGTGAGCGTTAACCGTCTGGATTTGCGAATAAAAAGGCTTTGCCCCAGCTGATCTTCCAACGTGCGCAACTGACGGCTGATTGCGCCTTGCGTCTGGTTCAGCTCTGCGGCCACAGCCGTGGCACTCCCCAGCCTTTCTACCGCTTCAAGCGCGCGCAGTGATGGGATAGACGGAAGGAAGCGGCGGGGCGTATTCATACTTGCATTTTACTTTCCACAATCTGGTCTAAAGCCTCCGACTTTAGTCGGAAAAACATTCAAACGTGCGCCGAAGGCGCTCATGAACCACTGAACCCTCTGACTTTAGTCGGAGGAGGTTCAGTCATGTTATTATGCGTTAATCTCGCTATTTATAGTGCGTTTAATGGGATATACGCCCATTAAAGGCAATTATAATTGCCAAAACCTCATGCAAGGATGTGACCTATATGAGCCTGGATACCCCCAAACTGACCGCCAAGGACGCCCCCGATCTGGGCACGTTTGACTGGGCTGATGCCCTGCGTTTGTCTGATCAGCTCAGCGAAGATGAACGCATGATTGCCGAAAGTGCGCGCGCCTATTGTCAGGAAAAGCTGCAACCTCGTGTGGTTAAAGCCTATGCAAATGAACACACCGAGCCCGAGATTTTCCGCGAAATGGGGCAGATGGGCCTTCTGGGCACCACCATTCCTGAGGCTTATGGTGGCCTTGGCGCGGGCTATGTGAGTTATGGGCTGGTTGCGCGCGAGGTCGAACGGGTGGATAGCGGCTATCGCTCAATGATGAGCGTACAATCGTCGTTGGTGATGTACCCGATCTACGCCTATGGCTCGGAAGAGCAGCGGCAGAAATACCTGCCCAAACTGGCCGGTGGTGAGTTTATCGGCTGTTTCGGCCTGACCGAACCGGATGCGGGCAGTGACCCGGCGGGCATGAAAACCCGGGCTGAAAAGATCGACGGTGGTTATCGCCTGACTGGCTCAAAAATGTGGATTTCCAATTCACCTATCGCCGATGTGTTGATTGTCTGGGCCAAATCAGAGGCCCATGATGGCAAGATCCGCGGCTTTGTCCTTGAGAAGGGAATGGCGGGTCTGAGCGCGCCCAAGATTGAGAACAAGTTGAGCCTGCGCGCCTCGATCACCGGTGAGATCGTGATGGATGGCGTTGAGGTAGGTGAAGATGTTTTGTTGCCTAATGTTCAAGGACTTAAAGGACCTTTTGGATGTTTGAACAGGGCGCGTTATGGCATTGCCTGGGGCGTTATGGGCGCGGCCGAATTCTGCTGGCACGCGGCGCGGCAATACGGGCTGGACCGACATCAGTTCAAACGCCCGCTGGCACAAACGCAGCTGTTTCAAAAGAAGCTGGCCGATATGCAAACCGAGATCACGTTAGGCCTGCAAGCCTGTTTGCAAGTGGGGCGTCTGATGGATGCCGCCAATGCCGCGCCGGAAATGATCAGCCTGATCAAGCGCAACAATTGCGGCAAAGCTCTTGATATCGCGAGGCATTCCCGTGATATGCATGGTGGCAACGGTATTTCGGGCGAATTTCAGGTAATCCGTCACATGATGAACCTTGAGACCGTGAACACCTATGAAGGAACCCATGATGTGCATGCGCTGATCCTGGGGCGGGCGCAAACTGGATTACAGGCATTTTTCTGATCTGAATGAGGGTGTGGTGCATCGCAGGCGGGTCTTGCGTGCATCACGTCATTTAAGCGTATAATCGGTATTAGGGATTCCCAAACCCCTTGTTTCCAAGGCTCTTACCGACAGGGCAGGGGGGTTGGTAGCGCCCTTCCCAGTCCGTAAAGTTTTCGCTGGTAGCTATATCCAGAGGATCGCGGAGGGGAAGGGCTACGGTCGTAACCGTGAACTGATTATAAACTCAGCAAAACCAAAAAACAAGAGGTTTTGCAAATGGCCAAGACAACAGGATCAAAATCATTTTCAGCGTTTGAGCTCGACTTTATGTGTCTCATGATCGGGCAGCATGGCAAGTCATTCGCGGAGACAGCGCGGCTACTGGGCCGCTCGAAAGTAGGTGTGCTCCTGCGATGGAGACGGATGCAGGCAGACGGCACGGCAGGTCAGCTATGCCTGCCCGGTTTTGAGCCAAAACTCTCGAAAGTCGAGGGCGCAGCGAATGAGTGAGTATCGCCCGCGAGCGTACATGAACGCGGTCCTTGCGGCCTCCAGTGCCACCCACAGCGCCCGCCACGTCCTTCACGTCATGTGCTGGCGGGCGGAGTTTGACCGCCCGGAGGTGACGATCACGAAGCCCCAGATCGCGGAGGAGACGAGGCTTGGACTTTGGTCTATCCGCATGGCGCTCAGACTCCTGGAGCGCGAGAGATCAATTGCGGTTATCCACAACCGCCTTGGCGGGCGTGGCAATGCACCGACATATCGCCTGCTTGTCGCGCATAAAGGGAGTGATAATCACCACAAAGGGAGTGATAATCACCACAAAGGGAGTGATAATCACTCCCCTACCATAGACTCCATAGATTCCATGACGCAGCGCGGGGCTGGTCGCCCCGCAAACGGGATAAATCGCAAGTGGAAACCGAGCGGCCAGGATGGCCAACCGGGGAGTGCAGGGAAGAGTGAAAAGCACGGAGCGCGGGGCGCTCCGCTCACCCCGGCGGAGCGGGTGGACGCGGAGCGGTTCTACAGGGCGATGAAAATCGCCGGGACTTACGGCGAAGCCAGGGCGCTGGTCGCGGCCTGGGACGCCGGCGAGGTCGAGGAGCCGGAGGGGTAGGGTAGGGGGCTGGCGTCATCGATGCCGGTTGTGTATAACTTTCCGAGGGCAGGAGGATTCTGGCATGAGACTGGGCGAAAACAGTAGTTTTGCAAAAGTTGACGTGCTTGTGGACGCCGGAATGGATCGATCGCAAGCTGAGCTTATCGCT